>JAQGMF010000044.1 GCA_028292505.1 Rhodocyclales bacterium
TGTCATTTGCATCACTGGGACTCAGTGAGTCCATCCTTCGTGCCGTGTCCGAACGCGGCTATACCGAACCCACGCCAATCCAGGCACAGGCCATTCCAGCCGTGCTCTCGGGCGGCGATCTACTGGCCGGCGCACAGACCGGCACTGGCAAGACGGCAGGCTTTACGCTGCCCATTCTGCAACGCCTTACTACTACTGAAGCACGCAAGCCCGGCGCGATCCGTACGCTCGTTCTCACCCCGACCCGCGAACTCGCGGCGCAGGTTGAGGAAAGCATTCGCGAATACGGCAAGTACACCGATATCAAGTCGCTGGTTGTTTTCGGCGGTGTGAGCATCAACCCGCAGATCACGCAGTTGAAAAAGCGCATCGACGTGCTCGTCGCTACGCCTGGCCGTCTGCTCGATCACGTGCAACAGAAAACCGTCGATCTGTCGAATGTCGAAATCCTCGTCCTCGACGAAGCCGATCGCATGCTCGATATGGGTTTCATCCGCGACATCAAGAAGGTGCTTGCGCTGCTGCCAAAGCAACGTCAGAACCTGTTGTTCTCGGCGACCTTCTCCGAAGAAATCAAGACACTCGCCGATGGCCTGCTGAACAAGCCAGCCATGATCGAAGTGGCGCGCCGCAATGCAACGACCGAGCTGGTCGAGCAGAAGGCGATGCTCGTCGAGCAACGTGCCAAGCGGCATCTGCTGGCCCACCTGATCAAGGAACACGCCTGGTTCCAGGTGCTCGTCTTTACGCGCACCAAGCACGGCGCCAACCGCCTCGCTGAGCAATTGGCCAAGGGCGGTATTCCGTCGCTGGCGATTCACGGCAACAAGAGTCAGAACGCCCGCACCCGCGCCCTTGCCGAATTCAAGAGCGGCGAGCTGCAGGTACTGGTCGCCACCGACATCGCCGCACGCGGTCTCGACATTGTCGAGCTGCCGCACGTGGTGAATTTCGAGCTGCCGAACGTGCCGGAAGATTATGTCCATCGCATAGGCCGTACCGGTCGTGCAGGTTCGAGCGGCGAAGCGCTGTCGCTGGTCAGCCCGGACGAAATGAAATATCTGTCTGACATCGAGAAACTCACCCGCAAGCAAATCGCTCGCGTCACACCGCCCGCTTTCGAACTGCCGCCGGCAAGTGCCGACGACAGCGCTCGCGAACCGCGTCAGCCGCGTCAAGGTGCGCGCCGTGAAGGTGGTCGCTCCGAAGGTGGTCGTGGTGACGGCGCCGCTCGTCGTAGTGGTGGCGGCGACAATGCCCGACGCAGTAGCGGCGAACCACGTCGTAGCGCACAACCCGCGCGCAGCAGTGCGCCGCAAGCAGAAGGCGCTGCACCACGTTCCGACGCGCCACGTGCGCCAGCCAAACCGCGCGCACCGCGTGCGGAGGGCCAAGCAGCTCGTCCCGAACGCAGCCGTTCGGCCGATGGCAATGCGGGTAACAACGCAGCTCGCACCAATTCCGGTCCGCGCAATCCACGCGGCGCCAGCAATGGCGGAGCCGGTGGTGCAGGCGGCAATGGGCGCAGGACAGGTTCTTCGACCGGTCAGCCACCGCGCCACAGCAATGCACCGCAACGTCATCGTCCGCGTGACGAAAACGGCGACGTGAATGGCAATGTCATTATCACTCAGCGTACTGATGAGGAAGTCAACGGAAACCGCCCCGGCGCAAGCGAAGGCGGTTTCCGCAATGCGCTGAGTCGTGGCATCAAGGCCTTGCGTCGGATGACCTGAACTGCGTGACTTGCAGAACCTGAAAAGCCGCCAGCTTAGACTGGCGGTTTTTCATTGCGGCTCGAATTGACTGCAACGAGCCTTTATCCGAATATTGCCGCCGGCTTCGAGTTACGAACGAAAATGAAGAAAAAACCACTTCACCTCAGCGTGCAATACGCATTGCATGACAAATCACTACCCTCGCGCAAACAGATCAAGCACTGGATACGTGCCGTCGGCAACGGTGCCGCCGAACTGACATTGCGCTTCGTCGGACGCAAGGAAGGGCGTGCGCTGAATGCCGCCTGGCGTGGCCGCGATTACCCCACCAATGTGCTGTCTTTCCCCTACGAAACCGAGCCTGTGCTCATGGGCGACCTCGTGCTGTGCTGGCCCGTGGTACGCAAAGAGTCGCAGGAACAGGGCAAAACGCTCGAGGCTCACGCCGCCCACCTGATCGTGCATGGTCTGCTCCATCTATGCGGCCACGACCATGAAAACGCGGCGCAGGCCGAGGAAATGGAACGTATCGAACAAGATGTAATGGCTAAACTCGGCTATCCTGATCCCTATTGATTGGTGAGGCCTCACGCCTTACTTGCACTCTCACTCCTCACTCACTGCAATGGACCCTTCCAGTAGTCGCCCGACTTTTCTTGAACGCCTCTCCGCCCTGCTCACGCGCGAGCCTGAAGACCGCGAAGAGCTGATCGAGCTCCTGCATGCCGCTTACGAGCGCAATCTCTTCGATGCCGACGCACTGTCCATCATCGAAGGCGCCATCAACGTGGCCGATATCCAGGTGCGCGACGTCATGGTGCCGCGTGCGCAGATGGATGTGATCGATGTCGAGGCCGACATCGACGACATTCTCAACTTTTCGCTGGAGACCTCCCACTCGCGCTTCCCCGTCGTCGGCGACAACAAAGACGATGTGCTCGGTATCCTGCTCGCCAAGGACCTGCTGCGTGCCCACGAGAACGACTTCGATCTGCGCAGCATGCTGCGCCCTGCCGTATTCATTCCCGAATCGAAACGCCTCAATGTGCTGCTGCGCGAGTTTCGCGTCAGTCGCAATCACATGGCCATCGTCGTCGATGAATACGGCGGCGTCGCCGGACTGGTGACCATCGAGGACGTGCTCGAACAGATCGTCGGCGACATTGAGGACGAATACGATTTCGACGAAGATGCCGATAACATAATTGCCGATCAAGCCGGACGCTATCGCGTCAAGGCGACCACCGAGGTCGAAGACTTCAACGCCGCTTTCAGCACGCAATTCAGCAGCGAAGATGCTGACACCGTCGGTGGGCTGATCATTCATCACCTCGGCCGCCTGCCCAAGCGCGGCGAGCTGGTGCAACTCGAAGACCTGCGCTTCCAGGTGCTGCGTGCGGACAGCCGTCGCGTGCACACTCTGCTGGTCGATCGTATTCCGCCTGTTGTCGGCGGTTGATCAAGGCAGGGGCGAAACTCCGAGCAACTGCCGATACAACGCCAGTTGCTTGCTCGCCATCTCTTCCAATGACAGATGACTGACCGCGTCGCGCGCCTCGGCACGCAGCGCATCGACCTGTTTCGGATCGCAGGCTGCGCGCAGTAGTTGCGCCAATCCATCGGCTATGCTATTGACATCCAGCGCGTCGGCCACCACGCCGCAATCGCGGCGCCGCACGAGTTCCGCCGCGCCACAACTCATCGAAGTGAGCAACGGTAAACCGCAGGCCAGTGCTTCGAGCGCGGCGTTCGGCATCGGGTCGTAGAGGGTCGGCAGCGCAAATACATCGGCGGCGCCGAGATAGCGCGCGACGTCCTGCTGCGGGCCGAAAAAATGTGCACGCGCGCTAACGCCCAAACGGCGCGCCATCGCTTCGAATTTCTTCTGCGCCTTGTCCTTGCCGACGACCCACAGATGCGCCGCCGCCAGCTCAGGTCGCGCCAGTGCCTGCAGCAACGGCGCAACACCCTTGCGCTCGAAACCGGAGCCGACGAAGAGAATCACCGACGTGTCGGCGGCCATGCCCAGTTCGTCACGCAGCGTCGCACGATGGCGCGCACGCAAGGCGAGATGGAAACGCTCAAGATCAACGCCGTTATGCAAGACATGTAGCCGCCGCACCAGCTTGGGATAACGCCGCGCCAGGTCCTCGCGCACCATAGTCGAATTGCATATTACCGCACGCAGCTTCTTGCTGCGAAACATGGCATGCTCTGCACGCAATGTGTAGCGGTGCCAGGGCGATAGTGATTGCAGCCAGCGTCCCAATGAACCAAGTGTACGTGCGCGCAGCGACAACCAAGTGGCATGCACGCCATCGCCGGCACGAAAGATATCGCAGCCGGGGATGCGCTCATGGCTTTGCACGAGATCGAAACCTTCGCGCGCAATCAGCTTCTGCACCGCTTCGGCGAAGGATTTGTCGCGCCACAGGCGGCCAATATGGAACGGATTGCAGGTCAGCAAGCGCCAGTTCTTCTTTGTGCCATCGGCGGATTCCGCAGGGCCATCCCACTGGCGGGCAATCAGCGTCACATCGATCGCATTGCCTTCCAATGCCGCCAGCGTACGCTCGACGAAACGCTCGGCACCGCCGAAAGGGTTGTAGCGGCTGCGGACGATAGCGAGACGAATGGGGTGCTTACTCACTCAATACATTCCCGCAACCTGAGGCAAAGTAGGGCGGAGTGGAACTCCGCCGAATGATGCCTCGAACATCCGGCGCAGTTGGCACTGCGCCCTACGCCTGCCGTACTCAAACTGAGGCTCCAATCGTGAAATGACATTTAAATATCATCGCGCCACACTTCCCAGCACCCGATCCACCGCCGCCAGCACGCGATTCGCCGGAATCGTCGTCAGGCACTCCGACACCTTGCCGCCACCACAACCATCGAACCCGCACGGCCGGCACGAATGATTGCTCGTGACAATCTCCGACGGCACCATCCAGGGTCCCCATTCCTTGTCGCCGGAGGGACCGAACAGTGCCACGCAGGGCGTGCCGACGGCGGCGGCGATATGCATCGGCGCAGAGTCCACACCGATGAAAATCCTGGCACGCGATGTCAGCGCGGCGAGTTCCTTGAGCGAGAACTGCCCGGCCAGATTGATCGCACGCGCGCGTAGCGAGGGTTCCAGCAAAGCGAGGATGGCATCGACCATTTTCTTTTCGCGCTCATCGGGCGCAGCTGTCAGCACGATCTGCTCGCCACGCGCAGCCAGCGCGCCGAGCAAGTCCGCGCATTGCTCAACCGGCCAGCATTTGAAGAACCAGCGCGATGCCGGATGAAAGTGAATGAAGCGCCCGGCCTCGACCCCCAGCTCGGCAAGCCGCGTATCGACGCACGTTTGCGCATCCGCACCGGGAACGAGACACAGCTTGCGTGCCTCGTATGACGGACGAATGCCGATGCGGCGCAAGGCATCGAGATGCGTATCGACCGTGTGCCGACGACCGCCGCCAACTGTCTTGTATAGATGCGAAAACGATTTCTTCCACCATTTGGCGGGTTTGGCGCGTTGCGGTGCTACCGACCATCGCGCGCCGAGAAAACGGGCCAGCCATGCGCCACGCGGATGATCGGTCAGATGAATGACAATGTCGTAATGACGCGCACGCAATTTCCAGAACGCGTTCCATTCGCCTGCCAGTTGCTTGCGCGTGCCTTGTTTCTTCCAGTTGCGATCGAGCGTATGCAACTGCATCAGCGCAGGGTGACCCGCCAGCATCGCCGCCGTATCGGCAAAGACCAGCGCATCAATCTCGCACTGCGGCGCGGCCTCCTTGAGTGCCGACAACACGGGCGTCGCCAGCAGCACGTCGCCGTGATGACGCAGCTTGATGACCAATGCGCGCTTGAACAGCGCGGGGTCAATCGCATCCGGTAGATATGCGAACAGATCGTCTGGTAAATCGGTACGGGCTTCGGTACGGAATTCAGTCGGCATGGCAGGGGATCGGCCCCGATATGGATGCGTGGAATGGTTGTAGCGGATTGTCTACGATTTTGCGGACTCCGGGCACTGTATGTATTCCGCGTGCCACTGATCGGCGCCCTGGCGGAGCACGACGAGACTGCCGGGCTCGATCTTGCATGCCAGCCAATGCTGCATCGGCAGGCCCAGCAATGTACCGTGAATGCCACGCAACGGGCCGCCATGCGACACGATGACCGCGCTCGCATGCTTCGCCATGATCCCGGCCAGCGCCGCCTGCACGCGCACCATCACTTCTCTGCCGCACTCGCCTCCCGGCGGCCGAAACCCGAAGGGGTCGCGGCTCCATGCCTCGATCTGCTCGCGCACGATATCGTCGAAGCGGCGCATCTCCCAATCGCCGAAATCCATCTCGACCAATCGCCCGTCAACAATCGGCGCACCCGGCGCGGGACACAAGGCCTCGGCGAGCACCAGACAGCGCGACAAAGGACTGCAGAAAACCGGAACATCGGCAGGCAACATCGTCCGCAACCATGCTGCGTGTCTGTCGACGGGCGCCTGCAAGGCGACATCGCTGCGGCCATAGCACGTGCCACCGGGCACGGCGACCGCCGTATGCCGCACGAGATACAGCGCGCTCTTTATGCCGACATCATCTATCGCCATAGCGGAGAATGTGCGCACAACACGACGTAGCAGCCCAGCTCGACGAGTTGCTGCGTTGCGCCGAGGCAATCGCCCGTATAGCCGCCAAGCCGCCGACGCAGCAGACGCGACCACCACACAGTAATCGCCACGCAGACGCACAGCAACACAGCAAGGCGGATGGGCGTCAGCACACCGAGCGCCGCCGCAATCGCCACTGGCGCCAACCCGATTACTGCCCCAATCACCACCTCGGTCTTGCCGACGCCTTGCGCAACCGGCTTGGCGCGACTGCTCTCGTCGTCGCGCACATAAGGCATGGCGTACATCACGAGTAGCGCAGCGAAACGCGACAAGGAGTGCGCAACCAGCAGCGCCACAAAGACTATCCAACCCCGCTCGGCGAGCACATCGAGTGCCACGAATTTCAGCAGCAGCGCCATGCCCAGCGCCACCGCGCCATACGTGCCGATACGCGAATCCTTCATGATGCGCAGCACGTCCTCGCGCAACCAGCCGCCACCCAAACCGTCGGCGGAGTCTGCCAGACCGTCTTCATGAAAAGCGCCCGTCAGGCGCAATGACAACGCCATGGACAGCAACACCGCCAGCGGCGCTGGCAAAACCAGCAAGGCAAGCCATAACACGCCCGCCGAAACCAGCGCGACGATGAGCCCTGCCAAGGGGAAATAACGCACGGCGCGATTGAGCTCATCCGGTGCCCAACCGACCCACGCGGGAATCGGAATGCGGGTGAAGTATCCCAGTGCGAGAAAGGCGCGCCGCAGCTCGGTCATGAGGCCACGTGATCACACGCGCTGTCCAGGATGTTCGTCATCCCGGCGAAGGCCGGGATCCAACCGTAGCGGACAACCTGGATTCCGGCTTTCGCCGGAATGACGATAAATTGTGTGTGCCGCATCGGATTAACCCACATCGCCAATCTTCCCGCTCACCCCCGCATCCGCAAATCCCGCCATCTCGTTCATCAAGGCCAATGCCGAACGAATGAGCGGGAATACCAGAGCCGCACCTGTCCCTTCGCCGAGACGCAAGTCCAGTTCAAGCAGCGGCTGTACGCCGAGATAACTCATCTGACGACGATGTCCCGGCTCAGCCGAGCAATGCGCAAACACACAGTAGTCGAGCACCGCCGGCTCGATTGCGTGGGCAACCAGCAAGGCTGCATTGGTGATGAAGCCATCGACGACGATGAGCATGCGCGACTGCGCCGCTGCAAGATACGCACCCGTCATCATGGCGATCTCGAAGCCGCCGAATTCGGCGAGCACATCGAGCGGCGACAACGAACGGCCCGCCACGCGCGCGGCGGCCTTGCCGAGCAGCTCGCGCTTGCGCGCCAGGCCGGCGTCATCCAGGCCAGTACCGCGCCCAACCACCTCTGCCAACGGTGCGTCAGCCAGCGCATGCGTGATAAGGCTGGCCGATGCCGTATTGCCGATACCCATTTCACCGAAGCCAATCGCATTGCAACCGCCTAAATGCCATTTGCATACCAGTTCGGCCCCAGTCGCCATCGTGGCCTCGCACTGGCTGGCACTCATTGCGGCCTCCTCGATGAAGTTGGCCGTTCCATGTGCAACCTTGGCATCGATAAATTCAACCTCGCTGCTTGCAGGCACCTTGCAGGGGCTTGCCACCCCGGCATCGATCACGCTCATGGCGAGCCCGGCCTGACGTGACAGCACATTGATGGCAGCGCCACCCGCAAGAAAATTCGCCACCATCTGCGCCGTGACGGCTTGTGGAAAGGCCGATACGCCCGCGTTCGCCGCGCCGTGATCGCCTGCGAAAACGACCATGCGCGGATGCCGCAACTGCGGCGTGATGGTTTGCTGGATCAAGCCGACCTGCAACGCCAATGCTTCGAGCTTGCCGAGCGAGCCGGGTGGTTTGGTGCGGCCGTCGAGACGGGCTTGCAATGCGACGCCGAGATCGCGCTCAAGTGACGTGACTGTAAAATCATTTGTCATTCTTTATTCCTCGATTCGTCTTTCAATACCAGCGGCAAACTCGCCGCAATCAGGGTGACCTGCTGACATAGGGCCGCAATGCGCTGATTGAGACGTCCCTGTTCATCGCGAAATGCACGTGCCAGTGCATTCTCCGGCACGATGCTCCAGCCGACTTCGTTGGTGACCAGCACGAGTTTTCCCGATGCCAGTGTGACTGCCTCGCACAGTTCATCCATGCGCCGCTCCAGCGTTTCGGCTTGCGTGCACAGGATGTTGGAGAGCCACAGCGTAAGGCAGTCCACCAGTACGAAGCAGCCATCTCCGCAAGCGCTCTGGATCGCCTGCGGCAGGTCGAGCGGCGCTTCGATCACGCACCAGTGCGCCGGGCGCTCGGCACGATGCTTGTCGACACGCGCGGCCATTTCGGCATCGAGAATTTCCGCAGTAACAATAATGACAATGTCATTGCCATGCACTTGCGCGAGCTTCTGGGCAAAGTTGCTTTTGCCTGAGCGCGCGCCGCCGATGACAAGGTGAGCGCTCATATCGTCGTATCCAGCCTGTTTCCAACGGCATTCACAATGCCGTCATTCCCGCGAAAGCGGGAATCCACTTCCTCGCGATGAACGAACTTATTGCAGTGTGGTGGATTCCCGCTTTCGCGGGAATGACGAAAATTGAAGCCGCTCATTTCACCGCACCTGTCGCCGCTCTGGCGCTATCCAGCGCTGTGCAAACGGCCTGTGCCGCATCGAGGATGCGCGGACCATGACGACTGATTTCGTCGCCGGGCACCAGCCATATCTGGCCCGTGCGAACCGCCTTCATGCTCGTGAACACGCTCCACGATTTCACGTTCGCCGCCTCCGGGTCGCGCCGTGCCCTGTCCTGCCCGCTGCCAACATGCGCCGCCATGATCACATCCGGGTCGCGCGACACCACGCTTTCCGTCGACAGCTGCGGCACTAGCATTGGCTCGTTGCCGAACACGTTGACGCCACCGCAAAGGCGGATGACATCGGAGATGATCTGTTTGTCATTGATCGTCAGCAGCGGCTGGGCGGTGATCTGGTAGAAGACCTTGATCGACGGACGACCACTGTATTGCGCACGCAATGCTGCGTGACGCGCACGGAAACCTTGCGCCGCGTCCTGCGCCACTTTCTCGCTACCGACAAGCTGCCCGATGCGTTCGAGCGCGCCGGGAATATCGCCGATGGTGTGCGGCTCAAGATAGAACATTGGAATACCGAGCGCACCGAGCCGCTCGACCTCGCGTAGCGCGTTGCCGTGATACCAGACGAGGACCAGGTCCGGCTTGAGCGTAGCGATGCGTTCCAGGTCGAGTTTCTGGTTGCTCCCGATCCGCTGCACCTTCAAGGCCGCAGGCGGAAAGTCGCTGTACTCCACGGCGCCCACCATCTTGTCGCCCCCGCCTGCGGCGTAAAGCATCTCGGTGAGGCTGGGCGCAAGCGAAATGATGCGTGTCGCCGGGTGCGGCAGATCAAGCGTGTGCCCTGCATCGTCCTTGACGGACAGGGCTTGCGCCGGTGTCATAACAATGACACCGGCAAGGATCAGCAGCTTATGGACAATCATGTGGTCAATTCTTTCTCATGAATCAAACTTGACGCTGTAATGACAATGTCACGATATCCACACTTTCCCCTCATCCTTCCAACTCCACCCTGAACCAACGCGAAGCGCCGTCTTCGATGATGTTGACCGGCACGCCATAGGCTGACGCCAAGGCGTCAGCCGTCAACACTTCTTCGCGCTTGCCCCAGATCGCGCCACCACGACCATCGAGCAGCAAGGCGTGCGTGGCGAACGTCCACGCCAGGTTCAGATCATGCACGGCCGCCAGCACCGTGCCGCCGTCCTGCGACCAGCGCTTGAGCAATGCCTGCAACACTGCCTGGTGCGACCAGTCGAGATGCGAGGTCGGCTCGTCGAGCAGCAATAGCGGCGCGTCTTGCGCGCAAGCCGTGGCGAGCGCCACACGCTGACGCTCGCCGCCGGACAGGGTACGCACGTCGGCATCGGCCAGATGACCCGCGTCGAGCTGCGTCAGCCACTCACGCGCGATCTGCTGCACGCGCTCGGACTCAAGCTCGGGGCGGGTTGCGATGATGGCGCACGCCACGGTCTCCCATGCACTGACCGGGAACGGGTCGAGCCAGAACTGCGGACACCATGCGCGCGTTCGCGCCAGCGCTTCGCTGCGCCACGCTGGCAGCGGTAGATCGCCGAGCACTATGCTGCCGGCATCCGGCTGGATCAGCCCGGCAAGGCTCATCAGCAAGGTGGACTTGCCCGCGCCATTCGGGCCAAGCAACACCCAGCGCTCACCCGGCGCGATGGCGATGTCCAGACCGCTGCACAACAAACGGCCATCCGGTTTCGCGCCGGCGCGCAAAGCAATGTTCTCGAGGCGCAGCGGCAATGACTTTGTCATGCACGCCTCCGCAACAGAAGCATCAGGAATAGTGGCACGCCGACTGCAGCCGAAATCACGCCAACCGGCAATTGCGCTGGCGAAATGATTGTTCGCGCGACAGTGTCAGCGAGCACGAGGAACACACCACCGAACAGCGCCGAAAATGGCAGAAGCAGGCGCGCGTTGCGCAAGCCTGTCAGGCGCACCACATGGGGCGCGACAAGGCCGACGAAACCGATGCTGCCCGCTGTCGCCACCGCAACGCCGGTGGCAATACATGCAGCGAGGATTGCGATGCGACGACGGCGCGCCACCGGCACACCCAAAGTCCACGCCCAGGCATCCCCACGCGCCAGCCAATCCAGCTCCTGCGCCCTCGGCCAGGCCATCGCAAACGACACCGCCACGGCCAGCCACACCGGCCACCACACCGACGCGCCATTGAGATCCCCGAGGAGCCAGAAGACGATATTGCGCAACTGGAAATCGTTCGCGACAGCCAGCATGAAGGAGACTGCTGCACCGCACGCAGCACCCACCATCACGCCCACCAGCAGCACGGCCACGGTACCCGGCTGCGCACTCGGTGCAAGCCCACGCCCCATGCTGCGCCAAGCCAGCGAAAACACTAATGTCATACTCGCCAATGCGCCGAGCATTGCACCGACTTCCGGCCCGAGCCAGAAACCTGCAGGCAACAGTAGCAGCGCCAGCAAAGCGCCAACCGATGCGCCGCTGGTCACGCCAAGCACGTGCGGATCGCCGAGCGGATTGCGCGTCACCAACTGAATCAGCGCGCCCGACAGCGCCAGCGCTGCGCCCGTGCCGAAGGCGGCCAGCACGCGCGGCACGCGAATGAGCCACAAGATGTCCGCGTTCGGCCAGCCCCAGCCAGACGAGCCACTCAGCAGACCGAGCAACAAGGCCGCAGGCACGAGAAGCGTTGCCAGCAGACAAGCCAGAACAATGGGAGGCGGTTTCAAAATCACCTGACGAACCCTACAAAAATCTTCACGCCGCACGCTCCACGCTGCTATCCAAGATGGCCGTCAATTTCTGCGTATCCATGTGTTCCGCCACCATGTCGGCAAGGCGCTCTATGCTTGCCTCGCGCATGGCCTGGATATCCGGCGAGCGAGGTGCCGTGAGCCCAGCCCATGCCAGCAGCGCATCACATGCTTCAGGCATATCGAAAAGACCGTGCAGGTAACAGCCGAGCACTTGGTTGTCGTCGCTGATGGCGCCGTCCGGCCCATGCTCGAGGTGCAGCATCGGGCGCGTCAGCGCGGCACCTTGCGTCACGCCGGCATGAATCTCGTAACCCGCCACCGCAATGTCTCGATACAGGTCGCGCGGTATCTTGCCTTCGCCAAGTGGTTCCAGCGGCAATAGCAGCGGGTCGGCGTCGCCATGCGCGATCTCCTGGCTCAACGCGCCGCGCACGTTGCGCAATTGCTTGTCGTCCTGCAATTCCGTTGTCATATCCAGCCAGCCCAGTCCTTCACTGCTACCGGGCGTACCTTCCAGACCACCTGGGTCGCTGACCTCGCGCCCCAGCATCTGGAAACCACCACATATGCCAATCAGTTTTCCGTCGTAACGCAGATGACGCGCAATGGCTTTATCCCAGCCTTGCTGACGAAGGAACGTCAGGTCGGCGCGCACCGCTTTCGAGCCGGGCAGGATGATGAGGTCCGCTACCGGAATCTGCTCGTCCGGCCCGATGAAACGGAAGTCGACTTGCGGATGCTGGCGCAGCATATCGAAATCGGTGTGGTTCGAGATGCGTGGGGTTACGGGCATGACGATCCTTAGCATCCCATCGTCATTGCCGCGAAGGCGGGAATCCAGTGGCGTTAGTGACGTAATGTCAACGCCACTGGATTCCCGCCTTCGCGGCAATGACGGAGTTTGGGGTGCTTTTGCTATATCGCGTGCAATGCCATCCTCCGCCTCCAACTGCAAGCCATGCAGATACGGCAGCACGCCCAGCACCGGCTTGCCGGTGCGCGCTTCCAGCCAATCGAGTCCGTTCTGCAACAAGGCGATGTCGCCACGAAAGCGATTGATGACGAAGCCTTTTACGCGCGCCTGTTCGCTCGCGCTGAGCAAGTCGAGCGTGCCGACGATATGCGCAAACACGCCGCCGCGATCGATATCGGCAACGATGATCACGGGGCAGTCCACCGCCTCGGCAAAGCCCATATTGGCGATATCGTTGGCACGCAGGTTGATCTCGGCCGGCGAACCCGCGCCTTCGACGATCACTGCTTCATAACGCGCACGCAAACGCTCGAATGACGCCAGCACCGCAGCCTGCGCTGTCGATTTGTAGGCGTGATAGTCAAGCGCATTCATATTGCCAATGGCATGACCCTGGATGATGACTTGCGCGCCGACATCGGTATTCGGCTTGAGCAACACCGGGTTCATATCGGTATGTGGCGCGATGCGGCAGGCAGCGGCCTGAGCGGCCTGTGCCCTGCCGATCTCACCGAAGCCGCCTTTACCGTCATCGGCCACTGCTGCATTGAGCGCCATGTTTTGTGGCTTGAACGGCGCCACGTTCACACCCTGACGAACAAGCCAACGGCATATTGCCGCCACCAGCGTGCTCTTGCCCGCGTCGGAGGTGCAGCCTTGTACCATTAACATACGCGCACTCATCGCATCACCTCGCCCAAAGCTGCATCGAGCCGCGACCATGCCAACTCGTCGCCCGGCAATCCAAAGCGCAAGCCGTCATCGAAACTGCGCACCAGCACGGCTTGCCGTGCCAGCGCATCATGCACCTGCGCAGCATGCGCCGTCGGTACCCAACGAAACAATGCGCAACCGCTCGGGCTCGGCAAACCGTGCGTTGCCAGCAAGGCACTCAGGCGTTCGCTGTCGGCAAGCAGGCGCACACGCATGGTCTCGCACCATTTGCGATCCATCAAGGCACGCTGCGCGACCCAGCGTGCGGGGTGGCTCACGTGCCAGGGGCCGAGCGCGGCACGCAAGGCATTCAACAGATCCGGCTCAGCGAGGACGAAGCCAAGGCGCACGCCAGCCAGACCCCAGAACTTGCCGAGCGAGCGCAGCACGATGAGGCCCGGCAGCGGCACGGCACCAGCGATGCTTGCCGCGGGCGTTGCATCGACGAACGCCTCGTCGACAATCAACCAGCCGCCGCGCGCGGCGAGTTGCTCGTGCCATGCAAACAGCACGGCCGGATCGATCAACCGACCGGTCGGGTTGTTTGGATTGACGACGATCAGCACATCGATACCGGCAAGCGAGGTGTCGACCTCGTCGATGCCAATTGCATTTACGGTGCAAGCTGCTGCGCGCCAGACATTCATGTGCTCGGCATAGGTTGGGGCAAGGACGCCGACGCGCATGCCTCCGCCATAGGCTGCGCGCAAACCCGGCAATACCTGGATCGCCGCCTGCGTCCCGGCCACCGGCAATACGGCGGTGTTGCCGAAGTGCGCCGTGGTCGCCATGTACAAACCATCGTCGTCTTCGGGTAGGCAACGCCACACTTCAGCCGGCACTGAGGGTACAGGCCAGCCTTGCGGGTTGATGCCGGTCGACAGGTCCAGCCACTTACGCACGGCAATGCGGTACGCGTGTGCTGCGGCGCGCACACGACCTCCATGCACGAGCGTCGTGCTGTCAGCCATGCCAGGCCCTCTTTGCATAAAATGCCGATAGCATCACGATGATCCATAGCCACTGTGTGCGCCGCACGAGACGAATAGCGCGCTCGATATCGCTCGCTACGGGTCGCGCACCACAACCCAGCAGAGGCCGCTCTTCCCACTCACCGTGGTAGCACGCGGAGCCGCCAAGCTGTAGGCCGAGCGATCCTGCACCGCTTGCCATCACCGGCCCTGCATTCGGGCTCGACCAGACAGGCGCCTGTCTGCGCCAGCAATCCAGCGCCTGACGGCAATGGCCGAGCAGCGCATAGCTGAGCGCTGTGATGCGCGCGGGCAGATAGTTGAGCACGTCGTCGAAGCGCGCCGCAGCCCAGCCGAAATGCAGGTAGCGCGCCGTGCGATAACCCCACATTGCGTCGAGCGTATTGGCCAGGCGGAACATCAGCGCACCCGGCCCGCCAAGCAAGGCAAACCAGAACAAGGTACCGAAGATCGCGTCGTTACCGTTTTCCAGCACCGATTCGATGGTGGCCGCCGCAACACCCGATGTATCCAGCCCATGCGTATCGCGGCTGACGATGCGCGCCAGCGCGGCGCGCGCACCATCGAGATCGCCCGTCGTCAGCGGCGTAGCGACTGCACGGGCATGTTCGCCGAGGCTGCGTGCACCTAGCGCGAAGTAAAGCAGCAAGGCATCGAAGATCGAAGCGGCAATGGTGTTGCCGAACCAGGTGTCCATACACGCCGCCAGCGCCACAAAGGGCGCGACCGCCAGGCACAATGCCAGCACGCCGCAGGCACGCATCAGCAGAGGCGCGGCAATGCCGGGATGCAACAGCGCCACCAGTCGTTTAGCATATTTTCCAAAAGCGACCAGCGGATGCGCACGGCGCGGCTCGCCCAAGAGAAGGTCGAGCGCGCAGCCAAGCAAGAGCGCCAACATCAGGCGTGCACTACCACTCGATGCCGGGCATGGCCTTCACGCCCGCCTGATAGGCATGCTTGAGCAGGGTCATCTCGGTCACCGTGTCGGCGATTTCCAGCAAGCCGTCGGGCGCCGCACGGCCGGTGATGATGACGTGTTGCATCGCCGGGCGCGCATCGATTTCCGGCAACACCTCGTCGAGCGTCAGCCAGCCGTATTTGAGCGTATAGGTGAACTCGTCGAGAATCACCAAACCAATGGCCGGATCTCGCAGGTACACGAGTACTTGCTCCCAGGCAGCGCGTGCGGTCGCCATGTCTTTGGCATTGTCCTGCGTCTCCCAGGTGAAGCCGTCGCCCATGACGTGCCAAGTTACATTCGGGCTGTTGCGGAAGAAAGCTTCCTCACCAGTGTCCGAACGATTCTTGATGAACTGCACGACAGCGCATTTCATGCCGTGGCCCAGCGCGCGCGCCAGCACACCGAAAGCGGCGCTGCTCTTGCCCTTGCCTGTTCCGGTATTCACCAGCAACAAGCCACGCTCTTCGTCGGCCGCGGCAATCGATGCGTCGACGACAGCTTTCTTTCTCTGCATGCGCGCCTTGTGGCGCGCGTCACGGTCTGTATCTGCCATTGCGATCTCCTTGCGTGAGTCCGAGGTCATTCATCCCGCCCGACGCGGGAGGGATGAACGGTCTTCTATTTCGGCTGATAACGCAGCGTCAAGAATGCGCCAAAACCGGGCTGATTGAAGAGGTAAGCTGTTTCGTAACGTCTGTCGAAGACATTCTCGAAGCGCAACTGCACACGCCAGTCCGTGTTGACACGATATTCCGTGCGCAAATCCCAGGTGCTGTAGCCACCCAGATGAATCGTGTTGGCCGCATTGTCATAGCGTTTGCCCACGCCCAGCCAGGATGTGCCGAAACTCCAGGCGCCGATATCGTGGTCGGCATCAACACGCGCAGTTTGCCGGGGGCGCCGTGCCAACAGATTTCCTTCGCTCGATGCGCCTGAATGATCTTTGGGATTCTGGAACGTCGCGTTGGCGCCCAGCGATGTATTGGCCCAGCGCTGCGAAGCACTCAATTCGACGCCGTGAATGCGTGCACGTGACAAATTCTGCGCAGTGAAGGTCACGGGATCGGTAACAATAAGCTGGCTGATACGGTTGTCGAACACGCTGACCTGCCATTTGCCCACATCTTTGTTCTCGCCCCATTCACCGCTTGCACCGACTTCGCGATTGCGGGATTTTTCCGGCTGCAAGGTCGGCGTGCCAAAGCCTGGGAAGTAGAGCTCGTTAAAGGTCGGCGCCTTGAATGCGGTGCCGTAGGAAGCGGTCAGGCGCAACGCCTTCGAGAACGCATAACCGGTCGCGGCGCTGCCGGTATTGTGCGAGCCGAACTGTTCGTTGTCGTCGTGACGTCCGGCCAGCTGAAAACTGAAGGCGCCCACATCGGCAAGGTACTCGCTGAACACGGCGCGGTTCGCACGGCTGCGCACATTGTATGCCGTTGTACTTACCACTTTATCGCGCAGGTAGTCCAGGCCCATCACCAGCGTATGCCCCTTGGCCAATGTGACGTCGTTCTGCCAACTACCACTGTCGCGACGCGTCATGAAACGCGAGACAAAAGTACCGTCCTTGTAGGCTTTGGAATCGTCGGTATCCTGGCCAGCGTGCAAGCTTGAACGCCATGCATCGAAGGGCACATAGTTCAGCGTGCCGCCAAAGATCTGCTGATTGGAGCCAGCCTCGTTGCCACCGAATATACTTCCGTCATATCTGTTATGGCCGTTGAACTGCAGGTATTGCAATTCGCCATTGAGCGACTCGGCGAGTCGACCACCGCCACGCAGGCTGACGGAGGTGTTTGAATAGCCGTCGCGATCCGGTTCAGCAACGAAACATCCGGCACTTGTATTGCTTTGGCATGCGTTGATGCCACGCGTCTTGTTGGCACTGCCCGACAAGGAGAGCCAGTTATCGGAGGAACCGAAACCCGCGCTGGCGGAGGACTCAAAGGTGCCGCGCGTACCGGCTCCCAGACTGAAAGCTGGTTTCTGCGCACCCTTCTTCGTGAAAATCTGGATGACGCCACCGATGGCCTCCGAGCCATACAAGCTGGCACGCGGTCCGCGCACGACCTCGATACGCTCGACCTGTTCGATGGGAATATCTTGCCAAGCCTCGGCTCCCAATGTGGCTGAACCGACCTTGACACCGTCGATCATGACAAGCACATGATTGGAATTAGTGCCGCGCAAGAACAAAGAGGTGTTTTTCCCGGCGCCGCCATTGTTAACGAACATCACACCGGGCAAACCTCTGAGCGCATCGGGCACCGACTGCGCCTGCAGACGCTCGATGTCCTTGCGCGTCACAACACTGACGGGCGCCAGCGTTTCATCGGCAGTACGTGCGACGCGATTGGCTGTTACCACCATCGGTTCCATCTCGGGAACAGAGGCTTGTTGCGCCAGCAGCGCGGGCGAAGTAAACGACGCGCACGACAAACACCCCAGCAACAATACCGCTGGCAAAACTTTATGGTTTTTCAAGATCGACTCCTTCCGTGCCGCCCGCACGGGTTATGACAAATGGGCAGAGCACGAGGGAGGGAACGAGACGATGCGAAGCAGACAGGCGCGCACGGTCTGCGCTGCCCACCGCAACGCGCCACATGAACGCACAGGCCGGTCTCCGGGCTCACGAGCGGGGATCGGAAGATCTCCCATGCAGCGCCTTCCCATACCGAAGTACAGTGGCCGGCAGTACGACTGCCTGCTGCATGTTGACTCGCTTACCGTTGCGGGGGCAGTACAGGGATTGTCTGCGCGGGACGCAAAGCGACCGGCAGACGCACCTGTTTCCCGTTTAAATTTCCTGCGAGGAGTCACAAGAAATACCCAAGACGATGCTACCCGCGCAGTATAGGTGTGGCGCTACAAACTTGCAAGCCGCGCCAGCTCTGCTTTACCTCGCGCCGGTCGCCGATTCGGCGGCCGATTTTCACGGCTGGCGCCGACGCTTGCGACGTAACAAGCCGGCCAGCAACAATAAAATTATCAGAACGGCAATACCAATTATCGGCGCCAGGTATGGCTGCATTTTCGCCAGCA
>JAQGMF010000048.1 GCA_028292505.1 Rhodocyclales bacterium
GCCGCAAACCCGCGTCACGCCTTGATTTGCAACAACTCACAGAACACCGGCAAAGCCATACCGCCGCCTTCAACCGCCTGCCCCGCGCCTTCGCCGCACAGCCAGCGAAGAGGCGAGATTATGGGGATAATTCAGGACAGCGTCAACACCCTTGTCACAAATGCCTGCTCACTTACGCCGTCAATATGACATTTGCAAATTTGCGTTTACCTACCTGGAGCACAACGGCGTTGCCCGCGAAGAACTTGAGATGCTTGTCCTCAATGCGCTCGCCATCGGCGCGAACCCCGCCCTGCTCGATCATGCGCATTGCTTCGGATGTGCTCGAGGTCAGATTCGCGGCCTTGAGCAAGGCGGTGATGGTGATGCCTTCTGAGGGCACGACAATCGTCATTTCCGGAATATCGTCGGGCAATGCCCCGCGCTGAAAGCGTGTCTCAAAATCGTTCAACGCTTCTTTCGCAGCGCCTGCGTCGTGAAAGCGTGCGACGATCTCCATTGCCAACTCGACCTTGATGTCGCGCGGATTGCGGCCTTCTACCATTTGTTGCTTGAGCCCCGCGATCTCATCAAGCGAGCGAAATGACAGCAGTTCGTAGTAGCGCCACATCAACTCGTCCGAAATGGACATCAGCTTGCCAAAAATCTCCTTAGGCGGCTCGTTGATGCCAATGTAATTTCCGAGCGATTTCGACATCTTGTTGACGCCATCGAGGCCTTCCAGCAAAGGCATCATGAGAATCGTTTGCGGCGCCTGGCCCGCTCCCTTTTGCAGTTCGCGCCCGACCAGCAGATTGAACTTCTGATCGGTGCCGCCCAGTTCAACGTCCGCACGCATGACGACGGAATCGTATCCCTGGCACAGCGGGTAAAGAAACTCGTGCACGGAGATCGGCTGATTGTTGCTGTAGCGTTTGGCGAAATCGTCGCGCTCAAGCATGCGTGCAACAGTGTGTTGCGAGGCAAGGCGAATCATGCCTGCCGCGCCAAGCTCGTTCATCCATTTGGAATTGAAGCAAAGCTCGGTTTTCGCCGGGTCGAGAATCTTGAAAACCTGTTCCTGATAAGTCCTGGCATTCTCGGCGATCTGCTCGGCGGACAACGGCGGCCGTGTGCTGTTCTTGCCCGTCGGATCGCCGATCTGCGCAGTGAAGTCGCCGACCAGGAACATGACCTGATGACCGAGATCCTGAAATTGACGCAGTTTGTTGATGAGCACGGAATGGCCCAGATGCAGGTCTGGCGCAGTTGGATCGAAGCCCGCCTTGATACGCAATGCTTTGCCGGTCTTGAGCTTTTCGATCAGCTCTGACTCGACGAGTAACTCCTCTGCGCCGCGCTTGATGGCCGCCAGCGCTTGCTCCCATGTCGTCATGAAAACCCCTTTGGATGCAGCCTGCCAAACAATGGATGCTCATTTGGCAAAAGCTGATCATTTTAGCCTCAACAGGCAGGCCGACCACCCACCGAGGCCGGCAAACAAAAAGGGCGCCGTACGGCGCCCTTCGTTTCGTGCGATGGCGATCAGACCGAGAACGAGGAGCCGCAGCCGCAGGTTGTCGTGGCATTCGGATTGCGGATGACGAACTGCGAGCCTTCCAGGCCGTCGCTGTAGTCGATCTCGGCGCCGACGAGGTATTGGTAACTCATGGCGTCGATCAGCAGGGTCACGCCGTTCTTGTTGAGCGTGGTGTCGTCTTCGTTGGTCTCTTCATCGAAGGTGAAGCCATACTGAAAGCCCGAGCAACCGCCACCGGAAACGAATACGCGCAGCTTGAGATCGGGATTGCCTTCTTCCTCGATCAGTTCCTTGACCTTGTTGGCGGCATTGTCAGTAAAGACAAAAGGATCTGGCATTTCGGTGACGGCATTCATGGTCGGTACTCCTTGCATCAATTCGACATTCATTATCGAACCCGCTGGAGCGGGCGTCAATCAGCAATGGACAGTGGAGGCTGCTTGAGGTTCATTGCGGTGCAACGAAAACGCCCCGCATGGCGGGGCGTTCTGTCTGCCGTTCTGCCGCAATCAGGCGCGGCGGACCAGCTTTTCCTTGATACGTGCCGATTTGCCGGAACGGTCACGCAGATAGTACAACTTGGCGCGACGGACATCGCCGCGACGCTTCAGCTCGATGCTGGCAACCAGCGGCGAGTAAGTCTGGAAAGTACGCTCCACGCCTTCGCCCGAAGATATCTTGCGGACGATGAAATTGGAGTTCAGACCACGATTGCGCTTAGAAATAACTACGCCTTCGTAAGCCTGCAAACGCTCGCGCGTGCCTTCCTTGACCTTCACCTGCACGACAACGGTGTCGCCCGGTGCAAAATCGGGGATGGTCTTGCCCAGGCGAGCGATTTCTTCTTGCTCGAGTTGTTGAATCAGGTTCATCGCGTAACTCCATTTCAAAAAAAGTTATGACCCGTGGGTTCGGGCCTTGCATGCAGAGCAGGTCGCCACCTGATACATGTCTTTGTCATATGCAGATTCCCGAATCAGGAATCTGCTTCTTGCTCCCGCTTGAACTCCTCAAGCAGTAACATTTCTTCGCGGCTCAACATCCGGCCTTGCAACAGGTCCGGACGCTTCTGCCAGGTTCGGCCCAGCGACTGCTTGAGTCGCCAGCGCCTGATTTCCGCATGGTTGCCGGACAGCAAAACTGCCGGCACCTTCATTTCACTCTCGTCGACTTCCGGTCTCGTGTAATGCGGGCAATCCAGCAAGCCTGTCACGAACGAGTCTTCAACCGCAGAATCCGCATCACCGAGCGCGCCGGGCAGTTGGCGGATGATCGCATCCATCAACAACATGGCCGGCAGCTCGCCGCCGGACACTACAAAATCTCCGATCGATATTTCTTCATCGACACAGCGATCGATCAAGCGCTGGTCAATACCTTCGTAACGCCCGCACAACAGCGTTACCGATTCACACTCCGTCAGTCGCATGACAATGTCATGCGTCAGTGGCGCGCCTTGCGGCGACAAATAAACCACTCGCCCCGCACTGCCACGTTGGGCAATCTGTGCAGCCTTCGCAGCGGCAATCGACTGCTCCAGCGGACCTGGCAACATCACCATGCCGGGACCGCCGCCGTACGGCCGGTCATCCACGGTACGGTGAACATCCACCGTGAAATCGCGAGGATTCCAGCACTGCAAGGACCACAACGCGCGCTCAAATGCCCGCCGCGAAATTCCGTATTCGCGCAAAGCCGCGAACATTTCCGGAAACAGCGTGATGATGTCAAAGCGATGCATCGGCAAACTGCTCGCCTTGTTATTCACCAGTCAGCTTCCCATTCGACACGAATTTCGTGTCTGGCCAAATCTACCGTCTTGATGAAAGCGCCCACGAAAGGAATCAGGCGCTCCACTTTCTTGTCACCCTCGCCCGCCACGAGTTGCAGCACATGATGAGCGCCCGTTTCGATCAGGCCCCGCACCTCGCCCAGACAGGCGCCAGATGTATTGACGACGGTCAGACCGATAAGGTCATCCCAGTAATACTCGTCGAGACCTGGCTTGGGCATGTACTCGCGTGGTGCCGCGATGAACAGGCCATCCAATGCTTCGGCGCCACTGCGATCCGACACTTCGTCAAAGCTTGCAACCAGATTCTTGCCTTGGTCCTTCAGACTTTCCAGCTTGTAGGCTTTCCAATCCGCTTCATTGGTGGAATCGGGGTTACGACCCAGCCACCAGTAAAGCATCTTGCTCCAGGAGTGCGGATCGTCCCCGAAAGGATGGATCTTCACTCCGCCGCGCACGCCATGGGGGGCAACAATGCGGCCCAGGACGATCACGACTCAAACCTCAAGACTGTCAAATCAAGCAGCAGCTTTGGCGCTTTGCTTAACAAGACGCTCGACCGTCGACGACAACTGCGCGCCGTTTTGCTTCCAGTACGTCAGACGTTCGATGTCGATTGACAGCAGCTTTTCAGCGCCAGAAGCGACCGGATTGTAGAAGCCAACGCGCTCGATGAAGCGACCGTCACGACGGTTGCGCGAGTCGGCAGCAACGATATTGAAAAACGGGCGCTTCTTGGCGCCGCCGCGTGCAAGGCGGATTACAACCATGTCGATATCCTCAAGTGGGGTTCCGACGCCTTGGTAACGGAATCGGAAAAACCCAGCATACTATGCGAAAATCCCTGCTTGCTCAAGTGCCCACGCAAGAATCCCAATAAGAGCACAACTTAACCAGTGGGCCGGAAGGCACTTCTCGCATAAAACGACCTGTGCTTGCCGAATCCGCGATGATCGGGCTCGGCAGGCAGGCCTTGCTGCCCTACAATACGCCTCTTCCGTCCGACCCATCAAAGCTGCGTCCCAGAAAATGTCCGTCGGTGCCCAATCCCACAGCGAAGTTACCGGCCCCATCATCGACTGGTTGATTTCGCCCGCTTCCACCGATCTGCATGCCGAAGCGCTAGCCTTGGCTGGACACCTGGAAGCTTTGCACGCACCGCGTGGCATCAGCAATGCGCAGTTTCATCGCTGCATCGAGCTGTTTTACAGCCGCGCGTTGCAGCTGTGTACAGATTTCCGCCGCACCCTGCGCAGCATGGAATTACCGCTTTCAGCGGAATGGCAGACCAGCGCAACGCGGATGACGGAAAGTCTGCTGCGTATCGCGCAAGGTTTCGAACGTGTGCTGGCCAATGCCAGCTCGGGCGCCATTCGCACGCAGCGTCGCCTCAATGAAACCGCTTCGGCCCGCGCACTACGGCTGCTGTGCGAGCAATACGTCATCGTCTGTCAGTCGGGCCGCGAGCCCGAGGTCTCGTTGTGGCAGACGGCGAATCGTCTCTATCAATTGTCGCGTTCGGAAGCAGGCGCGGCACAAGCCGCAGGCAGCCCGGCGGAAACGGCGTTATTCACCTACAAACGCCTGCTCGGCATCGCCGCAGTGGACCCGCGCACGCTCTCGCCCGGCGAACTCGACTGGGCCGCCGAATATGTCAGCCGCATATGCGGTCAGATGCATGTGCAAGAAGACCGCCCTCCTTCCATCGAGGGCGCGTGGTACTGGATCAACCCTGCCGATACAGCGGAGCCGGTGGCCTGCAATCGGCAGAGTCCGCCGGATTCCATCAAGCTGAAACTGATTTTCTTCACCACGACGGCGCTTGCCCGCCGTGCCGCGGAATTGCTGGCGCGCCACGAGGGGGGCCGCGGCGGCCCAGATCTCGAACCGAGCGAACTGTTTCCTGGCGTCGCGCCAACCTCCCTGCTCGGTCGTATGCGCCAGCGCTGGCATTCGCCCCCGAAACGTGAATTTCCGCGCCGTCGTCAGCAATATTCGATCGAGGCCTGCGTTGGCCTGACGATGATCTGGCGCATGCTGCGCGGCGACCAAAGCGCGGCTTCCGAGCTGGTCTCCGAGTGGGATGTCGTCAATGAAAGCCCCGGCGGCTACGCCATCATGCAGATCAAGGGTGGCGGCACCGGACTCGGCGCCGGTATGGCAGTGGCATTACGCCGCGATCCGAAGGAAGCCTGGAGCATTTGCGTGGTGCGCTGGTTGCGCAGCCCGGTGTCAGAGCAGATCGAGATGGGCCTGCAGATCGTATCGAAAGGTGCCGTGCCGGTGCAGGTGGGATTCCGTTTGAATTCGGATCGCGCTGTGTCCATGGTGGATGCGCTGGTGCTTCCCGTGCTGCCGGCGCTGCGTCAACATCAGGCCGTGCTGGCGCCATCAGGCACCTACACTTCACGGCGTTTTTCGCTGGTCTCCGATATCGACCGGCTCTACATCGCACAGGGCCGCCTCCTCAGTCTCGATATGCAAACGGCAAATGTCGAGCTGTTCCAGTTCGAGATCGATCCTTACCCGCTCTAGAATCCCCCTCCCCTCTAAACAGGCGTTACTGTCCTCGCTGGCTCGCCGCTTCCTCCACCAGCGAAGCGACTGGCGTATCGAGCGCACTGCGCAAGCGTGCCAGCGCCGCGCGAATCACGCGTTGCTCGTCAATGCCGACATCGGGCTCCGGCCCGCCGCCAAGCGCCAGCCAAGCCATCACGTCGCCCAAACTCAGCGTATGCGCTGATTTGCTCAACACCCAATCGCCCGCTTCGGTGCGTACAGCCCAACCGGCCTGCGCCATATCGTCAAGCATCTGCTCGGCGCCGACGCGGCTCTGCCCGCTTTTCTCGGCAAGCACACTGAGCGCCTGTGCCACGCCATGTTTCTGCGCTTCGGCAAGCGCCACCACCAGGCGTAATGCCGCATGAATACGCCCCGATGGCGTCTCCGGGAGCAACTTATGGCGCGACTGGAAATCGGGCAGCACGGCAGCTATCACTGCGCCGGTCAGCACAGCGACCCAAGTGAAATACAGCCACACCAGAAAAATTGGCACGACCGAAAAAGTGCCGTAGATCAGCGTGAAGTTGGGCAGCTTGGAGAGATAGAGGCCGAACAGATGCTGCACCAGCATCACGCCCAGTGCCGCAACGACACCGCCGACGATGCTGTGACGCAGTTCCATCGGACGATTCGGCACTTTGTGGAACAGGTAAGTGAACAAGCCGCCCAGCAACACGGCAGGCATCATCGTGTGCGCCAACGAACCCACCCACGGCGGCTCATGCACCAGGCCCAGCGAGGTATTCACCACCAAGCCCATGAGCGCGATGCCCCCGGCCAGCAAGAATGGGCCAAGGGTCAGTACCAACCAGTAAGTCGGCATGCGCACCCACCACGGCCGCGGCCGGCGGATTGCCCAGATGCTATTGAGTGTGCGATCGATCGTCTGCAGCAGCATCACCGCTGTCACCAGTAGCATGCCAGTGCCAACCAACGTCAGGCTGGACGCCTTCTGCGTGAACTGCACGACATAGGTGGCGATGACCTTGCCGGCACGATCTGGCAGCAGATTCTCCAACAGGAAGCTGCGCAAGCCGCTACCGAGCGTTGCGAACGCCGAGAACTTCGACATCACCGTCAGCGTGACCGTCAGCAACGGCACCAATGACAATAGCGTAGTGAAGGTCAGGCTGCCCGCGGTCTGCGCGATACGCGCATCGGCGGACTTGGCACGCATGCGCTGCCAGAATTCGTTGAACCCCAACAAATGGCCGCGCATGCGCGAGGGAAGATGCATCATCATCAAGCTCCGGATAGCGACGCCTCTATAATGGCTGACTTCTGACAGCGATTTAATCACAAATGAAACCCCGTTCCGTCGCCACACCCGTTTCGCCAGAGCATGCGCTGCAATACGCCACGCGCGCACGCCACGCCAAAGCCATTGGCATATTCTGTCTTCTCGCCCTGGTCGCCCTGGGTTTGGCCTGGGAACTGCGTCTGGCACCATTGTATGCTGGCGGTTCGTGGCTGGCGTTCAAGGTACTGCCCCTGCTCGCCGGACTACGCGGCTTTCTCGTTGGACGGCGCTACACCTTTCAATGGATGAGCCTGCTGGTATGGCTCTATTTCACCGAAGGCATTGTGCGCGCGACTTCTGACCGGGGCTTGTCGAGCACGCTGGGTTGGGTCGAAACCGCGCTCTCCCTTGCGCTGTTTGCCGCCTGTGCCGTCTATGCACGCATGACGGAAGCATCGCGTCGCACGATCACCCCATGACGCAGGCAGCCATCCTCAAAGGCTCTCGCCCTGCGGGTCGACGCGCTGGGTATTGGCATGCAGCTTGTTGAGCGCATTGATATAGGCCTTGGCTGAAGCGACGATGATGTCGGTATCCGAACCCTGTCCATTCACCACGCGATCGTCGCGCGCCAGACGCACCGTCACTTCGCCTTGCGCGTCGGTGCCGGAGGTGATCGCGTTCACCGAGTAGAGCAGCAACTGGCTCTTGCTACCGGCGATATCTTCGATTGCCTTAAAGATTGCATCGACCGGACCAGAGCCCTCTGCATGGGCCCTGGCTTCCGTACCGCCGACCGACAGCGTAATGCCCGCGTGCGGTGTCTCGCCCGTTTCCGAACGCACGCTGGAGGCGACCAACTTGTAATACTCGCGCTCCGGCGTAACGCCTTCATCGGACATCAGTGCGTGCAGATCTTCATCGAAGATTTCCTGCTTCTTGTCGGCCAGTTCCTTGAAGTGCGCAAATGCGATGTTCAGTTGCTCTTCGGATTCGATAGTAATGCCGATGTCATTCAGGCGCGAACGGAAGGCGTTGCGGCCGGAGAGCTTGCCGAGCGTCAGTCGATTGGCGCTCCAGCCGACATCCTCGGCGCGCATGATCTCGTAGGTTTCGCGATGCTTGAGCACGCCGTCCTGGTGAATGCCGGACTCGTGCGCGAAAGCATTGGCGCCGACGATGGCCTTGTTCGGTTGCACCGCGTAGCCGGTGACCTGCGACACGAGCTTCGATGCCGGCACGATCTGCGTGGCATCGATATTGGTCGTCACCGGGAAAATATCCGCACGCGTGCGCACTGCCATCACCACCTCTTCCATCGAGGCATTGCCGGCACGCTCGCCAAGCCCATTCACGGTGCACTCGACCTGACGCGCACCCGCCACCACGGCGGCCAGCGAATTGGCCACGGCGAGGCCGAGATCGTTATGACAATGGACTGACCACACCACCTTGTCGCTGTTGGGCACACGCTCGATCAGCGTCGAAATGAGGCGCGCGAATTGCTCCGGCACGTTGTAGCCAACCGTGTCCGGTACGTTGATCGTCTTGGCGCCTGCCTTGATGACTTCATTAAAGATGCGGCACAGGAAATCCACGTCGGAGCGGCCCGCGTCTTCGGCCGAGAACTCGATGTCATCGGTATACTCCGAAGCCCAACCGATGGCCTTGACCGCCTGCGCGACTACTTGATCAGGCGTCATGCGCAGCTTCTTCTCCATGTGGATGGCGCTGGTGGCGATGAAGGTGTGAATGCGTCCGCGCGCAGCCGGTTTGATCGATTCGCCGGCGCGACGCACGTCGTTCTCGTTGGCGCGCGCCAGCGAACACACCGTCGACTCGCGCACTGCCTCGGCAACAGCGCGCACGGCCTCGAAGTCGCCGTTGGAAGCGGCGGCGAAACCGGCTTCGATGACATCGACGCGCATCCGTTCGAGCTGTCGCGCAATGCGCACCTTCTCCTCACGCGTCATCGACGCGCCAGGGCTTTGCTCACCGTCGCGCAGCGTCGTGTCGAATATGACAAGTCGATCTTTCCAGCCTTCTTGCTTCGCTTCTCGCATACCTTGCCTCCAACAGCCTTATGCTTTGGGTGCCTGCCGCATGCCGCGTTTGCGCAGGCGACGTACCAGCGTCATGACGTAACCCGACAAGGCGTAACAGGAAAATACGCCGAACAGGGACGCCGGGCGATAGCTCCACATCAATAGCGCGACAATCGCCAGACTGAGCGCCACGGCAAAGGAAATGCGGCGGCGCCCGACGCCCTTGCCACTATAAAAGAAGACGCTGCTGACCATGCTGACGCCCGCAAAAATGGTGACACCGCAGGCCAGATAGCTGACGCGCATACCGAACAGAATATCCGAGCCGGCGATGCCATTGTCAATCATCACCCACACCAGACCGGCCACCAGCGCCGCCGCCGCAGGGCTGGGCAGGCCCTGAAAAAAGCGTTTGTCGATGACGTCGATATTGGTATTGAAGCGTGCCAAGCGCAGCGCGGCGCAAGCGCAATAGATGAAAGCGGCAATCCAGCCGAGCTTGCCGAGATCGCGCATGGCCCATTCGTAGATCACTAACGAAGGCGCGGCACCGAAGGACACCATGTCGGAGAGCGAATCGTACTCGGCACCGAATGCACTTTGGGTATTGGTCATGCGCGCGACGCGGCCGTCCAGCGCATCGAGAATCATGGCTACGAACACGGCCACGCAAGCCGGCTCGAAGAAACCGTTCATGGCTTGCACGATGGCGTAGAAACCAGCAAACAGTGCTGCTGTGGTGAACAGGTTGGGCAAGATGTAAATGCCGCGACGGCGTCTTTCCGGGCGGGTACTTATCTCGTTGGGCACGATTTTGTCCTCATTTTATCCGGCAGCACAAAAGGGGTGAATGTACAAAAGAGCGTACAAAAAAAAGGCGGGTGCAAGCAATGCCCCCGCCATTTCCTAAGTCACGGCAGCATCAGTTCTTCGATTGGTCGACCAGCTTGTTCTTGGCGATCCACGGCATCATCGAACGCAGTTGCGCGCCGACGACTTCGATCTGGTGTTCGGCGGTCAAACGACGACGAGCATGCATGCTCGGGTAGTTGGTTTTGCCTTCGTTGATGAACATCTTGGCGTATTCGCCGGTCTGGATGCGTTCCAGCGCGCGCTTCATCGCCGCCTTCGATTCGGCGTTGATGATTTCCTTGCCCGTCACGTACTCGCCATATTCGGCGTTGTTCGAGATCGAGTAGTTCATGTTGGCAATGCCACCTTCATACATCAGGTCGACGATCAGCTTGAGCTCGTGCAGACATTCGAAGTAAGCCATTTCAGGTGCATAACCCGCTTCGGTCAGCGTCTCGAAACCGGCCTTGACCAACTCAACACAACCCCCGCACAGCACGGCCTGTTCGCCGAACAGATCGGTCTCGGTTTCTTCGCGGAAGTTGGTCTCGATCACGCCGCCCTTGGTGCCGCCGTTCGCAGCTGCGTATGACAATGCCAGATCCTTGGCGCGGCCTGACTTGTCCTGGTAGATCGCGATCAGCGACGGCACGCCACCGCCCTTGAGGTACTCAGAACGCACGGTGTGGCCAGGGCCCTTCGGCGCGATCATGACAACGTCAAGGTCGGCGCGCGGGATGATCTGGTTGTAGTGAATGTTGAAGCCATGGGCGAAAGCCAGCGTCGCGCCTTGTTTGATGTTCTTTTCGATCTCGCCGTAGTACACCCCGGGCTGCGATTCGTCGGGCAGCAGAATCATGACGACATCGGCGACTTTGACGGCATCGGCAACTTCAGCAACCTTGAGACCGGCCGCTTCTGCCTTGGCCCAGGAAGCGCCGCTCTTGCGCAAGCCGATGGTGACATTCACACCGGAGTCGCGCAGGTTCTGCGCATGCGCGTGGCCTTGCGAGCCGTAACCAACGATGGTGATCTGCTTGCCCTTGATGAGGGAGAGATCGGCGTCCTTGTCGTAATAGACCTTCATGATTTTCCTTTCAAATAAAACGGTATTGAGCGCAACAGCAAGCCGATTAGGGCTATGACGTTAGGCTAGACTTTAAGGATACGATCGCCGCGGCCGACACCGGTGACGCCGGAGCGCACCGTTTCGAGAATCAACGCAGGGTCGATGGCGTTGATGAATGAATCGAGTTTGTCCTGCGTGCCAGTCAGTTCAATGACATAGGTCGAGTCTGTCACGTCGACCACGCGGCCACGGAAAATATCGGCCATGCGCTTGAGTTCTTCACGATCCTTGGCGACCGCGCGCACCTTGATGAGCATCAGTTCGCGCTCGATGTAAGCGGCCTCGGAGAGATCCACCACCTTGACCACTTCGATCAGCTTATTGAGCTGCTTGGTGATCTGCTCGATGACTTCGTCGGAGCCCGAAGTCACGATGGTCATGCGCGACATCGAAGCATCTTCAGTCGGCGCCACGGTCAGGGATTCGATGTTGTAGCCGCGCGCAGAGAACAGGCCAGAGACGCGCGACAGCGCGCCCGATTCGTTTTCCAGCAGCAGGGAAATTACGTGTCGCATATTTGAAGTTCGCAAATGTTTATCGGTAAGTGGCCATTGCCGGAATCAGGCGCTCAATGCCGTTGGCATGTCGCGTACGCAATCGCCCTTTACAGCTCCTCCGCCAGAATCATCTCGGTCAGGCCCTTGCCGCCCTGCACCATCGGGTAGACGTTCTCCGTCGAGTCAACCTGGAAGTCGAGGAACACCAGATCGTTCTTGTGCGTGATGAAGGCTTCACGCAACGCACCTTCCACATCGGACGGCTTGGTGATCTGCATACCGCGATGACCATAGGCTTCGGCAATCTTGGCGAAATCAGGCAAGGAATCCATGTAGGACTCGGAGTAACGGTTGCCGTGGAAGAACTCCTGCCACTGACGCACCATGCCGAGATAACGATTGTTCAGGCTCACCACTTTGATCGGCAGGCGGTACTGCTTGCAGGTGGACAACTCCTGGATACACATCTGGATCGAGCCTTCGCCCGTCACCACGGCAACAGGTTTGTCCGGGTGCGCCAGTTGGACACCCATCGCCGCCGGTAGGCCGAAGCCCATCGTGCCCAGACCACCGGAAGTGATCCAGCGGCGCGGCTTGTCGAACCCATAATACTGCGCCGCCCACATCTGATGCTGGCCCACGTCGGTTGTCACGAAGGCATCGCCGCCGGTGACTTCCCACAATTTCTGCACGACGAATTGCGGCTTGATGACTTCTTCGGAATTGCGATACAGCATGCACTTGCGATCGCGCCACTCGCCGATCTGCCGCCACCATGCCGCAGCGTTTTCCGGATTCGGCTTTTCGGCTTCGATCAGACGCGTCAACTCTTCGAGCACTTCCTTCACGTCGCCGACGATGGGCACGTCCACCTTGACGCGTTTGGAAATGGAAGAAGGATCAATGTCGATGTGAATGATCTTGCGCGGCTCAGCCTGGAAGTGCTTCGGGTCGCCGATGACACGGTCATCGAAGCGCGCACCGATAGCGAGCAATACGTCGCAATAGTGCATCGACATATTGGCTTCGTACGTGCCGTGCATGCCGAGCATGCCGACAAATTGCTTGTCGGATGCCGGATACGAGCCGAGGCCCATCAGCGTATTGGTGACCGGGAAACCGAGCGTGCGTGCCAGCTTGGTCAACTGTTCGGATGCATTCGACAGCACCACACCGCCACCAGCGTAGATCATCGGGCGCTTGGCTTCGAACAGCAATTGCGCAGCCTTCTTGATCTGGCCGTGGTGTCCCTTCACTACCGGGTTGTAGGAACGCAGCGACACACTCTCTGGGTAACTGAATTCGCACTTGTGCGCGGTGATGTCCTTCGGAATATCGACGACCACCGGGCCAGGACGACCGGTCCTGGCGATGTAAAACGCCTTCTTGATGGTCGCCGCGATGTCTTTGACATCCTTGACCAAAAAGTTATGTTTCACACAGGGACGGGTAATACCCACCATGTCTACTTCCTGGAAAGCATCCAGTCCGATGGCAGGCGTCGGTACCTGACCACTGATGATCACCAGCGGAATCGAATCCATGTAAGCCGTAGCAATGCCAGTCACGGCATTGGTCGCCCCGGGGCCGGAAGTCACCAGCGCGACGCCAACGCTCTCGGTCGAACGCGCGTAGCCATCGGCAGCGTGGACTGCAGCTTGCTCATGACGCACGAGGACGTGACGAACTTTGTCCTGCTTGAACAACTCGTCGTAAATGAAAAGGACTGCGCCCCCAGGATAGCCGAATAGATACTCGACCTTTTCTTCCTGGAGACACCTCACTACAATCTCGGCACCCGTCAGAACCATTGCGACACCCGGCAAGTAGAAGTCATTGCGGACCTCTCGTGAAAAGAACCCGCTAAGTTACCGGCGCCAGCGGCGTTGGTCAAGGCGCGCGGCCTATCCGGGCCTGTAAACAGAGACCGATTCAGCAAAGGCAACACCCTGTCCACACGTTCAGAACTGTCCGATTTTCTGGCTTCCGTCGAGCGCCGTGCCTTCAAGCAGGCGCAATTTGCCGTGCGTGACGAGCAGGCAGCGCTGGATATCGTGCAGGACGCAATGATGCGCCTGGCCGAAAAATACGGTCAGCGCCCCGTGACGGAATTCCCGATGCTGTTCCAGCGAATTCTGCAGAATGCGATCCGCGATCATCACCGTCGGCAAAAGGTCCGCAACCTGTGGGTGAGCTTTTTCTCGGCCTTCGGCAAGGACGAGGACGAAGATTTCGACATCCTCGAAACTCTGGAGAGCGAAGACGACTCCAAGCATGCGGATACGCCGCATGGCCAGTACCAGCAGAATCAGATGCTGGCCATCATCGAACATGCGATAGAACGTTTACCCGCACGTCAACGCGAGGCGTTTCTGATGCGTTACTGGGAAGAGATGGATATCGCGGAGACCGCTGCCGCGATGGGGTGCTCGGAAGGCAGTGTGAAAACACACTGCTCGCGGGCTGTGCACACGCTGGCCGCTGCCTTGCGCGAGAAGGGAATAGAACTATGAATCAGCCAGCCATGACCCAGTCACGCTATGCACAACTCAATGAGCAACAGCTCAACGAACAGCAGTTCGGCCTGAAAATCCGCAACAAGCTGAATTCGGGCAACGCCTCGCTGGATGCCAGCATCGCCGACCGTTTGTTCTTGGCGCGTCAGCAGGCACTGTCGCACCACACCGCCAGCGTTGCCGAATTGTCGCTGGCAGGTCTGGGGCGTCACGTATTTTCCATGGGCTCGGATCACTGGCGCCCGATTGCCGCGGCGGCAGCGCTGCTCGCCTTCCTGGTTTGTGGTGATTACATCACTTCGATACAACGCGCCGCCGAGCTTGAAGAAGTGGATAGCGCGCTGCTGGCCGACGATCTCCCGATTAATGCCTATCTCGACCGCGGCTTTGATACATGGCTGAATTCCTCCGGGCAGCGCTGATTGCGCTTGCCGTTGCGCTGTCGCTTGGCGCGCCCAGTATCAGTCTTGCCGGAACTGGTGCAGTCAGCACAGTTGCCAAAACCGGATCGGACTGGACGCATCTGACACCTGCGCAACGCGAGTTCCTCGCGCCGTTTGCCGAAGACTGGAACAGTTTTTCAGCCTTCCGCAAGCTCAAATGGATCGGTATCGCCGACCGCTATCCGAAAATGACGCCGCCGGAGCAGGCCAATGTTCGCGCACGCATGCAGGAATGGTCGAAACTGACACAGCAAGATCGTGAAAAGGCACGCGAACAGTACAAGAAGCTGCGCACCGTGCCGCCCGCCGAGCGCAGACAGCTCGAAGAAAAGTGGCGTGAGTACGACGCGCTGCCGAACGAACAGAAGCAAGCGTTGAAAGCTGCGCCCAAGACGCCACTCGCCCTGCCCGGTTCGGCCTCAGCACCTTCCGCGATGGCACAGAGCGCACGTCCGCCCAAGCCTGTGGTGGTCGCGCCACATATCATCAAGTCTCAGCATAAGCTGCCGCCGGCGCCACTCGGTCAAAGCTCGCCGTCGTCGGCCCCCGTCGCGCAATGAATACCATCGTCTCACAGACCGCTACGGTTCGTCCGGCGGTCGAGCTGGCTTCGCTGCGCCGTCGCCTGGCCAGCATGTTGTATGAAAGCCTGCCGACTTTCGGCGTGGGTGCGGTGATTTGGTTCGCACCCCTGGTCGCGCTCGGCACCGGCTTCGGGGTCAGCGTGCCGGGCTGGCTGGAATGGCTCAGCCTGTTCCTGGTGATGGGTGCCTATTTCGTATTCGTTTGGCATCGTCTTGGCCAGACACTGGCGATGCAGACCTGGCGCCTGCAACTGGTCGATGCCACGACGGGCAAGGCACCTTCGCTGCGCCAATGCATGTTGCGCTACGCACTCGCGTGGCCATCCGTACTCTTGATCCTCAGTGGCGTCGGCGTGTTGTGGGCAGCTTACGTAGACCGCGATCGCCAATTCGCCCACGACCGCTTGGCGGGCACCTGCCTGGTGTTCGATCCACCGCGCTTGGTCAAGAAATAGTTGCGTCAGCGCCGCTCGACGGTATGCAGCATAAATAACGCCAGCAACAGGAACAGCCCACTCGGCGCTGCTGCGGTCGGAAATGCCGGCCAGCCGTTTATGACACCTAGATTCGACGACAAGCCGTTGAGCAGGTAGAAACCCATGCCCAACATGACGCCCAGCAATACGCGGGCGCTGACATTGCCTGTGCGCTGATTGCCGAGACAGAACGGCAGCGCGAGTCCGATCATCACCAGCGCCGCGAATGGGTAGATCAGCTTCTTCCAATACGCGACAGCATAGCGCCCGGTGCGCTGGTGGTTCTCTTCGAGGTGGTGCACGTACTGGTAGAGATTGCCGATCGCCATGCGCTCAGGCACGACCATGCCGACATTGAACATATTGGGCGTCAATGACGAATGCAACTGCATTTGCGGAAAACGTTCGACGAGGGTCTTGTCGCTCAGCAGGCGCGTTCGCACCACGTCCGACAGCGTCCATATGCCATTGCCTGCGAATTCCCCACGCTGCGCGACGCTGACGGAGAGGACATGATGCTGATCGTCGAGCTCGTAAATCTTAATCCCTTCGAGTGCCGCATCGGGCTGCGTCTTGCGCACGTTGATGAACATATTCTCGTCGCGCAGCCAGACGCCGGTGCGCAATTCCTGCGGCATGGCGGCGTTGGTGCTGCGCAGACGCCATTTCTGCGCGATGCGTTCCATCGGCGGCGCGACGTATTCGCCGAGCACGAATGTGGCCACGACAAAGATGAGGCCGACGCGCAACAGGCTGCCCAGCATGGTCAGCACCGAGATGCCGGAGGCGCGCATCACCGTCAGCTCGGAATGGCGTCCAAGTTGCGTGAGCGCATAGAGGGCACCGATCAGCACGGCGATCGGCATGATCTCGTAGGCACGGCTCGGAATCGACAACGCCACGAAGATCAAAGCATGTTTGAGCTTATAACCACCCTGCCCGACCTGATCGAGTTCGCCGAGGAAATCGAAGAATGCAAACAGCGCGATAAAGGCCATCAGCACCAGCAGGCTGGCCGAGACGACTTCCTTGCGCAGATAGCGACTGAATGTCTTCATGACGCGGTGCTCACGATTTACGCCCGACTGACGGCGCCAACCGTACCAGGAACAGCACAATCAACAGGCACAACATGAGGCCATGAACGCCCCAGGTCCCCTGCGCTGCACTCAGCTTGCCCTGCGCTACCCAGGCCTGCGAGACGCCCAGCAGGTTGAGATAGATGGTAAAGGTCAGCACGGCGAAAATGAGGCTGTTGGTACGTCCGGCGCGCGGATTGACAAATGACAATGGAATGGCCAGCAACGCCAGCAATACGGTGGCAATCGGTAGACCGAAGCGCCACGCCAGTTCGCCGCGACCGGGATTGGTAGGTTTGGCCATCAGATCCAGGGTTGGCGTCACACGCACGGTGATTTCCGCTTCACCGACCTCCTTGGGCTCTATGCGAACGGAATAGCGCTCGAACTGCATCACGCGATAGTCGGCCATGCCCGGCTCGCCCTCGTAGCGCCGGCCATTGAGCAGCACGACGAAGCGGTCGCCGTTCTTTGCCGTCTCGATGATGCCGTCGGCTGCCACAGTCACATTCTGCTTGCCGTTCTGCACTGTGCTGATGAATATGTTGTGAACGCGCCCCGCATCTTTATCGAGCGACTCGACGAAGAACACGCGACGCGAATCGGCGGACTCACGGAACACGCCCGGCGACACGCGTGAGACCTCGTCGCGATTGTCGAGTTTCTTGCGATACTCCGCCGCCTGCTCCTGCGCCCACGGCGACAGGAACAGCGACATCACCGCCACCACGACCGCCACCGGCATCACGAAGCGCAGCACCGGATTGATCCACGCCGTCAGTGGCAAGCCAGACGCAAACCACACCACCATTTCGGAATCGCGGTAGCTGCGACTCATCGACATGAGCACTGCGATGAAACTCGACAGCGCCAGCACGACGGGCAAATGGTTAAGCGTGGAAAAACCGATCAGCGCTATCACTGCATCGGCCGGCACACGACCACCGGCCGCCTGTGACAGCAGACGAATGAGCACCACCGTCATCAGGATGAAGAGCAGCGCCACGGAAATGGCGGCAGCGGTACTGGCAAATTCGCGCAGGGCGGCACGTCGGAAAATCATGTCGGCGTTATCGGCGGGTGCGCTTTGACGGGGTTGGATGCATGCGAGGATAATGTGGCGCAGTGTGACGCTGAATGCCTGCGACAATACCGCAAGGCAAACCGTACTTCTTTTGAAGCCTGATTGCCGCAGCAAGCGAAACCATCTTTCCGGCCACTTACACGACAAGGACAGCCCGTGGAATTTAGCATAAAAGCCAGCGCCCCCGAGAAACAGAAAACAGCCTGCCTCGTGCTCACCGCCTTTGCCGACGCAGGTCTTGGCGCCCAGGCACAAGCTGTCAGCGATGCCAGCAAGGGCGAATTGGCGCGGCTCATCAAGCGCGATCTGGAAAACAAGGCAGGCAGTCTGCTGCTCATTCCGGTATTGCCCGGTGTCGCCGCCGAACGCGTCCTCGTCATCGCACTCGGCAAGAAAGAGGAATACAGCGACAAGGCGCTGCGCAGTGCTCTCGGCGGTCTCGGCAAATGGCTCGCCAGTCATCGCGCAGCCGATGCAGCTGTGTGCATCACGGATGCGATTCCGCCGCAACGCGACCTGCCCTACACCTTGCGCACAGCCGCACAGATCATCGCCGACTCGGCCTATCGCTTCGATGCACCACGCGCCGAAAAAGAAAAGAGCAAGAACGGTGTCGCCAAGCTCGACTTCCTGCTCGTCGGTCGCAGCGACAATGCTGCCAAGACGGCGCTGCTGCAAGGTGCAGCCATCGCCGAAGGCATGGCGCTGACCCGCGACCTGGGCAATCTGCCTGCAAACGTATGTACCCCCACCTATCTTGCCGACACAGCCAAGAAACTGGGCAAGCACTACGGCTTCAAGGTCACGACCTTCGATCGCGAAGGCATCGCCAAGTTGGGCATGGGCTCCTTCCTGTCCGTCGCCCAAGGTGCAGTCGAACCGCCGCGCTTCATCGTCATGGAATACCGTGGCGGGAAAGAGAAAGCCGCGCCCATTGTGCTCGTCGGCAAAGGCGTTACCTTCGATACCGGTGGCATATCGCTGAAACCCGGCGAAGGCATGGACGAGATGAAGTACGACATGTGCGGCGCCGGCTCGGTGCTCGGCACCTTCAAGACAGTTGCAGCCCTGGGCTTGCCGATCAATCTTGTCGGCCTGATCCCGACCACCGAGAACATGCCCGCCGGCAATGCCACGCGCCCCGGCGACGTGGTGCGCTCGATGTCCGGCCAGACCATCGAGATTCTCAACACCGACGCCGAAGGCCGCCTGATCCTGTGCGATGCGCTGACCTATGCCGAACGCTTCAAGCCGGCGGCCGTCATCGACATCGCCACGCTGACCGGCGCCATCATCATTGCTCTAGGGCATCAAACCAGCGGCGTGATGGCCAACGATGATGCGCTTGCTCGCGAATTGCTGGATGTCGGCGTGGACTGCGGCGATCGCGCGTGGCAACTGCCCTTGTTCGAGGAATACCAGGAACAGCTCAAAAGCAATTTTGCCGACATGGCCAACATCGGCGGCCGGCCGGCGGGCTCCATCACCGCTGCCTGCTTCCTGTCGCGCTACACCAAGGCTTACAAGTGGGCGCACCTGGATATTGCTGGCACGGCATGGAAATCGGGCGCAGAAAAAGGCGCGACAGGTCGCCCGGTGCCACTGCTGACCCACTTCCTGATCGCTCGCGCAAAGTGATAAATGAAAATAAGCCGGACTACTTCGTGTGACTGAAATCAAGTTCTACCACAACGCCCCGGACCGCCTCATGGCGGCCTGCTCGATTGCCGCCAAGGCCGTGAGGCAGGGGCGTCGCGTGGTGGTCTTGGTGCCTGACGCGGCCATGGCACAGCGTTTCGACAATATTTTGTGGGCGGCGCAGCCTCTGTCTTTCGTGCCGCATGTCGCCGCAGGCTCTCCGCTCGCGGCCCGCACGCCCATTGTCATCGCATCGCGGCTGGACAATCCCCCTCATACCGACGTATTACTGAATCTGGACGACAAACTGCCGCAGGGCTTCACAGACTTTGGCATGCTCGTCGAAATCGTTTCCACGCAGGAGGCGGATCGGCAGCAAGCCCGGCGGCGCTGGCAGGCTTTCAAGGAACAAGGCTTCCCGATTACAGCACACGATCTGGCAAAACCGACATGACCCCGAATCCCTCGTCGCACGAGGCTGACTTCTCTGACGAATTACTCAGCAAGGCCGACGCGCTCATCAAGCGCAACCGGCCGGATGGCGTCAATTCTGAATCCGAAGAATTGCCCATGCTCACCGAGGTAGTCGACAACCTGCCGGAACTCACCGAAATCATGGAAATGCCCAAGGTGATGGCACTCGAAGAAGAGGAGATCATGCCGGTCGGCGCCGGCCTCACTCAGGATCAGGTGAACATCCTCATCAGCGATGCCATCGAGCGCACGCAGCGCGACCTGCTCAAGAATCAGGACCGCGTCATACAGGAAACGGTCGATCGTACCCGCGCCGAAAACATCGTCGCACACACCCAGGCCGCGCAGGCGGCACTGGCACAAGGTCGCCGCGAAGGCCGCGAGGAAGGTCTTGCGCAGGGCATCTCGCAAGGCCGCATGGAAGGTCGCAACGAAAGCCATACGCAACATCAACTGGCAATCGAGTCCATGCGCCGCGAGATTCATCACAACGTCGTGCTGCAATTTTCCGAGCAACTCATCGAACTCGACGCCTACATCTCGCAATCCATCGACGCCTGGTTGACGCGCGAACTGCCACAGATCATCGCCAGCCAGCTCGATGAGGTCGGCGAGCGCATCCGTAGCCACACCGCCGCGCACATGCGCGCTACGCTGCTGCCTGAGCTATCCAACAAGCTCTCTGCGCTGCTGGATACCAAGCCGCAATAGACGAAGGTAAGTTGGGGTGAGCGCAGCGATGCCCAACTCTCCCTGCCAAACACTGCGCTCACCCCAACCTACGATATAACGCCCCGCCAGTATAATCGTCGGTTCTAAAGCATTCATAAGCAACCCAATCCCCAATGGAATTAGCCAAGAGTTTTGAACCGGCGGAAATCGAAGCCCGCTGGTACGGTCAATGGGAGCAGTCTGGCTATTTCGCCGCCGGGCTCGATACCAGCAAGCCCGCCGATCAGTCATTCTGCATATTGCTGCCACCGCCCAACGTCACTGGCTCGCTGCACATGGGGCATGGTTTCAACCAGACCATCATGGACGCGCTGACGCGCTATCACCGCATGCTCGGCCACAACACGCTGTGGCAGCCCGGCACCGACCACGCAGGCATCGCGACGCAGATCGTCGTCGAGCGCAAACTCGAAGGCGAAGGCATCAAGCGCCTCGATCTGGGCCGCGAAAAATTCCTCGAAAAAGTCTGGGAATGGAAAGAGTATTCCGGCGGTGCCATCACCCAACAGATGCGTCGCCTCGGCACCTCGCCCGACTGGAAGCGCGAGCGCTTCACGATGGATGCAGGTCTGTCCAAGGCCGTTACCGAAACCTTCGTGCGCCTCTACAACGAAGGCCTCATCTATCGCGGCAAACGTCTCGTAAACTGGGACCCGGTGCTCGGCACCGCCGTGTCGGATCTCGAAGTAGTGAGCGAGGAAGAGGACGGCTTCCTGTGGCACCTGAAATATCCGCTCGCCGACGGTTCGGGGCATCTCACCGTCGCGACGACGCGCCCGGAAACCATGCTCGGTGATACCGCCGTCATGGTGCACCCGGAGGACGAACGCTACGCTCACCTCGTCGGCAAGATGATTGCCCTGCCATTGTGCGATCGTGAGATCCCGATCATCACCGATGATTACGTCGATCGTGAATTCGGCACGGGCTGCGTGAAAGTCACGCCGGCGCACGACTTCAACGACTATGCCGTTGGCCTGCGCCACAAACTGCCAATGATCTCGGTGCTGACGCTCGACGCCAAGATCGCCGACGATATGCCGCTGAAATATCGTGGCCTTGATCGTTTCGAGGCGCGAAAACAGATCGTTGCCGACTTCGAAGCGCTCGGCCTGCTCGACAGCGTCAAGCCGCACAAGCTACAGGTGCCGCGTGGCGACCGTACCAATGTCGTCATCGAACCGATGCTCACCGACCAATGGTTCGTCGCCGTGAACAAACCGGGCGCGGACGGCAAGAGCATCGGTCAGAAGGCAATCGAAGTCGTCGAGTCCGGCGAAGTGCGATTCGTTCCGGAGAACTGGGTCAATACCTACTACTCGTGGATGCGCAATCTGCAGGACTGGTGCATCTCGCGTCAATTGTGGTGGGGCCACCAAATACCCGCATGGCATTCTGACGATGGTCGCTGCTGGGTCGCGCATGATGAAGCGGAAGCCAAGGCGCTGGCTGTTAAGGATGGCTACGGCGGCGCGCTGAACCGTGACGACGACGTGCTTGATACTTGGTTCTCGTCGGCCCTATGGCCCTTCTCTACGCTCGACTGGACGCCTGAATATCCAGCTAAGTCCAACCCTGCTTTGGATCTGTACCTACCCAGTTCGGTACTGGTTACGGCCTTTGACATCATCTTCTTCTGGGTTGCCCGGATGATCATGATGACCAAGCACATCACTGGCAAGATACCGTTCAAGCAAGTCTACGTGCACGGTCTGGTCCGCGATGCAGAAGGCCAGAAGATGAGCAAGTCCAAGGGCAATGTGCTCGACCCGATCGATCTTATCGACGGCATCGGCCTTGACGCTTTGGTCGCAAAGCGCACCACGGGCCTCATGAATCCGCGCGACGCCGCGAAGATCGAAAAGAAGACACGCAAGGAATATCCGGACGGCATTCCCGCCTTTGGCACCGACGCGCTACGCTTTACCTTTGCTTCGCTGGCATCGCTAGGCCGCGAAATCAAGTTCGATATGAATCGCTGCGAGGGCTATCGCAACTTCTGCAACAAGCTGTGGAACGCCACGCGCTTCGTGCTGATGAATTGCGAGGGCAAGGACTGCGGCCTGGAGAATCACAAGCAGAGCGACTGCGATGGCGGTTACCTGAGCTTCTCTTTCGCCGACCGCTGGATGACGAGTCGCCTGCAAAGAGTCGAGGGCGAAATCGCCCAGCACTTCGCCGACTACCGCCTCGACCTCGCCGCGCGCGCCGTCTATGAGCTGGTGTGGGACGAGTACTGCGACTGGTATCTGGAGCTTGCCAAGGTCCAGTTACAGAATGGCTCCGACGCGCAACAGCGCGGCACACGTCGCACGCTGGTGCGCGTGCTCGAAACCATCCTGCGCCTCGCCCACCCGCTGATCCCCTTCATCACCGAAGAGCTGTGGCAGACGGTTGCCGTCGTCGCCAATCGCAAGAGCACCGACTTCATCGGCACCGCCAACTATCCAACGATGGAGCCGACACGCATCGACGAGGTCGCGGAAGCACGCGTCGCCCAGCTCAAGGATATGATCAATGCATGTCGCAGCCTGCGCAGCGAGATGAACCTGTCACCTGCCACCAGGGTGCCACTGCTACTTGCCGGTGACGAAGACAGCGTGAAGCTGTTCGGCCCCTATCTCGCCGCGCTCGCCAAGCTTAGCGAAGTGACATCGGTCGGCGCCGAGCTGCCGCAGTCGCCCGCGCCGGTGCAAGTGGTCGGCGAGTTCCGCATGATGCTCAAGATCGAAATCGACGTAGCGGCGGAGCGCGAACGCATCGGCAAGGAAATCGCCCGCATCGAGGGTGAAGTTGCCAAGGCGCAAGCGAAACTAGGCAACGAAGGTTTTGTTGCACGTGCACGGGCGGACGTGGTCGAGCAGGAGAAAAAGCGGCTTGCCGACTTCGTCTCAACACTGGAAAAACTCAAGGAACAGCTCGCACGACTGCGCACCCTGTAGGAGCAGGCCATGCCTGCGACTCACACTTGCTACGGGGGGCGCCGATGTCGCGGGCATAGCCCGCTCCTACATGGGCGTCCGCGAAAAACGCAGTCAAGCCGGCGTGCTCATGCGCCATCCCGGCAGCGCATCGCCTTCCAGCGGTTTGGCAAAGTAGAAGCCTTGTCCGCCCTCGCAACCGAGCGCGTGCAGCTTGTCGCGCACTACCTGCGTTTCGACGCCCTTGGCGATCACTCGCCGTCCCAGGCTGTGACATAACGTGACTAACGCGGAGACAATCGCCGCGTCGGCCTCGCTGCTGGCAACCGACTTGATGAAGCCGGGGTCGATCTTGATCTCATGCACGGGTAGATCGCGCAAGGCCAGCAAGGAGGCCGCGCCGCGGCCGAAGTCGTCGATGCAAATACGCACACCGGCGTTGGCGAGCATGAAGATGTTCTTCATTGCTTCCGGCGACAGCTTGGTAAGCTGATCGTCGCGCAACTCGATAGTCAAAGAATCGGGTGCCAGCGCCAGTTCGTGCAGACGCCCGAGGACCGAGAATTCGAGCTCGGCATGTTGCAAAGTGCTGGCCGGCAGGTTGACCGAGACGGCAAGGTTGGTGCCGCCGTCGCGCCAGGTGCGCATCTGCTGCAAGGCATATCCGATGAATTTGAGCGACAGCATGTCGATCGTGCCATCGCGCTCGGCCAGGTACAGAAACTCCGCCGGCGGCAACAAGCCCAGCTCAGGGTGATGCCAACGTACCAGCGCTTCGGCGTTGAGCAGACGACCACTGGCAATGTCCGCAGCCGGCTGATAGCGCAACACGAATTCATTCTGTTCGACCGCGCTGCCCATACGCTGACTCAAATCGGGCTTTGGCGCAGCCGGGGCGCCATCCTCTGCGTCGAGATCGTCGGACTTGGCAGCGACGACAATGCCGCGCCGATTGCGTCGGGCCTGGTATTGCGCGTTGTCTGCTGCGCGCAACAGCTGGTCGCGGCTCGTGCCGTGCGTGGGATAGATGGCGATGCCTATGGCAATGTCCTGCGGCGTGACATTGCTGCACACGGCCACCAGCGAATCGATGATCTTGCCCGCCACGCGCTGTGCGCCGCCTTCGCTACCGACGGCCAGCAGCACGGCAAATTCGCGCTCGTTGAGCACCGCCACTGTATCGTTCAAACGCACATTGGCGCGGATCGCCGAGATGGCGCTGGCACGCGCGCCGTCGTCCGCACCGACATCGACCTTGAGCAGCGCGAAACTCGAACGCTGGCGCTCGCTGGTGCGCAGTGCGGCGTCGATACCCTGCAGAAAAGCGTCGCGATCGGTGGCCTGCGAAGTAGCGGGTTGGATTTCAGTCATGATGGGCGTACGCAAAGGTGGATTCACTCTGACAAGAACGGCTGCATCGCGCCGAAACTTTACCGTGCCGGGCCTGTTGCCCCTGCTGCACTCGCGGGTATACTGTGCGGTTTTTCCGCAATAGGCCGTAGCCATGACCGCACGCATTCTCGACGGCAATGCCCTTGCCGCAAAGGTCCGCGAAGACATTGCAAAAGACGCCAGAGTCTTGACCGAACAAGGCATACAGCCTTGCCTCGCCGTCATCCTGGTCGGCGAAAATCCCGCGTCTTCCGTGTACGTGCGCAACAAAGTCGCTGCCTGCGAAAAGGCCGGCTTCCGTTCGCTGAAGTTCGTCTTCGCCAGCGACGTGCTGCCGGAGATCGTCTTCGCCAAGATCGCCGAACTGAACGCCGACCCCAGCGTGCACGGCATCCTCGTGCAACTGCCGCTGCCCAAGCATTTCAGCGAAGACCAAGTGCTCGAAGCGATCCTGCCGACCAAGGACGTCGACGGTTTCCATGCCGAGAACTTCGGCCTTCTGTTGCAAGGCCGCAAAGCCTTCTACCCGTGCACGCCGTGGGGCGTGATGAAAATGTTGGCATCTGAGGACGTCGTCATAAAGGGTGCGGAGGCCGTCGTCATCGGCCGCAGCAATATCGTCGGCAAACCGATGGCCGTGATGCTGCTGGCACAAGGTGCGACCGTCACCATATGCCATTCGCAAACGAAGGATCTGAGCTTCCACACGCGCCGCGCCGACATCGTTGTGGCCGCCGTGGGCAGACCGAAATTCCTCACCGGCGACATGATTAAACCCGGCGCCGTGGTGGTGGACGTAGGCATCAATCGTTTACAGGAGGGGCCCGATGCAGGCAAGCTCTGCGGCGATGTGGATTTTGAGTCGGCGAAAGAAGTTGCCTCCCTCATCACGCCGGTACCCGGCGGCGTCGGCCCGATGACCATCACCATGCTCTTGGCCAATACACTTGAATCTGCGCGGCGCGTTGCCGCCAAAGCAGCGGGGAACTGAGCATGTCTGATGTCAGCGCAAGCCAACACGCCATCATCGGCATCGTCATGGGCTCCAGCTCCGACTGGCCGACAATGCAGGCCGCGGCAAAAATTCTCAAGGACTTCGGCGTGCCTTACGAAGCACGCGTCGTCTCCGCGCATCGCACGCCGGACCTGATGTTCGAGTACGCCGAAGCCGCGCGTGATCGTGGCCTCAAGGCCATCATCGCCGGCGCTGGCGGTGCTGCCCACCTACCCGGCATGCTCGCCGCGAAAACACCGGTGCCAGTGCTCGGCGTGCCGGTGCAAAGCAAGGCGCTGTCAGGCGTGGACTCGCTGCACTCCATCGTGCAGATGCCCAAGGGCATTCCCGTTGCGACCTTCGCCATCGGCGAAGCGGGCGCGGCCAACGCCGCGCTGTTTGCCATCGCGTTGCTTGCCAACGAAGACAAGCGCCTCGCGCTTATGCTAGATGCATTCCGCGCACGGCAGACGCAGGCCGTGCTGGACATGACGCTGGATGATCCGACCTGAAGATGAATGGCTCGTAAAAGCCGTCATTCCCGCGAAAGCGGGAATCCACTTCTACGTAACGGGCTGTACCACCAAGTGGATTCCCGCTTTCGCGGGAATGACG
>JAQGMF010000004.1 GCA_028292505.1 Rhodocyclales bacterium
TGCGGCAGTTCGCCGCGATCGACAATTTCTTGTGATAGCAGAAATGCGGAATGTAGGCACCCGCCTTGTTGGCCGCATCCATGACGGTGCTGCCATCGGCTACCTCAACCTTGTTGCCGTCGATTTCGATCTCAAGCATCTGACTCAGCCCACATAAAAGCGCACATCTGCTTAACCCACATAAATCTTGCTGCCCTCGCGCTGCACTTCCGGCGGCACAACACAGCACTTGTTATCGACGTGATACTGGAACTCGGCACGGAAGTGCTTGATGAAGCTGCGCACCGGCATCGCTGCCGCATCGCCGAGCGCGCAGATGGTGCGGCCCATGATGTTCTCGGCGACATTGTCCAGCACATCGAGGTCTTCCTGGCGACCTTGTCCGTGCTCGATACGATTGATGATGCGATACAGCCAGCCGGTGCCTTCGCGGCACGGCGTGCATTGACCGCACGATTCTTCAAAATAGAAATACGCGAGGCGCTCCAGCGCCTTGACCATGCAGGTGGTCTCGTCCATGACGATGACTGCGCCTGAACCGAGCATCGAGCCCGCCTTGGCAATCGCGTCGTAATCCATCGTTGTCGCCATCATGACATCCGCTGGCAACACGGGTGCCGACGATCCACCAGGAATTACGGCCTTGAGCTTGCGGCCGCCACGCATGCCGCCTGCCATTTCGAGCAGGACGGAGAACGGCGTGCCAAGCGGGACTTCATAGTTGCCCGGTTTATTCACATGTCCTGAAACCGAGAATAGCTTGGTGCCACCATTGTTCGGTTTGCCCAGCCCGAGGAACGCATCGCCGCCTTCGCGGATGATGTAGGGCACGGATGCAAAGGTCTCGGTGTTGTTGATCGTCGTCGGCTTGCCGTACAGACCGTAGCTCGCGGGGAACGGCGGCTTGAAACGCGGCTGGCCCTTCTTGCCTTCGAGCGATTCGAGCAGTGCAGTTTCTTCACCGCATATGTAAGCGCCATAACCATGGTGCGCATACAGCTCGAAACTGAATTCGGAGCCGAGAATCTTCTGACCGAGCAAACCTGCTGCGCGCGCTTCGACCAAGGCCTCTTCGAAACGGTCGTACTCGGCGAAGATCTCGCCGTGAATGTAGTTGTAACCCACACCGCTACCCATCGCGTAACCGGCGATGATCATGCCCTCGATGAGCGCATGCGGGTTGTAGCGCAGGATGTCGCGATCCTTGAATGTGCCCGGCTCGCCTTCATCCGAATTGCATACGACATACTTGGCGCCGGGAAAAGCGCGCGGCATGAAGCTCCACTTCAGGCCGGTCGGAAATCCCGCACCGCCGCGACCGCGCAATGCCGATTTCTTCAGCTCGGCAATGACTTCTTCCGGTTTGATGCCGTTGGCGAGGATTTTCTTTAACGCATCGTAACCATTGCGTTTGACGTAGTCGTCGAGGCGCCAGGTCTGCTCGCCGGCAATACCGTCGAGAATGATGCCGTAACCAGATGGCATTGCGGGTGAGGAAACAGCTTCGCTCATTTCGACAGCTCCGCAATGAGCGCATCGATCTTCGCGCGATCCATTCTGCTGCACATGCGATGGTTGTTATCGAGAATGACAGGCGCATCGCCACAGGCGCCCATGCATTCGCCTTCCTTGAGCGTGAACTTGCCGTCGGCTGTCGTTTCGTTGAAACCGATGCCGAGCTTTTCCTGCAGGTATTCCGCTGCTTCGCCAGCGCCTGACAAGGCACACGGCAGGTTTGTGCAGATCGTCAGCTTGTGCACACCGATCGGCTTCAGGTCATACATGCCATAGAAGGTTGCAATCTCAAGCCCGGCAATCGCCGGCATGCCAAGATATTCAGCGACGAAGGCGATCAAGTCGTTCGGCAGCCAACCCTTTTCCTGCTGGGCAATACGCAGCGCCGACATGATGGCGGACTGCTTCTGTTCTGCCGGGTACTTGGCGACTTCGCGATCAATTTTCTGCAGGGAATCTGCGCTCAGCATGTTGTTCTCTTGTCAGTCACTTATCGGTCAATCTCACCGAACACGATATCCATCGTACCGATGATGGCGACCACGTCGGCAATCATGTGCCCGCGCGACATTTCATCCATCGCGGCCAGATGCGCGAAACCCGGCGCACGCAATTTCAGGCGGTAAGGCTTGTTGGCACCATCGGAAATTGCATAGACGCCGAACTCGCCCTTGGGGTGTTCGACAGCCGCATACGCCTCGCCTTGCGGCACATGGATACCTTCCGTGAAGAGCTTGAAGTGGTGAATCAGCTCTTCCATGTTTTCCTTCATTTTCTCGCGCGATGGTGGCGCCACCTTGTGGCTACCGATCATTACCGGACCCGCGCCCTGCGCGGAATCAGCACGCAGCCAGGCGATACACTGCTGGATGATGCGATTGCTCTGGCGCAGCTCTTCCATGCGGCAGAGATAACGGTCGTAGCAATCGCCGTTCACGCCGACCGGTATGTCGAACGCCATCTGGTCATAGACCTCGTAGGGCTGCTTGCGGCGCAGATCCCACTCGACACCCGAACCACGCAGCATCGGACCGGTAAAGCCCAACGCCAAGGCGCGCTCCGGCGTCACCACGCCGATGTCGACGGTGCGCTGTTTCCAGATGCGATTGTCCGTCAACAGCGTGTGGTACTCATCAATCAGTTTCGGGAAGCGCGTCGTGAAATCTTCGAGAAAATCGAGCAGCGAACCTTCGCGCGATTCGTTGAGCCGCTTGACCGTTGCCGCGTTCTTGAATTTGGACTCTTCGTATTTCGGCATCGCATCGGGTAGATCGCGATAGACGCCGCCGGGACGATAGTATGCCGCATGCATGCGCGCGCCGGAGACCGCTTCGTACACGTCCATGAGGTCTTCGCGCTCACGGAAGGTGTACAGCACCATCGTCATGGCGCCGATATCCAGCGCGTGCGTGCCGATGTTCAGCAAGTGATTCAGGATGCGCGTGATTTCGTCGAACATCACACGGATGTACTGCGCACGCGTCGGCACTTCGATGCCCAGCAGCTTTTCGATGGCCATGCAATATGCATGTTCGTTACACATCATCGAAACGTAATCGAGCCGATCCATGTACGGCACCGACTGGATCCAGGTGCGCGTCTCAGCGAGCTTCTCGGTCGCACGATGCAGAAGGCCGACGTGCGGGTCGGCGCGCTCGACGACTTCTCCATCAAGTTCCAGCACCAGGCGCAACACGCCATGTGCCGACGGATGCTGCGGGCCAAAGTTGATCGTGTAGTTACGGATTTCAGCCATGCTCGACGTCCCCATAGCTGGCTTCGCGCACGATGCGTGGCGTCACTTCGCGCGGCGCAATCGTCACAGGCTGATAAATTACGCGACCCAACTCGGGGTCGTAGCGCATTTCCATGTAGCCGGAAACAGGGAAGTCCTTGCGGAAAGGATGACCGACGAAGCCATAGTCGGTCAGGATGCGGCGCAGGTCGGGATGGCCTTCAAACATGATGCCGAAAAGATCGAAGGCTTCGCGCTCGAACCAATTGGCGGACGGCCACACCGGCACGACGGAATCAATTACCGGGAAAGCATCATCGTCGGCATGCACACGCAGACGCAGACGCCAGTTATGCGATATGGATAGCAGATGCAGGACCGCTGCGTAACGACGGCTATTGGTTCGCGAGGCTGCGTAGCTTGCGTAGTCGACACCGCAAAGGTCGACCATCTGTTCGAAGCGCAACTCTGGATGATCGCGCAGCAACTCGGCAACGGACAGGTAATCCGCGGCGCTGACTTCGAGCGTCACTTCACCGAGCTCTTCCACTAGCGTGACACTCCGACCTTCGAGCGAAGCGTTCAACGCAGCAATCAATCTTTCCAGCCTTGAACTCATGCAAATGTAGCCCAGTGAAATCCAGTGACGGCCTCCGGCATCATGCCCGGAGTGCTCGTTCAACGAGCAATGGTATTGGTACGCTTGATCTTGTTCTGCAATTGCACGATGCCGTACAACAAGGCTTCTGCTGTCGGCGGGCAACCGGGCACATACACGTCTACCGGCACGATGCGATCACAACCGCGCACCACCGAGTAAGAGTAGTGATAGTAACCGCCGCCGTTGGCACAGGAGCCCATCGAGATCACCCAGCGCGGCTCGGCCATCTGGTCGTACACTTTACGCAGCGCAGGTGCCATCTTGTTGCACAGCGTGCCGGCGACAATCATCAGATCGGACTGCCGCGGGCTGGGGCGGAATACCACGCCGAAGCGATCCAGATCGTAACGCGCGCAGCCCGCATGGATCATCTCCACCGCGCAGCAGGCCAATCCGAACGTCATAGGCCACAGCGAACCGGTACGCGTCCAGTTGATGACGGTATCCAGGGACGTGGTGACAAAACCCTCACGCATGACACCTTCGATGCTCACGGCGATTTCCTCAATTTAGTTGTCGACACTGACGGGTCACTCCCAGTCCAGGGCGCCTTTTTTCCAGACATACACGTAGCCGATGACGAGTATGCCAAGGAAAACAAACATCTCGATGAATCCGAATGCGCGCATGGCAGGCGTTGCGGCGATTTCCTTGAGGATCGACGCCCAGGGCAGGAGAAAGGCCACTTCGAGGTCGAACAGGATGAACAGGATGGCAAGCAGATAGTAGCGGACATCGAACTTCATCCGCGCGTCTTCGAAGGCTTCGAAGCCGCATTCATAAGGGGAATTTTTTTGTGCGTCGGGCCGGTGCGGGGCAATGACCCAACCCAGCACGATAGGCACCGCACCGATGACTACTCCGAGGATGATGAACAACAACACCGGGAAGTAGTTTTCTAGCATTTTCAGCCCGCAAGTAAGACCCGAATTTGACCGCGCCGGGCGTAACCACCAGGGAGGTCGGAAAAACGCCCGCTGACGCGGGCGTTCTGAATTCATGGTGCCGACGGTGAGACTCGAACTCACACAGCTTGCGCCACCACCCCCTCAAGATGGCGTGTCTAC
>JAQGMF010000012.1 GCA_028292505.1 Rhodocyclales bacterium
GGTCAGGGCTCAGGTCTGGGCTCAGGTCGGGGATCAGGTCAGGGATCAGGTCAGGGCTCAGGTCGGGGCTCAGGTCAGGGCTCAGGTCTGGGCTCAGGTCGGGGATCAGGACAGGGCTCAGGTCTGGGCTCAGGTCTGGGCTCAGGTCGGGGATCAGGTCTGGGATCAGGTCGGGGATCAGGTCGGGGATCAGGTCGGGGCTCAGGTCAGGGCTCAGGTCTGGGCTCAGGTCGGGGCTCAGGTCAGGGCTCAGGTCTGGGCTCAGGTCGGGGCTCAGGTCAGGGATCAGGTCGGGGCTCAGGTCGGGGCTCAGGTCTATCGCGCCGGCTTCGGCCAGCACGATGCAAATTGGCTGGGGTTTTATGAGTTCTTCATGCGTGAATGCGGTCTAGATGCTCCGACCAAGCTTCGCGGCCTCTTGAACCTAGCGAAATCGTGTGGATGGTTCTGGCCCTTCGAAGGAGTTTGCATCCTCACTGAACGTCCATCGGTAATGTGTCGAGACTATGACAACCGATTGCATTGCGAAGACGGCCCCGCTCTGCAATATCCAGACGGCTTCTCGTTGTGGAAGTGGCATGGAGTGACTGTGCCTCAGGATGTGATTTGCGAACCGCAAAACATCACATGGCAGCGCATCGAAGCTGAAACGAATTCGGAAATTCGTCGCGTGCTCATCGCCCGCTATGGCGCTGACAACTATGTCGCAGACAGCGGCGCAATCGTTGTGCATGAACTTCCAGTCGATCACGAGTATGTCGGCCTGCGCACAGCTCGCCTATTGCGCAAAGACGTGCCAGACGATGAACCAATCGTCTACGCCGACGTGCTGAACAGCACACCCGAGCCAGATGGGTCAGTGAAACGCTACATGCTGCGCGTTGATCCAAACGCCTACAACGGTGAGGCGTCACGCAATTTGCATGCAGCGGTGGCATCAACCTGGCGCGACAGCATCACTGGTGAGCTTACCTACAAGCGCTGGCAAGACTACGCACCAGTGGCCGAAAGCTGAAGCATTTTACGCCGGACCCTCGCTCATGGCCGTCAGGCTCATCACCTGGCGTGCGAGGTGGCTGGCTCCGACCTTTTTCCAACACAAAGGAGTAACCATGCAACTCGAACTTGAAAAACAGACCGCTATTCTTCTGGCGTTCACACCACGCACTGAGCACCACGGTCCAGAGCTCGAGTCGCGTGCGACGCTGAAGTTTCTGGCAAACGTCGGCGCCGACTTTCTGCTGGAGATCGATCCGCGCCTGCGCACCATGTTGTACGAAAAGGCAGATGACGCTCAGGAAGAGTTGCTTGAAGATGTTCCGCTCACCAAGCTGCGCATCCCTGCGCTCTCGCCAAACTTCCCGCTCAAATCAGACTGGAAAGGCATCGGCTATCAGCTGGACATGGATGTCGGTGTCACCGGCAAATCCAACATCTCGCTGGACCTGTGCAACGTCGACAAAATACGCTACACGCCCAAGGATGGAGGCACGGTAGAACTCACGTTCAATGTCGCATGCGATCCATCTGAACATGACGTTGGCACGATATACAACCTCATGGGCAAGGAAGTTCTGATGTGGCTAACGCCGCCTTCAGCCGAAAAGATTGCGCGCATGAACAAGGCCTCCGAGAAGACAGAGCCCTTGTTCAAAGATGAACCTGCGCCAGACAGCAAGGATGCCCAAGTTGCTGAACTCAACAAGTTGTTCGGCCCGGCAGACGGCGAAGAGCAAGCTGGCGACGACTCGGCCAACGATGACGACGATCTCGCCAACGAGCACGACGAAGCCGCGTAACCGTGCTGGACATCAATCAAGCCATCGTGCGGCTGACCCAAACCGATGAGCTCGCACCGGAGCACCGCGAGTTCGTCGAGGGTCTGCATGCGCGCATTCACGCTGGCGAAGTGACAGCGCTTAGTGAAGTGCAACTCGCGCAGATTCGCGAGTTATATCAGAGGCATGCCACATGACAGTCTCAGCCCATCCTTTGCAGTGGCCGGCTGGCCGTCCACGCACGCCGCACTACAACCTCGAGAATGCCAAGTTCGATGTGACCTTTGCGCGCGCCAGAGACAACATCATTGCCGAAGTGAAGCTGCTCACCGGCGGCCGCTGGGGCACAGATCCACTGACGGTCATCAGCACGAATATCGCATTGCGCAGTGATGGCTTGCCGCTGGCTCGCCAGCGCGCGCCCGATGACATTGGCGTGGCCGTGTATTTCACCTACAAGAAGCGACAGATGTCGTTCGCATGTGATCGGTGGCTCAAGATCGAGCACAACATGCAGGCGATCGCGAAGACGATCGAGGCGCTGCGCGGCATTGCACGCTGGGGCACGGGCGACATGCTTGAGGCCGCCTTCCGTGGTTTCACCGCGCTTCCTGCGCCAACTGCAAAACGGGAATGGCGAGAAGTCCTTGATCTGCTGTACGCCAACCACATAACAACGAGCCAGCTCAGGGATTCATTTCGACGTGCCGCTGCCATTGCGCATCCTGATCGTGCCGGTGGCAGTCACGATGCCATGACGGCCGTCAATGCCGCCTACGAAGAAGCCAAGAAAGCGCTGGGATTCGAATGAAGGAACGTCCGATTCTCTTCAGCGGCCCGATGGTCTGCGCCCTGCTCAACGGCACGAAGACGCAGACGCGCCGAATGGTGAAATACGCGTCACCGGATCTCGTAGATGCCGATGGATGGCCACTCACCGATGCCAACATCGACGGCGCTGGTGACATCCGCGCAGCGTGCCCGTACGGCAACGCCGGTGACCAGCTGTGGGTGCGTGAGACCTTCTACTGTGATCACTGCTTCTATCCCGAAGGCACGCCCGATAGCTGTCACTACCGTGTTGTTGAAGGACAGCATGTGCCGCTCTCGCTGGAAGAGAAGCGCGCTGACATGCTCCAAACCATGTACTACCGCGCTGACGGCGACCCCGAATTCGAAGCGCCTGAAGGTCCGACGCCATGGCGCCCCAGTATCCACATGCCACGCTGGGCGAGCCGTATCCTGCTGGAAGTTACCGGCGTGCGCGTCGAGAGCTTGCAAGAAATCTCCGATGCCGATGCCATTGCCGAAGGCATTCATCCCTATGCAGTCTACGGCGGAAAGGTCGAGAGCTGGAAAGGCACAGAGACGCTGGAATGCGCACGCGTGTCGCCAATCGATGCATACCGCGACCTGTGGGAATCCATCAACGGTGAGGGCTCTTGGGATGCGAATCCTTGGGTATGGACCATTTCGTTCAAGGTGAACAAGCTATGACAATTGAGAAAGAAGAGTGGATCGCTCGCTGCAAGGCTCAATACGCAAAGCGCGCCGGACTGACGGAAAATGAAGCGCAGGCGTGTGCTGAAGTCTCATTTGACGAAGACGGTGATGACGATGACGTGACGCCTGAAGAAGCCGCCGACAACGACATGGATTGCTGGGATGACGACGGTGAATGACATGAAAAACGAAAAGAAATCAGTGGCCGAATTGCTGGAAGGCGTTGAGGCGGATGCTTGGTTACGCGTGTCCAACATCTCGGGATTGTCCACCAGGGCATCTCTTTCCGATGGCGTGGAACTGGCATCTGAAAGCATTTTTCCACTTCGCTGTGACGCAACTCTCGAGCGCGTGATCGGGCCGGTGCTGGCGGCACTGAGACTATCGCAACAGGTGGACGCAAACAATTTCAATGCACACCACGAGGTCATGCTTGAAAGAATCAGCCAGCTAGAAAAACAAAACGCCAATCTCTCCCGCGCCGTCGTAGAACTGACCGAGACCAAAGATACTGCGTATCTGTCTGGCATTGCGGAAGGTCGGGCGGAGATGGAAAGAGCGTGCCCTAATGCCGCTCACATGGGCAAGCATGCATGCAAAAATCGCCATCAATGTTGGGAGCCGTGTGGAGAGCTTGGACATAGCGAAAAACATGCCAGACCAATGGACGGCTACCTACAAGAACTCGCCGACGAATCTCGGCGGCTTGGACTGTATGACGTGCCAAAAGTCAATCCATTATGCGTGGCTGAAAACTGCTCGCTACATCCAGAGATTCATCAGCAGCCGAGTCCTCATCCGCCATCACGGCACTGTAATTGCAAAGACTGCACTGAATATTTCACTGGCAAACCAATTGAAACCTTGTGGGCACCTGAGCAGCCAAGCGTGAATGAGGAATTACTGACGCTATTGTTGCGGCACCACGAACATATGCAACTGTACTTAAGGCATTACTACAAAAATCAAAATGTGTTTGATGCTGTTATTAAGGCAATCGACCACGCCAAAGCAGCCAAGAAAGGGTCCGGGGAATGAGTGATACACCACAACCGTCTAAATATGCAGCATTGCTGAATGACTTATGCGATATGCAAGATTCGATTATTTACGCTGCCAGAAAGAATGTGTTGATTCGTGCAGAACATGCCATCGCCGATATGGAGAAAAGGCTGAATAAAGCAGAAGCCCTCGTCGCTGAGCAGGTTGCGCTGGCTGTGGCGGAATACGCGGCTTTGCTAAAAGAAGCTTTGCCATTTGTCGATGCTTACTGCAACGCCACGATTAGCCCGACAGCCGCTAGCGAATCATCATATGTGGCGATGCGTGGTTATGCGCTAATCAAGCGCTCGCAGCCAGAACAGAAAGGCGGGGACGGGTAATGACAACATTCGGTGAGATGGTAGTTCCTACTGCTGAAGGCATTACCGATGGAATTGAAGCCATCAAAGCCAATATGGAGGCTGGCAAATGGACGATGATCGCACCTGATGGTCGAGTATGGATGACGCCCGAACCAATGATTCTCTTTGCTGCTCTTGCGGCGATCATGCGTGGCGAAGAGCTTCGGTTTGGAGAGCACTGACATGACAACCCTCACCCAGCTAGTAACGCGCCGCTATCTGCCGGACGGGTCGCCTAAGCCGCACTATGTAGCAACTTTCGGTGGGCGGCTTTCGTGGCCAGCGGAAGCTACGCATCTGATGCGAGTTTTTCGTTTTGGCGTCGGCGGATCGTCGTATTCGTTGGCTGAAATACGAGCATGCCCAAAGATTGCATGGGGCAGTGACATCCTCGCCATCCGCTGGATGAAGGAATCATAAACAACTATCCGGAATTTCCGGAGAGTGCTTAATAGTTAGGAATGACATGGACATGCGCGAGAAGATCATCACATCAATAAAGAAAGCGCTATATCCTGACTTTATATCTACGAAGCAAGAATTGGCCATCGCAGACGCAATCATCGCTGCGCTGAGGGAGCAGGCCACGCCGATCTATTGTGTGTCGTGCGATGACGTGAGCAGCGATGGGCGCTGCGAGCTGTATTCGCACCATACAGAGCCTGTCCAGAACGCGGATAACACAGTGCTCTACGCCCTCCCCATCCCGCCAGTCGAGCAGCCGGAGTCCAAGCAAGTGGCTTGTGTCTCACTAACTCCAGAATCTGAGACGGAAAGCAGTTTGTCGCTCACCGACAAGACTCAAACCCCTTCGGCTGACAGTGCAGAAGTCCATGATGCTGAACGCTACTTTCCTCACGAATTTGAGGTGTGGCAAAACGACATCCTGTGCGCATCAGGAAGCGGAACACGTCAGGCTGCGTTAACTGAAGCGATCAGATATGCCCGCCAGTATCAGGAAGATGGCCCTGTGCGCGTTTTTGAGGTGACACGAACGCTCATCGATCATGACGCCGCCATCTACTAAATTGGCAACGGATTAGTAGGGCTTGACAGCAATCGTGTCCGCTCGTTACATCACGATTCCCAAGGCTGCTCTTGAGACGGGGTACACCGAGGATGCCATTCGTAGCAAAATCCGCGACGGCATCTGGCGTGAGGGGCACGAGTGGAAGCGAGCACCAGATGGTCGACAACTGGTTGATATGGACGGATACAACGAATGGGTCGAAATGGATCAGGCGTCATCGCCATCTCGGAAACAAGCATCGAAATCACCTTCGCCTATCGCGGGCAGCGCTGCAGGGAGAGAATCAAGCTCAAGCCCACGGCCCCTAACCTGAAGCGTGCTGAGCGGCACCGCGCCGCCATCCTTGATGCGATCGAGAAGGGTACGTTCAACTACTCAGAGACATTCCCTGATTCGCCTCGACGGCTGCTGTTCATCGAGCGCCAGGGCGACGCGCTGAAGGTCGCGGCTTACTTGGATGCGTGGCTTGATCGCCAAGAGAAGCACCTCAAGTCATCGACTTGGGACGATTACCGCAAGATCGTCAATAACCCACTTGTTCCGAAGCTTGGCGGCCTGATCCTTGCCGACCTCAAGCGCACTCATGTGCGTGAGATGTGCGATGGTATCGACGCTTCGAACAAGCGCCTGGCAAACGTCCAGAGCGTGTTGCGCAGTGCATTGCAGGCCGCCTTCGACGATGAATTGATCGAAGCCAATATTCTTCATAGATGGACGTATTCGAGAAAAGAGGCGGTGAAAGAGGAAGACGATGTCGATCCCTTCACTCAGGCCGAGCAGACCGCGATACTTGAGAAATGCACTGGACAGACCCGCAACACGTTCAAGTTTTACTTCTGGACCGGTATCCGGCCATCTGAATTGGTGGCATTGCGGTGGGGCGATATTGACTGGCTGCGTGGCGTAGTTGTCATTCAGCGCGCCCGCACTCAGGTTGCCAAAGAAGCAGAAGGCACGAAGACCAAAGCGGGGCGGCGTGAAGTGAAATTGCTTGCGCCCGCGCTTGAAGCATTGATTGATCAGAAGGCCTACACCTACCTGAAAGGCGAAGAGATTTTCAACAATCCGAGAACCGAGTTGCCTTGGAAGGGGGACCAGCCGATACGCCAAGCCTGGACGCCGATTCTGAAACTGGCAAAGGTGCGTTACCGCCGGCCATATCAGACGCGACACACCTACGCATCAATGATGCTATCGGCAGGCGAGCATCCTATGTGGGTGGCTCAGCAGATGGGGCACAAGGACTGGACGATGATTGCACGCATCTATGGCAAATGGATGCCGTCAGTGGAGCCAGAAGCAGGGAATAAGGCCGTTGCGGCCTTCACTGAAAAGCTGGCAAATAAGCTGGCATTGCCCAGCCCATCCGACCCCAATCAGCCCCAAAAGAAAGCCAGCTAAGCAGACTTTGTTCTTTGCAAATCAATTACTTAGTGGCGGAGAGGGCGGGATTCGAACCCGCGTTAGGATATTATCCTAAACACGCTTTCCAGGCGTGCGACTTAAACCGCTCATCCACCTCTCCGGAAAGAGGCGGGAGTATAGCAGCGCTAACCCGTTTCGGAAATGCCCGCTTCGGGCTGGCGCAGCTGATCGATCAGCCGCACAGCGGCAGGCCCTGGTGGCGCCGTGACGAGGCTGACCACGATCAGCGCGCCGAAACCGGCGACGACGCCGAATATTCCACACGACACGGGCTGGATGCCGAACCAGGCGTGATCCATGGAACCGCCGGCGAACGGATGGGTGCGCAACGCGTAGGCGATGGCCACGGCCGGACCGGCCAGCATGGCGGCAACCGCGCCCCACTTGTTGGCGCGCCGCCAAAAGATGCCGGTCACCATCGCCGGGAATATCGCCGATGCGGCGATTGAAAATGCGAAGCCCACGGTGAAAAGGATGCTGTCCGGCCGCAGCGAAGCCACCCATGCCGCCAGCATAGCCACGACCATGAGCGTCGCTTTCGAGACGAGCAGGCGACGCTGCGTCGCAGCCGCAGGGTTGATCATATGGAAGTAGACGTCGTGCGAGAGCGCGCTGCAGATGGTGAGCAGCAGGCCATCGGCCGTCGACAGTGCGGCAGCGAGCCCGCCCGCCGCGATCAGACCGGAAACGAAATACGGCAGGCCGGCGATCTCCGGCGTGGCCAGCACGATGACATCGGGATTGATACTCAGCTCTGACAATTGCAGGATGCCATCGAGATTGATGTCTTCGACCTTGACCAGGCCGAGCTTGCCCCATGCCGAAATCCATTTCGGCAGTTCGGCGATCGGCGTGCCGACCAGGTGATGGTAGATCTCCCACTTGGTGAAGACCGCATAGGCCGGCGCCGTGAGATAGAGCAGCAGGATGAAGAGCAGCGACCAGAACACGGAGTTTCGTGCTGCCGCGATGCCTGTCGTGGTGTAGTAGCGCGTCAGCACATGCGGCAAACCGGCCGTGCCGATCATGAGCACGAAGACGAGGGCGATGAAGTTGTTACGCGCTTCGCCGCTGCTTTGCTGCGCGCTGGCAGGGAAAGCTTGCGCATGCGGCACTGGCGGCTGCGCGCGCGCCATTGCATCGCGGTATTCGCTTTCCCATTGTTTGCGCGCACCAGCCGTATCGGCAGGCAAGGCATGGAGTCGGCGCTGAATGCTGGCGATTTCGTGCGCGGGCGCATTGGCATCCTGCAAGGCTTCGAGTTGCGCTGCCAGACCGGCACGCTCGGTCTGCAGGGATTGGGGCAATGCAGCGATACGCTGCTGCAGGCTCTGCGCTCGAACAATCAGAATATTGCGCACCTGTTGTTCTGCAGGTGATGCGGCCAGCAGCTTCTCATCGACGCTCAGACGTTCGAGCACGCGGCCATAGGCGATCTGCGGCACGGGTATGCCAGTGGTATGCCACGACATCATGATCACCGGCGTCAGATAGGCGACGATGATGACCAGATATTGCGCCACCTGCGTCCAGGTGACAGCACGCATACCACCGAGGAAAGAGCAGACCAGCACGCCGGCCAGACCGACGAAGACGCCTATCGAAAAATCGATACCGGCGAAGCGGCTGGTGATCAGGCCGACGCCGTAGATCTGCGCAACGACATAGACGAAGCTCGCCAGCATCACGGCGATGACGCCCAGCAGACGCGGCAAATTGCCTTCGTAACGCGCGCCAAGAAAATCGGGAATCGTGTATTGGCCGAAGCTGCGCAGGTAGGGCGCGAGCAGCAGGCTCACCAGCACATAGCCGCCGGTCCAGCCCATGACAAATGCAAGTCCGTCGAAACCGGCAACGTAGAGCGTGCCGGCCATGCCGAGGAAGGACGCCGCACTCATCCAGTCGGCGGCCGTTGCCATGCCGTTGTACAAAGCGGGGATGCGCCGGCCTGCCACGTAATATTCCGTGACGTCCGCCGTGCGGCAGAACACGCCGATGATGGCGTACATGAAGATGGTGGCGAGTAGAAAAATATAGCCGATCAGTTGCAGCGATGCGCCAAGCCATTCGCCGAAAGCCATGCAGCCGATGAACAGGAAGAAGCCTGCGGCGAATACGAGGTAGTTGCGCGTGATGGAGGTCATGCGAAACGAAGCACGGGCCTGTGGTACGCGAGTCCCCTCTCCCCAACCCCTCTCCCGCGAGGGGCGAGGGGCTCTTGACAAACCGTGCATGACAACTCGTTTGTCATGCAGCCGCTCACAGTTTGTAGTCTGCCTTGAGGCGCTGTTGCAGACGCCGCGCTTGCATGAAGGCGTGGCGCAATATCTGGCGTTCCAGGCGATTGAGCTTATAGGGATTGAGGCGATTGACGCTGGCGTCGTTGCCACCTTGCTGTTGCTGGTTGCGCAAGCGCAGCATCTGCAAAAAGTGGAATCCGTCCGTGGCCGCCTGCACGTCCTCGGCGGAGAATCCCGCCACTGCGCCGAGCGCCTGCATGCGTGCAACGGTCCCCGTCGCGGCAATGCCGTTGGCGAGTGCCAGCACACGTATGGCATCGACATATGGACGCACGCCGCCAGTCTTCAGGTCGATGGTATTGGGGAATGCATTCTTCTTGTCGAGCACGAAGGCGCGCACCATGCCTAGCGGCGGAACGACCTGCAGGGCGTTCGCTGCCAGCGGCTTGAGAAACGCGGTGTGCTGCTGCGCAAAGGGCACCAGCCACGCGCGCAAATCGTCGACTAGTTCTACCGCACCATACAGCGAACGGAAATCGAAAAATATGCCTGCGGTCAGCAAGACTTTGACGTCGGCACCGACAATCCATTCGCGAAAGCGGCCCTGCCATTCGTCGACAGACAGACAACAGGCCGCGTTACCGGCCATGCTCTGACCGCGCCCGAGCGGAAAGCCACATTCGTCGAGCAACTGGTTGACGGCCTGCGCGAAGGGCAGAAATTGCGCGCGGAGTTCCTCGGCCACCGCATCGCTTTCCGGCGACGCGAAGACTATGCCGTTGTTCTGTTCGGTCGACAGCGTCTGCTCCAGGCGCCCCTCGGAGCCGAATGCCATCCAGCTCCATGCCACCTGCGGCAAGGGGAAGCGCGCTTTCATGAGTTCGATGGCTTGCGAGGTGACGAAATCGTTGAGCGAGGTCGTCCATTGGATCACCTTGTCGGCGGCCAGACCTTGCGTCACGAGGTTCTTGGCGAAGCGCCGCGCGGCAGCGGCGGCATCGGCCAGCTCGCTGGAGGAGCGCGCCGAGACGAGCGGGCTGACGACATCTTCCGGCACGATCTGTTGCGTGCCATACACATCGCTACGCGACACGACGCCGACCAGTCGACCATTGCGCTCAATGACAAGCACATAACGCACACCATGACGCGCCATCGCCAGCACGGCATCGTGCGCCGTGGCATCGGTCGGCAGACACACCGGCCGTGCGCTCATGGCCGACTCGATAGGCACCGACAGTTCCCTGCCCTGCAGCAGAACGCGCCCCAGCAAATCGTTGGCGGTCACAATGCCCAGCGGCAGCATGTCGGCATTGGCCACCACGATGGAGCCGATGTGCTCGCGGTACATGCGCTCCACCGGCTCGCGCAGCGGCGTGCCGGGCGGATAGGTGACCGGCGCGCGGCGGATCAAGCCACTGAGCGGCTGATAAAGAGAGAATGCGGCGACCGGCATGACGTCTTGTTCACTCACCGGTGCGGCCCTCTGTCGTACTGTGGATTCGGTGTTCACGCGGATTGTTTGAGCTGCTCCAGGATGGCCGGGTTCTCCAGCGTGGATACGTCCTGCGTGATCTCCTCGCCTTTGGCCAGGGCACGCAATAGACGGCGCATGATCTTGCCGGAGCGCGTCTTCGGCAAGTTGTCGCCGAAGCGGATGTCGCGCGGCTTGGCAATCGGTCCGATTTCTTTCGCGACCCAATCCTGCAATTGCTTGACGATGGCCTTGGCCTCGTCGCCGCTCGGTCGAGCGCGCTTGAGCACGACGAAAGCGCAGATCGCTTCGCCGGTCAGGTCGTCCGGGCGCCCCACCACTGCGGCTTCCGCCACGATGGGATTGGAGACCAGTGCCGATTCAATTTCCATCGTACCCATGCGATGGCCGGAGACGTTGAGCACGTCATCGATGCGGCCCATGATGGTGAAATATCCCGTCTTCGCGTCGCGCACCGCGCCATCGCCGGCGAGATACAAAGTGCCGCCGAGATCAACCGGAAAATAACTTTTCTGATAGCGCTCCGGGTCGCCCCAGATGGTACGGATCATCGACGGCCAGGGACGCTTGATGACGAGAAAACCGCCCTTGCCCCACTCCACGTCATGGCCGCCTTCGTCTACTACCGCCGCCATGATGCCGGGGAATGGCAGGGTGCATGAGCCCGGCACCAGCGGCGTCACACCCGGCAGCGGTGTGATGACATGGCCACCGGTTTCGGTTTGCCAGAAGGTATCCAGCACCGGGCAGCGCGCGCCGCCGATCTGCTCGTAGTACCACATCCACGCTTCCGGGTTGATCGGCTCGCCGACCGTGCCGAGCAGCCGCAAACTGGTCAGATCGTAGTTGCGCGGATGCGCGCTCGGTGTCGTGTCCGCCGCCTTGATCAGCGAGCGGATCGCTGTCGGCGCCGTGTAGAACACTGTCACCTTCTGATCCTGGATCACGCGCCAGAAACGGCCCGCATCGGGATACGTCGGCACACCCTCGAAAACGATCTGCGTTGCGCCGCAGGCCAGCGGCCCATATGCAATATAGGTATGGCCGGTAACCCAACCAATATCGGCGGTGCACCAGTACACATCTTCGGGTTTGAGATCGAAGGTCCATTTGTTGGTGAGGATGGCATGCAGCAGATAGCCACCCGAAGAATGCTGTACACCCTTGGGCTTGCCAGTCGAGCCCGAGGTGTAGAGCAGGAACAACGGGTGCTCGGCACCAACCCATTCCGGCTCGCATATTGCGCTCTGCCCTTGGAGCAAATCGTGCAGCCACACGTCGTGACCCGCCGCCATGCTGATGGCATTACCCGTGCGGCGGTAAACGATGACGCTGTGGATCGCCTCGCAGCCGCCCATGGCAATGGCTTCGTCCACCACCGCCTTGAGCGCGATATTTTTGCCACCACGACACTGCTCGTCGGCAGTGATGATGGCTGTCGCGCCCGCATCGACGACGCGCTCCTGCACGCTCTTGGCAGAGAAACCACCGAACACCACCGAATGGATTGCGCCGATGCGCGCGCAGGCCTGCATGGCCGCAACGCCCTCGACCGACATCGGCATGTAGATGATGACGCGGTCGCCCTTCTTGATGCCGCGCGACTTTAGGCCGTTGGCAAATTTGCAAACGAGGGCATGCAGCTCGCGATAGGTGGTGCGCGTGACCTTGCCATCGTCCGCTTCGAAAATCAGCGCGACCTTGTCGCTGTTGCCGTTCTCCAGATTGCGGTCGAGGCAGTTGAACGACACGTTCAAGGTGCCGTCTTCGAACCACTTGTAGAACGGCGCATGGCTCTCATCGAGCGACTTGCTGAACGGCTTCTTCCAGATCAAGTGCTCGCGCGCCAAACGTGCCCAGTAGCCGGCGTAGTCGCTTTCGGCTTCCTTGCACAGTGCTTCGTACTGCGCCATGCCGCTGATGGTGGCGCGCGCCACGGTGGCTTCCGAAGGCGGGAAAATGCGGTGCTCTTGCAGGACGGAATCGATACTGACCATCATGCCTATCTCCTTGGGAACTGAACTAAGGGAAATCGGGGAAATTCCTCTGGCATACCACCACGATATCGCAATACGGCGGAGAACGCAGTCAGGAACACGCTAGGGTCTGAGATCCTGGGGAATACAACGGGCTTGTCTCGTGTTTAACAGTAAGGAGCCGCACTATCGCGCGTTGTAGGCGCTACTGCGAATTCCACTTTTGAAATATTGTCAGATAAATGTCCGTGTCTGAAAATTAGATGCAGCCGAGCTTACATGCCACTTACGCAAGGTCCGTCATGCAGCGCAACATCGGTGTAGTGGCCGTGCTCAAGCCGGCGCCGGCTTTGACCGCAGTGTCTGCGCCGGATGAGGCAGGGACCTGCTACGATCATGTCTGCGCGGCCCATTCAGTGGCCGATCAACCCAGGCTCATGCATAGTCAACAGGACGTCATTGCCGAAATCCCACGCCTGCGCCGGTACGCGCGCGCGCTGACGGGCGACACCTCGCGCGCCGACGATCTGGTGCAAGACACGCTGGAACGTGCCCTGTCGCGCTGGATCTTGTGGCGACCCGGCAATCTGCGCGCCTGGCTGTTCACCATCATGCACAATATTTTCGTCAATCAGTTGCGCGGCGCTGCACCGCTGGATTATCGCCCGGACGAACTGGTGCCGGAACTCGCCGTGCGGCCGGATCAGGAAGACGGACTCGGGCTGCGCGACCTCGACAAGGCTTTGCAGCAACTTTCTGTCGACCAGCGCGAAACCTTACTACTGGTCACGCTCGAAGAGCTCTCCTACGAAGAAGCCGCCAAGGTGCTCGGCGTGCCGGTCGGCACCATCATGTCACGCCTGTTCAGGGCTCGCGAACGTTTGCGCGTGGCCCTGCAAGGACAAAGCGGACTCGCACATCTGAAGGTGGTCAAATGAACCGCCGCGAAAAAAATCTGCACGAAACGCCGGTTTCCCAGATCGACGAAGCGCTACTGCGCTACGTCGATGACCGCCTCGATGTCGATGATCGCACGACAGCGGAGAACTGGTTGCGCGACAATCCCGAGTTGGCTGAGCGCGTGCAAGCCTGGCGCGCACATGACGAAGCGTTGCAGCGTCACTTCCATCCGATCGGTCACGCCGCTGTGCCGGAACGCCTGCTACGCGCCTCGCGCCGCGCCACGCAGCGCTCGCCGTTGCGCTACGCCGCTGCATTTACCTGGTTGAGTGTGGGCTTGGTCGTGGGCTGGTTGATCGGCCATGGCGAGTCGCCGCCCGTTGTCCCGCCTGTCGCCACCTTGTCACATCTGGCCGCGATAGCACATGCCACTTACGTGCCGGAAAAACGCCACGCGGTGGAGGTCGCCGCCAACGAAGAGGCCCATCTCGTCACCTGGCTGTCCAAACGCCTGGACCGACAACTCAAAGTGCCGCAGCTCAACGATATGGGTTACGCACTGGTCGGCGGTCGGCTGTTGCCGAGCGAGACCGGGCCCGTCGCGCAGTTCATGTTCCAGAACGAAGACGGCAAGCGCCTCACGCTCTACCTGCGCACCCGCACGGGCGACGTCAAGGGAACGTCCTTCCAGTTTTCGCAGGAGGCAAATGTCAGCGTCTTTTATTGGCTCGACGATCAGCTGAGCTACGCCCTGTCCGGCGAAATCGAACGCGACAAGCTGCTCGCGATTGCACACGAAACCTACCGCCAACTCCAGTAGGTTGGGGTGAGCGTCAGCCACCTCCGCTCTTCGACAAAAGCGCGGGCTAGCCGGCGTTCTGCGCCGCCGCGGCACGGGTCCGGTCGGAACGGAAATACAGCGAAACGGACAGACCGCCGAGCGCAGCGGACCGAGCCATTAGAATTCGTATGTCATTTTTCCTGGCAATCGCCTGCACGATCGACAAACCCAATCCGCTGCCCTCCACGTCGTGCCCGCTGCCGCGCCGAAAGCGCTCGAAGACGGCGCTGCGCTCCGCTTGCGGAATGCCCGGCCCGCTATCTTCAATCGTCAGCACGATATCCAAATCCTCACGCCGCAATGAGAGGTTGACGGTGCCAAGAGGTGACGTGTATTTCACGGCATTCTCAAACAAGTTGCGCAACAAGGCGCACACGGCTTCGGTGCTGCCCCGTACGATGAGCGGCTCGCCCTGCGCCTGGTCGAAAAAATCGGCGCCGATATCGATATTGCGCAACTGGGCTTGCGGCAATACGTCGGACAAGGCCAGACGCGCTACCTGGGGAAGATCGGCGCTCGCGCCCGCAGCGTCGGATGCCTCTTCCCGCGCCAGACTCAGCATTTGCTCGATCAAGCGCGTCGCGCGATCGATACCCGTCACCAGCCGTTCAACCGCGCCGTTGCGCATCTCGACCGTCGTTGCACGTTGCAGTGCCTGAACCTGCAGTCGCAAAGCAGTCAGCGGCGTGCGCAGTTCGTGCGCCGCATCGGCGACGAAACTTCGTTGCGCCGCAAATGCCTCGCCAATGCGCGCGAACAACCCGTTGATTTCGCGAATAAAGGGCAACAATTCCTCCGGCGCGCCTTCGGTCCGCAATTCATGCAGATCGCTGACATTCCGCCTCGCAATTTCCTCGCGCGAAGTCACGAGTGGACGCAAGGCGTGCGAGATGCCCCACCAGACGATCAGCAGGAGCAAGGGGCCAAGTATCAGGATGGGCAGCACGGTGCGCAAAGCCAATTTGCGCGCCATGTCTCTGCGTTTGCCCATGTCGTGCATAACTTCGAGTAGCATTGTCTGCGTATGCAAACTGAATACACGAAAGGTCTTCCCGCCGACTCGACGCATCGAAAAATCACGCGCGTCGCCAGACTGGGATGTCTGCGGCGCATTGTCTGCCGGAGCGCCACTCTGGCTCTCCGACAAAGGCGTGGTTTGCAGCACGAAGCTACGATCTTCGCCTGCCGCAGGACTGCGCCCAGGCGCTGGATTGATGCCTTCGAGCAAGTGGCCCCGCATAGCGTAGGCAGTCTGGACCATTTGGTAATCGGCGATGGTATCGACCTCGCTCAGGGCAACACGATAGGAGATGCCTGCCTGGACAAGCGTGGCCACCGCGATCGCCGTACCCAAAGTCAGCAGGAGACGTTTGCGAATGGAGTAAACGGACCACGTCATCGGGCGGTCTCTTGCGCTTTGGGCACCAGATAGCCCAGGCCCCGCACGTTCTGGATCAAGTGCGCCCCAAGCTTTTTGCGCAGGCCATGAACATAGACTTCGACGGCATTGCTATTGATCTCGTCCTTCCAGCTGAAGAGCTTTTCTTCGAGCTGCGCCCGTGACAGGATCATGCCCGGCCGCGCCAGCAAGACTTCCAGCACGGCCCATTCGCGCGAGGTCAAAATGACATTATCATCGTCCACCAGCACTTCCTTGGTGATCGGATTGATTCTGATATTCTGGTACGCGTACACCGGCTCGGCGCGACCTGCACTGCGTCGGAGCAGGGCGCGGATACGCGCCAGCAATTCGTCCATGTCATAAGGCTTGACGACGTAGTCGTCCGCGCCCGCATCCAGCCCGGCGATGCGCTGGACGATGGCATCGCGTGCCGTGGCAATGATCACCGGGGTGCGCGATTTGCGCACTCTCAAGCCACGCAGCACGTCGAGTCCGTCCTTGCTCGGTAAACCGAGATCGAGAACGACAAGGTCATATTCCTGGCTGAACAACGTTGTCTCAGCGACGGCACCATCGCGAACCCAGTCGACGGCATAGCCTTCCGCACGCAGCATGTCGAGCACGATCGCGCCGATCATCATGTCGTCTTCAATCAGCAATAGTCGCATTTCGGACGCTCCAGGATAACCTTGCATGTCGACAAACATGACAATCGCTTATTTTTGCGCACCCACCGCGTCAACTGCACAACCACCTGAATTTGTCTCGAACATGGCGCGTGGTAACACCAGGCCTTGGCTATCGCGACAATTCTTCCCGTGCTGAGGCAACCGTTTCAATTCGGCAGGCAAAGCGCCTGACGAATAGGAGTGGCCCGGCAGAGACAAAGTTGCGAAGATCCGCGAGGAGGACGCTTCAGAGACGTTGCATCACGTCCGAGCATGCCCCCTCGCTATTTGCACTGCCCGCTGGAGCGCTTCAATCGGACTCGTTGTCTACGATTTCGACCGAAGCCATCTTGCCGGTGTTGTCGAGATCGACGTATGCGAATTGATCGCCACCGCCTGTTTGCAACTCATATACGAGCGAGCTGCTGCCATCCAGCCACTTTGGCGTGCTTTGTGGTTTGCCCAGCGTTTGAATGACCTGGTCGCGGGACTCTCCAGCATGCAATGCGTCAAGCTCGGCTTGCGTTATGCCATGGCCGGCGGGTGCCGCTGCAGCTGAAGTCGGGCCGAGCAAGGTGGCAAGTGCAAGCGTCGTGCCGACGGCAAGGGTCGATAGAACAGTATGGGATTTCATGGTGAATTCCTTTATCAAACCAGGCAGGCGGGATGCCTGCCTACGTTTGAAGCTTACGAGGCCTCGCTTAGGGGAATCTTAATTGGGCGCGATGCCCACAGATGAACCTCGTCTTGCCGTGGCTGACACTTGCCAACTAGCCACGTTATGGATCGCCCCTATTCAAAACAGCGAGAGCTGGTTTGTTTCGGCAAGAGGAGGCCTGAAGGCGGACGTGTTCAAGGCGCGGCGAAACTTGTTGAGCCCAAGACGCTTCGTTGCAAGCTTGGCGCGTTTGGCATACAACTCGGCGAACTCGCCTTCTCCGGTCATACGTGTACCGAAACGGCTGTCGTAGACCTTGCCGCCGCGCATCTGCCGAATAATGCTCATGACATGTTCAGCGCGGCCCGGCGCATGCGTCGCCAACCAGGCCGGAAATATATCGGCCAGTTCGTAAGGCAAGCGCAGCAGCGCGTAGCCGGCGACCTCCGCACCGCAGTCCTTGGCAACGGCGAAGACTGCCTCCATATCGTGGTCATTGAGCGCCGGAATCAACGGTGCGAACAGCACACCGACCGGCACGCCTGCCTCGTGTAGCATGCGCATGGCATCGAGCCGCCGCTGCGGCGTGGCGGCGCGCGGCTCCATGCTGCGCGCCAGCCCACGATCCAAAGTGGTGACGCTGAACATCACATGCACGAGATCGTCGCGTGCCATGTCGACCAGCAGGTCCAGATCGCGCTCGATCAGCGCGCTTTTCGTGACGATGGATACCGGGTGACGACATGCCGCCAGGACTTCCAGCAGACCGCGCGTCAGGCCAAGTTTGCGCTCGATGGGCTGCCAGCCATCGGTGTTGATGCCAAGGGCAATCGGCCGGCAGCGATAGGACTTGTGTGCCAGCTCCTTGCGCAACAGTGCCACCGCGTCCGGCTTGTAGGCGATTTTCGTTTCAAAATCGAGGCCAGCCGACAAGCCCAGATAGCTGTGCGTCGGCCGCGCGAAACAATAGCTGCAACCATGCTCGCAGCCGCGATAGGGATTGATGGAAAGCTCGAAGGAGATGTCGGGCGATTTGTTCTCGGTGATGACCGTCTTGGCAGTGTCGATGATCAGCTCGGTTTCGAGCCTTGCCTCGCTATCGCGTTCTTCTTGACTCCAGCCGTCGTCGAACACCTCGCGCCGTTGCGATTCGAAGCGACCATCCGGGCGCAGCGTGGCGCCACGCCCGCGAAACAGCAAGGGCCGCACGACGGGCTCGGGGGCTTGCTCAAAAGTTTCGTCTGTCTTGTCTTCCACCACGCCACTCGCTTGTCATATCGCAAGCATCTGTGAATGCTTGGCCGATAACTGTAATTATATACAGTTATCGGCGTGGTGTAAAAACGCAGGCTTTGGGCAAGAGATTCTTACCGCGACTTCAAGCCCCAACGCCGGAGCGCTTGATCTGGTCCGCCATCTGCGTTGCCAGGCGCGCAAGAGCCCGGCTCCAGGCGGCCACCACGACTTCCGGAGTGCTGCCCTGCATCGCTTCGTGTTCGCTGACGCGCCAGATGCTGCGCCGCCCGTCCGCATCACGGCGCAAGGTCCACGTCAATTCGATGGTCACACCATCGCCGGGCCGCGCGTCGAAAGTCTGCACGTCGAGGAGTATCTGCCACGCCGCCGCCGCCGAAGCCTGTTGCGGGTAGGCCGCCACTTGCGCGCCTGGCAGCAGACGCGCCAGATGCGCTGCGAGCACACGCGGAATCTCGCGCTTGGGTGTGTCGACCCAGCGGTCTTCCTCAAGCACATCGACCTTGGTTTCGGAGCGACGCACGACCAGTTGCGGACGATCGATCGCTTCCGTTACGGTGGCCGGCCCGACGGCGATGCCAACTGCGGTGGTGGACTGGCCCGTCGGTAGCGGCGGCGCAGACAGAGCGTAGTAACGAACGTTCGGCGAAGCGCATGCAGCGACAAAAACGCATATGCCCATGGCAAACAAAGCGTGTCCAAAATATGCTTTTTGCAACATTTCTCTTGTCGCACACTTCATGGCTTGTCCTCCGGTGTCCGGCCACGAATCAGCGCTTCCGGATGACGATCCAGATAGTCGGTCAGCGTACGCAGCGACTGCGCAGAGCGACCAACCTCGCGCAATGCATCCAGCATTTCCGTCTGCAGGGGCGAATCCTGTTGCAGCAAGCGCTCGGCACGCGACACCGTCTCGCGCGCTTCTTCGACTGTGCGTTTGAGTTCCGGCGCAACGTCCTCGTTGAGTTGCTTGATCAACACATCGGCATCCTTCACCGTCTTGTCGAGCGAGACGAGCGCGGTCTGCAGATTCTTGCCGATCTCGTCGAACGGCACCTTGTCGAGTTTGCGCGCGATACTGCTCAGGCTGGATTCGAGTTCATTAAGGCTGCCATCGACAGTCGGAATCTCCATGGGATTGTCGGCCGATACGACGGTGGCCTGTTTATCGCGCGACATTTTTCCACGTGTGGGGGTCGTTCTTGCCAGGTCGGGGAAAAAGTCGAGTGCCACGTACAACTGGCCAGTCAGGAGATTGGCCGAGCGTAACTGCCCGCGCAGGCCGGCCGCAATCATGCCGCGCACGATTTGCGCACTGTCCGCACCGGGTGGTGGCAGCGTGCGGCTGAACTTGCGCAGGCGTTCCGGGTACACCTTGATGACGATAGGCACGTCGGCGCGCTGCGTAGTGGCGTCGTAGTGGATGCCGATGGCCGATACTTCACCGAACTGCAAACCGCGGAATTCAACCGGTGCGCCCACCACCAGACCGTGCACCGATTGGTGAAAGACCAATCTGTAATATTCCACTGTCGTATCGTGGTCGCGCATCGCTTCGGGCATATTGTCGTAGAGCGGAAAGTCGCTAGCGACGTTCGCCGGCGGCGCAGCCGCCTGCCCTTCCGGCGCGCCGAACGCCAAGCCGCCGAGCACCAGCGTGGCGAGCGATTCGGTGTTGAAGCGCAGGCCATTGGCATCGACCGTGAAATCCAGTCCGCTGGTGGACCAGAAGCGCGAATTGGTCGTGACGAAGCGGTCATACGGTGCGCGCACGAATATCGTGACCGTCGTGCCGCGACCATCCGCGTCCAGGTCATAGGCCACGACCTGTCCGACCGGCAATTTGCGGAAGTACACCGGCGAGCCGTAGTCGATGGAACCGAGCGTCTCGGCATGCAGCACGAAGCGTTTGCCGGCTTGGCCCTCGATGAGCATCGGTGGTACTTCGAGACCGACGAAGTCGCTGCGCGAACTACCCGATTTACCGACATCGACTCCGATGTAGGCACCCGACAACAGCGTGCCGAGGCCGGATATGCTGCCTGCGGCAATGCGCGGTTTGACCACCCAGAAGCGCGTGTCGTCGACCGCAAAATCGCGCGACTGCGAGTTGAGCCGGGCGGTGACGATGACCGCTTTTCGATCCTTGGAAATGGCCACCTGCGTGACCACGCCAACATCCACATCCTTGTACTTGATGCGCGTCTTGTTGGCTTCGAGTCCCTCGCCGCTCTGGAAGCGGATCGTCACGCTGGGCCCCTGCGAGACGAAGGCCTGCACGGCAAGCCAGCCGCCCACCACGATGGCTATGGCAGGCACCAGCCAGACGAGAGGCACATGCCCGCGTCTGGTGCGAACAGCCTTGGCCGAAGGCAAATCCTGCGAATCGGGCAGCGGGGGTTCACTCATCACTTCTCACTTATTATTTTTGTTTCCCGTGCAGCAAAATCTGAAATCAGGCATCCCCACTTTGACGAACTTGCGAACGGATTTGCAAGGAATCCCATATCAGACGCGGATCGAAAGCCTGCGCCGACAGCATCGTCAGCACCACCACAGCGCCGAAGGCCAGCGCGCCGCTGTCGACGTGAACCGACATGAAGATATCGAAGCGCACCAGCGTTGCCAGCAGCGCCACCACATATACATCCAGCATCGACCATTTGCCAACCAGTTCGACCAGCCGATACAGCCGCGCAAGTTGCTTCGCATTGGCCAGCGGCGAACGTTGCACGCTGATCAGCAGCACGAGCAACGCAAGAAGCTTGCCCAAGGGCACGACCATGCTGGCGACGAAGACGATCAGCGCGATCCCCCACGAACCATTGTTCCACAGCACGATGATGCCGCTCATGATGGTATTGGACTGGGTATCACCGAACGACGTGGTTTCCATGATGGGAAGGATGTTCGCCGGAATGTAGAGCACCAGCGCCGCGAGCAGAAAAGCCCAGCAACGCGCCAGGCTCGCCGGCTTGCGTAGGTGCACGCTCGAGCCGCAACGCGGGCAATGGCTATGCTCGGCTACGGGCAGCACCAGGCCACAGGCGTGACAGCCGGTCAGGCCGGCGCTCGCCGCCGAACCGGGCGAAAATGCGCTGGTGCGCTCGTCCGCAGTGGTCATGAGTGCGTCTCCACGACATCGCCCACAAGACCCGGTGTCGCCTCTCGACGATGCATGCCATTTTCATAATGCGCCCAGATGACGCTGCCCTGCAGGCTCGAACTGAGCAGGGTGAGCAATAGCATCGTCACCGCATAGGCCCACATGCCGATACCTGCCGATGCCGTCGCCATATCACCAAGCTTGACCAGGGCCACGACGACACCGAGCATCAGCACCTCCACCATGGCCCAGGACGAAAGCGCCATCAATGCGCGGAATAGCAACGCAAAACCCGGCGCGCGAAACCCAAGGCGCAGCGGCAATAACAACCACAACAGCACGCCGATCAGCGCAGCGGGCGCCAGTACGGCCGTCACGAAGACCAGCACGCCGACCAGGGTCTCATCCTGTGCACGCAGTTGCCACGCTGCGGCGAGCAGCGTAGCGTCCATGCGCGAGGCCTGAAATTCCAATGTCATTACCGGAAAAATGTTCGCGATGAGAAAAGTCGCGGCCGCCGCCAGTGCCAGCGCCACCGGCACATCGAGATTGTCAGCGGCCCAGCGCAGCAGCAGCGCATCGCAGCGCGCACAGCGCAGACTGCCACCGCGCGGCACGGCGCGCGCGCGTTGCAACAGATCGCATTCGTGGCACACGATGTGGTCGGCATGCTTGCTTCGATTCATTCTTCGCCTCACTTTGCAAGAAAGCCACGCCGCAGGCCCCCGGATATTGCCCTCATAGGCAGGGTAACGAAGTGCGCGATGCGCTTTCGGCTAAAATCCTGTTCATGTCTTGAACCGCGTCTGAAAAACGCCCCACCGCGCTCAACTGCGCACGCCGGAAACCAAAATGCCAAGCACTCAAGCACAAGCCCCCAGCGTTCATATCGACGATGTTCGCATCCGCGAGATCAAGGAACTCGCCCCGCCGGCGCAAATCATCGATGAATTCCCGTCCACCGAACGCACCGCCCAGACCACCTTCGAGACCCGCAACGCCATTCACCGTATCCTGCACGGCGCCGATGACCGCTTGCTGGTCGTCGTCGGCCCCTGCTCCATCCATGACGTCGACGCCGCCATGGCGTATGCCGCCAAGCTCCAGCAGCAAGCCGAGCGCCTGCATAACGAGCTGCTGATCGTCATGCGCGTGTATTTCGAGAAACCACGCACCACCGTCGGCTGGAAAGGTCTCATCAACGACCCGCATCTCGACGACAGCTTCCAGATCAACGAAGGCCTGCGCTTGGCGCGCAAGCTGCTGCGCGACATCAACAGCCTGGGCCTGCCGGCCGGCACCGAGTTCCTCGACATGATCACGCCGCAATACATCGGCGACCTCATCGCCTGGGGCGCCATCGGCGCACGTACCACGGAGAGCCAGGTACACCGCCAACTCGCCTCCGGTCTTTCCAGCCCCGTCGGTTTCAAGAATGGCACAGATGGCGACATTCGCATCGCCATCGACGCCATCAAGGCCGCCCAGTCGCCGCACCACTTCCTCTCCGTCACCAAGGCCGGTCATTCAGCCATCGTCTCGACTGCCGGCAACGAGGATTGCCACATCATCCTGCGCGGCGGCAAGGAGCCCAACTACGATGCCGCCAGTATCGATGCCGCGTGCAAACAGCTGGCAGCAGCCGGCGTGCCCGCCAAGCTCGTCGTCGACTTCTCGCATGGCAACAGCCGCAAGCAATACGCCCTGCAGATCGAAGTCGGCAACGATATCGCCGCTCAGCTGGCTGCTGGCGAGGAGCGCATCATGGGCATCATGTGCGAGTCGCACCTGGTCGAGGGCCGTCAGGACCTGATCCCTGGCAAACCGCTGGAATATGGCAAAAGCATTACCGATGCGTGCATCGGCTGGGATGCGACGGTTGGCCTGCTCGACACCCTGGCGGATGGCGTACGCCAGCGGCGCGCAAAAATCGCGGCGCGCGAGTAATCATTGCCAGAAAGTGCGACGTAACGACGAGGCCCGCTGATGCGGGCCTCGTCGTTATGGCTGTCGCTTCAGGTGCGGCGGCTCGACACCGATCACGCGCTCGATGCGCCGATCGGGCACAAACCAGACGATTGCCACCATGGTGTAAAGCGCCAGAGCAACCCAGCCACTGACGAATGACAAAGGAATACCGACCACATACACGACGACAGATAGCTTGCCCTTGCGGTCGCGACCCAGCGCCTTGGCAAGCGACGAGTCCGGCCCGTGATGCCGTAGCAAGGCCATTGTCAGCAAGGTGTAGGCGCAGGCCGACATCAGCAACACGCCGCCATAACAGGCCATCGGCAGCGATGCAAAATGATTCTCGCCCATCCAGCCAGTCACGAACGGAACCAGCGATAACCAGAACAGCAAGTGCAGGTTGGCCCACATCGCCGCGCCACTGACGTGCTGCACGAGGTGGAACAGGTGATGGTGGTTGTTCCAATAAATGCCGACATAGATGAAGCTGAGCACATAACTCAGCAGCACCGGCCACAAGCTCAGCAGCGTGCTCAGGTTGTCACCATGCGGTACCTTGAGCTCCAGCACCATAATGGTAATGATGATGGCGATCACGCCATCGCTGAAGGCTTCGAGTCTTGTTTTACCCATGCGCGGGCCGCTATGCGATGAAGAATTGTCACTCACTTCAGCTTGGCTCCCAAGCTCGGATTGCGTAGCCACTCGACGATCTTCTCGACCGTGCCTTCACTCAGCGCATCTACAGATCTGCAAGTCGTCAAGCCGCGCCCGGAGTTGTCATAGGACTCGAAACTGGCGATCAGCGATGGGCCTTCACGCAATTCGCCATGCATCGCCATCCATTTTGGTCCAGAAATACCGCCGCCGCCTACAGCGTGAACACTGTCCGCATACAGCACAAGTCGTCGGCCAGGATAAGCAACAATATCCAGACTACGCGACTCCAGTTTCGCGCGGGGCGGCAATTCAGTGTCATTGAATGCCTTGACAATTTTTTTCACCATGCTGCTCGTCCAAGCACAATCGTCCCGCACCGTATCGCTGATCGCGCCCGCTTCCGAAAGCAACACATCTGCGCCGACAACGATAGTCTCGTCTGGATGAATGCCTGCACACCCCTCTCGGCATTCCGCAAATCGCGTTTGCATCGCCCATTCGGCTGCGCTCTCGCCGAGCGACGAGCCAAGTGCTTGCAAGGCTTCGCACTCCTGCCCGTTCTTGAAAGATTCGTCGCTATCAAAATCGTGTGTCCCAACGAGTTTGCCATCGTATTTCACGTCCGCTCGTACTACCGCGGCATATTCACTTTCCTTCGGCGACGACTTTAACCGCAAGCGAATGATCTCGAGCGACAAACCAAAACCAAGCTGAGGAAGACTATTTGGAGCGAGAGAAGCTGCGTTCCCGGCTTTGGCAATCAGTCCCGTCGTAATACTTTTTTCCAAACCACAATTCAGAACTGCGTCGTCGCTAACAACGCCATTGGCATACCCCACACCTGGAGACACAACGATCGCCGCGGAAGCATGAAGTGGAGCTGTCGCCAACACGAAGACAAGCAGCAGTCCGTATATGAATTTCATAAGGGCTCCAATTTCAGCGTAGCAATTCACGAACGCAGGCTATCAACGCCTGCGTAGATGCATCATAAGCGCCGGCGTTCGTCGCACCACCGAGCACAGCCTCAATCCCCGAAGCCAGTTGCTTGCCCAGTTCCACGCCCCACTGGTCAAAGGAATTCACGTCCCACACGACGCCTTGCACGAAGACCTTATGTTCGTACAGCGCGATCAGCGAACCTAGCGAGCGCGGCGTGAGCTCATCGAGCAGCAGCGTGTTGCTCGGACGATTGCCGGAGAAGACACGGTGCGGAATTGCCAATGGAATATCCTGCTCCGGCATGCCACGTGCGGTGAGCTCGGCGCGCACCTCGTCCGCATCCTTGCCACGCATCAGCGCGGCCGATTGCGCAAAACAACTTGCGGCGAGCGTGCGCTGGTGGTTCGGCAGCGTGCCGGTCTGGCGCAAAGCGAGAATGAAGTCGACGGGAATCAGTGAAGTGCCCTGATGCAGGAGCTGGAAGTAGGCATGCTGTCCGTTGATGCCCGGCTCGCCCCAGATCACCGGGCCGGTGGCGTAGGCAACGCGCTCGCCGTTGCGGCGCACACCCTTGCCGTTGGATTCCATATCGAGTTGCTGCAAGAAGGCAGGCAAGCGATGCAGGGTCTGGTTGTAAGGCGCGATGACGTGCGAGCGGGCACCGAGAAAATTCACGTACCAGATGCCCAGCATGGCGAGCAGTACCGGCAGGTTCCCGGCCAGTGGCGCCGTGCGGAAATGTTCGTCCATCTCGTAAGCACCGCCGAGCAGCGCGTCGAAGTTCTCGGGCCCGACCGCCAGCATGATGGGTAGGCCGATGGCCGACCACAGCGAGTAACGCCCGCCGACCCAGTCCCAGAAACCGAACATGTTGTTGGCATCAATGCCGAAGGCCGTGACTTTCTCGCGATTGGTCGACACGGCTACGAAATGTTTGGCTACGGTCGACTCGTCGCCACCGACCGCATCGAGCAGCCACTGCCGCGCAGTGCGTGCGTTGGTCAGCGTCTCGATGGTGGTGAAGGTTTTGGATGCGATGACGAACAAGGTAGTCGCCGGATTCAGATGCTTGAGTGTGGCGACGATGTGGGCACTATCCACATTGGATACGAAGTGCACACGCGGCCCGCTGGCAAGCGATTTGAGTGCTTCGCACACCATCAATGGACCGAGGTCCGAGCCGCCGATGCCGATGTTGACCACATCGCAAATGCTCTGTCCGTCGAAGCCCTTCCATTCGCCGCTGCGCACGCGTTGCGCAAATGCGTAGCAGCGTTCGCGCACGGCGCGCACTTCGGGCAGTACGTCGTGACCATCGACGCGGATCACTTCCTTGCCCTGATAGCGCAATGCCGTGTGCAGCACGGCGCGGTCTTCCGTATTGTTGAAATGCTCGCCAACGAACATGGCATCGCGCCGCGCGCCGAGTTGGCAAGCATCGGCCAGCGCAAGCAGCTGCGTCATGACATTATCATTGATGCGGTTCTTCGAGTAATCCAGCAGGATGCCGCAAGCCTTGGTGCGGTAGCGCTCGGCCCGTTGTGCGTCGACCTCGAAGAGCTGGCGCATATGCGTGCTGCCGGTTTCGACGGCCAGGGCTGAAAGGTTTTGCCAGGGAGTCGTCAGCGTGGGATTCATGTTGATCTGCACCGTTCGGTTCGTGTGAAGAATGATCTTGCCGCAACGCGGCGCGCTATCGATGCAAGCCTTGTGCCCACCGCTCATACAAACGATTGGCCATGTCGCGCATGAGAGGCAGCGCATGCGGCATGTCGCTCAGTTGCCTTTCGGTCGTCTGTATTGATAGCGGCAAGGGCTGAAGTGCATCGCACTCGTCGGCCCAGTCGGTATTCCAATCCAATATCAACGCTTCTGTCATTTCAATATGAAACTGCATGCCAAGGTGAATGCCACCTCGCGGCCCAAGCACGTATGCCTGATTCGCACAGTACTCGCCGCCGAGGATGCCCACCGCGCCTTTGGGCAGGCTGAAGGTTTCGCCGTGCCACTGATAGGCGTCAAATGCCTGCGTATCGCCGAGCCAGTGTCGCGCTTCGGCCGTGTCGCTGGCATGCACGCGGCCCCAGCCGATTTCTTTGACGGGATTGCGCGTGACTTCACCACCGAGTGCCAGTGATATGAGCTGCCCGCCAAGACAATGACCGATCACCGGCATCTCTTCATGAACGGCGCGCCGAATGAGAGCGAGTTCCTGCGCGATCCATGGCAAGGCATCGTTGACGCTCATCGGGCCGCCCATGAAGCACAGGCCGCTGAATGCGTCGATGTCGGCCGGCGCGGTATCGCCGCGGTCCACGGCAATGAGTTGCCAGGGAATCGCCCGCGCGTCGAGGAAGCTGGCAAAATGCCCCGGCTGGACGTTATGACAATGTTGAAAAACTGCGACGGGCTTCATGATTGAAAATCTGACTTTGCGCCGATCGGCCTGTGTGGTTCTGCATGCCATTCTATGTGCGATCTTGTGCGCCATGGCATTCAATGTGCGGGCCGCCGAGGTCGCCCTGGTTGGCATCTTTCCCGGCAAGGCCGTGTTGACCATCGATGGCGGTGCGCCACGCATCCTTGCACCGGGCCAAAGCTCCGGCGCCATCAAACTGATCTCGATAGAACGCGACGCGGCGGTGATCGAGTCCGCCGGCAAACGCGAACGCGTGCTGCTGGGCGCGCAGCCCTTTGCCGTCGGCGGTGACAATGGCGGCGACGGCGCGGTGCAGAGCGTCACCCTAGTGGCGGACCCACGCGGCCACTTCGTTGTCACGGGCAGCGTCAATGGCGCACCCATCACCTTCCTGGTCGATACCGGCGCGAGTTCGGTGGCGCTCACAACGCAGCAAGCTAAGACGGCCGGCATCAATTACATGGCAGGCGAGCACGGTTATGCCAACACTGCCAACGGCACCGTGCAGACCTGGCGCGTGATGCTCGATAAGGTGACGATCAACGGGCTGACATTGCAGAACGTGGAGGGCACTATCCTACCGGCCGAATCCGGCGTAGCGCTGTTGGGCATGACCTTTCTCAATCGCCTGAACATGAGTCGCGAAGGCAATACCATGATCCTCAAGCGGCGTTTCTGATGGAAGCCGTGTCGGACCAAGGTCTCCTCACCAGCCTTCGTGCCCGCTTCGCAAGCAGCACGACTTTCCCATGGGAAGCGGAATGGCCGCTGCATGCCGAACAAAGCGGCGCCAGCGTGCTAATCGCCCTCGCTCCCACCACGCAAGGCTTGTCGGTCTTGCTGACGCGCCGCACCGATCATCTCTACAACCATCCCGGCCAGATTTCCTTTCCGGGTGGCCGCATCGAAGCCGATGACGCCTCGCCGATTGACGCAGCCCTGCGCGAGACCGAGGAAGAGATCGGTCTGCGCAGCGCGCAGGTCGAAGTGCTCGGCGTGCTGCCCGACTACGCCACCTCCTCGGGCTTTTGCGTGACGCCTGTAGTGGGTCTGGCCTCGCCCGATTTCGTGCCCAAGCTCGACGACTTCGAAGTGGCTGAACTGTTCAGCGTGCCACTGCACTTCCTCCTGCAGGCCAACAACTACCAGCGCCATCGCGTACAACTCAAAGAGATGATCCGACATTTCTACGCCGTGCCGTATCTCGGCCGTTTCATCTGGGGTGCCACGGCAGGCATGCTCGCCATGTTTGCCGCTTTCATGGCCAGCCCGCACGCAGTCGATGCGCCGCCAGCCATTGCGCGGCAGTCGGCACAGACCGACCTCGGGGCATCTGCCTCGGCCGAGACAGGGAGTGGCGTATACTCTGTTTGAATTCGTTTCTCGCTTGGCGATTGACGGCCTGCCGCCGCCATCGCGTGCCATGTAGTGCAATAGCCCCTGACAAGAACCTTTAAGCACCATGACGCTGTTCTCGCTCGTTTTCGCACTTCTCCTCGAACAATTCCGCCCGCTCAACGCCGCCAAGGTGCTCTATCCACCACTGGAGGCACTCGGCGACTTTTTCGAGAGCCGCTTCAACGATGGTCAGGCACGCCACGGCATGATTGCCTGGTACCTCATGGTGCTGCCGCCCGTGTTGCTGGTAGCCGTCGTCTACTTCCTGCTCTACAGCACACTACATCCACTGGCCGCCTTTGCCTTCAATATTGCAGTGCTGTACTACACGATGGGCTTTCGCCACGTCAGCCATTTCTTCACGGGTATTCATGCGGCATTACGCGCGGGCAATCTGGCGACGGCACGCAGCCTGATCGGCGAGTGGCGCGGCCGTCTGCACGACCAGAGCAGTTCCCAGGAAATCACCCGCCTCACCATCGAGAAGGGCATCATCGGCGCGCACCGGCAGGTCTTCGCCATCATCATTCTTTTCGTGCCACTGGTCGGTCCGTGCGGCGCCCTGCTGTACCGCATGGCCGAGTTTTATGCGCGTTACTGGGGCAAGAGTAATGACGCCGACATGACCGAGTTCGGCAGCTTCGCGCGCAAGGCTTTCTACTATATCGACTGGCTGCCCGCGCGCATCACCGCCATCTCATTCTCCATCGTCGGCGATTTTGAAGATGCGATTTACTGCTGGCGCATGCAGGCCGAGAAATGGCCGGAGCCGACTGAAAGCGTACTGCTCGCTGCCGGCGCGGGCGCGCTGGGCGTGCGTCTTGGCCAACCGATTCACGAGAGCGGCGAAATCACCGAGCGCCCCGAACTGGGCACCGGCGACGAAGCCGAGGTCGAATACCTGCAAAGTTTCGTCGGCCTCGTGCGCCGCACGCTGGTGCTGTACTTCCTGGTCATGCTGATGATGGGAATTACGCGGCTGGTGAGCTGAGCGTTCCACGCGGGGGCGCGTCGGACAACCAGCTCCTTGCTGCCGCGATCACCTGTGCATCTGCATCCGGCGCCAAACTATCGATCTCGACCAAGTCCGGCCAGTTCTCGCGGAATTGCCGCAGCCAGGTAAGCTGGCGCTTGGCGAGCTGGCGCGTCGCCGCAATCCCCTTGAAGCGCATCGTCCCGTAGTCGTCGACGCCATCGATGTATTCCCACATCTGGCGATAACCGACGCAGCGCATCGACGTCATGTCCAGGCGCAATGCATAACGTCGCCGCAAGCCGCGCACCTCTTCTTCGAAACCGCCAGCGAGCATGGTGTCGAAACGCGTGGCAATATTGTCGTGGAGCACGGCGCGATTCGAAGGCGCCAAGGCCAGCGGCATGAATTCCACTTGCATATCCGCACCCTCTTCCCGCCGCGCATAGCTCTCAGCCAGTGGCCGCCCCGTCAGGGTCACGATTTCCAGAGCACGCTGGATGCGTTGCGCATCGGTCGTGTGCAGACGCGCAGCGGCTTCGGCATCAAGCGCGGCAAGCTGTGCATGCACGGCCGGCCAGCCATGCGCTGCAGCGTCGCGATCGATCTGTGCACGCAAGCCCGCATCGGCTTGCGGCAGATCGGACAGGCCTTCGCGCAGCGCCTTGAAATACAACATCGTGCCTCCCACCAACACGGGCAGGCGACCGCGCGCATGAATTTCTCGAATCAGCCGCAGAGCATCTTCGCTGAACCGTGCGGCGGAGTAAGCTTCTTCCGGGCTGACAATGTCGATGAGATGATGCGGGCAGAGCGCCAGCTCATCGGCATGCGGCTTGGCCGTGCCGATATTCATGTCGCGAAACACCATGGCCGAATCGACGCTGATGATCTCGATGGGTAGGACACGCGCCAGCGCCAGCGCTGCAGCGGTCTTGCCGCTGGCCGTCGGGCCCATCAGCATCAATGCACGTGGAATAATTTTATCACTCATGGAAATGCGCTAATGACAAATGCAAGTCATGGATTTTTCGCCCGAAATTTCTTGCACCGCCTGCTGGTGCTGCTCCTGCTCAGCGCCCTGTCGCCCGCCGTATTTGCCGTCGGCGAGCCGCTGCCGATGTGGGAGATACGCAGCACGGCGACAAAGGGCGCAGTGTATCTGCTCGGCTCGATCCATGTCTGTCGCGACAGCTGCCTGCAATTTTCAGAATCGGTATTGCGGCGTTTTCGTACCAGTCAGGCACTGGCATTGGAACTCGACCCGACGCGACCGGAGCTGATGAGCAAAATGATGGAGGCAACCGCGCTACCTGCCGGCCAAACCCTCAGCAGCAAGCTCTCGCCCGCGCAACTGCGCGAACTGCAAAGCGTGCTGACCAATCTCGGCCTGCCCTTGGAGATGCTCGATGGCATGCGACCCATCATGGCAGCCACCATGATTTCCACGCTTGCCGCGCAAAAACAGGGACTGACCATGCAGGATGGTATCGACATGTGGTTCCTGCAGCAGGCACAAAGCAATAGCAAACCCTTGCGCGAACTCGAAACCGTCGAGCGGCAACTGGCAGCGCTGACGGCCGGCTCGGAACGCGAGCAGATCGCCTCGCTGCAGGAAACGCTGGACATGATCGATAAGCATCGCTTCGGACCCTATCTCGAAGAACTGGTGCGTGCCTGGCAGGGTGGCAATCTGCCAAAGATCTCGCAGCTCATGCACGAAGGCGTGGGCGACAGCGCCGCACTCGAAGCAGAGCTGCTCGACAAACGCAACGTCGAGATGGCCGACAAGCTTGCGCTCTGGCTATCGCATGGCGAACAGGTTTTCGTTGTGATCGGCGCGGCCCATATCGCCGGCAAGGGCAATGTGGCGGAGCTACTCGGCCGCAAGGGCTTTTCCGTACGACAGGTTAATAACGGGGAATAACCCAAGCCAAAGACGCGTGGAACTGCGGTAATCCACAAGTGTCCTCTCCTTGCGAAGCGCAGATACTGCCTAGCCCACACCGCAGCACTTCGCTTTGCGGTGCATCAAATGCAGAGACAATATTCGCGAGGAAAGTACTATGAAATCTTCATATCGCCCGAAATTGCTGTTGTTGGTCCTGGCACTGGTGCCATTGACCGCCTTCTCCGCCGACAAAGTCGTCATGGCCGTGGGCGGCATGGAAAAGCAGATTTATCTGCCGGCGAAACTCGCGGAACAACTCGGCTATTTCAAGGAGCAGGATCTTGATGTCGAGATGATCAATACCCGCGCTGGCGTCGAAGCGGAAAACGAATTGATCGCCGGCGAGGTGCAGGCCGTCGTCGGTTTCTACGATCACACCATCGACATCCAGAGCAAGGGCAAATCGATCATCTCCATCGTGCAGTTGAGCCGCGCGCCGGGCGAAGTGGAACTGGTTTCCAGCAAGCTGGCGAAGACCATCAAATCGCCCGCCGATTTCAAGGGACGCACGCTGGGCATCACCGGCGTGGGCTCCTCCACCGACTTCCTCACGCAGGCCCTGGCCACCAAGGGCGGCCTGAAAGCGGGTGATTACTCAACCATCCCAGTCGGCGCCGGTAACACCTTCATTGCCGCGATGAAGCAGGAAAAGATTGATGCTGGCATGACGACAGAGCCGACCATCAGCCAGATGCTGAGCACCGGCGAGGCGCAGATCCTGATCGATATGCGCTCGATGGAATCGACCCAGGCCGCGCTCGGCGGCCCGTACCCCGCCGCCTCGCTCTACGTCTCATCGAGCTGGTTGGAGAAGAACAAGGCCGTGGCGCAGAAACTCGCCAATGCCATGGTCAAGACGCTGCAGTGGATGAACACGCACTCGGCGACGGAGATTGCCGACAAAATGCCGAAAGAATATTTCGTCGGCAATCGCGATCTCTACATCAAGGGCCTGGCCGATGGCAAATCGCAATTCACCGCCGATGGTCGCATGCCGGCCAATGGTCCCGAAACGGTCCTGAAAGTGTTGTCGACTTTCTCGAAAAGCGTGATGGGCAAGAACATCGATCTGTCGAAGACCTACACGATGGAATTCGTCGACAGCGCCAACAAGACTTTGAAATGAACACGCCGGCCATCCAGATCACCGACGTCACGCGGCGCTTCCTCACGCCCGACGCGAAGTTCCACACCGCCATGCGGGACTTCAGCCTCACCGTTGAGCGCGGAGAGTTCGTCTGCGTCGTCGGCCCCACCGGCTGCGGCAAATCCACCACGCTCAATCTCGTAACGGGCTTGATCAAACCAAGTGCCGGCCAGGTGCAGGTGATGGGCCAGGCTGTGAACGGTATCGACCGGCGCGTCGGTTTCGTCTTCCAGAGCGACGCCCTGTTCCCGTGGCGCAGCGTGCTCGACAACGTCTGCGCTGGCCCGATCTATCGTGGTACACCGAAGGCCGAAGCCGTCGCCAAGGCCCGCGAGTGGATCGCCCGTGTGGGCTTGGGCAAGTTCGAGAATCTCTACCCGCATCAACTCTCCGGCGGCATGCGCAAACGCGTTGCGCTGGCGCAGACTTTCATCAATGAACCGGAAATCCTGCTGCTCGATGAGCCCTTCAGCGCGCTCGACGTGCAGACGCGCACTGTTATGCAGGATGAATTATTGAGCCTGTGGTCCGGCACGCAGGCCTCCGTCGTCTTCGTGACGCACGATCTCGAAGAGGCCGTTGCGCTAGGAGACAAGGTCGTCGTGTTGACCGCCAGTCCCGCCACGGTGAAGACGATTCACAAGATCGACCTGCCGCGCCCGCGCGTGATGTCGGAAATTCGTTACGAACCACAATTCATCGAGATTGCGCGCCGCATTTGGGAAGACCTGCGCGAAGAAGTGCAGATCGGCCAGCGCAGTGCGATGGCCGATTCTCATTAACGCAGGGAGAATCAGCTTGGAAAATTCGCAAACCTCAGCCGTCGCGCCCATCGCTCCGGACTTTTCGCTGGACGCCCTGGAACGCAAAGCGGTACAGGCACAAAAACGCCGTAGCAGTGTGGTGATCGCACTGCGCTTCGTCATCTTCATTTTCGTTGTGGGTGCCTGGGAGCTGGCCGCGCGTGTCGGCTGGATCGACCCGTTCTTTTTCGGCAAACCCTCCGGCGTCGCCCAGCAGATTTACGAATGGATCACCGAAGGCACTTCGCAAGGACCACTGTGGAAGCAGATGCTGGTGACCATGGAAGAAACCGTGCTCGGCTTTTTCATCGGCTCCGTCGCTGGCGTGATCTGCGGCATCGCGCTGGGTCGCAACCGTTTCCTGGCCGACGTCTTCAGCGTGTACATCAAGATTGCCAACTCGATTCCACGCGTCGTGCTCGGTTCCATCTTCATCATCTCGCTGGGTCTGGGCATGGCGTCGAAAGTGGCACTTGCTGTTGTCATGGTTTTCTTCGTCGTCTTCGCCAATGCCTTCCAGGGCGTGCGCGAGGCGGATCGGGCGATGATCGCCAACGCACAGATCCTCGGCGCCTCGCAATGGCAACTGACGACAACGGTGGTCATACCTTCGGCGATGAGCTGGATTCTGGCCAGCCTGCACGTAAGCTTCGGCTTCGCACTGGTCGGCGCCGTGGTGGGCGAGTTCCTCGGCTCCAAGCAGGGCATCGGCCTGCTGATTTCAACGGCGCAAGGCGCGTTCAATGCCAACGGCGTATTCGCCGCGATGATCATCCTGGCCGTCATGGCACTCGTCGCCGAATACCTGATCACGCTGGTGGAGAATCACATCGTGCGCTGGCGACCGGCACAATTGCAGGATCACAGCTGAACCGATTGTCATAAAAAAGGGAGCCGACGGCTCCCTTTTCTGCGTTGAAAGATTCTCAGCGCCGGCTGTGCATGAAATCGTCAAAGCTCTTTTCGGCGACAGCGAACCACTGCAACTCTTCGTCGCGAAATTTCTTCCACGGCTCGTAGATTTTCTTCCACTTCGGATTCTTCGCCGCGTATTCGTCATAGAGTTCATCCGAAGCCTTGTTGGCCGCCAGCATGATCTCTCGGGAGAATCCACGTAGCTGCGTGCCGCCGACCGACACCAGACGACGCAATGCATTCACGTTCTTTACGTCGTAGCGCGCCTGCATTTCGAGATGCGCATAGGCACAGGCGTCTTCCAGAATCTGCTGATATTCCTTGGGCAGCTCCTGGAACTTCTTCTGGTTCACGTATAGCGAAAGTTGCGCGCTGCCTTCCCAGAAACCGGGGTAGTAGTAGTACTTCGCCACCTTGTTGAAACCGAGCTTCTCGTCGTCATACGGGCCGACCCATTCGACCGCGTCAATGGTGCCTTTTTCCAACGCCGGGTAGATGTCGCCACCGGCAATCTGCTGGGGGACAACACCCAGCTTGGCAAGCACGGGGCCGCCCAGGCCGCCGATGCGCATCTTCAAACCCTGCAAATCCTGGAGGGTTTTGATTTCCTTGCGATACCAGCCGCCCATCTGTGTGCCGGTGTTGCCGCAGGGAATGTTGTAGATGTTGTAGTCCTTGAAAAAATCGCGCAGCAGCTCCAGGCCGCCGCCCTCCCACATCCACGCCGACTGCTGACGACTATTGAGGCCGAACGGAATGGCGGTGTCGAACGCAAAGGTCGTATCCTTGCCGATGAAATAATAGCCCGCGGTATGACAGCAATCGACGGTGCCATCCTTCACGGCGTCTAGCACGCCGAGGCCGGGCACTATTTCGCCGGCAGCGAATATCTGGATTTCAAACTTGCCCCCGGTGGCAGCCTTGACGTGCTGCGACACTACTTCCGCCGCGGCGAAAATCGTATCCAGGCTTTTCGGGAAACTCGACGCGAGGCGCCATTTGATGGTCGGTGCAGATTGCGCCATGGCAGGCGCTACAGCCGCGCTCGTGGCCAGTCCAACGCTGGCTTTCTTCAAGAATGAACGACGTTCCACTTGAGCTCCTCCTATGTCAGTTTTGAACAAACGACTGCAACACGACCGGCCCCAACCTGTGAATCTTATGCGCCGGCGACCGTCATGCCTTCAATCAACATCGACGGCGCCTGCTTGCCGCCGCGCACGATCACATCATTGCCCAGCGCCACGATATTGCGGAACATATCGCGCATATTGCCGGCAATGGTGATTTCCTGAACAGGGTACTGTATGACACCGTTCTCGATCCAATACCCCGCTGCGCCGCGCGAATAATCGCCCGTCACGTAGTTGACGCCCTGCCCGAGCAGTTCCGTTACCAGCAGGCCGCGCGACACGCTGCCCACCAGTTCGGCAAAACTTTGCTGGCCTGCGGCGAGAATCAGGTTGTGACTGCCGCCGGCATTGCCGGTGGTTTGCATACCGAGTTTTCGCGCCGAATAGCTACCCAGGAAATAGCCTTGCAGCACACCGTTCTTCACTACATCGCGCGGCGCCGTGGCCACGCCTTCGTCGTCATACGGTGTGCTCGACTGTGCGCCGGGAAGGTGTGGATTCTCGGTGATACTAATATGCGGAGCGAATATTTCCTGACCGATGGTATCGAGCAGGAAAGATGACTTGCGATACAAGCTGCCGCCGCTCACTGCATTGACGAAACTGCCAAGTAGTCCACAGGCCAGCGGCGCTTCGAAGATCACCGGCACCGCGCAGGTTGCCACACGACGCGCACCCAAACGCGACAGCGCGCGACGCGCGGCGTAGTCGCCAATTTCCTCGGGCGCGGCGAGCTGGTCGGCATCGCGGCGCGAGCTGTACCAGTCGTCGCGCTGCATGTCCTCGCCCTCGCCAGCGATGACCGAACAGGAGATCGAATGACGCGAGGTTGAGAAGCCATCGAGAAAACCATTGCTGTTGCCGGAGATGAATTGCGATTCCTGGCGGGCCGCCGAGGCGCCCTCGGAATTGCGGATTTCCGGGCTCACCGCAAACGCGGCAGCTTCGCAGCGCCGCGCCAGTTCGACCGCGCCTTCAATTGGCAAAGTCCAGGGGTGGTAGAGCTGCAAATCATCCGTGAAACTCGACGGTCCGTGCCACAGGAGAGTCTCATCGGCGAGGCCCGCGCAATTATCTTCGGCTGTGAAGCTGGCAATCGACAAGGCCGCGTCCACCGCCGCGCGAATCGCCGCACGCGAGAAATCTGACGAGCTGGCATGGCCACGCCGCTGACCGATATAAACGGAAACACCGAGGCCCTTATCGCGGTTGTACTCGATGGTTTCGACCTCGCCACGCCGCACGGTGACCGAGTGACCGAAGCCCTCGGACACATCGGTCTCGCAAGCCGTGGCGCCACGATGGCGCGCGTAATCGAGAACTTCCTGAGCGATTTCCTGCAACTGGGTGCGGGAATAACTGAAACCATCTTTCTTGCGCGGCATGCGTCGTGTCCGGGGAGGCTGTTCTGTGAGGGCTATAATCTTAGCCTGTTAATGAAGATCGGTTGGTATGCAAGAATCGGATCACCAGGAAGATTTCGGCCCCAGTAAGTCGCAGAAGAAGCGCGACATGCATGCACTACAGGAGCTTGGCGAAGAGTTGGTCAAGCTTTCCAAGGAACGGCTGGCGAAGATCGACATCTCCGATAATCTGCGCGACGCGGTGCGTGACGCGCAACGCATGCCGGGCCGCAACGAAGCGCTGCGTCGCCAGATGCAATACATCGGCAAACTGATGCGCGAAGCCGATGCCGCGCCTATCCGTGCCGCGCTGGACGCCATCAACGGCGTCTCGCGCGCCGAGACGGCACGCATGCATCGACTGGAAGGTCTGCGCGAGCGCCTGATCGAGGACGAACACGTCATCGGCGAAATCGCCACGCAGTATCCTGGCGCCGATCTGCAACACCTCAGACAGATGCGCCGCAATGCCATCCGGGAAAAAGAGCTGAATCGTCCGCCGCGCGCTTTCCGTGAAATATATCAGGCCCTGCGCGAACTCGACCTCGGCGGCGGCCAGCGCGGTGATAACGACGATGATGAGGAAGTTGCGGATGAGTGATGAATATGGGTGAACTTCCTGTCGCCGCGAGCGCCGACAATCCCTTTGTCATCGGCCTGGTCTCCATCAGCGACCGCGCATCGAGCGGCGCCTACGAGGATAAAGGCCTCCCGGCCTTGCTGGAGTGGTTTGGCATAGCGCTGGACTCGCCCTGGCGAGCCGAGCAGCGGCTCATTCCCGACGAAAAAACACGTATCGAGCAAACGCTCATCGAGCTCGCCGACCAGGTGGGCTGTCACCTCATTGTGACGACCGGCGGCACCGGCCCGGCGCCGCGCGACGTCACGCCCGAAGCCACACTGGCCATCGGTGAGCGCGAAATGCCCGGCTTCGGCGAAGAAATGCGCCGCATTTCGCGCCACTTCGTGCCAACAGCGATCCTGTCGCGGCAGACCGCTGTCATACGCGGCAGCAGTCTCATCATCAATCTGCCGGGACAACCGAAGGCCATCCGCGAGACGCTCGAAGGTCTCCGCGATGCCGATGGCAAGCTCGACGTCGCAGGCATCTTCAGCGCCGTTCCCTATTGCATCGACCTCATCGGCGGCCCGTACGTGAAAACCCACCCTGATATCTGCCATGCATTTCGGCCAAAAAACGCGCCGAAACCACAGGAAAACTGACCGAACATCACATTTTTCCTCGTTATGCAAATACCGCTTGCCAATTTCAAAAACAGAGGCCATTATCACGGGTACGATTTTCAAGTAGTGTCGCAGTGTGTCTTGCTTAGCGCCTTATTGGTGTTCTGGTTTGCCATCCCTCCTCTTGACTGTCGTAACCGGGCGTTTGCCCTTTTTGCAATATTTTTAGGACACATCAACATGGCAACTGGTACCGTCAAGTGGTTCAACGACTCCAAGGGTTTCGGCTTTATTACTCCTGATGGCGGCGGCGAAGACCTCTTCGCACATTTCTCCGCGATTCAGAACCAAGGCTTCAAGACCCTGGCCGAGAACCAACGCGTATCGTTCGATATCACTCAAGGCCCGAAGGGCAAGCAAGCTTCCAACATCCGCCCTGCGGAATAAGTTGGATTCAGATATCTGTACGAAAAGCCCGGCGCGCCGGGCTTTTTTTGTGGCGCTCCGGTTTTGCATGATCGTGACACGCTGATGTCATAACCGGATCGGCGCAATTTCTCGCGCATACTGATCACTTATTTTTCATATTCAACAGCACAGGAAATCAGCCTCAATGGCAAAAGAAGAACTACTGGAAATCGAAGGCGTTATTGATGAAGTACTGCCGGATACGCGTTTTCGCGTGACGCTGGAAAACGGCGTCGTCGTTATCGCATATGCCGCTGGCAAGATGCGCAAGCACCACATCCGCATGATTGCGGGCGATAAGGTCAGTCTGGAAATGTCACCTTACGATCTGACCAAGGCGCGCATCACCTTCCGCCACAAGACCCCTACCGGTCCCGGCCCGGCGCCCGCACCGCGCTCGAATACCTACAGACGCTAATGCTGTAACGGCTCGTCGGATCGCTGCGGGCGACATGCTGGGCGTTGCCCAGGATACCGGCGTCCAGATCCGACCCTCTGCCAACGATTCTTCTGCAAAGGGTGCGCCCCGTCGCACGCAGGATCGTGCTGTGCCGACGTGCATGACATTTGCATTTTTGCCAGCTCTCGCATATTTCACGCTATTGCACAATAATTGTCGCCATGCGCCACGTCCCACCGTGGAGTGATGTGTCGACTGGCTGCGCCATGCCCATGCATAGCAAGCTGCTGTCGATTTGAGCCGTGGCACCAAAGCACTGCGGAGAGACTTCCATGCAACAAGGCATCCATCCCCTGGAAAGCGCCATCGTGGGCGATATCGGCGGCACCAACGCGCGCTTTGCACGCCTCGCTGCGAACGGCTCACCGCTGCAGATACTGACACTACGCTGCGCCGATTACGCGGGCCCCGCAGAAGCGCTGCAGGCTTATCTGTCACGTACGGAGGGCCCGGCTCCGCAAGCGGCTGCCATCGGCATTGCCAATCCGCTCGATGGCGACCGCGTGCAGATGACCAATCACGCCTGGAATTTCTCCATCGAAGCGATGCGCCAGCAGCTTGGTCTGACGCGTCTGCAGTTTCTCAACGATTTCACCGCCCTCGCACTTTCGCTGCCCTGGCTTGGCGACGATGATCGCCAACAGATAGGCGGCGGAAGCGCGCGTGCGGATTATGCAATCGGCGTTTTAGGCCCTGGCACCGGCTTGGGCGTTTCCGGCCTGCTGCCAACTCAGAACGGCTACGTACCGATCGAAGGCGAAGGCGGCCACGTAACGTTGGCCGGGCAGAACGACGAAGAGCTCGCCGTCATCGCTGCATTGACGCGTGTTTTCCCGCATGTTTCCGCCGAGCGCGTGCTGTCTGGCCCTGGCATCGAAAATCTGCATAGCGCGCTCGCACAGGTGCGCGATGCACAGGCCCCGCAGCTCAGCGCGCCGCAAATCACCGCGCATGCCACGCAGGGGGATGACGCCTTGTGCGTCGATACGATGAACATGTTCTGTGCCCTGCTGGGCACGCAGGCCGCCAATCTCGCCCTGACGCTTGGCGCGCGTGGTGGCGTCTACATCGGCGGCGGTATCGCGCCGCTCTTGGGCGAGTTTTTCGTTCGCTCGCCGTTCCGCAGACGCTTTGAGGACAAGGGGCGCTTTTCCGCTTATCTGGCCGATATCCCGACATGGGTTATTACAGCCCCCTATCCAGCGCTGCTGGGTGCTGCGGCGTTTTTACGCACATCCTGATTCAACATCCTGATTCGTCAGGATCGCTTTGTGCCCTCGATGACCCCGAGGTGTTTCCACTCGCGGTTTGATCTGCGATCACTCACTGAATGTGATACAGGGCAATATTCTTTCGGCATAACGAGGCTTTTCTAGAAACTCGTTATGACACAAGGGAAAACCCCTAGCGGAATATTTAGCCGAAGCCCTTACCCTCTATGCCAGTCGTCAAAAGCCAAACCGGCAACCATCTGCTTTTTCATTCCGTTCCTTCATCGCGCAACACCCGGAGAAAGTCATGAAAAAACGCGTACTTCTATTGCTGATAGCGCTGGGCTCATCCCCGGCGTTTTCGGCTGTTGAACTGAAGCTGGGCCATTTCGCCGCAGACGGCACGCCCAATGCGATTGCCGCCCTGCAGTTCAAGGCCAACGTTGAAAAACGCACCAATGGCGAAGTGAAGATCAACGTGTTCGGCAACAATGCATTGGGCAGCCCACCTGAAGTGCTGGAGCAAGTCATGCTGGGCGCGGTGGACATGAGCCTGTCCGGTCAGGATCAGCTCGCCAAGCACTTTCCTTTCTACGACGTGATCAGTACGCCGTTCGCATTCACGGACTATGCGATGGCCGACAAGATCATCGATGGCGACTTCAAGGCCTGGGCCGAGCCGGAGCTTGCCAAAAAGGGATTGGTGCACCTGTCCGATTGGGAGTGGGGCTTTCGTCAGCTCACCAATTCCAAGAAGCCGGTCAACATCCCTGCAGACATGAAAGGCATGAAGATCCGCACGCCACCGGCATTCGCTTACCAGGCCTTCGTCGAAGCGGCGGGCGGCAATGCAGTGACAATCGCCTTCCCGGAACTCGTCATGGCCATGAAGCAAGGCGTGGTGGATGGGCAGGAGAATCCGGTCGGCACCATCTACGCGCTCAAGCTCTACGAGACGCAGAAGTACATGACCATCCTCAACTACACCTACAGCTCCATGGTTCACGTCGTGAACAAGAACAGCTGGGCCAAGCTCACGCCGGCGCAACAAAAGATCGTGCAGGAAGAGTCAGCCGCGGCAGCAAAGTTCGCGCGTAAAACCGTGCGCGATGAAGAGGCCGTTCAGCTCAAGGATCTCGAAACGACCAAGGGTATTGTCGTGAGCCGCCCCGACCTCGCCCCATGGAAAGCTGCGATGGGGCCGGCCTGGGACAAGGTGAAAGCCAAGGTAGGTCCTGAAAACTTCACCCGCTTCATGGGCATGGTCGACAAGAACAGCAAATAGCCAAGTCGATGGCGGGATGCTCGCGAGGGCGCCCCGCTTCTTTGTTCCGGGCCATAAGGCCATGTCTTTTTATTCCATGACCACCCAGCGCGTGCCACGCGCCTGCGGGGAGCCTTGCGCTGATGCTGACCTTATCCATTTTTGCCGTACTGCTGCTCCTGCTGATGATCGACGTACCCATCGCGGTCGCCATCGGTCTGACCGCCATCGCCTTCTTCGTGGGCATGGGGCAAAGCAACTTCCTCATGATGCTGCCGCAGCGCATGTATTCAGGCACCACCGGCTTTACCTTACTGGCCATCCCCTTCTTCATTCTCGCCGGCAATCTGATGAATACCGGTGGCATAACGAAGCGCATCTTCCGGTTCGCCGGCGCGCTGGTCGGGCACGTCCCCGGCGGGCTCGGCCAGGTAAGCGTGATCTCGTCGATGATCTTTTCCGGCATGTCTGGCTCGGCTGTCGCCGATGCAGCGGGCCTCGGACAGATCCAGCATCGCGCCATGGTGGACGCTGGCTACAAGCCTGCCATCTCGGCCGCCATCGTGGCCAGTGCATCCACCATCGGCCCGGTGATTCCGCCATCGATTCCCTTCGTACTGTATGGCGCGATTACCTCTGTTTCAGTCAGCCGCTTGTTCCTTGCCGGTGCGATACCCGGCGTGCTGATGGGCATCGCCATGATGATAGGCATCTGGATGATGGCCGGCCCGCGTGGCTTGCCCAGCAGCCCGCGCGCTCATCTGCGCGAGATCACCGCAAGCTTCATCGCCGCCTTTTTCCCGCTGCTGGCGCCCGTCATCATTATCGGCGGCATCACCACCGGCTTCTTTACGGCCACTGAAGCCTCAGTCATTGCAGCGCTGTATGCCTTGCTGCTCGGCTTTGCCTATCGCGATCTCAAGCTCAAGGATCTGCCGTCCATCCTGTTCGCGTCGCTCAAGCAAACCTGCGGCCTGATGTTCATCATTGCCACGGCCAATTTTTTCGGCTGGTTCACGATTTTCGAACGCATCCCCGATGCACTCATCATGCAATTGACGGCGTTGGGAGCCTCGCCTGCTGCCTTCCTGTGGATCGTCATTGCCATCATTCTGGTGCTCGGCTGCTTCCTGGATGGCAATGCGATCTTCCTGATCACACTGCCGATCTTCATGAAACTGTGCCCGGCTTATGGCATTGACATGGTGAATTTCGGCGTCGTGATGACCTTGCTGATCATGATAGGCAACCTCACACCGCCGGTGGGCATGTGCCTGTTTGCGGTCGACAGCTTTGCAAAGGTAGGCGTATGGAAACTCGCCTGGGAGTGCTTGCCTTATCTCGTCGCCATTCTCGTGGTCACCGTCCTCTGCGCCTTCGTGCCAGAGATCTCGCTATGGCTGCCGAATCTCATGATGGGCAAAGGCTAGGAACAATCATGAAAAATTCAATCATTCGCGCCCTCAATCGTTTCGACCGCGCACTGACGCTGGCGCTCGAATGGATATGCATCGCCCTGTTCGCGTCGATTACGCTGATCCTGTCACTCAATATCTTCATCCGTTTCGTGCCGCTGATGTCCATGCACTGGTTCGATGAAATACTGGAGTTGCTGTATGGAGCGCTGATTTTCTACGGCGCCGCTGCAGTATGGGTCACGCATAGTCACTTCAGCGTCGGCGACTGGATTTCCAAATATCTCAAGAGCGTGCGTGCGCGTTTCGCCTACCGCCTCATTGTCGAACTGTTTTCGCTGTTGTTCGCAGTGGTGTTCTTCAAATATGCATTTGACATTACATTGCAAACCGAAGAGCAAACGACTGCATTCGCCATGTCGAAGAAATGGCTCTATGCCTGCATGCCGATTACCGGCGGCATCATGGTTCTGTATAGTTTGAAAAACATGTATCTGGAGCTGGCGAAAATCGCGAACCCGGCGCTAGACATCGACCTTGGACGCGAAGACCTCAATCACTGAGCGACGTCAGCGCACGCAGCGGTGACGCCCGATGCCGTCCGCCTCCATCAAAGCTGCCCGCGTCGTTCGCGTCCCTGGATCAGCATCGCCTGTATCTGTGCGTAATCGACCGGCTTGACCAGGTGATAGTCAAATCCGGCTTGGGCCGCATGATGCCGGTCGCTCTGCTGCCCCCAGCCCGTCACTGCAATGATGACGCAGTCTTTCATCTGCGGCCTGCGCCGCAATTGCTGCGCCAGGCTGTAGCCATTCATGCCCGGCAGACCAATGTCGAGAAAAGCGAAGTCGGGCACGAAAGAATCGCTTTTCACCAGCGCCTCGGCCGCGTCGAAAGCCACCGCCACCTCATGCCCATCGAGCTGCAGCAACTGCTCCATGCTGGTTACGAAATCGCGGTTGTCATCGGTAAGCAAGATGCGCAAGCGGCCAGCAGCAGGAATGACTTCGGCATATGATGGAGCGCCGGGTTTACCTGCGGCGCGCACCAGTGGCGAGTTGGCGAGTGCAACCGGACGCGCGAGCGGCAGACGTACCGTGAACGCACTACCCCGTCCATCGCCTTCGCTACTCGCCGAGAGATTGCCACCATGCAGCTCGACGAGGCGGCGCGCCAGAGACAGGCCCACGCCCAGGCCCCCATGCGAGCGTTCGATGGAATGATCTGCCTGCTCGAACATACCGAAAATGGAAGCCAGCACATCCGGTGAAATGCCAATGCCATTATCGGCAATGGTGATGACGGCCTCGCTGCCCTCCAGCCGCGCCACAAAGGCCAGACGACCGTTATCGGGCGTGAATTTGATGGCGTTGTTGAGCAGATTCGAAAATATTTGCGCCAGTCGCACCGGGTCTGCATCGAGGTAGACCGGCTCGGGCGGCATGTTGCACGCCAGTTGATGTCGACGCGCAGCCACCAGCGGCGCAACCGTTTCCATCGCCGTGCGCATGACCGTCTGCAAGGCAATCACTTCGGTATGCACAATGAGTTTTCCGGTCGTGATGCGCGACACATCGAGCAGATCATCCACCAGGCGCACCATCTGATTGAGCTGTCTTGCCATGATGCCCAGGGCAGGCTTGTTCGCGTCGCCCGACAGTCGCAGGATCTCCAGCGAGGTCTGCAAAGGCGCCAAGGGGTTGCGCAACTCGTGCGCGAGGGTGGCGAGGAACTCATCCTTGTTGCGATCCGCTTCGCGCAGGGCCTCCTCGGCTGCGCGACGCTCGCTCATCTCGTGCACCAGGCTGGCATTGGATGACTCCAGCGCCTGCGCACGCCGCCCAACCTCGCCGAGCATTTCGTTGAAAGCGTCGACGAGCACGCCGACTTCGTCCTGCGTCGTCTTGACAACGCGTTGCGAAAAATCGCGCTGTGTCACCACGTGCCGTGCTACGTCGGCCACCGCCAGGATCGGGCCGATGATGGCCGCTTGCAAACGCGTCGACACGATGGCGGCCACGACAAGGGCAACGCACATGACACCGAGCAGTATCTGCAGGTAGGTGAACAAGCGCGTATAGAGCCGGTATTGTGCCTCGATGAAAACGGTGCCGACCTCTTCGTTGTTTTCAAAAATGCGATGAAAGAGACGGACTCGCCCTCCCCCGACGGTGAACCCTTCGGCACCGGGCCTAGCCGGCAGGCTTGCCTCGGTCGCCTCGCCCTGCAGGTAAGAAGCGAAACGCTTACCGTCGGCACGGTAGAGCGCGGCGGCCTCGATCAGCGGGCGAACCTGCAGCAAATCCAGGTTCTGCTGCGCAATCTTTTTGTCATCAAAGGCCAGTGCGGCGACACTGGCCCGCCCAACGACCTCTGCCTGCGTAATGAGATCACGCACGACGTTTTCGCGGAAATTGCCGAGGTCATATACCACCATGGCGATGCCGCTCACCAACAGGGCCGTGAAGGTCGTGGCGAGCACGATGAACATCAGCTTGTGACGGATGGAACGAGCAAGCGAAAACCCCATCATTTGGCTCCCGATTTGACGCGGTGGGCGACGGTGAGCAGGCGCGAGCTGAGCGTTAGCCGGCTCAGCTGCGCCGCCTCCATGGAAACATCGAAACGCACGCGACCTTCATCAAACAGAAAATTTATGACATAGCCATAGTCTATGCCATCAGCCGCTTCGCTGACAGTCAGTATCGATAGCTGTTGCGCCCGCTGGGCGAGACTGTCGAGCTTCACGTTATCGCTGCGGCCAATGTAGAGCGCCTGCAGACCCTCCAGCGACTCGCCATAGCTCATACTGCGAATGACAACGGGATGACCTTGCACCGCGCGGCCGGGCACGATCTGTTGCAGGCGTGCCGCCACCTCGTCGGCACCGACCACGCCGAATGCAAGCGGCGCCGTGGGGCTCGCAAAGGCGCCTGGTGGCCACTGGACGAAGTCGAGAAATTTGTAGAGGAAAGCAGCTTCGATCTCGCTTTCAGGATGCTCGATGCGTTCTTCGGCAGCACTCGCCACCAGATTCGAAATGCATAACAGCAACGCCAGCAACGCGCGCGCTGGAACAGCGCCGGAGCGCGGCAGATGCCAGGAGAGAGGATTTAGAGTCAGGGTTTCCACAGCGCTGTCGAGATCGTGGTGTGTCCATACCCACTTGATGCTACACCCACGCCCCGTTTGGTGGAGACGACAAGCTGCGTGGCCCGCCGAGAGGCAGGCAGGCTACTTGTGTTGGCACTCTTTGCGGAAAGGTTCTGGCTACTGAAATCACGCGTCATTCGCTCCATTCCGACGAGTATAAATATTACATACGCATACTACGGCGCGATGTGTTCCGCCATGATTCTGCGGTAAAACTCGTGAAAGTGCTGCATGCCGTCTTCCATCGGCGATTGGTACGGTCCCCATTCGTTACGACCTTCCTTATACAGGGCCAAGCGACCACGATCCATGCGCTCGGCGATCTCGTCGTCTTCGATGGCGGTTTCCATGTAGGCGGCACGCTCGGCTTCGATGAACTCCGGCTCGAAAGCGGCGATCTCCTCAGGGTAGTAGAACTCGACGACGTTGAGCGTCTTGTCCACGCCCTGCGGCACGAGGTGGCTGACCACCAGCACATGCGGGTACCACTCGACCATGATGTTCGGGAAATACGTCAGCCAGATTGCACCGTGCGGCGGCACCCCGCCCTGGTAGTAATCGCACACCGCTTTGTGCCAGCGCTCGTAAGCCGGACTGCCAGCTTTGGCCAGATCGGTGATGCCGACGCGCTGTACGGAGTACCAGTCGTCGAATTGCCAGGTCAGATCATCACAGGTGACGAAGTTGCCGAGGCCCGGATGGAACGGCGCGACGTGGTAATCCTCCAGATAGACCTCGATGAAGGTCTTCCAGTTGTAGTTGCAGACGTGATGCTCGACGTGATGCAGGACATAGCCACTGAAGTCGAGTTCGCTGGCAACCTGCATGCCAGCCAGATCGGCATTGGCCGAACGCGGACCCTTGAACAGCAGGCCGTTCCAGGATTCCAGTTTCTGACGCTCAAGGTTGAGGCAGGGATTGTCCGGAAATTGCGGTGCGCCAATGAGCTCGCCATCCGTCTTGTAGGTCCAGCGATGAATCGGGCACACGATGTTGCGCGCCTGACCGCGTCCTTCCAGCATGATGGCCTGACGATGACGGCAGATATTCGACATGAGATGCACGCCATCGTCGTTGTGCATGAGTATTCTGGCGTGATCCATCCAGGCCAGCGACTGGTAATCGCGAAGCTCCGGCACCATGAGTTCGTGGCCGACGTAGCCCGGCCCAGCATCGAAAAGAAGGCGCTTCTCCAGCTCGAAAACTTTTGCGTCGAAATAGGCGGCAACCGGCAATTGCGACACGGCCGGTGCAAGTTGAGAACGTGAAGCGCTGTGGGACATCCGCTAAAACCTCCGGGGCCTCTTATCGCGTAAGACAAAACAGCGCATAAGACAAGACAGGAAGGCCTGCTCCAATATCCTTATCAATGCGCAAGGATGCTGGGAACAGGCCCGAACAATAAATTATAATCTGTGGTCTTCCCCAAGGTAAGCGTGGTGCGCCGGATTTGCCGGAATACCTCGCCCAGCCGCAATGAAAGTCCGTGCATGACCCCGCCCAAGACGCCGTCGGACAAACAACCACAGACCACGAAGCCCAGCGCTGAGGCTGGTGCAGCGGACGTGCCTGAACGTTTTGAAGACGCCGTGACGGAACTCGAACAGATCGTCGCCATTATGGAGTCGGGTACGCTATCGCTCGAAGAATCGCTGGCGAGCTTCCAGCGTGGCACCCAACTGCTGCGCCATTGTCGCGGCGCGCTGGAATCGGCCGAGCAACGCATCCGCGTCCTGCAGGATGGCGAACTGAGCGAGTTGCCCACCGACGCGAATGAAGAATGAATCGATGCACGATCACATGAATGCCATCAGCATGAAATTCCCGGAATGGATGGCGAACGTGCAGCGCCGTGTGGAGCAGGCGCTCGAACAGCGACTGCCCGCCGCGCAATTGGTGCCACATCGCCTGCACCAGGCCATGCGCTATGCCACCCTCGGCGGCGGCAAACGCGTGCGGCCCCTGCTCGCTTTCGCCGCCGGCGAGATGACCGACGCACCGCCGGAAAGGCTCGATGCCATTGCCTGCGCGCTCGAATCCATTCACGTCTATTCGCTAGTGCATGACGATATGCCCTGCATGGATGACGATGTCCTGCGTCGCGGCAAACCGACAGTGCATATCCAATACGACCAGGCCACCGCACTGCTGGTCGGCGATGCACTGCAAACGCTGGCCTTCGAGCAGCTTTCCGCGCCCGGTCTGTTCGATGACAACGGCAAGCAGGTACGCGCCATCGCCATGTTGGCCAGAGCCTCTGGCTCGCGCGGTATGGCCGGCGGCCAGGCAATCGATCTGGACGCGATCGGCAAATCGATCACGCGTGAAGAACTCGAGTTCATGCACATCCACAAGACCGGCGCGCTGATCCGTGCCGCCGTCATGCTCGGCGCCTTGGCCGGAAACCACGAGAGCGCCAGCGATAATGCAACCCTGGAGCGTCTCGATCATTTCGGCAAATGCATCGGCCTGCTCTTCCAGGTCATCGACGACATTCTCGATGAAGTCGCCGATACGGCCACGCTGGGCAAGACTGCCGGCAAGGACGCCGCACAGGACAAACCCACTTATGTCAGCATCATCGGTCTGACGCCTGCCCGCACGCTGGCTCGCGAACTTGCCGAAGAAGCGCACAATACCCTCGCCCCGCTCGGCGCATCTGCGCAACGCCTCAGGGAAATCACCGATTACATTGTCAGCCGGCCGTTCTAAGCGCCGCTCCCCACGAAAAATATGTCATCTTCTTCAGCCGTGCCTTCGGTCAGTCCTCTGCTCGACACCATCAATTCGCCCGCCGAACTGCGACAGCTGGAACGTCGACAACTACCGGTGCTGGCCGAAGAACTGCGCGCCTTCCTGATCGAATCGGTGTCGAAAACCGGTGGTCATCTTTCGTCGAACCTCGGCACGATCGAGCTGACCATCGCCTTACACTATGTTTTCAACACGCCCGAAGACCGCATCGTCTGGGACGTAGGCCACCAGACCTATGGCCACAAGGTACTCACCGGCCGGCGCGCGGCCATGTCGACGCTGCGTCAATACAATGGCATATCCGGCTTCCCGCGTCGCAACGAAAGCCAGTACGACACCTTCGGCACAGCGCACTCTTCCACTTCGATTTCGGCCGCACTTGGCATGGCCGTCGCCGCCAAGCGCAAGGGCGAGGACCGGCGCGCCATCGCCGTCATCGGCGACGGCGCCATGTCGGCCGGCATGGCCTTCGAAGCACTCAACAATGCCGGCGTCATGGACTCCGATCTGCTCGTGGTGCTCAACGATAATGAGATGTCGATCTCGCCGCCTGTCGGAGCGCTGACCAATATTCTGGCGCGACTACTCTCCGGCAGAACCTACAACTTCGCACGCCGCGCCGGCGAAAAAGTGCTCGGCGTCGCGCCCAGCATGCTGGAACTTGCCAAGCGCGTCGAAGAACATGTCAAAGGCATGGTCACGCCTGGCACGCTGTTCGAAGAATTCGGTTTCAATTACATCGGCCCCATCGACGGTCACGACCTCGACACGCTGATCGCGACCTTGCAGAACCTGCGCAAACTCAAGGGGCCGCAATTCCTGCACGTCGTCACCTGCAAGGGGCAAGGCTACAAGCTCGCGGAAGCCGATCCTGTGCTCTATCACGGCGTCGGAAAATTTGATCACAACGCCGGCATCCAGAGCAGCAAGAGCGCACCGAAACTCACCTATACACAGGTCTTCAGCGATTGGGTATGCGACATGGCCGCGCAGGATGAGCGCCTGGTGGCCATCACCCCGGCGATGCGCGAGGGCTCGGGTCTGGTGCGCTTCGAGAAAGAATATCCGCAACGCTATTTCGACGTCGGCATCGCTGAACAACACGCGCTAACCTTCGCCGCCGGCATGGCTTGCGAAGGCATGAAACCGGTTGTGGCGATCTACTCGACCTTCCTGCAGCGCGCCTATGACCAGCTCATCCATGACATCGCCCTGCAGAACCTACCCGTGATGTTTGCCATCGATCGCGGTGGTCTGGTCGGTGCCGATGGCGCGACCCATCACGGCGCCTTCGATCTGTCGTACCTGTTATGCATTCCAAATATGGTCATCATGGCGCCGGCCGACGAAAACGAGTGTCGCCAGATGCTCTATACCGCTTACAAGCTGGATGCCCCCACCGCAGTACGCTACCCGCGCGGCAGCGGTCTTGGCGTCACGCCGCAAAAGGAAATGGCCGCGCTGCCGCTCGGCAAGGGAGAAATCCGCCGACACGGCAAACGCGTTGCCCTGTTGGCCTTTGGCAGCATGCTGGGCAGTGCGCTCGCCGCAGCGGAATCGCTCGACGCGACGGTCGCCAATATGCGCTTCGTCAAACCGATGGATGCCGCTCTCGTGCTGGAACTCGCCAACAGCCACGAACTGCTCGTGACCTTAGAAGAAAACGCCATCATCAGCGGCGCGGGCAGCGAGGTGGCGCGCGTACTCGAAGAGGCAGGCATTGCAACGCCCATCATGCGCATCGGCCTGCCCGATCGCTTCATCGACCATGGCGATCAGCAGCAACTATTGACCGAGATCGGCCTTGAAGCACAGCAGCTCGCCGCGCGCATCGCTGAACGACTCCATAGCAAAGAGCAATAAATTCAATAGTTGAGTGTTTTACTCAACTATAATAAACTTTTGAATCCGGCGGCTTGGCCGCCATTAGAAAGCTCGCATTCATGCCCGAAACGCTGTCCCCGCCGGCAACCATGGCCGATGTACAAGGCTCAGAAGACCGCCGCCACATGGCCATCGACAAGGTCGGTATCAAAGCCATCCGCCATCCGATCCGCGTCAAGGATCTGAGCGAAGGCATCCAGCACACCATCGCCACCTTCAACATGTACGTCGGCCTGCCCCACAACTTCAAGGGCACCCACATGTCGCGCTTCGTCGAAATACTCAATGGTCATGAGCGCGAGATTTCTATCGAATCCTTCGAGCCGATGCTGCGCTCCATGGTCCAGCGCCTCGAAGCCGAGACCGGCCTCATCGAGATGAGCTTCCCCTACTTCATCAACAAGACCGCGCCCGTGTCTGGCGTGCAGAGCTTGCTCGACTATGAGGTGAAATTCATCGGCGAAATCAAGGCGGGCGGCGCGTATGAGCTGAAAATCTCCATCGTCGTGCCGGTAACGAGCCTGTGCCCCTGTTCAAAGAAAATCTCCGCCTACGGTGCGCATAACCAACGCTCCCATGTGACAGTGACCGCCTCGCTCAATAGCCATATCTGGCTCGAAGAAATCATCCAGATGGTCGAGTCGCAAGCCTCATGCGAGTTGTATGGTTTGCTCAAGCGGCCCGACGAGAAATATGTCACCGAGCGCGCTTACGACAATCCGAAATTCGTCGAAGACATGGTGCGCGATGTTGCGGGCAAGCTCAACGACGAGCCGCGTATCGATGCTTACGTGGTGGAATCGGAGAACTTTGAATCCATTCACAACCATTCGGCATATGCATTGATCGAAAACGACAAGCGTCGTTGATAAGATCATTTGCACCAAAACAAAAAGCCCGCATCGCTGCGGGCTTTTTGTTGAACCGGTTTCTCTGAAGATTAACGCTTCGAGAATTGCTTGCGACGACGCGCGCCGTGCAAACCGACCTTCTTACGTTCGACTTCACGTGCATCGCGTGTCACGAAACCGGCTTTTTTCAGCGTCGGCTTCAGCTCAGCATCAAAGTCGATCAGTGCGCGGGTGATACCGTGACGCACCGCACCGGCCTGGCCGGATTCGCCACCGCCGCTCACATTCACTAGAATGTCGAAACGATCGACATTCTGCGTCAGCTCCAACGGCTGGCGCACGATCATGCGACCGGTTTCGCGTGAGAAAAACACATCGATCGGCTTACCGTTCACGACGATCTTGCCTGAACCAGCCTTGATGAAGACACGGGCTACCGCAGTCTTGCGACGGCCGGTTCCGTAATTATATTGTCCGACGGGCATTTATTCGTTCCTCACTTAGATCTCGAGTGCCTTGGGCTGCTGGGCGCTATGCGGATGGGCGGCACCGCTGTAGCACTTCAGCTTCTTGAGCATGGCGTAACCGAGCGGGCCCTTGGGCAACATGCCCTTGACGGCCTTCTCCAGCACGCGCTCTGGAAAGCGCTGTTGCAGCTTGGTGAAATTGGTCTCGTAGATACCGCCCGGATACCCAGTGTGGCGGTAGTACTTTTTGTCTTGTGCCTTGTTGCCAGTCACGCGCAGCTTATCAACATTGACGACGATGATGAAATCGCCGGTATCGACGTGTGGCGTGTAAATCGGCTTGTGCTTGCCGCGCAGGCGGCGCGCGATCTCGCTAGCGAGACGGCCAAGCACCTTGTCGGCACCGTCAACCACATACCAGTCGTGAACGACTTCGTGGGGCTTTGCTGAAAACGTACCCATCTTCAAGTTCCTTTACTTCATTTAGCTTCCTTGGGAAGCCTTTTTATTGTGGCTTGGAGCTCGACCCGGATTTCAAACCAATCCTGATCATCTAATACCGCTCAAAGCGGAAAGCCGGCGATTGTACGTGGACAATGACCAGAGTGTCAAAACCTTTATATGGGGAGCGTGAAGCACAAAAGTAACGAGCAAAAAAAACGCAGCTCGGTTGGAGCTGCGCCAAGTCCACACCAAAGGAGGAGGGTGGAGGAGACACTGGTTGGAGGAGCACGATCACAAATTCACTGAATCATTCAGTCTGATCGCGAACATTCCTCACACGCTTCAAATTATGGCCATCTGCATGGTGCAACGCAAGAACTTTAGGAGTCGATGTGCTCAAATGTTTCTATATGCCGATAAATTATTCTTATAAAACCATAAGCCACAGAATTCATTGGAATTATTTGCCGCAATTCTGTGTTCTAAAATTGTCGTGATTTGTCTAATCTCTCAATTGAGAAGCACCAAATCATCCAATGCCCGAGGCGATGCTGCATTGCAGCACAAAACAGCTTGTTGGCGCATCTTTAGATCGCTTTAAAGACTAAAGCAATTTGCGGCAGGGTGCGCGTTTTAGCCCAAATGGGCAGGTAATAGCGGGGGCTAGGCAGTGCCTCAAACTCGCGGGGTAGCTAGTTCGGCGTCTTTAGCCGTCACCGAAGGACGCGGACGACGCACGTTGGCGGGATTAAGTAAGCCTTGATAAACGGCGTCAGCTTGACAATCGAGACACTGCCGCGATGCCAAGGTGCACAACATGGCGTCATGGTCGCCATAGGGGCGACATCTATGTAATGCGGGCCACGCTGCCCGCCAGCTTCATGTGAAGAACCTTCAACCCGAACGCGGCACCGAGTTCTTGCAGTGTCGGCGTGCCTGTTCAACGCACATTCAGCGCCTGAAAGAGAAGCCGCCACTCATGCAGCAAGCATGTATTGGTGGCTACATCAGCGCGACGAATTCAAACGCGATTCTTCGTAAAGTGCCAGGAGACCATAGGTTCTTCCGCGACGTTGCAAAACATCGAGCATGGCTTGTGTCCACGGACGTGAGACAGCCATACGGCAATTCGTCGGGATTTGTGGGGTGACGATAGTCTTGCAGGAAATTTTGCTCGTTTTCATGGCCTGGCTTTCCAATTCGATACATGGGAATGACAATGTCTTTTTTGACTACGGACTACTGATCAGGAAAAACCGAAGTCGTTGCGGATCAAGCCCACCACCAGCCCTTCGATAGTCAAAATCTGGCGTCGGGGGTCGACGACGATGGGCTCCATGCTTTTGTTCTCGGGCAGCAATTCGACCAGCCCCTTGCGGCGCCGCAGGCGCTTGACCGTTACTTCATCATCAATGCGGGCGACGATGATCTGCCCATCGCGAACTTCAGACGTGCGGTGCACGGCAAGCAGATCGCCCTCCAGAATGCCGATATCGATCATCGACAAGCCACGAACGCGCAATAGAAAGTCGGCGCGCGGCTCGAACATCGCCGGGTCCACACGCACGCGCTTGTCGATGCTGCTTTCGGAGAGAATCGGCGAACCCGCTGCGACCCGCCCTACGACTGGCAGACCAAGAGATTCGGTCAGGCGGATACCACGCGATGAGCCGGCCTCCAGGAGGATGACGCCCTTCTTGGCGAGCGCCTTGAGATGGGCTTCCGCAGCATTGGGAGAGGCAAAGCCGAAGGCCGTGCATATCTCGACGCGTGTGGGCGGCGCGCCGTACTCTTCCAACGTGGCGCGAATGAAGTCCAGGATTTCCTGCTGCCGGGGAGTGAGATCGTCCATGTGTGCCAACCATTTTTCGATAACTGTGTTTATATACAGTAAATCGAAAAATCACAAGCAGATTCTTTCAGGACGAGCGTTCGCATGCCGTTCCCGCCAAACGAACTTCGGCCACCCCCTTGCGAGCCAGGGCGTCGGCGCGCTCGTTCTCGGGATGCCCTGCGTGTCCCTTTACCCACAGCCATTGCACTTTGTGGGCAGCCGCCAATTCGTCGAGGCGACGCCACAGGTCTTCGTTCTTCACCGGCTGCTTGTCTGCGGTTTTCCAGCCGCGCTTTTTCCAGCTGTGAATCCATTCAGAGATGCCCTTCTGCACGTATTGCGAATCCGTATGGACGCGCACGCTGACAGGTCGCTTGAGTGCCGCCAGGCCGCGAATCACGGCCATCATCTCCATGCGGTTATTGGTAGTCTGCGGCTCGCCACCCCACAGTTCCTTTTCGGTGTCACCGATGCGCAGGATGGCGCCCCAGCCGCCAGGGCCGGGGTTACCGCTACATGCACCGTCAGTGAAGATATCTACGGTCTCGCTTGTCATAATTGCTCTCATCCCCCGGGAGGGCCGAATTGTAGGCGAGATCGCGAAGAGGACGGCTATCGCCCCTTCGATGTTGTTTCGCCACGTCGTGACACGGGCGCCATGGCCTTTTTTGGCCGCGTGCGGGTGCGCCAGTCGGGCATGATCAGGCGCATACCACGCACGCGCTTGACTGCTTGCAGAATGTAGGCGCCGCCGGCGAAATGCCACCAACGGTCGCCTGCCGCATCCATGAAGGACCAGCGTCGCAACCAGGCCTCGGATGAAACCGGTGGTGCGTAGCAGCCGAAAGCGCCGGCATGCGTCTCGAAACTCAACAAGGTGAGCCAATCCTTGAGACGCGGTACGGAGAAATACTGGCCCTGCCATGGCAGCGCGCCGAGATTGCCGGAGAAGGAACGACGTAGTCCCCACAGGCTGTAAGGATTGAAGCCGGCGATGACGACGCTGCCCTCGGGCACCAATACGCGCTCGACCTCACGCAACAGTTGATGCGGATGAGGCGCGAATTCGAGGACGTGCGGCAGCACGACCAGGTCCAGGCTTTGTGTCGCGAACGGCAGTTCTTCGGGATCGCACATCACGTCGGAAGGTCGCGTGCCACTGCAATGCAGGCGATGCGGCATGCGGTTGCCGCGCAGAAAGTCCTGCTTGGGCAGACCGATCTGTACGGCGTTATAACCGAAGATGTCGGCCACCAGCTGGTCGAACTTGCGCTGTTCCCAGGCCAGCAAGTATTGCCCGCGTGGGGTATCGAACCACTCTTCAAAACCAGGAATTGACATGCCGATTCATGCGCCGAAAATGTCGATCATGCAGATTGTTCCGCTTTCGGCCTTTCGCGACAACTATATCTGGGCTTTGGTTGCCCACGACCAGTGCATCGTCGTCGATCCCGGCGAGGCTGCGCCTGTCTCGCAGTTTCTTGCGCGGCAGGATTTACGCCTCGCCGCCATTCTTGTCACTCATCGTCACAACGACCACATCGGCGGCGTCGCCGCGCTATGCCGGAGCTGGCAGGTGCCGGTCTTCGGGCCACCTTCAATTGATGTGGTCACTCAAGCTGTCGAGGAAGGCGACACCGTCCATCTGCCGGGCATCGGTGGTGCCGCTTCGGTCATGGCGGTACCCGGTCACACCGAAGAGCATATCGCCTTCCTGTACGAGGAGCTTCTCTTCTGCGGCGACACCTTGTTCGCTGGCGGTTGCGGACGTTTGCTGGGTAGCAGCACTGCGGTGGAATTGCACACATCCTTGCAGCGCATTGCGGCACTGCCAGCTTCGACGCAAATCTGTTGCGCTCATGAATACACACTCAACAATCTACGCTTCGCACGCGAAGTTGAACCGGAAAATGCCGCGTTGCTTGCACGCGTGGCGCGCTGCAACGCCTTGCGCGACAAGAACCTCCCCACCTTGCCTTCGCGGTTGGCGGACGAACTGATGACAAATCCCTTTTTACGCACGCAGGAAGTCGGCGTGCGTAGATCCGTGGAACGGCACGTCGGCAAACCGCTCGACCAACCCGCCGCCATCTTCGCGGCTCTGCGCGCCTGGAAAGACGTTTTCCAGTAAGGCTCCGGCCTGAGCCGGCCTTTCCCATTTTGCGAGAGGTTTGTTCGGAAACCCGCCTGAATGACTGTTGGCTTCCTGCCCACTCTGCAAGCCCACCCCTGCAGCTTAAAAAGCATCAAGGCGCTGCAATTTGTGCCGATAAAACCACTTGGCGTACGTACATCTGTGGTGGCACGACATGGGCGAACCCGGCATACAAGACATTTCCTCGAACACGAATGCGAGCACCCTGCTGCTCGTCGACGACGAGGACAACATCATTTCCGCATTGCGTCGCCTGCTGCGCCGCGACGGCTATCGCATCCTCACCGCCAACGGTGGCGAAGCGGGCCTGCAAGTGCTTGAGCACGAACATGTCGATGTCATCGTGTCGGATCAGCGCATGCCTGGCATGACCGGGACGGAATTTCTCAGCCGTGCGCGTGAAAAGTGGCCACAGACTATCCGCATCGTGCTCTCCGGTTACACTGAACTGGGCAGTGTCACATCGGCCATCAATGAAGGTTCCGTCTACAAGTTCCTCACCAAGCCCTGGGATGACGAACAACTGCGCGCCAATATTGCCGACGCCGTGCGACGCAAGCAGCTCGATGACGAGAACCGCCGTTTGCAACTGGAGCTCGCTTCTGCCAACGCCAAGTTGAACGACCTGCTCGAAGAGCGACAACGCCGCATTGCCATCGGCGAAGCCTCGCTGCACGTCGCCCACGAGGTGATTGCCGCGCTGCCCCTGGCCGTGCTTGGCGTCGACAACGAATACATGATTGCACTGGCCAACGAAGCGGCACAGCAACTCCTCGGCAGCAGCCTCATCGGTCTCGACGCACGCACCGACCTGCCCGCTGTGTTGCAGGACATTTTGCATTGCGCGAACCCGGCCTATGCCGAAGTCATTATCAATGGCAAGGCCGTGCGCGTTGTCAGCAACGATTTAGGCTCGGAGCGCAAACCGCGCGGCCGTGTGGTTGCATTGTTCTACAGCGACACAGGAAAGTCCTCATGAACGATACCAATCAGAATGGAAACATCGCGGCCGATCAAGACAGTCCTTTGCAGAGCGCTGCATCGCGCGAAGAACTGAAGGCGGCGTTCTCGCCCGACACGCCGGACGAGGTCCGCGAACGCGTGTTGAACGCTGTGCTTGCCGTGCTCAATGGAGATGACGATGACTGAGGCGCAGAGCACGCGTGTTGGCGAGCCACCACCGCACACGCCCAGCATAGATGACATCATCATTCGTTTTGGCGACCTGCCCGGATTGCCTGCTGTCGCTGCCGATCTGGTGAGTTCGATGGACGACGATGATCTTGACCTCAGCGAACTCGTCACAAAAATAGAATGCGATCAGGCCCTGGCAACCAAGATCGTGCGCGTCGCCAACTCCCCCTTCTTTGGCATGATGGGCAAGGTCAGCTCAGTGCACCAGGCGGCCACGGTAATCGGCTTGCGCACGATTCGCTCGCTGGCGCTGGCCAGTGCCATGTCGAGCCTACGCCCACAAGCTGGTGCGCCAGGCATCGATCTGCATGAATACTGGCTGCACGCCTTCCAGACTGCGCTGGCCTCCCGCGAAATCGCGCGAGCCGTGCGTTTCGGTCACGATCAAGCATTCCTCGCCGGGCTGATACACGACATCGGCAAGCTCGTGCTGGCCGTTCTCTACCCGGATCTGATCGAGAAACTCGCTGCCAAGCGCGCAGAAATGAATACGTCATGGAGCGAGGCGGAACGAGCGCTGGGCCTGCCCTCGCACGGCTCGGTCGGCGCCGCGCTGGCCAAGCACTGGCACTTTCCCGAGACGCTGTATCGGGCGATCGAAGGCCATCACCCACCGTTCGACACGCCGGATCGCATCACCGACATCGTGCACATCGCAGACGCGTTGGCGGTTGCCTATTGCGCCGCCAGGACCGGCAAGGCCAAGGCAATCGAACTCAATGGTGCAGCATTCAAGCGCTTGTCATTAAGCGACGCGCAATTGCGCAGGGCTGTCAGGGCTCTGAGTCAGGCCGATGACATTGCCATGCAGATGAGCCAGGAGCGGGCATGAACACGCTGCAGGAGCAACGTGCCGTTACGTTATCAACTGCTTGGCTCGATCGCCTGGGCATCGGCATTCTCGTCGTGCACGGTCAAACGGTCATTCGCGCCACAACGGCGGCAATGGTTTTGCTCGATCGCAAGGACGCGCCCATGATAGGTCGCGACGTACTGCAGTTATTCGCTCCCGAAGACGCAAACAAGTTGCGCCCGTGGCTCAAGGCGATCTATACCAATTCCGAACACGCTGGCTCGTTAGTAGTGGCGTCGGACGTCGGCAGCCCGCGTCATTTCCGCTTGACAGCCGGCCCCAACGACGGTGGCTCGGAGAGCACGCGCATCATCACCATCGAAGAGCACATACCGGGCGGTGCGGCAGCGAACGCGGCCGAGCTGCGACGAACATTCAAGGAATTGCTAGACGGCAATCCGCTACCAACCTTCGTGCTCAATCGCGACCACGTCGTGCTGCACTGGAACCGCGCTTGCGAAGTTGTGCTCGGTGTCACCGCGCACGAGATGGTCGGCACGCGCGATCACTGGACGCCTTTTTTTGATACCCCCGCGCCGGCGATTGCCGATCTGATCATCGACGACTTGCAGAGCGCCGAAGCGCACACGCTCTACGGCGACACGCTGAAGCCGTCGGCCATCATCAGCGACGGGCTGGAAGCCTCGCGCTTCTTCCCCAACCTCGGCGACAAAGGCCGCTGGTTGCTCATGACCGCAGCGCCGATCCGCAATGCGCATGGCGTCGTGATGGGCTCCATAGAAACGCTGGTCGATATCACGGAGATCAAGGATGCCGAGGCTTCGCTGCGCCTCGCGCACCAGGGTTTGGAAGATCTGGTGAGAAAGCGCACTGCCGAGCTGGAAAGCGCCAAAGGCGCGCTCGAAAGAGATATTGAAAAACGCGAACAGGCCGAGCGGGCTTTACTCGATCGCTACGTCGAGATGACCAATCTCAACATCAAGCTTTCCGAAGCCAACCAGCAAATCCAGGCAGCGCAGAACCAGTTGCTGCAAAACGAGAAGCTGGCTTCGATCGGCCAGCTCGCCGCCGGCGTGGCACACGAAATCAACAATCCGATCGGTTACGTGTTTTCCAATTTCAGCACGCTCGAACATTACGTCGCCGATCTGCTCTCGCTCATCGAGGCCTACCATGCCGCCGAGCCACATATTGCCGACGAAGCCCAACAGCACGCCGTGCAGGCGCTACGCGAGCGGCTCGATCTCGAATTCCTGAAAGAAGACACGCGCTCGCTGATGAGCGAATCGCGCGAAGGCATCGAACGTGTGCGCAAGATCGTGCAAGACCTCAAAGACTTTTCTCACGTCGACTCCGACGCGTCGTGGCAATGGGCCGACCTGCACAAGGGCATCGATTCGACCCTCAATATCGTCAGCAACGAAATAAAGTATCATGCCGACGTCATCAAGGAATACGGCCAGATTCCCAAGATTCAGTGCCTGCCCTCGCAATTGAACCAGGTATTCATGAACCTGTTGGTCAATGCCGCTCACGCTATGGAAGGACGACCCACGCGCGGCGCCATCACGGTGAGTTCCGGCGTCGACGAAAATGACATATGGGTGGCCGTCAGCGATACCGGCTGCGGCATGAGCGAAGAGACCTGCAGCAAGATATTCGACCCCTTCTACACGACCAAGCCGATTGGCAAAGGTACCGGCCTGGGTCTGTCGCTATCGTATGGCATCGTACAGAAGCATCATGGCAGTATCGACGTCACCTCGGTGCCCGGTGAGGGCACGCGTTTCTGTGTGAAATTGCCGATACGCCAGGCAGAGGAAGCCATCGCCAGATGATTGCGCAAAAAATATTGCCGTTGGCGCACCACGCCGCCGAACATCACGCCACGCAACCGATGGACGCCGCCTACGCCAAGCTCAACGATATGTATGGCACGGAGGACCTTCTCGACCTGGTCCGAACGCCACAGGAGCGCCACATGGAATCTCGTACGGAGGCTCGTACCGCATGACCGATGTTGCTGCCACAAGTCCGACGAGCGCACAGAGCGCGACAAATTGGCCCCCCGGCTATACGAACGCGCCGGTCGTCATGCTGGTCGACGACGAGACGAATGTTCTGAATGCACTGCGTCGACTGCTCAGGCCGGTTGGCTACACCGTGCTCACCGCCAACGGCGGCGCGGAAGCCTTGAGTCTGCTCGCGGCGCAGGAGGTAGACCTGCTCGTATCCGACATGCGCATGCCGGAAATGGATGGTGCGCAGTTGCTCGCCCAGGCCCGTCAGCGCTGGCCGGACACGCAGCGCGTGCTGCTCACTGGATATGCCGATGTCACATCTGCGGTGTCGGCCATCAACGAAGGTGGCATCTTCCGCTACGTCTCCAAACCCTGGGACGAGCATGAATTTCTCAGCATCATTCATCAGGCATTGTCGTGGCGTGGCCTGCAACGCGAGAAGCTGCGTCTGGAAGCGCTCACCTTCAAGCAGAACGAAGAACTCAAGTCGCTCAATGCCAGCCTGGAGGCCAAGGTCGCGGAGCGCACCGCCGATCTGCAGATCGCCAATCAGGAACTGACGCTGGCCAACGAGAAACTCCAGAAGACTTTCTTCAACACAGTGCAGGTCATGTCCAGCCTCATCGAGCTGCGTGCGCCGCAACTCGCTGGTCACAGCCGACGCGTGGCCGACGTGGCACGCCGGATCGCCGAGAAGATGGGATTGAACTCAGCGGCGATTCACGAGGTGCTGATGGCGGGCCTGCTGCATGACATTGGCAAGATCGGCTATGGTGACCAGTTGCTGGCCACGCCGATGGCGAAGATGACTGCCGAAGGACTGAGCCAGGCGCGCAAGCATCCGCTCAATGGCGCTGCGGCCTTGATGTCGCTCCCCGATATGCGTGGTGTGGCGGCGGTCATTCGTAGTCACCATGAGCGCTGGGACGGCACCGGCTTTCCCGATGGGCTCAAGGGCGAGGCCATTCCTCTGGGGGCCCGCATCCTGGCATTAGCCAACGACTATGATGCAGTACAGATCGGCACGCTGTCGGTAAAGAAGCACAACAGCGACGAGGCCAAACAGTACGTCATCGAAGGGCGCAGCTTCCGTTATGACCCGGCCGTGTGCGACGCCTTCTCGGAACTGATCGGCCGCGCGCGCGCCAAGCCTGTCGCTGAAATACGCGTCAATGGCGCACAGGCCAAACCAGGCATGGTGCTCACGCGCGACTTGTTCAGCCATGAAGGCGTACTGCTACTGGCAGTGGAACACGTGCTCGACAATGTGCTGATCAAACAGGTTCGCGAATACGAAGAAACGAATGGCAAGGCCTTGATCATTTGCGTCAAAGCCTGAAATGGATTGGCGCCAGAACAATGGAGATGTCATATGAATGACAAGGACGACACGGTGATCCGCATCATGCTGATCGATGACGAACGCAATGTGCTCTCGGCACTGTCGCGTCTGCTGCGACAGGACTGGGGCGATCGGGCGTTGATCGAGACACACAGCAATCCCGTGCATGCCATCGAGCAGGCCAAGACCCGATATTACGATGCCATAATGTCAGATTATCGCATGCCGGAAATGGATGGCATCGCACTGCTCACGCGGATTCGCGAACTGCAGCCGACGACGGCACGCATCATTCTCTCCGCAAGCACCGACTTCGACGTGCTCATGGTGGCGATCAACGAAGTCGGCATCTCGCGTTTCCTGCCCAAACCCTGGGATGATGACGAAGTCATCAAGGCCGTCCGCAACGCGGTGCAGGTCACCCACAAGACGCGCGATCTGGCGCGCCTCAACGGCGAACTCGACGATGATGCGGAAACGGCAATTCGCTCCCGGGCCGAACTGAAGCGGCTCGAAAAACTCGAGCCCGGCATCACGCAAGTGCGCTGGGGACCGAACGGCGAAGTGCTGCTGGACGAGGAATAAAGGCGGTAGGTTACTTTGCCGAATCCAGCTGCGATGGCGCAGCCACTTGAAATGCCTGCAGAACGGCGTCGACGACCCGGGCGGCATTGAACGGCTTCACCACGTAACCGCTCGCACCGGCCTGGATGGCCGCTTGCACGGTTTGCCGATCGGCCGAGCCCGTCACCATCAGCACACGGATGTCGGGCAGCTCGCTACGTATTTCCTTGAGCGCATCGACGCCATTGCTATTGGGCATCAGTACGTCCATGCAGACCAACTTCGGTTTGAGCTTACGGCAAGCCAGAATCGCCGTAGGTCCGTCTTTGGCCTCGCCAACCACCTCGGCACCTTCCTGACGCAGAATGCCACGCAGCATCGCGCGCGTCGTGTCGTTGTCGTCCACGACCAGGACAGTCAGATTTCTCAAAACTTGTTTGTCTGCCATGTTGCCTCCGCTGTACCCGTCTACGGCCGATTCTTTGCCAACTCAACGGCGCGCTAGTGCCGCGACACGCAACGCCACATCGCCCTCCCGGTTCAAGGCATACGGCGTTTTTCTCAAGAATTCTATGGCGTGGGCATGCGATTGCAAACTCATTGTAGATCGACTGTTTCTATCTCGGCCACGACGCGGTTGCGACCAGCATCTTTCGCAGCGTACAAGGCGTCATCCGCCGCCTTGAGAAGCGCCACGCTGCCAAGACCATCGCGATCTGGCACCCGGCAGGCTGCGCCCAGGCTCATCGTCACCAAGCCTTCCTTGCTGCCGCCGTGCGCGATGGCGAGCCGCTCGATATCACTGCGCATCGCCTCAGCCAGTTGCTGTGCGCCCTGCAGATCCGTGTCCGGCAAGATGACGGCGAACTCCTCGCCGCCATAGCGCGCAACCAGATCGGTCGGCCGCTTGAGGCGTGCCGCCAAAGTCTGCGCAACGGTGCGTAGACATTCATCGCCCATCTGATGGCCGTAAAAATCGTTGTACTGCTTAAAGAAATCGACATCGCACATCAGCAACGAGACCTCAGTTTCGTGCCGCGCACCACGCGCCCACTCACGCGCGAGAAATTCATCGAACTGGCGACGATTGGCGATACCCGTGAGGCCGTCGACCGCAGACAAACGCGTCAGCTCGCGATTGGCTTCGTCCAGACGTCGTGTGAGCACGACCAGCGAATAGCGCATCTGTGCGATACGCTGCATGGCGCGCACCTTGGCGGTGAGTACGACTTCGGAAATCGGCTTGACAAGATAATCGTCGCCGCCGACAGCGATGCCGCGCTCCAGGTCTTCGTCGCTAGTGCGTGCGGTGAGAAGAATGATGGGCGTCCATTCACCATCGCGTTCAAGCTGACGAATGCGCTTGGTCACCTCGTAACCATTGAGACCGGGCATCACGACATCCACCAAGACTAGGTCAGGGCGATGCTGTTTGAATAACTCGATACCGGTTGCGCCGTCCTGCGCCACGAAAGGCTCGATTCCCATACGCCGTAGCTGATGGCTGACCAGTGTCAGACTCGTCAACGTATCGTCGATGATCAGCGCCTTCATGCAATTCTCCCCGCGGGGTGTTTGGCCGCTTTGCGCTGGCAACTTTGCCAGCTTGAGGCATGTTAACCCGCCGTCCGTCACCCGCTCGCGCAGAGAAAGGCCTGTAAACTCAGTCAGCTATTGTGACCTGGGGCTGGCTTCCTGCGCTAGATTGGCTAGAATTCGGCAAACCTTTCAGTACGAGGGACCCCATGAAGGCTTTTGCCCTCCAGATATCCATTCTTTGCGCAGCGCTGTGCACCTCCCTGAGCGCTACGGCCGCTGCGGAGCAGACCATTGCGCTGCAGGTCGCTACGGCCATCGCCCCCGTCGAGATCACTTCCGACGTGATGCGCGAGACCAATCCCATCACCCCGCTCGACCATACGGCACAGACCGAAGACATCTGGGAACGCGTGCGCAAGGGCTTCGCCATGCGCGACCTCGAAAGTCCGCTGGTCGACGACCGCATGCGTTACTACCTGGCTCGCCCGCAGCAGCTCAAGCTGATGCTCGAGCGCGGCCGCAAGTACATGTACTACATCACCACAGAACTTGAAAAACGCGGCATGCCGACCGAGCTGGCATTATTGCCGATCGTCGAAAGCGCCTATAACCCGCTCGCCCTTTCGTCGGCCAAAGCCGCGGGGTTGTGGCAGTTCGTCCCATCGACCGGCAAGGACTTCCAGCTCACGCAGAACTGGTGGGTCGACGAGCGCCGTGACATCGTCGCCTCGACCGATGCCGCGCTGAAATATCTACAAGCCATATACGAAATGCATGGCGACTGGCAGCTCGCGCTAGCCTCCTACAACTGGGGCGAAAATGCTGTCGCACGCGCCATCGCCAACAACAAAGCGGCCGGCAAACCCACCGACTACATGAGCCTGTCGATGCCGACCGAGACACGTTACTACGTGCCCAAGCTGCAGGCCCTGAAGAACATCATCGCCCATCCGGAGTTGTACCAGATTGCCTTGCCGGCAATCCCGGACGAACCCTATTTCACCTCCATCGCAAAACGCCAGGGCATGGACGTGGCGCTTGCCGCCAAACTGGCGGAAATGCCTCTTTCCGAATTCCTCATGCTCAACCCCGGTTACAACCGGCCGGTCATGCCGGGTAGTGACAATGCCACCATCGTCGTGCCCATCGACAACGCGCGCAAGTTTCAGGAAAACCTGGCGGGCCACGATGCGCCGCTGGTGACCTGGAAGACCTACTCGGTGCCACGCACCGAGCGCATCGAGCAGGTTGCCAAGCGACTCAAACTCGCCGTGCAGGAAATATGCACAGCAAATGGCCTGCGCGCGCGCGCGCTGTTGGCGGCAGGCTATACCTTGCTCGTACCGGCAAGCGCCAGAGAGACCGTTGCCGATGCGGTCGACACAGCGTCAAACAAGCTGCGCCGCGTCTCGGCCCCCATCAAGAAGCCCCACTCGTACCCACGCAGGCGGGGCTGAGCCCCGTCATGCAGCGTAGTTTCATTACGCCCACACTTCTCCTGACGTACTTGCTGCTGGCCGCTTGCAGCAGTACGCGCCTGTCCAGCGATTGGCACGAACAGGCCGACGACGGGCATTCGCCGCAAAAGCTGGCTGTTATCGCCGTGGTGAAGGACGATGCCGTCAGCCGTCTTGTCGAGGACGAAGCAGCTCACCGCCTGCCCGCCAGTGTCCACGCTGTCGCCGCGCACCAGCTCGGTTTCACGCCCGGTGCCGACATCCAGACATTGCGCGAAAAACTGCAGAACGCCGGTTTCGATGCCGCCGTCATTACGCGGCTAGTGGTGGTCGACGAGCAGGAAATCTACCTTCCACCGCAAACCTATTTCGTTGTCGATTTTGTCGACAACCGCCCTGTGTTTTCGCCCTACTACCGCGACTTCTGGCGCTTCTATCTGTATGCCAACAGCGTAGCGGTAACGCCCGCCTACAGGACGAAGGAAAGCCGCTACATCATCGAGACCATACTCTACCGCCTGCCCGAAGGCCGGCCTGTATGGTCGGCCGTCACCGAAACCCTGAACCCCACTTCAACGCTGGTACTCATCAACGAAGTCGTGCGGCTCGTGCAAAAACAGATGGGCCGGGCTGCCCTCATCGGTGCCCGCTGAACGCGCAGCCCACGCGCCTCGCCTCGCCATGAATGCCTCGCAGCAGCAAACTTTCGCCTTATTCGAAGACAATCTCGGCCAGCCCGCAGGGGGTGTGCTCCTGCAGGAACACCTGACTACCCTCGATTGCCAGGACATCGACGCAGCAGGCGCCTTCTTCGCGGCACTCGAACAGCATTCTCGCCAGGGCCATTGGATCGCCCTCGTCGCGCATTACGAGCTCGGCAGAGCTTTCGAACCCTCTGTGCCCACAGCCGCGTCGGATATGCCATTGGCACGGGCGCTGATCTTTGCCGAGGCCGTCACACTTGATGAAACCGCGCTTGCCAACTGGTGGCAGACCCGACTTGCCGCGCTGACGCCGCAAGCGCGCGAAGCGGGCGTCTTGCAATTGACGCCCAGCCTGCCCAGGCAAGCCTACGCAACCAAGGCGCAACGCGTACTCGATTACATTCGCGCGGGCGATTGCTACCAGGTCAATCTCAGCTTCCCCATGACCGGTGGATACTTCGGACATCCTCTGGCGCTTTACGCCAGATTGCGTACGACGCAGCCGGTCAAGCATGGCGCACTCATTTACGATGGCGGAGAATGGCTGCTGTCACGCTCGCCCGAACTGTTCTTCGAGCGCAAGGGACAGACACTCAGCTGTCGCCCCATGAAGGGAACAGCACCGCGCGGCAAAACGCCGCAAGAAGACGCGCTCAACGCACGCACCCTGCAGGATTCCGAAAAAAATCGCGCCGAAAATCTCATGATCGTGGATCTCATCCGCAACGATCTCGGTCGCCTCGCCAAGGCCGGTGATGTGCACGTACGCAGCCTGTTCGAACTGGAGCAATACGAAACCGTTTTTCAGCTCACCTCCAGCGTCGAAGCCGCCCCGGTGGCAGCGCCACTTGTCGAAATATTCCGCGCGCTGTTTCCCTGCGGCTCGGTCACCGGCGCGCCGAAGATACGCGCCATGCAGATCATCCATGAACTGGAAGCGCAGATACGCGGCCCGTATTGCGGTGCCATCGGCTGGATCGCACCCGACGGCGATTGCAACTTCAATGTACCGATCCGCACCCTGCGCCTGCAAAATAACTTTAAATGCCGTATGGATATTGGCAGCGGCATCGTCGCCGACTCCGATCCGGATGCAGAATATGACGAATGCCTGACCAAGGCACGCTTCGTCACCGATGATGGCCTGCAACTGATCGAAACCCTGCGCTGCGAAATCTACAACCGTGGCGACGAAAGCGAACCCTACCCTCTGATTGCCTGGCATCTGCAGCGCCTGGCACGCTCAGCCCAGACATTGGGCTTCAGGTACGACGAGGAAGCAGTGCGCAATATGCTGCTGGCCCAGGCCGCGGCGCTGCCGCTGGGTCTGCAGCGCGTGCGGCTGCTGCTGTCGCGCGACGGCATGCTCGAATGCAACAGCGCGCCACTGGGTGCCCTGCCCGACAACCCCACACTCGCCATCGCACACGAGCGTCTAGACCCTGCCGATCCGCGCCTGCAACACAAGACGACCGCGCGGCATTTCTATGACGCAGCGCTAAGAGATGCAATGTCCGCAGGACATTTCGACATCATCTATCTCAACACGCGCGGCGAAGTCTGCGAAGGGGCGCGCAGTAACGTCTTCATCGAGCGCGATGGTCATCTGCTGACGCCGCCCATATCGAGCGGACTGCTGCCGGGTGTGATGCGCGCGCAGTTGCTGGCGGCCGGCAGCGCAAGCGAGGAAGTCATCACGCTGGACGATCTCGTCAATGCCGAACGAATATTTGTTGGCAATGCCTTGCGTGGGCTGATCGAGGCACGCTTGATCGGTGTTTGAATGCGAGTAAGCCTGTCATTCCGCGTAGGTCGGACCGTTCACAACGAATGCATCAACCGCGAGCGCACATCGGCGATGCTTTGCCAGACGCGCCGCTCGGGGCTGGACAGCGCATAGGCACGTGATTCTTCGGGAGTTTGGGCCAGGAAGGTCTGCAGCAGGCGTTCGAGCTGCGCGATGTGCGGCAGCATCGGGCCGCAGAATAAAACGTGCGCATCGCGCTGGATAACCAGCGTCGGGAAATTGTCGATGTCGATGTCGCCCGCCACTTCGGGCTCATCCTCGACATCGATCCACGCTAGGCGCGCGGCGGGAAACTGGCTCGCCAACGTCTCAAAGGCCGGCCGGTATTCGCGGCAGCTGCTGCACCATTGCGCGCACAGGCATGCCACCAGAAAACCTTGCCCGTCCTTCCACTTGTTTGTCATGCACGAACCGTATCAGGGCACCATCAGCGTCGGCGAATTGACCTGGCCGGTGAGCACAAGAGCGCGTGATTTTCTGTCGCCATTCGGCAGCTTGATCGATGCGGCGACATTGCCACGCAGCTTGCCTTCCTGCTCGATTTGAAAACTACCCGAACCCTGCATAGCGCCGCCATCGAGATGATGAATGGATATGGCAGAAGGCTTGCCAATGCCACCCGAAAATCCGCCGTCGAGCGCCACGAACTTGGTCAGCCCGCCACCCGCCGGGCCGGGGTCCTGCCGGCGCAGACCTTCGAGCAAGCCGAAGCGATCGATACTACCCGAGCGCAGATTGTAGGTACCGCTGGTAGTCACGCTCTTGCCCAAATCAGCCAGCGTGTCGGCAGTTGCAGCAAGCTTCACGTTGGCAGTCAAAGTGCCTTGCACCGTGTGGCCGGCGTATAGACGCGTCAGCACGCCAGCGGCATCGAGCTTGTCGAGCTTTATTTCACCATCGACCGCGAACTTGTCGGTGACCGTCAAACGCACCATGCCGTCGACCGAACCACCGTCGCCGGTGCCACCGATCTTGTCCAGCAATAGGCGATCGTCATTGACGTCGCCCTGCGCGACGATATTGTCGAATCGCAAAGCGGACAGCACATCCCATTTCCAGTTGTTCAACTGCACGAGCACGGCCAGCTTGCCCTCGTGCGGCGTGACATCGAAGCGCATGCCGCCCTCAGTTGTAACACGCAGATGCGTCAGGGTGCCGTCTTCGGCGAATTCCATCTCACCAGCGGGCAACACCACCGCATTGGCGCCCATCAACAATTTGAGCTTGGCGAAACGCACCGCCGTGATCTTGTGTGTCGACTTGCCGTCAAAGGTGCCAAGGCGCAGCAACGAACTCGGCCGGGCGACGATCTCGTCTGCTTCGATGCGCACACGATTGGTCTTGCCACCGGTGATCCAGGCCGCCCAGTCGGGTGATACCCAAGCCTTGGCGATCACGATGGGATCGGGCGTGTGTATCTCGACATTGCGTAGCGCCTGCGCCGGCCAGGGATGGAAGGTGTAACCGTTCTCGATGTAAGTGACGGGCAAGCCCAGCCATGCTTCGGGGCTCGCGCCATGCGCCACGCCCGAGGAGATGAAGTGGGTGAACATCAGCAGGCCGGCCGTGAACAACGCGCCGGTGTACGACATGGATTTCTGGATTTTTTTCATAGCGACACTCACTCTACCTGATCGTATTGTTCAGCCCAATCGCCGAGTTAATACAGCACAACGCGAAGCGCAGCGGAAAGCACAAGCGCCTTTACAGTGTGCAGCCCGATGTCTATAATCCGCAGCCTTGCATGTTCCTCGATAGCTCAGTTGGTAGAGCGCCGGACTGTTAATCCGTAGGTCCCTGGTTCGAGCCCAGGTCGAGGAGCCAAGCAGCACAAGGGTTTAGCTAAACGGCTAAGCCCTTTTTTGCTTTCTGGCGCGACAAAAACGTGACAGCTTGAATCACGTTCGTGCCGACATCCCTCTCAATCCTTGCTGCTGCCGACTGCAAATTATTCGTTGCAAACTTGGCGTAGCGATCCACCCTCTGGCGAGATTTCCAGCCGCCCAAGTCTTTCAACTTGTCGCAATGGGTGCCCGCTTGAGCGCACTGAGCCGCGCCGTGTTCGTTACTTGCCAGTAAATAGGTTTGTTCCGATAAGTGAAACATATTGTCGGATGCTTCCCCATGTGTTCCCGCAGAACGGTCACTGCATCGGTATTCAACGGTACGCCTCGGCGTTCCATTCTTGGTTTGGTTGAGCCATGCCGTCTTGCGTTGCAAATCCACACGCTCCCATTTCCAGACAATTATTCTCCGCTGGCCTATTTGAAATCTACAAAAGGGACGAAGTAGAGATGGGATAGCGGAGCAAGTGGGTTGCTGCGAGGATAGTGGAATCCACGCCCGTCATGACATGTGAGAGCGCCAACTTCGCTAAGCGCATCGCATTCAAATCTCTTTCACTGATGGCTCTGGCGCTTGTTGTATCCATTTTGCGAGCTTGGACATCAATTCACCAATATCCACCGGCTTGGCGAGAAAGTCATCCATTCCGGCGGCCCTGCAGCGTTCTTCATCCTCAGCGAATGCATCCGCAGTGATCGCGATGATCGGGGTTCGGTGTTGTCGGAGGGTTTCCCACTTGCGGATCAATTTTGTGGCTTCAAGACCGTCCATGATCGGCATCTGGCAGTCCATCAGTACGAGGTCAAAGCGTTCTTCAGAAGTGACGAGGGCAACGGCCTGGGAACCGTTCGACGCGGATCGATAGGTATAACCGTTTGCCTCAAGCAAGGACTCGAGCACCAGCCTGTTCGTCGCGTGATCTTCCACAATCAGGATATGCTTTACAGTTATCGGGGAAGAGACGTTTGCGTTCACATTGAACACGCGATCGTGGTTGAATTCCCCCTCGACGACGCCGACTTCAATACGGAACCAGAATCTTGAACCTCGGTCGGGTTCGCTGTCCACGCCGACGCTGCCATTCATGCGTTCGGCCAAGTTGCGCACGATCGACAAACCAAGGCCGGTTCCGCCAAAACGCCGCGTGTTGGAACTGTCGATCTGAGAAAACGGCTTGAACAAAAGAGCGCGGTGCTCTGCGGCAATGCCGATGCCTGAGTCTGTCACGCTGAACTCAAGAAGCGCGATACCATCTCGACGCTCGAGTTCGTATGCGTCGATCCGGACTAGACCCTTGTGGGAAAACTTGATCGCATTGCTTACCAAGTTCGTCAGCATTTGACGAATACGCATTGGGTCGCCCGAATAACAGGCTTCTTCTCCATCATGCCAATGTGCTACTAGCTCTAAATTCTTATCGGCGATGCTGCCTGTCATCAGGCTAGCGATTTCGCGAATCACTCGAGACGGAGAAAACACGCTGGCCCTGAGTTCGAGAGCGCCCGCTTCGACTTTTGAAAGATCAAGAATATCGTTCAGCAAAGTCAGCAGTGTGCGGCCGGAATCAAGAATGATTTTCACGAATTCGCGCCGATCTTCTTCATTTGGCACGGGCCCCGACAAAAGCTGCGCCATACCAAGAATTCCATTCATGGGCGTGCGTATTTCGTGAGACATCGTCGCAAGAAAGCGGCTCTTTGCAAGATTGGCGTCTTCAGCCACTCTCTTTGCAACGTGAAGTGCCTGTTCCGCTTGCTTGCGTTCAGTGATTTCAAGATGGGTGCCCGCCATCCACTCCGGCTTGCCTTCCGGCGTGCGCGAGAACAATCTGCCGCGCGTTGAAACCCAGATACAGCGGCCATCTTTATGCCGCATGCGTAGCTCACATTCATAGTAATTCAGCTCCCCCGAAAAGTGGCGGGCCAACAGCTGTTGTGCGTAAGCGCAATCGTCTGCTTGCGTCAGTTCCATCCAGGTCTGAACGCTGACGGGCGCCAGCTCCACTATCGTGTAGCCCAACATCTCTGCCCAGCGCTCATTGATATGAAGCTCGCCAGTCTGGACATTCCATCCCCACGTGCCTGCGTTCGTCCCTTCCAGGATATTGCTCAACTGCTGCCGTTCAACAATAAGCGCTTCTTCGGCTGCCTCGATCTCTCTGCGACTGCGTTGTAACCAATAGAGAGAAAGTGTCAGTAATAGCGTGGCTGTGATACCCGCAATCAGGGCGATGCGCGCACCGTTTCGGGGGCCGCTGCGAAAAAACTCCGCGCGAGGATGCAACACTATTTCCCAAGGCCGCGAACCGACTTCAATGGTCAGAACTATGTCTTCATCAGTAACCCGATAATCGTCACGTAGCGCCCGCGGAAGATCACTATTTTCGCCACGTGCTGTATAGATAAGTTTGCGTGGTTCAGATTCTCGGTCAAACACCAGTAGATCGAGCTGTGCCGCATCGGCGCGGAACGCGGCTTCGTGAAGAATAGCCGGTACCTGAATGACGACGGCCACGTATCCCATGAGGTGTCGTCGTCGTTCGACAACGGTCGTGGTGGCCCCCGACGAATACACCGGCGCCGATATCGCAAATCCCTGTGCTTCTGCGGCCTCTTTGCCAGAGCTGATGATCTTGAACGTCTCTGAAGCGATAGGCTGTCCAACGTCTCGCGACTTCCACTTCGAGTGCATGCGGGCCGGATCAAAGCCCATGTCGACGCCGATTGCGCCCGTTTCTTCTGGCCACGCAAATAGGACAGGAACATATTCTGCCCGCGGCCGCACCGGGACAAAACGACCGTGCTCGGGTTCGGTCAGACGGAAATCCTTTAACCCATGCGATCTGGCCTTGGCTTCAAATTCGAGGAGGTTGGCTGCGGGTACAACGGGTTGCCATTCAAGAAAGGTCAACGTGTGCGAGTCAGCCATCAATCTTTTGCTGTACTCCAGGAATTCTTCGCGTTCGAGATTTCGTGCCGAAGCCACCATCAAACTGAGACCGCGAACCGCTTCTACTGTTCGAGCCAGCTCAAGATCGAATGACCCGACCACAGACTGCGCCGCCGCGCCGAGCCGATCTCGCTGCTGCAGATTGGCATTTGCATCTATGGCGCGATAGATCAGCCAGGAGCCCATCAACCCCACGGCCAATGTCAAAAGAATTCGCGTGTCATCCAACAGTTGCCTGCGTAAACGGCCCGCACCAAATCGCTTGGCCCACACACTCATTGATTGAGTTCCAGCGTTGTGATCAGTTGCTCATAGAGGGTCTGCATACCAAGACGGGTGTTGGAGACCAGACCTGCGGTGCTGTGTTTCAGCGTGCCGAGGTGCTGTCTGACAGTGTTCAATAACTCGCACGACATATTTCCACAAGGAAATGTTGCTCGAATTGGACTCAGCATAGGCACTCCGTTCAAGGGGCTCGCCGACATATCGCGCTTCAAAGTTGCTGCGATTTGACCTGGGCGCGGCCTGCATTCTTTGCTTTGTATAAGAGCAAATCCGCACAAAAAAGCAACTCTGCAGGGCTGCTGCCCGGTGTGCTGACGGACACTGCTACGCCAAGACTGATGGTGACCACATTGAGCGCTTCGGATTTCTCGTGCGGAATTCCCAAACACCGCACCGCAACTTCCATTGCGCTGGCTATGCGTTCTGCGCCCTCGATGGGTGTATCTGGCAAAAGACAGACAAACTCTTCACCGCCATAGCGCGCAATGACATCAGACGGCCGCTTCAGGACCAGACTAAGGGCAGACGCAATTGCCCGCAGACAGGCATCGCCCGCTTGATGACCGTAGCAGTCGTTGTAAAGTTTGAAAAAATCGACATCGATCAGAATCAACGAAAGCGGCGAATCGGCGCGCGCGCATCGCCGCCACTCGCGCTCCAGCATCGAATCAAAATGGCGTCGATTGGCGACGCCTGTAAGGTCGTCTATCAACACCAGCGAACGCAACAAATCAGTTTGGCGTCTGAGTGTGAGCTGGGTATGCACGCGGGCCATCACGACCCTTGTATGGAAGGGCTTGGTGATGAAATCTGCGCCGCCTGCATCCAGCCCACGAGCTTCCTGAAATGGATCGTTATCGGCTGTCACGAAAATGACTGGAATAGCTTCGGTCAGGGGATTGCTTTTAAGTGCTTGACATACTTCAAAGCCATTCATTTCTGGCATCGCTACATCAAGCAGTATGAGATGGGGCTGCCGCTTCTGACAAAAATCCAATGCCTCCACGCCATTCATCGTTACGCAAACTTCATATTCTTCCTTGAAAATTTCGTACAACGTTTGAATGCTGCCTACATGGTCATCGACTATCAGCAGCATGGGCTTGTCATACAACAGGCTCAGCATAGGATTTACCAGTTCGGCCGGTGTCATTGAAGCTCCGCGCGCAGCAATTGGCAGCAGACAAGGGCCGATTTGAAATCGAGGCTATTTATTGCTTCGGCCAAGGACGCCAGGCGAGGCGATGGCGCGGCCCCCAATTTGTATTGAATCTTCGAAAAAATGCTCAAGGCGCGGATGTTTGAGGCTTCTAGTAGAAGCGCTAGCTCGTCCATCATTCTCACCAGATCGCCCCGATCGACCTCGATGTCTGCGGAGCTTCGCGGTGCAGGAAGCAAAGCAGCTACGATCACGTCCAGCGCCGGTATTGTTTGACTGACAAGATATTCGATGTCCCGACAGGCTATCTGCGCATTCACGGGAAGCGTTGCGTTTAGGAGCTGCGCTTCGATCTCTGCTGCCGACTTGGCCAGTTGCTGCGCGCCGACCGTAGCTGCTACGCCCTTCATGGTATGCAGCACAGCTGCAGCGTCTCTCCGGTTGTTCTCGGCCAAATGGTTTTGGAAGTCGGACACCATCTTCAGTGCGTCTCTTGGAAAGCAGCGGGCCAGATTGACATACAGTGCCTTGTTACCTGCCAGTCGCTGCAACGCGATGTCGACTTCTACTTGAATGTCCATGCTGGAACCGTCGTCATAGTTTGATTCCGAAGCGCGTCACAACTGACGCCACCCTTTGACGGACACTACGGCATTTTGGCAATCTCCTTGACGCCAATGAGGCCAAAGTATCGCAATGTCACAGACTTCTTGCGGTGCCGTTCAGATGGATTTGCTCCAATGCCATCTATGACTTAAGTATTATCAATCCGTGGCAAATTTTCAGCTGGATTAGCGCGCTCGCCGGACTCCTCGGTGACCAAAGGCTGTGGCTGAGCACGGCCTTCAATTGCGGCTAACAACTCCTTCGTTTCAAAGGGCTTGACCACATGCTCGTCCATGCCGGCCTCCAAGGCTTGCTCGCGGTCACGCGCATACGCATTGGCGGTTACTGCGACGATCCGGACGCGCCGAGCCACTGGCGTACCGAGCGTTCGCTCCAAAGTGCGAATTGCCGCAGTAGCGGCATAGCCGTCCATTTCGGGCATCTGTATATCCATCAGGATGACATCGAACGGGTTGCTCCTGAACTGTTCGACCGCCTCGCGGCCATTCCGGGCCAGTGTGACTATGTGCCCACGTTCGGTCAGTATCGCCATGGCCAGTATTTGATTGATCCGCTGATCTTCTGCCAGGAGGACACGTAATGGCACCGCTGGCGTAGCGTCGGGGATTGAGACCTCTGGCGTTCCAATAGAGTTCGCCTGGATAAGGGGGGCCGGCAATTCGAACGCGGCAATAAAATGAAAAATACTTCCTACGCCGACCTGACTTTGTAGCCACATCCGGCCACCCATCAAGCGGACTAACTCGGAACAAATCGATAAACCGAGCCCGGTTCCCCCGTATCGCCGCGTATTAGAGCTGTCTGCCTGGGTAAATGCCGAGAAAACGCGGGCTTGGTCAGCGTCTGCAATGCCAATACCGGTATCGCTTACGCTGAATTTCAGGACCACACGACCGGGCTCTCTGTGCTCTTGATTCACCTGGATGAGAATTTCACCGTTGTCGGTGAACTTGACGGCGTTGCCAACCAGATTGGTAATGATCTGGCGCAAACGATCCGGGTCGCCGGTTACCGTATGAGGTACTTCTTGCGCGACACGTACCACCAGTTCCAGACCTTTGTCATCGACCGCCGACATAAAACCACGCAGGGTCGTCCCTAGGCATTCACGCAGATTGAACGAGCGAAGACTGAGATCGAGCTTGCCGACTTCCATTTTGGAAAAGTCGAGAATGTCATTGACCAGCCGAAGCAGCGCGTTGGCCGAGTCGCTGGAGGCAGCCAGATATTCGCGCTGCACCGAACTCAGTGTCGTGCTCTCCAAAAGCAGCCTGGTCATCCCGATAATGCCATTCATCGGCGTGCGAATTTCGTGGCTTATGTTGGCCACGAATTCGCTCTTGGCGCGGTTCGCGGCTTCGGCAATTTGTTGTGCTTCACGTATTCGTTGCTCGGTCGCCTTCTGGCTCGTGATGTCGTGGATTTGGGATACGAAATGTACTGGACGCCCTTCGCTATCGTGCACCAGAGACACGCTGAGCAGTACCCATATGACATGTCCGTCGCGATGAAGATAGCGTTTTTCTAGCTGATAAGCCTTGATGCTGCCGTCAAGCAACGCGTGAACCCGATCAAGATCGAGCGGCAGATCGTCGGGATGCGTGATGGCCTGAAAATCGGTCGCCAGCAGATCCTTTTCGTCATAACCGACAATCTCGCATAACGCGGTATTTACCTTGAGCCAATGGCCTTCAGTTGATACCAGCGCCATGCCATTCGGCGCGGTTTCAAACGCGCCGCGGAATTGCTGTTCGCTGAGCGCCAGTTTTTCGTTGCGCTCGATGACCAGCGCTTCCAGATGTTCCCGGTGCCGTTCCAATTCCCGTTCGGTGCGCTTACGTTCCGAAATGTCGTGGACGATGCAGACAAAGATGCGCTTCTCCCCCACCGAAGCGCCCGCAACCGAAAGCGTCATCGGAAGAATCTCGCCGTTCTTTCGTTGTCCCTCAACTTCACGGCCAATCCCGATCATGCGCTGCTCGCCGGTTTCCAGATAATGACGAAGACTCTGGTGGTGCGGCGCCTGAAAAGGTTCGGGCATCAGCATCTTGACGTTCTGGCCGAGCATTTCCGCCGCCGCGTGGCCAAATAGATGCTCTGTGGCAGGATTGACAGTCAAGATCGTGCCGGATCCGTCGACGGTGAGGACACCATCCGCCGCAGTCTCGACAATGGCACGCATTCGACTTTCGCTGTCTTGAAGCTGGTTATGAAACCTTTGTACGCGCTCCAGCATGAAATCAAAAGCGCGTGCCAGTTCGCCGAACTCTCCAGATGCTTGACTGCGCAGCCGAACCGCCAGATCGCCATGGCCGACGGTCTTGACTGCAACGGATAAGGCGCGAAGCGGTCTGAGAATGAATTGTCGCAACAAGAAGAGAAGCAGCGCAGGCAAGATCAGCAAGATGGCAATCGTCGCTATGACAACGGTCTGTCCAATGCGCTGTGCCTGCTTGCCGCGATTTACCGCATGCTCGATAAGTCTGTCGACGGCGCTTGTCAACGAGTCGCCATGCAAAACAAATAATTGTATGGTTTGTCGGCTGCGTTCCTCTGGCAACAACGTATTCAACGGCTTCGAGAGGTCGGACAAAAGCGCCTCGCAATCGGTGAAGCTGTTCAAGGCGTCCTGCCACAATGTCGACTCTTCGCTTGGCCGGAAAGAGGTGGATTGCCGGATTTCCCCGAATTGTGATCGAATCGCCTTAAGCAATATCTCTGTTTGCATCCTGGGGCGCTCCTGCCGATACAAGGCGTACTCAAAGCCCACCGTGCGCAATTCGCCGACATTCACCCGGATATCAAACAGATTCTCCAAATCCCGCTTCGTCTGATCGGCTTGGCTGTTAGCCAACAAAATGACCGCCGACAATAGCAAACCGAGCAGGGCAAAAAGCGCCGCAGCGATATAAGCGCGCTTCTCAATTGTCATAATTCTTATCGGATGACAGTGACAGTTTTGGGAGCCACAGCGAGGAGCGGTGACATGTCGAGGAAATCCAGGTAGTTCGGTACCAGTGCCGCCTCGGCTACGCCGTTGCGAACGGCCCAGCGGGCCTGGCTCTCCAGTGAGCCCAGTAATGCCTGGTCTAGACCCAGCGCAAGGCGGTACTCGTCCCACAAGGATGCAACGACTTTTTCTTCCATCTGAGAACGGCGCGTGACAATGGCGATTGCCTCTGCACGGTTTGCACGGGCCCACTCGATCGCACGGTTAGTCGCACGTAGCAAACCTTGCGCGGCGAGCGGACGTTTTTGCGGAAAGTCTCGTTTGACAACGTAGTTGAATGATTCCCGATAACGAACCTTGTCATAGGGCACGACTTGAGCACGGTCCCCGAGGGCTATCTGTGCGTAGTGGCCAGCTGGCACAAAAGCGGCGACGGCATCTACTCGTCCTTGAGCGAGCGCGTTCACAGAATCCACCGCGGGCACATCCACCTCGGTAATATCCACTGGCCTTAACCCATTGTCTGCCAGCAGGGTTTCAAGAAAAAACTGTGCACTGGTGCCAATCATGACACCAACCCGATGGCCTCTCAAATCGGCCGCACTGTGTATGCCGGTCTCCTTGCGTGTCAGCAAATCAATCGCGGTAAAGTGAACAAACTGGCCTATGACAACGAAGTCGCGACGCCGCAGGCTCTGCAATACGATTGGCGTGTCGGCCGTCGTTGCCACATCGACTTCACCGCGTAGCAGAGCTTCAAGCGCAAGCTTGCCGACTGCAAATTTCCTGTAACGAACGTCCAGACCCTCGTCACGAAAATAGCCATTTTCTGCAGCAATAAGTGCCGGGATATCGGGTATGCCTTCGGAATAACCGAGAACCAGTGGGTCCAACGGCAGCGTCTTTGTTGTGCGAACGTACGCGAACCAAACTAGGCAAGCCAAAGCGATCAACACAAAAATCGATATTGACAAGCGCCTAAGGTCTCTCAAAATATTCTCCGTTCTGATCGTCATCGGTGAATCAACTAATTCACTGTTACTTGCCATTGGAAAAGAGCAGATTCGGCACCCTACTTAGCCGAGAGTTTTGAATTTCCTGAGAAAAGGACTGTCTTCGCCGCGAAGAACCTTCAGCAATTCGCTATGTGCCACGCTGAATTCCAGACCCTGCGCTGTCAAATAAGCGAGCAGCTCGCCGAAGCGGCGACGCCGATATAAGCCTGCTTCAAGCCGCCGGTCTCGTCGAGAAATGTTTGATCTTACTCGTCCATATCGGCACATTCTTCCACCCCTGAAGGCGTGGAGTGCGGCGTCAATGCGGCTCTAGCGCACCCTCTACCCGGCAGGTGAGCGCGCAATGGACATCGAGGAAAACTGCACGCCAAGCGAGTAGCGAGGTGTTATCTACCCACTGCGGCATTGTGAGTAAGGCCGCCTGCCGCGGATGCGTCTCCGTCCGTCGTGGGCCTCAGGCTTGAGTGGCGCGCGGCATGCGCCGATAATGAAGCATTGGTTGTCCAGGTTTCTCGCGTGTCCCGAACCCATCGCATTCCTCTCTCAGCCCTGCGTCGCGTCGCCAGCGGCAATGATCAGTCACCACGGCAGCAGCCGGATGGGGTTCTGGGCGATAGATTGCAAGATCGATTGAATCGCCCGTTGCGCGATTTGCGCATCTCCATCACCGATCGTTGCAATTTCCGCTGCACCTACTGCATGCCGCGTGAGCGTTTCGGCGGCGATCATGCGTTTCTGCCGCGGGCATCTTTGCTTTCCTTCGAAGAAATCACACGGCTGGCGCGCGTCTTCGCCGGCCTCGGCGTCGAGAAGATACGCCTCACCGGCGGCGAGCCACTGCTGCGCAAGGATGTGCACAAGCTGGTGGCCATGCTCGCCGAAATTCCCGGCCTAGAGTTGACGCTCACCACCAATGCCGCCCTGCTCGCGCGCCAGGCGCAAGCGCTCAAGGATGCTGGCCTGCATCGCATCACAGTCAGTCTCGATTCGCTCGACGAAGAGACCTTTCGCCGCATGAGCGACAGCGACTTTGCCTTGAGCGAAGTGTTGCAGGGTATCGAAGCGGCCGATGCAGCAGGCTTCCATAAGCTCAAGATCAATATGGTGGTCAAACGCGGCATCAATGACAAAGGCATTATCGACATGGTGCGTCGTTTCCGCCACAGCGGCCATGTACTGCGTTTCATCGAATACATGGACGTCGGCGAAACCAACGCCTGGCGCATGGACGATGTCGTTAGCGCCAGCGAAATCCTGGCGCGTATCCACGCCGAATTTCCATTGGAGCCGCTCGATCCGAATTACAGCGGCGAGGTTGCGCGGCGCTGGCGCTTCGTCGACGGCGCGGGTGAGATTGGCGTGATCGCCTCGGTCACGCAAGCCTTTTGTCGTGACTGCACGCGCCTGCGCCTGTCGCCCGAAGGCAAGCTCTTCACCTGCTTGTTCGCGACGCAAGGCCACGATTTGCTGACGCGCCTGCGTGCCGGCGAGACCGATGCCGAGTTGGCCGCCTGGGTTGGCGGCATCTGGACCAACAGGCAGGACCGTTATTCCGAATTGCGCAACGAAGCGGGTCTCGACGGCACTGTCAGCGGTGACGGTAAAATTGAAATGTCATACATCGGCGGATAAACATGGGCGGCCGCATCATTGGCAACATCACTGGCGTCATCCTCGCTGGCGGGCAAGGCTCGCGCATGGGCGGCGCGGACAAGGGTTGGATCGAATTTGAAGGCGTGCCCCTCGTGGAACGCTTGCTGCCGCAACTTGCCGCACAGGTCGACACCGTCATCATCAGTGCCAATCGCAATATCGAACGCTATGCCGCCCTTGGCGTACCCGTCGTCAATGACCTACGGCCGGATTACGCCGGCCCGCTCGCAGGTATCGAGGCCGCACTGAACGCCTGCACGACAGACTGGCTGCTGACGTGCCCGGTCGATACGCTTGGCCTGCCTGCGGACTATGCCGTTCGCATGTCCGCAAATGCGCCCTGCACTGCCCAGCGAGCTGGCCGTATCGAGCCGGTGTTCATGCTCGTGCCGCGCACCTCGCTCAAGGCATTGCAGGATTTTCTCGACGCAGGCGAACGCAAGGTCGGCCTGTGGGCGCAGCAACAAGCTTTATCTCAGGTGGCTTTCGACGATGTGCCGAACGCTTTCTGCAATCTCAACGATTGGCAGGCACTGCAACAGTCGCAGCAGTAGCCTTACTCCACCTCGGTGTCGGGCGCAGCAAGTACCTGGGGAATATCCTCCAACTGCACCGATTCGATCTTGGCAAAGTGGCCCGATATCTTGCGGCTGCTGGTGTGCACGTCCTGCACGTCCTCGTGTGCGAGGCGAATGTGGTCGGCGAGTTTCTTCATGCGCGTATCGAACAGGCTGAAGTCCTTCGACAGCTTGCCGAGCGCATCCTTGATGACATGAATCTGCTTACGAGTTTCGACGTCTTTGAGCACAGCGCGCGCGGTGTTGAGCACGGCCATCAGCGTCGTCGGTGAAACGATCCAGACGCGCTTGGCCTGGGCGTAAGAGACGAGGTCCGGGTGATAGGCGTGGATCTCGGCGAACACCGCTTCGGCCGGCACGAACATGACAGCGCCATCAGCCGTCTCGCCGGCAATGATGTACTTGTTGGCGATTGCATCGACGTGACGCTTGATGTCCTGTTTGAACAGGCTGCTGGCGGCGGCGCGTTCGAGTTCCGGCGTCGCGCGGTCGAACATGCGGTGATAATTTTCCAGCGGGAATTTGGAGTCGACCGCTACGCGCCCGGTCGGTTCTGGCAAGCGCAGCAGGCAGTCGGCACGCACGCCGGTCGATAGCTGCGCCTGGAATTCGTAAGCGTCTGGCGGCAAGGCGTTTATGACAAGCGCCTCAAGCTGCACTTCACCAAAGGCGCCGCGCGCCTTCTTGTCGCCGAGCAATTCCTGCAGGCTTACGACGTTGACGGTCAGGTCACCGATCTTCTTCTGTGCCTCGTCGATGGTCGCCAGTCGCGCCATGACATTGGCAAATGTCTCGTTGGTCTTCTTGAAGCCTTCGTCGAGCCGCTGATTGACGACGCCGGTGATCGCATCGAGCCGTTCGTTCATGGTGCGCGTCAGCGCTTCGGTGGTGGCCGTCTGCTGCAAGGCCGCCTTGCGCATGCCGTCTTGCAATAGCTCGCGATCGGCGCGCGCCGATTCGTTGAGCTTTTCGAGCGTCTGCGTAAGCATGTCGGTCTTGAGCGCCTGCATGGCCTCGCGCGTGACACGCAGCTCTTCGCCAACCAGCAAGCGCAGGCGCTCGGCGTTGTCTGTCTGGGTGGTGGTCATGCGGTCGCCGAGACGGTCCAGCCCGGTGTGCAGGTCGGCCAGCATGGCGCGATGGCCCGCACTTAGACCCGCATTTAGACTATTTCCCAGTTCGGCGCCCATACGCTGCATCAGTTCGTCGAACTGCTGCGGCTGCTCCTTGCCAAGCTTTCCAAGACGCAGGCCGAGCCAGACGACGGCCAGGATCAGGAACGCCAGCAAGACTATGACAGCGGCAAGTGCGGCAGAGCTCACAGATTCTCCTGCGTCATGCGTTGGTGGAGTCTGGTGCTTCTGGCTGCGGACTGGACGCCGCGGCCGGAGCACTATCCTTGCCGTCCTTCAGGCCACGCTTGATCTGGTCCAGATCGCCCAGCATCTGCCAGGTCAGGTGATCAATGCGCTTATGCAGATCAGCTATTGATGCTTCGGCTTTTAGGTTGACTTCAAAGTCGCGAATCATCGTCAGTCGGTCACGTGCGGCCTGCCTGTTCTGCGACATCATGATGATTGGCGCCTGCAATGCCGCCGTCATGGACAACACCAGATTGAGAAAAACGTACGGATAAGGGTCGAAAGCACCTCCGCGCAGAAAGGCGGTATTGACCATCGCCCAACCGACAAGCACCACGCAAAACATGATGATGAATTTCCACGAGCCGCCAAACTCGGCGACGCGATCGGACAGGCGCTCACCAAACGTGATGCCTTCCTCGGAAAGCAGATTGGCGTTCGGATCGGTACTGGTCGCTTGGATGCGGCGGGCGATACGCGTCAACGCGCGGCGCTCCTGCTCGCTGAGCGCTCCCACACCAGAGTGCAACAAGTGTTCCGCAAAGTGGCGGATTTGTCGGTCGTCACGCTTCATTAAATTCCCCCAACTGATTCAACCAATTTTTGCGCGCAGAACTTACTCAGCCGTCAGCCGTTGTGGCGTGATCTGGATGGTGTCGCGCTCGGCAGCGATCATCAGTTCTCCGTCCTGCAAGGTGCATTGCAATTTCATGCCACGCTCAACGAGCGCCACCATTGCTGCGCAATCTTCCGCCCCGATGAGCCAGACCTGCAATTTTTCCTGCTTGGCGAAAGCTTTCGCATTCTGCTTCCACCACATGTCCACAGCGCGGCCAAAGGCATAGATCAGCACTTTGTCGGCACGCCCGCAAGCTTTGCGGATGAGGCGCTCGTCCGGTTGCCCGACTTCGATCCAGTTGGTCACAGCGCCCGTCAGATCGCGATCCCAGAGCGCCGGTTCGTCGTCGCTCGACAGACCTTTGCCGAATTCGAGCGATGAATTGGCATTGAGGATGAAAGCGAGTAGACGCACCATCATGCGAGCGTCATTTTCGGACGGGTGCCGCGCCAGCGTTAAAACGTGATCCTGATAATAGTTACGATCAAGATCGGCAATGCCGAGTTCGGCTTTGAATACGACGGAGCGCAGTGCCACGGGCTTAGGTTCCGGTCAGGTTCCGAACTACTTCCGGCGAATCAGGAAAACGAATTCGCCGGCCACGCCATCGGCCGACTGTTCGCCGCTGGACAGAAGCTCGTGTCCCGTCTGCCGTGCGAACGCCGCAAAATCCTTGACGGTACCCGGATCGGTCGCCACCACGCGTAGCACCAGACCGGTCGCCATATCGGACAAGGCCTTCTTGGTGCGCAGGATGGGCAAGGGGCACTTGAGCCCGCGTACATCGGGTTCCTGATCGTGAGTCTGCATGACGGCGCGCGCCCGGTTATCGTGATCTCGCTATTCTAACTTGTTCGCCTTGTCTTCCTTCACGCGGGCACGCAGCTCGCGCAAGCGCGAGTCGATGGCGGCCTGCGTGATGTGATCGCCCTCGCCACTGCGTTGGGCCAGGCGCAACTGTTCGACTGCGGCGACCAGATTGTTCTGCAGGACGAATATCTCGGCTTGCACACGCTGCTGGTCGGCGGTCTTGCCCAGCATGGCAAAAGCCTTGGCCTGTAGCGTGTAGAGGCGTTCGTCCTTGGGCGATTCGATCAGCGCATCGCGCGTCAGGGTCACCACCTGCTCCGCTTTGCCGTCGCTGAGCAGTGCATCGGCTTCACCTAGCTGCAGGTAACGTGCCGCCGGAAAGCGTTGCAGACCTTCGTGGCACAAACGCGCAGCCTCGGCATGCTTGCCTTGCGCGCTGGCCAGATCGGCTGCCAGCATTTCCACGAAAGGCGATTCAAAATGCATATCACGCAGTTGGGCGAATGCACGGTTCGCTTCGACCAGATTGTGGGTGCTCAGTGCAGCGCGTGAAATGGCATACCAGCGCGCCGCCTGATCCTGACGACGCGCAGCGCTCTCGCGTTGCAAGCGCGTGAGGACATCGCGCGGCAATCCGTTTTCCGACTCCAGCTTGGCACGCACCAGCACAAAGTCGTTGGAGTCCGCAACGATGCGCGGTGGACTGTCCTTGATGCGACCCTGCATGTCCGCCATGCGCTCGCGCGTCAATGGGTGCGTGCGCAGGAAAGCGGTATCGGCACTTTCATTGCCGGAAATCTTGCCGAGCCTTTCGAAGAAGGAGGCCATGCCTTGCGGATCGAAACCGGTGGCCGACATCGTCTGCAAACCGGCGCGATCCGCCTCGCGCTCGAAGTTCTGCGAAAAAGTCAGTTGGTTCTGGATGGCCGCCGCCTGGCCAGTGGCCAGTGCCGCCTCGGTTACGGCGCCATTGCTGCTGCGGCCCGCCAGGATTGCCACGAGCAAGGAAGCCAGCACGGCCACCGTGGCGTTGGCACGTTGATCGAGCATGCGCGCAATGTGGTGCTGCTGCACGTGGCCGATTTCGTGACCGAGCACACCCGCCAGTTCGGATTCATTCTGCGCCAGCAGTACCAGTCCGGAATGAACGCCGATGAAGCCGCCCGGCATGGCAAATGCATTGACGGTGCTATCGCGCAGCACGAAAAAATTGAAATCCTCGGGCACGGAGCCGCCTGCCGCTGCAAGCCGCCGGCCCAGCGAATTGAAGTAATACTCAATTTCGGGATCATCGATATAGCTGGTTTCATTCTCGCGAATATCGCGCATTGCCACTTCGCCAATGCGTTTTTCCTTGGCGGCCGACAATCCGGCGCGCGCCGGATCGCCGAGATCGGGCAATTGCGCCGTGGCAATCTGCAAGGGCTGCAGAACCAGAGAGGTAACCAGTGCCAGCACCATGGTGCGGCTCGAAAAGCGTTGTGCATGCATGCGGGTATGATAGCGGTCCGAGGCGCTAGTTTTGCGCGCAAGACCCTTTCCTGTTTGTAACAAAACGCGACTGTGCATAGCGATTCATGACTGATCCAAAGCTTTCTCACTTCGATGCCAAGGGTCAGGCCCACATGGTCGATGTCGGTCCCAAGCCCGAAACGGCACGCCGCGCCGTCGCCTGTGGCCGTATCTGCATGCTGCCAGAAACGCTTGCCCTGGTGCGCGAGGGCAATGCCAGCAAGGGTGATGTGATCGGCGTCGCGCGCATCGCGGCTATCCAGGGTGGCAAACACACCAGCGAGTTGATTCCACTGTGTCATCCCCTGCCTCTGACTCGCCTCGCCGTGGAGTTCGACATCGACACGGCGCAGAGTTCCGTCACATGCACCGCCACGGCGGAAACTTTCGGCCGCACAGGTGTCGAAATGGAGGCCCTGACCGCGGTCAGCGTTGGACTGCTAACGATCTACGACATGCTCAAGGCCGTCGATCGCGGCATGCACATCGAGTCCATCCGCCTGCTGGAGAAGGACGGCGGCAAATCGGGCCACTGGCGTTCAAGCGAGGCCTGAATAACCGCTGTTTGTCGCGTGCGATAGATGGATTCGTCATTGCTCGCTAAACTCCGGCCAAATTTGAGACTAGGCGGACAACAGCATGGCGCAGGAAATCGAACTCAAGCTCGCCTTTCCATCAGACGCATTACAGCACATCCGCCGTCATCCCCTGATAGCCGGCACGACACGTATCGGTCGCGCGCAGACGCTTGAGAACACCTACTACGACACAGCGGATTTTGCCCTCGGCAAGGCCCTGGTGGCAGTACGCACACGGCGCATCGGTCGCCGTTGGTTACAGACGATCAAGAGCGCAAACGTCTCGGCGGGTGGACTTTCTTCGCGACCGGAATGGGAACAGGCCTTCGATCGCAAGACGGGGCGTTTCGATTTCTCGGTCGTTGACGACGATGCAACGCGTGCCTTGCTTGAGCATTATGCCGACAGCATAGTCCCACTGTTCACCACCGTCTTCCATCGCGAAACACGCGAGTTCGCGCCGCGTCCCGGCGTGCGCATCCTGCTCATGATCGATGCAGGTTACGCGCGCAGTAGCCAGGGCGAAACCGCACGTGAAGCGCCAATCTCAGAACTGGAGCTGGAACTCGTCGAGGGCACAGCCGGCGACCTGCTCGACTACGCCTTACAGCTAGGTGCCGAATTGCCGCTGATGCCTGAAGACGTGAGCAAAGCACAACGCGGTTATCAGCTGCTGCACAACATGCCACCGCGCGCTGCGCGTGCTAAACCAGTGACGCTCAATACCAGCATGACCTTGCACGAGGCATTTCGCGCCCAAGCCTTTGACTGCCTGCACGTCTGGCAAGCCAACGCGCTTGGCGCGATCATGCACGACGACCCGGATTTCATTCACCAGTTGCGCGTCGCCTTGCGGCGCCTGCGTACCTTGCTGCGGATTTTTGAAGTACATCTACCGCTCGGCTTCGCCGGCAACTGGCAGTTGCAGCTCGGCGAACTCGCCAACGGCGTCGGTCAGGCGCGCGATCTGGATGTCATGTACGACAGCGTGCTCGAAGCACCTGCCAAGAGCGCGGGGGCTCCAAGTTTCGAGCCGCTCGAGCAATATCTGCATGCCGCTTCGCAAGCTGCCCGCGTGCATGTTCGCGAGGTATTGCATTCGCCGTCAGCACGCATTCTGCTGCTGCAATTCAGCAAGGCATTGCACACGCTGCCAGCCCAAACCAAGGAAGCCGCACTGCAGGCGTTTGCACGCGACAGCCTACGCAAATTGCACAAGCGTATCGAGATACGACTCAGGCACGCGCAGGCAAGTGGCACGCACCACGATCTGCATCGCGTGCGCATTGCTTCGAAGCGTCTGCGTTACGCGCTGGAATTTTTTGCCTCCCTGTTCGATGCCAAGGCGAGCAACCACTACCTGAATCGACTGGCTAAAGTGCTGCGCGAGTTCGGTGCGCTGAATGACATTGCAGTCGGCCGCGCACGCTTGCAACAATGGGCACAAACGCAGGAAAATCTGCGCGAAATCAGCACATGGATAGCCGGATGGCATTCCGCCCATGAAAAACGTCGTAGCCACCGCGCGCTGACGAACGTCGCCGAACTGTTGGAGATGCCGACGCCATGGAAAAGATCCCGTAATGTGAAGGCAATAAAATAGCCGTTCCTCCCAGCATCTCTGCATGACTTGATTGTTTGCAGATCGACGCTACATTCAGCATCAACACCCTTTCCAGAAAGCATCTCGATGGATCTTTTGCTCTGGCGTCATGCAGAAGCGGCGGACGGCAATCCCGATGCCACGCGCCCCCTGACCGCCAAAGGCTTGCAGCAGGCGCAACGCATTGCGCGCTGGCTCGACGAGCACGCACCAGGCGATCTGCGCATCCTTGTCAGCCCGGCGCTGCGAACGCAACAGACCGTGCTTGCCTGGACCAAGCGTTTCGAAACGATGAAGGATGTCGGCATCGATGCCAATGCACCGCAACTGCTCGCCGCCACTGGCTGGCCGAGTGCCGGCGGCGCCGTCATGGTGGTCGGCCACCAACCCACACTGGGTCGCGTCGCGTCGCTGTTGCTGTCGGGTGTCGAGGAAGATCTGAGTTTTCGTAAAGGCGCGCTGTGGTGGTTCAAACTACGTCAGCGCGACGACGAAGAACAGATGGTATTGCGCGCGGTGGTCTCGGCGGACATGCTCTGACCCACGTACAAGGTAGGGCGGAGTGCAAACTCCGCCAACTCGCTTCCGCCCTCCAGGGCTCTTGGCTGCAGTCATACGGCGGAGTATGCACTCCGCCCTACATCTGAACGCCCCGTCTTTTTCGCATCTGCCTGGCCATGCAAAGCAGCACGACAACCCAGGGTCTGGTAAAAAACGGGTGTTCACTCGCCGCCAGATTCTGCCTCGGGACTGGTGTCGTCCTGCACCGGAATAGCCACGCGTGCCGCCGCAATCATCACCTCGCGGCTCTGCGGTGTTTCAAGACTGATATTGCCGGTGACACCCGTACGATAGTCCTTGAGCAGTGCCATCGCAGCCTTCTCGATATCCAGCGCACCGCCCTTCTTGCGCCAGGCACGCTTGGTGGCAATGCGTTCGACCAGGCCCACGCCATCGAGGCCGTTTATGTCGAATCCATAACGGCTGGCAACCAGTGCCGGGTAGCGCTCCAGCAATAGATTGCCGAGGAAGAATGCCACTTCGTCTTCCACCACTGCATTGGTGCCGATGGCGTGACTCGCAGCAAGCATGTAGCCATCGCTCGGGAACTCGATCTTCGGCCACATCAGGCCGGGGGTGTCGAGCACGACATTGCTCATGTCGATCTCGATGCGCTGCACGCTCTTGGTCACCGCGGGCTCATCGCCGACGGCCGCCACACGGCGACGCAGCAGACCATTCATGAGCGTCGATTTACCCACATTGGGTATTCCCATGATCATCATGCGCAACTGCTTGTCCGGCGAACCTCGCCCCGGCGCCATCGCCTGACACCAGCCCACCACCTTGGCCATGTCGGCCTGGCGCTTGAACGACACGGCGACAGCCTTCATGCCGGGCACATTGTTGTAATGCGCCAGCCATGCCTTCGTCGCCGCCGGGTCGGCAATGTCCGCCTTGTTGAGCAGCTTGAGGCACGGCCGCTGGCGGAATTTGCGCAGCTCTTCGATCATCGGATTGCTGCTCGCCTGCGGCAAGCGCGCATCGACGACTTCGATGATGACGTCCGTAATCGCCATGTTCTCGGCCGCCTTCTTGCGCGCCGAGTTCATGTGTCCGGGGAACCACTGAATGGATGCCATTTGACTAAACCAATTTCACGGGTAAGCCATAGGTGGCTAATGTTGTATCGGAGGTCAGCAGCAAAATGCCTTCGACACGGCCCTGCGCAATCAAAATCCGATCGAATGGATCGCGATGCACGGGCGGCAAACCTGCGACGCCAAGCGTGTGTTCGCTGGTGATGGGTAATTCCTCGTAACCGTTACCGAGCAGGCCACGGCGAAAACGGTTGGGGTCGATCTGGAAATCAGCGCGGTCCAGGCTGCGTTTTATTACGACCTCCCAGATACTCGCCGCGCTGAACAGAAAATCATGCTCGGGCTGCGCCAGCAAATCGCGCATCGCTGTCGGAAGTTGCGGCAGATCTCCTGCCGCCCAAAGCAGCAGGTGGGTATCGAGAAGGAATCTCACAACCGAGTCACGCCTCGAACATTACGGCGAGTTCGTCGCCACCCATCGTGTCGAAATCAGTAGGCACACTGACCTCGCCAGCCATGAACCCGATGCGGTTCTTGCCGGGTAAATCGCTGGCGGACAAGGGCACGACCTTGACCATAGGTTTGCCTGCCTTGGCGATGATGAATGCCTCACCCGCGGCAGCCTCTTCTACGAGGCGAGAAAGCTGCGTTTTGGCTTCGTGAATATTGATGGAATGCATAGCGGACTCAACTACATATTGGTTAGGTTGAGTTAGTTTAGTTCAGTTAGTTCATTGCGGCAATATCAAATGATGATGCCGCCGCCAAGACAAACGCGACTTTCGTAAACCACAACTGACTGTCCCGGCGTCAGCGCCCATTGCGGCGCGGCGAAGGCAATCTCCACTTCGCTATCCGACAACGCATCGATCTCGCAAGGCGCGTCCGGTGTGCGGTAGCGTGGCTTGGCGGTATAGACCCAGTTGGTGCGTGGCGCGCGGCCCGCAATCCAGTTGAGATCGATCGCCTTGAGGCGTTCGCGTTGCAGGGCTGGATGTTCGTGACCTTGCACGGCATACAGTACGTTCGCCTGCATGTCCTTGCCTGCGACATACCAGGCCTCGTGATCGCCTGAATTGTCATTGCCCTTGATGCCCCCGATCAACAGTCCCTTGCGCTGACCGATGGTGTGATACATCAAACCCTGGTGTTCGCCAATGATGCAATTGTCATCGAACGCACGAATCTCGCCCGGCTTGGTCGGCAGGTAACGCATGAGGAACTCGCGGAACGGCCGCTCGCCGATGAAGCAGATACCGGTCGAATCCTTCTTGTCGTGCACGTGGATGCCGGCCCTTTCGGCGATGGCACGCACATCGCGTTTGTAGATATTTCCCAAGGGGAAAAGGGTCTTCGACAACTGCGCCTGATTCAGGCGATACAGGAAGTAGCTCTGGTCCTTGGTGCCGTCATCCGCTTTGAGCAACTGGAATTCGCTGCGGCCGTCGCTGGTCCATTCACGCACGCCGGCGTAATGCCCCGTCGCGATCTTGTCGGCGCCGAGCTGCATCGCATGATCGAGAAAAGCCTTGAACTTGATCTCGCTATTGCACAGGATGTCCGGGTTCGGCGTACGCCCCGCTTCGTACTCGCGCAGGAAATCGGCGAAGACGCGATCCTTGTATTCCTTGCTGAAGTTGACCACTTCCAGGTCTATGCCGATGACATCGCAGACGGAAGCGACGTCGACCAGATCCTGCCGCGTCGAGCAATATTCGTCGTCGTCATCGTCTTCCCAGTTCTTCATGAACAGGCCGGTGACCGCGTAACCCTGCTGCTTGAGCAGAAGCGCCGCCACGGACGAATCCACGCCGCCGGACATGCCGACGACAACTTTCATACCTTCACCACTCATTGCAACTCATTTGTCATGTTTCTTAATCGTAATGTCGTATCAGATCGAACGGGTAGGCACGTCCGGCGAGAAAATCCGTCACGCATTGCATGACCAGCGGACTGCGATGGCGCTCGGCCTGTGCTTCGATTTCTTCCGTGGTCAACCACACCGCGCCGATGATGCCGGTGTCCAGCGCGCGCCCCTTGGCCACGCCCATCACGTCGGCAATGAAGGCGAAACGCAGATAGGTCAGATCGCGATCCTGCGGCCCCCACTGGTAGATGCCCAGCAGTGCGGTCGGCTCGACGATATGCGCCGTCTCTTCGAGCGCCTCACGCACGCAGGCTGCCAGCAGCGACTCGCCCTCTTCCAGATGACCTGCCGGCTGATTGAGCCGCACGCCCATATCCGTGTGCTCCTCGACCAGGAGGAAGCGTCCTTCGCGGTGGACGATTGCGGCCACCGTCACATTCGGTTTCCAGACCATATCGGTCTCCGCTTGAGCAAAACCGACATTCTACAGCGCCGCGGCTGGACACTCTAAGGCAAGCCCCGTCCGAGTCTGCGCAATCCAGGCGGATTCGCATGCGAGCTTTGTGCCCGCATGCGTTAAAATCGCTTTTTTCGTCAAAGCAGATAAAGGGGTTTGGTTCATGTCGATGGCTGATCGCGACGGATTCATCTGGATGGATGGCAAGCTTGTGCCCTGGCGCGAGGCAACCACTCACGTACTCACCCACTCCCTGCACTACGGGCTGTCGGTTTTCGAGGGCGTGCGTGCGTACAACACCAATCGCGGCACGGCGATCTTCCGTCTGAAGGAACATACGGATCGCCTGTTCAACTCGGCGCATATCTACATGATGAAGATCCCGTTCTCCAAAGACGAGATCAATGAAGCGCAAAAGGAAGTGGTGCGCTCGAACAAGCTGGAGAGCTGCTACCTGCGCCCGATCGCCTATTACGGTTCGGAAAAGATGGGTATCTCGACGCGCGGCTCCACCGTGCATGTCGCTATCGCCGCCTGGCCCTGGGGCGCGTACCTCGGCGCTGATGGCCTGGAAAAAGGTATCCGCGTGAAGACCTCTTCTTTCGCACGCCATCACGTCAACGTGACAATGGCACGCGCCAAGGCAGCCTCGACTTATGCCAATTCCATTATTGCCAATATGGAAGCCACGCAGGACGGCTACGATGAAGCGCTACTGCTCGACACCGACGGCTTCGTCGCTGAGGGCGCCGGTGAAAACCTGTTCGTGGTCAAGGACGGCGTCATTTACGAACCGGAAATCGCTTCAGCATTGATGGGCATCACGCGCAATACCATCCACACGCTGGCAAAAGAGCTGGGCTACAGCGTGCAAACTCGCCGCCTCACGCGCGATGACATTTACATAGCCGATGAAGCCTTCTTCACCGGCACCGCCGCTGAAGTCACACCGATTCGTGAGCTGGACAATCGCCAGATCGGCGAAGGCAAGCGCGGCCCCATCACGCAGAAGGTCCAGGCGCGTTTCTTCGACCTGGTCAATGGCCGCCTGCCCGAACACGATAGCTGGCTGGCGTTCGTCTAAGGAGCCGCGCGATGCCCGAGAATCACGACAAGGCACAAGCCATCGCCGTTGAAGCCAAGGACTTGCCGCTGCATTGCCCGATGCCCGACGCGCCGCTGTGGGCCAGGCATCCGCGCGTCTTCCTCGACGTTACCAAGACCGGCGCGGCGAGTTGCCCTTATTGCGGCGCCAAGTACGTGCTGCATGGCGATGCGCCGAAGGGGCACTGAATCACGCCGTTGCTTCGCCGATAAGCCTGCCGGGTACTCCGAATGTTCAAGTTCGAGTGGGACGACCAGAAAGCCGCCAGTAATCTGAAAAAGCACGCGGTCTCGTTCGATGAAGCCGTGAGTGTGTTCGGCGATTCACTTGCATTGACGTTCGCCGACACCGATCATTCAGACACGGAAATGCGAAGTCGCACTTATGGTATGTCCAGTAAGGGGCGGCTTCTTGTGGTGGTTCACACAGAACGACGCAACAAACTTCGCATCATCAGCGCGCGAAAGGCGGCACATTATGAAAAAAGCATCTATGAGCAAGACTGATCAGGACATTCCAGAGCTGAAACGGGACCAATTGGGTGTTGGCGTGCGCGGCAAATATTTCAAACATTTTGCGCACGGTAGCAATGTGGTTGTCCTTCAACCAGATATTCAAAAAGCTTTCCCAACGTCCGAGGCGGTCAATAAAGCCTTGGCGAGCATGCTTGCTTTTGCGCAAGAGACCCAAGGTCTGGCCGGACGCACGAAGCGGACTCCCCGCAAACGGGCTGCTGTTTGAGAGTCCCGAAAAAGTCTCTGAATCCTTTGATGGAAGTAGAACCCAGCCGCATCCTCATCGTCGCCCCGTCCTGGATCGGCGACACGGTGGCCGCTCAGCCACTGCTCATGCGGCTTCGCAAGCACTATCCGGATGCGCGCATCGACGTGCTCGCGCCGCCCTGGGTTGCGGCCGTACTGCATGCCATGCCGGAAATAAATGGCAATGTCATCGACAATCCCTTTGCGCATGGTGAGTTGCGCCTGGTCGATCGCTGGGCCTTGGCACGTAAACTCAAGGCCAATGGCTACGATGCAGCTTATGTCCTGCCCAACTCGCTCAAATCGGCACTGATTCCGTTTTTCGCCCGCATTCCGCATCGTGTCGGCTTCATCGGCGAGTCGCGATATGGCTTAATCAATGTTCGCCACACGCTCGACAAGATTGCCTTGCCGCTACAGGTGGAACGCTATGCCGTACTTGCCGAGGCACCGGGTCAGCCTTTGCCACGCCCTTTGCCAAACCCCGCGCTGCAAATCGATGCGGTAAGCATACCGGCAACACTTGCCAACCTCGGTTTGAGTGTCTCTCCGCCGCCCGTGATCTTCTGTCCCGGCGCGGAATTCGGCGTAGCCAAGCGCTGGCCTGCGCAGCATTTCGCTGAACTGGCGCAAAAGCTGGCGGCGCAAGGTACGCCGGTGTGGCTGCTCGGTTCGAAAAAAGATGGCGTGGTTGGAGAAGAAATCGCGCGGCTGTCGAAAGGTGCGGCGCGCAATCTATGCGGCCTGACCAATCTCGAACAAGCCGTACAGTTGCTTTCGCTTGCCCGCCACGTCGTGACCAACGATTCAGGCCTCATGCATGTGGCGGCTGCGCTGGGCCGGCCGCTGACGGCACTGTTCGGCTCTTCCAGCCCCGAATACACACCACCGCTCTCTGACAAAGCGCAGACCATCTGGCTCAAGCTCGAATGCAGTCCCTGCTTTCAGCGTGAATGTCCGCTGGGGCATCTGAACTGCCTGCGTGGTATCACGGCGGAACGCGTAGCCCATACTGTGACTTAGCTTGGTGTAGCATTCTGTTGCCCAAGTCACCACCGCCCTTCACGCCGAACTCATGCCCAGAACCATCTACGCCACGCCAGATGATGCCGAACAGGCCTTCTATGAAGCGCTGTCGCGTGGCGACCTGGAGGCAATGATGAATGTCTGGGCCGAAGACGAGGAAGTGGTCTGCGTGCAGCCTGGCGGCTCGCGCTTTACCGGCCTGGCATCGATTCGCGAAGCCTGGCGTCAGCTATTTGCGACCGGCATGAAGATTCGCGTGCGCACCAGTCACCCGATCAAGACGCAGGCCATGCTATTGGCTGTGCACTGCGTGCTGGAGCACGTGAATATCGAGGGCGACGATACGATCGCCCCGCCGATGATTGCCACCAACGTGTTCTCACGCGGCGCGCAAGGCTGGCAGATGATCCTGCACCACACTTCGCCGGCCCCCGATACCGAGGGCTTGCTGCTGCAGGACACGCCGCGCATCGTACATTAGCCGCCGACAGCCCATTCAGCATTTGGAGACGAACCGCTGCAGCTTATGCTCTTTGGCAGAGAGTCAGTCCAAGAGAATAAAAATCATGCGGCACGAAACTGAAAAGTATCAATCGCCGGCATGGCTGCCCAGCGGCCACCTGCAGACCATCTGGCCTTTGAGCATCAAGGGCCGTATGCCCGCCCTCAAACGCCGGCGCTGGGACACGCCGGATGGCGATTTCATCGATGTGGATTCCCTGCCTAAACAACCGAAGGCGCCGGTCGTGGTGCTCTTTCACGGGCTGGAAGGCTCCAGCGGCAGTCACTATGCGCGCGCCCTGATGCGCACCGTGGCGGAACGCGGCTGGAATGGCTCGGTCGTGCATTTTCGTGGCTGCTCGGGCGAACCGAATCGTCTGGGCCGCGCCTATCACTCGGGCGATGCTGACGAAATCGACTGGATACTGCGCCGCTTTTCCGCTAAATTTCCCGATGTGCCAATTTATGCCGTTGGCGTTTCTCTTGGCGGCAATGCCTTGCTTTGCTGGCTGGGCAGTCGGCGTGAGGCGGCTTACAAACTGATCACCAAGGCTGCGGCAATTTCCGCACCGATCGATCTGACAGCTGCGGGCCTGAAACTGGCGCAAGGGCTCAACAAGGTCTACACACAGCATTTCCTGAGCAGCATGCGACGCAATGCTCGGCTCAAAGCGAGCAAATTTCCCGGCCTGTTCGACGCTGAGCGTGCCACGCGCGCCAAGACCTTGTTCGAGTTCGACGATGCTTACACCGCGCCTGTACATGGCTTCAAGAATGTCCACGATTACTGGGAGCGCGCCTCGTCAAAATCGCTGCTGCGCATGATCGCCGTGCCGACCTTGGTGTTGAATGCGAAAAACGACCCTTTCCTGCCGCGCAGTGCCTTGCCGCGCAAGCGGGATGTTTCGCCCATGGTGACGCTGGAACAGCCCGAAGAGGGCGGTCACGTGGGTTTTGTCAGCGGGCGCTTTCCGGGCAACCTGGACTGGCTGCCGGAGCGCATCGTGCGCTACTTCGAGTCGATTTAAGAAGCCGACCCGAACAGCAAGATCAGGCCTTCGTATTGATGACGCCGCCTGGTTGGCCCGGCGACACCGGAGGCAGCGCCTCGATTAGCTGCTGAGCTTGTTGCGCCTGGATATCGGTGGCTTTTTTCGCCAAGTCCACCTGCACCTGCGATTGCACATCGCCGGCCTTCTCCGTGGTCAGACCCCGTGTGATGCTACTGACTTCGTCCATGATGGCGCTCCTCTACACAGCGCCCACCCGAGGCAGACGCATTACTCGCGGAAGTTGCCGAACTGTAGTGGAAAGTCGTCGATCGACTTCTTCAGCAAGGCAATGGCCTCCTGCAGCACGTCGCGCTTGGCGCCGGTGACACGTACTGTGTCGCCCTGGATGCTGGCCTGGACCTTCAGCTTGCTGTCCTTGATGAGTCTGACGATCTTCTTCGCCAGTTCGGCATCAATACCAGCCTTAACGACAATGGTTTGTTTAACTTTATTGCCGCCTATCGCTTCGGTGTCCTTGCGCTCCATGCAGCGGATATCGACGTTGCGCTTGCCAAATTTTACGCGCGCAATATCCCAGGCCTGCTCCAGCTGGAAATCGTTGTCGGCGTAGAGCACTAGCGAGCGTTCCTTGTCCTTGCCTGTCAGCTCGATGTGTGCGTCAGAGCCTTTAAAGTCGAAGCGATTCGTGATTTCCTTGTTCGACTGGTCGATGGCGTTGCCGACCTCGACCCATTCAATTTCGTTGCTGACGTCAAATGAGGGCATTGGGACTCCTTGAAACAGAACTGAACGCTTCGCCGCGGGTGCGGGGTTTTATCCGAAATGACACACATAGTGGTAGGCATCCGTAACTTCAATATCGAAGCTGGAATTGCCTGGCACATTGAAGGACTGGCCTTCACCATAAGTCTTCCATTCGGTCTCGCCCTTGAGGCGCACGCGGCAACTGCCGGCGACGGTTTCCATGATCTCCGGCGCACCGGTATTGAAAGTCAGTGTGGCAGGCAGAACCACGCCTACTGATTTCTTCGTGCCGTCGACCAGCACGACGCTGTGGCTGACGCACTTGCCATCGAAGTACACATTGGCTTTCTTGATGACGGAAACATTGTCGAACTGGCTCATGACGATTCTCGGAAAAAAGTGGAAGAAAAATTTAGCCGTTGATTATAACTGCAGCGCAGCGGTGATCGCTCCACCGAACCAGACATGCGTTCCGCCGTCACGCCTATGCGCAATAGTGCGTATTACCCATGTCTCGTCGCTGTATGTATCTTCACGTTTCCGCTACTCTTGGCCGCAGCTGTGTTCACTTCCGACGCATCTCCCGTAAGACACGCACCGTCGGCTGAAGAGCCGCTGCCCAGAATGCCCTTGTTGCATCGTTATACCGCTCCTGCCGATCGCTACGACGAGTTGCTTGCCGCCAACGGCAAGCCGCGTGCGCATTGGGAAAAGGTGATCAAACACCTGGAGTGGATGGGGCCGCGCGCACTGCAGGAATCGCGCGAAGCGGTGCAACGCCAGATCGCCGCCAATGGCGTGACCTACAACGTTTATGCCGACCCGCGCGGTGCAGACCGGCCGTGGGATCTCGATCTGCTGCCGCAAGTGCTGCCCGCCGAAGAGTGGGACGAAATTGCCGTCGCCATCCGCCAGCGCGCCACGTTGCTCAATGCGGTGCTGCGCGATCTGTATGGACCACAAAAACTCATCGCCGAAGGCCAGTTGCCAGCCAGCATCATCCAGGGGCATCCGGGCTTCCTGCGGGCCTGCCACGGCATCGAAGCGCCGGGCGGCGTGCATCTGCACCTATATGCCGCCGACATAGCGCGCGCACCGGACGGTCACTGGTGGGTCGTCTCCGACAGAACCCAGGCGCCGTCGGGCGCAGGCTACGCGCTGGAAAATCGTGCGCTGATCGGCAGCCAGTTCCCCGAGCTGCTGCGCAAGCTGCGCGTGCAACCGCTCAACACTTTTTTCCAGACGCTGCGCGACTCGCTGGCGCAATGGGCGCCGCGCGATGACGAAGCTCCACTGATCGTGCTGCTCACGCCAGGCATGCTCAACGAAACCTACTTCGAGCACGCCTACTTGGCACGTCATATGGGCATCCCGCTCGTCGAAGGTCAGGATCTGACGGTACGCAACGGCGCGGTATTTCTCAAGACGCTTGCCGGCCTGCGCCGCGTGCATGCCATTCTGCGCCGCGTCGATGATAGCTGGTGCGACCCGATGGAATTGCGCTCGGAATCGGCGCTCGGTGTACCGGGACTCGTCGATGTCGCGCGCAAGGGCGGCGTGCTCATCGCCAATGCGCTCGGCAGCGGGCTCATCGAATCCGGCGCGTTGCTCGGCTATCTGCCCGCCGTTTGCGAACACGTGCTCGGCGAAGAACTGGCCATGCCCTCGGTCGCGACCTGGTGGTGCGGCGAAGAGCCGGCGCTGGAAGAAGTGGCCGAGCGCATCAATTCGCTCGTCATAAAAAATGCCTACGGCTTCGCCGCCGAAGGCCCGGTGTTCGGCGGTGATCTGGATGCCGCCGCACGCGAGGCATTGATCCGGCGCATTCACGAACAACCGCGCAATTTCGTCGGCCAGGAAATGGTGCGCATGTCGCGCGTGCCAGTGTGGGGCCCGCAGAATGCCTCGCTCGAAGCACGTCTGACCGGGCTGCGCGTCTATGCCGCCGCAACGCCGAACGGCTACATCGTCATGCCGGGCGGACTGAGCCGGGTGGCCGGCCTGCAAGATGCTCGCGTCATAACGATTCAACGCGGCGGCGGCAGTAAGGACACGTGGGTATTGGCCGGCGCGCAGGAAGAATTGCCCTTGACGCCACCACGCGTGGTCGACTATCCGACCATCGTGACCGAACACGATCACGGCTCGCTTGCCAGCCGCACCGGCGACAGCATGTTCTGGTTGGCGCGCTACGTGGAGCGCGCGGACTGTGCCCTGCGTCTGTTGCGCTGCGGCCTAAGGCAGCAGCTCTCCGCGGACGACGCCGAATGGCCGGCCTTGCTTGTAGCAGGTCTGCGCTGCGGTGTGATTACCACCCACGACGCCGCTTTCGCCGAAGTGTCCGCCAAACCTCTGACCCCGCAGGCCACCTTGCTGGTCTCGCTCAAGGACGGCAAGTTTCCCGGCGGCCCGATCAACAATCTGCGCAACGTAGTCCGCCTCGCGCGTACGCTGCGCGATCGTCTCGCGCCAGACAGCTGGCGCATCTACAACCGCCTCGACCGCCTTACCACGTCGTGGATGCGCGGCGCGCATACCTTGTCCGACGCACTCGAATTTCTCGACCAATCGCTGCTGGCGCTGATCACGCTTTCCGGCTACAGCATGGAACACATGACGCGCGATGCGGGCTGGCGTTTCCAGTCGATCGGCCGCCGCGTCGAGCGCATGCAATTTCTCGCCATCGCGTTGGAGGCGCTGCTGGTGCCTGACAAGGGGCCGCCTGCGCTGGCCAGCCTCATCGATCTCTCCGATGCCGTGCTCACCTATCGTCGTCGCTACCAGCGCGCGCCCGAAGGCGGTCCGGTCGCCGAACTGATACTGACCGACCGCGACAATCCGCGCGCCTTTCTCTACCAGCTCGAATCCCTGGCGGATCACGTCGGCCTGCTGCCCGGCCAGTTGCCCGCCGATACCTGCACGCCGCTGCGACTGCTGGCCGAACAACTGCTCACGCGCAAACCAGAAGATTGGATCAATTCGAGCGTACAGACCGCCGCGCTACGCACGTTGCTGCAGGAGTCCTGGCAAGCCGGTAACCAGCTCGCCAATTTCCTGCAGAATCGCTACTTCAGTCACCTCGATGCGCGCACGACGATAAGCTGATTGCATATGATCTACAGGATCGAGCACCTTACCCAATACGCATATGGCAGCCCGGTCGGCCTGAGCTTCCAGATTGCGCATCTGCACCCGCGCGACGACGAGGAGCAGACCTGCCTATCGCATAGCCTGACGGTCGATCCGTCGCCGGAGCACATCGACGAAGGACAAGATTATTTCGGCAACAAGCTGGCGCGTTTCGAATTGATCAGCCCTCACGCCAAACTCGCCATTACGGCCACCAGTGAAGTCGACGTACGACGCGAACCGAATACGCCAGCGGAAAGCGAGAAGTGGGAAGACGTGCGTCAATACTTCGCCGAGACACGCTGGGGCCAGGACGCCGACAGCGCCGCGGCGGAGTTCCTGTTCCCCTCGCCGCTCGTGCCGCACACGCCCTCGCTACGCGAATACGCCAGTACCAGCTTCGTACCGGACGCGCAAATCGCCGAAGCAGCGCTGGATCTGATGACGCGCATTCACGAGGATTTCGAATTCGACTCGACCGCCACCCACGTCACCACCTCGATCGAAACCGTGCTGGAAATCCGTCGTGGTGTCTGCCAGGACTTTGCCCATCTTATGATCGGCTGCCTGCGCGCACTGGGCCTGCCGGCGCGCTATGTATCCGGCTACCTGCTCACACAGCCGCCACCCGGCCAGCCGCGCCTCGTCGGCGCCGATGCCTCGCACGCCTGGGTGGCGCTCTATATCCCCTCGCACGGCTGGTTAGCACTGGACCCGACGAATAACATCGTGCCTGGCGACAAGCACGTCATGCTCGCCTGGGGCCGCGATTTCTCGGATGTATCACCCCTGCGCGGTGTCATTCTCGGCGGTGGCGAACACGAAGTGGAGGTCGGCGTGACCGTCACGCCCATTGCGTCGCAAGAGCAGGACGAGGTCGACGTTTCGGACTGAGATGCGCTCAGACAGCAGGCACACAGGCGCCGCAGTGATTGATCTCGACGCTCACGTGGTACAGCGCGGGCACATCGGCCAGCCAGGTGCGCACGTGCTGCGGCTCGATATCGAGGCGATGCGTCACCAAACCTATGATGCAAGCATAACGCGAACGCCCGACGCGCCACAGATGCAGATCGGCAATCTCGATGTCGCCTCCATTGGATGGCGCGAGCACCGCTGCTCTGAGCTGATCGACGATGGGACCTTGCATCTCGCGATCGAGCAGCACGGCGCTCGTATTGCGCAGCAGGCCGACCGCCCAGACCGCCACCACGGCGGAGCCGAACAGCCCGATGGCCGGGTCGAGCCACTGCCAGCCGAACAATAAGCCACCGCCCAGTGCCGCGATCGCCAATACCGATGTCATAGCGTCGGCGAGGACATGCACATAGGCTGAACGCAGATTAACGTCCACATGAGCACCATGGTGGCCATGATGATTGTGCCCATGCTCGTGATGGTGATGATGGTTGTGGTCATCGTCATGCTGGGCATGCGCGCCATGCAGAATTTTCGCGCAGACCAGATTCACCACCAGCCCGACGGCCGCCACCCAGATCGCCTCGCCATACTGGATCGGCAAGGGCGAGATCAGGCGCTCGGCCGAGCTCCAGGCCATGACACCGGCCACACCGACCAGCGCGAAGGCACTCGCAAAACCGCCGAGCACTTCGATCTTCCAGGTCCCCCAGGCGTAGCGTGGGTCGCCCGCATGACGCCGCGCCATGGTGTAGGCCAATGCCGCCATGCCTATGGCGATGGCATGCGAACTCATATGCCAGCCATCGGCCAGCAGCGCCATGGAATTGGAAAAGAAACCAACGACAATCTCCGCGACCATCATCAACAAAGTGATGACGAGCACCCAGCGCGTGCTGCGTTCGGCGGCGGGGTTGCCTTCATCGAAATGATGTGGCATTACCCATTCCTGGGAAGCGTGCGGACTCGTGTGGACGTGCATGACCTGGTTTCCGGTTAAGCCCCAGTGAAAAGGGTAAGGCCGTGCAGTGCGCTACTTGATGATGCGCAGGTGAGGTCTGCCCGGCACGCCCGACTTCGGCGGCGGCTCGGGTCTATCGTCGGTCTTGCTTGTGGACGCGGGCGTCGGATCCGGCTCGCCCATGCTGTCGTCATCGGCTGCCTGCACGTTCGGATCGGCGTGCAGTTCCACACCGACATCCTTGGCCCCAGGGCCTGCCTCGAAGGCCATGCCCTGCCCGTTCTCGCGCGCGTAGATGGCCATCACATTGCTCATCGGCACCAGCAGCGACTGTGCCACGCCGCCAAAGCGCGCCTGGCAAGTCACCTCGTCGTTGGAGATCGCCAGCTTGTGCGTGGCATACGGCGCGATGTTGAGCACGATGCGCCCATCGCGCACGAACGCCATCGGCACGCGCGTGTGGGCATCCACCGATACCATGATGTGCGGCGTGTAGCCGTTATCCACGCACCAATCGAAAATGGCGCGGATCAGATACGGCTTGGTGGATGGGATATCACTCATGATCTTGCTGACCTTCGGCGTTGCCGTGGGAAAAGTCTCTTACGGCAGTCTCTTACGGCAAGACCCATCGTACTCTCGCTCAACCCGGAAACACATCATTCAATTCCAGGAGATAAGTGCGCAGTGGCCGTAGCGAGCGGCTCGAGGTTGAGGGGAGAAGCACAGCCGTACACAAGTACGGCGAGCATCGCAGCCTCAAGATCGAGCCGCGCAGTAGGCCAATGCGTACTTATCTGCGCATGGCGCGCTCGGAGGGTGTAAGCGCATCGATGAAACCCTGACGCGAGAAAATCCGTTCGGCATATTTCGCCAACGGCGCTGCCGTCTTCGGCAATTCGATCGCATAGTGCTCAAGGCGCCACAGCAGAGGCGCGATGGCCACGTCGAGCATCGAGAACTCGTCGCCGAGCATGAACTTCTGTTTGGCGAAAATCGGGGCCAACTGCGTCAGCTGGTCACGCACATGCGTGCGCGATTTGTCGACGCCCTTCTGGTTCTTCTCCAGCGCTTCGATATGCGAGAACAATTCCAGCTCCAGCGTATGCAGCAGCTGGCGTGCCCGAGCGCGCATCAGCGGGTCCGGGGGCATCAGCTGCGGGTGCGGGAAACGCTCGTCGATGTACTCGTTGATGATGTTGGCCTCGTAGAGCACGAGGTCACGATCAACGAGCACCGGCACCCGGTTGTACGGGTTGATGACGGCGATGTCTTCAGGTTTGTTGAACAGGTCAACGTCGACCACCTGAAAGTCCATGCCCTTTTCGAAGAGCACGATCCGGCAACGGTGCGAGAACGGGTCCGTTGTTCCGGAATAGAGATTCATCATTGCGGAATTACTCCAGGAATACTCAATGTCGC
>JAQGMF010000015.1 GCA_028292505.1 Rhodocyclales bacterium
AAGTCTCGCGTCTGGGTGAGGCGACCAAGTACAACAACATCAATCTGCTCAACAGCGGTTCGACGCTGACCTTCCAGGTCGGTGCCGGTACCACCACCAATGACCAGATCACGGTCAGCACGGTGGATTTGCGCGCTTCGACCCTGGCGATCGATTCCAGTTCGATCCAGATTTCGGCAGCCTCGCTGGCGCTAGCGGCGATCACCAACCTGGACTCGGGCATCAACACGCTGACAACGGCACGGGCGCGCTTTGGCGCGGCGCTGAACCGTACCGGCGCCGTGATCTCTTCGCTGCAGATTGCTGTCGAGAATCAATCGGCCGCACGCGGACGTATCGTCGATGCCGACTTCGCTTCGGAAACAGCCAGCCTGTCACGTAATCAGATCCTGCAACAAGCCGGTACTGCCATGCTGGCGCAAGCCAACAGCTTGCCCCAGCAAGTGCTGAGTCTGTTGCGTTAAGTAGTCTCGAAATGGGGGCCGGCTCCGCCGGCTCCTATTTAGTAACAAGGAGGCCATGACATGGCAATCCAACCAGTAAGCTCTTACATCACACCCGCCTCGGCAGTGAGTCCATCTCCAGCCCTTGCACGCGAGACGCCCGATGCGTCTGACGCGCAGGCGACGCCTTCCGAAGCAGTCGCGGCAACGCCCCCAAGTCGAGAACAATTGGACCAAGCCATGAGCGAAGTCAAAAAGGCGCTGGCGCCCGTGGCACGAAACCTGCAATTCTCAATCGATGACGCGACCGGACGTTCCGTTGTCAAAGTGGTAGATGCCTCAACAAACGAGGTGATCCGGCAGATCCCCAGCGAAGAATTGCTGGCTATTACCCGATCAATCGACAAGCTCTCCGGTCTATTTGTTAAGCAGAAAGCTTGAAGTTTCGTTGCGACGAAACTGGTGTTTTGATCAGGAGAAACAGTCATGGCCACAGGAACCATTACTTCAGCAGGCTTAGGTTCGGGCATCGACGTCGAGAGTCTTGTCACGAAATTGATGGCGCTGGAACGTCGGCCCATCAACAATTTGCAGACCAAAGAAAGCGGCATACAAACTCAGTTGTCGGCATACGGCACGCTCAAGAGCACGCTGTCTTCCTTGCAGGATGCGGCAACAGCATTGCAAACGCGGCAAAATTTTGCTTCCAATACGGCAGTTGTTGCCGATACCACGATCGCTTCGGCAACGGTGGATAGCACGGCGACGGCGGGTAGCTATTCGTTGTCGGTCGACAAATTGGCACAAACCGAAAAGGTCAGGAGCACCGGTTACGCCAGCGCAACCTCGACAATTCCAACGGGCACGCTGCAAATCAATCTGGGTACCTACAACGGTACGAGCTTCACGCCCGACGCGACCAAGTCATTCTCTGTCACCATCAATTCGAGTAACAACACCCTTTCAGGTTTGCGTGATGCTATCAACGGCGCCAACGCCGGTGTTACAGCCTCGCTCGTCAACGATGGCACTTTCACGCGACTGGTCGTTTCCTCAAACGACACCGGTGCAAGCAACGCCTACAAATTATCTGGGCTCGCAGGGTTCGACTTCGACCCGGCGTCCGCAGGAACTTCCAGCATGCTCTCCACGCAGAGCGCGCAGGATGCGTCCTTCACGCTCGACGGCATTGCGATGACGCGTCCATCCAACAAGATCACGGATGCGCTGAGTGGCGTGACGCTCAATCTCACAGCCAAGACGACGACGGCAACGACCTTGAACGTGAGCAGCAATACCACGGCGATCGCTGCAAAAATCAATACCTTCGTCACGGCCTACAACAACGCAGTGGGCTTGATGAGTAGCCAGAGCAGCTACAATGCGTCCTCCAAAACCGCCGGCCCGCTCAATGGCGAAGCTTCGGTGCGCACCATTCAGTCGCAATTGCGTAGCATCGTAGGCAGTTCTGTAGGCACTACCACGAATCTCGCTCGCCTCTCGGATATCGGTATCCAGATTGGTGTCGACGGCAAGCTCGCGGTCAATAGCGACAAACTCACTGCCGCACTGTCGGATCCGACCAAGGACGTTGCCAGCCTGTTCATCACTGGCACGACGACCTCTGGCTTCGCCTCGCAGATCGCCACCAGCATCAAATCCATTCTCGGCGACGGCGGCGTTCTGACCGCACGTACAGACGGTTTGACCCAGACCATCAAGTCCACCGACAAGAGTATCGCCAGCCTCGAAACCCGCATGACGGCAATCGAAGCACGTTACCGCGCCCAGTTCAGCGCCATGGATACCACGATTGCAAGCCTGACCAGCACCGGCAATTTTCTGACGCAGCAGTTGGCCAAGTTGTGAAATCCGGTTTGAAGAAACGAACGCACAACCGGCCCATTTGAAACGACAACACCTCGCAAGGAATAACATGTTCGCAACTCAATCTGCAGCCGCCTATGCCAGAGTCGGCGTCGAAACCAACGTGAGCACCGCTAACCCGCACCAGCTCGTGATGATGTTGTTCGATGGCGCGCTGCTCGCCATCAATAGCGCGGCGATTTCGATGGCCAATGGCGATCTGGTCGCCAAGGGCATGTCGACCTCCAAGGCAATCGAAATCATCACCTACGGTCTCAAGGCGAGCCTCGACAGCGAAGCAGGTGGCGAGTTGGCAACTCGCCTGGGATCGCTCTACGATTACATGTGCCAGCGACTCTTTTTCGCCAATGCCGAGAACAATGAAGCGATCCTCAACGAAGTATCGGGCTTGCTCAACGAACTACGCGAAGCATGGGCGCAGATGGGTCAGCAGTTGAGCCAGTCAAATAACGACGTTGGCATGGAACAGGCTGATTGAGATGGCCATGCAGGACAACTCATTGACACATTACGAAACCATGTGCCGGCTCACTGGCATGATGGCCGAGGCTGCGCGCGAGAATGACTGGGCCCTGCTCAGTTCGCTTGAGCGAGAGGTCGCAGTCCTGCGCGACCGTCTGCGTACCGAAGATGCAAATGGCATTCACGTCGATCTGGATGAGTCGCAGCGTCTGCACAAACGCGATCTGATTCTGCGCATGCTCGCCGATGACCGGGAAATCCGTCGTCATACGGAACCGTGGATGACCCGCGTCCGCGCCCTGTTAGCGGGCTCCCTTCTGGAACGCAACGTGCGCAAGGCGTACAGCGGCGGACATTGAACGGCCACCGGCGTTGCCCCGATGAGCAGCTCCCGCATCCCGTGCCACTTCCATTTGCCATGCCTCGGCAAGCTGCAATCATGCGCATGCGGAAAGTGAGCTACACGTGATTCCAGCGGACCTCGCTTCCCGACTGCGCCTACTCATCGACAGCGAGGTCAAATCCCTCGTTCGCGTGCAGGATATCCCTTCGGATCTTCCGGACCTGGAGACGGGTCAGCGCTTCTCCGCAAAGATAGAAAGTCCCCTGCCCGACGGCACCTTTCGCGCGCTCGTCGCCGGGCGTACCGTTACCCTGGCCGTGCCGAACAGTGCAAAGTCCGGCGATGTGCTCGAATTGGTCGTGACCGGCACTAATGACAAAACCATAACCGCCAGACTCGCCGATCCGGCCGAACCCACGACAGCCGCGTTACAACCCAAGCTGAGCCCCGCCGGACAACTGATCAGCCAGTTGCTTACCGGCCGCCAGGGCGAAACACCGGCTGCCACGCTCAATCGCAACGAACCGCTGCTGCCAGGGCCGCCGACCAAGGCCAGCACGCTCACACCCTTGCTGCGCCAGGCTGTGAGCGAAAGCGGTCTGTTCTATGAATCGCACCAGGCGCAATGGGTGGAAGGCGAGACGCCGCTGGAGAGCCTGCTGCGCGAGCCACAGGCACGCGTCGGCACCTTGTTGCCGTCTCTGGCGCCACAAGCCAGCATTCTCACCAGTCCGCAAGGCACTGCCCCAGGCAGCCAACCGCCGCTACCCGAAGACGCGGCGGCACATGCGGCAGCACAAGGCGCTTCGCAGTCTTCACAATCTCAAGCTACACCGTCACAAAACGCCAAACTCGATCTTTCTCCACGCGCCGCAACGCCACTGACCGAAAATGATAACGGCATACAGCGTACGCGAGCTGGCGACGACACACCGCCCGCTCATAGCACCGCATTGAAGATCGCCGATCAGCTCATGCCATTGGTACATCAGCAACTCGATACCTTGGCGACCCACCAGGCAATGTGGCAAGGACAGGTTTGGCCTGGGCAAACCATGCAGTGGCAAATCTTCGACCCCGAAGGCCAGCCGCAATCCTCGTCTGAACAAGGCGACGGCAACGAACCGGCACCGTGGCAAAGTACGCTGCGATTGAAGATGCCACGGCTCGGCGGTATCGAGGCACAACTCATCGTGACGGCGGCCGGCGTTGCCGTCCGCGTCAGCGCGGACACAGCACAGGCCGCACAACAATTACAGGACGGCAGCGAAGCGCTCGGCAACGCGCTGGAGGCCGCGGGCGTGCCCATGACCGGCTTCGCGGCTCAGCATGTGGAGGCCACGTGAAATCCGGCTCCGACACCCATCCGCCGCGCTCATCGGCCGTCGCCCTCGCCTATCACGCCGGCGAGAGCGCACCGCAAGTTGTCGCCAAGGGCCACGGGCTGATCGCCCAGGAAATCATCGCGCGGGCACACAGCGCCGGTGTGTATGTGCACGAATCGCCGGAACTGGTGTCGTTGCTTATGCAGGTCGACCTTGACGAACGCATACCGCCGGCCCTCTACGTTGCCATTGCGGAGCTACTTGCCTGGCTGTACCAGATGGAGCAAGGCTTGCCTGCGGCGGCAAAGCCGGCGCCTGGTGTATAGTCGTCAGACATCCAGAGATACTTGCCAAGACCTTTAGTGAGAAACCCACGGCATGGCTGACAAAGCACATCCCGCAGCAAAATTCGAGCTTCTGCAGTCCGATGATTTCGAGCAATATCTGCTGCATGAACGGCGCGAGATCGGCTACATCCTGCGTCAGCTGGCGGCGCGCCGTTGCATGATAACGGCATACCTGGGCGACAGCGCGCGCTTTGTCATGACCAGCGTGCTGTCAGTCAACGATGACGATCGCAGCCTTTATCTGGACGTCGGCAACGACGATGCGCTCAACCATGAAGCAGGCTCGGCCAACAGCCTGTTGTGCCTCACGCAGCTCGACAAGGTGAAGGTACAGTTCTCCGTCACGCGGCCGCGCATGGCGCATTTCGGCAAATACCCCGCCCTGCTTGCCGATGCGCCGGAGGTCTTGCTGCGCCTGCAACGCCGCGAGTACTACCGCCTCACCGCACCCGTCTCGCACTCGCTCATCTGCCGCATCCCGGCGCCAAACCTGAACAGCCGTGTAGAAGCGCGTGTCATCGACATCTCCGGCGGCGGCGTGGCCGTGATCGTACCGCCCAAGGACATGTCGCTCAGCGCGGATGAGAAATACATGGATTGCCGTCTCGATCTGCCCGAGTTCGGCCCTGTGACCACCACCTTGCGGGTGCGCAATATCTTCCGCATCACCAACCGCAGCGGCACCGACATGCTGCGTGCTGGTTGCCAGTTCGAAGACCTGCCGGTGCCCATGGCCAACGCCATCCAGCGTTACATCCTGCGCGTCGAGCGCGACCGTAAGGCCCGCGAGGTCGGCGAATAGTGGCTGGCTCGGCCCTCGGGAATTGCCGGGCAGTCCTGCCCGTACGCAATGAAGTACGCCGATTTGAGCGATACTGGCAGCCTTGCTAGAATCGACGGCCGGTTTGCGCCCACCAGCCAAACCGCAGCCCTCACTGCCTTGATAGCTCCTGAGCGACATGCAACTATCCATTCGGTCGTCTGATTTGGCTCCAAAGCTGCTTATCGGCAGCACATGGTTGTTGGCGCTGGCGCTTGCTGCGTGGATTGCCGCAACATGGTATTGGCATTTCAGCGGCACAGCGATCGAATCCGCGCAGCCCGTAACGGTCAGCGATCCGCAGACCGCCGCGCAAGACATCGCCTCCCGCCAGCTCTTCGGTATCGCTACGGCGCCGGCTGCCACCGGTGCCGCGTCGGACTCGAACCTGGTGGTTACGGGCGTATCTACGCGCTGGGGCAAACTGCCCGGTTTCGCCATTATCAGGAACGGCGCAACGCCGGCCGACGCCTTCGTCGAAGGCGACCTGATCGCACCCGGCATCAAGCTGCTGCGCGTCTTGCCCGATGCCGTGGAAGTCGATCGCAATGGCACGCACGAGCAGATCAAGCTGAGCCTGGCATCGCGCTCGGCCACAGGAACCCTGCAGAATCGCGCGAATCAGCCAATGCCACAGAATCAGCCCGCAGGCAGCTCCGCCCCGGCCGACAATTAATCGTCATATAAAGCAAAATACGCTGATGCCTTCGTTCAAATTTCTGCCCACTCTTCTGCCTCTTTTCATCGCGACGCTGCTCACGCTATATACGTCGGCAAGTACGGCACAAATCGCTCAGCCCGTCGACAAAGCGGGGCAGTCCCCGGCAAGCGCACAGACCGCCGATGTCGTTGAAAGCGGAGAAACCGTTTCGCTCAATTTCAACGGTGCCGATATCGACGCCGTGGTACGTGCAGTCGGCAAGATATCCGGCCGCAACTTCATCATCGACCCGCGCGTCAAAGGCACCATCAACATCGTCACCAGTCGGCCCGTGAACCGCTCGCTGGTCTATCCGATCCTCCTCTCCGCACTGCGCCTGCAAGGTTATGCCGTTGTCGAAAGCGGCAATGTGTCGAAGGTACTGCCGGAAGCCGACGCCAAACTGCATGCCGTGCCCTCCGGCAAAAACGCAGCGGCCGGCAACGGCGATCGCATCGTCTCCGAAGTCTTCCAGATCAAGTACGAATCGGCCGCCCAGCTTGTTCAGGTCATCCGTCCGCTGGTGACACCGAACAACACGGTGAGCGTCTATCCCGGCAACAACTCGCTGGTCGTCACCGACTATGCGGAAAATGTCAGTCGCATACGGCGCATCATCGAATCCATCGACGTGCCACAGGGCGATGCGCAGGTCATCCCGGTTCTCAACGCTTCGGCCGTAGACATGGCCGGCATGCTGAGCAAATTGTTTACCGAAGTGGCCACCGCCGATCCAAGCCTGAAAGTCAGCATCATTGCCGACCCGCGCAGCAACTCGCTGCTGGTGCGCTCCGACAATCGCTCGCGCATCCAGGCCGTGCGCAGCATGATTGCGCAGCTCGATCAATCGGGCAGCCTCAGCAATCTGCGCGTGGTCTATCTGAAGAACGGCGATGCCACCAAGATCGCGCAGTCCCTGCGCGCCATTGCTTCCGGCGACACATCCCAGAACAGTGCGGGCACTGCGACGCGCTCGGCGCCGGTCAGCAGCAACAATACTCAGAACGCTGGCATAAATGCAGTGGCCACTGCGCCAGGCGCCAACAACAGTGCGTTGAACAGCTTTGGTACTGCCGTCAATGGCGCTTACGTCTACGCGGACACCTCGACCAACTCCCTGCTCATCAACGCTTCCGATAGTCTCTACAACAGCCTGCGCGGCGTCATCGAGCAGCTCGACCGTCGACCCGCGCAAGTCTATGTCGAAGCGCTGATCGCCGAGGTGAGCGCCGACCGCACCAGCGAATTCGGCATCCAGTGGAACAGTGCCGTGCCAACCAGCGGCAAGACCACCGTGTTCGGCGGCACGAATTTCGGCACGCCGAGTCAGAACATTCTCAATATCTCGCAGAATCCCGGCACAGCGGGCGCCGGCCTCAACCTGGCCATCGGCAGCGGCTCGGTGACCATCCCGGGTGTCGGCACCATCGTCAATATCGCCGCGCTGGCGCGCGCGCTGGAATCGGACAGCAAGACCAACATCCTGTCGACGCCGAGCATCGTGACGGTCGACAACGAAGAAGCGAAGATCGTCGTCGGCAGCAACGTGCCATTCATTACGGGTACCTTCACCAACAACGCAACAGGCGTCGCCAATCCCTTTCAAACCATCGAGCGCAAGGACGTGGGCCTGACGCTGCGGATCAAGCCGCAGATTACCGAAGGCGGCACCATCCGCATGGAGATCTCGGAAGAAGCCTCTACCGTGCTGTCGAACAATTCGGTTACCGGGCCGGTGACCAGCAAGCGCTCGCTCGATTCCGTTGTCATCGTCGACGATGGCGCCTTCCTGGCCTTGGGGGGTCTGGTAGAAGACAGCTACACCGGCGGCGTAGACAAGGTGCCGCTGCTTGGCGACATTCCCTGGCTCGGCGCCCTTTTCCGTTATGACACTCGCAAGCACAGCAAGACCAATCTGATCATCTTCCTGCGCCCGGTTATCCTGCGTTCGGCCGAGGATGCGAATTCTCTGACCGGCAGTCGTTATGACTATGTCATCGGCCAACAGAAGGCCAGTTCGACGACCGGCATCCTCCCCCCGGACGCTGAGCAACCCTCCTTGCCGCTCATGCTCGACACCAGGTTGAAGATACCCGCAACCGGGTCGACACTGACCACGCCCGCCGTTTCAGACCCGTCGACCAAGTCCCCCACAAGCAAGTGATGAGTGACGCCCTGCCCTACGCTTTCGCCCGTACCCACGGCGTGCTGCTGCTAGCGGCCGAGGACGACAGCGCCAGCGTGCTGGTGCGCGAAGATGTACGGCCGGAGGCGCTGGTCGAAGTGCGACGCATGCTCGGCTTGCCGCTCAAGCTCACTACCGCATCGCGCGGCAGTTTCGACGCACGCCTGTCGGAGGCATACGGCGAAGGCACCAGTGACGCTGCTTCGGTGGTCGACGATCTTGGTCAGGACGTCGATGTCTCGCGCCTGATGGAAGACATTCCCATCATCGAGGACCTGCTGGAAACGCAGGAAGACGCGCCCATCATCCGCATGATCAATGCGCTGCTGCAACAGGCGATCCGCGAGCGCGCATCCGATGTGCATATCGAGCCTTTCGAGCGCTACTGCGTCGTGCGCTATCGGCGCGACGGCACGCTAATCGAGATTGCCCGGCCGCATCGCGCCCTGCACGCCGCGCTGGTGTCACGCATCAAGATCATGGCCGAACTCGACATCGCCGAAAAGCGCATGCCGCAGGATGGTCGCATCGGTCTGCGCATCGCCGGCCGCGCCATCGACGTGCGCGTATCAACGCTGCCGACGCAACACGGCGAGCGCATTGTGCTGCGCCTGCTCGACAAGACTTCCAGCAATTTCGGCCTCGATACCATTGGCATGGAAGCGACGACGCTGGCATCCTTCCGCCGCCTGCTGGCGCAACCTCATGGCATCGTGCTGGTCACCGGCCCGACCGGCTCTGGTAAGTCGACGACGCTGTACGGCGCGCTGCGTGAAATCTCCAGCACCACGCGCAACATCGTCACTGTCGAAGATCCGATCGAATACGACCTGCCGGGCGTCGGCCAGATCCAGGTCAATCCGCGCATCGAACTGACCTTCGCCCGCGCGCTGCGCGCGATCTTGCGGCAAGACCCGGATGTCATAATGATCGGCGAAATCCGCGACCTGGAAACGGCGCAGATCGCCGTGCAAGCCAGCCTCACCGGCCACCTGGTGCTGGCCACGCTACACACCAACGACGCCAGCGCTGCCGTCACACGACTGATCGATATGGGCATCGAGCCCTTCCTGCTCGCCTCCAGCCTGCGCGGCGTGCTCGCCCAGCGCCTGGTGCGCTGCCTGTGCGCGCATTGCCGCACACAGCGCGCATCCACGCCCACCGATTACGAGTTGCTCGGCGTCAAGCCCGGCCAGCAGTTGTACGCCCCGACCGGTTGTGCGCAGTGCACGCAGACTGGCTACAACGGCCGTACCGGCATCTACGAGCTGCTCGAAGTGAACGCGGTACTGGCCGCGCTGATACACGATAACCAGCCGGAAAATCTCATTCGCGATACGGCTCTGAACTACGGCCTGCGTCTGCTGCGCAATGACGGCCGGCGACTGCTTGCTGACGGCACGACGTCTGCCGAAGAACTGCTGCGCGTCACGCGCGACTGAGCCGGCAAGGCGCCCGCTAACCATGGCAGCATTCTCCTATCAGGCACTCGATACGCAAGGCAGCGAAACGAGCGGCACACTCGAAGCCGATAACTCGCGCCATGCACGCAGCATATTGCGCGAACGCGGCCTGTATCCGACCAGCATTACGACGCTTGCGGAGAATCGCCAGGGGCAACAGCGCCTGCGCATCGGCACGACCGAACTGTGCCTGCTGACGCGCCAGCTCTCGGCCTTGTTATCCGCCAAGCTGACGGTCGAACAAGCGCTGCAGGCTGTCTCCGAGCAAACCGACAAGCCAACCGCACGCGCCTTGCTTGCTGCCGTGCGCAGCGAGGTGATGTCGGGCTATTCGCTACGCGCCGCGCTGGACCGCTTCGACAACGCCTTCCCGACGATCTATCGCGCTTCCGTCTCGGCCGGCGAGAAATCCGGGCAACTGCCCTTCGTCATGGAAATGCTGGCTGACTATCTCGAACAACAAGATGCGCTACGCCGCAAGATGCTGCAGGCGCTGCTCTACCCGGCCATCGTCACCACCGTGGCGATGCTGGTTATCATTGGTCTGATGACCTACGTGGTGCCGCGTGTGGCCGAAGTCTTCGTGCAATCGCACCAGGTCCTGCCGCTGCTCACGCGTGCGCTGATCGCCAGCAGCAACTTCCTGCGCAGTTGGGGACCATGGTTGCTGCTGCTGATCATCACAGCGATTTTCGCTTTCCGTCAGGCGCTGCGCGACGATGCTTTGCGACGTCGCTGGCATTTGTGGTTGCTCAGCCTGCCGTTACTCGGACGTCATTTGCGCACGCTCGACACGGCACGCTTCGCCAGCACCCTGGCCATCCTCGTCAGTGCCGGCGTGCCCTTGCTGGCGGGCCTCGATGCAGGCCGTCAGGTCATGAAAAGTCTGCCGCTCAAGGATGCCGTCGCCACCGCCGCCGACCGCGTGCGCGAAGGCGCATCGCTCTCCGCGGCGATGCGCCAGACGCGCAGCTTTCCCCCTTTGCTGATTCACATGCTGGCCAGCGGCGAAGCCACGGGCGAGCTGTCCGCCATGCTGGCACGTTGCGCCAAATTGCAACAAGCCGAAGTGGAAAATCGCAGCCTGACACTCACCACCCTGCTCGAACCCATGTTGCTGCTATGCATGGGCGGCGCGGTGCTATTGATCGTGCTGGCCGTGATGCAACCCATCATCGAACTCAATGCGCTGGTGAAGTGACAAAACTTCCACAGCGTTTTCCCGGAGATTTTCATGCATAGCCCCGAATCGAAACAACGCGGCTTCACCCTGATCGAAATCATGATCGTCATCGTCATCATGGGCATCCTGGCCGCGCTGATCGTGCCGAAGATCATGGACAAGCCGGACGAGGCACGCGTCGCCGCCGCACGTCAGGACATCGCCACGATCATGACCGCGCTGCGTCTCTACAAACTCGACAACCGCGTCTATCCAAGCAGCGAGCAAGGTCTCGACGCGCTGGTCAAACCCCCCAGCATCGCCCCACTTGCGCCCAACTGGAAGAAAGGCGGCTACCTGGAGAAGCTGCCCAAGGATCCGTGGGGCCAGGACCTTCAATATCTGCAACCGGGCCTGCATGGCGACGTCGACGTCTGGAGTCTGGGCGCCGATCATGAACCGGGCGGTGAAGGCAGCAATGCCGACATCGGCTCGTGGATGTAAAGCCGAGCTGGCGTGCAATACGCTCCTGTCATATACGGCCCTCGCGCTGCCAGGCGCGCGCGAAGCCCCGGCTTCACGCTGATTGAAGTACTGGTGGTGATGCTGATCGTCGGCATCACCATCGGCGCGGTGAGCGTAAACTTCGGCCTGCTGGACCGGCGCAATACGGCCGATGAAGTCGAACGTCTGCGCCGCGTACTAGAATTTGCCGCCGAGCGCGCCGCCGTGCACGGCAGCCCGATCCAGGTGGAATTTCTGCCCGGCAGCTACCGCTTCAGTCAGCTCGATACCGCCGGCAAATGGCAACTACTATTCGAGCCGCGCGAACTGGCCGAACACGACTGGCGTGCCGGTCTGGCGCCGCAAGCCCTGAGCATAGCCGGACATGCCACCGAGCCCGGCAATCCGCATATCGTTTTCAGCGCCGAAGCGCCGCCATTCGAACTGCATATCGCGACACCAGATGGTGCGCACTTGCTGAGCGGACGCTCGACCGGCGAAGTGGATATCGATGCCGCCGATAATATCGGCGCGGCAGCGCAGGGAGCGAAGTCATGAAGCGTCGCCAGCACGCCTTCACCCTGCTGGAAGTATTGATTGCGCTTGCCATGTTGGCCATCGTGCTCACTGCCGCTTTTCGCGGCATCAATCTCGTTGCACTGCGCACCGCGGAGCTGAGTGAGCGCTACATCGCCGAGTGGATTGCACAGGACCGCCTGGCAGAGCTGCGCATGCAGAATTCGCGAGGACAGTTTCCCGACGTCGGTGGCACGGACGGCGATATCGAACAAGGCGGCCGACGCTTTCACTGGCACATCGATGTTCGCGCGCTCGACCTGCCCTTGTTCAGGCGCATCGACGTCAAGGTCTCCAATAATGACGGCGTCGTACTCGCGCGTCTGATCGGCATCGCGTCGCGATCATGATGCGCATGAGACACACACCTTCGTCCGGATTGACCCTCATCGAACTGCTGGTGGCGTTGGTCGTCATGGCGGTGCTCGGCATCATGTCGTGGCGCGGCATCGACAGTGCGCTGAACAGTCGCGAGCACATCGTTGCAGTCAGCCAGCGCTGGCAGAAACTCTCGCGCGGGTTTTCGCTGATCGAACACAATTTTCTGCAGATTGCCGAGCGCGACGTGTCGACCTCGACACCCGCTCTCGCAAGCAATGGCCTGCCCGGTTTTCAGCTGCAGAAATTACCCGACGGCCAGCAACGCCTGATCTATTGGCGCATGGATTCTGTACAAGGCGCGCGCCTCGCCGGCTTCCGGCTCGACGGTGACAAGCTCATGTTGCTGCGCTGGACGCACAACATGCCGGTCCCTGCAGCGCAAGACAATATCAGCGCCGAAAAGCTCATCGAAGGCGTGCGCAACGTGCACTGGGAAGCAATGGCATCGAACGGACAATGGACAGACAGCTGGCCGCCGCAAGCTCAAGCCGGCGGACTGCCGATTGGCTTGCGCCTCGACATGGATATCGACGATGTCGGTCATATACAACGTCTCTTTGCCCTGCGCTGAGCGCCCCCGAACAATGCGAAACGCATATTCTCGACAACGCGGCGCCGCTATTCTCATGGCAATCTTTGCCGTGGCACTGATCGCCACCATCGCCAGCGCCATTGTGGCCGAGCATGGCGCTGCGATCGGACAGTTGAGCGGACGCGCCGATCAGGCGCAAGCACGCTGGCTGGCGCGCGGAGCCGTCGACTGGGCACGCAACGTCCTGCAGTTCGACAAGATTCGCGGCAACGCATTGCCGACCGGCAACGTCGATCATCTGGGCGAGGAGTGGGCCATCACCGTGCCGCCGATGCCCATCGACGAGGGCCAACTCAGTGGCAAGATACAAGAGCTATCGAGCCGCTTCAACCTCAACAATCTGGTCAGCCAGGGCACCGTCGATCCGACGCAGCAGGCGATTTTCCTGCGCTTGCTGGCCAATCTCGATATCCCTGCCGCTCAGGCAAATGCGCTGTGCGACGCCATCATCGACTGGATCGACCCCGACGAAAAACCTCGCCCGAACGGTGCCGAAACAGACTGGTACAGCTCGCACCAGCAAACCATCCTGCCGCCGCAGGCGCCGCTGCTTTCCGTCGACGAGCTGCTGGCGGTGCGCGGCTTCACGCCGGCATTGCTCGATCGCCTGCGTCCGAATGTCAGCGCGCTGCCGCAGAATGCCGATGGCATCAACGTGAACATTGCCCCCGCCGTGGTGTTGTCTGCATACATCGACGGACTGCCCCTGGCGGAAGCGAGCAATCTAACGCGTGCGCGTGATCAGGCACTGTCGCGCCATCAAATCCCCTATGCCAGCGTGCAGGATTTCATCGACAGTCTGTCCGCGGTGCCGAAACTCTATGCCCAGCAGCACAAGAATCTCCTGGACGTTCAAAGCTACTATTTCCAGGTGACCGGCGGAGCGCATTGGGGCGACGCCACGACGCACATGGAAGTGCTATTACATCGGGATCAGTCCCAAAGTACGGCCCGGCCCGATATCATCCGCGAAACCATCCTGTGAGTTCGCTCCACGTTTGTAATCATCCATGACGACTCTGCGCATACTCGTTTCCGATAGCTGGCCCGACGAGCCCGAAGCCCGATGGGTGGTGCTCGACCATGACAAAGTCATCGCTTCGGGTCAGGCGGCGCCAGCGAACTGGCCACGCACCACACGCACCGAAGCGGTTCTGAGTGGTGCACAGGTGGGTTGGGCGCAAGCGCGTCTGCCGCAGGCGAAGGCTCGCGAGCAGTTGCGCGCCCTGCCCTTCGCCATGGAAGAGCAATTGCTGCGCGAACCGGACAGCCAGCATTTCACACCGGCATTTCGCGATGGCGAAACCTGGTCGGTACTGGTCATCGCCCGCGAACGCCTCAGGCGCCTGACGGCACAATTCGCAGCGCTAGGCCGGCCGCTGGACGCCGCCTGGTCAGCGCTTGCCTGCCTGCCCGAAGCTGCGGACGGCTGGACCCTGGCCATCGACGGCACACACTGGCTGCTGCGTCTCTCGGCAACGCGCGCGCTGATCGACGACGCACCAGCGACCGGCCCGGAGGCCTTGCCGCCCATCGTCGCCATGCAGCTGATGCAGGCGCACGCGCAAGGTAGCTTGCCGGCGCGCATCGTCACGCTGGGTGCGAGCAGCAAGATTGCAGATGCACTCGCGGCACATCATGTCGAAGTCATACAGGAAAAATCCTGGCAGTGGCATGTCGTGCCGGAGGACGCCACCAATCTGCTGCACGACGAGTTCCAGCCTGCCCATGCGCGCGGCCGCCTGTTGCGCGCCTTGCGTCCGGCACTTGTCCTCATCGCCGTGGCCTTCTTCGGCCACTTGTTGCTCGGCATCGGCAGCGCGCTGCTGCGCCAGCACGATCTCAAGGAAATCAATGCGCGCATGACGCAACTGGCACGCACACAATTGCCGGGCCGTGCCCTGCAGGACCCGGCACTGCAGTTGCATCGCGAACTGCAGACACAACGCCAACGTCATAGTCTGCTTGCCGACGACGACGCCCTGGCACTTCTCGCCGATGTCGCCGTGGCGCTCGGCGGCGATTCGACCGCTGCGCTGCAATCCATTCATTACGAAGGCGGCACCCTACTCCTCACGCTGGCCAAGCCACTCGATCTGGTCGCCTTGCAGAGTCGCCTCGAAGCACGCGGCATACGCAGCGCTTCGCGTGGTGGCAGCACGCTGGCCTTGCAAAGGAGCGCACTTTGAACGCCTCGGACATGCCGACTCTGACGCGCCTGCGCATGCAGGCTCGCGAAGCACTGACGCGCCTCAATGCGCGCGAGCGCTGGATGCTCCTCGTCGGCACTGCGCTGATCGTGCTGACGCTGGTGTGGCTGCTCTATGCGTGGCAAGCTGCAACGCATCGTCAGCTCGATGCGGCAATACCACGTGCCGCCGCGCAACTGGCGCGTATGCAATCGGAATCGGCCGAGCTGGCGCGCCTGCGCGGCCTGCCGCCACCCGCTGCGGCAAACCTCGCGCAACTCGTCGGCACGCTGCAAGGTTCAGCCGCCGCGCGCGGCTTGGCACTGAGTGTGCGCAACGATGGCAACCAACTCATCGTCAGCGGCAAGGGCATCAACTTCGATAGCTGGGTGCAGTGGCTGGCGGAAACACAGCGCGACTCCGCCATGCGTTTGACATATCTCGATGTCGCCCAGACGCCGGGAGGTCCGCAACTCGAAGCACGACTCGCGCCACTTTGACGAACGGACTCCGAGCCCAACCCGCCATGTGGCGCAATGTACTGCTCTTCTGCGCGCTGCTGATTGCCTCGCTGCTGATCCAGGCACCGGCTACGATCTGGGATAGTTGGCTGCAGCAGGCCAGTAGCGGACGCCTGGCCTTGCTCGACGCGCAAGGCAGCGTCTGGCATGGTCATGCACGCCTGTCGGTACGCGATGCCACCAATGGCGAGCGTCAGGCCCTGACGCCGGTGAGCTGGCAGTGGCGCGTGACGGACCTGCTACGCGGACGCATCGGCTGGTCCTTCTCCGTCGCCGGTTTGCCGCCTTTCACGCTGGCCGCGTCGCCGACCGGCCTGTCGGCTGACAATGTCGCCATACAGTTACCGGTGCGCGAAGTGCTCGACCAGATTCCCAATACCGTCGCGCGAATGGGCTGGCATGGCGACTTCAGCCTCAACGCGGATCGCTGGCAATGCAACTGGCGGAAAATATGCCAAGGGCATGCCGAGATTTTCTGGCGCGGCGCGGCGTCCGATCTCTTTCCTGGCCGCCCCTTCGGCAACTATCGGCTCCTCGTCGAGAGCCAGCCGGACAACACCAGCCTGAAGCTCGATACCTTGTCAGGCGAGGTGCGTCTCAACGCCAACGGCCAGATTTCGTCACAGGGGATACAACTGCAAGGCTCGGTCGAAGGAGACCCGGCCTTCGTCGGCCGACTGCCCGATATCGCCAACCGCTGGGTGCAACGTACCGGCGAGCCGGGGCGTATATTGTTCAATTTCGTATCCAACTTCGACAGCGTCGCGAACAGATAGCCGCGCTCATATCAGCAGGAGACCCCCCATGCAAACCCGCCAAGCCGTCAACGCTGCCTACACAAAAACCCTCGATACCGAAGGCCTGCGCAAGGAATTTCTCGTCGAGGAGATTTTCATCGCCGATCAATTGAGCATGACCTACAGCCATGTCGATCGCATCGTCTTCGGCGGCATCATGCCAGTGAGCAGCACCATTGCCTTGCCCGACGATCTCGGCAAGACCTTCGGCACCGCGTATTTTCTCGAACGCCGCGAGCTGGGTCTGATCAACATCGGCGGCGACGGCATTGTCGAGATCGATGGTACGTTGCACGCCGTCGGCAATCAGGAAGCGTTGTACATCGGGCGCGGTGCGAAGAGCGTCAGCTTCAAGAGCGAGAACCGCAGCGCGCCCGCCAAGTTCTACTACAACAGCTGTCCGGCGCACGTCGCTTATCCGACGCGCAAGATCACCCTCGACGAAGCCTCGCCACAAACCATCGGCGAGGCACGTACCAGCAACCGTCGCACCATCTACAAGTACATCGTGCCGGGCGTCGTCGACTCCTGCCAGCTGGTAATGGGCCTGACCAAGCTCGACGAAGGCAGCCTGTGGAACACCATGCCATGCCATACGCATGAACGCCGCATGGAAGTCTATTTCTATTTCGGCATGAACCCGGACGGCGTCGTCTTCCACATGTGCGGCGAGCCGGCCGAAACGCGTCACATCGTCATGCGTAACGAGCAGGCCGTAATCAGCCCGAGTTGGTCGATCCACTCGGGCGTCGGCACGCAGGCCTACACCTTCATCTGGGGCATGTGCGGCGAGAACCAGACCTTCCCGGACATGGACCATGTCGCGATGACGGCGTTGCGCTAGTGTGGTGTTTGCAAATTACCAGCGCTCCGTCATTCCCGCGAAGGCGGGAATGACGACGTAATCACGTCGTCTCGGAATTTCACAAGCACACCACTAGGGGCTAAACCGGCTTGCATCGGCGGCCAAGATGGTTATACTGAATTTAACAGTTAATTCAGTATAACTTCATGACTCTTTACACCGAACTCTCCGCCAGCGCCCAAGCCGCTTACGCACAGGTCTTCGACAGCGCCCTGGCGCTCGAACACCAGCGCTCGCTCGCTGGACTGCAGGGCAGCTTCGCCTCCAAGCTCGTTAAGGGAAGGAAGTATTGGTACTTCCAGTTCACCGGCACCGATCTCCGCTCGAACCAGATTTACGTGGGTGCAGACTCCGAGACGCTGCGCGCGCTCATTGCCGAGCACGAAGCAGGCAAGACGGGCAACCCGAGCGCGCTAGCGCCGCTGGTGCGCTCGGCGATTGCACTCGGCAATGCATCTGTCATTCCGCGCCACTACCGCGTACTGCGGCGCCTGGCAGATTTCGGTTTCTTCGCTGCAGGTGGCCTTCTCGTCGGAACCCACGCTTTTCTCGCCTACGGCAATATGCTCGGCGTCTCCTGGGGAGATTCGACACGCACGCAGGACATCGATTTCGCGCATGCAGGCAAGAAGGTTTCCCTCGCATTGCCTTCCAACTTGCAGGTAAATACGCATGACGCCATCGAATCGCTCAAGATGGGATTTCTTCCCGCGCAGGGGCTGGCCTCGTACGTCAACCCGAAGGAGCCGGACTTCCGCATCGATTTCCTGACCACGCTGCACCGTGGCGGCGACGCGCCCTTCGAGCATCCGCAGCTCAAGGTCAGTTTGCAGCCGCTGCGCTTCATGGAATTTTCGCTGGAACAGACCGAGCAAGCGGCATTGTTTGCGAACGAAGGAGCTGTCGTCGTCAATCTTCCCAGCCCCGTGCGTTACGCGCTACACAAGATTCTCGTAGCGGGCGAGCGCAGCGGTAGCTTTGCAACCAAGTCATCGAAGGATCTACAACAATCGTCAGCCTTGCTTACGGCGCTGAGAGAACAACGTCCGCACGAAGTGAAAGAGGCTTGGCAGGATTTGCTATCGCGCGGCGCCGGTTGGCGCTCACGCGCACAGGAAGGCATCGCGCGTCTGAAACGTCAGTCACCTGACATAGTCGAGTGGCTGCTGAACGGCTGACCCCTTGTCCGCGATCAGCGTTTGCGGCACACCGAGCATGGCCGACAGGCGTGCCGCATCGAATGGCGCCTTCACCTTAATGTCGTTGTCGAAATAGCAGAACACGTCCCGCGACGCATGCTGCGGCGGAGGCGCGCTGGATATGTCATTAGCATCTTCTGGTTGCGATCCTCTGCTCCATGCGCGGATGCGTTCATGCCAGCGTTTCAGGGCCTCGTCCGTGTAACCGCTGGCATACAATTCCTCAGCGCCGTGCAAGCGCATGTAGATGAAGTCCGAGGTAATGTCTTCCTTGTACGGCCACTTGCCGGCCGTATCCGCCACCACGAGCGCAACACGGTGCTTGCGCAACAAGGCAACAAACTCTTCCGTCTCGAAACTGGCATTGCGTATCTCGATGGCATGTCGCAAGGGACGCTTACGATCGATTTCGAGCAATACGTTACGGGTGATGTCATGCTGCTTGGCAATCTCGGACGCCGCTTCCGTGTCACGCGGCAACGCGCTCATGAATGCGTTCATGAGGTCCGCCTCAAAACGAAAACTCGGCGGAAACTGCCACAAGATCGGGCCGAGCTTTTCCTTGAGATTGAATACCCCGGAGGCGAAGAAATTCGCCAGCGGCACTTCGATATCGCGCAGCCTGCGGACGTGGGTGATGTAACGCGGCGCCTTGACGCTGAACACGAAATCGTCGGGCGTATCGGCGTACCACTGCGCATAGCGTTCCGGCGTCTGTAGCGCATAGAACGAACCATTGATCTCGATACTGGACAATGCACGCGAAGCGAAATTGAGTTCCAGGCGCTGCGGTAACTTCTTCGGATAGAACACGCCGCGCCACGGCGGATAACGCCAGCCGGAGATGCCGATGTGTATTTTTGACTTGGGCATGATCAAAACCCTCGCGATGCAAGACTCTGCGCAGTATTCCGCACATCGCGTGCCAAGGGTTGTCATCTCGGCGAAAGCCGGATCCGGATGAGCGCGCGACACTGGATTCCGGCTTTCGCCGGAATGACGGCCTATGGATTCATGTATGCAATGCCCGTAAAAAAACCGGCTCGTAAGCCGGTTTTTTCAAAGTCCCGTAAAATCAACCCATCGTCTTGATGTTCTGGATCACATCCGCCACCGCCTGCTGGGCGCTGCCATAAAGCATGCGGCAGTTGTCCTGGTAGAACAGCGCGTTCTCGATACCCGAGTAACCCGCGCCCTTGCCGCGCTTGATGACGATGACATTCTGCGCCTTGTCCACGTCGAGAATCGGCATGCCATAGATCGGGCTCGACTTGTCGGTACGTGCCACGGGATTGACAACGTCATTGGCGCCAATCACCAGCGCGACATCGGCCAGCGGAAACTCGGCGTTGATTTCTTCGAGATCGAAGATCTGTTCGTAAGGCACGCCTGCTTCGGCCAGCAACACGTTCATGTGCCCCGGCATACGACCGGCAACCGGGTGGATGGCAAACTTGACTTCGACGCCGGCCTCTTCCAACAACTTGGCCATTTCCCATACCTTGTGTTGCGCACCCGCCACCGCCATGCCGTAGCCGGGCACGATGATGACTTTCTGCGCAAAGCGCATGAGGGATGCAGCATCGAGGCCGGAGAGTTCTTTCATCGTCCCTTCGACCGCCGCGCCGCCCTGCGCTTCGCCGGAGATCGGCGTGAACAGGATGTTGGTGATCGGCCGGTTCATGGCCCTGGCCATCAGTTGCGTCAGCAAGGTTCCGGCTGCGCCGACGACGATGCCGGCAATGATCAGCGCCGGGATGCCCAGCACGAAGCCTTCGAAGCCCACAGCGAGACCGGTGAAAGCGTTGAACAGCGAGATCACCACCGGCATGTCGGCGCCACCGATGGGCAGGGTGACGACCACGCCGAGTAGCAACGCCAGCACGAAGAACACGACGACCTGTGCGGGCGTGGGCGTAGCGACCAGCACGATGGACAAACCGACAACGACGGTCGCCGTGGCCAGCGCGATATTGACGATATTCTGCGCAGGCAGACGGAAGGCCTTGTTCATGATGCCCTGCAGCTTGGCGAAAGCCACGCACGAGCCAGCGAAAGAGATGGCACCGATCAATGCACCGAGCACGGCAAGCGCCAATGACAATTCGCCATGTGCCTCGCCGCGCGCGAATTCGACTGCGGCAATCGCCGCCGCCGCGCCGCCGCCCATGCCGTTGTAGATGGCCACCATCTGCGGCATGTCGGTCATCTTGACGATCTTGCCCGACCACCACGCAAGGCCACCCCCTATGACAATGGCAAGCAGAATGAGGGCGAAATTATGCATCCCCGGCGTGAGGAAAGTCGCCAGCGTGGCAAGCACCATACCGACACCTGCCCAGACGATGCCGCGCCGCGCTGTGAGCGGCGACGACATGCTCTTGAGGCCGAGGATGAACAGGACAGCCGCGGCAAAATAAGCAAATTGAACGAGAGTGGGACTGGTCATTTGGCATCACCTTTTTCTTTTTTCTTACCGGCCGTGAACATGCCCAGCATGCGTTCGGTTACCACGTAGCCGCCGGCCGCATTGGCTGCGCCGAGCAATACGGCGAAGAAACCGATTGTCATCTCAAGCGGCGTCTCGGCACGGCCGAGCACGACCATGGCGCCGACGAGCACCACGCCGTGCACGAAGTTGGAGCCTGACATGAGGGGCGTGTGAAGGATGACCGGCACACGCGAGATGACCTCGTAACCTGTGAATGCCGCCAGCATAAATATATACAGCGCGATATAGCCGTCCATGATTTCTGTCTCCCTAAATTACAGACCAAGTGCCTTGGCGACACCGGCATGGCGTACTTCACCGGCATGCGTCAGGCATGTGCCGGCAAGCACTTCGTCGCTCCAGTCGAGCGTCAGCTGTCCATCCTTGAGCATCGGGCTGATGAAGTTGTAGAGATTCTTCGAATACATCTCGGAGGAATGCACCGGCATGCGACTTGGCAGATGCGTCGGACCGATGATGCGTGCCGGTCCGACCTGCGTTTCCTGACCCGCAACTGTCCCCGCAACGTTGCCACCGCTCTCGGCAGCCATGTCGACAACGACTGCGCCTGCCTTCATGCCTGCAACCATGTCGGCACTGACGATGACTGGTGCGCGCTTGCCGGGGATGGCCGCAGTTGTGATCAGCACATCGGCCAGGGCGATGGCCTTGCCGAGCTTGACAGCCTGTTGCTGCTTTTCTTCGTCCGTCAGTTCGCGCGCATAACCGCCCGTGCCTGCGGCAGAAACACCGGTATCGACGAACTTGGCCCCCAGCGACTCGATCTGCTCGCGTGTTTCGGGGCGCACGTCATAGGCTTCGACCATGGCGCCGAGACGCTTGGCGGTGGCGATCGCCTGCAAGCCTGCCACGCCGGCACCGATCACCAGCACGCGCGCCGGGCGGATGGTGCCGGCCGCATAAGTGAGCATCGGGAAAAACTTGGGGCAAGCCGCGGCGGCGATGAGCACACATTCGTAGCCCGAACATGCAGCTTGGGAAGAAAGAATATCCATGCTCTGCGCGCGCGATATGCGCGGCAACAGCTCCATGGCAAAGGCGGTGATCTGCTTCTGTTGGAGCTGCGCAACCGCTTCGGCGCTGGCGTAAGGTTGCAGCATGCCAAGGAGAACGGCGCCCGGCTTGAGGCGATCGAGCACCGCAGCGGCGGGACGCGTCAGCGTAAAAATCGCATCGGCCTTTTCCAACACGGCGTCTGCTGAATCGGCCCATGTCGCATCGGGAAAATCCGCTTCCGCGAGGCTCGCGCCGCGAGTGGCACCACGTTCAATGACAATCTGTGCGCCAAGCTGGACGAATTTCTTCGCCACGTCCGGCACCAGCGGCACGCGCTTTTCCGCCGGATCGCCAGTCTTGAGAACGCCAATAACCCAGGCCATGCTTTCTCCCATCAAAAATTATTCGCTTCGAACTTGGTGACAACCCAGCGGCCACAAACAGACTGCAATACACGTCGCAACGTACACCACATGGCAACGCTGGAACTGTGCCAAATCAAGACTTGCACATTGTGCTGGCGGAACAGTCCGGTGCATCATACTCAAACTCGCCGCCCGGCAGGCGCCCTGGCGGCCAAACTATTCAGACTACTTCCATGCGTAATCGTCATACCAAGCCTTCCGTTCCGCGCGCGCAGCAGTACAGTGCCAAAGTCGGCCAGGCGCCTGGCAATGTGCAGCACTTGGGCGAGGTCAAGGTCAAACAGCCGGCGCTGACCGTCTTCGATTTCGATGACAAAGAACTGGCCGAAGTGACCTTCAAGACCCTGGAAGACACACGCTTGTATCAGAAGCAGTATCGCAATATCTGGCTCAACGTATACGGGTTGCACGATCCCGAAGTCATGAAGGAGATCGGTACCCGCTTCGGTTTGCACCCTCTGGTGCTCGAAGACATCGTCAACACCGCGCAGCGCCCCAAGTTCGAAGACTATGGGCACTACGTCTTCGTCGTGCTCAAGGCCTTTGCCTATGACTCCTCCCTGCTCGATTGCCAGCCGGAACATATCAGCCTCGTGCTCGGGCGCGATTTCGTACTGAGCTTTCAGGAGCGCCCCACCGGCATCTTCGCGCCGATCCGCGAGCGCATGCGCCAGCGCCACAGCCTGCCGCGACGCGTCGGCGTAGATGGCGTCATGCATGCCCTGATCGATGCCGTGGTTGACCGCTATTTCGTGATGGTCGAGAAATTGTCCGATGCCGTCGAACAACTTGAAGACGCGCTCATCACCGACGCACCGCGTGACGCGATGGAACAGATCACGCATCTGAAGCACGAGACACTGGAATTGCGACGCAGTATCTGGCCGACCCGCGAGACACTGGTCGGTGTGCTACGCATGGAAGAACACCTCATCAGCAAGGAAACGCAGCCCTACTTTCGCGACATTTATGACCACTGCGTACATGTCATCGAGCAACTCGATGGTCTGCGCGAATTGATCGGCGATCTGCTCGACATCCATCTTTCCGGTGCAAGTCACCGCCTCAACGGCGAGCTGCGACTGCTCACCATCGTCACTACGCTGTGCGCGCCGGCCACCCTGATCACCGGCTTCTTCGGCATGAATTTCAAATACATGCCGTGGCTCGAAAGATATGACGGATGGATACTCTCGCTGATAGCGATCATCGCCGGCGGCCTGGCCCTGTTGGCCAGCCTGCTGTGGCGGCATCGCCGCATCCGCAAGGGTTTTTAAGTATGTCATTCCCGCGAAAGCGGGAATCCACCATACCGTACGAGCTCGTTTATCACTTTGAAGTGGATTCCCGCTTTCGCGGGAATGACGAACGTCCTACTCAATCGCCGAAGCGGAATGCCAACGACTCGGCGCCGCGATTGAGCGCCACCGACACCGGCACCTGCCGCGCCACCGGCCCCCACAACTGGCGCGGACCGGGCGAGGCGAACAGATCGTCCTGCGCCCAGGCTTCGCGCCGCGACACGAAGTACTGCATGGCCGGCGCGTCGACTTTCACCAGCGCCTTCTCGATCACCACTGCCTCGCTGCCGTGACGTCGCTCGACATCCAGCAGGCCCGCCAGTGGAATCGCCAGCGGCACGCCACCACTGAAAATATCGCCGATGCTCGCCATGTAGCCGGTCTTGCCGGCAAGCACCAGGGCACCCGCCGTCAAACCGAGATTGAGCGTGTAAGCCGCATCGAATAGTGTCGGCGCACCGCAACGCCCTTCGTAGCCAAAGAAATGGCTCTGTGTGGCGAAAGGAATCTTGATGCCACTGGCATCGCCAATTTCGCGAACGCGTTGACGCGTCATGTCGACCAGCAACTGCTCCGTCGGAATCAACGAGAGCTGCAGATTGCCATGCGAATCGCGTTCGGCCAGCAACATGTCCTGGATGTAGTCCGGCAGCGAAGCGAACAATTTGACATGTTGCGCGCTGAGTTGCTGGCCAACGAAGGCGCGTTTGCCCGCCTCGTCGAGAGATGACAATGTCGTTTCGTGTTGCGCCATGCCGTCGTTGAGTTCATCGATGAGCGATTTCATCTCTGGAATGAATTCGATCAAGCCTTCCGGCACGAGCAACACGCCGTGATGAATACCTTTGTGCGCACGCGCTACGACCGTCTGCGCAATCTGTTCAATCACTTCCGCTAGCGACTGTTTGCGTTGCGCGATCTCCTCCGAGATCAGCGTCACGGCGGGCTTGGTCTGCAACGCCACTTCCAGCGTCACATGCGAAGCGGCACGTCCCATCAGCTTGATGAAGTGCCAGTACTTCAGCGAGGAGCGCGAATCCTGCAGGATGTTGCCGACCAGTTCGGCATAGACGCGCGTCGCCGTATCGAAGCCGAAGGAAATCGGCAGTAGTTCTTCCAGTTGCAGGTCGCCGTCGATGGTCTTCGGCACGCCAATGACCTGCACGCCACGCCCATCGGCATGCACATCGGCGAACAGCTCTTCGGCGAGAACGGCGGCATTCGTATTCGAGTCGTCGCCACCGATAATGACAATTGCATCAATCTCGTGCTTGACGCAGACCTCGCGTACCTGTGCGAATTGCTCGGCCGTCTTGATCTTGGTGCGGTCGGTGCCGAGAAAATCGAAGCCGCCCGTATTGCGGATCACTGCCACGTCGGCGTCGGTGACCGGCGCCATGCGGCCGGCGAGCAAACCCTTGGGGCCGCCCTGCACACCCAGCAGCACATTGCCAGCGCCGAGCATCTGTTTGAGACCGCAGACAACATTGTGCCCGCCGGGCGCCGGGCCACCCGAGAACAATACCGCCACACGCTTGCCGGTGACCGCCGTGGCAAGTGCCTTGTCGGCGCGTAGCACCCGACCCGCCGCAACAGCAACAGTGCACGGGAACAATTCCGCCACACGCCCGCGGCTGCCGGTCGTGACGGTCTCGCCCGTGGCGACGAATTCAACGGCGTGCAGATTCTCAGCCGAGCCGAAAGCCGGCACGACCGGCAGCGGCAAATGGCGCAAGGCTTCTTCGAGCAGGGAGCGGTGCAGCTCGGTTTGAGTCAGGATTTCAGTCAGCGCAGGCATGGCAATCGGTGATATTTCGAGTTTTTGGAGACACGGATTATCGCCTGAATGTTCCATCCGGTGAATAAGCGTACCGGCCAGCAACTTATGCCGACGCAGGTTTGACCGGTGCCACCAGCGGGATGCGTACGATGACGCCGGTCCCGTTCAAGGATTCACGATCGATAGAGATCACTCCGCCGAGCAGGCCGTGCACGATGTTGTGGGCCACGTGCAGGCCCAAGCCGCTGTAGCCATCGGTCAGGCGTGTCGTGAAAAAGGGATCGAAGACCTTGTCGATGACATGCGCCGGGATGCCGCAGCCACTGTCCTGAATCCGTATTTCAATATCGGAGGCCGTTGCGCGCGAGGCGCTGATGCGCACTGCCCCGCCGTCTTGGACATTCAATCCGTGCTCCAGCGCGTTTTCCAATACGTTGGAAAGCATCTGCTCCAGAGGCCCGCGATAACTATCCAGCATAATATCCACCGGCACATCCAGATCGAGTTTGCAGCGAAGACGTCCTAGAACCGGCTCGAACAGTTCGGCAACATCCTCCACGGCTTCGCGCAGCACAAAGTGCGTGCGCGAAGAGATGGAATGATCCACCGCGACAGTCTTGAAGCGGCCAATACGGTCGGCCGCGACCGCGAGAGAATGGGAGAGTATCTGGCAACCTTCAGTCATGTCGGCGACGAAGCGCACCATGTCGGCACGCCGCATGGGCGCTTCGATGCGTTTCTGAAAGGCATCGCAGCGCTCCAGCAAGGTTGTCGACAGCACGCGGGCATTACCGATCGGCGCGTTGAGTTCGTGCGCCACACCGACAACGAGATGGCTAAGGCTGACCAGCTTCTGTGCTTCGAACAATTGCGTATGTGTGCGCTGCAATTCTTCAAACGCACGTGCCAACTCCGCATTGCGCCGGTGCAGATCGCCGGTGCGTTCCGCAACTCTTTGTTCGAGGCTTTGATTGAGCTGTTCGATGCGTGCATTGCTGGCAGCCAGCTCCGCGAGCCGGGCCTGCTCGGCAGCGTCCATGCGCTTGCGCTCAATGGCTATGCCGGCCAAGGGCGTCGATACCCGGACCAGTTCACGATGAAATTCACTGGGCCCACGGCACTCAGCGAAATACAGGGCAAAGGTGCCGAGAATCGCACCATCGCGCGAAAAGATGGGGGATGACCAGCAGGCACGCAAGCCGTATGGCAAAGCAAAAGCGCGATAGTCTTCCCACAAGGGATCGTGCTCGATATCGATCACCTCGACCGCTTTGCCGATATAGGCAGCAGTACCGCACGATCCGGCGCGCGGACCTATGGACGAACCATCGATGGCCTGGGTGAATGCTGCCGGCAAAGAGGGCGCCGCACCATGCCACATCCTGCCGTCATCCAGCAGCAGTATCGAACAGACCACGTCGGCGGACAGCCGCTCGAACTCGCGGCAGAGTAGCTCAAGCGTCTCGGGCAGCTCATGACCCACGGCAACGGCTTCGAGCACTGCGTTCTGCAGGGACAGCAGATCAGCCACGCGCGAACATTGACCCTCTGCGGCAGCGTCGGACTCAGGCCTCATCGTTTCGGCTCTCTTTGTGGGCAATGCGGGTGACATGATTGCGAGTGACGCCAATCGTCGCTCTTGCACAAGTTGAAGCATAGAACTCCCTTGTCTAAATAGCCGCCCTGACTGAAAACCGGCGCCTGATCATCGGAAAGCCGTCTAGCTTAGTCCCGGGGCTGTCCTCGCGCCGCGGACCTGCCCGGAAGGGTGAGCCTGTATGGTTTCGCAGAAAGGTTGAGGGTTATGATGCGCGCGTACCACCACACCGTCACGACAACAGGGGGAAATGATGGATCCAGCACAAAATCCGTATCAAGCGCCGAAGTCCGAGGTCAACGACATAAGCCACGACGAAGGCGAGAAGCTTACGCTCAAACAGATCTGGTTCTCTTTCGAGGGGCGCATCCCGCGCAAAGTCTTCTGGCTTTACGGTTTTCTTCTCTTGTTGCCGGTCTATGCAGTAGCCGGCATCGCCTTCGCTATTTCGCCCAAACTCGGGATCGTCGTGGCGGTACCGATCTACATCCTTGCCATTTGGGTCGGCTTTGCGATGCAGATAAAGCGCTGGCATGACCGCGACAAATCGGGCTGGTGGATGTTGCTCAGCTTGGTGCCGCTGCTGAACATCTGGGCGCTTGTCGAAACGGGCTTCCTGCGCGGCACGGAAGGCGGCAACCGTTTCGGTGGCGATGCGACGGGAATGTACTAGAGCACGCCATAATATGGAAACGTCATTCCGGCAGAACCGGAATGACGTTTGTCAGGGCTTCGGCGAAGCAGGCCCGGGCAGGTTCTCCAGAAACGCCACCACCTCGTCGAGCACGCGCGTCCTGCGCATCGGCGGCAGACTCTGCCATACCCGTTTGCCATAGGGCTTGGTGAGCATGCGCGGGTCGCAGATCATCAATACACCGTGATCGCGCTCACTGCGGATAAGACGACCAGCACCCTGCTTCATGTTAATGACGGCACGCGGCAACTGGTACTCCATGAACGGATTGCGGCCCTGTTTTTCCATCCATTCGACGCGCGCCTTGAGCACGGGATCATCGGGCGGCGCAAAGGGCATCTTGTCGATTATGACAACCGAGAGTGCATCGCCGGGCACGTCAACGCCCTCCCAGAAACTCTGGCTGGCGACGAGAACAGCATTGCCCAGACGCCGGAAGCGCTCCAGCAATTCGGTGCGCGAGCCCTGCCCCTGCATGAGCAAGGGAAAGTCCAGCCCTTCCTGCGCAAAGCGTGTTTCCAGACCTTCATGCACGCGCTGCATGGCGCGCAAGGACGTGCATAAAACGAAGGTACGGCCCTGCGCAGCACGAATCACCGGAAACGCGGCCTCGATGACGGCGTCGGTATAAGCCATGCTGTTCGGGTCGGGCATGCCTTCGGGTGCGTACAGCACGGCCTGCTCGGCATATTCGAACGGGCTACCCCACATGGCCGTCTCGGGCGGTGGATCGAGCAGCGACAAGCCCAGCTCGTTGTTGTAGTGCTCGAAGCTCTTGCCGACCGCCAGCGTAGCCGAAGTGAATATCCAGCTCTTGGCGTTGCCCTCGACCTGCTTCTTGAAAATATCGGCCACACGCAGCGGCGTGACGTTGAGCGAGGCCGACTGGCTGAACACTTCGACCCAGCGGATCAGGTCAGGCTCTTTCATTTTGCGCCAGCGCTCGATGCGCTGCGCGATCACCGTGCCACGCTGCCAGCACTTTTCAAGTCCTTCCGAGCGCTCAGCCTGCGATTCGGCAAGCTTCACGAATTCCACAAACTCGCTTTCCAGCGCATCGACTGCTTTGTGGAATTCGAGGTTGTCGCTCATCTGCGCATAGCCAAAACGCGCGTTCTCGCCGCTGATCGTCAGGCGCAGATCACGTGCGGCTTTTTCGAGCGCGCGCGTGGCGTCCTGCAGGGGCATGAAGTCCTTTGCGGCGGCGATGCATTCGTGACGCGTGTCGCGCGCCAGATCGAGGACCTGTCCGGTGGACACGCTCTCGCCAAAAAACAGGCTGGCGGTTTCCGGCAACTGGTGCGCTTCGTCGAATACGACGGTATTGAAGGCAGGCAGCAGCTCGGCCATGCCTTCATCGCGCAGCATGAGGTCGGCGAAGAACAGGTGATGATTGACCACCACCACGTCGGCCTCCTGCGCATTGCGCCGCGCCGCCATCACAAAGCAGTCCTTGGCAAAAGAGCATTCCTGGCCGAGACAGTTCTCGCGCGTCGACGTTGCTGCGAGCCACACGGTGGCGTCTTCCGGCACGTCGGCGCACTCGGCCTTGTCGCCGGTCTGCGTACGCTCCATCCAGCGCGAAATCTGCTGGATGTAGTGCACGTCTTCGCGATTCAGAAAACGTCCGTCCGTCTTCGAATTCTTGATATGATAATGACATGCATAGTTGGCACGCCCCTTGAGCAAGGCCACCGATACAGGCAGCTTGAGCGCCTTGCGCACGGCCGGCAGGTCGCGATGGAACAGCTGATCTTGCAGCGTCTTGGTGCCGGTGGAAATGATGACCTTGCCGCCAGACAGCAGCGCGGGAACGAGATATGCGTATGTCTTACCGGTGCCGGTGCCGGCCTCGGCCACGAGCACGCGATTGCCCTTGATGGCACGGGAAATCGCCGCCGCCATTTCGGCCTGCTGCAGTCGAGGCTTGAAGCCGGGAATGACGCGAGCGAGCGTACCGTCTTCGCAAAAATGGCTTTCGATGTCCTGCATGGGGAGGCGCTATGAAGTAGGACTTATCTTAACACGGCGCCCTGATCGGCCCGGCCGCAGCAGCGTGCGCAGACGCCGATTGTGAGTATCTGTCGGTAGCGCTAAAATCGGCATCCCGCTTGTGGAAACCTCCGGTATTTACCCGGCGTTTGTGCCGCTTGCCGTACTCTTGCTCTTCCTCCTGCTCTTCCTCCTTATGACAGCTCATATCCTGAAATGGTCGATCGTCGCCGTGGTGCTCGGCTCCGTGCTCTACGTGCATCTGCGCGGCCAGGTCAGGCACAAGTTCTTGCGGCAGCTGTTCGACCACTCGGCCATCATGGCCCCCATCAATGTGTTCATGTACGCCTTCTCGCGCGTACCGACGATCCCGTTTCCGCCGGTCGCAGACTTTCCGGAAATGGCCAAGCTTCAGGAGCACTGGCAGGAAATTCGCGAGGAGGCGCTGCGCCTGCGTGAGCAGGAGATCATCCGTGCTGCGCAGAACAATGATGATGCGGGCTTCAATTCCTTCTTCAAATCCGGCTGGAAGCGCTTTTACCTGAAGTGGTACGGTGCAAGCCATCCTTCAGCCGAACAGCACTGCCCGCGCACGGTGGAAATCCTGCGTGGCCTGCCCTCGGTCAAGGCCGCCATGTTCGCCGAGTTGCCGGTCGGCGCCCATCTGCACAAGCATCGCGACCCATACGGCGGCTCGCTGCGCTATCACCTCGGGCTGGTCACGCCAAACAGCGATAGCTGCTGGATCGACGTCGACGGCAACCGCTATAGCTGGCGCGACGGCCAGAGTGTCATCTTCGACGAAACTTATATTCACGAAGCACGCAACGAGAGCGATTCGGATCGCATCATTCTCTTCTGCGACATCGAGCGGCCGATGAAGTATCGCTGGGCACAGGCGATCAATACCTTTCTCGGCAACACCATCGTCACGGCGGCCAGTTCGCCGAACCAGGAAGGTGATCGTGTCGGCTTCATCAACAAGGTTTTCCACTTGGTCTGGGTGGCGGGCCAGTATCGCCGCCGCTTCAAGAAGTGGAACAAGACGGTCTATCGACTCACCAAATTCGCCCTGATTGCTGGCGTTGCGGCATTCATCATATTCATCTGACGGCCTTTTGATGGGGTGAGCGCAACCGTTGCGCAGAAGCGAATTTGCCCGCATGCGCCGGCTGCGCTACATTGGGCTTCGTCCATCCTCTGCCCAGGGTTCCACCTTCCTCCATGGCAAAGACCGCCAGCGCATCTGCCAGCTCCTCCACAAAAGCTCCCGGTGTCGAACCCGATCGTCGCCTGACGATCAAGGAATTACTGCGACTGATGCTCGACGACAAGCTGATTTCGCACGCGGAGGCGGAACACATTTTCTCCGGGCGGCAACTGCACAAGGCCGACGTGCACCCGCTGTCGATCATCGCCGACCAGAAACTCAAGTCGCCACAACCGCCTCACAAGCTGCTTCACCTCGAAGCGCTTACCGAATGGCTGGCCAACAAGTTGTGCGTCGAGTACATGCACATCGATCCGTTGAAAATCCATTTCGCTTCGGTCACCGAAGTGATGCCGGCGGCATATGCGGCACGCCTCAAGGTGCTCCCCGTGCTCGTTACCAGCAGCGAAGTAGTGATCGCGACGGCCGAGCCATTCGAGCGCGATTGGGAGCGTGAGTTGCAGCCCATTCTCGGCAAGCCGATCCGCCGCGTGCTGGCCAACCCGGTCGACATCGAACGCTTCCAGATCGAGTTCTACAATCTCGCGCGCTCCGTCAAGAACGCCACGGGCGACCAGCAACGCGGCAGTGCGCTGACCAATTTCGAGCAACTCGTCGACCTGAGCGACAGCACCCGCCAGTTCGACGCCAATGAGCAGCACATCGTGCGCATCGTCGACTGGCTGTGGCAGTACGCCTTCGATCAGCGTGCCTCGGATATCCACGTCGAACCGCGCCGTGACATCGGCATCGTGCGTTTCCGTATCGACGGCGTGCTGCATCAGGTCTACCAGTTGCCGATGACGGTCATCAACGCGATGACCAGCCGCATCAAGATTCTCGGCCGCATGGATGTCGTCGAAAAGCGCCGTCCGCAGGATGGGCGCATCAAGACGCGCACGCCGCAAGGCACAGAAGTGGAATTGCGCCTGTCGACCTTGCCGACAGCGTTCGGCGAAAAACTCGTGATGCGTATTTTCGATCCGGACGTGCTGGTGCGCAGCTTCACCGAAATGGGCTTCACCGAAGACGACCAGCAGCGTTGGGATCACATGACGAAGCAACCCAACGGCATAATTCTGGTCACTGGTCCGACAGGCTCTGGCAAGACGACGACGCTCTACTCCACGCTCAAGCAGCTCGCCACGCCGGAAGTGAACGTGTGCACGATCGAAGACCCGATCGAAATGGTCGAGGACGCCTTCAACCAGATGCAGGCACAGGCATCCATCGACCTGGGCTTCGCCGACGGCGTGCGTGCCTTGCTGCGGCAAGACCCCGACATCATCATGATCGGCGAAATACGCGATCTGGAGACGGCCGATATGGCGATCCAGGCCGCCCTCACCGGCCACCTCGTGCTATCCACTTTGCATACCAACGACGCGCCGTCGGCCATCACACGTCTGCTCGATCTCGGCGTACCGGCCTACCTCATCAACTCGACCCTGCTAGGTGTGATGGGTCAGCGCCTCGTCCGAACCCTCTGCTCGCATTGCAAGAAACCGTCGCCCATGGAAGGCAACGATGAAGCGAACTGGGCGCAGCTTGTCGCGCCCTTCAAGTCGGCAGCACCTGCACAGGTGTATCGCCCTGTTGGTTGCCTGGAATGTCGCAACACCGGCTATCGCGGCCGCATGGGCATCTACGAAACCCTCTTGATGTCGGCGGGCATCCGCCAGCATGTCACGGCCGGCGCCGACCTCGCACTCATTCGCCAGACGGCCTATCGCGAAGGTATGAAGCCGCTGCGCATTTCCGGCGCAATGAAAGTTGCCAAGGGAATCACCACGCTGGATGAGGTCATCAAGGTCGCACCGCCTGCGTCGGACGATACCGCAGCTTAGATCGCGGCCCTGTACCCGATGGCGCGACTCAGGGATAATCTGGCGCCTTCAGCCTCATTCACATCCGAGACCCTTTTGACCCAGGCCCTTCGCTCCGCATCCAGCCACAAACTTCACTCGCCCTGGCGCCGCTTCCTGGCCTATCTCGACATGCTCTTCGTCGATCATGGGCTATTCCGCGTGATCTACAACAATCTGCATGCCCTGCCCGGCGGCCTGTACCGCTGCAGTCAGCCCAGCCCCGGCCAGATCCGCAAGTACCAGCGCAAGTACGGCATCAAGACCATCATCAACTTGCGCGGCGCCGACGACACCCTGCGCTATGCCTTGCAGGAAGACGTCTGCCAGGAGCTGGGTATCAAGCTCGTCAATCACAAGGGCATCCTGTCGCGCAGTGCGCCCGAGACCGAGGTTGTACTGGCCACGCAGCAACTCTTCGACAGCATCGAATATCCCGCGCTGGTCCATTGCAAGTCGGGCGCCGACCGGGCAGGGTTCGCCAGCGCACTGTACCGCCTGTTCCGCCTGCACGAGCAGGCCGCCAAAGCCGAGCACGAACTGGACTGGACCTACGGCCACCTCAAGGGCTCGAAGACCGGTATCCTCGATTTCTTCTTCGAAGAATACGAAGCCTTCAATGCCCGGCAACCGACCGACTTCGTGACCTGGTTGACGCAGCACTACGACCGCGATGCACTGAAGGCAAAATTCAAGGTGCGCGGTATCGCAGACTTCGTTGTCGACAAACTGTTGCGGCGCGAATAAGTGAAAACCAGACATCCAAACCTGTAAGTACGCCGTCATTCCCGCGAAAGCGGGAATCCACTCTACGCGACACCTGTGCCATTGAGTGGATTCCCGCTTTCGCGGGAATGACGAATTGAAGTTGGTGCCTGAACAAGCGATCACTGAATCAATCGGTTAACGTGAAAGACTCCTTCCTCCTCTACAAGCGACTGCTCGGCTACATCGCCCCTTACTGGCGTGTCGTGCTCCTGTCTTTCGCAGCCATGGCCGTAGCGGCGGCTTGCGCGCCTGCGATGCCGGCACTGCTGCAGCCGCTCATCGACAACTTCAACGCCCATGGCGGCATCTCAGCGGCGGCAGCTCCCATACATGACAACGGAATCGTTACCCATGTGACTGCCTGGCTGGCGCATCTGAAGCGCGCCATGACAAATGACATACGCCTCATTCCATTGCTGATCTTCGCTGTCGCCGTCATCAAGGGCATCACCGACTATGTCGCCAGCGTATCGAGCCAGTGGGTGTCGAACAAGGCGATCCAGGACATCCGCGAAGACGTGTTCCGCCACCAGATGCTTCTGCCCGTCGCGGAGCACCAGAAGCAGACTTCCGGCCGCATGCTGTCGCGCATTTCCTATGACATCGGTCAGGCCGGCAGCGCCCTGTCGACCGCCTGGATCGTCGTCATCCAGGACTCGCTGACCATCCTGTTCCTGACCATCACCCTGCTCGTCACGGCCTGGGAGTTGACCCTGGTGATCATCGCCATTGCACCTGTCGTCGCCTGGATCATTCGTCAGGCCAGCTCGAAGATGCGCAGCTCCAGCCGCGACATGCAGGGCACCATGGCATCCCTAACCAATATCGTCGAAGAGTCGTTGGCTGGCCTCAAGGAGATCAAGATCTTCGGCACCCAGGCGCACGAGAACCAGCGCTTTCGCCGCATCGGCACGCAGCTACGCCGCGAGACCATGCGCGTCGTGCGCGTCTCCTCGCTGAATGTGCCGCTGGTACAGATCCTCGCTTCCGGCGCCATTGCCATCGTCATATTCGTCGCCACTTCGCTGTCGCACAGCCGCGATTTTTCATCGGGCCAATTCGTTGCGTATATCACGACAATGGCATTGCTGTTCGAGCCGATCCGTCGCCTGACCAACGTGAATTCGACGATCCAGCGTGGCCTGGCGGGCGCGCAGAGCATCTTCGAGCTGCTCGACACGCCACCCGAAAAAGACACCGGCAAGCTGGCGCCGCCGCACGTGCATGGCGCGATCCGCTTCGACAAGATCGGCTTCCGCTATCCAGGGCAGGAACGCGCGGCACTGGCGGACTTCAGCCTCAATGTCGCCGCCGGCGAGACGGTGGCCTTCGTCGGCGCCTCGGGCAGCGGCAAGACCACCTTGATGAGTCTCATCGCACGCTTCTTCGATGCCGATCAGGGCCGCATCCTCATCGATGGCACGCCGATCGATGCGATGCCGCTCGCCGCGCTACGCGTACAGCTGGCGCTGGTCGGCCAGCATGCTGCCCTCTTCGACGATACGGTTGCCAGTAACATCGCCTATGGCAAGCAGGACGCGACACAAGACGATCTGCATCGCGCAGCAGCCCAGGCGCACGCACTGGAATTCATCGAACAACTGCCACAGGGCTTCGACACGCGCATCGGCACCAACGGCAATTTGCTCTCCGGCGGTCAACGCCAGCGTCTGGCGATTGCCCGCGCCTTCCTCAAGAACGCGCCCATCCTGTTGCTCGACGAAGCCACCTCGGCGCTCGATAACGAATCCGAACGCGTGGTACGCGAAGCGCTCGTCGAGCTGCGCCGCAACCGCACCGTGCTGGTCATCGCCCATCGTCTCACCACCATCCGCGATGCCAATCGCATTGTCGTGATGGAACACGGCCGCATCGTCGAGATCGGCACACACGCCGAACTACTGGCCGCCGACGGCGCCTATGCGCGTCTGCTGGCCAGCGGCGAAGAGATCATCCAGGACTGACACGGATCGTGGCTATTGATACAGGCATCTCAGTAGGCACAATAGTCGCTTGAAATCGGCAACCCTCTCAACGACAAGGAGCCGTTCATGATCACAATCGACCACCAAGCCCTGCTGCAAGTCGCCATCGAAGAAGCGCGGTTAGGCCTTGCCGAAGGCGGCGTGCCGGTCGGCGGCGCGCTGTTCGCCGCGGATGGCAGCCTGCTGGGGCGCGGCCATAACCGGCGCGTGCAGGAAGACGACCCCTCCATTCACGGCGAGACCGATGCGTTCCGCAAAGCCGGCCGCCAACGCAGCTACCGCGACAAGATCATGGTCACGACGCTGGCGCCGTGCTGGTTCTGCAGCGGACTGATCCGTCAATTCAACATCGGCACCGTGATCGTCGGCGAGTCGGTCAACTTTCCGGGCGGTATCGACTGGCTGCGCGAAAACGGCGTGACGGTCATCGACATGGCTTCGCCCGAATGCATCGATATGATGTCCGAATACATCGTCAACAATCCTGCAGTGTGGAACGAGGACATCGGCGAAGAATGAAGGCCCAATGCTGAACTCACTGAAAGCCTTGCTACGCAGGCTTCTCGGCCGCATATTGCGTGTCGACAGGCTGGCCACGCTCAAGCGGCGCGGCCTGAGCGTCGGTGAGAATTTCTACATGCAGGACGGTTGCGTCATCGACGCCTGGCATTGCTGCCATATCCGCATCGGCAACGACGTCACCCTCGGCCCGAACGTCACTCTCCTCGCGCACGACGCCAGTACGAAACGCGCACTGGGTTTTGTGCGCATTGCCAAAGTCACCATCGGCGACCGCGTCTTCATCGGCGCCGGCAGCATCGTGCTGCCCGGCGTCAGCATCGGCAATGACGTTGTAATAGGCGCCGGTAGCGTCGTCACACAGGACATTGCCGATGGCGCGCTCGCCGCCGGCAATCCCGCCAGGGCGATCGGCATTACTGCAGAATACTTCGCGCGCAAACGTGACGAGATGTCTGGCGTGCCTTGCTTCGGCGAGGAATACACGCTGCGCGTGGGCATCGATGCCAAACGCATGATGGAGATGAATGAAAGAATGAAGGATGGGGTAGGCTATATCGTTTAATGCAGCTTGTTATTCCCGCGAAAGCGGGAATGACGGATGAAACTGCAAACGCATCGTGCATTCGCGGCACGAACCAAAACAGCTTGCGCTAGTCGACCAGTTCCACTTTGATCCACACGTCGCTGTTGTTGGAGCTGCGTCCTGCGCGGTACTCCAGCGTGCCGCGCTGCTCACCGCTCCGCTCGACGCTGCTACCACCCAGAGACATCCACTCGCCGAGCCGCCCTTCCACGCGCGTGCTCAACCCGCCGCCCTCGATTCCGCCGTTGCGATCGATTCGCTGGTTCTGCGGCGAGATGGTTAACACCACGCGTTCGCCTACCAGTTCAGGATGTGCCACGAAACCGGTACCGACGTCGACGTATTGCGTCGTCTCGCTCATCGTCGTACCACCCGGACGACGTACGAACTGACGCATCGCGATGGGAACGGAACGACCGAGAAAAATCGAGGCATCGCCGCCCTCCACCGTCTGCACACGCTGTGTCGCGTTGCTGGACCCAATAGTCGTCGCCGCATTGCCACGCAGATCGCCATCGGCCCGCACACCGTCGCGCCCGACGATCACGCGGCCCGTCGAAATGCCTACGTTCGTGCTTTCCTCACCGCTGCTGCCGCCCTGCCGCACGGAGATCATCAGACGCCGCAGCGGCGTATCGAGCGCTTCCAAGGCACGACGTATCTGCGCCAGATTGCCCGGCGAAGTGCGCACGAACAACTTGCCCGCCGCGCCCGAAATGCTGCCGCCCGGCTCGATCAACGGTTGCAGCACGGGCAAAACCTGTTCGGGCAAACGGTATTGCAACGAAAGAATCTCCAGGCGCTGCTGCGCCATCGCAGCGCTTGCATGAAACAGCACCAGCACAGCATATAGAGCGATTTTCATCTCACGTACCTCAAGATAATAAGTGGCGGGGCCTCCGATACGACCTTTCTGCGCCTCTGCGGTAGGCCGCCCGCAGAGCCTCAACATGGCGGCATGGAAAGCGCGCCAATCGGCCGACGAACGCAGCGTGGTGTACTTCGACTGATATGACATGGCATTGTCATTCCGGCAAGGACAGAATCTGCGTCAGCTTCCGCGTTTGCCAAGCAGGCGCATGCCCTTCCACTTGCCACCTCTCAATCGCAGAAGATAAAGCACGCTGCGCGCGACCCAGTCCACGATGATGCCCAGCCACACGCCTACCACACCGTAACCCAACACGATACCGAGCAGGTAACCGAGTACGATGCGAAAGACGACCATGCCGATGAGCGTCGTCAGCATCGTATAGCGGGCATCGCCAGCGCCTTTGAGTCCGTTGGGCAGGATGAAGGTCGTCGGGTAGCAGAACAGGAAGATGCAGTTCAGGCGCACCAGTTGCGTGCCCACATCTATCACCACGGCGTCGCGCGAATACAGGCCGACGACATAAGGCGCAAATGGAATGAAGATCAGGCCGATACCTATCATGCATACCCAGGCAACCCGGAGGACATGCCACATCGTGCGTTCGGCCGCTGCATCGTCGCCACGACCGATGTCGTGACCCACCATCGTCGTCAGCGCGACCGCCAGCGCGGCACCAGGAATATTGATCAGGTTGGCGATCGAAAAGGCAATGTAGTTGGCCGCAACAGCCGCAGTCCCCATGCCGACGATCATCACCTGCACCAGCAGCTTGCCGCCGTTGAATATCAGGGACTCGACGCTGGCCGGTATGCCGATTGCAAAGATGGCGCGCTGCATGTCGCCCTCGAAACGAAAATGATTTCTGCCGCCGTGTGGCACAAATGTACCTTGCCGCAATATTGCCCAGAAGAGATAAATACAGCCGGCCGCACGCGCCAGTGTGATCGCCTCGCCTGCGCCGGTCACGCCATAGCCCGGTATGGTAAACGTCAGCCACTCGGTGCGCAGATGCATGCCGTAGATGAGCACGTAGCTGAAGATGACATTGAGAACGTTCATCAGCGTATTGACCTTCATCGTCGCATGCGTCTCGCCCGCACCGCGCAGTGCGCCGCAGCCGATCAATGTAAGTGCCGACAAGGGATATGACAAAGCCGTAATTGCAAAATAGTTCTTCATGAGGCTCATGACGGCAGGCTCTGTATTGCCATAGAAGAAATGCAGCAGCGGCTCGCGAAAAACGACTGCCGATACCGCCAGCACCACGGCCAGCAATACGCCGGAGGCCAGCCCTTGCTGAGTGGCCGATGCGGCACCCTCTCGATCTCCGCGACCGATGAATTGCGCCACCACCACGGTCGCACCGATGGCCAATGCCGACATGACGGCAATGACAACGGAATTTATGGCATCGGCCATACCAATGGCGGACACGGCTTCCTTGCTGACGCGCGAAGCCATGATGGCATTGACCACGCCGAGCAGGTTGACGAAAACCTGTTCGAACAGAATCGGCGTGGAGAGTTTGACGAGATCGCGGCGAATGCTCAGCTTCATTTTTCAGGCGTCCCTATATCTACACACGAAAGAATGAAGGTCGGAACGACAGCGCGCAGTTCCGGGCGGAGCGCATTATTCCGGCCGATGCGGCTCGGCCAGGTATTCGCGTGTGCGCATTTCCATCAGACGCGAAACGGTACGAGGGAACTCCTGCGCATTCGTCCCCTCGCGGTAGAGCTGGTTCGCCTCGGCCGCCGCACTGACGATGAACTTTACCCTGGCGTCATACAGCACATCGACGAGCCAGGTGAAGCGGCGTGCTTCGTTGCTTTGACTGCGTGTCATGACCGGCACGTCGGAAAGCAGGATGGTGTGATGCTCGCGCGCCAGTTCCAGATAGTCGTTCTGCGAACGCGGGCCGCCACACAGCGTGTCGAAGTCAAACCAGATCACGCCTGCCGCCTTACGCCGTGCTTTGACTTTGCGACCCAGCAGATCGATATCTCCCGGCTTGCCGGCAGCGCCGGCGATCGCGCCGAAATGCGCCGCCAGCATGCTGTCCGCTTCGGGCCCGTTGGGTACGATGAACGTGTTCATGCGCTCCAGCGAACGCAGACGATAGTCGATGCCATGATCGACCTCGACGATGTCGAAGCGCTCCTTCATCAGGGCAATCGTCGGGATAAAGTTCTGGCGTTGCAAGCCGTTGGGGTAGAGTCCATCCGGCGGGTAGTTGGATGTCATGACGAACACCACGCCGCGTTCGAACAGAGCTTCGAGCAAGCGGCCGAGAATCATCGCGTCGGCGATATCGGAAACATGGAACTCGTCGAAGCACAGCAGCCGGGTCTTCTCGGCGATGCCATCGGCGACGTGCGCCAAGGGGTCATCGTGCGCCTGTGCCAGACGCAGTTGCGCGTGGATCGACTGCATGAAGGCGTGGAAGTGCACACGCCGCTTGCGCCGATACGGCACAACGTCGAAGAAGCTGTCCATGATGAAACTCTTGCCGCGCCCTACGCCGCCCCACAGGTAGACACTTCTCGGCAGATCGGGATTGAAGATCAGCTTGCGCAACGCCGAACGGCGCTTGGCCTTGAAGGCCAGCAATTCGGTGTAGAGCTCCTGCAAACGTTCGACCGCCCGAAGCTGGGCAGAATCCGCCTGATAACCACGCGCAGCGAGCAGCGCGTTGTAGGCATCTATGACACCTAGCTCGGGAACGTTGAGGATTTCGTAAGACATTATTAGTGAGGCGTGAGGAGATAGGAGTGAGGGGTAAAACCCGTGGTCGGCGCTGCCGACCAAAACCTCAACGCTTCAGTAGCTGCCAACGACCTTCCATTTGTCATAAGTCATTTCGGCAATGGCGGAATCTGGTGTAGTGCTTTGTAAATCATAAAACCCCATCTACCGTCATCCCGGCGAAAGCCGGAATCCAGTATCACACGCGCAAACTGGATTCCGGCTTTCGCCGGAATGACGGAGCGTTCTACGCCTCACTTAAAAATGCAACGATCGCTTGTCGACGGCTAACGCTGCTTCATGCATGACTTCCGACAAGGTCGGATGCGCATGACTGATGCGCGCGATGTCTTCCGACGACCCGCCGAACTCCATGCTCACCACGGCCTCGGCAATCAGCTCCGATGCATTGGTACCGATGATATGCACACCGAGTATCTGGTCGGTCTCGGCGTGCGCCAGCACCTTGACGAAGCCTGTCGAATCGCCCTGGCTCAGCGCGCGGCCGTTGGCAAGGAAAGGAATCTGGCCGGCCTTGTAGGGCACGTTGCCAGCCTTGAGTTCCTGCTCGGTCTTGCCGACCCAGGCAATTTCCGGATGCGTGTAGATGACCCATGGAATCGCATCGTAGTTGATGTGGCCAGCCTGACCGGCGATGACCTCGGCAACCATGACACCTTCTTCCATGCCCTTGTGCGCCAGCATCGGACCTGGCACGACGTCACCGACCGCCCAGACGTTGGGCAGATTGGTAGCGCAGTGTTCGTCGACCTTGATGCGGCCGCGATCGTCGAGTTCGAGACCGACGGCGGCGATGTTCAGGCCGTCCGTGTTCGGCACGCGTCCCACTGCCACGATCAACTTGTCCACTTCCAGGGTCTGCTCGCCATCGTCATTTTCATATTTGATGACAACGGTCTTTTTCTTGATGGACACATCCTTGATCTGGATGCCCATCTGGATCTTCAGGCCTTGCTTGGTGGTGAAGATCTTCCAGGCTTCCTTTGCCACCGCGGCATCGGCAGCGGCGAGAAAATCGGGCGCTGCTTCGAGGATGGTCACTTCAGAACCGAGGCGCTTCCACACCGAACCCATTTCCAGACCGATCACGCCGGCACCGATCACGCCCAGGCGCTTCGGCACGTCATTGATGTCCAGTGCGCCGGCATTGTCCATGACGATTTGCTGATCGACTTCAATGCCCGGCAGGTGACGCGCGCGCGAACCGGTGGCGACAATCACATGCTTGGCAGTCACGATCTCATCGGCAATCTTCACCTGCCACATGCCATCGACTTGACCGACAAAACTGCCCAGCCCCGGCAGAAAAGTGACCTTGTACTTCTTGAACAGGCTCTTGATGCCGGTCACCAGCTGCGTGACGATATTGGTCTTGCGCTTGATCATGGAAGGAACGTCGATCGAGATTCCTTCAGCCTTGATGCCATGCATGACAAACGAATGATTGGCCTGATCGAACAGTTCGGACGAATGCAGCAGCGCTTTCGACGGAATGCAACCGACATTCAGGCAAGTGCCACCTAGACGCGGCTCGCCCTTGGGGTCGGCGTAAGCGTCAAACTCGCAGCAGGCGGTGCTCAGCCCGAGCTGTCCGGCACGAATGGCTGCAATGTAACCGGCGGGTCCGCCGCCAATCACTACGACATCGAATTGTTTACTCATTACTCACTCCGTGAGGGTGAGGAGTAAGGAGTCAGGAGTAAGGAGCAACCCGGCGGGGGTTCTACTCCTCACTCCTCCCTCCTCACTCCTCCCCGATTTTCAGATTTCAAGCAGCAGACGCGCTGGATCTTCGAGCGCTTCTTTCATCGTCACCAGGCCGAGCACCGCCTCACGACCATCGACAATGCGATGGTCATACGACATGGCGAGGTAGTTGATCGGGCGCACCACCACTTGACCGTTCTCGACCACTGCGCGGTCCTTGGTGGCATGCACGCCGAGAATGGCCGATTGCGGTGGGTTGATGATGGGTGTCGACAACATCGAGCCGAACACGCCGCCATTGGAAATAGAGAAGGTGCCGCCGGTGAGTTCCTCGATCGACAGCTTGCCGTCCTTGGCCTTGGTGCCGTACTCGGCAATCTTCTTTTCGATGTCGGCGATGCTCATCTGATCGGCATTGCGCAGGATCGGTACGACCAGCCCGCGCGGGCTGCCGACGGCGATGCCGATATCGATGTAACCGTGATAGATGATGTCATTGCCATCGACCGAGGCATTCAGGATCGGGTATTTCTTCAGTGCGGCGACGGCGGCCTTGACGAAGAAGGACATGAAGCCGAGCTTGATGCCATGCTCCTTTTCGAACTTCTCCTGGTAGCGCTTGCGCATCTCCATGACCGGCGCCATGTTCACTTCGTTGAACGTGGTGAGGATGGCATTGGTCGCTTGCGATTGCAGCAGGCGCTCGGCAATACGCGCGCGTAGGCGGCTCATCGGCACGCGTTGTTCCGGGCGATCCGCCAGTACGCTTTCGATGGAGACAGGCGCGGGCGGTTGCGGCAGCGGCTGACCCGCGCCAACCACGACGGGCACCACGGTGCTCGCCGAAGGACTGGCAGGTTTGCCGGCGCTGAGTGCATCGGCCTTGGTGACGCGACCGCCGGGGCCGGTGCCCTGCACGCTGCCTTCGTCGATGCCCTTCTCGCTCAGAATCTTGCGCGCGGCCGGACCGTTGATCGACGTGGCACCGCTCGCGGCGGGCGTCGTGGCAGGCGCTGCGGTGGCAGGCGCGGGCGCCGCCGCTTCGGCGGATGCGCCGGCCTTGGCTTCGGTATCGATCTGCGCGATCAAGTCCAGGCTCGTCACCGATGCGCCATTGCCTTTGAGAATCTTGACGAGAATCCCGTCCGCCGGCGCCGGTGTTTCCAGCACCACCTTGTCGGTCTCGATGTCGATCAGGTTCTGATCGCGCTTGACGGCCTGGCCTTCCTTGGCATGCCAACTGACTAGCGTTGCCTCTGATACCGACTCGGACAATTGTGGAACTTTTACTTCAATAATCATTTTGTTTTTTCCTTTGTGTGGGATGCGGAGGATGCGGTTTTTTATTTCACCGGCATATCCTGCCCCATGGGGGCGAACGCACCTTCGATCACTGCCTTCTGCTGTGCGTTGTGTTTCGCGGAATAACCAACTGCGGGCGAGGCCGAAGCCGGACGGGCGATCAGGTAAAGCTCCTGATCGTTGCGCAGGCACCTGGCCAGATGCTGACGTGACGCGAACCAGTACCAGCTGCCCTGATTGCGCGGCTCTTCCTGACACCACACGACTTCCTTGGCGTTGGGATACTTGTTGATGGCCGCATCGAACGCCTCTTCCGGGAAGGGATAGAGCTGCTCGATGCGTATGATGGCGACATCCTTGATTTCCTTGGCACGACGCTCGGCCAGCAATTCGAAATAGATCTTGCCCGAGCACAGCACGATGCGCTTGACCTTCTTGGCATCGAGCTTGTCGACTTCGCCGATGATGGTGCGATACGTGCCCGTCGTCAGATCTTCGAGCGGCGACGCGGCTTCCTTGTTACGCAACAGCACCTTCGGTGTGATGACGACCAGCGGCTTTCTCAACGGACGCACCATCTGGCGGCGCAGCAGATGGAATATCTGTGCGGCATTGGACGGCACGCAGACCTGCCAGTTGTCTTCCGCACAGAGTTGCATGAAGCGTTCGATGCGCGCCGAGGAGTGCTCCGGCCCCTGCCCTTCGTAACCGTGCGGCAGCAACATGGTGAGCCCGGCCTGACGCCCCCACTTGGCTTCGCCCGAGGCGATGAACTGGTCGATGACCACCTGCGCACCGTTGGCGAAATCGCCGAACTGCGCTTCCCATATGACAAGCTGATTCGGCTCGGCCGTCGCGTAACCATATTCGAAACCCAGCACGCCGGCCTCGGACAGCACCGAGTCGAAGACCACGAAGGGCGCCTGCCCGTCCTGCACGTTTTGCAGCGGGATATAGCTACCCGCATCCCACTTCTCGCGGTTCTGATCGTGCAGCACGGCGTGACGATGGAAGAAGGTGCCACGGCCCACATCCTGGCCGGAAACGCGCACGCCGAAGCCTTGCGCAACCAGTGAGGCATAGGCCAGATTCTCGGCCATGCCCCAGTCGAGCGGCTGTGCCCCATCACTCATCTTGCGACGCGCGTCGATGACGTTCTCGACGCGCGGATGCAGCGTCATGCCAGCGGGAATATCGACGAGGCGCTTGGCCAGGCGCTTGAGTTCGGAAATCGGCACGCCCGTATCGCCTGCGTCGGTGTACGGCTTCTTGAGGAAGGGCGACCAGTCCTGCGCGTACTTGCGATTGTGACCGGGCAAGACCGGGTTGTAGAGCAGTTCGCCACGGTCCAGATGTGCGCGGTAATCGGTAATGATCTCGTCCGGCTCGCCGCTGACGCAGACACCTAGCGCCACCAGGCGATCGGCATACAGCTTGCGTGTGCCCAGATGCGCGGCGATCTTCTTGTACATCAGCGGTTGCGTGACCATCGGTTCGTCGGCCTCGTTGTGGCCGAGTTTGCGATAGCACAGCAGGTCTATGACAACGTCCTTCTTGAAGGTCTGGCGGAATTCGACGGCCATCTGGCAAGCCAGCGCGACCGCTTCAGGATCGTCGCCATTAACGTGGAAGATCGGTGCCTCGACCATCTTGAAGATGTCGGTGCAATACATCGATGAACGCGAGTCGCGCGGATCGGAAGTTGTAAATCCAATCTGGTTATTGATGACGAGGTGAATCGCGCCGCCGACACCGTAGCCGCGTGTCTGGCTGAAGTTCAGGATTTCCTGGTTGATGCCCTGCCCGGCCACCGCCGCGTCGCCGTGGATGATCACCGGCAACACCTGATCCTTGTTCGCTTGACGACGTTGCTGACGCGCATAGACCGAACCCAGCACAACGGGATTGACGATTTCCAGGTGCGAAGGGTTGAATGCCAATGTCAAGTGCACGGGGCCGCCCGCCGTGTTCACGTCGCTCGAAAAACCTTTGTGATACTTCACGTCACCGGCGGCATATTCTTCGGCGTATTTGCCTTCGAATTCGGAGAACAGCGTATTGGGACTCTTGCCCAGTGTATTGACCAACACATTGAGGCGGCCACGATGCGCCATGCCGATGACGATCTCCTGCACGCCCTGGCTGCCCGCCGTGTTGATGATGCTGTCCATCGCGACGATGGCCGACTCACCACCTTCGAGCGAGAAGCGTTTCTGGCCGACGTATTTCGTATGCAGGTATTTCTCAAGCGTCTCGGCCGCAGTGAGTCGTTCGAGAATGCGCTTCTTCTGCTCTGCCGGGAAAGTCGGCGTGGAGCGAATCGGTTCGAGTCGCGCCTGGATCCAGCGCTTCTGCGCGATGTCGCTGATGTACATGTATTCCGAAGCAAGCGTGCCGCAGTAGGTCTGACGTAGCGCTTCGAGAATCTCGCGTAGTGTCGCCTGGCTGTTTTGCTGGAACTGGAAGGAACCGATGTTGAAAGGTGCCGACAGATCGGCCTCGGTGAAGCCGTAGTGCGAAGGCTCCAGTTCGGGAATCGCCGGCCGTTCCTGGCGCTTGAGCGGATCGATCTGTGCCCAACGATTACCCAGAAAGCGGTATGCATTGATCATCTGCAGCACGCCGATCTGGCGCTTGTCGGCCACGCCGGTGGCCGCGCCCGATGCTTTGCCCTGCTTGGCCATCTGGGCGAACGACGCGATGACAGGCGCATGCGCCACGTCGCGGCCAGTACCGGGCATGTTCTGCAATTGATCGAAATAATCGCGCCATTGGTCGGTGACGGCAGCGGGATTTTCGAGGTAGGACTCGTACAACTCTTCAATGAACGGCGCGTTGCTGCCGAACAGGTAGGAGTTGGCAAGGAATGGTTTCATCATTTGGAATCACCTGTATTTTCGGATGTGCGCAGCACAGCGTACCGCGCACCGAATTTATGCATCCGGCAAGTCAGTCTGCCGGATGCCCGAGACAAGGCTGGCGTATCAACGTTGCGAAATCGGCTTCACATCACGCGAAGCCGCGCCGGTGTAGAGCTGACGCGGACGACCGATCTTTTGTTCCGGATCGCCGATCATTTCGTTCCACTGCGCAATCCAGCCGATGGTGCGCGCCAGCGCGAAGATGCCGGTAAACAGCGGTACCGGAATGCCCATCGCCTTCTGCACGATGCCGGAGTAGAAATCGACATTCGGGTAGAGCTTGCGGCTGACGAAGTATTCGTCCTCCAGCGCGATCTTTTCCAGCGCCATGGCCAGCTTGAATAGTGGGTCATCTTCAAGACCCAGTTCGCCGAGCACTTCGTGGCAGGTCTCACGCATCAGCGTGGCGCGCGGATCGAAGTTCTTGTAGACGCGATGACCGAAGCCCATCAGCTTGACGCCGGAATTCTTATCCTTGACCTTGTCGATAAACTCGCCGATCTTCGCCACGCCACCGTGCTCTTGGATGTCGTTGAGCATTTCCAGGCAAGCCTCGTTGGCACCGCCGTGCGCCGGGCCCCACAGACAGGCGATGCCCGCAGCGATACATGCGAACGGGTTGGAGCCGGACGAGCCCGCCAGACGCACCGTCGAAGTCGACGCATTCTGCTCGTGATCGGCATGCAGAATGAGTATGCGATCAAGCGCGCGCGCCAGTACCGGGTTCGGCACATAGTCTTCGCACGGTGTTGCAAACATCATATGCAGGAAATTTTCCGCATAGCCCAGGTCGTTGCGCGGGAACATGAACGGCTGGCCAAGGGTGTACTTGTAGGCCATCGCAACGATGGTCGGCATCTTGGCGATCAGGCGAATCGCAGCAATGTTGCGATGCTCGGGATTATTGATGTCGAGCGAATCGTGATAGAAGGCCGACAGTGCGCCAACCACGCCAACCAGAATCGCCATCGGATGTGCATCGCGGCGGAAGCCCTGATAAAAACGCGTCAGTTGTTCGTGCACCATGGTGTGGCTGCGCACCGTATTCTCGAAAACTTCGTATTCCTCTGACGTTGGTAACTCGCCATTCTTGAGCAGGAAACAGGTTTCGAGAAAGTTAGCCTTTACTGCCAGTTGCTCGATCGGGTAGCCGCGATACTTCAACTCGCCCTTGTCACCATCGATGTAAGTGATAGCCGATTTGCATGATGCCGTCGACATGAAGCCCGGGTCGAAAGTGAAGGCTCCCGACTTCGCATACAGCGAGCGAATATCAACGACGTCCGGACCGATCGTGCCGGTCAGAACGGGGAACTCATAGGACTGACCATCCAGGGTCAGCGTCGCGTTGCGTGGGGTCGTCATGATGGTTCCTTCCCTTCGTTTCTGAAATTACAAACCTGCCAAAGTCGTCGTCACAGCCGCCTTGTGCTGCAGCAAGGCCACCGTCGATTGCCAATGCGGGACTTCGCATTCCTGTGTGCCATTGAGCATTGCCCACAACTCATGGTCGTCACAGGTCAGCAGATCCAGCAATTTCTCCAGTTCCGGCTCGCCCAGGGCGTCCAGATCGTTCGCGATGAAGCGCGTGAAAAAGAGATCCAGCTCCAGCAGGCCGCGCCGTGCTCTCCATTTCATTTTTTCACGCAGTTCGTACATCTCTCAATTCCATTCAAAAGCGTCACTGACGCGAAAACGAGCCGCAGACAGTGCAATTGCACGGCAAGGCGAAGTTGACAAAGTCAGTGGCGCTTTTGACATGGAATTACACCGCCCGAGACAACATCAACTCTTTAATCTTGCCGATGGCCTTGGTCGGGTTCAGGCTCTTCGGACAGACGTCGACGCAGTTCATGATGGTATGACAGCGGAATAGGCGGTACGGGTCTTCCAGATTGTCCAGGCGCTCATTGGTCTCTTCGTCGCGCGTGTCGGCGATGAAACGGTAAGCCGCCAGCAGACCGGCCGGGCCAACGAATTTGTCCGGATTCCACCAGAACGATGGGCAGGCCGTCGAGCAGCACGCGCACAGGATGCATTCGTACAGACCATTGAGTTCTTCGCGTTCTTCGGGCGATTGCAGACGCTCGCGCTCGGGCGGCGGCGTGTTGTTGACGACGTAGGGCTTGATCGAGTGGTACTGCTTGAAGAACTGCGTCATATCGACGATCAGATCGCGAATGACCGGCAGGCCCGGCAACGGACGCAGCGTGATCGGTTGCGGCAGGCTGTCGATGTCGGTAAGGCACGCCAGCCCGTTCTTGCCGTTTATGTTCATGGCATCCGAACCGCACACGCCTTCACGGCAGGAACGGCGGAAGGACAGCGAATCGTCCTTGGACTTGAGACGCACCAGCGCATCGAGCAGCTTGCGATCCGTCGGATCGAGCTCGACACTGATTTCCTGCATGTACGGCGCGGCGTCCTTATCGGGATCGTAGCGATAGATCCTGAAATTTGCAGTCCGCGCAATGTGTTCAATTGTCATGGTCGTCAGTTCCGGAACAATCAGTACGCGCGCGTCTTAAGCGCAATGGATTCGACGGTCAGCGGTTCGAGCTTGACCGGCTTGTAGTCGAGACGATTGCCCTCGCGATACCACAACGAGTGCTTGAGCCAGTTGGCATCGTCGCGACCGTTCGGATGTTCCGCCGTGTCTGGCGCATCGTCGCGCACGTGCGCCCCGCGCGATTCCGTGCGCGCATTCGCCGAAACGATGGTGGCCTTGGCAACCTCGATCAGATTGTCGAGTTCGAGTGCTTCGATGCGCGCCGTGTTCCACACCTGCGACTTGTCCTTGATCTCGGTCTGCGCCACCTGCTTCTCGATTTCGAGAATCTTGTCCACGCCCTGCTGCAGCATGTCCTTGAAGCGGAACACGCCGGCATGCGCCTGCATGGTGCGCTGCATCGCCAGACGCGTCTCATGTACATCCGCACCGTGAGTCTGTGTGTTCAGACGATTGACGCGTGCCAGCGATTTGTCGATCTCGGCTTGAGGAACCTCTTGCAGCGCGGCCGGCTCCTTGCGGATGAATTCGACCATCGATTCGCCGGAACTCTTGCCGAAGACCAGCAGGTCGAGCAGGGAATTGGTACCGAGACGATTGGCGCCATGCACAGAAGCACAAGCGCATTCGCCAGCGGCGTAAAAGCCTGCTACCGAAGCACCGTCGACGACGACTTCGCCGTGATAGTTGGTCGGAATACCGCCCATCTGGTAATGACAAGTGGGTACGACGGGAATCGGTGCCTTGATCGGATCGACACCGGCGAACTGGATCGAGATTTCGCGAATGCCCGGCAGGCGTTGCATGATGGTGTGCGGGTCCAGATGCGTGATGTCGAGCATCACGTGATCCTTGGCCGGACCGCAGCCACGGCCCTCGTTGATCTCCGTCACCATTGCGCGCGACACGACATCGCGCGAAGCGAGATCCTTGGCATTCGGCGCATAGCGCTCCATGAAGCGCTCGCCGTCGCTGTTGCGCAGAATACCGCCTTCGCCGCGCACGCCTTCGGTAATCAGCACGCCGGCACCGGCAACACCGGTCGGGTGGAACTGCCAGAACTCCATGTCTTCGAGCGGAATGCCGGCGCGCGCCGCCATGCCAACGCCATCGCCGGTATTGATGAAAGCATTGGTCGATGAATAGTAGATGCGCCCTGCGCCGCCGGTGGCGAACAAAGTGGCCTTCGCCTGGAACACGGTGACCTCACCCGTTTCCATTTCCATCGCCAGCACGCCGAGTACGCGACCGTCGGGCGCGCGCAGCAGATCCAGTGCCAGCCATTCGACGAAGAACTGCGTATTGGCGCGCACATTGCGCTGATACAGTGCGTGCAACATCGCGTGGCCGGTACGGTCGGCTGCGGCACAGGCGCGACGCACCGGCTTCTCGCCGAAGTTCGACATGTGTCCGCCGAACGGGCGCTGGTAGATCTTGCCATTGTCGAGACGGTCGAACGGCATGCCGTAGTGCTCAAGTTCCACGACCACTTGTGGCGCCTGCTTGCACATGAACTCGATAGCGTCCTGGTCGCCAAGCCAGTCGGAGCCCTTGACGGTGTCATACATATGCCAGGTCCAGTGGTCGGGTTCCGAATTGCCCAGAGAGGCCGACACGCCACCCTGCGCCGCCACGGTGTGCGAACGGGTCGGAAAAACCTTGGTAATGACGGCAGTCTTGAGACCGGACTCCGCCAGGGTCACCGCAGCGCGCATGCCGGCGCCACCGGCACCGACGATCACTGCATCAAACGTACGCTTGGCGACTTTCAATTAGAGTCTCCACAGAATCTGGGCTGCCCAACCGGCATAGCCCAACAACAGGAACGCCACCACGGCGTGCAAAGTCAGACGCACACTGATGGGTTTGACGTAGTCCATGAAGATGTCCCGCACGCCGACCCATGCGTGATAGAACAGCGACATGAAAAACAGGAAAGTCGCGAAGCGCATCATGCCGCTGGAAAACAAGTCGTACCACGCGAACACGTCGTATGACGTCAGCATCGACAGCCGGATCGCGAACATTACGGTGTAGAGCGCCATCACCACGGCGGTCAGGCGCTGCAGAAGCCAGTCACCGAACCCGTAGTGCGCGCCGACAACGAGACGCTTCACCATATCAACACTCCCAGCGCGACGGTCAGCACCAGGCTCACCACCAACACGATCACCGAACTCATGCGCGCCGCCGGCAATTCGATGCCGACATGCACATCGAGTAGCAGGAAACGTATACCGGCGCAGAAGTGATGCAGGAAGGACCAGAGCAGTCCCAGTAGAACAAGCTTGACGATCGGCAAGCCAGCGAGGCTGAAATCGAATATCGCGTGGAAGGAATCGAGGTCCTCCTGCGAGCCCAGACTGGCGCCGAACAACCACAGGATCAACGGCAAGCACAGGAACAAGGCCACGCCACTGATGCGGTGAAGAATGGACACGATACCCGGCAGCGGCAATCTGATCTGCATGAGATTCAGATGCTTGGGCCTTGGCTTACGGACAATTACTTCCGCCATACAGCACACCTCCAGTACATGCGACGAAAATATCTGCCGCAATTTTCGAAAACCCGTTTTTCGTAACTACTTCTTGTATGACATCGGCCTATTGCGCTGCTTCACGGTCAACTCAGTTCGTTCAGGTAGAAATGCTCGGCGGTCGAATACAGGCCTCGCCGCCACTCCACCGGCTTGTCGCCGTAGGTATAGGCCACCCGCTCCACCGACAACAAAGGCGTGTGTTCGGCCACGCCCAGCGATTCCGCAACCTGCCGTTCCGCCGAAACCGCACGAATGCGCTCCGAAGCGCGAATCATGCGCAAACCAAATCGTGTTTCGAAAAGGCTGTACAGCGAGCCTTCCCAGTCCTGCAAGACTTCCAGCGTCAAGCCCTGGAACATCTCGCCAGGCAGATAAATCTCATCGACAACTACCGGCTTCACATCGAATTTCAGCAAACGACGCACGATGATGATCGGACTTCCCAAAGGCACCTGCAGGTTCTTCGATGCTTCCTGCCCAGCCCTGGCCTTCCAGCACTCCAGCGGAACGCTTTTCGGTTGTCCGGCGCCACCGCTGAGAGGCACCAGCCTCAGGAATCGGAATGATGCGCGCGGATCGTGGTGCGAAGCAACAAACGTCCCCTTCCCCTGACGCCGCAGCACGATATTCTCGGCCGACAACTCGTCGATTGCCTTGCGTACCGTGCCCTGACTGACACCGAAGCGTGAGGCCAGATCCTGCTCGCTGGGAATTGCCTGTCCCGGTGCCCACTCGCCCGCCTCAAGCGCTTGCAAAATCAGGCTCTTGATCTGCTGGTACAAGGGACTGAAAGTGGGCGATACGTGTGCCATGGCTTGCATTCAAGCATAAATTCTTGACACCGTCCATATGAAGTCTACTATCTTATATAAGACATAAAACAGCTTTTGGCACAGCTTGAAAAAACATTGTATTCTTCGGCGTCGTTGGCTGCGCCGCCACCCCGCTGCTTGCCTGATTTTCACCGTGATGGATTGCAATTCTGCATCACGTGTTTGTGCGTTGCACGAAATGCTGCGCTACAGTCACGGGATGTGATGGCGGTCAAGGCTTTCACGGAGTGCAAATGCTTCCGTTGCATGCGACGAACGCCCGCGACATTGATTTTCATATCATTAAACCGTTGATTTTCTGCTGATTTCTCGCGCCAGGAGCCGCCTCATGTCCAAGTCCCCCATTCGCGTCACTGTCACCGGCGCTGCCGGCCAGATTGGCTATAGCCTCTTGTTTCGCATCGCCAGCGGCGAAATGCTCGGCAAGGACCAGCCCGTCATCCTACAATTGCTCGATCTGCCGCAAGCCCAGAAGGCCGTCAATGGCGTCATCATGGAGCTGGAAGATTGTGCCTTCCCGCTACTTGCCGGCGTCATCGCCACTGATGATCCTGCCGTCGCTTTCAAGGACACCCAGGTCGCACTGCTTGTCGGTGCACGCCCGCGCGGCCCAGGCATGGAACGCAAGGACCTGTTGACCGAAAACGCGAAGATTTTCACCGTGCAGGGCGCTGCCATCGGCCAGTACGCCGATCCCGATGTCAAGGTGCTGGTTGTCGGCAACCCATGCAACACAAATGCATATATCGCCAAGGAAACAGCAAAGAAATTTGGCCGTGTGAAGGAAGAGAATTTCACCGCCATGCTGCGCCTCGATCACAACCGCGCGCTATCGCAACTCGCCACGAAGTCTGACCGCACGGTCGCCAGCCTGAAGAACCTGGTCGTGTGGGGCAATCATTCGCCAACGATGTATGCCGATTACCGTTTCGTCACCTCCAGCGGCGACAAGGTGAAGGACCTGATCAACGACGAAGCCTGGAACCGTGACGTGTTTCTGCCGAAGGTCGGCAAGCGCGGTGCTGCCATCATCGAAGCGCGCGGCCTCTCCTCTGCCGCCTCTGCCGCCAATGCCGCCATCGATCACGTGCGCGACTGGGTGCTGGGCACAAAGGGCGATTGGGTCACGATGGGCATTCCCTCCGATGGCTCTTACGGTATTCCCGAAGGCATCATTTTCGGCGTCGCTGTGACGACGGAAAACGGCAAGTACAAGCGCGTCGAAGGTATCGAGATCGACGAATTCTCGCGCGAGCGCATCAACGTCACGCTGAACGAGCTCGAAGAAGAGCGCGCTGGCGTCGCGGATTTGCTGAAGTAATCAATGGGCATGAACCGCAGTCACCCCGATGCGGTGCTTTTTCCGGACGGTGGGGCGTTACCCCACATTCCGGCAGTCGATCACTATGCCGGCAGCGCCAAGCTTATGCATAAGGCATTGGCTTTGCAGGCTGGGCTTGCCAGCAAAGGAATCGCGACTTTCGATGTGACGCTGGATTGCGAGGACGGTGCAGCAGTCGGCGCGGAACAGGAACACGCCGAGATGATCGCGGCCCTCCTGATGAGCGAGGAGAACCGCTTCGATCGTGCTGGCGTGCGTATCCATGATGTTACGCATGCGTCATGGCTTGCCGATTTGCAGCACATCGTTGCTGTCGCAGGCACGCGTCTCGCTTATCTGACGCTGCCCAAGGCGCGCGATGTCGACGACGTGCGCTGGGTGCTGGCGGCCTTGCGCGACAGCGAGCAACGGTGCGGCTTGGGGCGGAGAATTCCGCTTCACGTGCTGATCGAGACACACGGCGCCCTGCACCAGGTGTGGCAGATCGCTGCACTCGAAGGTGTCGCATCGCTGGATTTTGGCTTGATGGATTTTGTCAGCGCGCATCACGGCGCCATTACAAGCAGCGCAATGCGCAGCCCCGGACAGTTCGATCACGCCATCGTGCGCCGGGCGAAGACGGTAATCGTGGCAGCGGCGCTGGCCCATTCGGTGGTGCCGACGCACAACGTCACAACAGAATTGCATGATGTTGCAAGCATTCGGGATGATGCACGGCGTGCGCGCGAGGAATTCGGATTCCTGCGCATGTGGAGCATCCATCCGAACCAGATCGAGCCGATTCTGACTGTCATGCAGCCGGACTACTCGGAGCTGGTGGAAGCAGATGAAGTGATCGCCGCGGCACAGGGCGCGTCGTGGGGACCGATACAGTTGCACGGTCGTCTGCATGACCGCGCCTCGTATCGTTACTACTGGAACTTGTTGAAGCGTGCACATGCGACGGGCTGCAAATTGCCGGCCAGTGCACACGAACGTTTTTTTAATTTCTGAACCGTATCTGCCCGTGGGGCGAACGGAACACTGCTGGAGGATTTGACTGTGCTTGAAGCCTATCGCCAACACGTTGCCGAGCGCGCTGCGCTGGGTATTCCGCCTCTGCCGCTGGATGCCAAGCAGACCGGCGAACTCGTCGAGCTGCTGAAGAATCCGCCTGCCGGTGAAGAAGCATTCCTCGTCGACCTCATCACGCATCGCGTGCCACCGGGCGTCGACGATGCCGCCAAGGTCAAGGCATCATTCCTCGCCGCCGTAGCACATGGCGATGTCATCGCACCGCAGATTTCCAAAGCCAAGGCAACCGAATTGCTCGGCACAATGGTCGGCGGTTACAACGTCAGGCCTTTGATCGATCTGCTCGACGACGCAGCGCTGGCGCCAGTCGCCGCTGAAGGCCTGAAGAAGACCTTGCTGATGTTCGACTTCTTCCACGACGTTTCGGAGAAGGCGAAGGCTGCGAATCCAGCAACTGCGGCCGTAGCACAAGGCATCATCAAGAGCTGGGCCGAAGCCGAGTGGTTCACGACGCGTCCGGAATTCCCATCCAGCATAAAGCTGACCGTGCTCAAGATCACCGGCGAAACCAACACCGACGATCTCTCGCCCGCACCCGATGCCTGGAGCCGCCCGGATATTCCGCTGCATGCCCTCGCCATGCTCAAGAACACCCGCCCCGGCATCACGCCGGAAGATGACGGCAAGCGCGGCCCGATCAAGATGATCCAGGACCTCGCAGCCAAGGGCAATCTCGTTGCCTATGTGGGCGATGTGGTCGGTACCGGCTCCTCGCGCAAGTCCGCAACGAACTCCGTGCTGTGGTGGACCGGTGAAGACATTCCCTACGTGCCGAACAAGAAATTCGGCGGTGTGTGCCTCGGCGGCAAGATCGCCCCGATTTTCTTCAACACACAGGAAGATGCTGGCGCGCTGGCTGTCGAGCTCGACGTATCCAAACTGGATATGGGCGACGAGATCGAATTGAATGTCGATCACGCTACGGGCGCTGTCAAGGTGCTCAAGGGCGGCGCGGTGGTTTCCGAATCCGCACTGAAGAATCTCGTGCTGCTCGACGAAGTACGCGCCGGTGGCCGTATCAACCTGATCATCGGCCGCAGCCTCACCGCCAAGGCACGCGAGTTCCTCGGCCAGCCCGCTTCCACGCTCTTCCGCCTGCCACAGATTCCTGCCGATACCGGCAAGGGCTACACGCTGGCGCAGAAGATGGTCGGTCGCGCATGTGGCCTGCCCGAGGGCCAAGGCATGCGTCCCGGCACTTATTGCGAACCCAAGATGACTTCCGTCGGTTCGCAGGACACCACCGGCCCGATGACCCGCGACGAGTTGAAGGATCTGGCTTGTCTGGGCTTCTCGGCCGATCTGGTGATGCAATCCTTTTGTCATACCGCCGCGTACCCGAAACCGGTCGACGTCAAGACACACCGCGAGTTGCCGAAGTTCATCGCCAACCGCGGCGGCATCTCGCTGCGTCCCGGCGACGGCATCATCCACTCGTGGCTTAACCGCATGTTGATGCCCGACACTGTCGGCACCGGCGGCGACAGCCATACTCGCTTCCCGGTCGGCATCAGCTTCCCGGCTGGCTCCGGCCTGGTCGCGTTCGCGGCCGCTACCGGCGTCATGCCGCTGGACATGCCGGAATCGGTACTGGTGCGCTTCAAGGGCACCATGCAGCCCGGCGTCACCCTGCGCGACCTCGTGCATGCCATCCCGCTTTATGCCATCAAGCAAGGTCTGCTCACCGTCGCCAAGGCGGGCAAGGTCAACGCCTTCTCCGGCCGCATTCTCGAAATCGAAGGCCTGCCCGACCTCAAGATCGAACAGGCATTCGAACTCTCCGACGCTTCGGCAGAACGTTCTGCTGCCGGCTGCACAGTGCATCTGAATCGCGAGCCGGTCATCGAATACCTGAAGTCCAACATCGTGCTGCTCAAGAACATGATCGCCGATGGCTACCAGGACAAGCGCACCATCGAACGCCGCATTGCCAAGATGGAAGACTGGATCGCCAATGGCGAATTGCTACAACCGGATGCGGATGCCGAATATGCCGAAGTCATCGAGATCAACCTCGACGACATCAAGGAACCGATCCTGTGCTGCCCGAACGATCCGGACGACGCGAAATTCCTGTCGGAAGTGCAGAACACACCGATCGATGAAGTTTTCATCGGCTCGTGCATGACCAACATCGGCCACTTCCGCGCAGCCTCCAAGCTGCTCGAAGGTCGCCGCGATATTCCTGTCAAGCTGTGGATCGCTCCGCCAACCAAGATGGACGCGTCCGAACTGACCAAGGAAGGTCATTACAGCGTGTTTGGCAATGCCGGTGCCCGAACCGAAATGCCGGGCTGCTCGCTGTGCATGGGCAATCAGGCGCAAGTGAAGGAAGGCGCAACGGTCGTGTCCACCTCGACACGCAACTTCCCGAACCGCCTCGGCAAGAACAGCAATGTGTATCTCGCCTCTGCAGAACTGGCCGCGATTTCGTCGAAACTCGGGCGCATCCCGACCGTGGCGGAATATCACGCTGACATGGGCGTCATCAACGCCGACAGCAGCAAGATCTACCGCTATATGAACTTCAACCAGATCAGCGAGTACCAGGAAATTGCCGACGAGGTGAAGGTGTAAGCGGTGGAGTCATTCACGACACGCTAGTCGAGCGTCATTGTGGCCAAGCTGTATTTTCATCGTCTACTTAACGCGTCATCCCCAGCGAGCGTTACTGAGACCTTCGTCGTGGGCGAGGCCCAATCCGGCAATCGCCAGCCAGCGAAAAGCAAACGGCCCGCCATGTGCGGGCCGTTTGCTTTACATTTCCAGCCAATGCGCTTTACGTTTTCACGGCGTTGGCTTTACATTTATTTCAATGCGGCAGATCGCGTTCACGCACAATCGGTGCCACGAATTTGACGGAGAAACGCCAGCCCTCAGCAGTCGACCTGAGAATGAGCGTTTTTGAATGGGCACCTTCTGCGAAAACAGGTCCCTCGTCTGCCAGCTCGACTGCGCCCACGCCGGCGATGACGCAGGCGCCCGGTAGCGTTACGAAAGCCGATTCGGCGGCGACCAGCACGAACTCGCCAGCATGCGATTCAGTGCAATTCAAGCCCTTGCGCAAAGAGCTTGGGTCACGCTTCCAAGACTCGCGCAACTTGGCGAGGCCCTGAAGCAATTCATCCGTCATCTTGATGTCGAGCACGACTTCGCGGGATTTGGTGTGGGACATGGAATCTCATGATTGAGTGGGCACATCGACATGATGACGCCCATCTACGGCGATATGGAGAAACATTAAGGCAACACAAATAAAAAGCCCCGGACAGGCCGGGGCTAATTCTCAGATCGGGATGAGCACACCGCATGCGGTACGCCCTCCGGCCTTACAGCGTGATTTTCACACCATACACCGTGAGACTGCCGGAACCCTTATTCATGATGCGCACAAAGATCGGGCTGGTACTGCTGATATTAGTGCCGGCATCACCAGTCGCTTCGCCAGCGGTCCCCATGCGGGAGCTGGTGGAGCACTTGTCCGTCTGGTTTGCCGGCGTTCCTCCTCCCACTCCAGTCCCTCCTATACCGTACTGGTTCGTCCATGTCGTACCGTCAGGAGAAGTTTCGATCGAATAACAGATATTGCCCGTAGCGGCCACGTCGACCTGGAACCCACTAACCGAGGGCAGTTTGAATACCACCCAACCGCCGTTCGTAGACGAAGGAACAGTGCTGGAGCCTGAACTCTTGTCGAGCCTTATAGCGCCCTTACCCGTGTTGGCGACAGCTGCCTGCAAGGTTGCGTTGTACGTACCGAAGGCTGGCGTCTGACCCTGCACCGTTGACGTAATGAACTTGCTGCCAGACGGCGCCACCGGCGTATCGAAGGTATACGTGGGACCCGTGCCGCTGTAGCCATACAGATAGGGCAGTACCTTGGCGTCCGAATTGAACCAGAACCAGCCGCTGCCGCTACCGATGCCGGCGCCGGCGCCGTCCAAATCCGCACCCGCAAAGAAGGCGGTCGAAGAAGAAGAAGATGCTGCTGATGATGCCGCAGAAGATGCCGCAGAAGAAGCGGCCGACGATGCTGCGGAAGAAGCAGCCGACGATGCAACCGAAGAAGCGGCTGACGAAGCTACGGAGGAAGCTGCAGAAGAAGCGGCTGACGACGCAACGCTGGAAGCGGAACTGCTGCCGCCAAACGCTACTGGCCCCGGACCGGAACTATCGCCACCGCCGCAACCGCCGAGAACGGCTGCTCCCAATAGGGCTATCATTAAACCAAGGTAAAACGCTGGCTTCAGCCGCCAGCTGGCTTGTTCAATCTTCATATCATCTCTCCAGAATATTTTTTTCATTACACCGGCATGCGCCAAAGGCGAACGATTGCCATTGCCGCAAGAACATCGATTTTATCGATTTTTGTGTATTTGTATATTCGCATAACTTTCAGCCCACGGTAAACCATTACATACTGCTGTTACACAGTCTAAGGCGGCCCACGGAGCCAAATGTTGAGGCAGAGCAGCCGATGCCTGGCGCACATCCTTTTCGGATAGGCCGACGCTCGAACAAAATACCTTCGCAAACATGAACCCGGAATGCCTTGTATCCCCAACCGTCGCCAGCTCTTCGCAGGTTTTTTCAAAACCGGTATTTCGGGGTTTGGTGGGGTGTTGCCGCACGCGCGTCGCATGCTGGTCGATGATCGACGCTGGCTGACCGACAGGCAATTTACGGAATTACTGAGCCTGGGTCAGACGCTGCCCGGCCCGAACATCGTCAATATATCCATCGTGATAGGCGCGCGTTTCCAGGGCTGGCAGGGTTCTGTCTGCGCCATATCGGGGCTCATGTTGGCGCCGCTGGTCATCGTGCTGGTGCTTGCAAATATCTACGACCACTTTGCGCAATCGCCAATCCTGAACCACGCATTGATCGGTGTGGCCGCAGCGGCAGCCGGCCTGATTCTCGCCACCAGCGCAAAACTGGCGGTGAAGATGGATCGCAGCGTCTGGTCGGCCGTCATTATGTTAATGGCATTTCTGGCCGTGATTTGGCTACATCTGCCACTGTTTGGTGTGCTGTTCGCGCTGGCGCCCATCAGTATTGTTTTGGGCTGGCTCAGCGTCCGGAGGGAACGCCAGCGAGGCGAAACACCGTGACACCTCCTTCCATCCTCGAACTCTTTCTGCGCTTCTGCCTGCTCTCGCTCATGGCGGTCGGAGGCGCGAATGCCGTGCTGCCGGAGATGCATCGTCAGATCGTCGAGGCACATGGCTGGATCAGCAGTGCCGAGTTTGCGTCGCTGTATGCCATCGCCCAGGCCGCTCCCGGTCCGAATGTCTTGATCGTCAGCCTGATCGGCTGGAAGTTGGCAGGGCTTGTCGGTGCGATCGCCTGCACCATCGGCATGTGTGCGCCCTCTTCCCTGTTGGCTTACGGTGCGGGCAAGCTGTGGTATCGCTTCAGCGGTTCGCCGCGGCGCATCGCAATCGAACGCGGTCTCGCCCCGATCACGATCGGTCTGGTGCTCGGCAGTGGCTGCCTGCTGGCGCAAACGGCGGGTGGTCATTGGCAGACCTATGCGCTCACGGCCGGCAGCGCGGTGGCGTCGTACCGTTCGGGCAAGAATCCGCTTTGGTGGCTGGCGGCGGGAGCCTTGCTGGGCGTCCTCGCAATGCGCTGAATGCGAAGAGACATGGACATAGGTCGGTCGTCTGCCGGTATCCTGCTTGCTTGGTCTAACATGCGTTAGGGCGTCTGTTGTCAATCGTGCCTTTAAAGACGCCCGTCGCATCGGTAAAATCAATTCCAAGAAAAACACCGGAGACATGCACCTTCCGGGAAACACGAGAGATCATCATGAACAAAAATATTGTCCTTGCTGCACGCCATCTGTCCCTGGGTTTGATGGCGCTGTGCGTTTTCGGCTGCAAAGCACCGCCGCCCAAAACCTCCGTTGCGCCGCTGAGCTTCAACGAAGCTGTTCACGCCGCAACCAATGCGCTCATGCAGCAGGTCAAGCAACAGGAAGGCATTACCGGCCTCGCTGTCGGCATTGCGACGGGCAAGACCATTTTCATGCTCGACCCTGTGGTGGATGCCAATACGGCGGAGGTGAATCAGGCCAGCATCGCTGTGGACAAGATTCTGCGCGAAGAGGCCACAAAGGTATCGGACCGATATGTTTTCGTGCCGCTCACCCTGGAAAATTATGACACCGCCAAATACGTCGTAAGCGGTGCCATGCTTTACTCGCCCTCTCCCGACGCGAAGGGAAAGATGTACAAGCTGGCCCTGGCGGTGATTGAACGCAAGAGCGGCCGCGTGGTAGCAAGTGCCGATGCCTGGATCGCCGACAAGAAGATCGATGTCACACCGGTCGCCGCCTACCAGGACAGCCCGATGTACCTCAAGGACAAACGCGTCGAAGGCCAGATCGAGACTGCACAGATGGCGCCGGGCCAGCAGGCGGATCAGGCTTATTTCGATTCCCTGCCAACGGCATCGCTGCTTGCCGAAGCCGATACCGCTTACGAAGCTGACAAGCTCGAACAGGCGCTGGGCATGTATAAGGCCGCTTCTTTGCGGCCGGACGGTCAGATCATGAAAACCTATGCCGGGCTGTACCAGACCAATCGCCGGCTGCACAAGAGCAGCGAAGCGGAAGTGGCGTTCGGTCAATTGGTCAACATCGGTTATCAGAACAACAACATCAGCACCAAATTGTTCTTTGGTGTGGCGTCGACCGACTTCATCAACGACACGGAGCTGCGCGGTCAATATGACATCTGGCTGCGTCAGATTGCGAAGCTCTTCGCGCGTAGTAGTGGTTGCCTGATCATTGCCGGACATAGCAGCCATACTGGCGCGGCTGGTTTTAACGAACAGCTTTCGTATCAGCGTGCGGCGGCCGTGCAAAAGATCATGCAGAAGGACTTCCCACAGATCATGCAGCGCTCCAAACCCTTCGGTTTTGGCTGGAAGGAGAATATCGTCGGCAGCGGTACTGATGATCTTCAGGACGCTATCGACCGCCGCGTGGAGTTCAAGCTGGTGGATTGCGGCAAGCTCTGAGTGAGGAGCCGATCTTATCCTGGCGTCATGTCAGCGCATGGGACGCCGGATTTTTCCGGAATGACGTTGTCCTCAAGTGTCCGCGTGCGCCGGCTGCGCCAGGAAACTCGGCACAGCCTTCAGCCATGCAGAAAACTCCTGTGCGGGTAGTGGGCGGCTGAAGAAATAACCCTGCGCCTCGTTGCAGCCCAATTCCGTGAGCTGCTGCAGGACACGCGCATTCTCCACACCTTCTGCGACAACGTTGAGGCCCATGTTGTGGGCCAGCTCGATGGTGGAACGCACGATCACTTCGTCGCCCGCATCCGCATCGAGATTCATGACGAAGGAGCGATCTATCTTCAATTCCTGTACCGGCAATTTCTTCAGATAGGCCAAGGAAGAATAGCCCGTACCAAAGTCGTCGATCGACAACTTTACGCCCATGGCATTCAGACGCGTCAGCGAGGCGAGCGCGTGAACCGGATCGTCCATGATGGCACTCTCGGTAATTTCCAAACATAACAGCTCAGTGGGAAAACCGGTCTGCTGCAGAATCTCCGCAACAAAGCTCGGCAGGTCGTGGCTGACCAGATCGCGCGTCGAGATATTGACGTTGATGGCCAGTGGCAGGCCTTGCGCGTGCCAGGCAGCAGCCTGCTTGCAGGCATTCTCCAGCACCCAGCGCGTGATCGATTTGATGAAGCCGGTCTGTTCGGCAAAGGGGATGAATTGATCCGGCGGAATGAGTCCGCGAGTGGGGTGCTTCCAGCGAATCAGTACTTCGGCGGAATTACACACACCCGATCCCAAACGCATCTTGGGCTGAAAGTTGAGCAGGAACTCATTGTTCTCAAGAGCATGACGCAGATCGCTCAACAAGGTCAGACCATGCTCGCTACTGCGCTCCTGATTCGATTCGAACAGCACGTAGCCGGAACCTGCCTGCTTGGCCACGTACATCGCAATATCGGCGCGCGACATAAGCTCGGCGGCCTCGTGGCCATGTTCGGGAAACGAGGCAAGCCCAAAACTGGCACTGACGTCGACAAGCTGGCCTTGAAGGCTGATGGGCTCCTCGAGCGCGGCCAGCAATCGCTTGGCGACGATGATGGCTTCGGCGCCGGTTTGCGTCGGCAACAGTACGGCAAATTCGTCGCCGCCGATGCGTGCCACCGTGTCCGAGTCGCGCAGCACGACACTGCGCAGGCGATCGGCGACCTTGCCGAGCAACTCATCGCCGACCGGGTGTCCCAGCACGTCGTTGACCTGCTTGAAGCGGTCCAGATCCATTACGATTACCGACACCGCATGATTGCCGCGTACCGCCGCCTTGACGGCCTGCTGCAGACGATCGCTGAAGAGCGTACGGTTCGGCAGCCCGGTCAGCACATCGTGATAGGCCAGCTCGACGATGCGTCGCTCGCGCGCGGCAATGCCGCCACGCATTTCATCCAGTGCCCGGATCAGCACCCCCATTTCATCGCGGCCGGCTTTCGGAATTTCACCGTCGAAATTACCTGCAGCCACGTCGCGCGCCAACTTGGCGGTTTGTGCCAGCGGTCGCGATATCGACCGCGTGATGGCGAAAGCTGATACGCAGGCAACCAGCAGCGATGCCAGACCGAGCAAGAGGATGCGCTGTCTGCCAGCGGACTGTTGCGTCTGGATGCCTTGTATCATTTCGTTCGCGTACTGCGACTGCAATTGGACAAGCTCATCGAGATCATCCAGCATGGTCTGCAATGCCGGCATGGTCTTGCTGAGCATCAACCAGCGCGCCACACCGCTTTCCATTTCGACTTCATCGACGGTCTGGTTGAAGGCTACGACGAAGGCATCACGCGCCTTCACCACGCGCATCAGGGTGGGACGAAATTTCGTCGCGTCGCTGGACACCAATAGTTCCGAAATGGCCGTGTCTCTTATGCGCGCGTTCTGATCGATGCGCGCATAAACGGGTATGCGCTTCTCCCGGTCGAGCAGAAAGAGCGAGTGCAGCAGCGAAGCGCCCGCCTGGGCTGCGCCCTGAGCGTTATGTACGAGGATGACATTCTGCAAACTTGTCGAGGCAAGCTGACGGCTGGATTCTCCAATGCGATCGATCTGGTTCAAGCCAAGCAGGATGACCGCGCCGAGCAGCGCCAGCACGGCGGAAAAAGCTCCGGCCAGCCGGATTGCAATCGGAACGTTGGACAGGAATCGCATCACTAGTCACCTCCCAGGATCGCCCTGGCGGTGAACGGCAACCGGGGCGATCCCCGCTATATCGGCCGTGATCGCGAAAAGTTGATTTAGGTCAGTTTCTGGCGCTGCAGGCAAACACCGAACAAAGCCTCGGCACGAGCCCCTAGCGGTCCATGAACTCGTGGATGCTGGCCAGACTTTCGATGTGGGCACACAGCACTTTGAAGGTCACGAGAATCGGCACTGCCATCAGCATGCCGGCGACGCCCCACATCCAGCCCCAGAACAGCAGCGACAGGAACACCAGTACCGGGTTCACGGAGAAACTCCGACCTATGACAAATGGCTGAACGATCTGTCCCTCGATGGCAGTGATGGCCAGAAATACCGTCGGCACCAGCAGCGCGTGTCCAATCTGATCGAACGTGAGGACAGCCACCAGGCTGAGCACGCACATGGCGATCGTCGCGCCGAGATAGGGGATGAAGTTCAGCGCGAAAGCCATCGCCCCCCACAGCAGCGCGTTGGGCATGCCGAGCGCGAACATGGCCAGCGTCGTCGCCAGGCCGAGACCAAGATTGATGCCTGTAAGCGTCAGTAGATAGCGGCCGACCTCGCGTTCGACGGTGCGCGCGATTTCGACCGCCTTGATCTTGTCGCGCAGGCTGGGCGTTATCTTCACCACCTTGCGCAGCAGCAAGTCGCCGGACGCGAGCAGGAAGAACACCAGGATCACCACCGAAAATGCACTCAGCATAAACGCCTGCGTACCCGCCAGCAGCATGCTGCCGAAGGAGATGCGCGCCATCGCCACTTCACGTACACGGCTCGACGGATCGACCTTCGTCAGATCGTCGATGCGCTGCGTCGCACGTTGCATGTTTTGCACCGAGCGCTTGAGCCGACCAATTTTCTGATCGATGTCATGCAAGGAGGATGGCGCGCGCTCGATCCAGTTCATCGCCGGATCGGCCAGAACGGCGACACCGGTACCCAGCGCGCCGAGCAGACCGAAGACGATCAATGCCGCCCCAAGCGGTAGCGGCAGATGCAGGCGCTGATTGAGAATGCGCACGGGCGGGCGCAACACGAATACCAGGAACAGCGCCAATATGACCGGCAGCAGAAACGGTCGTGCCAGGTAAACCGTGTAGAGCACGGCGAGTATGAACAGCCCCGTGACCGAAACAGATTTGTCGACCTTGATGACGCGCGCCAGCTTGCCGCTTTTTTCCGGTACAGACGGCATGATTTCCGACCGCGTCTGAAAAACGGGTGGTTCTGTCGCTATCTTTTCATCAAGCCGCTCTTCTGTTCGCTCTTCTGCTTGCTCCACCCTGACGCCCCTCTATTTTTACTTATGAACATACGGCCGCCACACACTCAGTCAGCGTCGTCGGCGTCTTCCGGGTCGTGATGCTTCGGCTGCGGCGGGCCGGGTTTGGGTTCATCTTTCGGCGGCATTTGCGCGCCCTTGTCCGGTTCCACCGGTTGATGCCCAGTGGCGCAATTGATGCTCGGCATACTGAAGCCCTCCTGTTGCGCTCGAAGCAGCAAGCGGCATTCCCATCGGCGCCCGACTTTGTCATGGCCCTGCGTGCAGCTACAATCCGCCCTTCCCTGCAGTCGGGCAAAGCCTCACCGAACGATACAGCATGCCAGGCACATCTACAGCCTCTTCGTCGATTCAGCATCACATCTCGTTCTACAAGTTCGTCGGCATCGCTCAGCCTGAACACTATGCGAATGTCCTGCGCGAACTGACTGCGAATGTGCTTGGCAGCATCCTGGTGGCGTCCGAGGGCATCAATGGCATGGTCGCCGGCACGGCGACGGCAGTGGACGAATTCGCAGCGCAATTGATGAGCGATGCACGTCTCGGCGGTTCGTTCAGCGACCTCGTGTTCAAGCGCAGCGCATGCGCAACGCCACCCTTCCATCGCATGAAGGTGCACACCAAACCGGAGATACTGCCGCTCGGTGTCGACGATGTGCACATCGACGTGGAAGCAGTCAGCGGCGCCCTCACCCACGTCAGCCCGCAAGCCTGGCGGCAACTGATAACAGAAGATGACGTTGTACTGATCGACAATCGCAATAGTTTTGAATATCGCCTCGGCCACTTCCGCAACGCCGTCGATCCGCAAGTCAATAATTTCCGCGACTTCCCGCGCTACATCGCAGAGCAGTTGCCGAACTGGAAGGCGCAAGGCAAACGCGTCGCCATGTACTGCACGGGCGGCATACGCTGCGAAAAGACAGCGGCCTGGATGCTTGGAATGGACATGCCGGTGTATCAGCTCGAAGGCGGCATCCTCAACTATTTCGCCAGCATGCCAGACGCCGACAAGGACTGGCAAGGCGAGTGCTTCGTCTTCGACAACCGCGTTGCGCTGGACACACGATTGCAGGAGACCGGAACGCTCGACGAAGAGGTTTACGCCGACAGCCCTGATGAGCAATGGCGTTTGCAGCGCGCCCGACGCCTGGCTGAGGAGACGTGAAGCCCCGCGCAACTGCACGTCTGGGCGGATTCAAAAATAGTTCTTGCAAAAGCCGGCACGATCAATAAGATATATCTTTATAAGTTATATCTTACGGAGTTGCCATGTTTCACTTTCTACGTCATCACCACTGCTATCAAGCACCCATGCATGAACATCATCGTCACGGTTACGGCCCGCGCGGCCCCAAGACCTTCGATGCCGGCAGCCTGCGCTACGTCGTGCTGCAGCTCATCGCCGAGCAAGCGCGTCACGGCTACGAGATCATCAAGGCAATCGAAACGCAGGTCGGCGGCGGCTACAGCCCGAGCCCCGGCGTCATCTATCCGCTGCTCTCATTGCTCGAGGATCAGGGCTACGTCGCGGTGACCCCCGAAGGCAACAAGAAATTGCACGCGATCACCGCCGAGGGCCAGAAACATCTCGATGAAAACCGCACGCTGGTGGAAGCCATCCAGGCGCGGCTCGGCACGCAAGATCACACGCACGGTGGCAGGGGCGCGTTGCGCCAGTACATGCATGCGCTCAAGGCGGTCGTGATCGATCGCGCGCATGACGAGTCGGCCAGCCCTGCCCGGCTGCAACAGATCCAGGCCATCCTGCAACGCGCCACCGACGAAATACAAAACCTGAACTGATATGACAATGGCAAACACCTACACTTTATCCACCGGGCGCGAACGCGCACTGCTTTGGCTGCTGGCACTCACGCAATTCACCGTCATCATGGACTTCATGGTCATGATGCCGCTGGGGCCGCAAATCATGCATGCGTTTTCCATCGGCCCGGCGGCATTTGCAACGGCGGTCTCCGCGTATTCTTGGTGCGCGGGTCTGTCGGGGTTATTTGCCGCAACCTATGTCGACCGCTTCGACCGCAAGCGCTTGCTGCTCACCGTCTATTCCTTGTTTGCCCTGTCGAATCTCGGCTGCGGTCTTGCCGGCAACTTTCACATGATGCTGCTGGCGCGCGCCTTTGCCGGCATTACCGGCGGCGTACTCGGCGCCATCGTGATGGCGATCGTCGGCGACGTGATTCCCGAGAAGCGGCGCGGCGCGGCAACCGGCGTGGTGATGACATCGTTCTCGATGGCAGCCATTGCCGGCGTACCCATCGGCGTTGTGCTTGGCGCACAGTTCGGCTGGAAAACGCCGTTCTATCTGCTCGTCATATTGTCGATATTGATCTGGATGGTGGCTGCACGCCTCGTCCCCTCACTCACCGCGCACCTGGCGAAACGGCCTGCACCGCTCACCGAAGTGTTGCCGGATCTGTTCGTGCTGATCCGCAAACCCGCGCACTTGAGAGCCTTCGCGCTGACCTGCATCATGATGATCGCAAGCATGCTGGTCATCCCGTTTATCTCGCCCGTGCTCGTCGGCAACCATGGCATCGCACCTCAGCAGATTTCATGGATCTACCTCGCCGGCGGTATGGCCACCTTGTTCACTGCACGCGCCATCGGTCGCCTGTCCGACCGTTACGGCAAGCACAAGGTCTTTCGCTACGTCTCGCTGCTCTCGATCCTGCCGCTTTTATTCATTACGCATTTACCGGATTTGCCGCTGCTGGCATTGATCGCGTTCTTCCCGTTCTTCATGGTGCTGATCTCCGGCCGCAACGTGCCGCTGCAAGCGCTCATGACAACGGTGCCTGAGCCCGCAAAACGCGGCGCCTTCCTGAGCGTGAATTCGGCGGTTCAAGCGTTCGGTACGGGCCTTGGCGCATGGCTCGGCGGCCTGCTCCTCAGCAGTGGGCCGGGCAGCCAGATTCTCGGCTATGGTACGAATGGCTGGTGCGCTGCAATCCTGACCCTGGTCGGCGTCGCCTGGGCGCATCGCGTCACCAAGTCGGCGGTCGCGGCGCCGCAGCCAGTATGTGCTGCCAACGCCGCGATCGCCGACCCGCTGGTGCCGTGACGCGCTCGTCAGCGCACCGTCGCGGCGCACCGCTGCCGACGCGAGAGGGTGTCGGCCCGAGTTACATCGTCCTGCCACGGGAAGCGTGGCAGAGCATCGCCGCCTTCCTGGTGCAACGTTTACCGATGGTGTCGGCAAGCAGTTGGAGGGCGCGCATGCTTGCCGGCGACGTCGTCGATGAAAACGGCATAACCGTAACGCCAGAGCGTCGCTACGAGGCGGGCCTGCGGATTTTCTACTACCGCGCGCTTGACGCCGAGCCGCGCATCCCTTTCGACGAAGTCGTGTTGTTCCAGGACGACTATCTCGTCGTCGCCGACAAGCCGCATTTCCTGCCTGTCATACCTTCGGGTCGCTACGTGCAGGAGACCTTGCTGGTGCGCCTCAAACGCCGACTCGGCATCGACACACTGACACCGATCCATCGCATCGATCGCGAAACCGCCGGCCTGGTGGTGTTCGCGATCCAACCCTCCACGCGTGGGAGATATCAGGACCTGTTCCGGCAGAAATCGGTGGTCAAACACTATGAAGCCATCGCGCCATGGCGGCCAGATCTCGCCTTGCCGCTCACGTATCGCAGCCGCATCGAAGAAAACGCAGCTCACTTCATGCAGATGCGCGAAGTCGACGGCGAAGCCAATGCGGAGACACACGTGGAACTGCTCGAAGTGCAAGGTGATCTGGCGCGTTACGGCCTCTCGCCGCTCACCGGCCGCAAGCATCAGTTGCGCGCGCATTGCGCAGCACTGGGCATACCCATTCTCAATGACCTGATCTATCCGAAACTCTTCGCCGAAGATAGCGACGACCATGCCAGGCCATTGCAATTGCTCGCCAAGTCCATCGCCTTCCGCGACCCCGTCACCCACGCAGCGCGAAGCTTCAGCAGCACTCGCGCGTTGATGTTTACGAGCATGGCAAACGACTGAAACGTCGACATTCGTCATCGCCTCCCCACGACAACAATGTCATGCGAACGGGGATAGCAAGTTCATGGCACCCTCCGTCGCCAACAGACGGCCTTGTGTCCTGCGTCACACTTTCTCACATCAGAAAGCCGTGGCGTGGACGATGTTTCAATTGCGACCACGGGGGAACTGCAATGAGACATATCTTGATCGTCTGTATGCTCTTGGTATTATCTGCCTGCGGCGGAGGCGGGGGTGGCGGAGGAAGCGGCGGGAGTGTCAGCGCTCCAGCCGCCAGCCTGTCAGGCCTTGCCGCGTCCGGTGACGCAATCGTCGGTCGCATCTATATCAAGGACGCCGCCGGTCACGAACATTTTGTCGATACGCTCGATGGCAACTACGCGTTCACCCTGACCGGCCTCACGCCGCCCTACATGCTCAAGGCACAGTGGGTGATCAGCGGCGTCACGCACACGCTGTATTCGTTTTCGGCGTCGAGCGGGCACGCCAACATCACGCCGCTCACCCACATGATTGTCGCCGCCGCAGCCGGCACCGACACGCTCGATCCGATTTATGCCGCTGGCAACCCAGCGACATTCGCGACGCTCTCCGGCGCCTTGCCGGCGGCGACCGCGAATCTGCAGCAATCGCTCAAGCCGCTACTGAATCATTACTCGGCATCGAGCATCGATCCCATTACCGGCAGCTTTGCGGCCAATCACACCGGCATGGATGCCCTGCTCGACAGCGTCACCGTAACCTACCTTGCGGGCACGGTAACGGTGGCGGACAACACCAGTGGTGCGACCGTACTCGATGCACCGGTTGCCAACTTCTCGCATGCGCTGGCCATGCCCGAGTGGACCGCTGCGGACGCTGCCATTGCCAACGATCCCGATGTGGCTGTCGATAGCAACGGCACTGGCCTCGTCGTGTGGTCTGAACAGATCGGGGCCAACTACGTCATCCGCGCACGTTTCCTGACCGGCACGGGTGCTCCCGCCGTCACGCTCAGCAACGCTGGGAATGCCGGCCTGCCGCGTATCGCGCTGGACAGTGCAGGCAATGCAATCGTCGTGTGGACGCAGGACCTGGGCAGCCGCAACGAAATATGGGCAAGCCGCTACGTGGTCGCGTCCACCACGTGGTCAACGCCGGTACAGATCTCGTCTGCAAGCGCGGTTGCCGACGCCAACGTTCCCGATATTGCGGCCGACAGCGCAGGCAATGCTATTGTCATCTGGCACCAGGGCGACGGTCGCACCAATCATTTCGACGTCTGGAGCGCTCGCTATGCAGTGAGCTCCAACACCTGGGTTGCGCCAGTCATGATCAGCGACGGCGTCAATAGCGCCTACAACCCACACCTGGCGGTCAATACTTCCGGCCAGGGCATCCTCGCCTGGGAACATGAGCAGGACGACGGCACGACCGTTTCCAACGGGCCGAAGGACATCAGCGCACGCACGGTCACCACGGCAGGCGTGATGGGCGCCACCACCATGCTCAACGCTGTACCCGGCAATATCGACAATGTCTATGGCCAGATCGCAGTGGCCATGAACAGCAGTGGTGGCGGTGGCGTGCTGTGGGTGCAAACCTCCGGCGTCCTGCCATTTGTCATACACGCTGCGATGTACTCGGGTACGAGCTGGCAGGCATCGAGCGTCATTACCAATAATGTGCTCGACAATAACTACGGCCCTCACCTGGCCTTCGATGCCGCTGGCAATGCCATTGCCGTCTGGCAACAACAGACGGGGGTCGGCGCCTATGGCGGTACCAACCGCTATGTCGCCGGTGTCGGCTGGGGAACCTCCGGCCAGTTCGTGGATGCGAGTCTCGGCGACACCTATGACATACGCATTGCAGTGGATGCTGCAGGCAATGCCACGGCAGTGTGGTATCGCTGGGGGCTTTCGGGCATCGACGTCATGCTCAACCGCTACCTCGTCGGCAGCGGCTGGGGCACGGCGCGCGTACTCAGCCCGACGACGACCGTCGGCACCTTCACCTACCCTGTGCCGCGCGTGGCAACCAACGCAAGCGGGCTGACGCTGGCAATCTGGGGCGTCGACTCGTATTGATCAGGTCGGTGAGTTGTAGGGTGGGCACGGCGTGCCCACCCTACGCATCCGATCCTTCAATCCATCGATTCAGGATCCACGGATTCTCGCGTTCACATGGCGCCAAAATTTCACTAAGCATCACAGCGAACAATTCATTCGCTGCGGACACGCTAAGCTGAATTTAAGATTCCAATGCGCGGCGAGGCCTGAGTTATGAAATTCAAGGATTATTACGAAACGCTCGGACTGCAACGCACGGCGACACAGGATGAGGTCAAGCAGGCCTATCGCAAGCTGGCGCGCAAGTACCATCCCGATGTCAGCAAGCTGGAAGATGCCGAGGCGCACTTCAAGGAGGTTGGAGAAGCCTACGAGGTGCTGAAAGACCCGGAGAAGCGCGCAGCCTACGACCGCATGGGACAGAATTGGAAAGCCGGGCAGGACTTCCAGCCGCCGCCCAACTGGGACGAAGGATTCGAATTCAGCGGTGCGGGCCCGTGGGGCCCGGCGGACTCGGGTGTGGGCGAAGGCATGTTCGGTGCCGATCCGAGCGATTTCTTCGAGGCGCTATTCGGCCAGCATGCGCGTCAATCGCGCGCACGACGACGTGCAACGCAGACGCGCGGCGAAGACCATCATGCCAAGATCCTCATCGATCTCGAAGACGCCTACAAAGGCGCCCGACGCAGCATCAGCCTGCGTATCCCGCGGGTCGACGAGCAAGGCCATGTCACCACGCACGAACGCACGCTCGATGTCACGATTCCCAAAGGCATACGCGAAGGCCAGCACCTACGCCTCACCGGTCAGGGCGAGGTGGGTGGCAAGGACGGCCAGCCGGGCGATCTCTACCTTGAAATCGGCGTCAAGCCGCATCCACTGTTCCGCGTCGACGGCGCCGATGTCTATCTGGATCTGCCGGTCGCACCATGGGAAGCGGCGCTGGGCGACACCGTCAATGTACCGACGCCGGACGGCAGCGTGCAGCTCAATATTCCTGCAGGCTCGGTGGCGGGCCGCAAGCTGCGGCTCAAAGGCAAGGGCATCCCCGGCAAAGTACCTGGCAAGATAGCCGGCGATCTGTACGTGGTTCTCAACATCGCACTGCCGCCGGCTCATACCGAAGCTGCCAAGGAAGCTTATCGCGCCATGGCCGAGGGCTTCAATTTCAATCCGCGCTCGAGTCTGGAAGGAGTGAGTTCATGAGCACCAATATCCCGTCATCCCTCCAGGGCCTCATCGTCGAAGAGGAAATTCTTTTGTCATTATCCGAGCTATGCCAGGCATGCCGGGCGCGCGAGGAACTGATTACCGCCTGGGTCATGGAAGGCGTGCTCGAGCCCGAGGGCGCCAGGCCGCAGGAGTGGCGCTTCGCCGGGCACTCGCTGCGGCGTGCACGCCTGGCCTTGCGTCTGACGCGTGACCTGGAAGTGAATACCGCTGGCATTGCAGTGGCGCTGGACCTGATGGATGAGATCGCGACCTTGAAAGCGCAGCTGCGACGATTGTCGGTGCATACGAAATATTGAGGCTTGCAATGCCTTTGGTATTAATGTACATTTCAAATGTACATAAATAAAGCCGTGCCAAATGCCCCCAAAAATTGTCACCACCGCCGATGTCAGTGTAACAACCCTGCGTCAGAACCTGCCCGAGTACCTTGCGCAAGTCGAACGCGGCACGCGCGTGCGCATCACCAACCGCGGCCGCGTGATCGCAGAAATCACACCGCCCATGCCGGCGGAAGACACGGCGGCTGCAGCTCGCAAACGCCTCACCGGTAGCCTGAAGCGTTACGACGCCCCCTTCGAGTCCGTCATCGCCGCCAGTGAATGGGAGATGAACGAAATGCCCAAGGCAAAGCGCGGCGCGAAAGCGAATCCTTGATCGTCCTCGATACGCACGTACTCATCTGGTGGCTCACCACACCCGTCAAGCTCACAGCAGCTGCGCGCAAGGCCATCAAACAAGCGGTGGCAGAACACGTGGTGGTCGTCTCAGCCATCAGTATTCTTGAGATCACGACTGCAGTTCGCCGTCAGCGCTTGCTCTTTGACGTACCCGTCGATCAATGGCTCGCGGACCTGCGCTTGCTGCCTGAACTACGCCTGGAATCCGTCACTGCTGACATTGCGCAGTTGGCCGGCAGTTGGGGCGACGAAATGCACGGCGACCCGGCAGATCGCCTCATCGCAGCGACCGCCATCAGCCTCGGCGCGCCCTTGATCACGGCAGACGCAAAACTACGTGCCAGTCCAGCACTCCACACAATCTGGTAGGCCTTGCCCATGCAATGATGCCCGGCACATGTTTTTGCTAGGTGCTGAAACCTTGAGCCGCTATCATCGCGACCTCATTGTGTTCAACCTGGCGTTTGATCCCGGCTTTTCAGCTGTCCTCCCATGATTTCCATCAAGAATGTAACGCTGCGTCGCGGCAGCAAGATCGTGCTCAACAGCACGTCCGCCACACTCAACCCCGGAGAGAAGGTCGGCCTGGTGGGTCGCAATGGCGCGGGCAAGTCCTCGCTGTTCGCCCTGCTCAACGGCACACTCCATGAAGACGGTGGTGAGTTCTCGATCCCCGCGCAGTGGCAGATGGCGCAGGTCGCGCAGGACATGCCCGAGACCGACCAGAGTGCAACCGATTTCGTCATCGAAGGCGACACCATCCTGCTCGCCGCGCAGGCTGCCGTTACGGCTGCCGAAGCGAGCGACGATGGCATGGAGATGGCGCATGCCTACATGGCCCTGCACGACGCGGGCGCCCACGACGCGCCGGCACGCGCACAAGCGCTGATTCTCGGCCTCGGCTTCAGTACCGCAGAGTTGGGCAATCCGGTGAACAGTTTCTCCGGCGGCTGGCGCATGCGCCTGCAACTGGCGCGCGCCCTGATGTGCCCGTCCGATCTGCTGCTGCTCGACGAACCGACCAATCACCTGGATCTCGATGCGCTGGTATGGCTGGAAGCGTGGCTCAAACGTTACGAGGGCACCATGGTGGTGATCAGCCATGATCGCGAATTCCTCGACGCGGTGACTTCAGTCACTTTGCATATCGACAATGCCAAGCTGGTGCGCTACGGCGGCAACTACAGCAAGTTCGAAGACATGCGCGCCGAGCAGATGGCCTTGCAGACAGCGTCGCTCGCCAAACAAGCCGACAAGATCGCGCATCTGCAGAAGTTCATCGACCGCTTCAAGGCTTCGGCCGCCAAGGCCAAGCAGGCACAGAGCCGCGTCAAGGCATTGGACCGCATGGTCAAGATCGCACCCGTTCTGGCCGATGCCGATTTCCAGTTCGAGTTCAAGGAGCCGACCAATATCCCCAATCCGATGTTGTCGATGCTCGATGCAAGTTTCGGCTATCCGCCGCTTGCCGATGCAGCGCCCGGCACGCCACCGTCAGTGATCGTGCACAACATCAATCGTTCGGTGCTTGCCGGTCAGCGCATTGGCATATTGGGCGCCAACGGCCAGGGCAAGTCGACCGTGGTCAAGACCATCGCCGCAGCGCTGGCGCCCATCGGTGGCGAGATCACCAAGGGCAAAGGCCTGACCATCGGCTACTTCGCCCAGCAGGAACTCGACGTCCTGCGCCCCGCCGACACGCCACTCGAACACATGATCCGCCTGGTCAAGGAAACACCGGTCAACGCACGGCCGGCGGGCATGGATTGGCGCGAGCAAGGACTGCGCAATTTCCTCGGCACCTTCAATTTCGGTGGCGACATGATTCATCAAACCGTCGGCAGCATGAGTGGTGGCGAAAAAGCACGCCTCGTGTTGTGCATGATCGTGTGGCAACGCCCGAACCTGTTGCTGCTCGATGAGCCCACCAATCACCTCGACCTGTCGACACGCGAAGCACTCAGCGTCGCGCTCAACGAGTTCGAAGGAACCGTCATGCTGGTCAGCCACGACCGCGCCTTGCTGCGTGCCGTGTGCGATGAATTCTGGCTCGTCGCAGACGGCGGTGTCGAACCGTTCGAAGGCGATCTGGATGACTACCAGATCTATCTTCTCGATCAAGCCAAACGTGTCCGCGAAGCGGCGTCCGCCGCGCAGAAAAAACTCGCGGCGTAGGGTGGGTTGTCGCCGTATTGATCACGACTGTCCGAACCCACCCTACAATAAGCAGGTCGACGCAAAGCAAGGATCAATCATGAACACGCAAACTGCTCCTCTTCTTCCCACTGTTGTCGTCGAAACCGGCGCGAAGCCTACGCATGCCGTGATCTGGATGCACGGCCTCGGCGCAGACGGACATGACTTCGAACCCATCGTCCACGAGTTCAATCAATCGCGGCTGCCCGCCACGCGCTTCGTCTTTCCACATGCGCCGACACGGCCGGTGACCATCAACGGCGGCTACGTCATGCGCGCCTGGTACGACATCCTCTCGCCGGATTTCTCGCAACGGCGCGAAGACCCGCAAGGCATCCAGGAATCGGCACAACAGATCGAAGCATTGATCGCTTACGAAAATGCGAACGGCATAGCCGATACGAACATCGTGCTGGCCGGTTTCTCGCAAGGCGGCGCCATTGCGCTGCACGCCGCGCTGCGCCATCCGCAGCGGCTCGCCGGCATCATGGCGCTGTCGACCTATCTCCCGCTGGCCGACACGTTTGTCGCAGAATCACACTCGGCCAATCGCGACACGCCGATCTTCATGGCGCACGGACATAGCGACGGCGTCATTCCCTACGGCTTCGGTCAGCAATCGGCGAAGCTCCTGCAGGAACAAGGCTATCCGCTGAGCTGGCATGGCTACTCCATGGCCCACTCGGTGAGCGCTGAAGAGGTGCGCGACATCGAAGCCTGGCTGGCGACCGTATTGGTATAGATCCTTGCAGGGTGTCAGTGAGCGCAGCGAACTGCACCATCGCTCCGACGGTGCAGTTCGCTGCGCTCACTGACACCCTACGACCCTAGCCCTACATTCAAGGCGCGCTGCCTCATCGCCACCACCGCAGCCAACAACAAGGTGCAGCCGGAAAACAGCAAGCCCTTCTCCAGCCCACCGCTATCGGATAGCCATCCGGTCAATGTCGGGCCAACGATCTGTCCTAACGCGAAGATCGACGTAAACAGCGCAATGCCGAACGGCCACTGCGTTGCTGCCAGATTGTGGCGCACCAGCGCCGTGGTGGATGAGACGACCGATATGAAGCATGCGCCGAACAACACGCTGGAGACGAATGCCATCGTCATCGATGTCGAGCACAGCGGCAATAGCGCCGCAAGGCCTGCCAGAAAATTGAGGGCAGCCATCGGTTTGCCGTCACGAAAGCGGTCCAGCAAGCGCGCCCACAGACGCGAGGACACGCACACGGCAAGACCCAGCAAGCTGAAGAACACCGTCACTTGCAAGGGCGTTGCGCCACGCCCCTTGAGCAAGGCGATGTTGAAAGTCATGTAGCCGATGTAGCCCACGCCAAACAGGAAATAGCTGAGCAGCGACGCGAACAGCGAACGCATCAACTGCCGTATCGGCAGCTGCCGTGTCGCCGCGTCGTGCATGTTGTCACTGCGGATCGCGCCACTGGGTCGCCAGATCAGCGCAGTGGCCAGCACACCGATTATCGCCAACCCAAGCCATGCTGCCTGCCAGCCATGCGGCCCGGTGGCGAGCAACAGCGGCACTAGTAATGCCGACACAATAATTCCCAGACCTATGCCGCTGTAATACACGCCCAATTGCAGACCAGCGCGCTGTGGATGAGCGCTCGCCAATTGCGCAACGAGCATGCCGCCAATGCTCAAGACCATCGCTCCGCTCAAGCCCGCAACAAATCGCAACAGCAGCAAGACGCTATAGCTGCGCGTCAGCGCGCACATTCCCAGACCGAACAACGTAATCACGCAACCACTCAGAAGCACGCCGCGCATGCCATAGCGACGCGCCCAGGCAACGCTGCCTAACGCACCTATCAAGTAGCCCACCGCGTTCGCCGTATTGAGCGCACCCGCAGCGGCAAAACTCAGCGCCAAGTCTTCGCGCATAGCCGGCAACAACAAGGCATAGGCAAAGCGCCCGATGCCCAGCGCCAGCGCCGGCCCCAGCGAGAGCGCCAGCGCGATAAGCAAGGGGTTTTCAGCGCGCTTCGTCATCCGGCACTTGAATGAAATCCTCGGTCACACGCCAGGTACCGAAGAGTACGAAAAGACTGAACATGCCGATGAGCAGAGGGAAATACAGCGTGGCAAAGCGCCACAGCAGCAGCACGGTTGCCATGACGGACTTCGACACCCAGGGCGCCAGCGCCGCCGCCAGACCCAGATCGGCACCACCGCCGCCCGCTGGGATGCCAGTCCACTGCGCAAGATGCAGCACCACAGCCTGCAGCACCAGCACAAAGCCGAAGGGCAAATGGTGACCCAGTTCGATCAGCACGAACCATAGCGCGCCGTAGCGCAGCAACCACTGGATCGCGGTGAACATCAGCACGGCGCCGCCGCGTCTGCGGTCGCTGCGCGCCAGCGCCACCATCTGCGTGCGCATCTCGCCGAGGAACTGCCGCAGGTGCTCCTGACGCGAACGCAGCCACGGTGTCTTGACGATCATTCCATGCACGCCGGCGAACAGGCGGCGTCTGCATCGCCACACGATACCGAGACACAGCAACAATGCCAATAGCATTACCATGTAACCGCGCAGGCTGATTTGTGGCAGCACGTCGGCAAGCGGCCCTAACGAGCAAAACACTGCGATAGGCACAGCCACCGCAAAAAACAGCAAGTCGAGCGCCTGATCCGCGCCCACCACGGTTGTCGCCAGACTCCACGGCGCGCCTGCGCGCCGCAGCAGCCCAATGTTCACGGCATAGCCGGCAGCGCCTGCAGGTGAGGCGAGAAACGCGAAATCGGTCGCCAGCGATATGGCGAAGGTATGAAAGAAACCAATGTGCTGGCCGAGGTTCTGCAACAGCAATTGCAGCTTGGCGGCCTTGGCCAGCGCGCTGACAGTGGCAACCGCGGCGAGCAGGATGACAAGATGCAGCGAGACATTGCGCAGGCTGCCAAGTACATCGCCACCACTGAGCAGGAACGGCGAGGCGATTGCCAGGGCGACGCCGATGATGCCTGCGAATGAGGCGAGGCGACGCATTCAGCTTATCCCGTGCGATCGAAGGTTCAGGCGACTGGCGAACATGTTGTTGGTGTTGGGGTCTGTTGGGGTTGGGGTCAGAACGCCCGCATTGTTCCACAGCTTGTTGCAGAAAATCTCTTCCACTGAAGGTCGCGTGCAGCAGAACAATCCCCGCGCCGTCATTCCCGCGAAAGCGGGAATCCACTGTTACGTAAGGTCGGTGCCACCAAGTGGATTCCCACTTTCGCGGGAATGACGGAATCTGGTCGACTATTCCGCCTGCGGCACCGAAGCCGATGCGTCGAGCTTGCGCGTCGCCACCGGAACGACCTTTGCCCCCGTCGAGGGATCGCGACCCATGCCGCCGAGAATCTTCTCCAACTCCTGTGCGTCCTTCGGCGCCCCTCTGTCTGCGCGCGGCGCGCTGCTGCCTGCGTTCTCGATGACAACACCATTGGCATCGCCGCGGATCGTTATCACCGCTGGCGCACCATTGCCAGACGCCGTCGCATCATTGTCAGTCTGAGTGGAATCGGTAGCGGTCCAGTCGTCGTCCGGCACACTCAACCTCGCCAACATCGTGGCACTCGGCGAAGGTGGAAACACCGCCTTGGCGTCGACGATCTTGCTGTTCATGCTGCCGCGGAAAAAATCGCCCACGATCAGGATCGCGTTGTGCCCGCCCTGCCCCCAGTAGTTGCTGCGCATCGTTACCCGTGCGTCATTGAAGCCGACCCAGGCGCCGGCGACGAGATCGGGGTGCATGAGGATGAACCAGCCGTCCGTATTGTTCTGCGTGGTACCGGTTTTGCCCGCGATATCGGCAACGATGCCGAAGCGCGTCTTGACGGCAGTGCCCGTGCCGCGATTGACCACGCCGCGCATCATGTCGATCAATTCCAGCGCCGAATTCTGCGACAGGACACGGTTGCCGGCGGGGCTGGTGAATTCGGCAAGCGGCTTGCCGTTACGATCAGCGATGGATTTGATGAATACAGGCTTGTGATATTCGCCCTGGTCGGCAATCGTCGCGTATGACGATACCATTTCCATCAAGGTCACCGGGCTGGTGCCCAGCGCCAGAGACGGTACCGGGTCGAGCTTGCTCTGATTGACGCCCATCGCCTGCGCCAGACTGACAATGGCGGGTATGCCAACGTCCTGCATCACTTGTGCGGTGATCGTATTCTTGGAATAAATCAGGCCCTGACGCAAGGACATCTGCTCGCCACTGGCGCCGCTCATATCGGTCGGACGCCACACCGTGCCATCGCTGAAGCGCATGGCGACAGGCGTGTCGTAGTAGAGGTGGTTGGGTTGAATGCCATGCTCGAGCGCCGCGCCATAGACGAAAGGCTTGAAGGTAGAACCCGGCTGACGTTCCGCCTGTATGACGTGGTCGTACTGATCGTCGTCGAAATCGCGGCTGCCGACCCAGGCACGAACCTCGCCGGAGTGCGGATCGATCGCCAGGAAGCCTGCTTCGAGGTGCGTCTTCGCCAGACGTAGCGCGGCCATCGCTTTGGCATCCTGCCTGACCTGCTGCATGGCGACGGTTGGTGTAGCACCGGCCGCGAGTGCTTGCCTGTATTCCGGCGTTTCGCGCACGAAGGCGTCGAGCAAATCCGCGTGCGAACTCCAGAAGTAGCGGAAAGGTTCGACCTTGCTACGCATCGCCGAGTAGGCCGCCGTCGATGACGACAGCATCTGACCCGAGGCTTGACCCCATTCCACATCAAAGATGGTTTGTAGCGCTTGCGCCTGTCGCTCGACCGCGCTGTTGGCGGCCTCCTGCAGGTGTACATCGATGGTGCTCTGGATCACCAGACCATCGGTGTAGAGATTGAAGTCATTGCGGTCCGCCCACTCGATGAGCCACTTGCGCGCATAGGCGGCGAAGTGCGGCGCGACGCCGGCCGGGTCTGCCTGTTTGTTGAAGCGCACGTTCAACGGCTTGTCCTTCAAGCTATCGAACTCCGCCTCGGGTAAGGCGTTGTACTTGACCATCTGCCCGAGTACGACATTGCGACGTTTCTGTGCGCGCTCCGGATTGAGCACGGGGTTGTAGTAGCTGGTGCCCTTCAACATACCGATCAGGGTCGCACTCTCCAGCACGCTGAGTTGCGAAGCGGGTTTGTCGTAGTAAGTGCGCGCCGCCATTTCAATGCCGACAACGTTGTAGAGAAACGGCACGGTGTTGAGATAGGTTTCGAGGATCTCGTCCTTGGTGTAGGCGCGCTCGATCTTGAAGGCGGTAATAATTTCACGCACCTTGCGATTCAGGCTGCGCTGCCTACCGATCTCTTCCGGAAAAAGATTGCGCGCCAGTTGCTGCGTGATGGTCGAACCACCCTGCATGTTGCCTTCGAGCGTGTAGCGAACTGCTGACAGGGTTCGGCCGAAGTCCACTCCGTGATGCTTGTAGAAGCGGTGATCCTCCGTGGTTAACAACGCGGCGAGGACGTGTGGCGAGATCTCCTTGAGCGCCACGTGCTCCTGTTGCTTCTGACTGAAAACGGCAATGGGTGTGCCATCCAGCGCGAGCAGCACACTCGGCCGCGAGACGCGTGCTTCGCGCAACTTCTGCACGCTCGGCAGGCCAGGCACCAGCGCCGCAACGTAGACTGCCAGCAGCAGGAAAACCATGCCCGTCACGGCAAGCAACGTAAAAAGTGCGCGACGTGCGAGGACCGCTGCGGGAGGGTTCATAGTAGGCTCGATGTGCAAGAGCCAGAAGAAGCGCAATACGCGTGCCCAGCGGGTAACGCGCTGTCCGCACTATTCCTCCATCAAGGCGCGCTTCAATTGCTCCGGCACATTCGACAAGATCACCGTGTCCGACTTCCTGTCATACACCACCGCTCCGGAACGCAGGCTCGCACGATCGAATTCCAGCTTCCATTGCGGCGCATTCGCCTTGAAGCGCACGAGCGGACGAATCGCGCGTCGATCCGGCACGAAGCCGTTCGCCAGATCGAGCGTCGCGTCATCGAACGCCCTGCGTAAGCGCTCGGGCGCATCGGGCCACACCTTCTCCGCCACCTCGCCGAGACTCAACGGCGTACTACTCTCGCCCAACTCATCGAGGTAGCCATGCGCACGCTGCATCAGCTCATCGCGCGCGCCCTGCGCCAGGCCCTGCGTATCCGCGAAGTGACCGAGCGTTTTGACGAGCTTCTGCGTCTCCTTCAGCGCAATGACAACATCATTGCAACCGAGGAACAGCTTGAAGTACTGCGCCACATCGCTGCGCCCCTTCAGGAAGCTGATGTAACGCTCCGCGCCGTTCTGCCACGCCAGCAGATCGACACGCCCGGCAACGCGCAGATTCGCAAAATCCAGATGCACACTATCGACGATCTCGAGATTCTCCGTGATCGCCGTCCCCAACGCCTCGGTGATGATCGCCACCAACAGCGAATCCGACAGGTTGTTGCGCAGCCGGGCAATCAACACATAACCACCGCTCGCCAACTGCTCCGCCTCCATGCGCGAGCGCAAGTGCTCCATCATCTGCCGCGACAGCGCCGCGAAATCGATGCTCTGCTCAAGCACATGCTGGCGGACCAAACGCGGCACTGGAAAATTCGCCTCATCATCTTCGAAGCGTCCATAGCCCTTGCCGAGCTTGTCGGCGTAATGCTGGCTGATGTCATCGACGAGCCGCTGCGCGGAAACGGTGACAGGACACATCCCCTGCCGCAACGAAACACTGGCCGGGCCGTGTTGATCCTTGATCAGTTTGTGGACGACGAGATGGGTGATGCTTTGTTCGGATAGAGACATGCGGAGTAGAAAAAGTTAACGCGTAACACGCAGGGAGTTGCGGATTCTCTCATGCGTGCACCAGATCGCTCGCCCGAGCGACTTCGCGTCCGCCCGCAACCCTGCCTTTTCCAACGCAGCACAACTTGTGCTTCAATGACTGAAATTGCACCAGCTTCAGCGCCGTCGGCGCTGGAGTCTTGGTACTGAACCCAGGACGCCGATGACATGAATCCAATCAAACTTGTGGCAATCGCTCTGATCGTGGCTGGCGCGCTCGGCCTCGCCTATGGCAGCTTCAACTATACAAAGGACACCACGGTCGTCAAACTTGGCCCGATCGAGATCTCCGCAAAGGAGCAGCAGACGGTGAATATTCCCCTGTGGGCCGGTATTGGCGCCATCGTGGTCGGTGGTCTCCTGCTCGTCCTGAGTGACAAGAAGCGATAAATACCGATACTGCCTGACCCTTCAATTGAGCAGCGGTCTGCTGCTCGTCAACGCCGGGCAAATGCCAAGCAATCTACAGGGATGGAAAAATGTTTAGAGAGATATTGATTTGCTTGACTGCAGCAGTTGTTCTTGCGGGCTGCGCTGTTGGGCAGCAGGTCAACATGAATTACGAACCCGCAACCAAAAACCAGGCAAGTAATGGCATGAGCGTAAAGACCTCTGTTTCAGATCAGCGCGCCGAAGTTAAAACCGGGGGCAAAGATCCCTCGTTCATCGGTAGCTATCGCGGCAGTTTTTCGATTCCGTTTGACGTGAGCAACTACCAGAGCAAGCCGCTGGCCGATCAGATATCTCAGGATCTGCAACAAGAGTTGAAAAGCCTTGGATTTCAGGAAGGCCCCAGAGATCAGCCCCAGAAGCTGCTTGAAGTGAAAATCATGGCGTGGAGTTTTGATGGCATGGTCAATGGCGATTTTTCGTACGAGCTACAAATATCCATAGTGGATAAAGCCGGCAGCAAGATGTATGAAAAAACCTTAAAAGGCCGCGAGGACATCGAAGGCTCAGTGTTTTCTGGCATCAAGCCGGGCGTGGAAAAGAACATGCCTGATTTTTATAACAAGGTAATCCGCTCGATTGCAAGAAATAACAAGGACGTTCTACTGGCCTTGCAGTGATCGAAACCTTGCCGGGTTAGGTCGGCTCGATGCTGTGTCGGTCCAACTTTCTTTTTGCATAATGGACACATAGCGGGCGCCGAACACAAGGTCGGCCTCGCTTCACTTGGCAAACGTCTGATCACTCACGGGAGTCCCGACATGACCGTCAATGCGTTCTTCGCCTTCCTGCATTTCGTCGCCGCATTCGGCATCTTCGCCACGGTGTTCTACGAGTGGCTGACTATCAGCCAGACGCCGAGTCTCGCTGAAGCAGTGCGACTTCAGCAGTGCGACATGTGGTACGGCATATTTGCCGTTGTCATTGTGGTTGTCGGTTTCATGCGCGTGTTCTACTTCGAGAAAGGCAGTGCCTACTATTTCTCGAACCACTTCTTCTGGGCGAAACTCGGCCTGTTTGCCGTTGTGGGTCTGTTGTCGATTTATCCGACAGTGCAGTTTCTGGCGTGGCGCAAGGACACACGGCAAGGCAAGGCGCCTGTCATAACAGAGAAACAATTCTCATCGTTGCGGCTGATCCTGCGTCTGGAAGTGATCTTGCTGATCGCCATCGTGTTCTGCGCGTCGATGATGGCGAAGGGTGTTTCAGCATAGCGTGTTGCCAAGTCCGTCATTCCCGCGAAGGCGGGAATCCAGTGGCGTTACGTAACGTTGCCTGGATTCCCGCCATAGCCCTCTCCCCCAGCCCCTCTCCCGCAAGCGGGCGAGGGGAGCGTCATGCGGCTGCGCCGGTTGTAAAGCTGGCGGGAATGACGATTGGGAGTTGGTTCTGCTGATTGGAGACTCGTGTGTAGCGGTCGAGTTTTTTACTTCACCCGCTTCTGCGAAAACTCTTCGTCGATGACGTCTTTGTAGTAGCTCATCGGCGAGCTGCTCGACAGAAAGCGGCGCGCGACTTCATCGCCGACGCCGCTGTACTGGATGATCGATCCCGTATCGAATTCGATTTCGAGAACGCGCGCGCTGCGGTCGTAGCCCGCCGACTTGATGCCGCCGCGGCGAATGGGTTTGTGTTCGATTGGCATATTCCATCTCCATTTTCAATGGCTCTGATTTTCCCCCAGCCAATTATTCCGAGTCAGAACGCGTAGCGAGAGGAGCGAGCGCGTGGCTGGCTAGGCGGCTCGCGCAGAGCAGTGCTCATGCACGGCGAGCGAGCCAACAACGCCAGGCACGTGCGCAGCCCTCTCGCTACGCGTTCTGGGTGCGACTGGCCCATAAATGCGCCGCTGCCAGTGAACGCCATGGCCTGTATTGCTCCAGCATGCGTTGCGCTTCAGCCTGTTCCAGCTTCTGCTCCTTCGCCAGGATCTTGACAATGGCTGCGCGTACGGCCGCATCGCCATGCAGGGAACAGTCCCCCGCTCCGAGGCCGCGCATCAGGACATAGTTCGCCGTCCACGGACCGATGCCCTTGATAGCGGTCAATGCTTCGAAGGCGGCTTCAGGCTCGATAATCGCGAGCTTTTCCATATCCAGCTGGCCCTCGTCGACAAGCTTGCCAACGCGGATCAGTGTCTCGCTCTTGGCGCGCGAGAATTGCAGGCCTCCGAGTTCGTCGACATTCATTCGCGCGAGACAGCTCGCATCGGGGTAGCAGGCCAGGCCGCTATCGTGGCGCACGCCGGCCAGTTCAATGAGCCGGCGCCGCAAGGCTATGGCAAAACCCAGGCCAATCTGTTGCCCGATGATGGCCCAGCTCAGAGCCTCGAAAGCGGTAGGAGTCTGTGGAATGCGCAGACCAAGTTGTTGCTTCACTACCGCGCCAAGCAAAGGGTCGGTCGCCACCATCGCCTCGAACTGTGCAGGCTCGATGTGCAGGCCGAGCATGCGCTTGACCATGGCGTGCACGGCCTCGGCGTCTATGCATTTGGCATCGCCATCGATATCCAGGCGATAACCCGCTTCGCGTGCGCCAAGCGAGATCGTCAGCAGCGCAGGCCTGCCGTCCAGCATGAGTCCCTTGCGCAGTACGCCTTCGCTGAGACTTTCTGCAAGCTGCTGCGGGTCGCGACGATGAAAGGCCAGCACCTCGCGCGCACGGTAGTTGTCGGGAATCTGAATGAATCGCGGGTCCATGGCATTTCTACTTCAGGGGCGAACAACACCCTACACGAAATTGGAAAACAGACCCTCACGCGCCGAAACGAAGTCCTGTCGCGCAAGGGCGACATGCCGTCGCGCGGCCCGTATCGTGGAGGCTTCGACGAGAACGGGCGGCTTCTCGGCTGATGCTGTCGCCATAGAGCGACATTGGAGGGGGTCAAAACCACCCGAAAAACCTCTTAAACATATGATTTTTATATGTTTTATGAATTCGGCATGGGAGATGCTTTACATGACCACATTCCAACGTATGGCGAACTATTGTGGCCTACCATTTCTCTTCGGCGCTTCCTCGCACTCCTGCGAACCCAGTGTTAGCGCCACGCTCGCGTCTTTCGGCACCTTGCTCTGCGCGGGGCCAAATGGCGAAGCGTGTTGACTTGCCTGAGTTTCTACATGAACTGGCGTTCGAGGAAATGCTTTGCGTTGAGCGCCGCGCCGAAGGTCGGCTGGTAGGACAGACCGGCAGTCCGCTTGATCGCCCCGCATTGCGCGTGGGTTTGGCCGCCACGCCCTGGCAATTACAGCAATCCTTGAATCTGCTGCAGCGGCAAGGGTTGTCGAGTCCACTTATTCAATCCGATCAGCCTGGTATCAATGCTGCGCTGAACCGGGTTGTGGCGCTGGCGTTGAGTACCTCTCTGGACATGTCATGCATGGGCGCACTGGCGACGATCTGGTTGCGTCACGATGGCGCAGAGGGTTTGCCTGCCGACCAATGGCCTATCAGCCGACGTTCGCTCGATCAATTGCGCAATATGGGCAAACGATTGGTCGAAGTGGAGGCGCTGGCGTTTGATGAGCGGACGCCGTCAAGTGTCGTGCTAAACCCGATGATGCACGTCCTGAAATGCATTGTCGTGGATATGTGGGATGCGACCGATATCGTGATGTGCTGCCCGCGCTCACAGGCAGCGCACTATTGCAGCAAGCTCGGCTTCTCGCGTGTGGCAGGTCAGGGGCATGATGTTGCTCATGCCAATTCAATACTGCTGCGCATGCCGACGCTGCAAATGACGCCCTTGCAGGCCGAAAGCGGCGCCGCAGCGCTGAGCGCTTGAAAAATCCGGCAATGCAGGTCGCGTGACGGCAGTGGTAACAATGGCGAACAGTCTTGCCGCACGCCTGCTGCCCGTGTCGCGAACACGTGCCGCCTATCATTCCTACTTCGCCGCATGGCGCGCACGCTGGCATTATCCGGTCATGCACGTTCGCTATCCCGGCTCCTTCCTCAAGCTCCTGCTGATTGGCTTCGGCCTGGTCGCCCTGCCCTTGCTGGTGGCGCTGGGCGATGCCTATATCTCGCTCGAGAAGCTCATGCAGCGCAGCGAGCGCTCAATCACGCACGCCGTGCAGATCACTCGCGACAGCCGCGCGCTGGGCGAGCAGATCACGGGTCTGGAACGCCTGGCGCGGCAACAGCTGGTACTCGGCGAACGCGGCGTGCTCGACGCCTACGCCGCGCGCCGCGCGCTGTTCCGCGAAAACCTGGAACATCTCAAGGACGTCACACCCGACGGCGTAGCCGACGACCAGCTCGTGCAACTGGGCGAACGTGAAGCGGCCGTCTGGCAGGCCTTGCAGCAACAGGACCTGACACCGAAGGAAGCGCGCCGCATCGTCGGCGAATTTGCTGGCATGAGCGATTCGGCGGTTGAAGTCCTGCATCGCGCCGACATGCGCATCGAGAGCGATATCGCCGAGCTGCGCGCACGCACCGAGCACGCGCGCCAACAGCTCTTGTGGCGGCTGCTGGCGCTGGTGCCGGTCGGCGTACTGCTGATCGCCGGCGTGATCTTCCTGATCCGTCGCCCGATCCGTCATCTCGGTGAAGGTATCCGCAGTCTCGGCGATGGCCAACTCGATAAACGCATCGTGGTACGCGGCCCACGCGATCTGGAAGAACTCGGGCGGGAACTGGACTGGCTGCGCCTGCGTCTGAACGAGGTCGATGAGCAGAAGATGCGCTTTCTGCGTCACGTCTCGCATGAGCTCAAGACGCCGCTGACAGCGCTGCACGAGGGCACGCAGCTATTGTCGGAACAGGTGTCGGGCGAGCTCAATGTCGAGCAACGCGAGATCGTCGGCATCCTGCGCGGCAATGCCACGCGGCTGCGTCAGCTCATCGAAAATCTGCTCGATTACAGTGGCATACGCTTTCACCCGACGGTGCTGACACGCGAGTCTGTCGCACTCACCGAGTTGTTCGCACAGATCGCAGAGGATCAGAAGCTGGCACTCGCAGCACGAAAACTGTCGCTACAAGCGTTCGATCGCGGACTGAGCGTGGCGGCAGATCGTGCCAAACTACGCGTGGTGCTCGACAACCTGTTGTCGAATGCGGTGAAGTACGCGCCGGAAGGCAGCGCAATCGATCTGCAGGCCAGACAGGAGGATGGTCATACCATCATCGAAATCGCCGATCAGGGACCGGGCGTGCCGATGGACAATGTCGAACGCCTGTTCGAGCCCTTCGTGCAGGGACCACCGCCGCGCGACACGGCGTCCATCAAGGGCACGGGCCTGGGACTTTCGATTGTGCGCGAGCTGGTCACGGCACACGGCGGCAAGGTCGTCCTGCTGCCAAATCCGCCGCACGGCACGCGCGTCCAGGTAAGTCTGCCTATATTGCAATCATGATTGGAGATTGAATGAGGATTGCATCGATTTGAAAACGGCACGCAGGACATTTCTCGTCGTACTGGTACCTCTGCTGTTTTCCGGCTGCGCGGAGCCAACGGTTTCATTCGCCGAGGACAACCCACGCTACGAAGTACCGCAGACACCGGCACAAACGCTGAATCTTCTGAACTTCGGCGCCAGTCTGCGCAACCGCAACGCAGCGGAGTTGAATGCCGAGCTGGATTTGCTCAATCGCGCCTATGCGCAGCATCACAGCGAAGACAACCGGCTGCGTTTGGCAGTTTTCCATGCGCTGGCGCCCGGCGGCGACCGCGCGCGCGCGCTGAGCTTGCTCGACGTACCTCCCGGTGAAAACGCCGGGCGTGGCCGCAATCATCCCATCGCCGCCATGCTCATTCCCTTGCTGCAGGAAAACCGTCGCAGCGATGACAACCTCAACGCATCCCAGCAGCGCCTGCGCGAGGAACAAAAACGCAGCGAAGCCCTGCAGCAGAAACTCGACGCCATTCGCGACATCGAGAAAAAAATGATCGAACGCACACCTGCCAAGGCACCCTGAATACCATGATGCGTAACCTACATGCTCCTCGCATATTACTGGTCGACGATGATGCCGACTTGCTGCGCCTGCTGGCGATCCGACTCAAGTCCAGCGGCTTCGAAGTATTTCCCGCCGCGGGTGGCGAACAGGCGCTGGCGATGCTGTCGATACAGCGACCCGACATCGTCGTGACCGATCTGCGCATGCCCGGCATCGACGGCATGGCGCTATTCGATGGCGTGCGTCGTAGCCACCCCACCCTGCCAGTCATCGTGCTCACCGCACACGGCAGCATTCCCGATGCCGTCGAAGCCATGCAGCGCGGCGTCTTCGGCTATCTCACCAAGCCTTACGATGCGGCCGAACTCGTGGCACAGATCCACCGCGCCATCGAGCTATCGGGCAGCGCCTCGCCGGCCGATCCGAAGAATGGCGACAATGCCTGGCGTTCCGAATTCGTCACGCGCAGCCCCATCATGGAAGACTTCCTGCAACAGGCGCGCCTCGTCGCCAGCAGTGAAGTGAGCGTATTCATCCGCGGCCCCAGCGGCGCCGGCAAAGAGTTGCTGGCCCGTGCCATCCACAAGGCCAGCAGCCGCGCCAAAGGGCCGTTCGTGGGCATCAACTGCGGCGCTATTCCGGAAGCATTGCTGGAGTCGGAGCTATTCGGTCACGTCAAGGGCGCCTTCACCGGCGCGCATCGCGATCACGATGGTCTGTTCCAGTCCGCACGCGGCGGCACATTGTTTCTCGATGAAATCGGCGACATGCCATTGACATTGCAGGTCAAGCTGCTGCGCGTGCTCGAAGAGCGCGAAGTGCGTCCGGTCGGCGCCACACGCAGCCTGCCAACCAACGTGCGCATGATTTCAGCCACACACCGTAATATCGACGCGGAGCGCAGCGAAGGCCGCTTCCGCGACGATCTCTACTACCGCCTCAACGTCGTCTCGCTTAATGTGCCCGCACTCGCCGAGCGTCGCGAGGACATCCCGCTGCTGACCAATCACTTCCTCCAGCAACTGGCCGAACGTTACCAGCGTGGGCAACTCGCCTTCGCGCCCGACGCCATGGAAATGCTCGTCGCCGCGCCCTGGCCGGGCAACGTGCGCCAACTGCTCAACGTGGTCGAACAGACGGTGGCACTGTCGACGACGTCGATCATCCCCACCTCGCTCGTGCAGCGTGCCATCCACGAAGACAATCCTGCCATCGAGGCCTTCGAAGAAGCGCGCAAACGCTTCGAGCGTGAATACCTCGTGCGCCTGTTGCGACTCACCGAAGGCAATGTCAGCCAGGCCGCGCGCCTGGCCAAGCGCAACCGCACCGAGTTCTATCGCCTGCTATCGCGCCACCAGCTCGAACCCGGCATCTTCAAGAACGCGCCATAATTCCAAAGTCATAGCCAGTCATTCGACATAGCGGCGACCGAAGGCACAAGAGCCTGAAGCCGTCGCTATATCTCTCTATTGGCGCGCAAATCCACTAGGGTATATCCCTACCATTTTTTCCTGCTCAAACCCCTTTTCCCGCATCGCCCGACCCCAGGGGCTCCTGTACCATTGCGCAGCCCGACTTCATCGGCAAGCCGATTCTCAACCACGCTGAGATTTGTCAGTTTGGAGAAAGCATCGTCATTATTATTACAAACGATGTTTGACACGCTTGATGCAAATCAAGCGGCTCTTCCCGGCGTGGGGTTTTATACGTTTGCAAGAGCGCAATCCCATTCGCAGATTTTTAATGTGGAAAAACGGGCAACGTCGTTCGTTGGATCGACGAAGCGCTGCCGTCATGTCAGGCGCGAATATGCTTTTTATATTTCATCAGAGAAGTCACTTCCCCAAGGAGAATTCATGAAACTGAAGCTCAACAAATTGTCCGGCCTCGTCGCAGTTGCAATGCTGGCCCTTTCCCTCGGTGCCGCGCAGGCGCGTGAGTTCCGCTCGGCAGACGTGCATGAAAAGAACTACCCGACCAATCTCGCAGTGAAGTTCATGGGAGATGAACTCTCCAAGGCCACTGGCGGCAAGGACAGCGTCAAGGTCTTCGGCGACAGTATGCTGGGGTCGGAAAAGGATACCGTCGAACAAGTGAAGCTTGGCGCGATTGACATGGTGCGCGTGAGTACGGGCGCATTCCACGGCATCGTGCCGGAGTCGATGATCCCGTCCCTGCCCTTCCTGTTCCGCGATCTGGCGCACTTCCGCAAGGCGATCTACGGTGAGCCAGGCGACAAGATTCTGGCCGCTTTCGACAAAGCGGGTTTCGTCGCATTGGCAATGTATGAAAGCGGCGCACGCTCGGTGTATGCCAAGAAGCCGATCAGAAATGTTGCCGACATGAAGGGCTTGAAGATTCGCGTGCAGCAATCTGATCTGTGGGTCAGCCTCGTCAGCGCCATGGGCGCCAATCCGACACCGATGCCAATGGCTGAAGTCTATACGGGCCTGAAGACTGGCCTCGTCGATGCCGCGGAAAATAACTATCCGTCATACGAAGAAGCGCGCCATTTCGAATCGGCACCAATCTATAGCGAAACCATGCACGTGATGTCGCCAGAAGTTCTGGTGTTCTCCAAGAAGGTCTGGGACACACTGCCGAAGGATGAGCAAGCAGCCATCCGCAAGGCCGCCAAGGACTCGGTGCCTTACTACGTCTCCTTGTGGGACGCCAAGGAGAAGGACGCAAAGGCCAACGTGATCAAGGCCGGCGCCAAGATCATCCCGGCCTCTGAAATCGACAAGAAGAGCTTTGTCGACGCAGAAAAACCCGTCTGGGACAAGTTTGCCAGCACGCCGGAACTCAAGGCGCTGGTTCAGGAAATCGTCAACACGAAGTAATCAAAACGCATAGAGCAGATTTGCGCTTTGTGTCCCGTGACGTGTTCATCACGTCACGGGAGCTTCTGGAGAAACTGTAATGAATTGGCTTACCGCAATAAATACCAAACTGTCGCGCTGGGTGATGTACCTGGCCTGCGCCAGTCTGGTGGGTCTTGTATGCATTGTGGATTTCAGCGTCGTGATGCGCTACGGCTTTAACAACTCGCCGGTGTATGCCGAACAAGTCGCCCTGCTGCTGGTTATCTCTGTGGCAATGTTCGGAGCTGCCGCAGGCGTGCGCGATGTCGGGCACATCGGGTTGGATTCTCTCGTTGAAATTCTGCCGCTGAAAGCCCAGCGCTTCATCGGCGTCATCGTGGGCTGCATCAACATCGTGTTCGCCGGTTCGTTGTTGGTGGGCTGCTGGCTGATGGCGCACTCCACATATGGCTCGACCATTCCGACACTGGGTATTTCGGAGGCCTTCCGTTATGTGCCCCCAATGATCGCCGGCGTTCTCATTGTTCTTTTTTCGATTGAGCACCAGGTCGCTGCCGTTACCAAACAGAAAGTGATTCGTTCATGGCACTGACCGTACTCTGCCTAAGTTTTCTCGTGATGCTGCTGTTGGGCGTCCCCGTTGCGTTTTCCATTGGCTTGGCTTGCATCGCAACTTTCGTAGTCGAAGGCCTGCCGTTTGGTACCCCCTTCCAGATGATGATCTCCGGGATGAATGTTTTCTCCTTCCTGGCGATTCCGTTTTTCATCTTCTCCGGCGAGCTGATGCTGCACGGAGGTATCGCAGACAAGATCGTGAATTTTGCGCGTAGCCTGGTCGGGCACATGCGCGGTGGTTTGGGCCTGGCCAATGTGATGGCCTGTACCTTGTTCGGTGGCGTTTCCGGCTCGCCGGTCGCTGACACGTCAGCCATGGGCGGCGTGATGATTCCGATCATGAAGCGCGAAGGTTATAGCGCCGAGTACGCGGTGAACGTCACGACCCACGCTTCGCTGACCGGTGCACTAATGCCGACCTCGCACAATATGATCATTTACGCGTTCGCCGCGCAGACCGCGACAGGCGTCATCGGCAGTCACGTCATCAAGGGCGTATCGATTGGCGATCTGATGTTTGCAGGTTTGATACCGGTTTTCTGGATCATGACTTGCATGCTGTCTGCAGCCTACTATCAGGCCGTCAAGTTCGGTTTTCCGAAACGTGCAGATGGCACCTCGATGATTGAGAAATTTCCGGGCTGGGGTACAGTCCTGCGGACGTTCGTCGCTGCCGTGCCTGGCCTGGGCGTCGTGGCCATCATCCTCTTCTGCATCATGAAGGGCATCACGACCGCTACTGAGGCCGCAGCAATTGCAGTGACTTACTCACTGTTTCTGACCATTGTCATCTATCGGACGATGAACCGGGAAAAGTTGCTCAAGGCGCTGGCCAAGGCTTCGAGAACAACCGGCGTGGTGCTTCTGCTGATCGGCGTATCGAATATGCTCGGCTGGCAAATGGCGTGGCTCGAAATCCCGGAAACCATTTCCAAGATGCTGCTGAGCATGACGCACACACCATGGCTCATGCTTCTGTACATCAACATCCTGCAGGTTGCTCTGGGCATCTTCCTGGACATGGCAGCGCATATTCTCATCACGACGCCGCTGTTCCTGCCACTTGCCATCAGCATGGGCGTGGGTCCTGTCCAGTTCGGCATGATGCTGCTGCTGAACTGCGCATTGGGTCTCGTGCATCCGCCTGTTGGCACCGTGCAGTTTGTAGGCTGTGCAATTGGCGAAGTGTCGGTCGGCCAAGTCATGAAAACAGTGTGGCCTTACTATCTGGCCATCTGGACCGCGATCCAGCTGGTGACCTACGTCCCAACGTTCTCGACGTGGTTGCCATCCATCATCAACGGCCATTTCGTCATGTAATCGTTCCCTGGCTTTCCGCATAACGAACCGGCAAACGCGCGCAAGCAGTTTGCCGGTTCCGCTTTTGGGGACCACGCGTCTGGCACCGGCGACATCGCAAACGCCTATCGCAGCGCCGTTTGCGCCATGACAAGCCGGGCACTGTCGCTTCGCCACGACCGTGCGATTGTTCACTTCGGACATAAGGCCTTGTTTCGACATGGCAAAGCCCGTTGGCACAGCTTCTGCAATGCGTTCTCCATGGCATGTACCAGGAGATCGAAATGGAGCAAGAATGGGGGCCAGAGCGGTGGCAAAAATGGGCGCAAGAGCGGACGGCAGGCGGCGCCAGAAAAGGCTTCGGTCAAGGCTTCAGTCAAAAACGGGCGGTGCGTAACTTCCTGGTCATTTCCGCACTTTATCTTTCGGCTGACCCACTTCACGCGGCGCGCACAGTTGCCCTCAAGGGCATCGACTTCCGCCAGATCGACCTCAATCACGATGGTTACATCGACCGCAGTGAAGCCGCTTCCCGCCCCGAGTTCGCAGCGCTCCTGCGGACTGCGGACACCAACCACGATGGGCGCTTGTCGGAAACCGAGTTCAAAGCGGCGCAGAGCACGATGAAGCCCGGCAAAATCTGATGCATCCTGAGTCGGCCTATCACGACACGGCCGGTCGTCGCGCCAACGCAGGGTTTCCTTGCAAATGCCGCAATGTCTGTCGTCACCGGCCAACACATCGCCATCCGCCACGGCGAGCCAAACCCTTGATTTGCAGGATAACAGCGCCAGGCACGCTCCCTGCGCCTGTCCAGATGGGCGTCTGATTCGTTTCATCGGACGCTTCCCATCTTTCGAAATCCGCAAGGAGCAAGCATGAAAATAATTTCCGCCTCATCCCTCTTCGGCAGCTGCATTGCCGCATCTGCCATCGCCATGTCCCTGGGTGTCGCCCAGGCGGCCGACCCGGCACCCGTAAAGACGCCAAGCTTCAACCAGCTCGATACCAATCATGACGGCTACATCGACAGCAAGGAAGCCGCTGGGTCGCTGGAAGTCTCCGGCTGGTTAAGCTCGGCCGACAAGGACAAGGACGGCAGACTCTCTCCCGGGGAGTTCTCCGCAGCCCAGTCCAGCGTTGGTATCGAAAACAAGCCCTATCAAAAATAAGTCATAACGACGAGTACTAAGCGGAGGTCGGCATGCTGCCGGCTTCCGTGATTTTCTTTTCGCTTCGTTAGCCACCGTCTTCCGTAACGTTCGCGCCGCATATCGGCTGCCGTCGCCTTCCCGTACAATTGCGGACGATGGACGCTGCAACAATCCCCACTTCGCTCGACGCTTGGCCGCGCTACCGCCCCGATCTCAAGCCTGCTCCTTTTCTGCCCATGTCGCGTGCGGAGATGGACGTGCTGCGCTGGGACGCGTGCGACATCATCGTCATCACGGGTGATGCATACCTCGATCATCCCAGCTTCGGCATGGCGCTGATCGGCCGGATGCTCGAAGCGCAGGGCTTTCGCGTCGGCATCATCAGCCAGCCCGATTGGCTCTCGGCCGAGCCATTCCGTGCGCTCGGCAAACCGCGCCTGTTCTACGGCATCACCGCCGGCAACATGGATTCCATGATCAACCGCTACACGGCGGACAAGAAGCCACGTTCGGATGACGCCTACACACCGCACGCGGCTCCCGCCAAGCGCCCGGATCGTGCCGTCACGGTGTACGCGCAGCGCGCACGCGAAGCCTACCCTAATGCCAACATCATTATCGGTAGTATCGAAGCCAGCCTGCGGCGCATCGCGCACTACGATCATTGGAGCGAGAAAGTACGCCGCTCAGTGTTGCCCGATTCGAAAGCCGATCTGCTGATTTTCGGCAATGCCGAACGCGCCGTCGTCGAACTCGCGCATCGCCTCGCAGCAGGTGAGCCTATCGAAAGCATCCGCGATCTGCGCGGCACAGCTTTCATGGTCAAGCGTGGCTGGCGACCCGCTGATGACTGGCAGGAAGTCGATTCGCTGAATCTCGATCGCCCCGGTCGCATCGATCCGCTGCCCGATCCGTATGCAATGGAACCCCAGCAGACGGCGACCGCGCCGAATGCCGACGGCTCGGCGCCGATCCAGATCGTGCCTGCTGCAGCGCGCGTCGCTACGCGCAAGGCGCAACGCGCGAAGACCGTCGTGCGCCTGCAGTCCTACGAAGCGATCAAGGATGACAAGGTGCTCTACGCGCACAACTCGCGCGTCTTCCATCTCGAATCCAATCCCGGCAACGCACGTGCGTTGGTGCAGGCTCATGGCGAGCGCGACGTGTGGCTCAACCCGCCGCCGATTCCGTTGACGACCGAAGAGATGGATTTCGTATTCGATCGCCCATATGCGCGCGCGCCGCATCCGAGCTACGGCAAGGCGCATATCCCTGCCTGGGAGATGATCCGCTTCTCAATCAACATCATGCGCGGCTGCTTCGGCGGCTGCACCTTCTGCTCCATCACCGAGCACGAAGGCCGCATCATCCAGAGTCGCTCCGAGGGCTCGATCCTGCGCGAGATCGAAGACATCCGCGACAAGGTACCGGAATTCAAAGGGCATATTTCAGATCTCGGTGGCCCGACCGCGAACATGTATCGCATGGCGTGCAAAAGCAAGACTATCGAGGAGTCGTGCAGGCGTTTGTCATGCGTCTATCCCGGCATCTGCGAGAACCTCAACACCGATCACACCTCGTTGATCCAGCTTTACCGCAAGGCACGCGCATTGCCTGGCGTAAAGAAAATCACCATCGGCTCGGGCCTGCGTTACGACCTAGCCGTGCGCTCGCCCGAGTACGTCAAGGAGCTCGTCACGCATCATGTCAGCGGCTTGCTGAAGATCGCACCCGAGCACACCGAAGAAGGCCCGCTGGCGAAGATGATGAAGCCCGGCATCGGCAGCTATGACCGCTTCAAGCAGCTCTTCGACAAGTACTCGAAGGAAGCAGGCAAGAAGCAGTACCTCGTGCCCTACTTCATCGCTGCGCACCCCGGCACCACCGACGAGGACATGCTCAATCTCGCCATCTGGCTGAAGAAAAACGACTTCCGCCCGGACCAGGTGCAGACCTTCACGCCAACACCGCTGGCGATGGCGACGACCATGTACCACACGCGCAAGAATCCACTGCGCAAGGTCACGGCCGATTCGGAAGAAGTCATCACGCCGCGCAGCGCGGCGCAACGCAAATTGCATAAAGCGCTACTGCGTTATCACGACCCGGCGGGCCACGACATCATTCGCGAATATTTGCGCGAAATCGGTCGCATGGATTTGATCGGCAACAGCCCGCAACACCTCATTCCGCGTGAGCCGCCGGCACATACCCGGCGCGAGGCCAAGCCGAACAAGCGACCAAAACTGCATCCGCAAAGTCCGATTACGAAAAGACATTGACATGCAGTCCATCTGTGTTTTCTGCGGCGCCTCTGCCGGCCACAATCCGGTCTATCGCGATGCCGCCGCCAACCTCGGCAAACTTATCGCAGAGCAAGGCCTAGAGCTTGTGTGGGGTGGCGGTCATGTCGGCCTGATGGGCATCGTCGCCGATGCTGCGATTGTTGCGGGCGGTCACGTATATGGCGTGATTCCACGCTTCATGGTGGCGCGCGAACTGGCCTATCCGGCCGATCCCGCCGGCCACACGCAGATCGTCCTCGTCGACGACATGCATACGCGCAAAGCAGCAATGGCCGCGCGCGCTGATGCGTTCGTGGCGCTACCCGGCGGCTTTGGCACCCTGGATGAATTCTTCGAAATTCTCACCTGGGCGCAACTTGGGCTGCATGACAAACCGATAGGCTTGCTCAACGTCAACGGCTTTTTCGATCCGCTGACGACAATGGTGGAACACATGCGCAATGAAGGCTTCGTCAAGCCGCAACACAGCGCTCTGATCACACAGGCAGACACGGCCGAAACACTGCTCGCAGCGCTGACTGCAAGCTCGAAAGCACGCTCACCCATGCGTAACGCCTGATGCTCGAATTGTTGCAACGTGCTGAGCTGGCGCTGCCGCTCTTCGTCCTGATCGCCATCGGTTACTTGCTGATGCGCGCTTTCAAGTGGCCGAAAGAAGTCTCTGACGCACTGACTCGTTTCGTCTTTTCGGTGGCTTTGCCTGCCCTGCTCTTCAGCATGATGAGCGACTTGTCGCAACTGCCACCGGTGGACGCGCGTCTGCTGATCGCATTCTTCGGCAGTTGCCTCGTCGTCTTCGCCATCGGCAGACTGGTCGCCGCGAAATTCTTCCGACTCGATGGCGTTTCCGGCTCAGTCTTCGCGCTCGGCGGCGTGTTTTCCAACAACGCCATGCTGGGCATCCCGATGGCCAAGGTGCTGCTTGGGCCCGCCGCCCTGCCGTCGGTTGCGCTGGTACTCGTTTTCAACGCTTTGACGCTGTGGACCCTGGTCACAGTTTCGGTGGAATGGGCGCGTCACGGCAGTTTCTCGCTCGCCGGCTTTACCAAGACGGCGTGGAGCGTGATCACCAATCCCATCGTCGCGGCAATCGTGGCGGGAACGATTTTCGGACTCAGTGGCATGCGCCTCCCGGTCATGTTCAAGGAACCGTTGGCAATGATCAGCCAGGCCGCCGCGCCCTTGTCGTTGATCGCGCTCGGCATGGGCCTTGCTGAATTCGGTATACGCAGCGGCTGGCAGCAAAGTGTCGCCATCTGCGTGCTGAAGCTGGTGATACAGCCTCTAGTCATCTGGGCGATTGCCCGCGCGCTGCACCTGCCACTGCTGGAAACACAGGTCGTGGTGTTGCTCGGCTCCATCGCCGTAGGCGCCAATGTTTATCTGATGTCGCGGCATTTTCGAACCATGGAAGGCCCGATTGCGGCGAGCCTGGTACTGTCGACCGCGCTGTCCGCTCTCAGTACGCCGCTGGCACTGACCCTGGTAGCGCTATCGGTTTGATAGCTTCCCTCAGGGATTGAATTTGGATAGGATTGCCCCACCCTAGGCTGTACTGCGCATCGTCGTGCGTCTGATTATTTATCCAGGAACGCGACTTTGCATCACCAGTCAGCCATTATCTGCGAGGAATCATGAGCGAAAACATCCTGCACGTCACCGACAGCAGTTTTGAGGCGTCGGTGCTTCAATCACAATCTCCCGTTCTGCTCGACTACTGGGCCGAATGGTGCGGGCCGTGTAAAGCCATTGCCCCGATCCTTGATGAGATCGCCAAGGAGTACGCCGGCAAGCTGGTCGTCGCCAAGCTCAACATCGACGAAAATTCGGACACGCCTGCCAAGTTTGGCGTGCGCGGCATTCCGACATTGATGCTGTTCAAGGACGGCAACGTCGTCGCCACCAAGGTCGGCGCACAGGCCAAGTCGCAGCTTTCTGCGTTTATCGACAGCAATCTTTGATACCCACGCTTCGCGCTGGTTACACAACCAGCGCGAAGGAAGTGTTTACAACGATTGACAGCACTGGGCTTTCGCGTTTAGAGTCCCGCTCAGTCCATCGGCTCCCTGCAATCTTCCGCTTCAGCGGCGCAGGTTTCGAGCCCAATCCCGCGAACTCATGACGATTACATGTGTCCGGGCGCACAAATCCAATTTCCAATAATTTCCCGCGATCAACCGGGCATACGCCCTCTCCTTAGCCTCCAGTCTCTTCATCCCCAGGGTTCTCCATGCACCTCTCCGAGCTTAAAGCGCTTCACGTCAGTGAATTGCTTGAAATGGCAATTACCAATGATATCGATGGCGCCCAGCGCCTGCGCAAGCAGGAACTGGTATTTGCTCTACTGAAGAACCAGGCCAAGAAGGGCGAGCCAATTTACGGCGATGGCGCACTGGAAGTGCTTCCCGACGGTTTCGGTTTTCTGCGCTCCCCGGACATTTCGTATCTGGCCGGCACCGATGACATTTACGTATCGCCGTCACAGATTCGTCGCTTTAATCTGCATACCGGCGACACCATCGAAGGCGAGATTCGCACACCGAAAGATGGCGAACGCTACTTTGCACTGGTCAAGGTAGACAAGATCAATATGGAGCCGCCGGAGAACTCCAAGCACAAGATCCTGTTTGAAAATCTGACGCCGCTGCATCCGGACAAAGTCCTGAAGCTCGAGCGCGACATGCGCGGCGAAGAGAACACCACCTCACGCGTCATCGACATGATCGCCCCCATCGGCAAAGGCCAACGCGGCCTGTTGGTAGCTTCGCCGAAGTCCGGCAAGACCATCATGCTGCAGCACATCGCGCACGCGATCACTGCGAATCATCCTGAAGTAGTGCTGATCGTCATGTTGATCGACGAGCGCCCGGAAGAAGTGACGGAAATGCAGCGCTCGGTGAAGGGCGAAGTCGTCGCCTCCACGTTCGACGAGCCGGCCACGCGTCACGTGCAGGTTGCCGAAATGGTGATCGAGAAGGCCAAACGCCTGGTCGAACACAAGAAAGACGTTGTCATATTGCTGGATTCGCTGACGCGTCTGGCCCGCGCTTACAACACCGTCGTGCCGGCCTCCGGCAAAGTGCTTACCGGCGGTGTCGATGCCAACGCATTGCAAAAGCCAAAGCGCTTCTTCGGCGCCGCGCGCAACATCGAGGAAGGCGGCTCGCTGACCATTATCGCCACCGCGCTGATCGACACCGGCTCGCGCATGGACGATGTGATCTACGAAGAATTCAAGGGCACCGGCAACATGGAAATCCATCTGGATCGCCGCATGGCCGAAAAGCGCATCTACCCTGCCATCCACGTCAATCGCTCAGGCACGCGTCGCGAAGAGCTGCTGCTCGATCCGGCCGCGATGCAGAAGATCTGGATTCTGCGCAAATTGCTCTACAACATGGATGAGCTCGACGCGATGGACTTCCTGCTCGACAAGGTCAAGCAGACCAAGAACAACGCTGAATTCTTCGATGCCATGCGGCGTGGTTGATTTCCAGACAACTGCCCGCACTTGAGTATGAGCAGCTTTGCTGACATAATCTTGGTCTTTGGTTTTTAGGGTGGTTACAACTTCCACCCGCTTGAGAGGAAAAACATGAAAGCCGACATCCATCCGAATTTCGCCGAAGTGCAGGTCACCTGCAGCTGCGGTAACACCTTCAAGACCAGCTCCACGCTTGGCAAACCGAACTACCACATCGAAGTGTGCTCGGAATGCCACCCGTTCTGGACCGGCAAGCAGAAGGTCATGGACACCGCAGGCCGCATCGAGCGCTTCCGCCAGAAGTACAACGGCGCCAAGAACGCCTGATTGGCATCTGCGTCGTCAAAAGGCAGCTTCGGCTGCCTTTTTTCGTGGACCAAATCTCGTCGCTCACCTGCCGGCAAGAATGGGGGATACTCTCGCGTCCTCTCCGCCGCTGCGAACGAACCCTAACCACCGTCCCCCAGAAAACTGAATGTTCAAACGGCCTGTCATAGAGTTTACGACCACCCCGCCACAAACCGTCGACATTCCCGGCTGGTCGCTGATTCTCCTCTTTCTCGCCTACATTCTTCCTGGAAATATCGGCCACGCTCCGTGGCGCGGTGACGATGTCTTGCATATCGCCGCCGCCGCCAATATGGTGCGCAGCGGCGACTGGCTGGTGCCACGTATCGGCGGGTTGGCTTTTCTCGATTCGCCACCCCTGCATTACTGGCTGGGCGGCTTGACGGGGACGTTACTTGGCTGGCTGCTACCGCTCCATGATGCCATCCGGCTGGCCAGCGTCGCGGCTTTGGCGTTCGGCCTGTGGGCATTGCGCGAAGCCGCTGGCCGCCTTGTTCCTGCCAAGGATTGCAAGAACGGAACGCTTCTGATCGCGCTGAGTTCGATGGGCCTGCTGATCCATTCGCATGAAGCGCAACCCATGATCACGCTGTTCGCCTGTGTTGCCGGCAGCTTGTGGGGCCTGTCCATGCTCGACGGCAAGCCACGCCGCGGCCTGTTGATAGCCGGTGGCTTCGTCGGCGCAGCCTTTCTGGCGGGCGGCTTGCCAGGCCTGGTGCTGACACTGCCGGCATGCGTTGTCGCATTGCTCGCCGGCAAGGCGGAAACCCGCCCAAGCATTTGGCATATCCTGGCGGGTGTCGTGCTGGCCGTGGTGTTAATCGCGCTGTGGCCCGTCCTGTTAGCCTGGCGCAATCCGAATCTGCTGACGCAGTGGTGGCAACAGGAAGTATTCGATATTGCCCCTACGGTCAGTTGGCAGCGCCTCTCCGCCCTTTCCGGTTTGCTGAGCTGGTTTGCCTGGCCACTATGGCCGATTGCCGGATGGACACTATGGCAACGTCGTCGTCAGCTCGCCAGCCTGCCCTACGCCGTGCCGCTTGCCGCCTTGCTTTCGGCGCTATGGATCATCATCACGACAGGCACCGTGCGGCCGGCGAATGTACTGCCGTTGCTTCCACCCCTGATTCTGCTTGCCGGGCCGGAAGTCAGCCGCCTGCGCAAAGGCGCGTCGAACTTGCTGGATTGGTTCGGCATTATGACATTTACATTGCTCGGCGCGTTCCTGTGGCTGTCGTGGACGGCACTTCATCTCGGCTGGCCGTTTGCGTTGGCGCGCAACGTATCGCGCCTGACGCCCGACTTCGCGCCCCACATCGGTTTGTGGGCCACTCCGATTGCGGCCCTGCTGTCGGTCGGATGGTTCATCGCGCTGCGTGTCCTGCCGCGCTTTCCTTTGCGCGGCGTGCTGCGCTGGGCACTGGGTGTGACCTTGGCCTGGGGGCTGGCAACGACTCTATGGCTGGACTGGTTCGACTACGACAAGAATTACGCACGCATCGTTGCACAGATTGCCGAGCAGGTGAATGGCAGCAAAAGCCCTTGCGTGATGGAAATCGGTGCGGGCGATGTGCAGCGGGCGGCATTGGATTATTTCAGCAGCATACGACTACAGCGCTTCAGCAAATCCAATACGCGGTGCGATCTGCTGCTCAGTTATCGGGCTGGCCGCAATGCGCTCGCTCAACCCGGTGAAGGCTGGACCTTGCAATGGAATCAGAGCAAGGGGCGCGGTCGTCTGCAGGAGCAGTTCGCGCTGTTCCGCCGAAATTAATTGGCGTTACGCCAAGATGCCAATGCCATAAGAGGCATCGCTCTGCTTCAGGCCGGAAACACACCGATCGAAAGATAGCGATCGCCACGATCGCAAACGACAAAGACGATCACCGCGTTCTCCAGTTTCTGCGCCAGGAGCAACGCGACGCTCATCGCACCACCAGAAGAAATTCCCGCGAAAATGCCTTCTTCGCGCGCCAAGCGGCGCGTCATTTCTTCCGCGTCGGCCTGACCGACATTGAAGGTCTCGTCGACGCGCGAAGCATCGAATATGCCGGGGAGATATTCGGGGGGCCACTTGCGAATACCGGGTATCTGCGCGCCATCCTCGGGCTGGCAACCGATGATGCGAATCGCAGGATTGCGCTCTTTGAGAAAGCGCGAGGTGCCCATGATCGTCCCCGTCGTGCCCATGCTGCTGACGAAGTGCGTGATGCTGCCGCCGGTCTGTTCCCACAGTTCCGGGCCAGTCCCCTCGTAGTGCGCCAACGGATTATCGGAATTGGCAAACTGGTCGAGGATGATGCCCTTGCCTTCGTCACGCATGCGCTCGGCGACATCCCGCGCCAGCTCCATGCCGCCCTGGCGTGGCGATAGAACGAGTTCGGCGCCAAAGGCGCGCATCGTCTGACGGCGTTCGACACTCTGGTTTTCCGGCATGACGAGGATCATGCGATAGCCGCGGATGGCTGCCGCCATCGCCAGGGCGATGCCAGTGTTGCCGCTGGTGGCTTCGATCAAGGTATCGCCGGGCTTGATGTCGCCGCGCCGCTCGGCGCGGACGATCATCGATAGGGCCGGACGATCCTTTACGGAGCCGGCAGGGTTGTTACCCTCCAGCTTGGCGAGCACGACATTATTGCGACGCGCCGCCTCATCACCGGGCAAGCGTTTCAGACGCACCAACGGCGTGCGGCCAACGTAATCTTCGAGGGTGGGGAATTCCATGTGATCCGGCTCTCATGCATTTCAGACGCCATGATACCGGAGAGATGCGACGACACGCTTCGCCGAAAAACATCAACGCTGCTGGATGCGATCGATGTGTCCCACCAGCGTTTCGGATTCTTCGCGCAGCAGCTGCAGTTGCCCCTGCATGAGTTCGAGACGATCGGCCACCATGCCCATCATCTGCCGTACCGCTTTCATGGGCGCGCCCGCTTCGGCACGCGTGCCATCGATCAAACGCTGCAATTCTCGCAGTTCCTCGCGATGCGAGGAAGGGGCGGCTGCAATGAACGCGTTGATGGCTTCTTCCCGCGCCGCGAAGAATGCGGCGGGGTCGCGTAGGGCCAACTGGCTCCAGTGATCGAAGTCGAAATTCGTGGTGGGCACGGTTGCTCCGGCTGCATCGGAATTACCTTGATGCTACGCGGTTAGTTCGTGCCGTTCAAGAAAACGACAGTCCGCATGGCAGCACAAGCTGCCCGAAAATATGCTTTAGACATGAAAAAACGGCAGCCGTGGCTGCCGTTTGTCGGGCTTGCCAAATTCAGGCCGCGATGCGCAGATGATTGTCTTCCAGCAGCAATTGCGCGCGTGTCACGGTGCGCTGCTCGCCCATGTTGGCAAGGAGTTCCTTCATGTCCAGGATCA
>JAQGMF010000039.1 GCA_028292505.1 Rhodocyclales bacterium
GACCAGCATCCATGGTTCCAGCGCGCGCGCCTCGCCAAACCGGGTTCGGCGGCACGCAACTACTACGTCTGGTCCAATACCAATCAGACCTACGAAGGCACGCGCATCATCTTCATCGATTCGGAAAAGTCCAACTGGACTTGGGACCCGGTCGCCAATGCCTACTTCTGGCATCGCTTCTACTCGCACCAGCCCGATCTAAATTTCGACAACCCGCTGGTGCTGCGCGCCGTGCTCGGCGTCATGCGCTTCTGGCTCGATCTCGGTGTCGATGGTCTGCGCCTCGATGCCGTGCCCTACCTCGTCGAACGCGAAGGCACCTCGAACGAGAACCTGCCGGAGACACACGCCATCCTCAAGCGCATCCGCGCGCATCTGGATGCGTCGTATAGCGGCCGCCTGCTGCTCGCCGAGGCCAACCAATGGCCCGAAGACGCGCAGGAATATTTCGGCCAGGGCGACGAGTGTCATATGTCATTTCACTTTCCACTCATGCCACGCATGTACATGGCCATCGCCAAGGAGGACCGCTTTCCCATTGTCGACATCATGCGTCAGACGCCGGACATTCCGGCCAATTGCCAGTGGGCAATCTTCCTGCGCAACCACGATGAGCTGACGCTGGAAATGGTCACCAGCGCCGAGCGTGACTACCTGTGGGAAACCTATGCCGCCGACCGCCGCGCGCGTCTTAACCTTGGCATCCGCCGTCGCCTGGCACCGCTGCTCGAACGCGACCGTCGCCGCATCGAACTCATGAACGGCCTGCTGTTCTCGATGCCAGGGACGCCTGTGCTGTATTACGGCGACGAAATTGGCATGGGTGACAATATCCATCTTGGCGACCGCGATGGCGTGCGCACGCCGATGCAATGGTCGCCGGACCGCAATGGCGGTTTTTCGCGCGCCGATCCAGAAAAACTCGTGCTGCCGGCCTTGAACAGTCCGTTGTACGGCTATGAGTCGGTCAATGTCGAGACGCAGCGTCGCGACCCGCATTCGCTGCTCAACTGGACGCGACGCATGCTCACGCTGCGCAGCCAGTACAAGGCTTTCGGGCGCGGTCGCATGCGCTTCCTGTTCCCCGGCAACCGCAAGATCCTCGCTTACCTGCGCGAACACGATGGTGAAATCATATTGTGCGTCGCCAACCTGTCGCGTGCACCGCAGGCCGTCGAACTCGATCTGTCGGAATTCATCGGCCGCGTGCCGGTCGAAATGCTTGGCGGCACGTCTTTCCCTGGCATCGGTCAGGCGAAATACCTACTCACATTTCCACCCTACGGTTTCTACTGGTTCCTACTCAGCACCACGGCACAGCCACCGACCTGGCATACCGCCGCGCCCGACCAGATGCAGGAATACGTGACGCTGGTGGTGCACAGTCGCCTGCGCAATGAACTCACCGAGGCTTCGCGCGATGTGCTGCAGCGCGAAGTGCTGCCGAACTACCTGGCGCGCCGCCGCTGGTTTGCCGGCAAGGGCATGACAATACGCCATGCGCATATTTCATACGTTGCCGCGCTGCCTACGCCCGACCTGTTCCTCACCGAGGTCGAAGTCGAGAGCAGCAAGGGCGACGGCCAGGAGACACGCACCGAGCGCTACATGCTGCCCATCGGCGTGTTGTGGGATCAGGAAACACTGCCAGCATTGCCGCAACAACTGGCCTTCGCGCGCCTGCGGCGCGCCAATCGCGTCGGCTTTCTCACCGATGCGTTTTCGCTGGCGCCTTTCGTGCACGCCATGCTGCAAGCATTACGCGAGCGCAGCATCCTGTCGGCGAACAACAGTGGCGAAATTCACTTCCTTGCCGAAGATGTGGACGACGTGCTCGACGTGCCGCCCGATGTCGACATCACCTGGCTCAGTGCCGAGCAATCGAACAGCTCATTGGTGATCGGCGGCAAGAGCGTGCTCAAAATCATCCGCCGCGTTGTCTCGGGCGTGCATCCGGAGACGGAGATGACGCGTCATCTCAGTCATCTCGGTTTCAACAACATCGCCGGCCTGCTCGGCGAAGTGGTACGCGTCGCACCTGACGGCACGCTCAACACCATCGCCGTCCTGCAACGCTACATTGGCAACCAGGGCGATGGCTGGACCTGGACGCTGGACTACCTGCGTCGCACCATAGACGAAGCGTCGTCCACCACCACGGCTGCCGCCCCCGCTGACACGACCGTTACCGAAGAGGACGACTACGAAGACGAGCTACGCGCCTATGCGAGCTTCGCTGCCGTTGTCGGTCGCCGTCTCGCCGAGTTACACGCCAACCTGTCCCTGCCCTCCACCGACCCGGCCTTTGCGCCCATGAGGGTCACGTCCGACGATGTGGCTGATTGGGGCGCCGCTGCGCAGGTGCAGCTCAATCTGGCGCTCGACATCCTGCAGCAGACACAGGGCTTGATGGCCGACATTCCCGTCGACGCGCAAACGCAGGCACTGGCGCACGACATTCTCGATCGTCGTCAGGACTTGCTCGCAGCGATTCGCACCGCTGCCGCAAAGGGTGTCGGCGCATTGCGCACGCGCGTGCATGGCGACTTTCATCTTGGACAGGTACTGGTCGTCCAGGGCGATGCCTATATCGTCGACTTCGAAGGCGAACCGAGCAAATCTCTGGAAAAGCGCCGCGAAAAAAGCAGCCCGCTGCGCGATGTCGCTGGCATGTTGCGCTCCTTCGATTATGCCGTGAGCGTTGCCAGCGATCCGCAGCGCGAAGGTGGTGTGCAGCCGCTGGCCGCCACGCAGGCGCAGCGCACGGCCCTCATGCAACGCTTCCGCGACAACGCCGAAACCGCGTTCCTCAACGCCTATCGCGAAGTCGCTCGCAACACCCTGCATCCCTGGGCAAGCGCGGAGGCGGAAGACGCTCTGCTCGATCTCTTCCTGCTCGAAAAAGCCACCTACGAAATCTGCTACGAGGCGGCCAACCGGCCGGTGTGGATCAATCTGCCGATCCGCGGACTGCACGCTCTCGCCGAACGATTGAGCCCCAGAACGCATTCATCTGGCGCCGACGCGCCTTGAAGCTTCAATCCATTTCACGCCTGGAGAAACATCATGGGCCATAGCAATCCGCCATTTGTTGGCAACGCCATACCGCCGATTGGCGAACGCGTCGATCTCGATGCAGGCGACAGCGAAGCCGCGCAACGGCTGGTCGACGGTCGCCACGGCGACCCCTTCGCTTTCCTCGGCCCGCATCAGCGCGACGGCAATGTCGTCGTGCGCGTATTCGTGCCGAATGCTCGCGCCGTGCATATGCTTGCCAGTGACGGCAAGCGCAGTATCGGCGATTGTTCGCCAACGGATTTCGATGGCTTGTTCGTCATCCACGTCACGCAATTCGAGCCCTACCTGCTATCCATCGACTGGCACGGCACGATACAGGTCACCGAAGATCCGTATTCCTTCGGCGCCCTGCTCGGCGACCTCGATCTGCATCTCATCGCCGAGGGTCGGCATCGCGAGCTGGGACGTTGTCTGGGCGCCACTCACATGGAAGTCGATAATGTCCTCGGCGTGCGCTTCGCCGTCTGGGCACCGAATGCCATGCGCGTATCGGTGATCGGCGACTTCAATAGCTGGGACGGGCGACGTCATCCCATGCGGCGGCGTCATGCTGCGGGCGTGTGGGAAATTTTCCTGCCGCACGTGCCGGTCGGTGCGCGCTACAAATACGAGATCATCAGCCGCGAAGGCGCCCTGCTGCCGCTCAAGGCCGACCCGCTGGCGCTGCAATGCGAAGTTTCACCGCTGACCGCTTCCATCGTCGCCGACCCGACACCGTTGCACTGGACCGATCAGGACTGGATGGCGCGCCGCCCGGCCCTGCAGACGGCGCAGGCCGCCATCTCTATCTACGAGGTCCACGCCGCGTCGTGGATGCACCTCGATGACGGCCGCTCGCCGAACTGGGGCGAGTTGGCCGACCGGCTCATCCCGTATGCGCTCGACATGGGCTTCACGCACCTGGAATTGTTGCCCATCATGGAGCACCCTTTCGGCGGCTCGTGGGGCTATCAGCCATTGTCGCAATTTGCGCCGTCTTCGCGCTTCGGTCCACCACAAGGCTTCGGCATGTTCGTGGACCGCTGCCACGCCGCGGGTCTGGCCGTGCTTCTCGACTGGGTACCCGCACATTTTCCAAATGATGCACATGGCATGGCGCAGTTCGATGGCACGGCGCTTTACGAGTACGCCGATTCGCGCGAAGGCTGGCATGCCGACTGGAACACGCTGATCTACAACTTCAGCCGACATGAAGTGCGCGGCTATCTCATTGCCAGTGCGCTGTTCTGGCTGGAGCACTATCACGTCGACGGCCTGCGAGTCGACGCCGTCGCCGCGATGCTCTACCGCGACTACAGCCGTCAGCCGCACGCGTGGCTGCCGAACATCCACGGTGGCCGCGAAAATCTCGAAGCCATCGCCTTCCTCCAGGAACTCAATCAGACCGTCGGCGAGCGTTGCCCCGGCGCCATCATGGTCGCAGAGGAATCCACCGCCTGGCCGGGCGTCACCGCGCCAGTGCATCGCGGCGGGCTGGGTTTTTCATTCAAATGGAATATGGGCTGGATGCATGACTCGCTGCAATACATGGCGCGCGATCCGATCCATCGCCGCTTCCACCACAACGAGATGACCTTCGGCCTGATCTACGCCTTCTCCGAGCGTTTCGTACTGCCGATCTCGCACGACGAGGTGGTACATGGCAAGGGCACTTTGCTGCAGCGTATGCCGGGCGATCAATGGCAGCGTTTCGAGAATCTGCGCGCCTATCTGACCTTCATGTGGACCCACCCCGGCAAGAAACTGCTGTTCATGGGCAGCGAGATCGGTCAGTTCCACGAGTGGAATCACGACGGACAGGTGGATTGGGGCACGCTGCACGACCCTATGCATCGCGGCATCCAGAACCTGGTGCGCGATCTCAATGCACTCTATCGCCGCGAGGATGCGCTGCACCTGGGCGATGCCGAGGCGGCCGGCTTTGTCTGGCTCGTCGGCGACGATTATGACAATAGCGTGTTCGCCTACGTTCGCCAGGCCGAGGGCGCAGCGCCCCTCGTCGTGGTGTGCAATATGACGCCGGTGATACGCCATGACTACCGCGTCGGCGTGCCGCAGGGCGGTGCCTGGCGTGAAATTCTCAACACCGATAGCGGTCACTATGGCGGCGCCAATCACGGCAACCTGGGTATCGTGACGGCCCAGGACGTACCCTCCCACGGCCGACCGGTTTCGCTGAGCCTGACGCTGCCATCGCTGTCGGTAGTGGTATTGCGGGTGGAACAATCAGGATGACATCAGCATCAACGGTGAAGCCGTCGACCCCACCATACCCGAATCCATCGGGCCACTCGCAACAACTCGACAACCCATCGCTGGATCTCTCATGACACCTCGCGCAACACTGAGACTGCAATTTCGTCATGAGTTCAAGCTGGATGACGCTACACGCCGCCTCGATCAGTTCGCCGCACTGGGACTGAGCCATATCTACGCTTCGCCCCTGCAACGCGCCCGCGAAGGTTCGACGTATGGCTACGACATCGTCGATTACGCCAACATCAATCCGGAACTTGGCGGCGAGCTCGCGCTGCAACGCCTGGTGTCGGGCCTGCGCGAGCGCGGCATGGGGCTGATCCTCGACATCGTGCCGAATCACATGGCCGCATCTTACGAGAACAACTGGTGGCGTCAGGTGCTCGAAGGCGGCAACAGCAGCCCGTATGCCGATTACTTCGACATCGACTGGCAGTCGGCCGACCCTGTCTTGCAGGGTAAGGTGCTGGCACCCTTCCTGGCGCAATCCTATGGCGAAGCATTGGCCAGTGGCGACCTCAAGCTGCGCGTCGATGCCGGCAGCGGCGCCTTCTTCATCGAGTACTACACGCAGCGCTTTCCGGTCGCGCTGCGCGACTATGCTGCCATCCTGGGTGGCAGCAGCGAGGCACGCTGCAAGCGGCTGGCCGCCCTGTTCGCCGACCTCGGCGCGGGCAAGCTCAACAATCGCTATGCCGATGAGGCGCGCCGCGCCGTCGTGTCAGAGATCGCCAGTGGCGCCGGCCCCGTCATCGCCGGTGCCATCGCCCAGTTCTCCTCAGAAACTGCCGAGGGTCAGGCACGCCTGCATCGCCTGCTCGAGCGCCAGCACTACCGCCTCGCCTGGTGGCGCAACGCGGCCGAGGAGATCAACTGGCGGCGCTTCTTCGAGGTCAGCGACCTGATCGGCATGCGCGTGGATCGCAACGACGTCTTCCGCGATCAGCATGCGCTGATTTTTCGCCTGTATGCCGAAGGCATGATCGACGGTGTGCGCGTCGACCACGTCGATGGCTTGGCCAACCCACGCTTGTACTGCCAGCAACTGCGCGAACAACTGGAAGCGCTAGCGCCGCGGCGCGAAATTCTCGGCTTGTCGCCCACGCCTTACATTATCGTCGAGAAGATTCTCAGCGATGACGAACTGCTACCGGCCAACTGGCAGGTGGACGGCAATACCGGCTACGACTTCATGGACGAGGTATCGAGCGTGCTGCACGACGAGCGTGGCGCAGCACCGCTCGAAGCGTTATGGCGCGAGCTGTCGCAGCAACAACACACTTTCAAGGAAGGTCTGCACGCGGCGCGCCACCAGTTACTGACCGAGCATTTCGTCGCCGAGTTCGAAGCGGCCATCCGCCTCCTGCATCGCATCGCCCGCTCCAGCCTGAGTACCCGCGACGTGAGCCGTGGCAGCTTGCGCCGTGCGCTGCACGCGCTGCTGGTGTGCTTTCCGACCTATCGTCTGTACGGCGAGAAAACGGGACGTCAGGCGGCCGACGCACCGGCCCTGGAAGTGGCACTGGAAGGCGCGCACAGCATGCTGCGCGCCAGCGATCACGCCACGCTGGCCCTGCTCGACCAGTGGCTCGGCGGCGAAGCGCCCGCCATGGCAACGACCGAATTCGAGGTCGAGCTACGTTGCCGCGCCATGATCAAGTTCCAGCAACTAACGCCGCCGCTGGCCGCCAAGTCGCTGGAGGACACGGTGTTCTATCGCTATGGCCGGCTGCTGTCGCGCAACGAAGTCGGCAGCAATCCAGAACGCCTGTCGCGCAGCGTCGAGGAATTCCATGAATGCAATCTGCGGCGTCAGACCAGCTTTCCGCACAGCCTGCTGGCGACCGCTTCGCATGACCACAAGCGTGGCGAAGACACGCGCGCGCGCCTCGCCGTGCTCAGCGAGATTCCGCAGGTATGGCAGGCCGCGGCAATGCGTTGGCGCGCCATCAATGCGGCGCTGCGCAGTCAGCGTGAAGGCAACGGCAGCGACGGCGACGAAATGCCAGATGCATGCGATGAATACATGCTCTACCAGATGCTGGTCGCCGCCTGGCCGCCGGGCTTACAGCCGGACGATTTGAATGGGTTACGCGAACTTGCCGCGCGTCTCGCCGACTGGCAGCAGAAAGCCATGCGCGAAGCCAAGGCGCGCTCTGACTGGATGATGCCCAACACGGCTTACGAAGAAGCCAGCCGTGCCTTCATCTCGAATGCGCTGGGTCTGGTCGAAGGCGCCGAGCCGACAACATTCGCCAGCGCCTTCGCCAAGGACGTTGCCGCCTTCGTGACGCGCATCGAATGCGCCGGCATCATCAATAGCCTGAGTCAGGTCTTGCTGCGCATGACCTGTCCGGGCATCCCGGATCTGTACCAGGGCACGGACCGCTGGGACTTCAGCCTGGTAGACCCGGACAATCGCCGCCCGGTGACATATGACGAACAGATCATGTTCGAAGGTGGCTGCGTGACCTGTGACTGCGCTGCGCGTCTGCTTGAAAACTGGCGTGACGGTCGCATCAAGGAACAACTGATCGCCTCGACGCTGAACCTGCGCAAGCACCTGCCCGCGGTCTTCGAAGGCGCCTATGTCCCGCTCGAACTGGAAGGCCCGCATGCGCAGCACGCGATTGCCTTCGCGCGTCACGATGGCGAGCACTGGGTGGTGGTGATCGCAACGCGCCTGTCGGCGAATCTCCTCGGCGATTCGAACGCGCCTGCGAGTTTGCCAAGAATCGATGCAGCCCTGTGGGAGGAAACGCGCGTGCGTCTGCCCGAAGCACTGTGCATCAGCATGCGCCGCGAGTGCTTCAGCGATGCGCTGCTGCGCCGCGAAGTCGCCACCGTAGAAAACGGCATTCGCCTCTCCGATGCACTCGACATATTTCCGATTGCCTTGCTCACCAGTGCTGAAATGGCGCCCACAGATAAAAATGTCAAATGGAAATCGCAATGAATAACTTCAATCGTTTCCTCGACACGCTGTCGCAAAGCCATGGTTGGTTCGGCACCGGCCTGGTCGCGCTATTTGCCATCGCCGTCGCGCTGTGCGTCCACGCCATCGGTGCGACCGTGCTGCGGCGTGTGGCAAGCCACAGCATCTTCCTGGCATCGCTGATCCAGCGCATCTACCGTCCCAGCCGCCTGGTGCTCGTGTTGTTCGCGCTCGAATTCGCCTGGCGCCTCGCACCCGACTCGGTGAAGGCCATCGAAACGGTCCGCCGTATCAACACCGTGTGCCTGATCACATCGCTCACCTGGCTGGCAGTCGCATGGGTCATGGCGTTGTCGGACACCGTGATTGCCCTGCACCCGGTCAACGTCGACGACAACCTGCAGGCACGTCGCGTCCTCACGCAGACGCGCGTGCTCACACGCAGCCTGACGTGCCTGATCGTATTGCTCGGCGTGTCCTTCGCGCTGCTGACCCTGCCGGGCGTGCGTCAGCTCGGCGCCAGCATTCTCGCCTCCGCAGGCATTGCCGGCGTCGTCGCCGGTATCGCTGCGCGCCCCGTGCTCGGCAACTTCATCGCCGGCCTGCAGCTGGCCTTCACACAACCGATGCGCATCGACGACGTACTTATCGTGCAAGGCGAATGGGGGCGCGTCGAAGAGATCACCGGCAGCTACGTCGTGATGGCTTTGTGGGACCAGCGTCGCCTCATCGTTCCGCTGCAATGGTTCATCGAGAACCCCTTCCAGAACTGGACGCGCACCGGCACACAATTGCTCGGCACCGTTTTCCTGTGGGTCGACTTCCGCACACCGCTCGACAAACTGCGCGCCGAGCTGGACAGGGTTTGCCACAGCGACAAGGACTGGGATGGCCGTGCATGCGTTTTGCAAGTCACGGATGCCAACGACAAAGGCATGCAGGTGCGTCTGCTGGTGAGCGCAACGAGCGCACCGAAAAGCTTCGACCTGTGCTGCCGCATCCGCGAAGCGATGATCGGTTACATGCAGCGCGAGCTACAGGATTGCCTGCCATTGCGCCGCATCGTTATGCCAACGTCAAATGAAACGCAGTTGGCCGACAGGCAAGATCAGGCAATTACGCGTCCTACCGGCGCTCCACTTCCTGATCAAGCCGTTCACGGATCGCCGTGATCAGCGCAGACATCTGGAAGGGCTTGATGAGTATGGTGAAGCCTTCGGCGGAGGCCTTGCGCACTTCTGAACTGTAGCCGGTCATGAGAATGACGGGCAGCGTCGGGTAATTCAGCATCACCAGGCGCGCCAGCTGCAGGCCGTTGAAATTCCCCGGCATGACCAGATCGGTGAGCAACAGATCGAACGCCGCGTCGCTGCCCAGTATCTGGATCGCTTCCACCGCGCTGTGCACCAAGGTGACAGTAAAACCGACTTCGCCGAGCAATTGGGCAAGCCCCTCTCCGACTTCCACATTGTCCTCGACAACGAGCAGCCGACCCTTGGCGGCGTAGCTGGCATCGAACACATCCTGCACGGGCCGCTTGCTCGTTTGCATATGCGCGCGCGGCAGGTAGATGGTCATTGTGGTGCCCTCACCTACGATGCTCTTGAGCGTCACCGTACCGCCAGATTGCGTGGCGAAACCATACACCTGACTCAGGCCGAGGCCGGTGCCTTTACCCACGTCCTTGGTCGTGAAGAAAGGCTCGAAGATGCGCTCTGCAATTTCCTCGGGCACGCCATGACCCGTGTCGTCCACAACGATGGCAACGAAATCGCCACGCAGGTCGGCCCGGGTTTCGGAACGCTCTGCGGCGCTGACGTTGTAGGCGCGCATGCTGATGCGGCCGCCATTGGACATCGCATCGCGCGCGTTGATAGCGAGGTTGAACAAGGCCAGATCGAGTTGCGAAGGGTCGACTTCGATGGCCCAGGTGCCCGGCTCTGTCATGCATTCCAATTGAATATTTGCACCAAGGGAATGACGGATGAGTTCGCAGACCGAAGGCATGCGCTGCTCGACGTCCACCGCTTCGGGACGTAGCGCCTGCTGTCGCGAAAATGCCAGCAACTGTCGCGTCAGGCTCTCGCCGCTGAGACGCGCACGGTCTATCGCGGCGAGCTGGCTGTCGATGCCGGCGTCAGGCAGCCTCAGGCGGATAATGTGAACGTTGCTGCTGATGATCTGCAGCATATTGTTGAAGTCGTGCGCCACGCCACCGGTCATCTGGCCGATGGCATCCATCTTCTGGGCGCGCATCAAAGCTTCTTCCGCTGTGATGCGACGCGCCATCTCGCTGCGCAATTGCGAGAGCGCCGCGTGCTCGCGACCGACCTTGCCCAGCGCCGTCCAACACAACAGCACCAGCGCGATGGTGGCAGGCAGGATGAAGCCGGCCGCCATCGCCATGCGACCGCGCCAGCGCGCCATGACGGTCGAGCGCAGCACGCCGACGGCGATGTAAACCGGATACTCGCCGACTTTGCGCACAACGACGAGTCGACGCATGCCATCCAGATCGGAATACACGGCGCCGCGCGACGAGCCGCCGTAGCGAATGGCCTGCATCACGGCACTACCTGGCGGGAATACGCCGATGCCATTTGCCGGCGTCGGATAACTGAGCAATGCCGTACCATCTTCGCGCACGAGGGCGACAGCCAGGTCCTTGTCCGTGCTGGCGATCGAACGATAGAAATCGACGAAGTAACTTTCGGACAAGCCGACGCTGATGACGCCCCGGAAGTGGCCATCCGACGATTGCCGTCTGCGGGCGAGGCTGAAGAAATTGCGGCCGCTCAGTTCCCCACGCAATATGCCGGACAAGGCCACGGGCATCGCGGTGCGCTTGAGTGTCTTGAAAAATTCGCGGTTGGCGATGCTGGTGCCGATCGGCATCGGGTAAAAGTGATCGCTGGCGAGGCAATTTCCCTCTTCATCGCAAACCCATACGGATTGCAGTTGCGATATGCCAGATGACATGTCGGCCAGTTTCTCATGGAGCTGGCGTTCGTTGGCGCGCGACAGCAGCATCGGGTCGGCATTGACTATGTCGTCGACGCGTCCGGCGACGGAGGCAGCTGTTTCGAGCACCTTGAGCGCATGCTCCTGGACGATGCGCGCATCGAGATCGACACGTTTCCTGGCGGCCCGGTTCTCATCGATGTATGCATGTACCGCCACGATTAGCAGCAGGAGCAGTGGCGCGACAACGGAAGCGCGCATCATCGCCTTGAGCCAGCGCAGGCTGCTGTCCTCCGTCTGCTGCGATCCGAAAGGCAAATGGTGCCGCAGGACTTTTGCCAGCCTCTTCAGCCTTGCAACGATTTCGAATCTTCCCGCGTAGTTATTTGGCATATCGAAATCGTTGCAGTGTGGCTTCTATGGAATCGCGGCGTCGGATGTCTGTCGCCGGGCGACGATCGGGGACATCAAGTTGATCAGGGTGTCCGGCGCGACCGGCTTCACCAGGTGGTGATCGAAACCAGCCTCGCGCGAGCGTCGCCGATCATCATCGCGACCATAGCCGCTCAAGGCGATCAGTGTGACCGAATCACCGCCCGGCAGGGCGCGAATCTGCTCGGCGGCGCCATAGCCGTCGAGGCGCGGCAACCCGATGTCGAGCAGCACGACTTGCGGCTGGAAGATGGGAAACGTCTCCACCGCTTCGATGCCGTCATGACATACGCGAACTTCGCTGCCGAGAATATTCAGCAATACCGCCATGCTTTCGGCGGCATCGTGATTGTCGTCGACAACGAGCACCCGCAAGGACAATGGACCGGATGTGTCAGGATTATCGTATGTCATATTTTTTTCATGTCCCCCTGAAACTGCAATGAATTGAGAAGAAAAAGAAGACAAGGGTAACTCGACCAGGAACGTCGTCCCCGGATCTTCCGTGCGTGCCACGCGGACGCTGCCGCCATGCATGTGCGCGATCCTTTGCACCAGGGTCAATCCGATGCCCAGACCACCCTGCGAACGCGAGATACCGGAATCCAGCTGCGTGAACAAATGGAAGATCTTCTCCTCCATGCCGCGTGGAATGCCCATGCCCGTGTCGCTCACGGCAATCACCACGCGGTCCGAATTACGCTCCACCGTCAGCGCCACCTCGCCGCCGGGGTCGGTGAACTTTGCGGCATTGTTGAGCAGATTGGCAAATAATTGTGCGAGGCGCGTCGGATCGGCATGCACCGGCATGGGCCCGGACGGGATTTCCTCGACGAGGCGATGCGATTTGGCCTCGATCAGCGGACGACTCATTTCGAGCGCCTGGCGGAGTATCGGCGCCAGATCGGTGTAGACCTTGCGCATTTCGAGCTGGTTATGCGTGATGCGCGAGACCTGCAGCAAGTCATCGACCAGGCGAGCCATGTTCTCGACCTGACGCTGCAATATGTCACAGGCATTGAGTACGGCCGGGCGTTCGCCCATTCTCACGATGTCGATGGCCGAGCGGATTGGCGCCAGCGGATTGCGCAGCTCGTGTGCCAATAGTGCAAGGAATTCGTCCTTGAGGCGGTCTGCTTCGCGCAGTTCGTTGACCAGACGCTGCATCTCTCGGTCCGCCCGCCGGCGCGCGGATACATCGCGAAATACGAGCACGACGCCGACCACCTGACCGTCCGCATCGAACATCGGCGCCGCGCTGTTTTCGATAGGATGCTCGACGCCGTTCCTGTCGACCAGCAATCCTTCCTGGTCCTGCTTCTCAAGGCGCCCGGAGCCGAGAACTTTGCTGACCGGATTGTCCACCGGCAAACGTGTCTGTTCGTCGAGCAAGACAAACACCGCCTTCACGTATTGACCGATCACACCATCGCGGCGCCATCCCGTCAGCTGTTCAGCCACCGGGTTCATCAACATGATGCGTTCATGCTCGTCGACAAGAATCGTCGCATCGCCGATGTTGGTAAGCGTCGTCTCCAGCCAATCGCGCTGTATACGAATGTTCTTTTCCGATTCGGCACGATGCGCGATCTCTGCTGACAACAGCGCCTCGGTCTCGCTGCGCTGTGCGACTTCGGCTTCCAGAGCCGCCAGCGCACGATGCATCGCACCGTAGCCGGCACATATTGCGGTGCCGACCGCGATGAACATGCCCGTGCGCAGCAATTCTGCAGTCCAGAAGCCAGGCGGCGCGTCAACAGGCCAGAAAAGCAGCCAGTTGGCCAACATCGTCACTGCAAGACAGATCAGACCGGCACGACGTCCACTGACGTGGGCACAAACGACGATGGCGCCCAAATAGAAAAAGAAATTTTCGCGCTGCGCTACCACGGTGGCGAATCCGAATCGCAACGCTACGGCAATCGCCGCCGCAATAACGGCCAACAGATATTCGCCGGGAGGAGTGGATAGATAGCTGCGCAGCTTCATCGAGATTGAGAACATCCGATCGTTCAATAATTCTTATTTCTTGACGGAAATTCAAACGACATATTCATGTCAGCCTGCGAAGCAGTCCTTCAAACTCAAATTCGCATTGAAATGCAATGCGTGGCAATGCGCGCCCAACCCCTGGGGGTGGTGATGCCATGCAAAAAGTGTTCCGGATAAAGCAGATGGTGTGTCGACTCCCTCAGCCCACTTCGATCGCGAGCTAGAGAGACGGGCAAAGCCCCCTCCAAGACGGGTGCCCCGCGACCGGGATGGGCTGCGAAGGAATGTAGAAGAGGATGCGCGTCCTGTCGGAATTCGTGACGCTGACGCAGTAGCCGAAAGCGACGAGTCTGTGTCGCTGTAGTTTTTACAAGAAGTGCCATCATCAATTACATGAATAAGCGCGCGACGACCACCCTGTCACGTACGTGCCATTACAAACAAGACAGGCAACCTTTTCTGGATTGCCCGTCTTGTCTTGTTTACGTCGAGATACTCAACGATTCTTCAGCGCGTCTTTCAGATTTTCCTTGGCATCGCCATAGGTCTTCTGCACTCCGCCTTCTACCTGCTTTTCGAGGCCCTTGCTTTGCTGACGATCGCTGCCAACGGCCTTGCCGACGGCTTCCTGACTCTTGCCGGCGATTTCCTTCGCACCACCTTTGATTTGATCTTTGTTCATGACTTGCTCCTGTAATTCATACGTCATACAACGCAGCGTCTAGTTGTGCGCTTGCGAAATTCCGAGACCACGTGACTACGTCGTCATTCCCGCCAGCTTTACATACGGCGAAGCCGCACGACGCTCCCCTCTCCCGCTTGGGGGAGAGGGGAAAGAGCGGAAATGACTGAGCGCTAGTAATTCGCAAGCATCACCCTAGTTGTCCTCGGGCGCTCTTTCTTTGAAGACTTCGAATTCGGATTGTGAAATCTTCCCGTCCGAATTCGCGTCCATCTTCTTGAAGAGAGTGTCGTTCAGTGCTGCCTTCTTCGCTTCCTGCGCATCGATAAATCCGTCGCGATTGGTATCGACCTTCGCGAAATTGTCGGTCTTCAAATCGCTATCCGCCGCGATCGCCGCAAGCGGCGTGGCGCATACCACGACGACCGCAAGTGCCTTCGAAATAATAGAGATGTTCATTTTGCTTCTCCTTACTGGTTGAAAAATCTTCTCTACCGGCAGGCCGGTGCATTACGACCGCCCCCGGAGTGAATAGACCCAACTTTATTTGCCGTAATTAAGCTTCGCTTCAGCAATACATTTGTCCTTTGCGGCGCCGGTATAGGTATCGCATTTTTCCTTCGCCACGGCATACGTTGCATCGTTCTTGGCATCGGCCGACTTTTCCTTACTGTCGGCAACCTCCTTATTGGTCTTGGCGTCTTCCTTGGCAGCGACGCGCGCAGCCTTGGCTTCCTTCACGCATACATCCTTGCCATTGCCTTTCAAGGCCTCGCATTTTTCCAACGCAACCTTGTAGTCGGCTTCGGCATATTCGTCTTGCATATGACGCGAGGCCTTCGCCGAGGGATGCTCATTGGCCTTCAGCTTGGCTTCAGCTTTGTCTTCGCTGGCTTTGGCCTCGACCTTGCAGACGTCCCGCGGGTTGCCGCTTAGCGGGTTGCATTTTTCTAGGTCCATTTTGTACTCGGCCTTGATCCTGTCATGCTCTGCCTTGTCAGCAGAGGCCGCCGTCACGTTACATGCTATGACAGCGAGATAGCCACAAGTCATGGCCTTGATCCAGAGTGATGTATTTGATTGCATGTTCTTATCTCCGATTGATTGCCACCTAGCGATCTCGTCCGCCGAGAATTCGCTCTAGGGCATGTCTGCTTCGCTGCAACTGTCATGCCCGAATAGGCGCGCTGCGGTCTGCTGCGAGTTTCAAATCGTGCCGCGACGGGGCTTATATTCTTCAGGGTGATACGCCCGCAAGCGCTGTGTTGTTATCTGATTTCGCCGCGCTGTGTTGCCACGCAATGTAAGAATTACCGGATCAGGCTCGCTGGGACGCCGGAGAAGTCATACCGTTGATGCAGGACAAATGCATCAGCGATGCATCACGCGCGCGACTACCGATCTGTAAACGTAGACTCTCGCGACGTAGGCTCGACGCACAGGGCGAGCCGCGATTGCGACGCGATCGGATGCCTTGGCGACTACGAAAAACAGGGCGCGGAACGCTAATTGCTGTAGCTCCGTTGCCTCGCGATTGCGTTGGCACAATTCAAAATGCCAAGCGGCTGGAGAAATCATGAACAAATCAAAGAAACGTCCAGAGCAAAGCCAAGCTCCGCGGCTGCTAGTGGACAACGAGTATTGTGGAGCACCCGTATCGCGCATCAAGACTGCTGGCCACCACAGTTTGGCGCTACGTCTGGTGCCCGCTCTCGCAACACTGACTTTCGCCTTCGGAGCGAACGCTCAATCACCAAAACCGGATCCGGCCCTCGTAAATCTCTCGACCGGCAGTATCCCGTATGTCATCACCTCAAGTGGCGCCTTGGTCCGCGGTGGCTATACACAATGCGTCCGTACCGGCTACTGGTCACTGGAGGCAGCAAAGACGGCGAAGATGAAGGACACTGGCAAACCGGTCGGCTGCTATTGCGAACCGGAGCTGCTGCCCACCGAGGTCTGCTCGCCGCCACCGCCCGCGCCTGTCGCCGCCCCGGCACCAGCACCGCGCGCAGAACCCGCACCGGTAACACCGCCTCCACCTGTGCTCACGCCTGTGCCATCGGCGGAGAAAGTGAACATTCCATCGGATGCCCTGTTCGCCTACGACAAGGCGGAGATCTCCGACATAGGCCGCGACAAGCTGACCGATTTCTCGAATCGCATCAAGAACATCAATCTTGAAGTGATCACGGCAGTGGGCCATGCGGACCGTATCGGTTCGGATAGCTACAACCAGAAGCTTTCCGAAAAACGCGCAAACTCCGTCAAGGATTTCCTGATCAGCCAAGGCATACCGGCTAACCGCGTGTATACCGAAGGCAAGGGCAAGACGCAGCCGGTAACGGGAGACACCTGCAAGCACATAGGCCCCGAGAATAGGCGCAATCGCAAACTCATCGATTGTCTTGGACCGGATCGCCGCGTCGAGCTTGAAGCGGTCGGTACGCGGACGCCAACCAAGTAAGCTTTAGGTTTTTCTGTCGTAAAAAGAAAGCCCGGTGCAAGCCGGGCTTTTTCCATTTTGGAATTGCGCACTTGTGACTTCTTGCGCTGAGCTTCTGCCAATGACTTTGTCATTCCAGCTTGGAGGCTGTTCATGATTTTCCATATGTCATACGTCATTCCAGCCCCTCGACAAGCTCGGATAATCCGGCTACTCCTGGCGAGAATCCAGTACGTGCCTCCGAGCTGGATCCCGGCTTTCGCCGGGATGACGGTGTTTGGGCTGATTGCCCCGGAACACGGCAAGCAGTTCATGCTGCCGCGTCGGCCCTGCGGGCGACTTACCGCAGAGGCGCAGAGAACCGTAAAGAAAATCCTCAAGAGTCCTTGAGGCCAGTCAGAACCATGCAGAAAGCTCGTCATCCCGGCGAAAGCCGGGATCCAGCTCGGAGGCACGGCTTTCGCGGGAATGACGCTGCTCGTAACAGGCCACGAAATTCTCCGCCTTTCTCTGTGGCCCTTTGCGTCCTCTGTGTCTCTGTGGTGAAAGATGTTGCCTTTGACTATGCAAAAATCATTATTTTGCCTGCGCAATTGCCGGCGTAACGCGCCATATGACATTGCCAACATCGTCGGCAACCAGCAGCGCGCCTGCGTGGTCGAGTGTCACGCCGACCGGCCGACCGCGTGCTTCTCCCTTGTCGTTGAGAAAGCCGCTAAGCACATCCTCCGGTGGGCCTGCCGGACGTCCGCTCACGAAGGGCACGAAGATGACCTTGTAGCCGCTGGGCGGCTCGCGATTCCATGAGCCATGCTGGCCAATGAAAACACCATTGGCATAGTGTGCCGGCAATAGCGTGCCATCATCGAAGACGAGCCCCAGCGAGGCGGTGTGGGCACCGAGCGCGTAGTCGGGCGCGACCGCCGCGGCGACCAGATCGGGCCGTTGTGGTTTGACGCGCGCATCGACGTGCTGACCGTAGTAGCTGTAAGGCCAGCCATAGAACGCGCCCTCCTTCAGCGCCGTCATGTAGTCGGGCACCAGATCGCTGCCGATCTCGTCGCGTTCGTTGACCGCCACCCACAGCGCGCCGCTCTGCGGCTGCCAGCCCAGGCCGTTAGGGTTGCGCAAGCCGGAAGCGAAGACGCGCGTGCGACCGGTTGCGCGATCCACTTCCAGCACATCGGCGCGATTCACTTCGTTTTGCATGCCGTTGTCGGCGACGTTGCTGTTGGAGCCGACCGTCACGTAGAGATGCATGCCGTCGCGGTCGGCAATGATGTTCTTGGTCCAATGATGATTGATCGGACCCGCAGGCAGATCGACAAGCTTCACCCCTGCCTGGTCGATATGGAGATCGCCGTCCTTGTACGGAAAGCGCAGGACGGCGTCGGTCGTCGCGACGTATAGATCATGTCCGACGAGCACCATGCCGAACGGCGAGTTCAGGCCTTGCAGAAAGATCGAACGCGTCTCCGCCACGCCATCGCCATCGCTGTCGCGCAACAACGAGATGCGGTTGGCGGTCGGCGTGCCAGCACCCGCATGCCCCATCACCCTGCGCATGACCCAGCCTTTGATGCCCTTGCCATCTTCGGGCTTGGGCGGCGCATTGGTTTCCGCCACGAGCACATCGCCATTGGGCAAGGTGTAGAGCCAACGCGGATGCTCCAGGCCGCTGGCGTAAGCCTTCACGGCAAGTCCGGCGGCGGGCACGGGCGTCTCATTCGCCGGCCATCCAATTGCCGGCGCGATATGCATTGTGGGTATTAGAGTATGATTGGGCGGCGGCAAGGTCGGATTCGGACCGAAGCCCGCGGAATCGGGCAAGGTCGCCGTCTCGCTGCAAGCCGCCAGACTGAATGCCAACACGCCGACGTACAACGGTGCCGCCAATGATTGACGCATGACAGAAGATCCACGCATTTTTGTCTCCGGATCGTTATCGAGGGTGGAATAAGCTCGCGCGCAAAGCCCGTGCCTGCGCGGAATATTTATTGTGAAGCCGCATTGCCCTGCGCCCAACGAATTGTTACAACTGCAGGCCGACGAATCCGCGCCTGCTGCGTTAAGCAACTAACAAACGGCCACACGGTCGCAAAGGAGGCAACACAATATGCTCACAGCTCTTCGCTCTGGTTGGCGGACCGGTAGTCTGGTCTGTGTCGCCATTCTCTTGCAAATGTCATTTTGCGTGGCGCATGCCGAGACGGATCCGCCCTCGCGCGTGGCGCGTCTCAACTACCTCGAAGGCACAGTGACGTTCTCCCCTGCGGGCACGGACGACTGGTCCGTGGCGACCCTGAACCGTCCGTTGACCATCGGCGATCGCATCTGGGCAGACAAGGATAGCCGCACGGAGTTGCACGTCGGTTCGACCGCCATGCGTCTAGGTGCGGCGACCAGCATGGAAGTCCTCGACCTCGACGATCAATCCACACAACTTAAACTTACGCAGGGAACATTTTCGATACGGGTGCGCGCGCTGGATCACGATGACAATGTCGAGATCGATACGCCCAATTTTGCCTTCGTGGCACGTGAGCCCGGCGAATACCGTTTCGATATCGACCCCGATCGCGATACCACGACGCTGACCGTCAGGCGCGGCTCGGGCGATGTCTACGGCAGCAACGCCGACAATCGTTCCGTACGCGTGACAAGCAAGCGTCAGTTGACCTTCTCCGGCGGCGATCTCTTCTACAGTTATTCCGGTGACGCGCCGCCGCGTGACACGTTCGACCGCTGGGCCGCGCAACGCGATGAGCGCGAAGACGGTTCGCGCAGTGTGCGTTACGTATCGCGCGACATGACCGGCTATGAAGAACTCGATGACAATGGCGATTGGCGCGAAGTCCCCGACTATGGCCCCGTATGGGTGCCGCGCGTCACCATCCGCGAATGGGCGCCCTATCACTACGGTCACTGGGCATGGATCGCGCCCTGGGGCTGGACCTGGGTCGACGACGAGCGCTGGGGCTTCGCGCCCTTCCACTATGGCCGCTGGGCGCATATCGACAATTACTGGGGATGGGTGCCAGGCCCGATCGAACGACGTCCCGTGTATGCACCTGCACTGGTTGCATTCGTCGGGAGCGGCGATGGCGGTCACTGGGGCGTGTCCCTCTCCGTCGGCACGCCGGGTGTCGCCTGGTTCGCGCTGGCACCGGGCGAACGCTATCGGCCGGCCTACACCAGCAATACAACTTACCTCAACAACATCAATCGCACAGTGATCGTGAACAGGACTGTGGTGCGCGAAAACGTCTACCTCAATCAACGCGTACCGAATGCCATCGCCGCGATGCCGGCCAACGCCTTCGTACATGGTGAGGCTGCGCATGAACATATGCACGAGGTTCGCGAGGATCGCCTGCGCGAATTCTCGAAGATGCCATCAGCATCTTCGCTGCCGGTCGCGCCGGTCGCGCCGGTGCGCCAAAGTGTCGTCAGTGGCGCGCAACCGGCGCAGGCCGCGCCGCCTGCGCGTTTTCAGGATCATGCTGTTGTCGGACACCATCAGGCACCCGAAGCGCCCGCCTTGCATGACGGACTGGCACGCAGATTTTCCACCCAGCAAGGTACCGTGCCGGGCGCGGGTCCGGTATTTACGCCGACAGCCAGACCCGTACGCAGCGCGACGCCGATACAACCCGCCGCACAAGCTGTCCCTGACCTGAGGCGCTCGGAAGAGCGCACTCGTCCTGCGATGGAGAATGCACCTCGTTCGCCTATGCCACCGCAACGCGATCAGCCTATCAACGCGCCACGTGAAGGCGTTCGTAGCGTATCTCCAGACGTGGCACAGCCGCCCGCTGTTGAGCGACATGAGCGTGTGCGCGACGAGCGTCAGCACATGGAGCGTCCGGCCGATCAGACACCCATCACCAGACCTGTGCCACAGTCGCCGACCCAACCGCCGACACCGCCACGTGAGGTGCGTCCGGCTGAAGAACGTCGTATTGAACAGCAGGCACCTCGTCCGCCAATCGAGCAACGCGATCGTGGCGAGGACCGCTTCCGTCAGGACAGCCCGCGCACGGCACGCCCTGCCGAGCAAGCACCTGTCGTCAGACCCATGCCACAAGCGCCGGCACCTGCTCCGCGCGAAGAGCGGCCAGCGCAAGAACGTCGTACCGAACAGGCGCCACCCCAACCCCATGTGGAGCGCCCGCGCCGGGAGGAACGTCCGACGGAAAATGCGCCCGCGCCACAAGACAGCAAGGTGCAGAAACCGCAGAGCGAGCGTAACCCGCGCCGTGACGACGACCGCCAACAAAGGTAACAACACCTTGCGTGGCCTTCGATGGGGTGGCGAGGAATCTGCTTACCCCGTCGAAGGAGAAAGTGCTACATGGGATGCAATATTTTCTTCACTAGCGAAAGTGAAGGAAAAATCAACGGGCATGGGTCTTCACGCGCCAAAGCCCGCCAGTGCGCGCGCTGCGCAATGCGGCGACCTTCATCGCGAACTTGTGCATGAATATTGCGACCGACGCTGGACGCGCGTTTTAGAGCGTGTTCACAGTAGGCACGTATTCAATGCCAAGGAGACTTCTCGATGAAAACGCTGACAATGCTGTCCTTGCTCGCCGCACTGCTTATCGCATTTTTCATCGCGTTGTTCACAATTCGCGCAAGCGACGCTGCGGCTGCCGATATCGCAGCCTTGGTACTTGGCTCTCTCGGCATTTTCGCTGTGGTCTTTCATCGTCCCGTGGCGCGCACGCTACGCCGCCGTCTGGCGCATGCCCGTCACCCTCGGCACCCTGCCATCCACGCCTGAAGCACTTTTGCTCCTGCAGGACAACGTCATTATCAAAACGCGCTGCTGTCACGTGCCACCAACAGCACCGTGCGCAGAATGATGCGCAGGTCCAGACGTAGCGACCAGTTGCGCAAATATTCCAGATCGAACTTGATGCGCATCTTCATGTGCTCCAGATCGTCGCCACCGCGGTAGCCGTTCACCTGGGCCCATCCGGTGATGCCTGGTTTCACCTTATGACGAACCATGTAGCCGGGAATCTGTTTGCGGTACTGCTCGTTGACGGAGATCGCGTGCGGGCGCGGACCAACGATGCTCATGCGACCTTGCAGGACATTGATGAACTGCGGCAGTTCGTCGAGAGACGTCTTGCGGATAAAGGCGCCGAATGGCGTCACGCGCGGATCGTCGCGCGTGACCTGCGTATAGCTCTTGTCGCCGTCTTCGGTGACGCTCATCGAGCGGAATTTGTAGACCATGATCTCGCGCCCATCCAGACCATAGCGTCGTTGCGAAAAGATGATCGGACCGGGCGAGCTGCGACGCACGCCGTAGGCCACCGCTGCCAGCACGGGAGAGATGAACAGCAGGATCAGCGAAGACAGGACAATGTCCGAGGCACGCTTGATCAAACCACGAACGCCGGTGAACGGCGATTCGCAAACGGCGACAACCGGCATGCCATTGATCGAATCCATCCGCCCCTGGATGAGATCGGTCACAAAGATATCGGGCACGAAGAAAATCGACGCAGTCGTGTCGCGCATGTCGTCGAGCAGCGACAGGATGCGCGGCTGCGAAGCCATCGGTAGCGCGATGTAGATCTGGTCGATGCGATTGGCTTTCACGTAACCGGCGAGATCGCTCAGCGAACCGAGCAGACGTACTTCCGCCATCGGCGAGAGACGTTCCGATTCCCTGTCGTCGAAAAACCCGACCAGCTGCACGCCGAGGTACTGATTGACCAGGAACTGTCGCGCCAGCGTTGTGCCAATGTCATTGCCGCCCACCACCACGGCGCTACAACGCTGCGTTCGCTGCAGCACCCGCGGCAGCACGATCCGCGTCACTTCGTGGGCGCCCAGTATGCCGACGAGCGCCGTCACCGCCCAGGTACTCAAGAACGTCGGCGAAAAATAATTGACGTAACCGGTGGCGTAGCCAAACAGCAACAGCAACGCAGCGACCAGCAGCCATTCCGTCGCGGCACGCCAGGCCACGCGCCAGCGGCTGTCGTGCAAACGCAACGATCCCGGAAAGGTTGCCAGCAAGGCTATGAGCGCCAGGCTGATGTGATGTGCGCCGATGGGTTCGCCGAGGTAGACCGCAACAACGAAGACGCTGCACACGATGATCAGCGGATCAAGGAATAGCTCGATCCCTGTCGCCAGTTTCAGTCTGCCACGTAGAAAGCCATCGAAAGTTTGTTCGCCAAAAGTAACTTCTTGCATCACTTGTTCTTCCTGTTGTCGCGCCGCCAAGCGGCCTTCGGAAAAATACGGCGCATGTAATCGAATGCATGGCACGCGCATTGCGTAGGGGTAAGTACCACCCACAACAACAGCAAGAATCATGACCATGACAAAAACCTCTCTGAAGTCTCAGGCGAAGTTTCGTCCGCAATTTCGCCCCCACACCCTTGCAACGCTGCTGATGCTCAGTGGCATCGTTCCCGCCACAAGCTGGGCCGACGACTTCGCGCCGTTTGGCGATCCTGCGTATGACCCGGTGCGCAAGGACGAAGTGCTCGGTCTGTCGGTGGCCGAGGGTCTCCGATATGACAGCAACGTTTTTCGACTGTCCGATGACAGCATCACGCCAGCGACCAGCGAAGCCGGCCAGAAACACGATTTCATATCGACGACCACCTTGCGGGCCGGCTTCGACAAACGCTTTGGGCGCCATCGCCTGTTTCTGCTGGCAGCGCCCTCCATCGTGCGCTACGCCAATTTCGATCAACTCAATTATGTGGGCGGAGACTTTCTCGCCGACTGGAGCGGCCTGCTCGGCACGACCGGCCGCTATGGTCTGAACTACGAACATATCAAGGTCGCCACCGATCCGGCCGACCAACTGGTGCCGACAGGCAACAGGGCAACGAAGGATCAGATCGGTGCCGACTTGGCAGTGCCCACCGGGCCGAGCTGGCAGGCCGTGACGGCATGGCATGCGGACCACACCCGCAACAGTTCGCCGACCGAGCAAGGCGGCGACAACGACGGCTGGGCGGGCGATGCGGGCATCCGCTACGCGCCGGTGGCCGGCGACAACATAGATTTGCGCTACCGTCATTCACGCTACACCTACCCGAACGTCATTCCCAGCCAGTTGGCCGACAACAGCTACAAGCAGAACGAAGTCGAACTGTCAGGCAACTGGCGTCTGAGCGAGCCCTCACAGCTCGAAGGCCGCACCAGCTATGTGAAACGCAGTCATGACAATTTTGCCGAGCGCGACTTCAGCGGCTGGATCGGCTCTCTCAAATACATCTGGCGGCCCACCCTTGCCACCTCCTCTTCCTTCCGCATATTCCGCGACATCGGTGCGGTGACGGACAGCTCGGCCAGCTACGCCAAGAGCTATGGCATCAGCATACAGCCTGCGTGGGAAGCCACGTCCAAGATCACTTTCGGTGGGCTGCTCGAATGGCAGCGGCGCAACTATAACGGCTTCTCGGTGGTCTTCAGGCCCGCCGAACGCACCGCCAAGGCAGGCTTGAACGCACGCTATGCAGCAACGCGCAACTGGCAATTCGCCTTCAGCGTCAGCGACGAGCGCCGACGCTCCAGCGATGCAACACGCCAGTATTCCGACGTCATCAGCGCGCTGGCCGCCGAATACAAGATGTAGCAAGCCCCAATTTAATTAGAAATGCCGTCGGACACTGTGAGGAACGGCATCTGTCATGCAAAGCGAGGTTGAATCATGTATCGCAGTATCCCGTTGTTGATTGCACTGTCGGCCGCCACCACTAATGTGGCTGCTTTCCCTTCGGACAAACCGATGCCGAGCACAAGACCCAACTACCGGCACTCCCAGTCGGCTGCAGAGCGCAGGGTGCGCGTCATCCCCGTTGTCAGGCGCCGCCATCGCGAAGTTGTCGCGATGGCGCCGACCGATACGGAGATCGGTACCTGGAGCGGCAAGGAGCCCGAGGCAGGGCCGGCTTCGCCAATAGCTCAAGGCGTTGCGCCGACCAAGGATAGCGGCGGCGACCTCAACCTTCTTGGCATGTTGGCCGCTGCGGTCGGGCTCGGCGGCATGTCTATCGTCCGCCGCATGGGACGTCTCTAAGACGCCGTCTCCCGGGACGTTCGCGGGCGCGTCAGCCGTCCCGGGAGGATTTTGGTGCACTGCAAAATTTACGCAGCTTTGAAATATTTGCAGCATTGCCAAATAGTCAATGGGCCTCTCATGGAGCGGTTTGCAGGTCACCCGAATTTCGCTTCAAAAAGCCTTGGGCATGGCAGTTGCTGTGGGACTTTTGTCGTACCCAGTTTTGGCTCTCCCCCAGTTATCGCTTTGATCTCTTGGTCACCTGTAATCCAATAAAAATGTCGAGTTCAAAAATGCTCATCAAAACGCTGTTCCTGCCGATGTGCCTGTCCTTCATGGCCTTCGCGCATGCTGAAGCGCAGACCACAACATCGACCACGCCAGCTGACTACGCGCTGACACCTGGCGACATCGTCCATATCCAGGTCTATCAAAATCCCGACCTCACCACCGACACGCGGATCTCCGATAGCGGACGCGTCAGCTTTCCGCTGCTTGGTGGTGTGCAGATCGGCGGCTTGACTGTCTCCCAGGCCGAAGCCCTCATCGCCCAGCAACTCAGCGATGGCCACTTCGTCGTCAAGCCGCAAGTCATCGTGCTGCTGGAGGAAGTGCGCGGCAATCAGATCGCCGTCCTCGGCCAGGTCAATAAACCCGGACGCTTTCCGCTGGAGACCAGCACCATGCGCCTCTCCGACGTGCTTGCCCTGGCCGGCGGTATCAGCGAAAAAGGTGCTGATACCGTCGTCGTCACCGGCCTGCGCAACGGCAAGGCCTTTCGCGCCGAGATCGATATCACCGGGCTGTACAACGGTGGCGACGCAAAGACGGACGCCACGCTCGTGGGTGGCGATGCGGTCTTCGTCAATCGTGCGCCGGTGTTCTACATCTATGGCGAAGTTCAGCATCCGGGCAGCTATCGCCTCGACCGCGAGATGATGCTCATGCAGGCCATCGCAGCCGGCGGCGGCGCCACACCGCGTGGCACCCTCAGGGGCATCCAGGTTCACCGGCGCACTGCCAACGGCAAGATGGCCGTGATCGAACCGAAGATGGACGAGCTTCTGCAGCCCAACGACGTGGTTTACGTCCGTGAAAGTTTTTTCTAGGCGATCCACATCATGACACTTCAACAGCTGATACTGATTCTACGCGCGCGCTGGATAACGGTTGCATTTGTCATATTCATGGCGGTCGTCGGCGCCATCACCGTGAACTGGGTGCTGCCCAAGCAGTACCACTCCACGGCGACCATCGTCGTCGACACCAAGACCACCGACCCTGTTAACGCCGTCAGCCCGCAGCCGCAACCGGCCATTGCCGGTTATCTGGCGACGCAAGTCGGTGTTGTCAGCAGCGAGCGCGTCGTCAGACGCGTCGTCGAATCGCTCAATTTGCAGCATGACCCGGATATCCTCAAACTGTTTCAAAAACAAAACGAGACTCAGCGGCTGCCATTCGACGTATGGATCTCCGCCCTGCTGACGAAGAATCTCATCGTTCGCGCCGCGCCTGACGCCAACCTGATCAATATTACGATGACATGGACCGATGCGATCCATGCCGCGAAGATGGCCAATGCTTTTGCCCAGGGCTATCTCGATACCAATCTGGAACTCAAGGTCGAGCCGGCCAAGCAATATGCCAATTGGTTCCAGGACCGCACCAAGATGCTGCGCGAAAATCTCGAACAGGCGCAACAACGCCTGTCAGCCTATCAGCGCTCCAAAGGCATCATCATCACGACCGACGAACATCTCGATGTCGAGACAGCCCGCTTGAACGAACTCTCCACCCAGGTCTCGGCGCTCGAAGGCCTGCGGGCGGAAAGTGCCTCGCGGCAGCAGCAGGCCGCCAGCGGTCGCGACACCATGCCGGAGGTCTTGCAGAACCAGGCCGTCATCAGTCTCAAGAGCGACCTGTCGCGCCTCGAAGCCAAGCGCGATGAGGCTGCGAACCGCCTTGGTAGCGCTCACCCCGAGATGGAACGCCTGAACGCCGAGATCACCGCTTTGCGTGGGCGCCTGAACACCGAAATCGGCCGGGTGGCAGCATCCCTCACGGCATCCGATCACATCAACAACCAGCGCACGGCGGAAATTCGTGGCGCGATGGAAACCCAGCGTCAGCGCGTGCTGCAAATGACGCAAGCGCGCAACGAGATCGCTGTCTTGCAGAACGATGTCGCCAACGCCCAGAAGGCCTATGACATGGTCACACAACGCCTGGCGCAGACCAGCCTGGAGAGTCAGAACCAGACGGCCAACGCCATGATCATCACACCTGCCACGCAGGAGTTCGGCTCCGGCCGGCCACGCAAACTGGTCAACCTGTTGCTCGCCTTGATCTTCGGTACGGTGTTCGGCATGGGACTGGCATTGCTGCGTGAAAGACTCGATCAACGTGTGCACGGCGACGAAGATTTCCGCACGCTGTTCGGCATCCCCGTGTTAGGCGTGCTGGAGCGCGCGCCACTGATCAGCGTCGGCCGGCCCGGTCGACTCTCGGCGCACCACATGCCTGCCATCGCATCCTGACCGCATTCTTCAATACAGGACATCATCATGAACGCTCCTTTGGGAACACAGACATCGATTGCCGGTCAGGCGCTTCCGCCGCACCATGGTGGCAAACTCATCGGCGCGATCCTCATGGAGGACGGCCGCCTCAGCCAGCACGATACTGAACGCGTGCTGCACGTTGCCCAAGAACGCGGGCTGCGCTTCGGCGAAGCGGCCAAGCGCCTGAAGATGTTGTCGGAAGACGACGTCCAGTTCGCGCTCGCAAGGCAGTTCGATTACTTCCGCGTCACACCCGGGCGTAGTGCGCTCAGCGGCGAGATCATCGCCGCCTACGACCCCAACTCTGCCGCCGCCGAAGGGCTGCGCGCTTTGCGCAGTCAACTCATGTTGCGCTGGTTTGGCGCCAGTGCCCTGCATCAGACGCTTGCCGTGGTGAGTGCCGATCGCGGCGAGGGCCGTAGCTGGATCGCGGCCAATCTCGCCGTTGTTTTCTCGCAGCTCGGCGAGCGCACCTTGCTGGTCGATGCCGACCTGCGCAATCCACGCCAGCACAGCCTGTTCGGCATCGACAACAGCGTCGGCCTGTCTGCCCTGCTGAGCGGACGCCGCGCTGAAAACTGCATCCATCGCATTCCGCAACTGCGCGATTTGAGCGTCCTGCCTGCAGGCATGTTGCCCCCCAATCCGCAGGAGCTATTGTCGCGACCTTTCTTCGACATGTTCCTCGCCGAAATCCGCAAGCAGTACGACGTCATACTCATCGATACCCCTGCGGCGGCTGACAATGCCGACGCGCAAACCATCGCCGCGCGCGCGGGCTGTGCGGTGCTGGTCACGCAAAAGGACATCAGCCGCGCCGCAAGGGTAAGGCGTGTCCTCAGCGACATACGTGAAACCGGTGCACAAGTCGTGGGCAGCGTCCTCAGCAAGCATTGACGACATTCCTCAGTGGCACCACCACACACCACTGATCCTTCACCTCGCCATGCCGGCGGAGAACGAAATTGGAAAGCACAGTTCATCTGAAGACAAGCAGCGAGGGGTACATCGAGGCACACCTGCAAGGCGCGAAGCGTTCGGCAGCCTCGCGCCACGCCGCCGCAGCCTTTCTGATTCTCGCCACGCCGCTCGTGGGCATAAGTTTCGCCTCGAAATTCGCCATACCCGGCTTCAACATCGCTGGCGTCGGACTCGGTTTCCCGCTGATCTATCTGGCACTTGCCTGGGGCGCCTATCTCGGTGACCTGATCGTCATCGAGTGGTCGCGCCTGATGAGCTTCTGCCTCATGGCTGGCGTGCTCGGCACCGCATCGGCGTTGAATGCCGAGAAGGTTTCGGTGCCGTCCATCATGCTGCTGATCATGCTGCACCTGCCCTACGTCTTTCACATACAAGGCAGCGAGCGGGTACGCGAAACGCTGCTCAAATTCTTTCTCGGTTCGGCCCTGATCATCGCGCTGTGCGGCATCGGGCAATTCATCGCGCAGATGTTCCTCCCTGCCTCCTACGTTTTTCCGATCGAGAATTTTCTGCCCGACGCGCTGCGCGTCACTGGCTTCAACATGCAGATACCTTTGTCATATGGATCGACAGTGTACCGCGCCAATGGCATCTTCATGCAAGAGCCTTCGTTCTTCAGTCAGTTTCTCGCCATTGCAATCCTGGTCGAGCTGATGACCTTCAACCGCCTATGGCTCGCCGTGACGTGCGCAATCGCCGTCCTCGTTTCGCAGTCGGGTACTGGCCTGGTCCTTCTCGGCTTTGGCCTACCGTTGCTCATGGTCGTGCGTCGCCGCTGGGACCTGCTGGCCGGTTGCCTGGTCCTGCTGCTGTTGCTCATGCTGGCCAGTCCATTCCTGCATCTGGACCACCTCATCGATCGCGTCGGCGAATTCGGCTCAACCAAGTCGAGTGCCTATGAGCGCTTTCTCGGTGGCTTCTACGTATTCCGCGACACACTCGGCACAGATCCGCTGAAAATGCTATTTGGATACGGTGCGGGCAGCTATCGCGAGGTCGTATATAACGTTGGCGGCCCTGCCGCCGAGATGGCCTTGTTCAAGATCGTCATCGAGTTCGGCGTCATTGGCGCCATCGCCTATTTCGGATTCGTTTTCTTCTGCATCCTCAGCGCCCGTGGCCCCCTCGTGCTGCGTGTGGTCCTGGTGCTCTCCCTGTTTCTCAATGGTGCCTACAACACTTTCGCTCATTCGCTGGCCTTGAGCCTGCTCGTATGGAGCACATCGTTCGGCGTCCGCTCGGTGCTACCGGACGCGGCAGAGCGCCCTCGACCGCGCACGACGCCAGATGACGACGCGGAGTTTGGACCACCTTTGCCTGCAACCCGATTTTGAAAGCGTAGGAAAATTTCAATGGCGATCTTTCTTGCTGTGCTGAGTGCGATGTTGTTTCTGGTGGCGGTCCATCCGTTCATCACTTATCCACTCTCGCTCAGAGTCATCCGGCGCTTTGGCACACCAGCCGGTCGGCAGGAATCCGATGCGGCCGAACCCATCAGCTTCGCCGTGTGCATGTGTGCTTACAACGAAGAACGCGTCATCGAAGAGAAGATGCGCAACCTGCTGGCATTACGAGAACGCGAGCCGGGGCTGGAAATTCTCGTCTACGTCGATGCAGCCAGCGACCGCACCGCCGAGATTCTCGGTCGTTATGCCGACAGCATCGACCTGCACGTCTCCGCCGAGCGACACGGCAAGACCTACGGCATGAACTTGCTGGTATCGCGCGCCAGGGCTTCCGTGATCGTGTTTACCGATGCCAACGTGATGCTCGACCTCGAAGCGCTCGACAAGCTGCGGCCCTACTTCGCCGAGCGGCAGATCGGCTGCGTCTGCGGCAATCTCATCTACACCAACGCCGACGAATCGCTCACCGCCGCATCGGGCTCACTGTACTGGCGTCTCGAACAATCGATCAAGAAGCTGGAACAGGAAACCGGCTCCATCATGGGCGCCGACGGCTCGCTGTTCGCCATCCGCCACTCCCTGCATCGCAGCCCACCCGATCACATCATCGACGATATGTACGTGTCATTCATGATCCTGTGCGAAGGTTATCGCATCGTTCAGGCCGACGATGTACGCGCCTTCGAGGCTTCAGTGACCTCCTCGCAAGAAGAGTTCAAACGCAAGGTGCGCATCGCCTGCCAGGCATTCAACGTGCATCGCCTGCTATGGCCGCGCCTGAAGCAGCTCGACGGCCTGACGCTGTACAAGTACGTCTCGCACAAACTGATCCGCTGGCTGACGATTTATTCGCTGGCGCTGGCGCTACTGTGCGGCCTCGCCGCGCTGCTTGCCGCCGGACAATGGCCGCTGGCCCTGGGCGCCACGCTGACCTTGGCCCTCGGCCTGGCGCTGGGCCTCATCTGGGAGATCAAGCCATTCAGCCAGGTCACGGACATTCTGCTGGCCTTCGCCGGTGCCGGCCTCGGCGTGTGGCGCTCACTGCGCGGCGAACGCTTCCAGACCTGGACGCCGGCCGCGTCGATCCGCAAGTCCTGAGGATAATATCCATATGGCATTCACCTCGCTCAACTTCCTGGTGCTGATCGCGCTGCTCGTCGTACTGACGCAGTGCTTCGTCACGCCCCTGGGTCGCAGCATCGTGTTGTGCCTGGCGAGCGCCGCGTTCATCGCCAGTTACGTCAGCACGCCAGTACAACTCATACCGCTGGCAGCTTTCCTGCTGTTTTGCTACGGCCTGGTGCGCTCGGTGCAGGCGCGTCCGTCGCGCCGCAGTCTCGCTCTTTCCATTGCCCTGGTCGTGGCGAGTTTCATCTACCTCAAGAAATTCAGCTTTCTCGATGGCGTGGGAACTTTGCCCTTCCCCTATCTCGTCATTGGTCTGTCCTACATCCTGTTCCGCGTGATCCACATCCTGGTCGACGCCTGCCAGGGTGGCCTGCCAGCAAAGATCGGCCCGCTGAGCTTCTTCAACTACACCTCCAACGTGCTCTCCTTCGTGTCGGGCCCGATCCAGCGCTTCCAGGATTTCGCCGAGCGTAGCACCGCACAACTCGTGCTCGATGAAGACAAGGTATTCGCCGCTTTCTCGCGCGTCATAACCGGTTTCATCAAGCTGGCAATCGTCTCGGCCATTGCCGACTACTTTTTCGCCAGCCTGTCAGCACGCCTGCTCGGCACCGTATCAATCGGTTCGTGGGCCTCGGCGGTGGCGCTCTATGCGTTCGCCGCCAGCGCCTACACCGTCTACCTCTATTACAACTTCAGCGGCTACATGGACATCGTCATCGGCGTGAGCTGGCTGATCGGCCTGGACCTGCCGGAGAACTTCAATCGCCCCTTCTCCTCACGCAACTTTCTGGAGTTCTGGTCGCGCTGGCACATGACGCTCTCCGACTGGTTCAAGCTCTACGTCTTCAACCCCTTGCTCAAGGCGATGACCATGCGCGTCGAGTCGCCCGCGCTGCAGACTTATCTGGGTGTCATCGCCTTCTTCGTCACCTTCCTGATCATGGGCATGTGGCACGGCACGACCAGCGTGTTCCTCGTCTACGGCCTGCTGTTGGGCGCAGGGGCAAGCGCCAACAAGTTATGGCAGATCAGCATGACCCGGCGTCTGGGCAAGCAGCGCTACAAGGCACTCGCCGCCAATGCGCTCCATGCCTGGCTCTGCACGGGTTTGACGTTTGCATATTTCGCACTGGCCCTGACTTGCTTCTGGACCGATATGCCGCAACTGTTGAGCCTCATACACCTGCTCGGTGTCGGCGGCTTTGTCGCTGCGCTGCTCGCCATGGCAGTTGTTGTCGGCGTGACGCTGATGGGCACGCATGCTGCAGCAAGCTGGCTCGCGCCTCGCGTCGAGGGCTGGGGCAAAGCCACGAGCGGCCTCATTGCCCGCAACCTGCTGATGGGCACACGTGTGCTCGCCATTGCCGTCGTCGCCTCGTTCTTTCACAAGGCGCCGGAATTCGTGTACCGGGCGTTCTGATAAATATGATCATGTCAAACGCCAATATGCGCACAGTCTTCAAGCAATTCGGCCTGCTGCTAATCTCCGTGGCGGGACTGTATGCCATTGTGCTGGCAGTTACGCTCATGCTGGTGCCGCGCCAAGAGGTTACGAATGGCCTCGACACGGCGCAGGCGGCAAACACGCTGTACTTCACCGAACCGAAGTACGTCTTCCTCGCCCGCAGTGCGCTGAATACACCGTCCGACAAGATCATCATGCTCGGTGCATCCAATGTCGTAGTGGGTTTCAAGCAGGCGCAAGTGCAAAAGATGGTGCCCAGCGCGCAGGTTCACAACCTCGGCGTCGGCGGGTCGAACATGACCCAGATACGCGAGGTCATCGATCTCGTGCAAGAAGTGCAGAGCCCGCAGGCACGCCAGCACAACACCTTCGTGATCGGCATCTGGTATGGCCTGTTCGCGGACGATGCAGTGCGCTGGAATACGCCCGATCGCCACGCCGGCGATACCGACATCGACATCGAACGCTATCGCTATGGATTTTTCCGCCGTGGCGCAAGCGGTCCCGTGGAGGTCCTGCCAGCAAGATATCTCGACACCGGTACGACGCTGATTCATCCCTACCTCGTCATCGATGGTTGGACGCGCGACATGACCAGCGTCTTGCGCCAGCACCTGTCGGGCAAAACCAAAGTCATTACCGATGCGCAGCGCAACGCCGTCGTGCTGACGGAGGATGAGAAACAGCGTTACCTCGATTTCTGGGCCGATTACATGGGCCATCGCCCACTTTCCGAACAGCAGTTTGCGGTGCTGCGCGATCTGGTCAGCACGATTGTCGCCAATGGTGGGCACGTCATTCTCGTCGATCTGCCACTGCCGGCATGGCACGCCCAGCGCTCGTCCTACTCCGCCCAATACCAACAGCATAAGCAGCAGCTCTTTGCCGAGCTTGCGCACGAGCCGAACGTGCGCACGGTGGAGATGCGCAGCAATGAAAGCTCCGATGAAAACTTCAGCGACGAGGTGCACCCCAAGCCCAGGGTCACACAGGCATGGGCACAAGAACTCGTCTCAGCGCTGAATGCACAGCATTCGAACACCCAAACACTGACGCAAGACACGCTTCAACAATCGGCAAAGCCAGTCGAATAACCGGGAACAGCATCATGGAAAACAAAGCGATCTACGAACGCCTGACAGAAATATTTCACGATGTCTTCGATGACGACAGCATCGTCGTGACGCCCGAGCTGAAAGCGGCCGACATCGATGAATGGGACAGCCTGACACACATCCGTCTGGTCGTCTCCATCGAGCGCAGTTACAAGCTGAAGTTCTCGGCAGCCGAGGTGGGCCGCCTGAAGAATGTTGGCGAATTCGTCGACCTGATCCAGATGAAGGCCGCGGCATGAATACGCGCCAGATGCTCGACAGGCTCGACGCCGCCCCTCTGGGTTTATCGACCCTGTGGGAAGGGCAGTCGGCCACGGTCGACTTCACTGTCACGGATGCGGATATGCGCAATTTCGCCGAACTCTCCGGCGACCGCAATCCGCTGCATGTCGACGACGCTTTCGCACGCAGCAAGGGTTTCCAAGGCGCCGTGGTGTATGGCGCCCTGCTGGTCGCCAAGGTATCGCAACTGATCGGCATGAAGTTACCGGGGCGCGACAGCGTATGGGTCACTTTGTCGATGGAGTTCCGCAAACCACTGTTCGTCGATCAGCCTGCGCAGGTCGAGGGCACCATCGTTGGTCTGTCGCCGTCGACGGGCATGATCGAACTGAAACTGACGCTGCGTGCGGCGGACAAGTTGCTCGCCAAGGGGCGTGCGGAGATCCTGATTGTCGAACCGTAAATTGTTTCTCGTTTCAGGCGGCTCCGGCGGCATCGGCGCTGCGGTGTGCCACGAGTTGGCCGCGCGAGGCTTCCGCCCCATCGTGGCGTATCACCGCAACCAGTTCGCCGCGCACGACGTCGCCGATCGTCATGACGGCATCGTATTGCATCTCGATCTTGCTTCGGAAAAATCGATCATCGACGCGGTCGAACACATCGAAGCCTTGCCGGAACCACTTGCCGGCGTCATATTGTGCGGTTCGCCGCCACTGTCTTTGGCACCGTTCGGCAAGATTACTGCGGAAGAAATGCTGACGCAGCTTCAGGTCAACGTCATAGGCCCGCAACGCCTGCTGGCCGAACTGGTGCGCCGCTGCTTCCGCAAGAACAAGGAGGGCATTGTCGTCGGTGTGCTGAGTCAGGCCATGGGCGAATCACATGATTCATTCCACAGCGGTGAAGCAGATAGCGGTGAAGCGCATAGCGGCGAACGCAAAGGCCACGGTGCCGTTGCCGGCATGGGCGCCTACGTCATTGCCAAATATGGCATGGCCGGCATGCTGGCCCTGCTTGGCGCCGACTATCCGTGGCTGCGCGTGCGCTCGGTCAAGCCCGGCTACACCGAAACGCGCATGTTGCAGGCTTTCGACGAACGCTTCCTCGCCCTGCAGCGCGAAAAGCAGGCATTCATGACACCGCAGCATGTCGCCTCGCTCATCGTCGAGGAGGCACTCGCGCCATGAGTCACAGCGAGAGCGATCACGAATGGCCGCTGGATGCCGCCGGCATCCCGGCACAGATGAGCGTGAAGAAGAGCGAATTCAATCCTGCCGTCAACGGCTTTCGTGGCTTTTGCGCCTTGATGGTGTTCGTCTTCCATGTCTTCAATGCTGGCATCGTGCCCTGGCCGAACGGCTCGCCGCTCGCCGACGTATTCACCTACGTGGTCGGTTCGCTGCGCTATGGGGTGGAGCTGTTCTTCATGATAAGTGGGTACGTCATTGTCGGCAGCCTGACGCGTCACGCGAACATCGCGGCGTTCTTCCGTGACCGTGCGACGCGGATATTCTCCTTGTGGGTGCCACTCCATATCGGCATCTGTGCCGCCGGCACCTTGTGGGGATGGAAAGTCTTTCCTTACGTCGCCGATGCGCAGGCCTGGTGGCAGGTCTTCGTTGCCAATCTGCTGTTGATCACGCCCTTCGTCAACGTCGCCACCACGCATCCGGCCTCATGGAGTCTTTCTTACGAATGGCTCTTTTATTTTTCCGCCGCCATGACTTACTTCGCGTATCTGAAGGGCGGGCGCTGGTGGGGACTCGTTACCGCCATCGTCACCATTGCGGTATATGTCGAATGCATGCCGCGCGCACTGTTTTTTCTGCCCGGCGTATTGGCGTTTCTGGCACAAAAAGAACATCTTTCCGTCAAGAAATACCTCACCTCACCGGCGCTCAGCTTCCTTATTTTTCTGTTGGCATGGAGCGCCACGGGTGCCGACGCGGCCGACCCAGGTCATTACTTCTCCCAATGGTTCGGTGACCACCGCATCATCATGGCGACAGTGGCCTTCGTCGCCGGTCTGCATTTTTTTTGGTCCCTGGCTTACCGCAGCAGCCGGCAACTGAAGTTCCTCGAAACCCGTTTCTTTGAGGTCATGGGCTCGATCAGTTTCAGCTTCTATCTGGTCTCGCCAATCGTCATGTTCGGCGTCAAGAAAATCGTCTACGCCAAGATGGCTGGCGAGTTCGACGACTGGGTGTTGCTGGTGTGCTTTGCCGGCCTTTCATTGATCTTCTCGCTTGCGGCATCGTATGCCACCTGGGCCGTGTTCGAAAACGGGCTGGCAAAGTATCTGAAGCGCACCTCGAAGGTCCGAAAGAAAAGTGTGCCGTCGAGCAAGATCGAATTTTGCAAGCACGGTTCCGGTTTATGAAACATCTTTCGATTGATCCAATAATGCCCATAGCATGTCACGGACGCTCTCTTGCGTTACCACGCAAGAGGCGCGGATTCACGGCGACGCTACCAGCGACGCCAATCGTTGCGGAGGCCATCGCATCATGAGCAGGAATCTCTATACGAATATGGAATGGCTACCGCCAGCACCAGCGGATTTCGCCGCGCAGTGCAAGGCGCTGCTGCAGACATCCGACACGCTCGGCAAGCGCGTGCAGCACCTCGCCGGTCATATGCTGGATGAGAACAACCTCACCCGCCTGGCGAAGGTGATCCGCAAGGCGCGTGACGGCGGCCAGTCGCTCGCGCCGCTGATGCCTTTCCGCCTGGGCATCGTCAGCAATGCCACATCGCACTTTCTGCTGCCAGCACTCGAAGCAACTGCCGCACGTCACGGTATTGCGCTGGAATGCATCGAGGCCGACTTCGATCAGGTGATGCAGGAAGCGCTCTCGCCCGAATCGATGATCAATCGCGCACAGCCCGATGCCGTGCTGGTCGCCGTCGACTATCGTGGCCTGCCGCTGACAGCCTGCCCCGGCGACGAGCAGGGCGCGCAGCACGCTGTGGCCTCTGCGCTGGCGCATCTCGATGCGGTGCGCAATGGCCTGCGTGGCAACGGCAAGGCCTTATGCATTATGCAAACGCTGGCACGTCCCGTGGAGAGCCTTTTCGGCGGCTACGATGCGGTGGCACCCGGCACCCTGCGCGGCCTGGTCGACGCGGTAAATCGCGGTCTCGCCGAGAGCATCGTCGGCAGCGAAGACCTGCTGCTCGATGTCGCGCATCTCGCCGAAACCGTGGGTCTCGCCGAGTGGCACGACCACACGCTGTGGAACATGGCCAAGCTGCCGTTCGCCAGCGCCTTCCTGCCGTTTTACGCGGACCACGTCTGTCGCCTCATCGCCGCGCTACGCGGCAAGAGCCGCCGCTGCCTGATCCTCGATCTGGACAATACGGTATGGGGCGGCGTCATCGGTGACGATGGCCTTGAAGGCATCGTCATCGGTCAGGGCGACGCCACCGGCGAAGCGCATCTGGCCGTGCAGCAGGCGGCACTCAGCTTGCGTGGACGCGGCGTGGTGCTGGCGGTGTCGTCAAAAAACACCGACGAGATTGCGCGTGGCCCGTTCAGAAAACACCCTGAAATGCTGTTACGCGAAGAGCATATTGCGGTATTCCAGGCCAACTGGAACGACAAGGCCACCAACATCACGGCGATTGCCAAAGAGCTGTCGCTGGGCCTCGATGCAATGGTCTTCCTCGACGACAATCCCGTCGAGCGCCAACTGGTGCGCGAGATGCTGCCGCAGGTCGCCGTACCCGAACTGCCGGCCGATCCGGCGCTGTACGCACGCACGCTGCTCGCTGCCGGTTATTTCGAGTCGATCGCCTTCTCCGCAGAGGACGCGCAGCGCGCCGGTTTCTACCAGGACAATGCGCGCCGTGTCGCGCTACAGGCGCAAGCCGGCGACATGGAGGCCTATCTCGCTTCGCTGGACATGGTGATGACGGTCCAGCCCTTCGACGAGACCGGCCGCACGCGCATCACGCAGCTCATCAACAAATCTAACCAGTACAACCTGACGACACGCCGCTACACCGAGGCCGAAGTCGCAGATGTCGAAACCGATCCCGATTGCTTCGGCCTGCAGATACGTCTGGCCGACACCTTCGGTGACAACGGCATGATCAGCGTCGTCATCTGCCGACGAGAACTCGATTCATGGAACATCGATACCTGGCTGATGAGTTGCCGCGTGCTCGGTCGCAAAGTCGAGGAAGCGGTACTCGGCGTGCTCTGCGACGAGGCGCACCGTCGCGGCATCAGCCAGCTCATCGGCACCTATCTCCCCACCGAGCGCAATGCGCTGGTCGAGGATCACTACGCCAGGCTCGGCTTCCTGCCGGTCGATGCACGCGAAGACGGCAGCACCGTCTGGCAACTGCCCATCGACAATGCAATACGCAAACCGCTGCCGATCAAGCTGCGCAGCATCGCTCTCGAAGCTGCGGCAGAAGGAGTCGCTCATGCCGCGTAATGCACTTTCCAGATCCCCTGCCAGGGTACTGCCATTCGTCCGGCGTCATGACGACATCATTTCCCGGCAAGACCTGTCGGGACGTGCAATGCTGAAATGTCTGTGGATTTCCCGCGACATTCCCTTTCCGCAGGACGCCGGCGACCGGATTTATTCGGCCAATATGTCGCATGCATTGTCGCAAGCGGATGTGCGCGTCAGCTTTCTTGGCTATGGTCCGGCCATCCCCAACGATCTGCCCGAATCGTGGGCGGAGAATGCGCTGCTTGCGCTGTATGCGCTGGGCGGCAAGAAGCGAGGCAAGTTGAGCGCGCTTCTCAGCCGTCTGCCCATTGCCGCCGCCATCCACGCCACGCCGGCCTATCGCGCGTTGCTTGCGCGACAACTGTGCGACACCTGGGACCTCATCGTCATCGACAGCTACGGCTCTGGCTGGGCGCTCGACGCCTGCCTGGCAGCCACCGAACAGACCAGACAGCTCGGCCGCAAGCTGCCGACCCTGGTCTATCTCTCGCACAACCATGAAGAATCGATCTGGCGGGCCATGTCTGCGCAGAGCCAAGCCAGCCTGCCGAAGAAGATTGCACTGTGGCAGAACTACCTCAAGGTACGCGCGCTGGAGCGGCGCCTCGTAGCGCAGGTGGATCTGATTGCCGCCATCACCGAAGAGGACGCGCAGCGCTATGCACGCCAGGCCGCCGGCAAACCGACGGTGACACTGACGCCGGGCTACACGGGCTGGTCGGCGCCGACGCGCAGGATAGACGCCAGCACGCCGCGTCGCGTAGTACTGGTCGGCTCCTTCCGCTGGGTCGTCAAGCAGGAGAACCTGCGCCGCTTCCTGGAGCTGGCCGATGCGCGCTTCAAGCTGCATAACATTCAATTCGATGTGATAGGCGACGTGCCGACAGCGCTGCTCGACGAACTACGCCCCTTGCTGCAAGCCACACATTTCCATGGCTTCGTCGACGACATCGCCCCCTACTTCGCCACCGCGCGCATGGCCGTGGTGCCAGAAGTCATTGGCGGCGGTTTCAAACTCAAGTACCTCGACTATCTGTTCGCACGTGTGCCCATCGCCACCATCGGCGACGCTGCGGCTGGCTTGCCGCAGGCCATTCGCGACCACATGCTGGCCTGCGATGATCTGCCGCAACTGGTGAACGCCATCATCGAAAATATCGACCGCACCGAGCAACTGAACGTCATGCAGGCACAGGCCTTCGACGCTGCGCACGCGCTCTTCGACTGGAGCGATCGCGGTATCGCCCTCAGGCAAGCCGTCGAAGCCCTGCAGCCGGATGTCACCCCGCCCGCAATACAGCCACCTGCCACCGGTGACAGGAGAATGCCCAACGCATTGCCGGTAGTACGGGAGACACGGCCATGATCAGCATGGTGATCCCCACCCGCAATCGCGCCCACACCCTGCGTCTGGTGGCACCGAGCTACTTCGCGCAGGAGATGGTTTCGGAAATCATCTTCGTCAGTGACGCCGGCGACGACGATAGCGAAGCGGTGCTGCAGGATATCGCGCGCCACTATCCCGAAGTCGCCTTCCGCTTCCTGCGCAACGCCACGCGTCAGGGCGCTTCGCAATCGCGCAACATCGGTGTGGCCAAGACCAGCCACCCCTTCATCCTGTTCTGCGACGACGACGAATATCTCGAACCGGGCTACGCCAGCGTGTGCCTCAAAAAACTGATGAGCTATCGCGCGGGCGCGATCTCGGGGCGCCGCGTGTATATGCAGACTGGCGAGACGCAGCAGCAGGCTCTGCAACGTTTCGGCAACGGTATGCGCAACACGGCGCCGTTCCGGCCGGTGCTGTGCGAATACGTCAACGGCGCGCGTTTCGACGGCGACATCCGCCTGCCCTTTACCAATGCCATCATCCTGACGCGCCGCGAATTGCTCTTGCAGCATCCATTCGACTCGCACTACGCGCGCGGCAACGGCTATCGCGAAGAGACCGACTACCAGATGAATCTCTTCGTCAATGGACACAATATTTTCGTCACCAACGCCGTGCATAGCATCCACTTGCCGATGAACCAGGTGCGCACCGGTGGACAGCGCACCAGCAAGCTCAAGCGTCTCTACTGGTCGATCTATTACACGCGCTACTTCTTCAAGAAGTACTACGACGCCTATGCCAATCGCCTACATCTGAGCACGCCGGGTTGGCTCGCGCTGCTGGCATTCAGCCTCTTCGCCGTGTATCGCGATACGCTGCGCCCGCCACTGTACGCACTTGCCATGCTGTATCTGCGTCAGCGTGCCCAGCCGCGGCCGGCGGCTTTGTGAAGGGCCGTGCCATGCTCAGCGACAACAACGGATTCCGGCAAGGACGGCGCAATTTTCTGCGCGACAGTGGTGTCGTGGCGGGCAGCTTGCTCCTGCCGCTGTCGGCCTGCGCAGACAGCTCAAGCCCCGCCAGCGAGCCGCCTTCTTTCGTACCGCCCGGCTACAAGCTTGTATTCGAAGACGACTTCACCGATGCCGACGTGACACGTATCAATGAGAACGCCACCGGTAGCAAACCCGGCGCACCCGCCTGGCGCAGCCGCTATCGTCACGAGCGCAACGTCGTCATCAATTCCGAGAAGCAGATCTACGTCGACCCCGCCTACGCCGGCCTAGGTGCCGAGCCGCTGGGCATCCAGCCCTTCGAAATTGCCAATGGCATACTCACCATTCGCGCCGAACGCACGCCGCCCGCGCTCGAAAAGAAGCTTGCTCAGCACTACACCTCGGGCTGCATCACCAGCGAACTCACCCACTGGCAAACCTACGGCTACTTCGAGATGCGTGCCCATCTACCACGCGGCAAGGGCTTCTGGCCAGCATTCTGGTTGCTGCCCAAGCGCCTGACCTGGCCGCCGGAAATCGACATCCTCGAAGGCTCGGGCGCGCGCCCACGCGGCATCCATGTTGGCCTCATCGACCCGACGATCAAGGACGTCACAACGGGCATCTGGGTCGACAACACCATCGACAGCACGGACGGCTTCCACGTTTACGCCGCCGAATGGACGCACGAGAAAATCGTCTATCTGATCGACGGAAAACAGGTCTTCCAAGTCGCACCGCATGGCATTCATGAAGACATGTACTTGCTTGCAAATCTGGCGTTGGGCAGCAAAGACCCTGGCTGGATTCCGGACCCCGATGACACGACGCCCTTCCCCGGCAAATTCGAGATCGACTACATCCGTGCCTACAGCAAGGCCTGAGGCATCACGCATCCATTCACGAGAGAAGAACATGCTCAATCCCGCGCAAGCCATCAGCAAGACGACAGACGAAGTGGATGTCGATGTCATCATCCTCTCGTGGAACCGGGTGGAGGACACCATCGCCGCCATCCAGAGCGCTCATGACCAGGAGGGCGTGCGCAAGCGCATCCTCATCGTCGACCAATGCAGCGATCGCGAAAACCTGGCGCAGCTGGAGGCCTTCCTGCGCGCCGTACCCGAAGCGCGATTGCAGAAGCTGTCACGCAATTCCGGCGTCGCCGGCGGTCGTAATATCGCCAGTGCCATGGGCCGGGCGCGCTACATCGTAGCCCTCGACAGCGATGCGATCTTCGCCGACAACAACACGCTGGCGCACGCCGTCAAGCAACTCGATGAACATCCCAACCTGTGCGCAATCGGCTTTCGCATCGAGAACTTCTTCACCGGCCGCAACGACGATACCTCCTGGGACTACCCTGCAGGCCGCACGCCGGACCAGGGCTTTCTCACCACGCGTTTCATCGGCGCCGGCCACGCCATTCGCCGCAGCGTCTTCGAGGCGGTCGGCGCCTATGACGAACGACTCTTCTTCTGTGGTGAAGAGCTCGATCTGTGCTATCGCATGCTCAACACCGGCAAGCGCATCGCTTATGTGCCGGAAGTGGCGATCCGCCACAAGGTCTCACCGGAGCATCGCGTGTTCTGGGGCAAGGGCCGCTTCTTCTACACAGTGCGCAACAATATCTATACGGCATATAAATTCAATACCTCCTTGCCGCGTCTGGCAGTCGCCGCCGCTGCCTTCATCGTCAAGGGCTGGCGCAACGGTATTGCCAGACAAGCGATACGCGCTATCCGGGCGTCCATCACGATGTGCCGGGCGTATGACAACTCGGACGAGGACAAACGTCCCTATGCGCTCAGCACCGAAACGCAGGAATACATCAGCGCCTGCGAGCCGAATCGCAGGGAGAGCGTGGTGCGCAAATTCCGCCGCCAGTTCTCTGGGCTGCCGCATCAGGGGTGAATATCCCGACTATGCAACACACCCAAGAAGCCTCCGATCGGCCTGAACACCGTCATCCCGGCGAAGGCCGGAATGACGAGCTTATTCAATGCATTCCGAATTGAAATACCCATCACATAATATGCAAAACGCATTACCCCCTGTCGCCGCACCGATTGGTCCAATTACCGCGCCAGGCTCCGCCCGCGACGCGGTGGCACGCTCGATGGTGTGGACCCTGCTCGAAAGCGTGGGGCTGTCGGGCGTTTCCTTCGTTGCCCTGGTGGTGTTCTCGCGTTACCTCAGCCCCGCCGAATTCGGCATGGCCTCGGTCGCACTGGGCATCGTGCAGATGCTCAATATTCCGGTCGAGCGCCTGTTCCACGATGCGCTCGTGCAGAAGAGCGTCGTCACGCCGCAAGACGCGGACACGGCCTTCAGCGCCACACTGATGCTGGGGGCAATACTGTCGCTCTTGTGCTGGTTTGCCGGACCGGCGTTTGCACGCGCGATCGGCCAGCCCGAAGTCGGACCCATCCTGAAGTGGATGGGGCTGAGTCTGGTCGCGATGGCCTTCGGCAGCATCCTGATTGCCTTGCAACGGCGCGCCATGGAGTTCCGCCCGCTGGCTTTGCGCTCGCTCATCGGCCGCGTCTCATCGGCGGTGATCGGCATCGGTATGGCAATGGCCGGCATGGGTGTGTGGAGTCTGGTGGCGCAACAAGTATTGATGGTTGCCCTCGCCTCGGCCGCGCTGTGGATCATGGCGTCCACGCGTCCGCGGCTGCGCTTTCATGCGGCCGAATGCGGCCACCTGCTGCGCTTCGGTCTACCGGCGACGACTTATCTCTTCGCAGGCCTGGGCATTCAGCGCATCTTCGTCGTGCTCGTCGGCAGCATGCTGGGCAGCGCTGCGGCCGGCTACTTCGCCCTCGCCTTTCGCGCCGTCGACATGCTGCGCGATGTGATCGGCGGAGCCGTTTCGCAATTGGCGCTGCCCTTGTTTTCGCGAGCGGTCGACAACGCGGGTCGCCACCGCGCATTTCACGCTGCCGTGCGCCTGACCTCGTGCGTAATGTTCCCCGTCTTCATCGGCCTGGCCGCCGTGTCGCAGGAAGTGGTGGTGCTGGTATTCGGCCAGAAGTGGTTATCCGTTGCGCCGTATGTCGCGCTCATGTCGCTGCTCACCGTGCAATTTTTTCCACGCATGTTTTCCGCTCCGCTGATGTCGGCCGTGGGGCGACCAGGCCTGCCTGTTGTCGATGTGCTGTCACAAGTGGCATTCATCGTAGGCGGCATGTTCGCCATCGGCCACCGCTCGCTCAGCATGGCAGCGGCGGTGTGGGCACTGCGCTTGCTTGTCAGCACACCAATCGACATGCTTTTTCTCAAACGCACGACGGGACTTGGATTCATCGAACAATGGCGTGGTGCCTTCGTGCCCGCCGTGGCTGCCCTATGCATGGGCATCGCCGTATATGCGATGAAGAGATTCATTCCGGATTCGTTTGGCATAAGCTTGCGACTGGTACTGCTGGTGCCCACCGCTGCGCTTTTCTATACGGGCATGCTGCGGCTGCTCGACAAGCAACTTATCATCGACGTGCTGGATTTTGTAAATGCTGCCGTCATCAAACGCAAGGGAGCCGTTGGAGTAACATGAGCCATGAAGAAACAGGAAAGCACGCTGTGCAAGCGCGAACATCACGCGCCACGAGCGTCAGATTTGCGACATATGAAATCTGCAATACACCCCCTCTGAAAACCTGTTCCGGGAGTCAAGCATGGCAAAAGCAATGATTCTGGCCGCTGGCCAGGGCACACGGGTCAGACCGCTGACCAAGGACGTTCCCAAACCGATGATCCCCATCCTCGGCAAGCCGGTGATGGAATATCTCATCGAGCACCTGGCGCGCTATGGCATCAAGGAGATCATGATCAATGTCGCCTACATGCATCACAAGATCGAGGAATACTTCGGCGATGGGCATCGCTGGGGCGTGGAGATCGGATACTCCTACGAAGGCGCTTATGAACATGGGGAGATCGTGCCGCGGCCATGCGGCTCGGCGGGCGGCATGCGGCGCATTCAGGACAATAGCGGCTTCTTCGATGAAACCACGCTGGTCATCTGCGGAGACGCCATCATCGACCTGGACATCAGCGCCGCACTGCACGAGCACAAGGCCAAAGGCGCCATCGCTAGTGTGGTGACGCTCGACGTACCGCTCGAAGAAGTCGTCAATTATGGCATTGTCGTAGCAGACGAAGATGGGCGCGTGCGCTCGTTCCAGGAAAAACCGAAACCCGAAAACGCCAAGTCCACGCTGGCCAGTACCGGCATCTATATCTTCGAACCCGCCGTCGCCTACATGATTCCGGAGAAGCGTATCTTCGACATCGGCAGCGAATTATTTCCGATGCTGGTCGAACGCGAACTGCCGTTCTATGCGCAGAAGCGTTTCTTCAACTGGATCGACATCGGCCGCGTCACCGATTTCTGGGCGGTGCTGCAGCGCGTGTTGAGCGGTGAAGTTGCGCAGATGGACATGCCCGGCAAGGAAATTCGGCCAGGCGTATGGGTCGGGCTGAACACCTCGGTCGACTGGGACAATGTGCGCATCGAAGGTCCGGTCTATATCGGCTCCAGCGTGAAGATCGAACCTGGCTCGGCCGTCATCGGTCCGACCTGGATTGGCCATGGCAGCCACCTGCGGCGCGGCGCACGTGTCGAGCGCAGTGTGCTGTTTGAATACACGCGCATCGGCGAAGGCATGAAGTTCAAGGAAATGGTGGTCTCGCCTTCATATTGCGTAGACCGCTCCGGCCACACCGTCTACGTCGGCGACGATACCTCGGTGCTGCGTTGGGGAGATGCGCGCGCCTGATCCCTATTCCGACACCGCAAGAAAACAGCGACCCTTGGGTCGCTATTTTCTTCAAAGTGCAAACCAATTATGCCATTCAACTAATAGAGTTTCTTGTAAGCACGCACCCAATCGATCTGCAAAGCCTGCGGGAAGGCGGCCGCATCGATGCCGTAACGCCCCGCCCAGTGCCCGCCGATCGCGAGATTCAACAGGATATGCGCTGGCCCGGCCAACACGCCGTTCGTGTCCTTCCATTCGTACGCGCGACTCATGATCTCGCGGCCATCTACATAAGTCGTCATGCTCATCGGTGTCCATGCCGCGCCGACGGTATGCCAACCTTCGTTGAAATTGAAAGGCGCGGTCCAGTAGTCCCACCACTGGTTGAAAGCAGGATCGAGAAACAGGAAGTTGCGATAGGGTTCCACCGCGCCGGTATGGAGCATATTGGTACGATCCTCACCGCCGTTATTGACGAACTCGAAGATATCGATTTCCGGCGGCCAACGCAGATCGCCGGTCTCCGCTACATCGGAATTGAGCCAGAAGGCAGGCCAGACGCCGATTGCACCCGGCATCTTGACGCGCGCTTCGAAGTAACCATAGCGCGTCGTCCAGTCTGATCGGATCATGCCAGATTCATAGTCCACACCCTGCGGATCGTTCGACGACACCTTGCGTGCCACCAAACTCAGCACCCCATTGGCAATGACGTGATTGTTGTTGTCGCGATAGCGCTGTTGTTCGTCGTTGAGCCTGTCCTTTGTGCCACCGTCATAAATATACCGGGTAAACCACTTGTCGGTATTGAGTGACGTGCCGTTGAATTCATCGTTGAAAGCCAGCCCGTATCCGGCCGGAACGTAAGAGCCATCGAGCGAAGTCACCTGCTCTGTTTGAACAATGGGCGACTGCAATTTCAGCGACACGGTATCGACGATGGCCTGAACGCCGGCCACCGAAAACGATACTTCCCAAATCCCGGTATATGCCGGCGCCGTGAAGCTAAGGGTGTACTGGTTATACGAAGACGAGGTGAAGGTGCGACGGAAATTTCGATAGGGCACGGAATTCTTGTCGTAGAACACCACCGACATGCTGGCGTCTCCGCCATTCACCGATTTCCGCGCGGTAACGGTGAGCTGGTAGGATTTGCCGGGTTCAATGACCCCTGCGGAAAACTTCTGCCCAGCCCACGAGTTCACCACCAGTGCATTGCCGCCAGGCCGGAGCTCGCTTGGCACGGCGGTAGTCTGCGCATCCGCCAGGTACCAGAAATACATGTGATTCGAAAAATCACCGTTGAGCATGAGCTCGAGAGCTAATAGCGGATATTGCTCCAGCGGAGCAAGAGGAAGCGCCGACGTGACGTTTGACAAGTCCGTCAACAAGACAGGGTTTGTATTCGACACGCTGAATGTCGAAGCAGTCGTCGAGCCGCTCGATGCAGAAGAGCCTGTAGAAGATGTCGGACCGCCACCCCCGCAAGCGCTAAGCAGCGTAAGCGTCAAACCAAGGAGTACTGCATTGATACGAGAGATAAGCACGCTATGTTTCCATTCGATGTTTTGTCACGCCCATTGCGCGACACAAGCGCGCAGAGGCGCTGTGTCGGCCGATGCGCGCGCACGCGCATCCGCTCGACAAACCTTTCATGGAAAGCACTATCGGGTATGTGCGCGCTTTAAAAAGGGCGACCCGGACCGGCGGGGCAGACACTGACATCGACGGAACAGCGCTAAAAATCAGCACCGTCGGACGCCGACGAACGATTCGCGATGATGCAAATCAAGCGTTTCAAAGACGCGATAAAAGTCTATGGGATGTGATACGGAAACAATGCAGGGGAACAGGACAGAAAACGACAATGTCATTTTCAAAACAAAAACGGGCGCCCTCGATCGAGGGCGCCCGTTGTCGACTTAACGGAGAACGTGCTACTTCTTCATTGCATCCTTGGCTGCATCCTTCGCTTTCCCGGCCCCTTCCTTCACATCCTTGGCAACTTCCTTTGCCGTCTCCTTGACTTCGTGCGCCGCGCCCTTGGTGGCATCGACGACATTGTTCGCCGCATTGGTGGTGCTGTCGGCTGCCGACTGCGCCGAATCCTTGACCTGCGCGACAGTGTTTGTCACTGCGTCTTTCGCGGCCGTAACTGCCGATTGCGCATCGTTGGCTATCGCCTGGCCGATACCCGCTGTGGCCGATTGGGCTGTGTCGACAGCCTGGCCCATCGCATCTGCCGCATTCTTGCTTGCATCCTCAGTCTTTGAGCACGCTGCTATGAGACTGGCGGCAACAAGCAGAGCGATGGAAAAAGTCCGTTGCATAGTGGGGTCCCCTGGAATCAACTGAAAAAGAAAGTGTCTTCGCCCACAACCTTAGTCTCTATCCGGACAAACCGACAGTGGGGTCTTACACCGGGGGTAATAGGCAAACCTTCGAGGCCATGTGCCACGCACCCGGGCCACTATTTATTGCGGCAAGCGCGACAAATATCCCTTGCGCCTCATTTCATCGCACAGGTTTTGGCGAAACAAGCGTCAATCCGGTCCATAATGCGCCCCACGTAAATTACTTTTCGAAAAGAACACATCATGGCCAGGCAGAAAGAACTCAGTCTTTACCGCAATATCGGCATCATCGCGCACATCGATGCAGGCAAGACGACTACCACCGAACGCGTCCTGTACTACACCGGTAAGAAGCATCAGATCGTCGACGTGCATGACACCAAAGACGGTAAGAGCAGCACGACGACCGATTACCTGGAACAGGAAAAGAAACGCGGTATCACGATTCAAAGTGCTGCCGTGTCGACTGAGTGGAAGGGTCACCAGATCAACGTGATCGACACCCCCGGACACGTGGACTTCACCATTGAAGTGAACCGTAGTCTGCGCGTGCTCGACGGTGCAGTCGTTGTGTTTGACGGCGTTGCTGGTGTGGAACCGCAAACCGAAACCAACTGGCGCCTGGCCAACCAGTACAACGTGCCACGTCTGTGCTACGTGAACAAGATGGACCGCATGGGCGCCAACTTCGCGCATTGCGTGAAGGGCATCCGCGAGCGCCTTGGTGCCAATGCGCTGTTGTGCCAGATCCCACTGGGCAGCTCCACCGAGTTCTGCGGCATGGCCGATCTGATCGCCAACTGTGCCTACATTTGGACGGAAGAGGACAAGGATAGCCCTTGGGAAACCGTTCCGCTGGAGTCGCTGCGCGCACGTTTCAAGTTCGAGACGACGTCAGACAACGATTGGATCGACCGTCTGCCCCAGTTGCGCCAGGAAACGCTGGAAACCGCTCTGGCACTCGATGACGACGCTTTCATGCACTTCGTCGAAACTGGCGAGTTCGATCCGGCCGTCCTCAAACAGCTGATCCGCAAGGGCACCGTGACCGGTGCCGTCGTGCCGGTACTGTGCGGCTCCTCGTTCAAGAACAAGGGCGTGCAACAGCTGCTCGACGCGGTCGTCGATTACATGCCATACCCCGGCGAAAACGGCGGCATCTCGATGGTGGACGAGGACGGCAATATCATCGGCAGCCAGGAAGTCAGGGACGACGCGCCTGCACGCGCGCTGGCCTTCAAGGTAATCAACGACCAGTTCGGCACGCTGACCTTCATCCGTGTTTATTCCGGCATCATCAAGAAGGGTGACACGCTGCTCAACGTCACCCGCGACAAGAAGGAACGCATCGGCCGTATCGTTGAAGTTCAGGCGAACGTCATGAAAGACATTGATGAAGTGCGCGCCGGTGACATCTGCGCACTGGTTTCGATGAAAGACACGGAAACCGGTGACTCGCTGTCCGACCCGGCTCATCCAGCCCTGCTTGAGCGCATGCGCTTCCCCGACCCCGTCATCAGCGTATCGGTCGAGCCGAAGACGCGCGGCGACGTCGACAAGATGTCCACCGCCCTCTACAAGATGGCGAGGGCCGACCCATCACTGCGCCTGGAAGTCGACAAGGAAACCGGCCAGACCGTGTTGCGCGGCATGGGCGAACTTCACCTCGAAGTCACCATCGACCGCATGCGCACCGAGCTGGGTGTCGAAGCCAATATGGGCAAGCCGAAGGTCAGCTTCCGCGAAGCTTTCGGTGGCGTCGTCGAGCACATCTACACGCACAAGAAACAGTCCGGCGGTTCCGGTCAGTTCGCTGAAGTGAAGATGATTTTCGAGCCGCTACCCGTCGGCAGCGGTGTCCAGTTCTCGGACGAAGTCACGGGTGGTCGTGTGCCACGCGAATTCATCCCGGCGGTAGAGCACGCGATCCGTACCGAGTCCAAGAACGGTCAGATCGCGGGCTACGAAGTGGTCGACTTCAAGGCACGCCTCATCGACGGCAAGTATCACGATGTGGACTCCTCAGCCCTCGCCTTCGAAATCGCTGGCAAGAGCTGCTTCCGTGAAGCGCATCGCATGAGCAAGCCCAAGCTGCTTGAGCCGGCAATGAAGATCGAAGTCGTGACCGAAGCGGATTACCTTGGCGACGTCATCGGCGACATCAACCGCCGCCGTGGTCAGGTCACCGACCAGGGTCAGAAAGGCCCACACGCCTTTGTACAAGGCTTCGTGCCGCTGGCTGAAATGTTCGGCTACATCAACTTCCTGCGCTCCGCCACCAGCGGCCGCGGCACCTTCACGATGGAGTTCGACCACTACGATGAAGTGCCTGCCGGCATGGTCGACAAGCTGATCGAAAAAGAGTCCAAGTAGGAATCGCTATCGGTCTGCAAGGACCACAACGACAAACCGGCCAATCGAGTCATCGATTGGCCGGTTTTCTTTCGCGTGATCAAGGACGAATATCTTCTCCCGGACACCCTTGAAAGCAGCAGTACATCACCCTGCTATGCTACAGTCGACGGTTGCCCAAACCCCTATCCAGCCCCAAAAGATCATCCCATGAGCCGTTCCATCCGCAACATCGCCATCATCGCTCACGTCGATCATGGCAAGACCACTTTGGTCGATCAGCTTCTCCGTCAGTCCGGTACCTTCCGCGAAAACCAGCAGATCAGCGACCGTGTGATGGATAGCAATGATCTCGAAAAGGAACGCGGCATCACGATCCTGGCGAAGAACTGCGCCATCCAGTACGGCGATACGCACATCAATATCGTCGATACGCCCGGACACGCCGACTTCGGCGGCGAAGTGGAGCGCGTGCTGTCGATGGTCGACGGCGTGCTGCTGCTGGTCGATGCCGTCGAAGGCCCGATGCCGCAGACACGGTTCGTAACGCGTAAGGCGCTGGCCAAAGGGCTCAAGCCCATTGTCGTGATCAACAAGATCGATCGTCCGGGCGCGCGTCCGGACTGGGTCATCAATCACACATTCGATCTGTTCGACAAACTCGGCGCCACCGAAGAACAACTCGACTTTCCCGTCGTCTATGCCTCGGCATTGAACGGCTATGCCATGCTCGATGCCAGCCAGCCCGGCACCGAC
>JAQGMF010000052.1 GCA_028292505.1 Rhodocyclales bacterium
CGTAGGTCGGATGAGCGAAGCGTTATCCGACGCTTGTGCAGGATCGAATGTCGGATAACGCTGCGCTCATCCGACCTACGCCACAGGTAGCGGCAGCCACAACTCCACAACCGTGCCTTCGCCCGGCGCGCTGACGATGCGCGATTCGCCACCCAGCAGATAGGCGCGTTCGCGCACGCCCAGCAGGCCGTGCGAATTGCGTTTGCGCGGACTCTCCAGCGAAAAACCCATGCCATTGTCTTGCACGCGCAGGTACACCTTCTCTGGCGAACGCGCGATGCATACATCCACCGCACTCGCGCCAGCATGCTTGGCGATGTTGGTCAGCGATTCCTGCAGCACGCGGAATACGGCTGTGGCGTGCGGGTCTTCGAGATCCAGCGCGCCCTCGATGGTGACCTTGCAGGCCGCTTCGGAGCGGTCGGTGAATTCCTGCACCACCCATTCCACCGCAGCCGCCAGGCCGAGATCATCCAGCATCAGGGGGCGCAAGTCGGCCGATATGCGCCGCGTTGCCGCCACCGTCTGGTTGAGCGTGGCTTCGATGCGCGCGATGCGCTCGGTCATGGCCGTACGCTCGGCAGGCACTTCGCTGCGCAGCGCGATCACGTCCATCTTCAGTGCCGTCAAAGACTGACCCAGCTCGTCATGCAGCTCGCGCGCGATGCGGCTCTTTTCTTGCTCGCGTACCGATTGAGCGAGCGCCGCCAGTTCGCGCAACTCTTCCTTCGAATGACGTAGCGCTTCGTCGGCGCGCACGCGCTCGGTAACATCGCGCAGGATGACCGTGAAAAACTTGTGGCCGTTTTCGTCGATCTGCGAGATCGAGGCTTCGATGGGAAATTCTTCGCCGTTGTGGCGCAAACCGGTCAGCACGCGAAAGGTTCCCATGCGGCGCGTGGTGACGCCAGCCTCGCCGAAACGATGCACGTGCTGATCGTGCGCGGCGCGGAAACGATATGGCAATAGCATGGACAGGGGGGCACCCAGCGCCTCTTCCTGCGTATAACCGAATGCGGCTTCGGCCGCAGTATTGAAGAGCACGATGTGCTGCGCCCCATCGACCGTGATGATGGCGTCCATCGCGGAATCGAGAATGCCGCGCAGCCGCGCTTCGCTGCGTGCCAACGAGTCGTCGGCGCGCACGCGCTCCGTGACATCGCGCAAGATCACCGTGTACAGCTCTTCCGGTCCGTTACCCGAATGGGATATCGACGCTTCGACCGGGAATTCCTCGCCATTGGCGCGCAGGCCGTGCAACACCATGCGGCCATCCATGCGCCGCGAAGTCGTGCCGGTGCGGCCGAATTGCGCGACGTGAGCGCCATGCGCCTTGCGGAATCGCTCCGGGATTAGCACATCCAGTGCCTGCCCGATGACGGCGGCGCGTGGGTGCAGAAACACCTGTTCGGCGGCCTTGTTGTAGAGCACGATGCGTTGGGTCGCATCGACGACCACGATGGCGTCCATCGCCGATTCGACGACGCTCTGTGCCAGCAGCCTCAATTTCTGTTGATCGAAGTTGTCCACGAAATCTTGTCCGAAAAATGCCGTCTGCAAGCCACCGAAGCACTAGTATAGGCTGCTGCCATTACCCGGCGGACTCATGCTTCGCTATAGTCGGCATACCCAACACCCGCACACCATGACCACACTCAGCCCCACCCGCATTCTCGTTGCCGATGACCACACGCTGATGCGCGAGGGCCTGCGACGCCTGATCGAAGGCACACCCGACATGGTGGTCGCCGCCGAGGCCACCAATGGGCACGAGGTCATTGCGCATGTCAGGAAGGGCGGCATCGATCTCGTGCTGCTCGACCTGTCGATGCCCGGCAAGAGTGGCGTGTCGCTGATCAAACAGATCAAGGAAGAGGCGCCCAAGCTGCCGGTGCTAGTCCTCACCATGCATCAGGAAGACCAGTACGCGGTGCGCTCCATCCAGGCCGGCGCCTCGGGTTATCTCACCAAGGAAAGCGCTGGTACGGAGCTGGTCACCGCTATCCGTCGTGTCGCCAGCGGTCGTCTCTTCATCAGTCCCGAAGTGGCCGAGCAACTGGCCATGAACGTCATGCCGGGCAACAAGGAGCTCACGCACAAATCCTTGTCGGATCGCGAATACGAAGTGTTTCGCTTGATGGTCGAGGGCATCTCTGTCGGCGATGTGGCCGAGCGACTCAAGCTCTCGGCAAAAACCGTCAGCACGCACAAATCGCGCATCCTGCAGAAAATGAACATGCAGTCGCTGGCGCAATTGGTACGCTACGCGGTGGAGCACGGCATCGTTGGCGAAGGAGACGAGGGTACTGAGGATTGATCCGCGCCGGCATAACGCTCGTTGATTGACGAGGGTCAAATCCGCCAGAAAACGCAGTTGCATAATTGACCTCTACAAAGTGAAACGCCGATGCGTTTTACAGACAGGAGGTCGCGGCATGGCTTACAAACTTGATGTCGAGGATTTGCTGGCGCGCACGCCACTCTTTCGCGATTTATCCGCACCCCAACTCGCACGCATTGCGCAGGCCGGTCGGCAGATACGGCTGTCGAAACATCGCTTTGCATTTCGTCGCGGCGAACAGCCGAATGGCGTTTACATCGTCGCCGTCGGCAACATCAAACTCGCCATTCCTTCGGCCGACGGGCATGAAAAGGTGCTCGAATTCTTCGCTCCGGGCGATGCCTTCGGCGAAGTCGTCATGCTCCTCGAACAGCCTTACATGGTGGATGCACAGGCGCTCGAAGACACCTTGCTGATCTGGGTCGACAAGCGCGAAATTTACGCCGTCATAGAAGAGAATCCCGCCTTCTCGCGTCACTTGCTGGAAAAGCTGGCGCATCGCTGGCACGCCCTGGTAGAAGATATCGAGGCGGCCAATCTGCAAAGCGCGGCGCAGCGTCTCGTGGGTTTCCTGCTCAGTCAGCCACGCAATGGCGACAGCACGCGTTTCCCGTTCTCCAAGAGCATCATTGCCTCGAAGCTCGGCTTGTCGCCCGAGACTTTGTCACGGCTGCTCAACCAGTTTTCGAGAGAGGGTTTGATCTCCGTCCACGGGCGCGTGGTGGTCATTCACCAGCCCGATGCATTCAGCATACAGCGCTTCGCTGCCTGAAGCGCGTGTTGGCTGCGGCGCTTCGCTGCATCGCGTGATTACCCGCCGAAGCCTTGTCCTGTGTGGGTCAGCCACGCTGGCCGTTCCATGGCATCCAGCCAATTCTTGACGATGAGTCCCAGGTCGATATCACCGGCGATCTTCAAGCGACGTTGAAAGAACAAGGTATCCGCATCGGTCGTGCCGCGCGCCAGGCTGGCGAAGTCGGCCAGACGTGCACTGATATCGAGATCCGTTGTGGGCACGGGATTCCATAACGGCCGGAAGCGACCCTGACGACAGGTAAAGCTCACGCATAGGCCGAGGTCCTCGATGCGGATCGTGAAACTGCGACCGTCGAGCTGTGGCGGGGGCACGAGCCAATGCATATGCCGTGCGCCTTCCAGTGCCACCACGAAATGTGCAGAGACGAAAGGGCGCGGTAAGCGCCGGCCAACGCTGGCGAGACCTGGGGTGAGTGCGGGAAGGATCGCAGTCAAAAACCTTGCGCCGAGCTTGCCGGGCAGTGAGTCTTGTTCCTGCGTTGGCGTGTATGCATTCTTCATGTCTCGCCCTCCACCAGCGCGATGCCTGGCTTGGCGTGCCAGTATCCGTTGCAGCGGCCCATGCCTGGCGGCAGCGCCACGGGAGTTGCGGCACGACCGTGGCGTAAGGCATCGAGGGCCATAATGGCGTGAAAGCTGCCTTGCGATTGCGGGCTGACGCGCATGACGTTCACGCCGATGCGCGCAAGCGCCTGCGTTTCGTCGAGCAGGTCAAGGCAAGCTGCAGATTGAGTCTGGACGCCGTTGATGGCGAGAAAGTCCTGCGACTCGCGCGTGCGCAAAGCGAGCCCATCGGGATGCTCCTTGCAACGAAAGCCACAGTCGTCCTTGTGCAGGCGAAAGTGACGTGCCGTGAAGCAGCGTGCGGAGAATGCCAGCGGCATTCTTCCCCACACCATCGCCTCGACCTCCATGTCCGCCGGCCTCTCGGCGATCAACTGGGTTAGCGTGTCGCGATTCATTTCGAGTGGTGCGACGAAGCGCGTCGCGCCTTGCTGCTGCAACCAGTTCAACGCTTCACCGTTGTAGACATTCAGATGCGGGCCGGCGACGAAGGGCCGGCCCTTGCGCAAGCCCACCGCGCCGGTCTCGCCGGCTTCCACCGCATATTCGTCCTGCGCGCACAGGCGGCGCACTGCGGCGGCCTCGGCGCTGGTCTCGATCAGCGTGCGTGTCGACAGGACGACGCTCTTGCCGCTTTTGCGCAGCATCGCGGCAAGTTCCAACCAGTCGGCGTCCCGCAACTCATGGCGGCGACTGCAGACGGTCTCGCCGAGGTACACGATATCGACGGGCATGCAGCTCATTGCGGCATAGAAGTCGAATGTCTCCTGGCGCGACCAGTAGTACAGCAGCGGACCGGCGGCGATTCTCCAAGGCAGTGTCGACGGGAATGTTGATGGCATAAACATGGACGCTATTTCCAAGGCCGCTCGAAAGCGCCCTGCGTGACCTGCGAGCCTTCGGCATGGCGCGACAGCGAGAATTGCCATTCGGGCCGGGCAGCGAAGCGTGCCGGGTCTGCCTGCGCACTATCGAGTGCGGCACGCAACGTGGCCGTGACCTGGCCGACGTAGGCCGGACTGCGTTGGCGCCCTTCGATTTTCAGCGCCGATACGCCCATGCCGAGCAGACGCGGCAACAGGCTCAAGGCATTGAGACTGGTAGGCTCCTCCAACGCATGATCCGCCATGTCCGCATCGGTGCTGCGATCGATGCCGGCAGCGAAACGCCCCTTGCAAAGCGTCGGGTAGGCAGCCGGTTCGCCCGGCGCGTAGCGGTCGATCAGGATGTCGTTGAGACGCGCTTCGAGATGACCGTCCTGATCGTGCCAGCGTACAGCGTGAGCCGGCGAGCAGACGCCATGACTGTTCGGCGATTCGCCGGTGGCATACGAGGACAACAGGCAGCGCCCCTCGGCCATCACGCACAGACTGCCGAAGCCGAATACCTCGATCTCCACGCTCGTCTGGCGAATCAGTTTCTCGATCTCGGCAAGGGTCAGCACGCGCGGCAGGACAGCGCGACGAATGCCGAACTGTTCGCGCATGAACTCGATGGCATCGGCATGCGTCGCCGAGCTCTGCACCGACAAGTGCAAGCGCATATCGGGGTAGCGGTCGCGCGCATAAGCGAGCAGACCGGGGTCGGCGATAATCACCGCATCAGCTTCCAGCGAGTGGGCGACATCGACGGCAGCGCGCCATTCGGCGACACGACCGGCCTGCGGAAAAGTGTTGATGGCGAACAGCACCTTGCGGCCCATGTGGTGTGCGAGTTCGACGCCGCTACGCAGATGCGCTTCGCTGAAATTCAGGCCAGAGAAATTGCGTGCGTTGGTGGCGTTCTGCAGACCGAGATACACCGCATCGGCGCCGGCTTGCAGGGCGATCTTCAGCGCGGCGAGGCTACCCGCTGGCGCGACAAGTTCGATGGTTCGGGATGAAGGCTGCATGCCGGCAGACTAGGCCCATAAGATCATCGCTGCCTTGTCAGCGGTCAACTATGGCGTCAATGCCAAATGAATTTATTCTGGCGCACGGTATGCTGCGATACAGCATTGATTTGCGCCTTGATGTCTGTCAACGGACGTGCTGGACGGCCGGACTACTGTGCAAGCATGGGTACTGATCCAAACTCCCTACAAGAGCACCACACTGCGTTTGTGTTGGCTCGGCGCATCGCGGCATGTGCCGATGATCCGCATGTCCAGTCGCAGATGTGTGAGTTCCTTTTCGAGCGCTTCTTCAGCGAACTGAAAATGCATTTCGAGGACGAGGAGCAACACGTCTTGCCAGTTTTGCGTGGCATTCATGAGGCACAGGTCAATGACTACGATTCCTTACCCCTGCTGAAACTAGTGAAGGCCCGCTTCGGCCGATCGATCATCGTGCAATACATTCAGCGCAAGCCGGGCGAGATGATCATCGATTTCGTGCGCACTGTGGACTGATTGCACTGGCGCCTGTGAGCTTGACCTGGATCAAGTATGTGACACGGCCGACGCGGTAGCTTGTGTCGCGTAGCTTTCCTGTCCGTCTGGCACCCGACGTGTCCTTTGATACTTCTTATAAATTAACTGAATTACATATTCCCGCCGAGGGTGCGGCCACTTTGCCGTCGACCGCAGACGGCATCGATGCAGCGGCGTACCAGGCGCTCGATGACCCACAGTTGCAGGCGCAGTTCAGCCGACCTGCGGCGCAGGCTGATCAGGTGGAGTCTTGGCTCGTCGTCGAAGGCATGGTGTGCGCCAGCTGCGCGCAGATCGTCGAACGCCACCTGCGCGACATGCCGGGCGTGATTTCCGTCGAGGTCAATGCGGCGGCGGGCAGGGCGAGGTTGGTTTGGGATGCGCAGCGCACAGCCGTGTCGACCTTGTTCGTGGCCATCGCCTCGCTTAACTATCGACCGTTTCCCGTTCAGCATATCGGCGACGATCTGCAGCGTCGCGATGAGCGTCGTCGTGCGCTGTGGCGTCTGTTTGTGGCCGGCTTCTGCATGATGCAGGTGATGATGTACGCCGCACCGGCCTACTTCGCGGCACCTGGCGACATCACGCCGGACATGGACCAACTGCTCAAATGGGCAAGCTGGGTGCTGAGCCTGCCGGTGATGCTGTTCGCTGCTACGCCGTTCTTTGCCAACGTCTGGCGCGATGTGCTGGCGCACCGCGTCGGTATGGACCTGCCGGTGGCACTCGGCATCGCGATTACTTTCTGCGCCAGCACGGCGGCGCTCCTGCAAAAAAGTGGCGAGGTGTATTTCGACTCGCTGACCATGTTCGTCTTTTTCCTGCTCGCTGGCCGCTACCTTGAAACCTTGGCGCGTAGCAAGGTTGCGGCGAATCTGGAGGGCCTGTCGAATCGTCTGCCGCAAAGCGTCGAGCGTTTCGTCGATTACCCGGCGTCATGCGAAACGCATGGCGCGCTGGCACATCAGCTGCGTTGCGGCGATGTGCTGCGCATCGCGGTGGGCCAGGCATTTCCAGGAGATGGTGTCGTTGTCGAGGGGCTCTCTGCCGTAGATGAAGCGCTGCTGACCGGCGAGGGGGCGCCAGTCAGCAAGCGTGGCGGAGACGCGGTGGTGGCGGGTAGCTACAACCTGGAAGCGCCGCTCATCGTGCGCCTGGAACGCCTCGGACGCGAATCGCGCTTCGGCGAGATCGTCGCCTTGATAGAACGCGCGGCCAGTGAGAAACCGCGCCTGGCGGCGCTGGCCGATCGCTATGCCGGCCGCTTCCTGGTCGGCGTATTGGTGTTGGCGGCACTTGCCATTGTCATATGGTCATTGATCGATCCGGCGCGTGCGCTGTGGGTGGCTGTGTCGGTGCTGGTGGTGACCTGTCCGTGCGCGCTGTCGCTGGCCACGCCAGCCGCCGTGCTGGCCACCAGCGGCAATCTGGCCAAACGCGGCGTATTGGTTTGTCATCCCGGCGCACTGGAGGCGCTCGCCGATGCCGAACGCGTGGTCTTCGACAAGACCGGCACGCTGACGAGCCAGCAGTTGGCGCTGAAGTCGGTGCAGGTTCTGCGCGACGGTGTTGAACCGGACCGGGCGGTGGCCGTGGCGGCGGCCATGGAGCGCGGCTCGCTGCATCCGGTCGCTACGGCCTTGCAGTCCGCTGCGTCTGACAAGTTGCAGGCTGACTGCGTGCGTGAGCATCCAGGTGCCGGCGTCACGGGGATACTCGATAGTCATATCTATCGCTTCGGCTCGGCGGAATTTTCCTGGCCGGGTTTCAGCCTGAACGAAGCGGTAGGTGTGATCGGATTGCTCGCCGATGAAGCCGGGCCGATCACGCTCATGTGCTTCGGCGAGACGCTGCGCGACGATGCGCGTCAGGCGATCGACGAACTCAAGTTGCAGGCCTTGCAGGTCTGCGTGCTGTCCGGTGACCGACAAGAGACTGTCAGTGAAGTGGCCGCGCAGCTTGGCATCGCCGATGCGCGCGGTGGGCAGATGCCGGAGAGCAAGCTTGCGGTTCTGGCGGCGTGGCAGGGCCGTGGCAAGCCGGTCATCATGGTGGGCGACGGCATCAACGACGGACCGGTGCTATCGCGCGCCGATGTATCCATCGTCATGGGCAGCGGTGCGCCGTTGAGTCAGTCGGGCGCCGATCTGGTGTTGCTTTCCAACCGCCTTGGCGACGTGCCGGCCGCCATTGCGCTGGCGCGCCGCATGCAGCGCGTCATCAAGCAGAACCTGTGCTGGGCAGCGGCTTACAACGCTGTCTGCGTGCCGCTGGCGGTGTGCGGATTGCTGCCGCCGTGGCTCGCCGGGTTGGGCATGGCCAGCAGTTCTCTGCTGGTGGTGCTCAACGCATTGAGGCTGACGCGATGAATGCCAATGGCATTCTGACGGAGAGATGGCAATGGACATCCTGTTCCTGCTGATACCGCTCTCCATCGTCCTGGTGTTGATCCTGGTCGTGATCTTCTATTGGGCGCTGAAAGAAGGCCAGTTCGACGACCTGGAATTGCCGGGCCACGCGATTCTCGACGACGATGACAGTTGATTCGGCGTAGGTGGGTTCGGACGATGTTGGCAACAACGGCGACAACCCACAGCTGGGTGCTGCACGATGGCGCGTTGTCGCTAACGCTCCGAACCCACCCTACGCAAATTGACGCCCTTCAAGCGCCACGTGCCTTGCCCGAAAACAGCACCGTAGGGCGCAGTGCCAACTGCGCCGTATGTCAATGTCATCAATCGGCGGAGTTTCACTCCGCCCTACTTTCCTGCTTTCCGTCCGTAATAAGTCTTCAGTTCCGCGCGGTGCCGCATGGAGCAAAAAAGCGCGCGCCTCGTCATTCCCGCGAAGGCGGGAATCCAGTGACGTTTCGGTACTCCCAATAAAGCCGCTGGATTCCCGCCTTCGCGGGAATGACGAATTTTGAGAGTTAATCGCGCAAAAAAGTACCTGCCTTTGATGTCGAGTGTCATCCGCGGCATGACGATTTGAAAGCGCACGCGCCATAGGTGGTCGCCTTTCATACGTACGTGCATTTGCCGAAAACAGTGCTTGACGCAGATCAAGTCGCGACAGGCCTCTTGCAGCCACACTGCCAGGAATCATCCGACCAAGCTCGCAAGGGTTCCTCATGGCAAATACAGTGACTGCTGAACAGTTCAATTACCGCGTCGTCAGGCAATTCTCGATCGCCTCCGTCGTGTGGGGTGTGGTGGGTATGCTGGTAGGCGTGATCATTGCGGCCCAGCTGACCTGGCCGCAACTCAATTTTGGCATTCCCTGGTTGTCCTACGGACGTCTGCGGCCCCTGCATACCAATGCGGTGATCTTCGCCTTTGGCGGCTGCGCGCTGATGGCCACTTCCTACTACGTGGTGCAGCGTACCTGCCAGGTGCGCCTGTTCCTCGGCAAGCTGGCCGAGTTCACTTTCTGGGGATGGCAACTGGTGATCGTCGCAGCAGCGATCACCTTGCCGCTCGGTTACACCCAGGGCAAGGAATACGCCGAACTGGAATGGCCGATCGACATCCTCATCGCCGTCGTTTGGGTGGCCTATGCCATTGTGTTTTTTGGCACCATCGGCAAACGGCGTGTCAAACACATCTACGTCGCCAACTGGTTCTATGGTGCCTTCATCATCGCCGTGGCGCTGCTGCACATCGTCAACAGCGCGGCCATGCCTGTGTCGATGTGGAAATCGTATTCGGCCTATGCCGGCGTGCAGGATGCGATGGTGGAGTGGTGGTATGGACATAACGCCGTCGGCTTCTTTCTCACCGCCGGTTTCCTGGGGATGATGTACTACTTCATTCCCAAGCAGGCCAATCGGCCGGTGTACTCCTATCGCCTATCCATTGTGCATTTCTGGGCGCTGATCTTCACCTACATGTGGGCCGGCCCGCACCACCTGCACTACACCGCCTTGCCCGACTGGGTGCAGTCTGTCGGCATGGTGTTCTCGCTGATCCTGCTGGCGCCCTCGTGGGGCGGCATGCTCAACGGCGTGCTGACGATAAGCGGCGCCTGGCACAAGCTGCGTGATGATCCGATCCTGCGCTTCCTCATCGTGTCGCTGTCCTTCTACGGTATGTCGACCTTCGAGGGGCCGATGATGGCGATCAAGACGGTCAATGCCTTGTCGCACTACACCGATTGGACGATAGGACATGTGCATTCCGGTGCGCTCGGCTGGGTCGGCTTCGTCAGTATGGGCAGCCTGTACTACCTGATACCGCGCATGTTCGGTCGTGAAAAAATGCACAGCGTGCCGGCCATTGAACTGCACTTCTGGATCGCTACTGTCGGCGTCGTGTTGTACATCGCCGCGATGTGGATCGCCGGCGTGATGGAGGGGCTGATGTGGCGCGCGGTGAATCCCGACGGCACTTTGACCTATACCTTCGTCGAAGCGGTGAAGGCCACTTTCCCGTTCTACGTGGTGCGCTTGTTCGGCGGCATTCTGTATCTATCTGGCATGTTGATCATGGCGTGGAATGTCTTCATGACGGCACGCTCTGGCCGTGCGGTGGAAGCGACGATTCCCACCGTCAAAACGCTAGCTCACGCCTGAGGATTTCTTCTTATGAGCTTTACCCACGAAAAAATCGAGACCAACAACTGGTTGATGATCGCACTGATCCTGGTGGTGATCTCCGTAGGCGGGTTGGTCGAAATCGTGCCGCTGTTCTTTCAGCGCTCGACCACCGAACCGGTGCCAGGTCTGAAGCCTTACACGCCGCTGCAACTCGTCGGCCGTGATATCTATCTGCGCGAGGGTTGCTACAACTGTCACTCGCAGATGATCCGTCCGCTACAGGCCGAGACGCTGCGCTATGGCCATTACTCGGTGGCCGGCGAATTCGTCTATGACCATCCCTTCCAGTGGGGCAGCAAGCGCACCGGGCCCGACCTGCAACGCGTCGGCGGGCGCTACAGCGACGAGTGGCATCGCATTCACCTCAACAACCCACGCGACCTGGTACCCGAATCGAATATGCCCGCCTACCCATGGCTGAGCGAAAACCAGCTCGACGCTGCCTCCGTTGCCGCCAGCATGCGTGCCATGCGTCGTCTCGGCGTGCCTTATTCGGATGCCGATATTGCGCAGGCACCACAAGCGGTGGGCGGTCACAGCGAACTCGACGCGGTGATTGCCTATCTGCAGGTGCTCGGCACCGCGGTGAAGTAAGCGCGAAATGAGCGACAGGGAAATGCATGTTTTGTCATTCCTGCGAAAGCGGGAATCCACTTGCCGGTACCAGGCGGCATCGCGGTCGACGTGGATTCCCGCTTTCGCGGGAATGACGAAAAAAAGTTCATCTCAAGCTTCCTCAATTCCTAAAACGAATGCAGAAAGTTGATCAGCATGGATATCAACACACTCCGCTCCATCTCTACCGTCATATGCCTAGCGATTTTTATGGGCGTCGTGTGGTGGGCTTGTCGCCGCAGTAATGCAGAGCGTTTTCACGAGGCGTCGATGCTGCCCTTCGCGCTGGATGAAGATGTCGTCGATGAGCCCGGCGCTTCGCAGGGAGGACAACCGCAATGAGTGATTTCATCGGTGACTTCTGGAGCTACTATGTGGGGGTTGCTGTTGTCATAAGCATCACGGCTTGCCTGTGGCTGCTGTGGGTGACGGCGCGGGGAAAGACCTCGGCGCAGGCTTCGGACACGGATGAACCGGCGCAGGTCGGGACGACGGGTCATGTGTGGGACGAGGATCTGGAGGAGCTCAATAATCCCCTGCCGCGCTGGTGGGCATGGTTATTCGTGCTGACCATCCTGTTCGGCTTCGCCTATCTGGCGATATACCCGGGCCTGGCCAGTTACGCCGGTAGTTCCAACTGGACGCAGGTGCGCCAATACGAAGCTGAGAAGCAGGCGGCTGAGGCACAGGTGGCACCGTTGTATGCGAAATTCGCAAGCCAGACGACGGAGCAATTGGCCAGCAACGCAGAGGCCATGGCCGTCGGCGAGCGCCTGTTCATGAACAATTGCGCGCAGTGTCATGGATTGGATGCGCGCGGCAGCAAGGGCTTTCCCAACCTGACGGATCAAGATTGGTTGTATGGCGGCGCGCCGCAAAATATTCACGAGTCGATCACCAAAGGTCGGCGGGGGACAATGCCTGTCATGGCGGGCGCAGTCGGCTCCGCTGATGACGTGAAGAATCTGGCCAACTATGTGCTGTCCCTGTCGCAGGGCGGCGGCGATCCCGCAAGAGCGGCCATGGGTCGCGATAGTTTCACGGTATGCGCGGCCTGTCACGGGCCTGAGGGCAAGGGCAATCAGGCGATCGGTTCACCGAACCTCACCGACAATATCTGGCTGCACGGCTTCGGCGTCGACAACATCATGTCGGCGATTAATCAAGGTCATGCGATTGTCATGCCGGCGCACGAAGCGAAACTGAGCGCGGCGCAGATCAATGTACTCACGGCTTATGTCTCGCAGTTGTCCAATCGATCCGTGGTCGCAGCCGTGCCCGTCGGCAGCAATGCGCCCGGAAAGATGTAGGTCTTGCTTGAGGTTACATCGTGTATAGCAGAGCCCAGTCAGGGCAAAACAGCGTTGCCAGAGTCATCCCCATCGTGCCCGCTACTACGGCGGCGGTGCCCCTGTACGAGGCACATCAGAAAGTTTATCCGCGCTCGGTAAAAGGCCGTTTCGCCACCTTGCGCTGGTGCTTCGTGTGGCTGACGCAGATCGTTTTCTACGGCCTGCCGTGGATGAGCTGGAACGCGCGGCCGGCAGTGCTCTTCGATCTCGCTGCGCGCAAGTTCTACATCTTCGGCCTGGTGATGTGGCCGCAAGACTTCATCTACCTGACTGGCTTGCTGGTGATTAGCGCGCTGTCGCTATTCCTGTTCACAGCGGTGGCAGGTCGCGTGTGGTGTGGCTATGCCTGCCCGCAGACTGTCTATACCGAAATCTTTCTGTGGATAGAGCGGCACATCGAGGGCGATCGTCATGCGCGCATGCGACTCGACGCCGCGCCGTGGTCGGCAGCCAAGGTCGCGCGCAAGATCGGCAAACAGATGGCCTGGATCGGCGTGGCCTTGTGGACCGGTTTTACCTTCGTCGGCTACTTCACGCCGATACGCGTATTGAGTAACGAGATCTTGGCCCTGTCGCTCGGCGGCTGGGAGATATTCTGGGTACTGTTCTACGGTTTTGCCACTTACGGCAACGCCGGCTTCATGCGGGAGCAGGTGTGCAAGCACATGTGCCCGTATGCGCGCTTCCAAGGTGCGATGTTCGACAAGGACACGCTGACTATCACCTACGACGCCGAGCGCGGCGAGCCACGTGGTTCGAAGTCGCGCAAGGAACGCCAAGCGGCATCGATTCTCGGCCCCGGTCTGGACGGCGTGGGCGACTGTGTCGACTGCAGTCTGTGCGTGCAGGTGTGCCCGACCGGCATCGATATTCGCGACGGTCTGCAGGTCGAGTGCATCGGCTGCGCGGCATGCATCGACATTTGCGACACGGTCATGGACAAGGTCTATGGCGAAAACGAGGCGCGTGGGCTGATCCGCTATTCCACCGCACATGCCATAGCGGCGCACAGCACGCGGCGCGAACTGTGGCAGCGCATGCTGCGGCCGCGTGTGCTGCTCTATGCCGCCGTGCTGACGACACTGGTTGTCGCCTTACTGCTGAGTCTGCTGTGGCTGCGCAAACCGTTCAGGGTGGATGTCATTCGCGATCGTGGTGCGCTGTCGCGCATCGTGGAGCGGGGCTACGTCGAAAACACCTATCGCTTGCAGATCATGAACGCCAGCGAGCAGCCGCAAAGCTTCAGGCTGGAGGTCAGTGGTCTGCCCGGATTGCGCGTCGCGTCGGAAGATCTGATCGAAGTCTCTGCAGCGGACAGCCGCGCCGTCGCCGTGCGTTTGCAGATGCCGCCAGACAGCGCCAGACCTGGCTCCAATCCGATCAAGTTCCATGTCAGAGAGAGCACGGTGCCCGGCGGCACCGAAGTTGTCGAACGTTCGGTGTTTCTGGTGCCCTGGTGACACCTGTGAAGCTCGATAAGAAATTACAAATGCATATTGGAGCCATCATGACAACTCAGCCCGGTCGCGTAGCAGAACAGGATTTCGATACCTCGCCATGGTGGCGTCAGCGCTATTGCTGGCTGGTGATCTCCGGTCCGCTGGTGGTCGTGATCGCAGCGCTGTCGACGATGGTCATTGCCTATCGCGGCGCGGATCCCGTCGTGCAGGAGTACGTCAGCCAGCATCTGCCGAAGGGATTGGATCCACGCGTGGCGGTCAGCATGCGGCCGGCGGAAATGAGCGCTGCGATGGTGCGTCCGGTCGGCGTGAAACCGGTGAATTGAATACACGAAGGAAAAGGGAATTACATACTTGATTTGCTGAACCTCAATTTTCGTCATTCCCGCGAAAGCGGGAATCTACTCAATGGCACAGGCCTCGCGTAGAAGTGGATTCCCGCTTTCGCGGGAATGACTCGTTTTTGGCGGAGATCGAATTTCCAAGCGTATTTGGTCGTCATCCGGCGACTTCGAGATTCAGTCATGCAGGGAGGCTTCGGAGCACAGCGCCGATGACGGATTGCTTGCGAGTCCACCCTACGATTGCAGTTTTGTCCGGAACGATGTTTCAACGAAAAGGAGTTGCTATGCCGATGTCCTTGCGACTTGCCCGTGCTGCGTGGCCGGCGTTCCTGATGGCTTGCCTGCTGGAGCTTATCGTTTTCGCGATGGTCGATCCGGCGGATGTTCATTGGATGGGGCATGAGCTGTCGCTAGGGCGCATCAGCGTGTACTCATTGGCGTTTTTCCTGTTCTGGGCCGTCAGTCTGGCGGGCAATGCCTTGATGATGCTGCTCAATTGTTCGACATGTCCGGCGGTAGCGAAGAAATAGCTGTCAGGTTATGCGATAAGCATTCTCGTGATGCATGCGAAACACGCGGACGCAGCCCGTTGACTCATATCAAGCACTTCCTTGGCGCTTTGGGCCACTGTGAAGGTACAAAAAAAACAGAAGCAGAATAAGCACGGGACTGCGCCTCTGGGCGTTCAGGAGGAGACACTCCCGGGAGAGAGATCATGAAAGAGGTTTACATGCAAACGTCCGTCGCGTCGCTAGCGCCGCCACAAATACTGCAAAAGGATCTGCTGCAGCGATTCGATATTGCGGGGCCGCGCTATACGTCCTATCCGACTGCTGATCGCTTCGTCGAGGCTTTCGATAGCCGCACGCTGGAGAGCTGGTTGCATACTCGCGGTCTGGGCGCACGGCCGGCACCGCTGTCGGTCTATGTGCACGTGCCGTTCTGCGAGTCGCTCTGTCACTATTGCGCCTGCAACAAGATCATTACTCGCGATCATGCCAAAGGCATGCTCTACCTCGATGATCTGGCCCGCGAGATTGAGCAATATCAACGCGTCTTCGCGACCGATCCCGCGACGGGCGTCACGTCGCGACCGCCGCGTATCGCGGTGTCGCACCTGCATCTTGGCGGCGGCTCGCCGACATTCCTGTCCGACGAGGAGTTAGGCCACCTGATGGCCTTGCTGGAAACGCTGTTCGACATGGATGCGGGCGGCGAACGCTCGATCGAAGTCGACCCGCGCACGGTCAATCGCAAACGCATGCACGCACTGGCGCAACTCGGATTCAATCGCGTCAGCTTCGGTGTCCAGGATTTCGACGCGAACGTGCAGGAAGCCGTGCATCGCGTGCAATCGACGCAACAGATTTTCGATCTGGTGCAGATCGCACGCGAACTCAATTTCCGCTCCATCAACGTCGACCTGATTTATGGCTTGCCGCGTCAGACGCCGGCTACGTTCCGCACCACGCTGGATACCTTACGGCAACTGCGCCCTGATCGCATCGCGCTCTACGCCTATGCGCATCTGCCGACGCGCTTCAAGCCGCAACGGCGCATCGATGCCACCGAACTGCCCGATGCCGAAAGCAAGGTGAGCATGGTGCAACAAGCCATCGCCGCGTTGCTGGCCGATGGCTATGTGTATATCGGCATGGATCACTTTGCGCTGCCCGACGACAGCCTCGCCATCGCCAAGCGGCAAGGGCGGCTGCATCGCAATTTCCAGGGATACACGGATCAGATCGATGGCGACCTGATTGGTCTCGGCGTATCGGCGATCAGTAAGATCGGGCCGACCTACAGCCAGAATGCGAAGACGCTCACCGAGTACCGCGACTGTCTGAACCAGAATCGTTTGCCGGTGGTCAAGGGCATTGAATTGTCGGCTGACGACATCATGCGGCGCTCGCTGATCATGGCGCTGATGTGCCAGGGGCGCGTATCCATCGAAGCGATGGAGATTGCGCACCTGATCGATTTCGACAAGGCCTTCGCCAACGAGCTGGTCGAGCTGCGTCAATACGAAGAACTCGGGCTGGTCGAACGCAGCCATGACTGGCTGCAGGTGACCGAGCAGGGCTGGTACTTCGTGCGTGCCATCGCCATGGTATTCGACCGCTACCTGCAGACATCGCAGGAGCACGGGCGCTTCTCGCGCATATTATGAATTTGGCATTGCTCGTCTCGGCGTTGATGCTGGGTCTTGCCAGCGGCGGGCATTGCATCGCCATGTGCGGTGCGGGCAGCTCGATGTGCCTGGGCGTGCAAGCCCGACCGACGAGCGCGCACAGCCACATCGAACGCCTGCTGTCATTTCATGCCGGTCGCATTTTCGGCTACACCTTCGTCGGCGCGCTGCTGGGTGGCGCCGCAGAGGCCTTTCATGCCCTGACGCAATGGCTGGTGGTGTTGCGGCCACTGTGGACCATGGCCAACGCCGCCCTGTTCCTGTTCGGCCTCACGCTGTTGATCACAGCGCGTCAACCACTGCTGCTCAGCGCAGCAGGGCAGAAGCTGGGCAACTGGTTCAAGGGCGGCAATGCATTCGAAACGGTTCAGCCCGTAGCCTTCTATTCGGCCGCGAGCGCCGCGCTGTCAGCCGCGCCCAAGCCGGCGCCAACGCGCGTTGCGCAAGGCGGGCTCGCGCTCGGCCTGAGCTGGGCATTCATTCCCTGTGGTCCGCTCTATTCAGCGTGGACGCTTGCACTCTTCGCCGGCGATGCGTTCTCCGGCGCGCTGACTGCCGCAATTTTCGCAGTGGCCTCCGGCGCGCAGCTAGGACTCGCACAATGGTGGCTGGGCAGACACGGTGCCGCGTCGCGTTCCGCCCCAGGTAGTCGTTGGGATCACTTCGGCGTACGCGTCGCCGGCGGAGCACTATGCCTCTCGGCAGGCTACTCGATTGCGATGCTGATTTCGGGAGGACGCACCGGCGGCCTCTTTTGTTTGTGAGGACACAGTCAATGGCGGCACCGGAATGTGCAGTGCTTCTCAGCGAGCGAGCACAGCATGACAACACTGCAGAAATGAACAACCCCAAACCCAGAGCCACCCCGAGCCCTTCCTTTGAAGATCCTGTATCCATGCTTTTGGCATGTCACGACAAAGTCCGGCACTTTGCACGTCTGTCCACGCGCCTGGGTGCACATGTGGGGCATCGCGGCGCCGATGCCGAAGCGGCGCAGGCGGCCGCCAGCATCCTGCGCTATTTCGATATGGCCGCGCCGCTGCATCATGCCGACGAAGAAACGGACTTGTTCCCGGCGCTGCGCGCCTTGAACAAGCGGACCCTGAGCGTCGCGCTCGACGAGCTGGAGGCCGAACACGATGTGCTGGAGAATCTGTGGCGTTCGGTCAAACCCTGGCTCGAAGCGACCGCGCAAAAGAACTACATCACGCCGCCATCCACGTTGCCAGCGTTCGCCAAGCGCTACCTGCAGCACGCGGAGCGCGAAGAAAATGAAGCGTACGGCGCAGTCCGCGGCCTGACGGCCGATGTGTTGGCCGCGATCGGCTGCAATATGCGCGCACGACGCGGCGCCGCCTAGTGCAGTGTTTTGTTAATCATGGAACCCCCACATACCGTCATCCCGGCGAAAGCCGGGATCCAGTCTCGGAGGCACCGTACTGGATTCCGGCTTTCGCCGGAATGACGGAGCTTTTAGATAGGCTCCATGAATTCAGAAGTACGCTACTAAATGTCATCGTCATTGACGTGTCCGGCCAGCCTCCGCAAGTTTGATCCCGGTCAAGGCGCAGAGGGCAGAACCTCCGTAGCCTGTCGGATTACTCTCAAGCATGGGCGCTAGCGAATGTGGTTCAAACCCCTGAATTTAGTTGGTCGCGAGCTTCTGCCAATCGTCCAGGGCGGCATGGGCGTGGGTATCTCGGCGCACCGGCTGGCAGGCGCTGTCGCGCATGAGAATGCGGTCGGCACCATCGCCAGCATCGACCTGCGCCATCATCACCCGGACCTGCTGGAGCAGACCCACAAGTGCCGCGATCACGAAGTGATTGATCGCGTCAACCTCACTGCGTTGGATCGCGAAATCAAGGCCGCGCACGAGACTGCCCAGGGCAAGGGCATGGTCGCCGTCAACGTCATGAAGGCCGTGCGCGACTACGCCAATCTCGTGCGCCAGGCTTGCCAGAGCGGCGCCGATGCAATTGTCATGGGTGCGGGTTTGCCAATCGATCTACCCGAGCTGACTTTCGACTTCCCGAAAATCGGCTTGATTCCGATCCTCTCCGATTCGCGCGGCATCGGCATCGTCCTCAAGAAATGGATGCGCAAGGGCCGCAAGGCAGATGCTGTTGTCATCGAACATCCGGCCTACGCTGGCGGCCATCTGGGCGCATGCAACGTCGATGGCCTGCGCGATGCGCGTTTTGACTTCGAACGCGTGCTCGGCGAGTGTCATGCGCTCTTCGCAGAACTCGGGCTCGGTCAGGACGCACCACCACTGATCGTTGCCGGCGGCGTCGACAGTCACGAAAAAGTGCGCCACTGGTTGAACAATGGCGCTTCTGCAGTGCAGCTGGGCACAGCCTTCGCCGTGACGCAGGAAGGCGACGCCGATGCCGAATTCAAGCGCGTACTCGCCGAAGCCAAGCCCGAAGACCTGGTCGAATTCATGAGCGTCGCCGGCCTGCCTGCGCGTGCCGTCGCCACACCGTGGCTGACGCAATACATCAAGCGCGAAGCCGATCTGCAAGGCAAGGCCAAGGCCGATCCACGTCGCTGCACGCAACGCATGGACTGCCTCACGCAATGCGGGCTACGCGACGGACTGGGACGCATCGGCCAATTCTGCATCGACCTCAAACTCGCCGCCGCCGTGCGTGGCGAAGTCGACAAGGGCTTGTTCTTCCGAGGCGGCGGCACGCTTCCATTTGGTCAGGCCATCCGTTCGGTCGCCGAACTGATTGACTACCTGCTGACGGGGCGTATGCCGGTTATGGCTTAAGAAGCGCGCGGCTCTTGGCGGTCCGCTCGACTGTAAAGTTAGAGAGATTCCGTGTCATGACGGGAGGTGCCGCGTTACCTTTGCCTTGAGAAGCTTGACGAGGACGGGATCCATAAACTCATAGTCATCGGGAATATCAAGGCAAATTATGCGCTTGTTGTTCAAGTGTTTCCTGAACTTTGATGTGAGCTTATTTCGATGGGTTTTCTCCATCACGAAGATGATCTCTGCCCACTTGACTAACTCTGGCGTGACAGGGGTTTCTGCGTCATGGTTAAGCCCCGCAGACGAACACTCGATTCGCGGATATGAAGAGAAGACTTGTTCTGCCATTGGGCTTCTAAGCCTATTTTGGCCGCAGATGAACAGTACGTTCTTCATGAGGATGTGCGCAGCGCCGACATTTGCGAAATGCTCTAACGTGGAAGTGAGGGGATACCGAAGCGCGTAGCGCGAAGGGAACCACAAGCGCAGCTTGCAGCCGTCCATCTCGACCGCCATGTTAGCCGCATAAGGCTGCGGATAAGCCGACAGCACGAGCATACCGGCACGCACTCGCGCCGCAGGCGCTCGTCGGCGCCGATGTTGACTTCGCGCCTGTGGCGCGCTGATGCCTTGTTGTGCCTCATTTTTGTTGCTTGCGTGCCCGAGCGTAAATGACACACCGACCCAACCCCTCGACATGTCGCCGCTCTGCGGCGAGCAGGACTAGCCTACTGGACCGACCAACAGCCCAGCGGCTCTTAGCTCCGCCAAAATGGCGTTGGCGATGACGGCAGCACGGTCATCCGCCGGACGCAGGGTTCCACCCATGCTGTTCGTGAATCGAGCCCCCCATACCTTTTTGCTGGAAACTACGTCTATGGCATTGGCGATGATGTCCATCTGTATGTACGACCCATTCTCCCTAACGAGGCCATTTCCCTTGTAGAGCGTAATTACATGTTTCGCCTTAAACTTCAAGACCTCACTTTCGATATTTGGCTGATCAATTGACTCTAGTGGCGGTAGTAATATGACGTTCACCAATACGCCATTCTGTTGAAGCGCGTTCTGCAATTTCGAAGAAAACGCCGAGAATAAATCCGCGTCCATGTAGCGATTCAGGTTTGTTACTACGATAGCTCTTGTCATCTGGGTGATGCTCTCAGATCGCAGCTCCCTGTTTGCAACGGAAGTGGTACCTGCACACCCAGTCAGTGCGAGGGCGAAAGCTGCTACAAAAATTCTTAATACTAACTTCATCGTGGTATCTCCTATCCTTGGTCGGTAGTGGTAATGGCTAACGTGGAAGTGAGGGGCAGCCGGAGCGCAAGGCACGGAGGGAACCAACAAGCGCAGCTTGTGAGCTGTCCCACTCGACTGCAGGGTTAGGCCAACAAGAGGGCTCCGTTAACATAGCCTATCGGTTTACAGATTCAGGTACGGTGCCCGGTACCGCAACTGACAGCTCTTTGACTTTGACAGCCTGGCTTGCAAGCTTTCTGAGCCTATCAATCTCGGGACCTTCCTCCCATGGGTAAAGGATTATTTTGCCAACATCGGCGTTGATGATTGCGCCAACTATCGCCATACCTAGCGCTCCACCGACAGCGCCCACTCCGGCAGCTTGTCCGTAGCTCATCCCACTATGGGGATTCATACTTCGGCCTATCACCCCTCCAATGGCGCCGCCAACAGCGCCCTCCGCAGTGATCTCAGTCAGGTTGAGTTTTGAGGTCAGAGGATCCTTGATCTGCGCGAACGACGAACAATTAATATTCTCTGATGGTACTGAGGGAGGTACTGCCGCGGTTGAAAAGTAGCTATAGAGGCGAGGTGTTTTTTGGCGGTCATGAGGAATCCAAAATCCGCCGTCGCGTGCACTCTTTATATCAGCCGACTGGATCGAATAGGGCCATCCGGAAAAACCGCCTGGAGGAGCCCTATAGAACGTTCCCTCGGTATCTTCCCTCTCAGCAATGTAGGGCCCGCGTTCAAGTCTTGTCTCCATGACAACGTTGAATAGACCTCTATTCACAAAGAAAGACATTGGGGTTTGCAGGTAAATGCAAGTCATTGGTTCAGGTACGCGAAGCTCTTCCGGTTTGTGTGTGGTTGCACATCCGCTAAGTAGACTTAATAGCAGAACTGCTCTCCATGCCGCATACGTGGAAACGGCATCTTTTTTAAACGACACATGCAAAAACATAAACGCCATCATTAAATTATCCCTATAAACAAATTTGGTATTCGCGCCACCGTTTTCAGAAGCCTAACGTGGAAGTAAGGGGACGCCGGAGCGCGTAGTGCGGAGGGGACCACAGGCGCAGCTTGTGGCGATCCCCTCGACTGTAGTGTTAGTGCTCTGTTTACGCATGGCGCTTCAAATAAAGCTTTATTCCACTCATGCTTAACGGACCGCCTTTCATGATCCAAGCACGTTCGTGCAGCAGTGGAACCAATCTACCCCAGAGTGCCTGTTCAACTTCTCTTTCGCGGTTTCCAGAATAGACCGTAATCATATCGCTTGAACGCTTTGGTAAGGGATAGCGGCCAGCCCATTCAATGTAGGGAGAGAGCCTTGCGAGAGTCCCAATTTCTTCCGCAGTCAGTTGTAAGGTGCTGCACTCCGACCGAACTGCAAGTGTCTCCAATCTATGCACGTAACAGTCTTTGGGTAGGGAGGTGGTCAATCCCGATTCCAAGCGTACGAGCGCAATGTAACCCTTGAGCAAATTCTCGAAGGCTAGCCCAAGAAGTAGGTGATACTCGGCAAGAAATGACACAAGCGGTTCGTCGCGCACCGGACTCGATTTTTCGTCAATACGATCGGCTGCAGCGCGAAGGCTAAGTGCTTGAAGGAGCCAGCTCCCTGGACTCTCCTGCTCGGCTTTGAAGAAGCGGTCCTTCAATTCTTGATCCATAGGTCACGATGTCGCATTCACGAGGACTAACGTTAAGTAGACGACATTCCTCTGTCGTCATGTGGATATTTGTATCCAAGTTTAGTCGTTTTGAATGTATGTGGATATCCAGCATGGCTATCCTGCTAAAGGCAAACGAGGGCTCTTCTGTTGCGTGGCTATTTGACGCGCGAAGTCACTAGTCCGGAATCGGGCCGTTCGAGAGGGTCAGCTTGTCTTCAGGCCGGGCAGTTCAGGCCGTAGCGGCGGAAGATGGTGCGGGCGAATTCGAGCGATTCGTTGCTTGGCGATTTGGTGTCGGCCAGCTCGTAGCGCATGCCGAGCGCTTCCCATTTGAATTTGCCGAGCTGATGGAAGGGCAGAACGTCGACGCGTTCGATGTTGCCGAGCGAGGCGGCGAAGCGGGCGACGCCTTCTATGTTGTTGGCAACATCGGTGAGGCCAGGCACGAGTACGAAGCGCTGCCAGGTCGGGCGATTTTGTTCGGCCAGGCGCCGCGAAAAATCCAGTACGGGTTTGACGGTGACGCGCAGATGCGTTGCCGGGTCCCAGCTCTTGATGTCGAGCAGGACGAGGTCGATCACTTTCAGATCGGCATCGGTGAGTCGTTCGCCGAGAAATCCGTTGGTGTCGAGGCAGGTGTGCAGGCCCATGTGCTCGGCGCCACGAATCAGATTCATGACGAAACGATCCTGCACCAGCGGCTCGCCGCCGGCGAGATTCAGGTAATTGGCATATTGCTGAAGTTCGGTAAGCAGGTCGTCGACGCAGACTAGCTTGCCGTGTTTGAGTTTCCAGGTATCAGGATTGTGGCAGTAGAGGCAGCGCAGCGGAATCCGGGGCTGCGCTGCGTTTGTGCCTATTCATTCCGCGTGCGCGATGCACACCCCACCGGGCTGAAACAGCGCCGCTGTCACAGCGTAGCAGTGTGCCGTCTTCGTGCAGACGAGGAATGGGAACATCGGACTGCGCTGCATGCTCTGAAGAGATAAAGCAGCGCTGCCTGTTGCATTCGATCAGAAAGGTGCACCGGCGCGCCTGAACCGATGCCAGTGAGGAAAAAGCCCCGCCGGTATATGCCTGTGACTTACGAGCTTGCGAGGTGTGGAAGATGGCTGGCGATCAAGGCCTCGACCAGTTGGGCTTGAAGCCGGTCTCTCGGGGTTTTTTTTGCGTCGCGATCAGGTTGTTCGCTCATCCATCTCTTGAATGACACAAAGACCGACGGCATCACCGTTGTCATCCTTGCCATCTGGCCCGTCGTGGAGACGACTATGGAAGAGAACTTCTTGCTCGATAGCAGCATGCCTGCGCGCTTTGCCTGAACAACCCAGAAGTCTTCTTCGCTGTCCGTGATCTTTAGTGGATGCGGATCCTTGTCTATGGCTTCTCTGCGGATGATATCGACCTCAAAACCAGAGGCGTTTACCGCGGTACACAGACTTCGAGAACGCAAGCGAAAGGTCGGGTCGACTTTCTGAAGCAGCCCGAGCATGGAAGCGTTGGGGCCCATCTTCTGGATGAACTGGATTCGCTTTCTCGTATCCCAAAGTAGATCTACGTCCTGTGTGGCCATTGCTTCGCTGTTGAGAATGCGAACGCCCGCTTCGGCCTCGTAGGCGTAAAGAGCGTGCGTGCCGACGACCATAAAAAAATCCGAGAGGCCTGCTTTGGCGATTGTGTTCAGCAGATCAACAACGATATTGGGCACCCGGCCTACGCGAAGCGCTTTGTTGAGCCGTTGCATTGATTCCAGACGAGCCTCCAATGCGGCAACACGATCCTTTGATGCGGTTTTTCTTGTGTGAAAGGATTCGTACATCGCTTCGGTTTCTGACGCCCGCTTTCCAAGACTTCTCTGCGAGCTTTTCGCGGAACTACGAATCAGGTATTCAACACCATCTTGCGATTTCCAAAACATGCTGCCGCGAACGGCTGCTTCATCCAGACGAGCCTCTTCGAGCGCCGTAAATACCGATACGGCGTCTATGTATTGCCTGCTTGCTTCTTCTGGCTGATCCAGGAATTCTGGCATTTCTTCACTTTAAAACAAAGGTTTCTGCATATTGCGGTGAAGTTCATTTAATTTCAATAGGTTGTGAAAAATAATTTGCAGTATTAGAGCGGTTGATTAGTGAAATCATCAAATATGAAAGTTCGAAATATGATTTCACCCCGGACAATTCAACCCATGCCCGCGGAATATCGCGCGCGCGAAATTGAGCGCTTCGCCGTCTGGAGATTTTGTCTCCGCAAGCTCGTATTTCATCCCCAGAGACTCCCATTTGAACTTGCCCAGCTGGTGAAAGGGCAGTACGTCGACGCGTTCGATGTTGCCGAGCGAGGCAGCGAAGCGGGCGACGCCTTCTATGTTGTTGGCATCGTCGGTGAGGCCAGGCACGAGTACGAAGCGCAGCCAGGTCGGGCGATTTTGTTCGGCCAGGCGCCGCGCAAAATCCAGTACGGGTTTGACGGGTTTGGCGGTGACGCGCAGATGCGTTGCCGGGTCCCAGCTCTTGATGTCGAGCAGGACGAGGTCGATGGTTTTTAGATCCGCGTCGGTCAGACGCTCGCCGAGAAAGCCGTTGGTGTCGAGGCAGGTGTGCAGGCCCATGTGCTTGGCGCCGCGCATGAGGTTCATGACGAAGCGATCTTGCACCAGCGGTTCGCCACCTGAGACGGTCAGGCCGCCACCGGCGAGTTTGAGGTAGTCGGCGTATTTTTGCAGTTCGGTGAGCAGGTCGTCGACGCAGACCAGTTTGCCGTGCTTGAGTTTCCAGGTGTCGGGGTTATGACAATAGAGACAGCGGAATTCGCAACCGGTGGTCCAGAAGACGACGCGCACACCAGGGCCGTCGACTGCGGAACCCGTTTCCTGCGAATGGAGAAAGCCCCAACGGCCTTCGTGTGAAAGGCGGTCGAGTTCCTGCTCGTCGAGCTGGACCGGGTCTTCTTCGACGCGAAGCGCAAAGCGGCTGCCGATCAAACTGTTTTCTGCGCTCATGTTCGATCTCTCGTTGCGGCGCGGGCGATTGCCTCGCAGCAATCGCCCGTTGTTTCCGCCGTTGCGTTCAGTTTCAGAACTCGCCGTGGAAAGTCCTGTTGATGACATCGAGCTGCTGTTCGCGCGTCAGCTTGATGAAATTGACGGCGTAGCCGGAAACGCGGATCGTCAATTGCGGATAATTCTCCGGATGTTCCATCGCGTCGATCAGCGTGTTGCGGTTCAGGACATTGACATTGATGTGAAAGCCGCTGGTGCCGAAGAAACCATCGAGTGCGTGTGCGAGATTGATGATCTGATCGCTGCGCGTCGAGCCCAACGCTGTCGGCACGATGCTGGAGGTCATCGAAATGCCGTCCTGGCAATGCTCGTACGGGATCTTCGCCACTGAGAGCGCGGAGGCCAGGAAGCCCAGCTTGTCGCGGCCGTGCATGGGGTTGGCGCCTGGCGCAAACGGCTCGCCCTTGCGGCGTCCATCGGGCGTGTTGCCGGTGCTCTTGCCGTAGACCACATTGGAGGTGATGGTCAGCACCGACTGCGTGTGCAGGGCATCGCGGTAAGTGCGATGTTTGCGCAGCTTGTTCATGAAGGTTTCGGCAAGCCAGATTGCGAACTGGTCGACGCGGTCGTCGTTGTTGCCGAATTTGGGGAAGTCTCCCGCCGTGGTGTAGTCGGTGATCAGGCCGGTCTTGTCGCGCACCACTGCGACATTGGCATATTTGATGGCCGACAGGGAGTCGGCAACCACCGACAGGCCGGCGATACCGAAAGCCATGGTGCGTAGCGGGTTGTAGTCGTGCAGCGCCATCTCGATGCGTTCGTACGCGTACTTGTCATGCATGTAGTGGATGCAGTTCATGGCATTGACATAGGTGCGTGCCAGCCAATCCATGGCGATCTCGAAACGCGACAGCACTTCGTCGATGTGCAGGCGGTTGCCCTGAATCGGCGTGAAGGCCGGCATGATCTGGTCGCCGGTGACTTCGTCGCGGCCGCCATTGATGGCGTACAGCATGCATTTGGCAAGATTCACGCGGGCGCCGAAGAGCTGCATCTGCTTGCCGACGCGCATGGCGGAGACGCAGCAGGCAATCGCTGTGTCATCGCCCCATGCCGGACGCATGAGTTCGTCGGACTCGTACTGGATCGAGCTGGTGTCGATCGACACTTGCGCGCAGAATTTCTTGAAACCTTCCGGCAGCTTCGGCGACCAGAAGACCGTCAGGTTGGGCTCCGGCGCCGGGCCGAGGTTGTACAGGGTTTGCAGGTAGCGGAAACTGGTCTTGGTAACCAGCGTGCGACCGTCGTCGGCCATGCCGCCGAGCGATTCAGTGACCCAGGTCGGATCGCCGGAGAACAGGGCGTCGTATTCGGGTGTGCGCAGGAAGCGCACGATGCGCAGCTTGATGACAAAGTCATCGACGATTTCCTGTGCTGCGATTTCGTCGAGTGTGCCTTCGCGCAGATCGCGCTCGAAGTAGATGTCGAGGAAGGTCGAGGTGCGGCCCAGCGACATCGCCGCGCCGTTCTGTTCTTTCACGGCGGCGAGGTAGCCGAAGTAGAGCCATTGCACAGCTTCTTTGGCATTCGCGGCAGGCTTCGAAATATCGAAGCCGTATTTCTTGGCCATCAGTGCCAGTTCTGACAGGGCATTGATTTGCTCGGACAGCTCTTCGCGATCGCGGATGATCTCGTCCGTCGAATGCTGGTCGTCGATGCTGGTTTTTTCGGCGCGCTTGGCCGCGATGAGACGCGTGACGCCGTACAGCGCAACGCGGCGATAGTCGCCAATGATGCGGCCGCGGCCATAGGCATCGGGCAGGCCGGTAACGATGTGCGAGCGGCGTGCCTTGAGCACGTCTTCGGGGTAAGCATCGAAGACGCCGCTGTTATGCGTTTTGCGATACTTGGTGAAGATGTCCTTGACTTGCGGGTCGACCGGAAAGTCGTAGGCGCGCAGGCTGCTTTCGATCATCCGCCAGCCGCCATTAGGGAAAATTGCGCGCTTGAGCGGGGCCTCGGTTTGCAGGCCGACGATGATTTCGGATTCCTTGTCGATGTAGCCCGCATCGTGTGCAGTGATCGAGGAGGGGATCTGCGATATATCGAGCACGCCGCGCTCGCGTTCTGCGGCGAACAGTGTCGACAGCTTGTTCCACAATGCCGTGGTGCGGGGCGTCGGGGCCGCCAGGAAATCCGCTTCGCCAAGATAGGGCGAGACGTTTTTGTGAATGAAATCGCTGACATCCACCGACTCTTGCCATGCGCCTGCATTGAAATCGCGCCACGCGGATATTGCGGGGCTGCTAACAGGGATTGTGTCCCGTTCTGCCATGATCGGCCTCCGTTGAGTACTGTTATTACCGTTGGTGCAAGCGTTGTTCGCCTACCCCTAGATACTAGGTCTTACAAGGCAGTGAGCCCCTTGATCCAGGTCAACTTGGTCCTCGTGCATAGATGGGGTTTATCGTGCTGCGATGTGCTGTTTCGCTGCCCAAAGCGGGTAAATTTATTTAAGCGTCATTCCCGCTATTTCCCTCTCCCCCAGCCCCCACTCCGCGCCCACGGCCGGCATTGCCGACCGGCTACGCAAGCGGGCGAGGGCAGCGTCGTGCGGCTTCGCCATATGTAAAGCTGGCGGGAATGACGATTGGTTTAGTGCCGCGCTACGCCATCAAATGCTGGCCACCGTCCACCGGAATGACCGTGCCGGTAATGAGTTTGGCGGCGGGGCTGACGAGGAATGCAGCGAGGTTGCCGACGTCTGAAATGTCGGCCAGCTGGTGTGCGGGCGCGAGCACGGCGGCGCGCTCCATCAGTTCATCGAAACGGTCGATGCCGGAAGCGGCACGGGTGCGGATCGGCCCCGGCGAGATGGCATGTACGCGAATGCCCTGCGGACCAAGCTCTGCTGCCAGATAGCGTGTGGTGCTTTCCAGCGCGGCTTTGACCGGCCCCATCAGATTGTAGTGTTCGACCACACGGTCCGAGCCATAGAAGCTCATCGACAGCAGGCAGCCGCCCTCGGTCATGAGCGGCTCGGCCAGCTTGGCCATGCGGATGAACGAATGGCAGGACACGTCCATGGCCAGCGCAAAACCTTCGGCCGAGCAGTCGGTGACGCGGCCATGCAGGTCTTCCTTCGGCGCAAAGGCAATGGCGTGCAGCACGAAATCCAGGCGCCCCCATTTTTCGCGCAAGGTGTCGAACACGGCTTCGGTCTGCCCGGCAATTCTGACGTCCATGGGGAGCAGCAGATTGCAGCCGAGTTCTTCCGCGATGGGCTCCACGTAGGTGCGCGACTTCTCGTTGAGGTAAGTCACAGCCAGTTCTGCACCGGCGGTCTTGAAGGCGCGTGCGCAACCGGTGGCGATGCTCTGTGCGTTGGCGATACCGACAATGAGACCGCGCTTGCCACGCAGATCGACGATGGGGTCCAGCAGGACGGGAGATGCGTGAGAGGTCATCTTGAGCTTTCAGAGTTATGAAATTGTTCATGTCACATGCGATGCGGAACCTCGTGCGGATACAGCCGTTTTCTGCAGGACATTTTCCGCGTGCCGGTCGATCAGTACCGCCAGGGCGCAGGAGGCAATGCGTGTGCGTTCGTCGTCAGAGCGGCTGGTCAGGATGATGGGCACGCGCGCGCCGAGAACAATGCCAGCGGCATCCGCCCCCCCGAGGTATATGAGTTGCTTGGCAAGCATGTTGCCCGCTTCCAGGTCCGGTGCCACGACGATATCGGCACGGCCGGCGACGAGTGACGTAATGCCCTTGCCGTTGGCCGCTTCGATGCTGATGGCATTGTCGAAAGCGAGCGGACCATCCAGCACACCACCGGTGATCTGGCCACGATCGGCCATCTTGCACAACAGGGCGGCGTCCATCGTCGAGCGCATTTTGGTGTTGACCGTTTCCACGGCGGCCAGTAGGGCGACCTTGGGCAATGTGATGCCCATGACGAGCGCCAGGTCGATGGCGTTCTGCACGATGTCGCGTTTTTCTTCCACCGTCGGCACGATATTGATGGCTGCATCCGTGATCAGCAGTGGCCGCGGGTAGGCGGGTACATTGAGGACATAGACATGGCTGAGTCGTCGCGCGGTGCGCAGGCCGAGTTCGGCATCGACGACCGCGTGCATCATCTCGTCGGTGTGCAGCGAGCCCTTCATCAGCAGGCGCGCTTCGCCACTGCGCACCAGCGCGACGGCGAGCGCGGCGGATGCGTGACTGTGCGGCGCGTCTACGAGACGGAACGCGGCGATATCGAGGCCTGCGGCGCGCGCCGCAGCGTGAATTTTTTCTTCGGGCCCGACTAGAATCGGCTCGATGAGTCCGGCCTCCGCAGCTTCGATGGCGGCGCTCAGCGAATTCGCATCGCAGGGATGGACGACGGCGGTTGGCACCGCCTTGCCCTCGGCAACACTGGCAAGCAGAGCCTGGCGCCACTCGTGGCGGTTGACGTGCACGTCCGGCAAGATGGGACGCGGACGGCATATTTTATCGGTCGGTGCAATGACATTGGCATTGCCGGTAATGACTTCGGCGCCATCCTGGTTGGTGCACACGCAGGCAAAGCGGATCGTATGCTTGTCGTCGGATTTTTCAGTGGCCGTCACCGTTGCGGTGATTGTGTCGCCGATGCCCACCGGCCGGCGAAAGCGCAAGTCCTGGCCGAGATAGATGGTGCCGGGGCCCGGCAGCGTCGTGCCGAGCACGCTGGAGAGCAGCGCGCCGCCCCACATGCCGTGTGCGATCACCTTGTGGAACATGCCGGCCTCGGCATATTCGACATCCAGATGCGCCGGGTTCACATCGCCCGACACCACCGCGAAGAGTTCGATGTCCTGCTGCGTGACGGTGCGCGTGACGCTCGCCGTGTCGCCGATGGCGATCTCCGCGTAACAGCGGTTCTCTATCATTGCATTCTCTTTCAGTGCAGGCATGACGTGTCCTCAGCGAGATGGTTGTGACGGAACTGCGGGCGCAGTCTTGCTACCGGATCAGCGCTGCGGTGTGATGCGCGATCATCCATTCCTCGTTGGTCGGCACGACAGCCAGCGCGATGCGGGAGCCGGGCGCATCCATGCGGAACAATCCGCGCTTCTCGGCGTTGGCGCGCTCGTCCATGACCATGCCCATCCATGACAAATGCTTGACGATGCCTGCTCTTACACCACTGGCATGTTCGCCGATGCCGCCGGTGAATACCAGAGCGTCGATGCCGCCGAGCGCGACGGCCAGCGAGCCGACTTCGCGCGCCGCGCGATAGCAGAACAAATCGATCGCTTCGCGTGCGTGCGGCGAATCGCTGGCCTCTAGCGTGCGCATGTCGTGACTGATGCCCGAGACGCCGAGCAGGCCGGATTCTCGATATATGACGTTGGCAATTTTATTGGCATCGTAACCAAGGTGCTGCATCAGGTGTAGCAGGACGCCCGGATCGATGGAGCCGGTGCGCGTGCCCATCATCAGGCCTTCGGCGGCGGTGAAACCCATGCTCGTCGCCACGCTCTTCAAGTCGCGCATGGCGCACATCGAAGCGCCATTGCCCAGGTGCGCAACGACCACACCGCCATGCGCCTTGGCGCCCAGCACGCGCGGCAATTGCCGCGCGATGTATTCGTAAGACAGGCCGTGAAAGCCATAACGCTTGATGCCGCTGTCGGTGAGCGCGCGCGGCAGGGCATAGGTCGTGGCCAGCGGGCGCTGTGTCTGATGAAAAGCGGTGTCGAAACACGCCACCTGCGGCAGTGCAGGGAAGCGCGCGGCGAGCAAACGCGTAGGCCGCAGATTGTGAGGTTGGTGCAGCGGTCCGAGCGGTATGAACTCGGCAAGCTCGTTGATTATTTCGGCGGTAAGTCTGACCGGCGCATTGAACTTGTCACCGCCATGCAAGACGCGATGGCCGACACCGGCGAGTTGCACGTCCTCGGAATCAAGCCATGAGAGCAGCGTCGAGAACGACGCGCCGTGCTGCGCGTCAAGGCTGGCCGATGCCGGCGTGTCGATGTCCGCATCGAGAAGGCGCTCGCCCAGTGCGTTGCTGATGACGATGTGCGCACGCTCACCGATGCCCTCGACCTGACCGCGATAGATCGCGGCTGTGTCTTCGAGCAGTGGTTGCGGGAACACGGCGAACTTGAGCGATGACGAGCCCGCATTGATGACCAGTATGTTTTTCATGACGGGCAAAGAATAGGTAGTGGCGAGAGGACAATGAACGGCGCCACGAATGAGGCGGCTCGCTGCGTGATCTTGCAAGCATTTTGAAGCAATGCAGCGCGTCGCAATTTGATCTGCAGCAAGAAAGACGCCGAGAAAACTGAAGCGCTGCAATGGTCGTATTTTATGACAGCGTACCAACTTGCAAACGGCAATGCCGCCCCGCTTTCTAGACCTGAATCAAAAAGTATGTTCAGTCATCCGCTACGATGGGATCAAAGAATCCGCGCAGGCAACGCTTTTTTTCTGCCACCGCTCTCTAAGGAAGACATGAACGCCGATAGCGCACTGGGTTTTCTGCAACGCGCTGCGCGCCTGCTCCTGCAATACAACATGCGCACCGCCTTGCTTCAGCAGCGCCTGCATCAGGCCGCGCAGGCCCTTGGCATCGAAGTGCAGATCGTCACCGGCTATTGCCAACTGACCATTCATGCCGATGACGGCGCCTACGCGCATGTGCAGGTGCGTGAGCTGCGCATCGACGTCTCCGTCAGTGCGCGCGTTAATCGCACTATCGACGAGCTGTGCGCAGGGCACATATCGGTGGAGGAGGCCTCGCAGCGTCTCGACGCCGTCGAGCACATCGCCGAAAAGCACAGGCGCTGGCTGCTTGTCGGCATGTTCGGCGCCGCTGCTGCTGCGCTCGCCGCGCTGCTGTCGGCCGACGTGCCTGCCATGCTGGTGATCGGCAGCGCTTCGGCGGCTGGCTTGCTGGCGCGTCAGGCACTGGCCAAACGCCACGTCTCGCTCTTTGCCTTGCCATTCGTGGCCGCATTCATTGGCGCGTTGTCGGGTGGACTGCTGATTCGCGCCGGTTTGACTACCACGCCGGGCATCTGCCTCATCGTGCCGGCCCTGATGCTGGTGCCGGGGCCGCACTTCATCAATTCCCTGCACGACATTCTCGACAACAATATGACAACGGGGTTGGCGCGTTGCGGACTGGCCATTACCATCATGGTGGCGGCGTCGCTGGGGATTTTTCTCGGCGGCTGGCTGACGCTGGGCATGACCACCGTGCCGCCGTGGGACAGTACCGTCGCGCATATTCCGCTATGGGCAGATGTCATCCTGGCGGGCATCGCCGCCTGCGGTTTCGGCGCGGTTTACAACGCACCGTGGCCTGTCTTGTGGACCTCGATCCTGTGCGGCATGCTTGGTCACGGCATTCGCTACCTGGGCCTCGAATATGGCGTCGGACTGGCCATGTCGACCCTCATTGCGTGCCTGGCGATCGGTGTCGTCGCCGCCAGTTTCGTCGAGCGCCTGCGCGTACCCTTTGCCGCCGTCGCTTTCGCCAGCGCCGTGCCGATGATGCCTGGCGTGCTCATGTTCAGGGCGATCGGCGGCGTCATGGAAATCTCGCTGGCCAGCACGCAGGCCTCGCCCGCGCTGGTGGCCAGTACCTTTGCCAATATCTTCACGGCCGTGTTCGTCGTCGGCGCCATGTGTGTGGGATTGCTGATGGGTGGCAAGGTGAATCTGGCGCCCCTCGAATATGCACTGGGCATTCGCGACAGCGGCAGGTCGACGCTGATGAGTGGCAAGAATGCCGAGTGAATCGGGCTCAGCGCTTCAGTCTTGCGCGTGCTTCGACTGCGGCCGATACAGTCGTGGCTGACATCCTGTGGTTGAATGCCAGCTTCCTAACCGCCTTGTAACCCAGGGAGCAGTACGCATGTTGGATCGCCCGTATGTCGAGAAAGCCGCAGAGTCAGGCGAGCGCAAACTATTGCTGCTGCAGACCGATCCGTGGCGCTACCTGACGCGCTCCGTGCTTGCGGGTATGTATCTGTCCATCGTGTTGTTCACCTACTGGTCGCTGATCCACAACCTGCATGACGTGAGCTTCGGCAAAGTCATCGCCTCGGCCTTCTTCGGTGTCGGTCTCACCATCATCGTGTTCACCAATACCGAGCTGTTCACGAGCAACAATATGTACCTCGCCGTGTCGTCGGTCGAGGGGCGGACGGGTTGGGGGCAGACCGTGCGGCTGTGGTCGGTATGCTATGTGGGTAATTTTATCGGTGCACTGATCGTAGCCGGTTTGCTCTACGGCGCAGGTGTGCTCGCCGAGCTGCCACTGGATCACGCGCTCTATGTCGGTGCTGCGCACAAGGTGCATCAGACCGGCGCCGTCATCTTCTTCAAGGGGATACTGGCCAACTGGGTGGTGTGCCTCGCCGTGCGTCTGGCGCTACGCTGCAAGGATGACATCGCCAAGATCGCTATCCTGATCCTGGTCGTATTCATCTTCCTCTACCTCGGCTTCGAGCACTCCGTCGCGAACATGGGCACCTTCTCCATGTCCATGCTGGGCAATGGCACGATCACCCTCGGCGAAGCGCTCCACAACATGTTGTACAGCACGCTGGGCAATATCGTCGGTGGTGCGTTGCTGATGGGTTTGCCGTTTGCATATATCAATCCACACGAGGATGTGCCACGGCAATAAGTCGGCATGGCGGGCACGGAAGCAGGCCGAAGCGCTCTCGACGCGAATCACCACATCCTCACTGGTCTGCTATATGCCAATGGCAAACCAAGGCACGCACACATGACGTCAAGCACGTCGTGGACTGCGTAGGGTCGGCGATGCGTTCGCTGCCGGTATCATTTACGGACTGATCAACTATCCCGAAAATACCGGAGCGTCACGATGGATTCTGTACAACTCTATGTGCCACCGCGAACAATTGGGAGCTAATCATCAGATTGCTAAGCGTCGCCGTCTTGGGCGCGAGTTCGAATCGCACTTTGCCATCGACAAGCACAAAATTGACCATGCTGCCCAAGGTAAGCCCTTCGTCCATATCCGTAACAATGAGTGTTGGCTGACCCTTGATGGTGGAGAGAATCTGGGCCAGCTGGCCCGCGTCCGATCTGCCGATGAAGAGAATGCCAAGACCGGTCAGGGAATCGCCGCGTTTCAGTTTGAGTACATTCACCGACCGACCTTGTGTCGTGCGACCTGCAACGATGCCAGATAGATAATAGGCCAATTCATCGGCATCTAAAACGCCGATTTGTAGTGGGCTTTCTGCACTCTTGAAAGCGGCCGGGGGCCACTCTACATAGCCGGAGATTTTGAACAGATACGCAGCCTTGACCTGCCATTCGGCTTCCGAATGCTCCGACGTCTGCGCTGTCGCAGTCCAGCATCCGCACAGAAATGCCAATGGCAAGCACGCTCGCAATGACCACCGAAACCAATGCATTAGCACTTGTTTTCCCGATATAGTCAGTAGCCGATCGGCTAGAGGCGCCATAAAAGTTTCACATAGAAAGCTGGCGCAATCTCAGTACGATTTGTCTGAGTTCCATACTCCGAATGATGATCGAACAGGTTCTGTCCGACGATCGACAAGTCGAGATCTTGGCGTAACTTCCAACCGAAGCGCACGTCTGCGCTTGTGTAGGCGGGCACCTCATTTTTTTGTAACTTGGCAACGTGCCGCACGGTGACGTCAAGATCGTGGTTTGCCGTGATGTCCCAGCTCGAACGCAATTGCGCAGTATGCTTGGGGTCGTTCCCGACGGCGCTCGGGGCTGTCGTATCGGGACTGCCGGGGGCGAGTTGAAACCACTCGCGCAATGCCGTGAAGCCCGCACTCAGACGCCATTGCCGCAGGGCTTGATATGTACCCCACATTTCTATGCCAGTGGCATTGCCTTTCATGTCATTGCCAAACGTCAGGAATGTACCGCTCGGTGCAATCTCCAGGGTCCGGAGATGTTCGTAGTGATTATGAAAAATGGTTGCCGAATAGGATAGCTTGGCAGCGAGCTGGCCGCGATACCCGAGTTCATAAGCTTTCACCACCTCGGACTGAACATCCGGGCCGCCGCACAACAGGCATGGAGAAGTTCCAGGCGTATATGCGTCGTGGTCGAGCCGTGACGGTGCGCGCACCGTACGCGTAAATGCCGTCCATATCAGGTGATTGGGGCTCGCTTTCCAGGCGAGCCGTAAACTCGGTAGAAATTCATAGCCGGTATAGTCGTTGTGTTCGAGTCGCGCCCCGGCGGTCAACTGAAGGTTCTGGTGCAGCTTGATCTCGTCTTGGGCAAACAAGCTCGTCCAGCGCTGATCGACGTCAGCGGGCAGGAAGGCGAAATAGCGGCTATTCGTAACGTGGTCCATGCCGTATCGATAATTCAGCCCCCAGGTGATGGCGTGCACGGTGCCTGCGCTGAACGAATGCTGTAACTGTACGTCGACAACATCGAGCGTGTCGTCGAAGGTCGGTGGAACGCTACGCGTCGTACGATCATAGTAGGCTTGCAAGGAGATGTTGGAGCCTCCCTGCAACTGATGCTTCCAATCCGCCGTCATATTGGCACCGGAGACCTCAATCGAACCAAGGGCAATGGCCGTGCCCGAAATTGATATAGCGCCCGGCGCCGGTTGTTCTTCGGTACCGCTGTAGGCATTGCCGAGTAGTGTGAAGTTGTCGCTTGGACGCGCCCAGTCAGTGCGGAATCCAATCTGTGCGCGGTGCGAGGCGTCATTTACGGCGGTTTGATCTTCGGTGCGCGTGTGACGCCGGTTGTCATACTTGCCATAGACTCTGAAATCACCATCGCCCGCTATCGTGCCGCCATAACGAAAGGCTTCGTCGTTGCCACGGCGACCCCCACCCACTGCAAGCAGTCCGCCATGCGTGTCCTGCGCCGATCGGGTGATCACATTGATGACGCCATTGACGGCATTGACGCCCCAGAGTGTCGCGCCGGGTCCGCTGATGACTTCGATGCGTTCAACGTCTTCCAGCATGACGTCCTGCACATCCCAGAACACACCAGAAAATAGGGGCGAATAAACGGAGCGGCCATCGATCATTACCAATAGTTTGTTGGGGCCACTATTGTTGCTGCCGTTCAATCCTCGGGCGGAGATCGCATAACCGCTTACGCTGGTCTGAGCAACCTGCAGATTGGGCGCGAGTCTCAAAACCTCGGGGAGGCTAGTGGCTCCAGAGCGTCGAATGTCCTCCGCCGTAATGACGAAGACGGAAGCTGCTGCATCGGCAAGACGTTCGGGTTTCTTCGACACCGAGGTGACCTTGATGTTGCCTAGCTCCTCAAACGACAAGTCGGCCAGTTCTCGGACATCCAACGTCGCTGCGTGACTCGGTAGAGCAATGAAGGTAATTGTTGCAGCAAGCGTTTTTATATTCGTGCGAAAGTTGAATTTTCTAACGTGTTGGCGCAAGGCCCAGGATATGGGATCGTCATCACCGACAAATACGCCTGAGGATTCGTCATACATTCAGGGCAGCCCTTTCTCTCGGCGAAACGCAGATGGCGAAATGTTGCACGCGTTTTGCGCTTGAGCAACTCACTCAACCGATTCTATTGGTTTTTTCGCTCTCTTGAGTATTGCCTACATTTGCGCAGATACAAATGAATATCTACCCTTGTCAACGTGCGCTGGCGCAGCGATCAAGGCAGACCAGCGCACGTAGTTAGAGTGGACATCCACTGCCGCGGAGTCCGTAGCGCGCGCCTCATCCCAGCGCCTTCTCCAGATGCAGGCAAATCGCCTTGAGAATTTTCACGCGCGCGAAATTCTTGTCATTGGCTTCGATGGCGATCCACGGTGCCTTGCCCGTGCTGGTGCGATCGATCAGGTCCACCGCGGCTTGTTGGTAGGCGTTCCACTTCTTGCGGTTGCGCCAGTCTTCGGCGGTGATCTTGAAGCGTTTGTGTTCGATCTTTTCGCGCTCCTTGAAACGTCTCATCTGCTCGGCCTTGTCGATCTGCAACCAGAATTTCATGACAATGGCACCGGCTTCGACGAGCTCGTGTTCGAAATCGTTGATCTCGGCGTAAGCACGCAACCAGTCGGCTTCGCCGCAGAAACCTTCGATGCGTTCGACGAGTACGCGGCCGTACCATGAGCGATCGAAAACGGTGACGCGACCTTGACGCGGAATATGCCGCCAGAATCGCCAAAGGTAGGGCTGGGCGCGTTCTTCGTCGGTGGGCGCGGCGATCGGTACGATCTGGAACTGGCGCGGGTCGAGCGCTGCGGTGACGCGACGGATCGCGCCGCCTTTGCCGGCGGCATCCATGCCCTCGAAGGCGAGCACCAGCGAGCGGCCGGCGAATTTCTTGTGACGCGACAGCTCGGAGAGACGGCCCTGCCACTTGGCCAGTTCGAGCCCGTATTTCTTTTCCGAGATGGTTTGCGACAAGTCGAGCGCGCTTATGACGTTGCGATCATCGATGCGCGCTACCAACGGTGCGGCGGGCGCGACGGGCGGCTTGGCGTTGTTGGCCAGACTCGCATTGAGCGCATCGAGCAGGGCGCGGCCGACACGCAGGTTGCGATAGTTGTCGTCGGTGCCGTCGACGATGATCCATGGCGCGGCGGCGGTGTTGGTGACGCGCAGCACGTGGCCGGCCACATCCTGCAATTCGTCGTAAGTTTTCGTGCGCGCCCAGGAGAGCTTGGTGACGCGCCACGCGGTGCGCGGATTCTTCTCCAGTTTCTTCAGGCGCTCGACCTGCCCGTCGCGCGACAGGTGAAACCAGAATTTGAGCACGCGCGCGCCTTCATTCACCAGCATGGATTCGAAGCGGTTGATCTGGTCGAGACGATTGTCGAGCTTGCCGTGCGAGAGCGTGCGCGCGATGCGTTCGGCGATCGGAATCGAATACCAGGAGCCAGAGAAGATGCCGATGCGTCCCTTAGGTGGCAGGGCACGCCAGTAGCGCCACATGAAGGGATGCTCGCGCTCTTCGTCGCTGGGCTCGGCGAAGGCTTGCGTGGAGAGGAAGCGCGGGTCCAGCCATTCGTAAAGCTGGGCGATGGTCTCGCCCTTGCCAGCGCCGTCCACGCCGGAGATCAGTACCACCACGGGAGACTTGCCTTGCTCGCGCAGCGCGTTCTGCGCCAGCAGCAACTCGCCGCGCAGCGCTTCCTCTTCCTTGCGAAAAGTCTTCTTGTCGATGGCATGACCGACTTCGGCGGATTCGAACATGGTGTTTCCTCCTGTGGGTGCTTGCGTCAAGCATCAAAGAGCTGTCGGTGATTTTTTTCTCATTGGTAGGGCGCAGTGTAACTGCGCCGTATGTCCGATCAGGAATTGTTTGTCATATTGCATGCGGCGGAGCTGGCACTCCGCCCTACGACGTGCAATCGAACGTCTCAGAAAATGCGTGGCAGCTGTTTGCCCGTCCGCCAAATATGACACATGACAAATGGAATATCGTGAGCGGCCTCTCAGGCACCCCGATTGCTTTCTACGCCATGATCGCGGCGGGCGCGCTCGCCTTTTCCATATCCGCCTGGATCGCCGTGAGTGCGATGGTGAAGACAATGTCATCGACCAGCGCGCCGCGCGACAGATCGTTGACCGGCTTGCGCAGACCTTGCAGCATCGGGCCGACGCTCACCACGTTGGCACTGCGCTGTACTGCCTTGTAGGTAGTGTTACCCGTGTTCAGATCGGGGAACACAAACACCGTAGCCTGACCGGCTACCGCGCTGCCCGGCGCCTTGCTGGCGCCCACTTCCATGACCGAGGCGGCGTCATATTGCAGCGGACCGTCAATGATGAGATCGGGACGCGTGCTCTTGGCGATTTCCTTGGCCTCGCGTACGCGTTCGACATCGATACCCGCGCCGGAAACACCGGTGCTGTAACTGATCATGGCGACCTTGGGATCGACGCCGAACATGCGTGCACTGTCCGCGCTCTGGATGGCGATTTCGGCGAGCTGCCCGGCGGTCGGATTCGGATTGATCGCGCAGTCACCATAGACCAGTACCTGGTCGGGCATCAACATGAAGAAAATGGAAGAGACGATGGAAGAGCCGGGCGCCGTCTTGATCAACTGCAGTGCCGGACGCACGGTGCTGGCCGTGGTGTGCACTGCGCCGGAGACCAGTCCATGCACCTTGCCGGTGGCGAGCATCATGGTGCCCAGCACGACAGTGTCCATCAGTTGTTCCAGGGCCTGGCCTGGCGTCATACCCTTGCTCTTGCGCAGCTTGACCATGGCATCGACATAATCGCCCCGCACTTCATCGGGGTCGATGATTTCGAGCGAGGGCGGCAGGGTCACGCCGAGCGCGGCGGCGACACTGCTGATCACATCGCGCTTGCCGAGCAGCACGCAATGCGCGATGCCTTTCTGTTCGCAGATGACGGCGGCGCGAATGGTGCGCGGTTCGTCGCCCTCAGGCAACACGATGCATTTGCGCGCGGCTCGTGCCTTCTGTATCAGCCGATAGCGGAAGGCTGGCGGCGACATGCGGATCGAGGCAGGCACGCGCACGCCATTCATCAATGCATCGGCATCGAGTTGCTCGGCGACCGCATCGATTACCGCCTCCATGCGTTCGGTATCGTCCTCGGCTACCGCTGCAGGCACGCGACTGATCAGGCTGGCCGTAGTGAAACTGTCCTGATTGGTGCGCAGGATCGGCAGGCCGCTGCTGAAAGCATGCGATGCCAATTTCATAATGCGTGGGTCTATGACGCTGGAATGAGTCAGCAATAGACCGGCGAGTTGGATGCCGCTGCTGGCTGCGAGCGCCGTGGCCAGCATGATGTCCTCGCGGTCGCCCGAACTGACAATGAATGCGCCGGGCTTGAGACGGTTGACCACTTCGGCGGCGGAACGTCCTGCGACCACCACGTCCACCACGCGCCGCTGTGCGATTTCGCCTTCGACGACGATGTCGGCCTGTACATGGCGCGCGACGTCCAGCGTGCGCGGCGCCAGCAATGCCGGATCGAACCGCACCACGCCCCACAGTGGCAGCGCACCAAGGGAAACTTGCGCGGTGGCGGCGTCGAATTCCTCCGGCGCCTTGTTCACGATGACACCTGCGACGCTGCAACCGTCATTGCGGAATTGACTTGCGGTGAGTTGCACTTCGGCAATCGCACCGCCGGAGGCTGCGCTGGTGACCAGGATCAGCTCGGCATGCAGACTGCGCACGATCTCGACGTTCAGATGCGAGGGGAAGGAATAACTCGTGTCCGTGTGCAAGCCTTCGACCACCAGCACGTCGGTCCCTTCGGCGGCGTGCATGCACAGACTGACGATGTCTTCGAGTAGCTCGTCATTGGTGCCATTGGCCACATGCGCAACCACCTGCGAAGCGGGCAGGGCGTCGGGACAATCGATACCGCAGATCAGGCGCGCAAAAAGCGTCGAACGTTCCGTCTGCTGTATATGCTGGCCGTCGTCCTGGGCGATGGGCTTGCAAAAGCCCACGCGCAGCCCCTGACGTTGCAGGGCACGAATAACGGCAAGGGAAACTGAAGTCAGGCCGACGTCCTGACGTGTAGGTGCGATGAAAAACGTTTGCATGATGCGGAGCTGGTCTGCCGGGTTGAGGTTCGTAGAATCTTAGACCTAGTAGCCCGGTGTAAATGTGCACTTGAAGCATTCTTTGATGCAGCACAAGCAAAAGTGTCAGCGCACTGGCGCGTGGTAGCCAGCGTAATGACAAGGGGAAGGGGCGAATTCCTTGTAGGGTGCAGTGAGCGTAGCGAACTGCACCATTCCGCACGCAACCGATGCGGTGCAGTTCGCTGCGCTCACTGCACCCTACGATTGATTACAGCGAATTTCAAACTTCATCGCGCCACATTCTCTACGTCAATAACATGACAAATGAATTGTCGGCCCAGCAAGGCGCTACTTCTTGTGGTCCTGTCCCTGGTCATCAGGCCGGTCGTCCTTCTTGCCGCGCCCTTTCTCCGCGTCCGGCCGCTGTTCCCGTTTCGGCTCCTGTGGGCCATTGCCCTGTGGCCCGTCGTGCTGTTCGTGTCGCGATTCATGCGGCGTGTCTGCCGGCTGCGGCCGTTGCGGAGCTTCCTGCGCCGGGCGTTGCGCGGGCGGTGGAGGGGGGGCTACGGGCGCGGCCTGCGGAGGGGCAGGCGGCCGGTCGCGGTGTCGTTCTTCAGGCGGGCGGGCTGCTTGCACCGGCGGCCGTTCGCCCTGGGGCTGCGCCTGACGTGGCGCCACGGGCGCTTCTGCAGATGGCGGTGTGGCGGGACGATCTTCTCTCTGGCGTTGACGGCGGTCTTCTTGCGGCAGCGGTCGACGATCCACCTGCGGCGATTGTTCGTGAGGTGTGGGCGCCTGGTTCTGCACAGCAGGCGCTTGTGTATTTTGACGCTCATTCATGCGAGGTGCATGTTCACGCTCCCGGTCCTGGGGTGCGGCCTGGGCCGGGCCTTGCGCGGGCATGCGCATCACTTGCGCACGCAGTACTTCATGCTGTTTGCGTACCAGCGGATCGTGTGGCTGATAGCGATAGTTCCGTTCTTGCAGCGTCTGCAACTGCGCGCCGCGCGGGTACCTGTCGCCGGAATACTGGCGCTGGTAGACGGGCAGCGGTGGGCGAGGCGGGACTGCTTTGCGATCCCAGTGATCCCAGCCATGGCGTCGCTCTGCCCAGTCATGGCCCCAGTGCTGATCCCAGCGAGGCGGCGCATCGCTGCGCCAGCCGTGGAAGTAGCCCGGTGCGTGGCGATAGTAGCGAACCGGAACGCGCAGGATGAATACCGGTACGAACTCGGGCTCTACTACTTCCCACGGGCCGTTGTACCACGAGCTGGCATACCAGTTGTCTCCTTCGTAGACCCAGTACATGCCGTCATAGAAGAAATAGTTGTCGTCCAGATCGGGTGCGTAATAAACCGGGTAGCCCGGCACTGGCACCAGCTCTGGAAACAGCGGCAGGTCGATGCCGATATTCACACTAACTAGCTCGACGCTAATGCCTACCTGCGCTGGCACAGCGGCCGAGCACAACAGCATCGATAGCAAAACGAGTAGCTTGCGCATGACCATTCCCTGAAAAAGCAATAAAAATCAGTCTGCGCGCACTGGCTCGGCGCGTCTGTTCGCCATCGCACGTAAGGGCTTGCGTCTCCAAGCGTACAGACCGGCGCGACGCGCGTCGCTATGTTCGCAATTCATTCCCTATCGAAGCGGCCGTATACGTGCTCGCCTCAAGCTTTTCCCCGTTTACATGGAGATCCTCATGAGCCAATACCAGGTGGCAGTCATCGTCGGCAGCCTTCGCCGCGACTCATTCAACCGCAAGCTGGCGAACGCTATCGTCAAGCTGGCGCCCCCGGATTTCTCGTTCAAGCCAGTACAGATCGGGGATCTGCCGCTCTACAACCAGGACGATGACGCCGACCCGGCCGAGCCGGTCAAGCGTTTGAAGGTCGAGCTCAGGGGCGCGCACGCCTTTCTGTTCGTCACGCCCGAATACAATCGTTCGATTTCCGGTGTGCTCAAGAACGCAATCGACCACGCCTCGCGTCCGTATGGGCAGAGCGCGTGGGCGGGCAAGCCAGCGGGCGTCATCGGTGTATCGGTCGGCGCCATCGGTACCTCGATGGCGCAGCAACATCTGCGCAATATTCTCGCTTACCTGAACGTCCCCACCATGGGCCAGCCGGAAGCATTCCTGCAAGCCACGGACGCCCTGTTCGACAAGGACGGCAACATCGGCGAAGGCAGCAAGAAATTTCTGCAGAGCTGGATGGATCAGTATGTGAAGTGGATAAAGCGGCACGCCGCCTGATTGCAGAATCCTGGCGGACAGACATCGTTTTTACAGTACCAAGTCAGGCTCGCGTCAGGTAACTGGCACTGACAGCTAGTGTAGTGCTTTGTAAATAATGGCCCCACACATACCGTCATCCCGGTGAAAGCCGGGATCGGTGGCTCCGGCAATGCCACCTGAACTTCTTGGCATTGCAGTTTCCCTGGATTTCGCCGATACCTAAGAAGACAGCCTTTCCGGGCTTTCGCATTCTTTTCAGGTGAACATCATGGCCGATCCCATTTCAACCGTAGCCAACGCGCCACCCCCAACGCCGCCGGCACCGGTACAGCAATCTTCGGCAAAGCCCCCTGAAGCGAAGGAAAAGGAAGCATCACCCCCGCCGAAGCCAGTCCCCAGCACGGTCGTGACGATCAGCAGCGCAGCCAAGGCTGCATTGCAAGAAGCCACAGAGACTGCAGCCCAAACAGCCAAGGAAGCTCAGGGCGGCGACAGACAGGCGAAGAGGCTGCTGGCTAAGGAGAATGCGGCAAAAGCGCACGGGACTTGATCGTCTATTAGCGCGGATGCCGGCAACGCTCGCAAGCATCGGAAAAGCAAGCGCCTTCAGGGGCGCTTTTTTTTGGGAATTACATACTTGACTTGCTGAGCCCCAATTTTCGTCATTCCCGCGAAAGCGGGAATCCACTCAGCGGCACAAGTCTCACGTAGAAGTGGATTCCCGCTTTCGCGGGAATGACATGTCGTTAGCACAAGTAGAATTTCAAAACGTATCTTGCCGTTCGGCAAGTCAAGTATCGAATTCCTTTTTCCGCCCGCCATCCTGGTACGCATATATATACCTATTTGGCATATCTAATTGTCGTACGCAGATTTTACTCCATGTCGTGTGCAATCATCGCTGCGCTCGCTAGCCCCAGATTCACCTCAACCTGATGTTCCAGATGGTCGTCGTGCATGACGATGATGACGCCATCCTGCAAGACGCCGTCGACAGTCAGTTGTATTCCGTCAGACACTATTATGTCTTCGGCATCTTCATTCGCATACGAGCGCAGGACCGTGATGTGATAGACCGTCTCACCATATCGATAGTGCAGCTTGAACGTCTGCCAGTCATCCGGCATACACGGATTGATCGTCAGCCTGTCAGCTTCGCGTTGCACGCCCAGTAGCGACTCGACGATCATGCGGTACATCCAGCCTGCCGAGCCGGTGTACCAGCTCCAGCCGCCGCGCCCGGTGTGCGGCGCGACACCATATACGTCGGCGCAGACAACGTAGGGCTCGACCTTGTAGGCGGCCATGCCTTTGCGCGAGGAGGCGTGATTCACCGGGTTGATCATGCCGAAGAGTTCCCAGGCGCGTTGCTTGTCGCCCAGCGCGGCGAATGCCATCGTCGTCCAGATTGCGGCATGCGTGTATTGACCACCGTTTTCGCGCACGCCGGGCACGTAGCCACGTATGTATCCGGGATAAAGGTCCGATTTGTCGAAGGGCGGGTCGAGCAGCTGGATGAGCTGGTCGTCGCGGCGCACGAGGCGCTTGTAGACTTCGTCCATAGCCGTGCGCGAACGCGTCTCGTCAGCCATGCCCGAAAGCACCGACCAGCTCTGTGAGATCGAATCTATCTGGCACTCCGCGTTGCTCGCCGATCCAAGCGGTGTGCCGTCGTCAAAGTAGGCGCGGCGGTACCAGGCGCCATCCCAGGCGTTGGATTCGATATTGCGGCGCAGGCGGCCACCTTCTTCACGGCAGCGGGCGGCAAACGCCAGATCGCCGCGTCGCCGCGCGAGCTCCGTGAATTGCGTCAACACTTCGCAGAGGAAGAAACCGAGCCACACGCTCTCGCCCTTGCCATGACTGCCGACGCGGTCCATGCCGTCGTTCCAGTCGCCCGAGCCCATCAGCGGCAAACCATGTTCGCCAAAGCGCAGGCCGTGTTCAATCGCGCGTATGCAATGTTCATACACGCTGGCAGCGTCTGCCGAGCGACCGGGCAGGTCGTAGTAGGAATCGTCCTCGGCGTTGACCGGGCGCCCTTCGAGGAAGTACACCGGCTCGTCGAGCAGACCTGTGTCGCCGGTGCTGTGCACATAACGGCAAGCGGCGAGCGGTAGCCACAGGTAGTCGTCGGAGCAATGCGTGCGTACGCCGCGCCCTGCAGGGGGATGCCACCAGTGCTGCACATCACCTTCCTTGAACTGGCGGCTGGCGCACAGCAATACCTGCTCGCGCATCAGGCGCGGCTCAGCGTGGATCAGCGCCATGGTGTCCTGCAACTGATCGCGGAAACCGAAGGCGCCGCCCGATTGATAATAGCCACTGCGTGCCCACAAGCGGCAGGCCATCGTCTGGTACATCAGCCAGCCGTTGGTGATCACATCGAGCGACGGGTCGGGCGTTTCGACCTGCACGGCGCCGAGGGTATGACGCCAGTATTCGCGCACGGCATCGAGCGCGCTGCGCGCGGCCATGGTGCCTTTGAAGCGCGCAATGAGACGATGCACGGAGTCCACGTTGCCCATGTCCGAGTCGCGTCCCACGCCGAGTCTAAAGACGATTTCGCGCTCCTGCCCGTCGGCCAGATCGAACGGAATCTGAATCGCCGCGCAGGGGTCGAGCGCGGCGCCGACCTTGCCCGACAGACGCATGCGACGCATCGCCGATGGCGTGCGCAAGCTGCCATTGCGGCCGATGAAGCTGGTGCGATCGCAGGTAATGGTGCGCGCGCCTTCGTCCGCATCGAAGAAGGCCACGCGACTGGCGAACTCGTTGCTGTAGAGGTTGCGGGCGAAGAGTGCGCCGCTCGATGCGTCGACCTCGGTCGTCACCTGCATGGTGGTCTTGGGCCGCAGATCGCCAAGTACCCATTCGACATAACCGGTGGCCGACAGCTTGCGCGCGCGACCGGATTCATTACGCACTTTCAATACCGAGAATTTCACCGATGCATCCAGCGCCACGTACACCGTCAGTTCCGACTGGATGCCGCTTTCGACATGCTCGAACACGCTGTAGCCGAAACCATGTCGGCAGACATACGGCGTCTCGCCACGACATGGCAGCGGCGTTGGCGACCAGAAGTAGCCACTCTCCTCATCGCGCAGGTAGAAGGCTTCGCCGCCCGCATCGCTGACCGGGTCGTTCTGCCATGGCGTGAGCCGGTATTCGTGCGCGTTCTCGCCCCAGGTGTAGGACATGCCGCTTTCGGAAATGACCGTGCCGAAATCAGGATTGGCGAGTACGTTCGACCACGGTGCAGGCGTCATCTTGCCGACGTCGGGCGCGATGACGTACTCGCGGCCGTCCGGGCTGAAACCGCCGATACCGTTGAAGAAACTCAACTGGCGTATCGGCAGCGCCGCCTCGATCAGCGATTCGCGACTGTGCGAGCGCGTCGGCACGAGACGCGGCACGCGGCCTTCGGCATTGCCGCGGCTGAGCTGCTCCGTGAGCGTGCCGCGTGTATCGGAGAGGATGACGCGCGCCACCGATTGCAACAGGATGCGGTCCTCGTGGGATATCTGCTCGCCCGGCCGCACGAAGATGCCACCCGGCTTATCTATGACATTGGCTTCGACACCAGCCGAGATGAGCCCGGTGATCTGATCCTGCAACTGCTGGCGATAACCCGCGTGGTCTTCGTTCCAGATCACCAGGTCCACCACCAGGCCCTTAAGGCGCCAGTAGGCGCGCGCCTGCACGAGCTGACGCACGAGATCGATATTGTCGGGATTTGCAATCTGCACCAGCACGATGGGCAGATCGCCAGAGATCGCATAGCCCCACAGGCCCGACTGGCCACGCCGATTGCGCAGGATGATGGAAGAGTCGGCGCGCAGCATGGCATTGGCATACAGCACCGAGCTGGCAAGACGGCCGTAGAGCTGCGCGTCGGCTTCGGTGGCATTGATCTGCCGCAGCACCACCTGGCTGTGTGTCCACGCCAGTTCGAAAACGCGATCGGCAAGGCGGCGGTCGTGATACTTGTCGACCAGGCTCAACGCTGCTTCGCGCGTGTCGGTGGCACCCGAAACGATATCGATGGTGGCCGTCTGCTCGGGCTCCAGGATGATGTTGTAGCGGATCGCCACTACCGGATCGAGCACCGAGCCCTGCGTGCCGGAGAGCGTTGTCGCCTCCGTCATCGCCTGCGGTGACGCAACAGTCTGGCCGCGCCCGATGAAGCGCATGCGGTCGGTTTCGTAGGACACTTTGCCGACGCTGGCGCCATGCACCGTCATCAGATGTAGCATCCAGGGCACGGCTTCGCCCTGCGAGCGCGGCCGGCGTGTGCACAGGATCGCGCGGCGCGCGGCGACGATTTCCGTCTGCACGAACAGATTGCTGAATGCCGGATGTGCTGCATCGGCCGCTGCGGGGGCGAGTACGACTTCGGCATAACTGGTGACGTCGATACTACGACGCGTACCGGAGCGATTGGTGATGCGCACGCGGCGTAGTTCAATGTCATCTTCGGGCGACACGACGATTTCCGTGTGTGTGTCGAAACTACTGTTGTCGCCACCGAGGCCGACGACGTCGCGACGGCGGAACTCGGCTCGTCCTTCGGAGAAGATCGCCTCGAAACGCTCGGCGTTCTTGCGTGTCGGCTGATGCGAGCTCGACCAGAAGGTATTGCTCTCCAGGTCGCGGATGTAGCAGAAAGTACCCCAGTTGTCGCAGGTGCTGTCTTCGCGCCAGCGCGTCAGGTCGAGATCCTTCCAGCGACTGTAGCCGCCGCCCGCGTTGGTGACCATGACGTGGTAACGGCCGTTCGACAGGAGCTGCACTTCGGGCACAGGCGTGTCGGCCATCTTGAACACGCGGATCGGCATCTCAGAATCGTTGGCGGTGGCATGCATGCCAGACAGGTCGACATCGGGCGCGTGGAAGCTGGTGGCCTTCGGAATGCGTTCGTGCAACAGCAACATGGTCGCCTGGAACAGCGGATCGGTCTCGAAGCGACGCTGCATCGGCCTGCCCTGCAACAGGTAGTTCAGCGACAGAAGACTCATGCCCTGGTGATGCGCCATGAAGGAGCGCACGATGGCACGTGTTTCCCCGCGTCGTTGCCGCAGGGGCGTGTAGTCGACCGCTTCGTAGAAACCGTATCGACCGAGCATTCCTTCGGCAGCAAGGCCTTGTAGATTGGCGCAGGCATTTTCCGGCACCACCATCAATGCCATGACGGATGCGTACGGCGCAATCACCAGATCTTCGGCGAGCCCGCGCTTCAGACCCAGACCGGGAACACCGAAAGCACGATACTGGTAGTTGAACTGCGCATCGACCGTGTTGTAGCCGGACTCCGAAATGCCCCACGGCACGCCGCGCTGCTTGCCGTACTCGATCTGCCGCTGCACCGCGGCCTGATTGGTCTCGTCCAGCAAGGTATTGTCGAAAGTCGGCATGACCAGCAGCGGCATGAGGTACTCGAACATCGAGCCGCTCCATGACATCAGGATAGGATCGCCGCTGCCCGATGCGAGCAGACGCCCGAGCGCGAACCAGTTCTCCTGCGGTATCTTGCCCTGCGCGATGGCGACGAAGCTGCACAGACGCGCCTCCGACGCCAAGAGGTCATAGCAACTCGAATCGCGTCGACGCTCGTCGAGGTTGTAGCCGATGGTCAGCAGATGACGTGCTTCGTCGTAGAGGAAAGCGTATTCCATCTTCGACAGTTCGCAGGCATGCAGCGCCAGGCGCTCGATGCTCGCCAGCCGCTCCTGCGCGCGCGCGCTGGCTTCAACGATCAACCGTTGCAACTCGATCAACCAGTCGTGCGCCTGCGTGCTCGTGGCGCTCTCTTGTTGGCGCACCACGGTCGGCAATAGCGTCCCCTCCAGCAAGGCCAGCTCGCGCAGGGTTGGTATGCCATCCAGATTTTCCGGCAATTGGCAACCGGCAGGTGCTGCGGGCAACAGCAACCACGGAGTGAGGAATGTGACCTCGTCACAGGCGTTGCGACACTGCCGCGCCAGGGCCTGCGCCCAGATGTCGGCGTCACTTACCGGGTCATGCTGCGTGAAAGCCAGCAGGCTGGTGGCAACATGCGCGAGGCGCTCGAAGCAGACGTGCGCTGCCGCCAGCGAGGTGTTGCGCGCATCGGAGACCTTCTCCAGATCGCGCTGGAATTCGAGCAGCAGACTCTGTGCTTCCACAGGCAAGCCCGCGCAGGCGTCGACGAGGACACGCAGCGTATCGTCCAGCCCCTCGAACGACTTGGCATGCATGACTTTGTCATCAGCCAGTGCCAGCAGGCCCGGCCGCAGGGTCATGAGATGGCCCGCCAGATTGCCGCTATCCACGGTCGAGATATAGATCGGGTGCAGGGGCTGCAGCGTTTGCGTGTCGTACCAGTTGTAGAAATGTCCCTTGTAACGCTCCAGCCCATCGAGGGTTTGCAGCGTATTGGCGGTGCGCTCCAGCAGTTCGCCAACGGCAATGTAGCCAAAATCGTAAGCGCTCAGATTCGCCAGCAGCGCCATGCCGATGTTCGTCGGTGAGGTGCGATGCGCAATCGTCGCGACTGGGTGTTCCTGATAGTTGTCCGGCGGCAACCAGTTATCTTCGGCGCCGACGAATCTGTCGAAGAATGCCCATGTTTTGCGCGCGAGATTGCGCAGGAAGATCAGTTGATCGGACGACAGGTGAACCTGGCGCGGCGGCAGAGTGCGGCTCATCCACCAGACGATGGCAGGCGACGCGAACCATAGCGCCAGGATCGGCATGGCGTGCGTCAACACCAGCGGGTTCATGACAGACAGATATACAAGAATAAACACCGCCAGCGCCGGGCCGAACCACATGGCCCGTACGCGGTCGCTACTATCGGCCGTGGCGGCATGCTCGCCCGACGGATTCCACTCGAGCATGCGTCTGCGGCTCACCATCAGGCGCCACAAGCTGCGCGCAATCGCGTCGAGGCTGAAGAAAGCTTCGTAAGGCAGGCACACCAGCGTGAATGCCGCATACGACAAGCTGCGCTCGGCGGCGTCGCCCATCGCCGTGAAGTGCTGTCCGAGCAACATTTCGGGCGGCTTGCGCACAGTGTCGAGAAGCAACGCACTGAGCGGCGAGATCAACAGTATTGCGAGCACCGACAAGGTCCACAGCCACGCTGCGGGCAATACCGTCCACCCCAACACCAACATGAGTGTCAGTGCCGTCGGCACCAGGCTGCGACGCAGATTGTCGAACAGTTTCCAGCGCGACAAGGCGCTCAGTCTCGCCGTACCATTGGCCGCATTCTTGCGTGCCTGCATTGTCTGGCCATGGCCGAGCAGTTGCGGCAACAACTGCCAGTCGCCGCGTATCCAGCGATGACGTCGGCTTACATCGGCGCTGTAGCGCGATGGATAACTCTCGTAGAGTTCGACATCGCTGAGCAGGCCGGAGCGCGCGTAGCAGCCTTCGATCAAGTCGTGACTCAGAATGCGATTGTCAGGAAAACGCCCGCACAGCGCCCGCTCGAAAGCGTCGACATCGTAGATGCCCTTGCCGATGAAGGAACCTTCGCCAAACACGTCCTGATAAACATCGGAGACCGTGCGCGTGTACGGATCGATACCCGGATCGCCGCCGAACAATTGCGCATAGCGCGAACGGTTGCTGCCCGGCAGACTCACCGCCACGCGTGGCTGCAGAATGCCGTAGCCAGCGACAACGCGTTCAGGCCCGACTGTATTGTTGTCAGCACCTTCGGGAGTTGTGAAGCGCGGCTGATTGAGTGGATGCGCCATCGTCGCGACGAACTTGCGCGCCGCATCGCGCGGCAGTTGCGTGTCGGTGTCCAGCGTGATGACGTACTTCACGCCGCGCAAGACACTGGTGTCGCCAACAATCAGCGAGAAGCGATTATTACCCTCGACCGCCACGTCACCGCGCAATAGCGCATTCAGGTCGCCAAGCTTGCCGCGCTTGCGCTCGTGGCCCATCCAGACGCGCTCATGCGGATTCCAGCGACGCGGACGGTGCAGCAGGAAGAACTTCGTGGGGCGTGCTGCGCGAGCAGGTTCGTCTACCGCTCCGGAGTTGCCATCGTCATTATGGTCATCGCGATACTTTTCGTTGAGTGCCGCGATACGCGTTGCCGCGAGCTCCACCAGCGCCGCATCTTCGGGCATTGTCTCTTGCGGAGCATCGCGCAAATCAGTGAGCAGCGCGAAATACAATTGCTCGTCGCGATTGCCGAGGAAGCGCACCTCAAGCGCTTCAACGAGATCATCGATGCTCTGCGCACTGGTCAGCATGGTCGGCACCACGGTCAGCGTGCGCGACTGGGCATCAATGCCTTTGGAATAATCCAGGCGCGGAAGCGAATGCGGCGCGACCAGCAAGGTTGCCAGCCAGTTCACCATGCCTACCGCGAACTGGCTCGTGGCGAGCAGCGCAACAACGCCCGTCACGACGAGCAGCCATTCCTCGGCAGCGCCAAGGTAGGCCTTGTACACCAGTCCGCCGGAAAAGATCAGACTGAGCAGCGCGATGGCTCCGACGTAAAGGCTCAGGGGCGATTGCGTTGTCTTGATGCGCAGCGTTTCAAGGGGGGAGAGGCGCAACGAGGCTGCCTGTTCCAGCGCGGCGAGGCCTTTGTCGACGAGGTAGTAACCGATGTGCGATGAGTGTTCGCCGCAGGCGCTCAGCCCCGTACTGTCAGAGGCCCTTTGCAGATGCTCATGAGCCATCTGCACAGCCAGCTCCGCGACACCAGCCTCGCTCAACTCGCTGCCCTTGGCGACCCGCTCTATGACATGTCTATATCTGTCGCGCGTCGCGAAATCCATCGTTGCGTAGATACCCGCTGGATCTTTGTGCAGCGCGTGATCGGCAACGCTCATCGTCTCGACAAACTCGCGCCAGTCCATCTCGCCGAGAAAGCGCAGGCTGCCGATGCTATTGCTGACCGTCACCTGGTCTGCGGCTTGCTGCTGATTGCCCGTCTGCACCAGTTGCTCGATGGTCTGTGCCGATTCGGCCAGCTGCTGTTCGATCCAGGTCAGCGGCAAAGCCAGCGCGGAACTCTGCCCTTGCAGGCGACGCACAAGCTCGGAGACAAATGGCGTTGTCATGGGCGGGCTGGAGCGCGCCATGTCCGCCACTACCAGGATCAGGCTTTTCGGGTCGTTCTCCGCCATCGCCGTCATCTGGTCCGCCCAAGTGTCGGCCAGATTGCGATCGAGGCGACCTTCGGCAACGCGAACGCCGACGCGGCGCAGGTTTTCGATCAGCGCCAGACGCAACATGATGGGAATCGCCCACAACTCGCCAAGGCGCAGCGGCGTTACGGTCTGATAGGCGGCCACGAAACGGCCGAGACTTTCTGCGTCGACGCGACCATCGCCGTGCGCAATCGCCTCCAGCGCGATGTCATAGACGCGTGGCAGATTGGCCGACGGGCCACGCGCCAGACGCGGTAGTTCGCGGCTATAGCCTTTCGGCAAATGGCGCCTGGCCGTGCGGATCTGATCTTCGATGAGGTAGAAATTGTCGAGCAACCACTCGCCGGCCGGCGTGACCCGCCGCTTGGCCGTCACCGCCTCGGTAAGCAATTTGCATACGCCTGCCAGCACCTCCGCATTCGCCGTCAGGCGCTTGAGCAACTGGTCCGGTGCGCGTTGTACGGTCAGGTTGTGTATTGCCGCCAGGCTTTTGCCGTGCAGTTCCATCTGATCGGCGCTGAACAATTCGGCGCGCAGGGGCGGCTCTTCGCTCGCCGGCGCCTGCTGTTGAATGTTGTTGCGCAGCCACACCGTGATCTGACGGATATATGCTTTTGAGTTAAACCAATTCTTGTTCAATTCGGGGTGACCTTTTGATTGTCATTTCGTCTTCGCAATGACGGATATTTGGCCTGTCACGTACTACGTGAGTGGCAGCCGGGACGTATCGGAATCCTGGCGGGGGAAGCCGCCACGAGGGGGAGATCGGGCGCTGTTATTCGTGGATGATCGACGCGCCGCTCAGCGGCAGCGTCACCACGAATTGGCTGCCCAGCCCGGTACCGGCGCTGAGCGCCACAACGATGCCATCGTGCGCTTCGACCAGTTCGCGCACGACGGTGAGGCCGATGCCCAGGCCAACGCCGTTGAAGCCGATGGCATGTGCGTCCTGCACGAAGGGATCGAAAACCTTGGGCAGCGCCTCGATTGCGATGCCGATACCGTTGTCCGACACTGTCATGACAATGGCATCGCCGACTACTTTGACCGAAAAGCTGATCTCGCCGCCGCTATGCGTGTACTTCGATGCGTTGTCGAACAGGTTGCTGACGACCTGCGTGAGACGCACCGGATCGCCATGCACTTGCAGCGTGTGCGTGGGCAGGTCCACGCGCAAATGCTGCTGGCGCGCTTCGATCGCAGGGATGCAGGCATCGATGGACGCCTCGATGACGTCGGCTATTTCAATGATCTGGCGGTCGAGCCTGAGCTTGCCGGTGTTGACGCGCGACACATCGAGCAGGTCGCCCACCAGGCGCGAGATGTGCACCACCTGCCGCTCGATGATGGTCTGCAGACGAAGCAGCAAGGGCTCGTCGGTGCGCACTCGCCCAAGCAGAGCCGCTGCCGTGCGGATAGGCGTCAGCGGGTTGCGCAATTCATGCGCCAGCACCGCCAGGAATTCGTTCTGTTGCCGGTGTGCCTGCTCTGCGGCGGACTGTAGTTCCTGGGCGCTGAGCGCTGCCAGTATCAACTGCTCGTTGGCTTCTTGTAGCCGCGCATGATGACGCTCGTGTTCGGCAAAAACGAATGCCTGAGGCGACTGGGGCAGCGAGCGCAACGCGTTGACAGGTGCTACCGAACTTGGCAGGCCTGTCGGCTGCCCGACGTGGAAGGCATAGCTGCCAAGCCCCTGTTTCTTGGCGCGGTACATGGCGGCATCCGCCAGATCGATGAGTGTGTCGGCGTCTTCGCCGTCATCGGGATAGATGCTGATGCCGATGCTTGCCGTCAGGCGAAGCTCATGCTTGCCGACACGGTTATTGGCGCCGAGCGCCGCAATCACCTTCTGGGCGATAAGGCCCGCATCGGCGGCGCGGGCCACCTCAGTAAGCAAAATGACGAATTCATCGCCGCCATGCCGGCTCACCGTGTCTGCTTCGCGTACCGAAGACGTCAGGCAGCTTGCCGCCAGCTTGAGCACCTCGTCGCCCACGGCGTGACCGAGCGAATCGTTGATGCGTTTGAAGTCGTTGAGATCGAGGAACAATAAAGCCAACAGGCTGTTGCGGCGTTTGGCATTGGCAATGGCGCGCGTGAAGCGATCGTGCAGCAGCGCGCGATTGGGCAGTTCGGTCAGGGCATCGAGTTCGGCGGATCGCGAAACTTCTTGCAGCGCCCGCTCGGTCGTCTCGGCCTCGGTCAATGCTCCCAGCATACGCAGCACCAGTTGCTCATTAGCCTCAAGGAGCTGGGCCGACTGGTTGCTGCTCAGGCGACTCTCCGCCTCGACCACCTCTTGTTGCACCTGGGCAAGTACCGCACGCGCTTCGCCCAACTGCGTAAGCAGTTCAGAAAGTTCGCGTGCGGTCTTCGCCGTTTCGCTCTCGTTCCGGTCGGAGGTTGTAGTCACGGTGAGATACCGGACACAGACGACTCAGCCATCGGAGCCGCCGAGCCTGCGGCTGCCGACGGACGCATCGGTGGCGAATTTTCGTGTCGGCCTGCCGCCGAGCAAGCCCTCGTGATCCGGCAACATGTCTCCGATACGAATGCCATCGTCATGGACGCTGAATTCGCGCAATTCATCCGAGTGTGCGCTGGCCCTGACCTTGACCACGGCCATCACGCGACGCAGTCGGCTATCGACTTCGATGTAGCGCTGCACGATGATGGCATCGGTCAGGAAAGCCGTGCCATAGGGACTGAAGCGCAGGTCGGTATAACGGTCTTCGAGCTCCGAGGTCATGAGCACCGTAACGCCTGCGCCAGCCAAGGTCGTCACCAGGCGCAGCAGCGATTCGCGAAAATCCTCGCGAAAGGTCGGCGCCACGGCCAGCTCGAAGCCGGACAGCGAATCGATAACAACGCGTGTTGCATTGAGTCGCTGAATTTCGCCCATGAGCAAGCCCACGATCTCGTCGATTGACAGATCGGGCGCCTGGCTATCCACCAGGGCAACCTGGCCGCTCTCGATCAGTTCGGCAATCACGTGGCTGCGCGATCGGTTCGGGTGCTGCTCGAAGGCGGCTATGACGCCGGTCTCACCGCAACGAGCGCCCTCGGCGAGGAACGCCGCCGCCAGGATGCTCTTGCCCGATCCGGAAGGCCCGGCCACGAGCAGCGAGTAACCGCGCGGCAAGCCACCGCCGAGCATTTCGTCCAGGCGCGGCATGCCCATCGACAGGCGCGCACTGAGCGAACTTGTTTTTGTCTCGGCGTCTGACGCCACCGCCGCGCGCGGGTGCGCAAACACCTCGATGCCGGTGTGGCCGATGCGAAAGCTGTGCAGCCCGGCCAGCGTCGGCTGGCCGCGCATCTTCATGATTTCCATCTTACGGACCATGGAATTGCGCTGCACGCTCTGGCGCAGCCAGATCAGCCCATCCGCCACCGTGAATACCGGATTGGGATCGGCCTCGGTGAAATACTCGCCGATCAGGAAAGTCGTCGCCTGCCAAGTTGTCATCAGCATACCCAGCTGCTGCACGAACTGTTGCAAACTGTTGTGCGGGCTGCCATTGCCACTGCCAGCCAGCATCACGGAACGGAAGGAGTCGACGAATACCAGCGCGGGATTGTGTGCCGCCACTTCGGCGACAATGCGACGCAGCACCTGGTCGAGATCGCCGGCAAGGGTATCGTCAGCCAGATTGATGAAGTGAATGGACTCGTTGATCCGCTCGCTGTCGAAGAAATCGAACTGCTGCTGGTAACGCAACATCTTCAAAGGCGGCTCGCCCAGCACAGTCAGGTACAAGGCCGGGCGCTCGGGCGTTGCTAATGCAAACATCATTTGATGTGCAAGCGTCGTTTTGCCGCAGCCGGGCTGGCCGGCGATGAGATTGAAAGAGAATTCGGGCAACCCTCCGCCAAGCACTTCGTCCAGTCCAGGCACGCCTGTCGCCAAACGATTGATGGTCACTTTGTTACTCATGGCGAGGAGTCCTGCGCGGGCGAGCCGCTGAAAGAGTTTGCCCACACGGATCGCAGTAACCGTTCAGTGAGCGAAGGTCCGACCAGACTGGTCAGCAATTCGTTGAATGTGTGAAGAAGGGCGCGGCTACCGGCGGCAGCGTTGGCGTTGGTCTGCTCTGCGATTACAACCTTCAGCGCCGCCAGGTCCATGGGGGCCTGAACGCCCTCTTGCGTGCTCCCCAGCCATGGGTGGGCTTGAGCACTGAGGTACAGGCTGCGTTTATAGAGCGCAGCGACACCGCCCTGTCCGATGATGGGACGTAGGGCTGCGTCAATCTCTAGCCACGTCGAGACCATCGCATCTGCGATTTGCGCCGCAGCCACAGGCTTTCCCGAGCTGTGCGCCAGGGCTGTTAGTGGGCTGCTCGCTGGGCTTTCCATAGGCATGAGTCGCTGACCGCGTTTGCTACGGAGTTACTGATAGTACGCCTTCGTAGATGCGGGGCTATGAATATTTCATGAGCGATCGGCGAGCGATCAGGCGGCTTTTTACCGTTATGTTCGGCAGGCTACCTAGTGGATTGCCTGAATTTTCTACACTATCAATCTGGGCGTTTGGATTTGGAAGTGCCCGACGGCCGACAATCAGGGAACGGCCGTACCGTTTGGAGAGAATCGCTTTGCGGCAGAAACCAATTCTCGTACTTGTCATTGAAGACAACCGCGATTCAGCGGACACGTTGCAAGTGTTGCTGGGTATCCTCGGTTACAACGTGGAGGTTGCATACGATGGCGTAACGGGGCTTCAGGCTGCCGCGTTGTTCGTGCCAGACATTATTATTTGTGACATTGGCCTTCCTGGATTGGATGGATACGGTGTCGCCACAGCAATACGCTCAAACGCAGCGACCAGCGCCGTTCCAATGATTGCGCTGACGGCCTATGGCGAGGAAGTGCAAGACAAGATTATGCAAAGTGGATTTGCGCTGCACCTGGTCAAGCCGGCTGATCTAGGAGTACTTCGGAGTGCGCTTTCCGTCTTAACGCAGGAATAAAGCGGTTCTCCATCCTGGTCCCATCGACAGGAATCGAACCTGTATCTGCCGCTTAGGAGGCGGCCGTTCTATCCATTGAACTACGATGAGATGCGACGGCAGGACTGCAGCCGGCGCGTATTGTAGCTGCTCGACCCGTGGTTTCACAGGTCGAACGTCGTCGTCCGCTTCAATGCGTGTCGGTCTCGTTCGCTGGCTCGGGCGCCGCTTCGGATCGTGGATACCTTGGGATGCGCACGATGAATTCCGTACCCTGCGGTATACGGTTGCGGGCGAAGAGCTGGCCGTGATGGGCGTTGACGATTTCGCGGCAGATGGGCAAGCCCAGCCCGGTGCCGCCGGCATTGTTGCGGGTCTTGCTGCTCTGTACGAATTTGTCGAAAACGCTTTCGAGTTCTTCGGAGGGGATGCCGACACCTTCGTCGGCGACGTTGAGTTCGACGCCGCGCTCGCTGTCTTCGTTGCCGAAGGCTTGGAAACTCAATGTGATGCGGCTGCCTTCGGGCGAGAACTTGATGGCGTTGGAGAGCAGGTTGCGCACTACCTGGGCCAGGCGCGTGCCGTCCGCCATCACGAGCGTGTCACAATCGTTGCTATGCATTATGGCTACGAGCTGCTTGGCCAGCAGACTGGCTTCGAACTCTACCAACGCTTCCTGAACGACGCTTTCGAAATGGATGCGTTGTATGCGCATGATCATGCGCCCGGATTCGAGTTTGGAGAGATCGAGCAAGTCGTTAAGCAGATTCAGTAGGCGTTCGCCACTCTCGCGGATGCGCTGGAAGTAGGTGCGCAACTTGTCGGGCGCCTCCTTCGATAACTGCGCGCCGTCGGCCCGCTCTTCGCCGAGCCGCGCGAAGCTGAGGACAGCATGCATCGGTGTGCGTAATTCATGTGACATATTGGCGAGGAACTGGCTTTTGGCGGCATTGGCCCGTTCGGCGACTTCCTTGGCGCGCAACAGGTCCACCGTCTGTTCTTCGACCATGCTCTTGAGGCTGTCGCGGTGGCGACGCAGTTCTTCTTCGGCGTGCTTGTGATGGGTGATGTCGGTGTAGATGCCGATCATCTGCAAGGGCGTACCGTCGGCCGCGCGTTCGACGACGCGGCCACGATCGAGCAGCCAGATGTATTCGCCATCCTTGCGCTGCTGCCGCAACTCGCAGATGTAGACGGGCACATGGCCGGAGAGATGCACGTCGAGCGCGGCTTGCGCCGCTTCGAGGTCGTCCGGATGGATACGGCGCGTGCGCTCGCTCTGGTCGTCGCTGATGTCGGCTTCGTCGAAGCCCTGCATGGCTTTCCAGCGTGGCGAGTAGAAGACTTTTCCGGCGCCCAAATCCCAGTCCCATAGACCATCGCCTGCGCCTTCGAGGGCGAACTGCCAGCGCGCTTCGGCGTGGCGCAGCGAGGTGATGTCGGTAGCCGTGCCGATGATGACGTGCTGACCCTCGCCATCGCGGCCGACGACTTTGCGCAGGATCTCACGACGCTGCTCGCCATGACGATTGGATATCATGTGCTCGGATTCGTGTACCCGTCCATCGTCGGTTTGCAGCAATTCGTCTTCGCTGGCTTCGATCATTGCCGCGACGTCCGGCGTAGTGATGTCGCTGGCACGCTTGCCGAGCAGCTCATGCATGGACAGGCCGGTGTTCAGCATGTGCGCGCGGTTGGTCATGATGTAACGGTGTTGCGTATCCTTGACGAACAGCGGTGTGGGCAGGGCATCGAAAACGAATTGCAGGAAGTCGCGCAGACGGCTTTGCGCCGCCAGTGTGTCGCGCGCTTCCTGTTCGGCAATGCGTACATTAGTGATGTCGACGAAGGTGCCGATGATGAGCGGCTTGCCTTCTTCATCTTCGCTGCGCGCCTTGGCGACAATCTGGTAAAGGTCCGCGCCGGTGACGGGATGCGGAATGCATTCTTCCTTGAAGACTTGTGCGCCAGCGAGAATGGCTTCGTCTTCCTGCCGAATCAGGTTGGCCAGTGCGTCGGAACGCGTCAGAGAACTGGCTGTCCTGCCGAGGATTTGTTCGCGCGTCAGATTGCGCTGTTTGCAGTAGGCCTCATTGACCATGACCAGACTGCCATCCGCGCCCTTGACGAAAATCGGTTCGGGAATGACGTCGATTGAGCGTTGCATGAAGGCGCGGGCGCGGCGGTGTACTTCGCTTTGCGCAGTGACGTGCGTGTCAGCGTTGCGCGCGAACTGGCAAAAAGCCCAGGTAGCGGCCATCGCCAGTATCACCGTACAGGCGCCCGCCAAGCCAGCCAACATGCCTGCCGCCACCAGGGCGACCAGCGCCGCGAGCACTGCCAAGCCCCGCACGAAACGCGTGCGCAGGTGATTGTTGGCGCTGCTCAGGCTGGCAAGTCGGCTCGAAGCGTCGTTCATGTACAGGAGAGTTTACGCCTAAGCAGAGAAATGTAGATTGGATATTAGCAGTCGTAGTGCCTAGCTTTACTTACGGTAGCGCAGAGGGCGGCGTAGAATTGCGTCCTCCCTTGTTCATGCTGCGGGTGACAGGTCTTCATGGCCGAAACCCCGCAGATGCCATCATCCCTCTTTTGCCAGACCTCTTTTACAAAGCCTCTTTTACAAAGCCTATACCATGCCGCTGCTGACCCTCGATAACGCCTGCCTCGCCTTTGGCGATGTCGCCCTGCTTGACCATACCGAGTTGGTACTCGAACCGGGCGAGAAGGTTGCGCTGATCGGCCGCAATGGCGCTGGCAAGTCCAGCCTGCTGCGCACGCTCGCCGGAATGGCCAGACTCGATGATGGCACAGTATGGCGCCAACCGAATCTGCGCATCGCCTATGTCGCGCAGGAGCCGGACTTTCCGATGGACAAGGATATCTTCGCCACGGTGGCCGAGGGCATCGGCGAAGCGGCGCGTCTGGTGGCGGACTATCATGCTGCCGCCCACGCGCTGGCGCATGGCGATGAGAGTGCCATGGATCGCATGGCCGACCTGCAGCACGAACTCGACGCCACCAATGGCTGGGCCGTGCATCACAAGGTCGAGCAGGTGCTCGATCGCCTCAAGCTTGATGGCGACGCATTGGTGTCCAGCCTCTCCGGCGGTGGCGTCAAACGCGTTGCGCTGGCGCGCGCCCTGGCGGCCGAGCCCGATCTGCTGCTGCTCGATGAGCCGACCAATCACCTCGATATCGCCGCCATCAGCTGGCTCGAAGAACTGATCAAGGGCTTTCGCGGTGGCGTGATGGTCATCACCCACGACCGCTCGTTCATGGACGCCGTGTCCACGCGCATCGTCGAACTCGATCGCGGCCGGCTCATGAGTTTCCCCGGCAGCTTCACCGCTTACCAGCAACGCAAGGCCGAGATGCTGGAGATCGAAGCCAAGAACAGCGCCGATTTCGATAAGATTTTGGCGCAGGAAGAAGTGTGGATTCGCAAGGGCGTCGAAGCGCGTCGCACGCGCAACGAGGGCCGCGTGCGGCGTCTCGAAGCCTTGCGCCTGCAACGCAGCGCGCGCCGCGAGCGCATCGGCCAAGTCAACTTCCAGATCGATCAGGGCGAGAAGAGTGGTCAGCTTGTCGCCGAGTTGGAAGGCGTCGGCAAGTGCTATGGCGTGCGTTGGGTCATCAAGGATTTCTCCGCACGATTGATGCGCGGCGACCGCATCGGCTTGATCGGCCCCAACGGCGCAGGCAAGACCACCTTGCTCAAGATCATCCTCGGCGAACTTGAGCCGGATGCCGGTAGCATAAAACGTGGCACCAAGCAGCAGATCGCCTATTTCGATCAGTTCCGCACGGCGCTGGACCCGGAAGCGACGCTGGCCGAAGTCATCAGTCCCGGCTCGGACTACGTCGAGATCGGCGAGAGCCGCAAGCACGTCATTGGCTACCTGGGCGACTTCCTGTTTTCGCCACAGCGTGCGCGCTCGCCGGTGAAATCGCTCTCTGGTGGCGAGCGCAATCGCCTGTTGCTGGCGCGACTGTTCGCGAAATCCACCAATATTCTTGTGCTCGACGAACCGACCAATGACCTCGATGTCGAGACGCTGGAGTTGCTCGAACAATTGCTATTGGAATATCAGGGCACGGTTTTTCTCGTTAGCCATGACCGGACCTTTCTCGACAACGTCGTCACGCAAACCATCGCCGCCGAAGGCGATGGCAAGCAAGGCGTGTGGCGCGAATACGCCGGCGGCTATCAGGACTGGCTGCGCGTGACGAGTGCGGAAGCCGCAGCCGATAAGGCCGCAGCGAGACCTGCCGCAAAGCCTGTGGAAGCCGTCAAGCCGGCGGCGAAAGCGGCGAAACTCAGCTTCAACGAGAAGCGCGAACTCGATGGCCTGCCGGCGAAAATCAAGGCACTCGAAGCGGAACAGGCGGCGCTGCAACAACAGATCGCCGATCCGAATTTCTATCGTGATCGGCCGGCGGAAGTGCCAGCGCTGAATACGCGCCTGAGCGCAATCGATGACGAGTTGCTGATGCTGCTGGAGCGTTGGGAAACGCTGGAAGGCAAGTCGAACTGAGCGCGCTCACCGCCCAGCTTCGAGAACTACACACGTGAGTCCCCAACGTTTCAAAATTCGTCATTCCCGCGAAAGCGGGAATCTACTTGGTGGCACAGACCGTACGTAGAAGTGGATTCCCGCTTTCGCGGGAATGACGAATTCAGCGTTTGCGACACTTCGAATTGCTTGCCGACGTGAGGCGAGAACGGACAAAGAATCTTTAGATCAACGAGCACGCTCGCCGACGCGAATCGTGAGTGTGCCAAGCTTATCGATACTGCCCACCATCACATCATCCGGCACAACTGGGCCGACACCGGCAGGCGTGCCCGTGAGGATAAGGTCGCCCGGCTGCAATATGAACAGACGCGAGAGTTCGGCGATGACTTGCGGCACGTTCCAGATCATCAGGTCGAGTGTCGCCTGTTGCTTTACTTCGCCGTTGACTGTCAGCGTAATGCTGTTGTCATTGATGTTGCCGACGCTCGCCACCGGATAGACGGTGCCGCATGGGCACGACTCGTCGAAGCCCTTGGCAACATCCCACGGCGAACCTTTGCTGGACAATGCTTTCTGCAGATCGCGACGTGTCATGTCCAGCGCCACGGCGTAGCCATATACGTGGCTTAACGCATCAGTCTCGCCGATGTTGTGACCGCTCTTGCCGATAGCAACAACGAGTTCGACCTCATAGTGAAAATTCTCCGTGACCGCCGCATAGGCAATGGTGGCGCCGTCCTGCACGATGGCGTCGGCCGGCTTGGCGAAGAAGATCGGCGGCTGTTTTTCGTCATTGCCGAGTTCACGGATGTGATCGAGGTAATTGCGACCGACGCAATAGATGCGCCGCACGGGAAAGCGCGCCTCGGTGCCGCTGACGGGCAGGCTGACGGTGGCGGGCGGGGTGACAACGAATTCTTGAACGGACATTTGAAGACTCCAGGAACGAGTTCCGTCAGGGTAACGCAAGCACTCCCGTTTGTTGAAGTGCGGCGACGCCGATACATGCCACCAGAAACATCGCTGCGTGCCATACGCACCACGCCCGATGCGGCAGCTTGAGGCGCCAGGGTTTGACGGCGGACAGGATGAAGGGTCTGCGATCGCACGTTTGTTGCACGAGATGCGTGGCGGCCATCTGATCGGCTTCGACGCGTTGGCGGCGCGCTTCGCGCACAGCTTCGGCGCGGGCCAGCGACCATTCGGTTTCATCGATTTCGCGATCGCCGTTCAGATCGAAGCGACGCAACAATTCGGCTTTGTCCTGTTTCCAGTCGGCCAATACTTCCTTCACTGTTTCGCGTTCCGTTTGCGTGAGCGTTTCGCCTTGCAGGGTCTTGAAGTTGCCGAGCACGAGTAGCGGCATGTGCTCGGTGAGACACCACTGCGTGTAGCGCATATCGTCGCGTACCTCGGTTTCGCGTTGAAGCGTGTGCACCTCCGCACCCTGCGGGTCGATGACGCATTGGCCGCTCTCGTCTTCGAGTATCAGGCACGCATCGCTTTCATCCCAACTGCATGACTGCCAGCGCCCCCGGCCGTCGCGCTGTTGCGTATGCAAGCGATACCACAGTACGGGCAGGCCGTTGAACGGCGAGAGCAAGGGAACGCCCACTAGCGCCTTGCCGCGACCTTGCAGTGCGACGTAGCCCTGCGCCGCCGAGTTGACGCGCGACACCGGCGTAGCGGTGATGATTTGCAAGGTGCGCAAGCTTTTCAGCCAGGCAGTGAGGCTGACGACGGTGAGTAGCAGGATGGCAAGCCATGCGCCGGCGCCGCAATGCACGTGCATGGCATATCCGGCCAGAAAGACTTGCACGCCGAAAGGCAGCAGCGCTTGCGCCCGGCGAAGTGAGCCGATGGGTACCAGGGAGAGGTTCATTGCGGCCCGGTGAAATGACAATGTCTTGCGACCGGGAAGGCCGGAGATGCCATCGATAGCGTCGAGGTCTTATGCAGCGGGGCGGAACAGCGTAGCCATATCGACGTCCGCTTTTTCGCTCGCGGCGAATTCGAGCAATGCCGCTTCCTGGAAGCCGAACAGCCGCGCGATGAGCAGATCGGGGAATTGTTCGCGGCCGACGTTGAGGAGATTGACCGAATCGTTGTAAAGCTCGCGACGATCGGCGATGCCGTTTTCCAGCGTGGTGATGCGCGCCTGCAACTGCATGAAGTGTTCGTTGGCGCGCAGCTCCGGGTAAGCCTCGGCGACCGCGAACAAGCGGCCGGTGCTGGCACGTAGCGCTGCTTCGGCTTCGCCTAGTGCGCCCATGTCGCGTTGTTGACTGGCGTCCTGCACCTTGCTGCGCGCGGCAATGACGCGTTCCAGCGTGGCTTGTTCGAAATCGCGATACTGACGACAGACCTCTACCAGCTTGGGCAGCTCATCATGGCGCTGCTTGAGCAGCACATCGACATTGGCCCAGGCTTTCGCCACCGCGTGCTTGAGTTGCACCAGCGTGTTGTATATGAAAACGACATAAAACAGCACAAGCACCAGCACACCGAGAATGACAGCACCGCGAACACTCATGACATGCGCCTCCGACAGTTTGGCAAAGTGGGACAGATCGAGACTAGGATGTATTCGGGCTCGGGATGGAGCTAGGCAGTACCGGGCGCATCGGGCATATTCGCCGAGGCCTCGCCGGACGTCGTGGGCGGCCAGAACTCTTCTGGCACGTCGAGGCGCCGCAACACTTGTTCGTTGCTCATGTGCAAAAGGCGTGCAATGGCCTGGTAATCATCGGGCAAGGCCGGGTCGCTCCAGCCCTTGGAAGCGTGACGCGCGAGATTGTTGGCGAGGACGACGTTATGTACGCGGGGGTTGTGTCCGTGCCTGTCGCTCATCAGGGTGATGAGCAATTCAGGCAGATGCCATGCTTGCGCTAATGCCAATTGAATATCGTGCATGTCAAAACCGAACACTGAGCGTTGCGCTTTGGCGCTGCGCAGACCCGGTGTTTCGTGCATGCGTTGCGTAACCTGATACATCAGTTCGGGGGCAAAACACCAGCAGAGAATTTCGGCCGCATCGTGCAGCAAGGCCGCGACGGTAACCTCGTCTATGTCCATGTCATGGCGCAACATGGCCCAGTCGTAAGCGTAGGCGGCGGCCTGACGGGCGCGTGAGATGACGTGCAGCATGCCCAGCAGCGAGCGCGGATGATTGGCGAGCTGATCCTCGATGGTGGGCAGATCGGAGAATTTATCGAAGAAGGGCGTGATGCCGAGCATCATGATCGCCCGTTCGATGGTCGTGATATCGTGGTTCTGCGTGCTGCGCCGGTTGGCTTCGAGATACACCAGCACGCGCAGCGTCATGAGTGGATCCTGCAGCACGACGGTAGCCAGACGTCGGCCGCTGACATTGTCTTCTTGCGCACGCAGCTCGGCCAGCGCACGCACGCTGCGACGCAGCACCGGCAGTTCGGTCTGGCTAAAGTACGCGATATAGCTGTCGATACTCGTTAGTGGTGCTTCGATCATCGGTCCAACTCCACATTTCCTGACAGGCTAACGGCATCCGTCGCCGAAATCTTGAGCAAGTACCGGCGTTTCAGCGACATCGTAGTGTCTCTTTTATTTTGCAGAATGTGCATGCGCGCACAATGGCAAGGCAGAATTGTTAAAGTTGCCCGAAAGGGTATGTCTATAATTCGTCACATTTGTTTTTGAACATGACTTTGTTCGCCGAATCCTGATGGAGCTGTTTGCGTGAAGCCATTCCGCGCTTTTCTGATCGAGCAGGACAAAGGTAGCGTCTCGGGCAGCTTTGTGCAGTTCGACGAATCGCGCTTCGATGCGGGCGACGTGCTGGTCCGCGTGGTGTATTCCAGCGTCAATTATAAGGACGCTCTCGCCGCCAGCCGACAAGGCAGCATCGTCAAACGCTTCCCTTGTGTGGGAGGCGTCGATCTGGCGGGCATCGTAGTGCGCAGCGCTGCGCCGCGTTTCAAGCCGGGCGACAAGGTCATCGCCACCAGCTACGACTTGGGCGTTGCCCATCATGGGGGTTATGCTGAATACGCTCTGGTGCCCGGTGGCTGGGTCTTGCCTTTGCCCGAAAGCCTCAGCCTGTTCGAGGCGATGGCGCTCGGCACGGCGGGACTGACCGCGGCCATGGCGATCGATCGCATGGAAAGCAATGGACTGAAGCCGGAATCCGGTGCGGTGCTGGTGACAGGTGCGACGGGCGGCGTTGGTAGCCTCGCTATCGACATGCTGGCGGGACGAGGTTATGAAGTTGTGGCGCTGACCGGCAAGGCCGAGCAGGCTGAGTGGTTGCGCTCGCTCGGCGCGGCACGTGTAATGTTGCGCGGCGAACTGCCGAAAGATATGAAGCCACTTGACAAGGGTCTATGGGCAGGTGCCGTCGACAATGTGGGTGGAGAAGTGCTGGCCTGGTTGTTGAGCACTGCCAAACCGACCGGCGTCGTTACCAGTATTGGTCTTGCCGCGGGGGCGGCATTGAATACGACGGTGATGCCGTTCGTGTTGCGCGGCGTCAGTTTGCTGGGCGTAGATTCGGCTTACGCTGGATTTGGTGTGCGCGAGCGTGCCTGGTCGCGCCTTGCGGCGGATCTGCGGCCGCGTCATTTGGCACGCATTGCAAGCGAGCAGCCCTTCGAGGCGCTGCCGCAGGTATTTGAAGCGTTGCTGGCAGGACATGCGCATGGACGAACCGTGCTACGCGTTGCGCAGGCGGACTGAATGGGGGAAGAATGTCGGGAAGCGCGTTGGTAAAAACGAATGAGGGTGGAACATGACTGAAGTTGCCGCGCAGTTGCCGCGCATCCTGATCGTCGACGATTCGCGCATGGTGCGCGCGTCGCTGATCAAACAGATCCGCGACAAATTCGATGTGCGCGAAGAGGTCGATGGCGAAGCCGGCTGGCAATCGCTATTGCTGGACCCGACCATCGAGGTCGTCATTTCCGACATCGCCATGCCGCGCCTGGATGGTTTCGGTTTGCTGCAACGCATTCGCGGCTCGCGTCTGGCGCGGGTCAATTGTCTGCCGGTGCTGATCATTTCCGGCGAGGACGAAAACGAAGCGCGCATGCGCGCGCAGGAACTCGGCGCGACTGACTTCATTACCAAGGGCACGCCGCGCGTCGAACTGCTGGCGCGCCTCGAAGCGCTCGCCAAGCTGGCGCAGACGCGCCGCGAACTCGAACAAAGCCGTGAACAACTCGTGCGCCGCAATCGCGGTGATGTCAGTGTCATGGTCATCGAAGTCGATCACTATGATCGACTGTGCGAATCCTACGGTCACAGCGTCGGTCAACTGGTGCACCGCAAGCTCTCCAAGCTGCTTTCCGCCAAGGTCCGCAAGGAAGACACCATCGCCCACTTGGCCGAAGGTCAATTCGCCGTCATATCGCCGTCGGCCGACCTCGACGCCTGTGGTGCCTTCGCATTGCGTCTGCGCCGGGCCATCGAAACCATCGTCATGACCTACAAGGAGCACCGCATTCGCGTGAGCCTGACTGTGGGTTTGGCCAGCGCGCATGGCGATGCTTCGGTTTCGCTGGAACACTTACTACAGACGGCAGCGCAGCGCGTCGCGGATGGCCGCAAGCTTGGCGGTAATCGTGTCGTTTCGGAATCGGGCGAAGTCACTGCAGACACGGTCGGCCGCTTCAGCCGACTCGCCGTCAGCGTAGACCATGCCCTGACGCAAATCCGCACCGGCAGCGGCGACGAAGCGAAGAAACGCCTGCGCGAACTGACGCATACGCTTTTGCCCTTGTTGGAGATGATCGAGGCCGAATATCGCGTTGGCATACCGTTGGCCGAGCTTGCGGAAAAGGCACAGATCACCAATATCGATATGCACACTGCGGCAGCATCGACCACGGTCGGCTCGCGGACGGTGTGGCGCACTGGCGCCTGACAGTTTTCAAAAAATGACAAATGGGAGTGGGGTGGGACTCCGCAGGAGGTTGCGCCAGCCGCCGTCAGCGGCATTGCGTCAGTCCAGCTTCTTCAGGTACTCCTTCGTAAACACATAGTCGGGTAACTCGCGCAGTTTCATTGCGTCGTATTCCAGCACCGACACCTCGCCTTGCTTGAGTGCATCTTCCATCACCAGCCGCGTCGGGCGTATATGTCCGGCAAGTTGTTTGAAGCTCTCGTAGTGGCAAGTCTTGAGCAGGCGGTTTGATAGCGAGTAGAACTCGGCGCGATAAGGGTAACCGTTGCTGGTGTGAATCCAGTAGAGCACGCGTGAATAAGCCACGCCGCGATCCACCGCCGTCAGTTCCAGCACCTGGTATTCCTCGCCATCGATCTTGTCGGTACGCAACAGCTTCGGCGTGTAATCGCCGCTGAAATTGGCGCGCGCCAGATCGCCATAGGAAACCTCTCCCGTCATGCGCTGGGCGACCGACAGGCGCACCGGCTGCGATACACTGGGCATGAACAGCCACAAGTCGCGCGCCTTCATGAGCAGTATCTGGCCGCGGTCGGCCGCCGGCTCGACCGTCATGACAATGGTGTTATCGTTGCCCTTGGAGAGCACGCGGTATTTATGGAGTTCGTCTGACTGGTTCGGCGCGCGCGAGGTGATGTTGATGTCGACCTGGAAACCTTCTGCAGGGAAGCGCACGCGGTCGGCCGTCTCCACGAGCTTTTTGGCAGCATCGTCGTCGGCAGTGGCGAACACGGGTGTTAAACTTGCCAGCGAAATCAAGACAAGGCGGATAGCAAAGCCTTGCAGGTGGGCCGCGATCAGGCGTTTCGGCATGAATGGTTCTCCGTAAGAAGTGGGCAGCAGAATTCTGGTGGACGTGGCCGTAAGCATGGCCTGAGGCTTGGCGCTTGACAAGAAAGAACGCGATGAACGTTGTTCAGGTTGAAAACGTCGTCAAGGAATACCAGCTCGGCGAGCAGCGCGTCACTGCGCTCAAGCGCGTTTCCCTATCCATCGAGCAAGGCGTGTTCATGGCCATCGCCGGGCCTTCGGGCAGCGGCAAGACCACATTGCTCAATCTCATCGGCTGCATCGATACGCCCACCGAAGGCCGCATCCTCATCGACGGCAATGATGTGGCAGGGCGCAAGGCCGATGAGCTGGCGCATTTACGCAATCGCACCATCGGTTTCATCTTCCAGACGTTCAACCTGTTGCCGGTTCTCACGGCGGCTGAGAATGTCGAGTATCCGCTGCTGCGTCGCGAAGATGTCTCTGCCGAAGAGCGCGCCCGGCGCGTGCGCCAGTATCTCGAACTGGTCGGGCTTGGCGCGCACATGGATCGTCGCCCCAACCAGCTCTCTGGTGGACAGCGTCAGCGGGTGGCAATTGCGCGCGCGCTGGCGGTCGGGCCACGCCTCGTACTCGCCGATGAGCCAACCGCCAACCTGGACCGCAAGACGGGCGACGAAATTCTGCAGCTGATGCGCTCGCTGAACAAGCGGTTGGGAACGACCTTTATCTTCTCGACGCATGACAAACGGGTCATGGCCATGGCGGACCGGTTGGTGCGCATGGACGATGGCGAAGTAGTATTGCTGGGCGTGCGTAACGCGGACCGCTGGTCCTACGTGAATGAGCGCCGTCGGCAAAAGACGGATAATATTGACAAGGGTGACAGCAGCATAGGCCGGAGAAAGTCTGATGCAGAGCAAACACAATAAGACACTTGCATTTGTCGCGCTGCTCGGTGCGCTGATGGCGAACGGCGCCGTGGCGCAATCGCGCAGTTCCCTGTTCGATGACGATGACATCAAGTCGCCGGCAGATGCACCGAAGCCGGGTGCGGCGACGAAGCCGGACGATGACCTCGGTCTCCCCGGATTGCGGCCGGGCAAGCCCAAAGACGCTGGCATGCGCTTTTCGGGCAACGTCGAACTGGATATGTTTCGCGACATCGACGATCCCGATCATTGGTCGCACGAGCGCGTGCGCACCAATCTCAACGCACAAGGCGGCGATGGTCTGAAGTGGAAGTTGGGTGTGCGCGTGGACGCCGACGCGGCCTACGTCGGCGCTGGCGATCGCTATTACAACACCGACGTGCGTCAGGATCAGCGCTTCGGCATCGAGCTGCGCGAGAACTACATCGACAAGTCCATCGGCAGCTGGGAAATGCGCCTGGGCAAGCAGAACGTGGTGTGGGGCGAGATGGTCGGCGTCTTCGTCGCCGATGTGGTGTCGCCGCGCGACATGCGCGATTTTCTGTCGACCGATCTGGAGAATGTGCGCCGCACGACCTGGGCTGCGCGCTTCGAAAAATTCAGTGGCGACTGGCACAGCGAATTGCTGTGGGTACCGGTGCAGACCTATGACAAGATCGGCAGGGTCGGCAGCGACTTCTATCCCTATCCCGCACCGCCTACGCCGGGGTACCTGTATGGCATAAATCCTGATCAGCAACCGCAGGATAAATTTTCGAATGGCAGCTTCGGCGCGCGCACGGGTTTCTTGAAGCAAGGCTGGGATGTCTCGGCGTTTTACTACGTGAGCCGCGATGTGTCGCCAACCTTCGAGCGCAATATTATTCCAGCGCCATTGCCGATCACGCTCTACACACCCGTACATGACCGCATCCGCCAGGCCGGCGCCACCGTCAGCAAGGATGTCGATGGCTTGATCTGGAAGGCCGAGATGGTTGCCACGTCGGGACGGCGTTACACGGTGACGCGACTCGATGATAGCGACGGCTTGCTGCCCTCAAGTTCCCTCGATACGGCACTGGGCGTGGACTACAACCCCTGGTCCGATCTGCGTCTGAACTTCCAGGTGGTGGGGCGTTCGCTGTCGCATCACGATGCCTCGATGCTGGTCGACAAGAACGAATTCGCCGGCAGCATCTTGGCGAACTGGAAAGTTAACAGCACCTGGGAAACCGAGGTACTGTGGGTCAAGAGCTTCAACCGCTCGGAAGGATGGATCAGTCCCGGCCTGACGTGGAAGATGACGCCGTCATTGCGTCTGCGCGTCGGTGCAGACTTCTTCTATGGCCCACCAACCGGCCTATTCGGCCGCTACGACCACGACGACAGGGTGACCAGCGAGCTGCGTCTGAGTTACTGACCTCAGTTACCTAACTCAGTTACGTAACTGAGTTAGGTAACTGAGTTACGAAGCTGCGCTATGAAACTGGCTACGAGAGGTCGCGACCCTGCGCGTATATCGCATAGTCCTGCGCCTGGGTCTCCGTCAGCGATCCCAGGCCTGTGTGTGTCGCGCGACTGCGCTGCTCGTATCCCATTTCGATCTGTTCATTGATGGTGTCCCAGATCGGACGCACAAAACGTCGCAGATTCTTGATGATGTCATCGACATTCATCATGGAGGGAACGCGTGCGCCGCGATGTTCGATGTAGTCCCCCATCGGCGTCAGCTTCACGCCGAGCTTGGAGAAATGATCGACGAGCCGCGTCTCGGTCAGCATGAACAAGGTCTCAATGCCCTCGCGCTTGGCCAGGGCCACCGTCCCAAGATAAAGCCCGATCGGGATGTACGGGAAGCGTGGATGATCCTGCGAACCGAAATCCGAATCGGATACGCCGAGGGCCTGACGGTCCTCGCCCTTGCGTCGGCGATAAGCGGAAACCACCGCCAGCCGTGACACTTCGGCAATGCTCTCGCGCGGAAATACGCGCGTGTCCTTGTTCAGCTTGCCCGCGCAAAACGACTCGAAAGGCAATGGCGCGTCGCGGGCATCGGGGCATGTCAGGACCAGGCGCGTGCAGCCAACGCGCGCATGCGTTTCGTTTGACGCACGCAGCAGGCAATGCACGGAATGGGCGTCGTAGCTGTCCATTTCGCGTTCGTCGTCGCGCTCAGCCTCGTACTTCAGGTCATGGCAATAAACGGCGTAGCGGATGGCATAGATGTCGTTCAGTGACTGCTCGTCGAACGCAGGCACTACCTCGAAGTGACGTTTGAAACCTTCGCCGAGATTGAACTTGTCGAGGGAGAACATGGTGCCTCCAGAAATGTGTGCTCGCTACAGCTTAGATGGCGCGGCGCAAGGCATCAACCAGTGGAATCTTGCAACTTCGCAAGGCGGGCGGCACGGAAGCGATGACCGTTGCAATAAAACCGATAAGACCAGACCCGGCAATGCGTATCGGATCGAGGCTTATGTGCGCGGTATAGCCCATCTCCGAGCCGGGCACGGGTGGCATCGGTATGCCAATTGCAGAGACGACGAGTGCCAGGACTGAGCCGAGCAGCATGCCGAGCAGCGCACCGACGACACCCAGCACAATGGCTTCAGCGAGGATCAGCTGCGTCACTTCGAGATGCCGCGTGCCAAGCGCGCGCATGGTGCCGAACTCGGCGATGCGCTCGAACGCCGACATGTTGACGCTATTGGCGACGCTCAGCAGGACCATGCCCAGTACGATGAATTGCAGCACGCCGAATTGGCGTTCATACAAATCCACGGTTTTGGAATAGAAGTCCGACAGCGTGTACCACTCCCTCACCGCCAATGCGTGCATGGCCGGCAGTTCGCGCAAGCGTCGCGCGGTGATCGCGGTATTGCGTGTCTCATCGAGCCGGGCGACCAGCACATTGACGCGATCGGTGGCCAACAGGGACTGCGCGCTCTTCAGCGTGATGCGCACCGCGCGCGCATCGTAGTCTTTCGAGAAGCTGCGGAATATGCCAATTACATCTAGGTCTTGGGTGTTGAGCGCGCCATCCGGCGTCGACACGACGAGCGTGACCACGTCGCCTTTGTGGAGCCCCATCGTGGCCGCCAGGCCTTCACCGACGACAATGCCGTTATCATCTTCATCCTTCAAGTTATTGCCGTCGAGAATGCGGATCTGCTGCCCGAGCTGGCTTTCTGCATGCGGCTCGATGCCCAGGCCGACGATGGAATAATCACGTCGCCCATTGTTGATGACGCCGGTGAACGCCAGCCTGCCCATCACGTCGCGAACGTGCGGCACGGCGTAGGCCTGACGTTCGAGCGTCGCCACATCCTTGAGCAGCAATTCGTCCGCCGGCCGATTGCTGCTTTCGAAGAATGCCGTCGTGCCAATCTGTAGATGGCCCGTCTGCGAGCCGATGAAGGCCTCGCCCAGTTGCGCAATCATGTCCTTCACGAAGCCGCCGGCGAGGATCAGGCTGGCGACGCCGACGACGATGGCAAACAACGTCATCGCAGTGCGTGTGCGTTGGCGGGTGAGATTACGGCGAGCCAGTTTCCAGAGCATGGGCGATCCTTCAGCGGCCTTGGCGCAACGCGTCGACGATATTCATGCGCGACGCACGCCAGGCTGGCAGCACGCTGGCTACCAGCGTCGTGATGCCCGCCAGCAACAAGGCATCCAGTGCGATCGGCCACGAGAAGCGTATCTGTCCGACATATCCATGCGCCATGCCCGGTGGGGGTGGCATCGGGATGCCGACATTGGAAATGAGTCGCGCGAGCAGGGCACCGACGCACAACCCGAGCGCGCCGCCGACGATGCCGAGCACCACGCCTTCGGTGAGAAACATGCGCAGCACATCCATGCGCGTCGAGCCGAGCGCCAGCGACGTGCCGATTTCCGAGGTGCGCTCAGCCACGCTCATCGACAGCGTGTTGGTGACGGAAAGTACGATGATCAAGGCGATGATGAAGCGGATGACACCGACTTGTTTCGAAAACAGCGTCACGGTCTTGCGATAGAAGTCCGCCTGTTCATGCCAGGCGGATATGCTCATGCCCATGTTCTTCAAGTCGGGCTTGAGTGCGGCGACGACCTTGTCGGTGTCATCGGTGCGCTGCAGGATACCGACGAAGGTGGTGGCACCATTGGTGCGCACCAGTTGTTGCGCGATGTCGATGGGCAGGCGCAGAAAGGCATCGTCATAAGCCTTGACGGAAGTCGAGAAGGTGCCGGCAATTACGCATTCGACCGCGTTCTGGCTACCCGTGACCGTCTTGGCAAGCAGCACCACGCGATCGCCGGCCTTGGCATCGAGCGCGGTTGCGAGACCTTCGCCCAGCAATACGCTTTTCTCGTCGGCGCGCTGCAGGTTGTGTCCGCTGTGAATATCCATGCGGCGGCTGATGGATTCTTCGCGTACCGGGTCGATCCCCTCCCCGAGAAAACCGATGGTCTTGTCGCCCAGCGAGATCAATCCACTCAAAGCAAGGCGCGGTGTTACCGCGACGATGTCGGGGCGTTGCAGAAGCCTGGTTAGTGCAATGTCATTACGCGGGATCAGAAAGCGGTACGGGTCGGCGCCACCTTTTTCGCTGTAGCCCGTTCGGCTGATCTGGAAATGGCCGAGCTGCGAATAAATTTGGGAATCGCGCATGGCCAGCAGCACCCAGTCGATGAAGCCAGCAGCCAGCAAATACGCAACGATGCCGCCGACGATGGTCAGCAGCGCAAGACCGCTGCGCGCCGGGCTACGCCACAAATTGCGCAGCGCGAGTACGCCGTCTTGTTGCAAGGCTGCGAATGCCAGTTTGAATGCCATGCCGTCCCCGCTTGGTGAAGTCCTCATGATAAGGCAGTCGTACTTCGACACGGCCAAAAAAGCTGCCTGCGCGAGTGTATTCTTGCTGATAATCTCCATGCCAAATCGGAATCCAAATATCCGACACCGGGCGGCAGACAGCAAGGAGCATCCATGTTCGACTACGAGCAGGCGTTTTCCCGCAACATCGGCTGGGTGACACGCAATGAGCAGGCGCGACTGCGCAAAGTACGTGTTGCCATCGCGGGCCTGGGCGGTGTCGGTGGATCACATCTATTGACCCTGGCGCGACTGGGAATCGGCAACTTCACGGTGGCCGATTTCGATGACTTCGACATTGCCAATTTCAACCGCCAGGCCGGTGCGATGGTCTCCACGCTGAGACGACCCAAGTCCGACGTGCTCGTGGAAATGGCGCGCGACATCAACCCGGAACTCGATATCCGCGTTTTTCCGCAAGGCGTCTCCGCTGGCAATATGAACGATTTCCTGCGCGACGTAGACATATATGTCGACGGCCTCGATTTCTTTGCCTTCGCTGCAAGACGCAATACATTCGCAGCCTGTCATGACAAGGGCATACCGGCTGTGACGGCTGCGCCACTCGGCATGGGTACTGCTGTGCTGAACTTTCTACCGGGCAAGATGAGTTTCGAGGAGTACTTCTGTCTCGAAGGACATGACGAGAACGAGCAGGCCGTGCGTTTCATGCTGGGTCTGTCGCCAGCGATGTTGCAGCGACCTTATCTCGTCGATAAATCGGCCGTCGATTTTCTGGCACGCAAGGGACCTTCGACCATCAATGCCTGTCAGCTGTGCGCCGGCGTGGCGGCGACCGAAGCACTGAAAATATTGTTGGGGCGCGGCCCCGTTCATGCCGCGCCGCATGGTTTCCAGTTCGACGCTTATCGCAATAAATTCGTGCACACTTGGCGGCCAGGCGGAAATCGCAATCCGCTGCAACAGATCGGTTTGATGGTTGTACGACGCGTGCTGGCAGGCATGCAGGCACGTAAGGATCGTCAAGATGTATGACACGCTGATGCAGATTCTCGAGCTCGCGCGTTGGGCGCCAAGTGGCGACAACACACAGCCCTGGCGTTTCGAGATCGTCGCTGACGATCATCTGGTCGTGCATGGTCATGACACGCGCGATCACGTGCTGTACGACTTTCATGGGCATCCCAGTCATATTGCACACGGTGCGCTACTTGAAACGATCCGTCTTGCCGGGACACGATTCGGACTCATTGCTAGATGGACACGACGCCCGGAGCAGGACGAACGTTTTCCGGTTTATGACATTCATCTAACGGCCGAGCCCGATGTAACAGAGGATCCGCTGGTTGCTGTGATTGCTGTCCGCACAGTGCAGCGACGCGCGATGCGCCTTGCGCCATTGAAACCGGAGGACAAGCTTGCCCTGGAAGAAGTCTTGCCTGCAGCGTGGCATATCGATTGGTATCCGTCGACGTCCCAGCGTTTTGATCTGGCACGACTGCTCTTTCGCAATGCCGACATACGACTGCGTACCCCAGAGGCATATCCTGTTCATAAATCGGTCATTGAATGGGGGGTGAAATTCAGCGAGGACAGGATTCCTGAACAGGCAGTCGGCGTGGATCCCATGACGGCAAGATTGATGCGCTGGGTCATGCAAAGCTGGCCACGCGTCAAATTCTTTAACCGCTACCTGTTCGGCACGTGGATTCCGCGGATACAGCTGGATTTTTTGCCCGCTGTTTTTTGTAGCGCTCATGCGATCCTGCGTGCCCCCCGAGCTTTGGTTACCGTAGATGATTTCGTGGAGGCAGGCGGCGTCATCCAGCGTTTTTGGCTCACCTGTGCACGCAACGACATTCAGCTTCAACCGGCTATGACACCGCTGATTTTTTCGTGGTACGTGGCCGCGGAGGAACGCTTCACGTCTGACAACGCTTGTTGGGAAGAAGCGCGCGAATTGGCGGCCTTGCTGTCGAAGAAACTTGGCCCGGCACATTTGCCGAGGGCGGCCTTCTGGGCGAGAGTCGGTTACTCCCAGCCGGCACGATCCCGGTCCCTGAGGCTGCCCCTAAAGCGCTTGTTCAAGAGCCCGTAGAAAGCAGCAGGGAAAAGGCGGACGAAAAAAAGGCCCGACGAATCGGGCCTTTCTTTTCAAACACGATCCTATTACTGGACCTTGCGACGACGCGACAGACCCAGACCCAGCAGTGCAATACCAGCCAGACCCAGAGCGCTCGGCTCAGGAATCTCGAAACGATATTGACCGTTGTTGGAAATGATCAGCGTGCCAGCAGGATCAGGGAATGCGCCGTATGTGCCGGCATAGTCAGTCGCCAGCAAGGTCACCAGCGATGACGGCGGATGGGCCACAACCGATGCATTGGTGGTCACGAAACCGAAGGTCAAACCTTCCGCGACTTTGGCGGACAGATCGTGGCCCGTGCTGTCGAAGAAGTAGCCGCTGGTCAGGTTGGTAGCCGTGAAGATCAGCGTGAAGATGCCGTTGGGCACGCCGGTCGCATCGATTTGGCCAAAGCCCGAGTCGAGCGTAAACGTTGCAATGGCGGGGCCGCCCAGATTCAGCGATAGAGTGCCGCCCGGAGCGAAATTCAGCGCGCCGCCCAAGGTGCCGGTGCCGGTGCCGGCGAAGCTGGCATTGATTGTGGTGCCAAGGGGGGTGAAGCTGTCAGCCGTGCTGGCGGTAAAAAGGCCGACTTCCTTGAAGGACAGCGAAGAGCCGCTGATGGTGTTATTGACGAGCGAGGAGCCAACCAGATCGACCCACTCAGACACGGTGGTGATCGTACCGCCGGCAGCCGAACCGTTGCTGTCGAACTTCCAGTCGTTGAGGAATGCGGCCTGGGCTGGCGCCGCAAATGCCGCAGCGACAAATGTCGATACGGCGACAAGCTTTTTAAGATGCGTATTCATGAAACTCTCCTGAGGTTACGGGGCCAGTAAGACCTCCTTGGTCGTCATAAAGCATTACCTGTGCCAGTTATTGTGATATATCATAAGTTGCTGTATATATTGCGAAATATAGTCTGTCTTGGTGCTGGGGAAAACCGGATTTTAGAGAGCTGTCAAAAATATCGACATTGGGATTGGATTAGCAAGAAAGGTGAGGCTTTTCCGTGCCTAAATGTCCGGGCCGGCCGTATTCTCCGTAGCAGATAGGGCTTTCGCTACCGTGTCATTGACTTGTTGTTTATCTTGGCAGCCAACAAAATAGCGTAGCCTCTTAGAGGGTCACGATCAGTGCGGCAGCGTTCTCATACTTGCTTTTTTATGGTGTGGACGAGAGCGTACCTTGCAGGATGTGCGACTATAGTATGACTAATGGGTAGGCCGGCTGGCGCAATGCCATCGCAACAGGGGGCGTGAAATTCGTGATAAAGAAACGCATCGGTCGGTTCTTTCGCTTTGTTGCGCGTGCCGTCACCATTGTGATGCCGCGTCGTATCAAATTCGCCGCGTACCGCAATCTGGTCAAATGCGATGCGGCGCCTTCTCCCAAATTGATCCTCAAGCTGGCGGAGACGAAGGAAGAGCTGGAGGCTTGTTTTAAGCTGCTGCATGACGCATATGTACGCGTGGGCTTCATGAAGCCTGACGATTCAGGCATGCGCATCACGATTTACCACGCCTTGCCAACGACCACGACGCTCTTGGCGAAATATGACGATCGCATCGTCGGAACCTTGTCGCTGATCCGGGAGAGCCCCTTGGGATTTCCCCTGCAGAAGATTTTCGATATCGAGGCGATCAGGCGCGCTGGTGGCAACATTGCTGAAGTGTCGGCGCTTGCAGTGGATCGAAGATTTCAGGCCACGGGCGGGATGATTCTGTTCCCGCTCATGAAATTCATGTACGAATATGCCACCAAGTTCTTCGACACCCGTCATCTGGTCATTGCCGTCAATCCACGGCATATCGGGCTGTATGAATCGCTGCTGTTTTTCAAGCGCCTGAAGCAGAACCCGGTGGATCACTACGATTTCGTCAATGGCGCCCCTGCCGTGGGGGCGCATCTGGACTTGTCACCGGCGGCGGAAATATACCGTAAGCATTACGATCACAAGATACCCGAGAAAAATCTGTATCGGTACTTTACCGCGCTGCGGATGCCCAATATCGTCTTTCCGGACAAGCGTTTCTTCACGACAAATGATCCTGTCATGACGCCGGACCTGATCAATTATTTCTTCAATCTGCGTACGAGGGTATTTCAAAAGTTGAGCGATCGTGAAAAGCAGCAGTTACATGCTATCTACGATTTGCCTGCCTACAAGGCTTATTTGCCACGCGTCATACTTGATGAGAAGAAAGTAGGAAGGCGCCAGCACCAACGCTTTTCCGTGATGTGCCCGGCAGCGCTCACGATTGATGATGGCAGCGGGACGCAATTTCCAGTCATGGTCATCGAATGTTCAATGACAGGTTTTCGGGCTCGTTCGGAGGGGGATTTGCCTGTCGGTTCGCATGGAGACATGCAGATCAACCTGGGCCAGCAGGACCACAGCCACATGCGGGTTTCCGTGGTGCGGGGCGGTGTGTCCGATCCACATATATTCGTATTTCATATCGACGAACCGGATGTGGTGTGGCAGAAGTTCGTCAACGTGCTGCGCATGGCAAGCACCCATAGCGATTTGAGCGCAGCTACCCAGTTCTGGGACAAGTCTCAACCGATGTAAGCACTCCTACTGGGCCCAATGCAGCTGCTCGATCACGCTCTGCGTTTCCTGCTCGGAAAAGAAATAGGGATAGAGCGATTTGGCGCGGTTGTAGGCGCAACCGCCATATTCGCGAATTTGCTCCTCGATGTAGGCCAGTTCGCCATGCATGAGAACAGCGGGGGCTTCGACGCGTTTGCAGGTGCGCTCCGCACCTACTTGGCTGAGTCCGAGCATGCGCTGGTAAAACCCCGAGTGACGAGGATTGACCTCAATGAAGACGTCACTGACTTGATGAATTTTCCGTCCGAAAATAAAGGCCAGATGGAATAGCGAGGCAAACACTTCCTTGGAGTAGCGCGTCGGCGCTAGCGCGAAGCGCGTCAGCTCGCAGCAGTGGGCGCCGCGATGGCCGCGATATCGGTCTATATCGTTCCGGTAGAGTTCATCGGCGAGCAGACCTTCATCCGAATCGGTACGCAGCGTCAATGTACCGATAAGGCTTTCTTCGTGGTACGCGGCAAACGTAAGTTGATGCGTCGGCCGTCTGGATACCTCGTTTTCGAGTTGGTAGCCGCGCCATGCATAGCGTTGCTGGACGAGGTCCGTGGTCAGGGCAAATTCGGAGTCGTCAGCGATATGGCAGAGACGGAAAGCCCGATCGGCCAGCTTGATGCGCGTCCGCTCAGCCCGTCGCCATGCCTGCCGCTGATGAAAATCCTGGCTGGGTGTGCCAGGCAAAATCGGATTTCGTCCTGCCAATCGCGTCGAGCTGAGTCCATCGCGCATTGTTTTTCCTTCCAAGCTGAGGCGTTACTCTGTGCAGACTGTTGCTCATCAGGTGAGCAACAGTCTGCCAGGAAGCGAGAACGGGCCCGATCTTAACTCGCCTTTCTGACGATTGCGGTATTTTGTGCGGAGCAGCAGCAAAATGTCCGATGAACGGAAGCAGCGTTACTATTGCGGCAATCCGGGCCCGTTTTTTGCGACCGCCCCGGAAAAAATCAGTCGTTTGCCGCGCACTCCGGTAGGTTCATGGAGGCTCGCGCCGCCCATGAGGGCGGGTAGTTCATGAGCGGACAGGCGCTACAATCCTCGGCTGGACCGGGATAGTATGTGCAGGTGTGGCATTGTTCCGCTTTGGTCACTAAGTGTCCGGGTAGCATGTTTGCTGCATTGCGGACATTTCGTATTGTGAGATTCCCTTGTCGGGGAATGCAGTCATCCGGAGGTTTGAAATGGTGCGAAGTCTCTTTCTGAAGATGCCTGGCGGCGTTCTCTGTGCGGTTCTTCTGAGCTTTGCCGTGCTGGTCGCGGGCTGCGCGAAAAGTTATCCGCCAGCGCCGGCCAGCGTCGCTTCGGCGGATTATAACTATGTCATAGGGCCGGGCGACTCGGTCAACATCGTCGTATGGCGTAATCCGGAATTGTCCATGAGTGTGCCCGTGCGCCCGGACGGCCGCATCACGACGCCGCTTGTCGAGGACCTGCCTGCAATCGGCAAAAGCGCTCACACCCTGGCGCGCGATATCGAAAAAGCCCTGTCGAACTACATTCGCGATCCGGTCGTGACGGTGGTGGTAACCAATTTCGTCGGACCGTACAGCGAACAGATTCGTGTGGTCGGCGAAGCGGCCAAGCCCCAGGTGCTGTCGTATCGCCAACAGATGACGCTACTGGATGTGATGATTGCCGTCGGTGGCATGACTGATTTCGCGGACGGCAACCATGCCACCATTCTGCGCACTTCCGAAGGCAACAAGCAGTACAGCGTCAGGCTCAAGGATCTGCTCAAGCGCGGCGATGTGTCGGCCAACGTCGAGGTCAAACCGGGCGACGTATTGGTCATTCCGCAAAGCTGGTTCTAATGCGCGTGGCATATTGATGGCGTGGTTTGTTACTGTGCCATTTCAATGACGATGTTATATTTTATTGCGGATATTCTGAATGGATGATCTGATCAGACGCCTCGTGGCGTATGCCCGTGGCGCATGGCGTTTTCGTTGGTGGGGCTTGCTTGCCGCCTGGCTGGTAGGTGTTGCCGGTGCAGTAGCGGTGTACGTGCTGCCCGACAAGTACGAAGCCACGGCGCGCATCTACGTCGACACGCAATCGGTATTGGCGCCGCTGATGTCTGGGCTCACTGTGCCGAACGATATCAACCAGCAGGTGACAATGTTGTCGAAGACGTTGATCAGCCGGCCGAACGTCGAAAAGCTGATCCGCATGGCCGACCTGGATCTTACCGCCAAGACCAAGAACCAGCGCGAGGATTTGATCGACGATGTCAACAAGCGCCTGCGCATTCAGAGCGTCGGCAAGGACAATCTCTACACGCTGGCTTTCCTCGACGCGCAGCCGGAACGCGCCAAGCGCGTCGTGCAGTCGCTCGTGTCGATCTTCATCGAGTCGGGGCTGGGAGACAAGCGCAAGGACTCGGATTCGGCGCGACGTTTTATCGAAGACCAGATCAAGAGTTACGCGCAGAAGCTCGATGACGCCGAAACGCGCCTCAAGGAATTCAAACTGAAGAACATGGCGCTGGTCGGCGATAGCGCCAAGGACACGGTGGGACAGTTGCGCGATGTCTCGGATAAATTGCGTCAGGCACAGCTGGAATTACGCGAGGCCGAGAATTCACGCGATGCGATCAAACACCAGCTCACTGGCGAAGCGCCTGGTGGGGCCGCCGCGATCGACGCCGGTTTTCCCGAACTGGATAACCGCATCGACACGATGAAGAAACAGCTCGACGATCTGCGTCGCAGCTACACCGACAACCATCCCGACGTCATAGGCACCCAACGCGTGCTGGCCGATCTGGAGAGACAGCGTGCCGAGGAGCTCAAGGCACGCAAGAGCAATCCGGGCGCACCTGTGGCGTCGACGAATCCTGTCTATCAACAGCTCAAGATATCGATGACGGATGCCGAGGCCAGGGTGGCACAACTCAAGACGCGCGTGGCCGAATATGACGCGCGTGCCGTACAGTCCAAGGAGCTCATGCGTCTTGCACCGCAGATCGAACAGGAACTGGCGCAGCTCAATCGCGACTACCAGATACACAAGCAGGAATATGACCAGTTGGTAACGCGACGCGAGTCCGCGAACATGTCGGCACAGATGGATTCGGTGGCCGGCGTGGCCGACTTCAGATTGATCGATCCGCCAAGCGTGCCGACCAAGCCTTCAGCGCCGAACCGCAGCATGTTGATGCCGCTAGTGGGGCTGCTGGCGCTCGTGGCCGGTGGAGCGCTGACGGTTTTGCTGGACCAGATTCGTCCGGCATTCTTCGATAGTCGTGTGTTGCGCGAATCGACTGGCTTGCCGATTCTCGGCTCGGTGTCGGTAACGCCGAATCCCGAACGCGCGCGGCGCAGTAATCGCAGTCGCTGGCTCTTCGTGGGCGGCGTTGGTTCCCTGGTCAGCGTGTTCGGCGCGCTGACCGTATTGCTACTTCTTTTGAGCCGCTGAGTCGGGGGAAATGTCGTGAGCCTTATTGAAAAAGCGGTTGAACGGCTGGATCAGCTCAAGCGCGCAGGCGTGACGCCGCAGGGCGTCGAGGCGCCGTCAATCATCGAACAAGCAGTCGCGCAGCAATCTGCCGCGCAAGTCGCTTCACCCGTGGCCGAAAAGGCCGCTCCGCCGGCTGCACCAAAAGTTGCGGTCGTCGAAGAGTCGTCGGTACAAAGTCGTCAGATCGACATCGATCTCACGCGTCTCGGCGCCATCGGCATGGTGACGCCACTCAATACCCGTTCCATGATTGCGGAAGAGTATCGCGTCATCAAGCGCCCGTTGCTGCGCAATGTGTCGCAAGGCTCCGAGACCGATGCGTACCACCGCAATCTCATTATGGTGACCAGCTCCGTACCGGGCGAGGGCAAGAGCTTCAGTTCCATCAATCTGGCCATCAGCATGGCGATGGAACTGGATCGCACCGTGTTGCTGGTGGATGCCGACGTATCGCGCCCTTCGGTGCTCAATCATCTGGGCCTGCCGCCAGCACGAGGATTGATGGACTTGTTGTTGAACGATCAAGTCCAACTGCCGGACGTCTTGTTGCGGACCAACATCGAGAAGCTGACCATCCTGCCTGCGGGTATGCCGCACCAGCGCGCCACCGAATTTCTCGCCAGCGATGCGATGGTACGTCTGCTCGACGAGTTGGCCACACGTTATGCCGATCGCGTAATCGTTTTCGATTCACCGCCCTTGCTCATGACCACCGAAGCACGCGTCCTGGCGACGCACATGGGTCAGGTCGTTGTCGTCGTGGAGGCGGGGCGTACATCGCAAGCGATGGTCCGCCAGGCGCTTAGCACGATAGAGGCCTGTCCGGTCAAGCTGATGTTGCTGAACAAAACGCGCGACATCGGTCCAGGCGGCTATTACGGTTATTACTCACCGTATGGCTATGGACAGCAAGAGCGCGAACACTGATCGTGAATACTGGCCCGACCTGCTTTCGCCCGCAACTACGTTCGCTGGCATTGCTTTGTGCCCTGGCAATGCAATCGGCATATGCGGGAACTTGGAGTGGGGCGGCTGGTTTGCAGTTGGGCGAAACCTATAGCGACAACATCGGTCGTCAGCCTACGGGGACGCGCAGTAATTGGGCGACGGAGGCGTCGCCCTACATTACTTATTCGGGACGCGGCGCGCGATCCAGCGGCAGTCTGGATGCGCGTCTGCAGAACTACCTGAACAGCGACAGCCAGACGGGCAATCGCACCGGTTTGCAACTTAACGCCACCGGAAATCTGGAGGCCTACGAGAACCACTTGTTCATTGATGGTCTGGTGAACAACAGCCGACAACAGGTATCCCAGTTTCAGGCTGCCGATGCCAGTTATGGCCGCTCAAGTAATAGTACCGAGGTGACGCGTGTGTCGCTGTCGCCGTATCTGCAGTGGCACCTCGGCAATTCAACGCAGGCTGTCGCGCGCTACCGTTACGAGAAAGTTCAGGCCGACGCTGGTTTTGCTTCTGGGCAATCGGATACCGTAACACTGGATTTGCGCAACGGGTCTGCTTTCGGACGTTTGGGCTGGGCATTCAACGCCTCGCACTACGATACGGAAAGTCAATCCGCAGCGGCAGGTAGCAATAACAGTTACAGCGGTACGCTTACTTACGCGGTAACGCCGGAACTGCTCGCATCTTTGTCCGGGGGTCAGGAGTTTGCGGATTTTCAGGCTGGAAACCGCCAACATTCCTGGAATTGGGGCGGCGGTTTGCAATGGCATCCGGATGAGCGCACGACCATCGTGGCGCAGACGAGTAAGCGCTTCTTCGGGCGTGGCTTCAACTACCAGGTATCGCATCACTTCCAGCGCTCGGCGCTGGAGTGGAGCTATTCGCGCGATTTGAATGCCTCTTCGAGCACCACAGGACTTGGCCAAGTGAGTTATATATCTGCGAGTACCCGCGAGGCATATAACGCTGAGTGGGCAGCGACGAGCTATATCACGGACGAAAAAGAGCGCAATGCGGTTGTCTTGCAGAACCTTGCAACCCGTGGCATTTCAATATTCGATCTTATGCAACTTGACTATCTATCCGGCCAGTCGTCAATCAACAAACAAATGCGTTTGGCATGGGTTCTGTACGGCGTCAGGAATTCGGTTAACCTGTCGGCGCATCGCTCCGACCGCCAGGCTATTTCGCAACGTGGCATTGTTCAGATCGGCGACGATTTGTCGACTCATGACCAAGTGAAGGAACGTGGTTGGGATGCAAACTGGACGCATAACCTGTCTGCGCTGACGACTTGGGGTTTGCACTACGGCAATTCGGATATCAGCGGCCTGACCACCGGCGGCCAATTGAATTCCACGCATAGCGCCACTATTGGCACGTCGCTCAACACGCAGCTTGCGCCTTCGACAACAGGCAGCGTGGGCTACACTCACACTCGCTCAACCGGCACGGCCGATTACCGCGAGAACGCGGTGGCAGTGCAGCTCAATCATCGTTTCTAGGGGCCGTTATGTACGAGTCATTTTACGGCCTGACCGGCAGGCCATTCCAGCTTAATCCCGATCCGAGTTTCTACTATGGCAGCCGCGGCCATCGCCGCGCCATGGCCTACCTCGAATATGGTCTTCACCAGAACGAAGGTTTCATTGTCATCACCGGCGAAGTCGGTGCCGGCAAGACGACCATGGTACGCAGCCTGCTGCAGAAACTGGAGCAGTCCAAGGTTGTCGCTGCGCATCTGGTGAGCACCCAGATAGATGCCGATGACATATTGCGACTGGTGGCGGCGTCGTTCGGCATACCCGCCAAGGGCATCGACAAGTCCGATCTGTTACTGGCGTTGGAGGCTTTCCTGGTGTCGGTGACGGCTTCGGGCAAACGCGCGTTGCTGATCGTCGACGAGGCGCAGAATCTCACGCCGCGCGCCGTCGAAGAGCTACGCATGCTGTCGAATTTTCAGCTCGAAGATCATGCCTTGCTGCAAAGTTTTCTCGTCGGTCAGCCGGAGTTCCGCGACACGATGCAGAGTCAGCATATGTCGCAATTGCGCCAACGCGTGATTGCCACCTATCACCTTGGTCCAATGGACGCGGACGAGACGCGTGCCTACATGGAGCACCGCCTCAAGCGTGTTGGCTGGAAGGGCGATCCGCGCATCGAGCCATCGGCTTTCGCTGCCATACATGCCTTCACGGGCGGCGTGCCGCGCAAGATCAATACGCTGTGCGATCGCTTGTTACTGGCGGGTTTTCTCACCGAGAGCCATGTGGTCACCGAAGCCAATGTGGAAGAGGTGATCCGCGAGATTCGCGAAGAGACACCGCAGTTGACATCGAAAGCTGCCGCTGCGGATGCGCGCAGCGCGACACGCGAAGATTTCATGTCGGCCCTCGGCGGTTTTTCAGCCAGCGGTGCCGCAGGCTTGATGGGCAATCCCGACTTGCTGCGCCAGCTTTCCGATGCGGCGGCGGGCTTTCAGGCTTCACGTCTGGAAGAGCGCATTTCGCGTCTGGAAAATACTTTTGCAGCCATGCTCTCGCTGCTGCAGCAGGGTAGCGTGGCGACCCCGGTGCCGCCTGCCTCGTCGGCGAAGGTGTCGCCTCTGAACCCGGACAAGCGCGCAGCCAAAGGTTCGTAGCCGGCGCCAGACAACGCAGCAAGAGGAAGCAATGATCAACGCCCTGACTGTCGACGTGGAAGACTATTTTCAGGTTTCCGCGCTGGCGCCGCATTTTCCGCGTTCCGGCTGGGATGGCGTGCCGTGCCGCGTCGAGAAAAATGTTGATCGCATATTGGCGACGCTGCACGAGTATGGCGCCAAAGCCACTTTTTTTACGCTCGGCTGGCTTGCGGAACGCTATCCGAAGCTGGTGCGCCTGATCGTTATGGAAGGTCACGAGCTGGCCAGTCATGGCTACGGCCACGAGCGCGCGACCGATCAGACGCGCGGCGCTTTCCTTGCCGACATCCAGCTTGCCAAGGCAGTGCTCGAAGATATCGGTGGTATCGAGGTGAGAGGCTATCGCGCGCCGAGTTTTTCGTTCAGCGATAAGAATCCGTGGGCGCACGACTGCCTGCAGGAAACCGGCTACACCTACAGCTCCAGCGTCTATCCGGTAGTGCATGATCACTACGGCATGCCGGATTCGCCGCGCTTTCCGTATTTGCATGACAGCGGCATTGTCGAGATTCCGGTTACGACGGCACGGGTGATGGGCCGCAATTGGCCAGCGGGCGGTGGTGGCTATTTCCGTTTCCTGCCGTATGGTGCATCGCGCTGGATGATCCGGCGGGTGAACAAGTCCGATGGCAAGCCGGCCATCTTTTACTTTCACCCCTGGGAAATCGATCCGGAGCAGCCGCGCGTGGAAGCCGCATCGGCGAAGACACGCTTTCGCCATTACGTGAATCTCGACAAGACGCAGTCGCGCCTGGAGTCCCTGCTGAAGGACTTTCAATGGGGCCGCGTCGACGAAGTCTTTCTCGATAAGGCATACAAGCTTCCGACATCCTAATCACTGCACTCGCATTTTCCGCAAAATTCCTCATGCCCAATACTTTGCCAGGCGGGTTGCAAGTGTGCACCCTGCAAGACAGTGATCGCCCGCGGTGGGATGCATTCGTGCGGGCTTGCCCGCAAGCCAGTTTCTTTCACCTGTCGGCCTGGCGCGACCTGATCAGCCAAGTCTGGCGCCACAAATGCTACTTCGTCTATGCGCAACGTAACGGCGAGATTGTGGCCGTGTTACCGCTGGCCGAAATCAAGAGTCGCCTGTTCGGTCATTCGCTCACTTCGTTGCCGTTCGCCGTGTATGGCGGCATTGCCGGCGACGATGCGGAGGCGCGAACGGCGCTGGAGAAATATGCCGATGGTCTGGCGCGCGAGCTGGGCGTGACGCATCTGGAATACCGCAATGTATTGCCCGTGCATCCCGACTGGCCGAATCAGGATCTGTATGTTGCCTTTCGCAAGACGTTGGAGCCCGACGAAGAGGCCAATATGCAGGCCATTCCGCGCAAGCAGCGGGCGATGGTGCGCAAGGGCATCAAGAACGCATTGCAGTCGCACGTCGATCCCGACGTCAATCGTTTTTTCGACGTGTATGCCGACAATGTGAAGCGTCACGGCACGCCGGCCATGTCGAAGCGCTGGTTCAAGGCGCTGTTCGATACCTTCGGCGACGACTGCGAAGTGCTGACGGTGACGGACGCGCAGGGTCAGCCGCTGTCGAGCGTGATGAGCTTCTACTTCCGCGACGAGATTCTTCCGTACTATGCCGGTGACATGACGGCGGCGCGCGATCTGGCGGCCAACGATTTCAAGTACTGGGAATTGATGCGTCGCGCGCTGGCGCGTGGCTGCAAGGTTTTCGACTACGGCCGCAGCAAGGTCGGTACCGGGCCGTACAGCTTCAAGAAGAACTGGGGTTTCGAGCCGACACCGCTGGCCTACGAGTACGTGCTCTACAAGTGCGACAGCGTGCCGCAGAACAATCCGATGAATCCCAAGTACCGCGCTTTCATCGCCATGTGGCAGCGCCTGCCGCTGGTGGTGGCGAATACGCTCGGGCCGCACATCGTGCGCAATCTCGGGTGATCGGGATGGCAGAGACACTGGCGTCGCTTCCGCGGACTGAGGAAAAACCGCATCTGCTCTATCTCGTGCATCGCATTCCCTTTCCGCCCAACAAGGGCGACAAGGTGCGCTCGTTCCATCTGCTTAAATTCCTCGCCCAGCATTACCGTGTGCACCTCGGTACCTTCGTCGACTATGCGCAGGATTGGCAATACGTCGATGCCTTGAACGAGTTCTGCGAATCCGTTCATGCCGAACGCATCGGCCCGCGCATGGCACGCGTGCTGTCGCTGCGTGGCCTGCTCAACGGCGAAGCGCTGAGCCTGCCGTTCTATCGCAAACGCCGCATGGCGCGCTGGGTGCGCGAGACGCTGGACAAGCAGCGCGTGGTGCGCGCCGTGGTGTTCAGCTCGCCGATGGCGCAGTACCTGGACGACAGGATCGCGGCGCGTAGCGTGGTGGATTTCGTCGATGTCGATTCGGCCAAGTGGACGCGCTATGCCGAAGACCGCAGCGGTGCAATGGCCTGGTTGTACCGGCGCGAAGGTGAGCGGCTGGCGGCCTTCGAGCGTGGCGTGGCGCAGCGCACGGCGGCCAGCGTGCTGGTGTCGGAAGCGGAAGCCGGCCTGTTCCGCAGTGTTGCGCCGGACGCTGTGGCCAAGACACATGCCATTGGCAACGGCGTCAACGCCGAGATGTTTTCGCCGCAACACGTCTTCGCGTCGCCGTATGGGGCGGACGAACTGCCGGTGGTATTCACCGGCGCGATGGACTACTGGCCGAACATCGATGCCGTATGTTCCTTTGCCGATGAAGTGTGGCCCGGTATCCTTGCGCAGTGGCCGGCGGCGCGTTTCTACATCGTCGGCATGAATCCTTCCGAAGCGGTGATGGCGCTGGCGCAGCGCGCAGGCGTCACGGTGACCGGCACGGTGCCGGATGTGCGTCCGTGGCTGCGGCATGCGCGTGTGGTGGTCGCGCCCTTGCGCGTGGCGCGCGGCGTGCAGAACAAGATTCTCGAAGCGATGGCGATGGGCCGGCCGGTGATTGCCTCGGCGACATGTGCGGTGGGTATCAAGGCCGGTCATGGCGAAGAATTGCTGGTGGCCGACAGCGTGGCGGAGTGGTCTGCCGCGACGAGATCCCTGCTGGCAGATGCAGTGTGGGCGGAGCAGGTAGGGCAACGGGCGCGTGAGCGCATTCTCGCCGATTATAGTTGGGAGGCGCATTTGCAGCAGTTCAAGGTACTCATCGAGCTTGCCACCACGCACAGCAATCCGACACGTAACGCAGCGGCACGCATAGGACAATGACATGAACGAAGCGATGCTGACAAGCTCGGGTAAGGGCAGACTGCAGCCGCGTTGGGCCATCGCGATTGCGGCGTTGCTGGTACTTGCAGTGCTGGTGGTTTTCCGCGACACAGCACTGGACATGACGAGCATCTGGATGCGCTCGGGCACGTTCACACATTGCCTGCTGGTACTGCCGATTTCCATCTGGCTGATGTGGGAGCGCCGCGCCGCACTGCTGCGTGTCGGCTTCGTGCCGACCGCATTGCCGCTCTTGTTCCTGGCCGCGGCGGCGGCGCTGTGGGTGATGGGCGAGGCGGTCAGCGCCGCAGTGGTGTCGCATTTCGCGCTGGCCTTCATGGTCATCGCCGTGGTGTGGCTGGTGTGGGGACATCGTGCTGCAGGGCAGGCGATCTTTCCGCTGGCTTTCTTGCTCTTCGCTGTGCCGTTCGGCGAATTTCTCACGCCCACCCTGATGCAATACACCGCCAAGTTCACGGTGATGCTGGTGCGCGCTTCGGGTGTGCCGGTGTACCAGGAAGGCATGAGCTTCGTGATTCCGAGCGGGCGCTGGTCGGTCGTCGAAGCCTGCAGCGGCATCCGTTATCTCATCGCCTCGTCGATGGTCGGCGTGCTGTTTGCCTATCTCAACTACCGCTCGACCAAGCGCCGCGTGTACTTCGTCGTGGCGTCGCTGATCGTGCCGCTGATTGCCAACTGGCTGCGCGCTTACATGATTGTCATGCTCGGTCACCTGAGCGGCAACAAGATCGCCGTCGGTGCCGACCATCTCATTTACGGCTGGATATTTTTCGGGCTGGTCATCGGCTTGTTGTTCTGGATCGGCGCACTGTGGCGCGAGGACGAAGCGCCATTGCCCGCACCGAGTGACGCGCCGGCGCCCACCGGGTCCGGCGTCAATGCGCGGTCCATCATGCTGGTTGGATTGGCCATGGCGATGATTGCCGTGCCGCACCCGATCTTCAATTGGCTCACCAACTTGCCGGCCGCAGCCGACTACAGCGTTCCGGCGATTCAGCCTACGCCGGAGTGGAAAACGGCATCGGTCGTGGGTGCCGATTGGCACGCTTTGTTTGAAGGCGAGCGCGCGTCTTCCGTACAGATTTTCAAGCGCGGTGCTGAAACCGTGGTTGTGCAAATAGCATATTTCACGCATCAATCGCCGGGACGCGAGCTGGTGCAATTCGCCAACCGTCTTGTCGCCAGCGACGATGAGAAATGGCGCGTCCTCTCCGACGAAAATATTGCATTGGCGACGAGTAGCGATGCGTGGACAAGATTCCAGCAGGCCGAGCTTAGCGGCGATAGCGGCCACTTGCTGGTGCTGCGTACCAATTGGTTGGGAGAATCGCTGGCGACGAATTCGGATCGCGCAGCGAAGATTGATCTACTCAAATCGCGACTGCTGCGCCAGCCCGACGATTCCGCCGGTGTGGTGATCTGGACTCCATTGGAGACTTCGCGCGCGGCTGCACAGACAACACTCGAATCCTTTGTGAAGGATAATTGGCCTGCCATCCAGAGTGCTTTGCAGCACACTGCGAAGCACGCGATGTGACAATAAAAACCGGAAGCGAAAAGACAAAACAACCATGTGCGGGATAGCGGGGATTTTCGATCTGAAGGGACGGCGCGAGCCGGATCGCGCGCTGGTCGAGCGCATGAACGCGATCCAGTTCCATCGCGGGCCGGACGAGGCCGGCATGCACGTCGAGCCCGGCCTTGCGCTGGCGCATCGGCGCCTGTCGATCATCGATCTGGCGACAGGGCAGCAGCCGTTGTTCAACGAAGATGGCTCGGTCGTCGTGGTCTTCAACGGCGAGATCTACAACTACCAGGAACTGATCCCCGAACTGCAAGCGGCCGGTCATACCTTCCACACACGCAGCGATACCGAAGTCATCGTGCATGCTTGGGAGCAGTGGGGCGAGGCCTGCGTGGATCGCTTCCGTGGCATGTTCGCTTTTGCGTTGTGGGATCGCAATCGCCAGACATTTTTCCTCGCGCGCGACCGGCTCGGTGTCAAGCCGCTGTTTTACGCCGAACTCGGCGACGGCTGGCTGGCCTTTGGTTCGGAACTGAAGACGCTCACGCAATGCGCCGGGCTGGATCGGCGCATCGACCCGCACGCGGTCGAAGAATATTTCGCCCTCGGCTACGTGGCCGACCCGCGTTGCATCTATCGCGGTGCGCGCAAATTACCCGCGGCGCATCTGATGACGATCCGCTCCGGGCAGGCTTTGCCGCAGCCGCGTCGCTACTGGGATGTGCGCTTCGAAGCGAACGCCACGATCGGTGTGCGCGAAGCCAGCGAGGAACTCAATGCACGCCTGCGCGAGTCGATCAAGCTGCGCATGATCGCCGACGTGCCGCTCGGCGCCTTCCTCTCTGGCGGCGTCGATTCGAGTGCCGTGGTGGCACACATGGCGAGTCTTTCCGATGCGCCGGTCAACACCTGTTCGATTGCCTTCGACGATCCCGCCTTCAACGAATCGGCCTTCGCGCAGCAAGTGGCGGATCGCTACAAGACCAAACACTTCGTCGATACCGTGACCAGCGACGACTACGATCTCATCGACACGCTGGCGCAGCTCTACGACGAACCTTACGCCGACAGTTCGGCGATTCCCACTTACCGCGTCTGCCAGTTAGCACGTCGTCATGTCACGGTGGCCTTGTCGGGCGACGGTGGCGACGAAGTGTTCGGTGGCTATCGGCGCTATCGCCTGCACATGATGGAAGAGCGCGCACGTTCGCTACTGCCGCTATGGCTGCGCCAGCCGCTGTTCGGCGCGATGGCGCATCTCTATCCGAAGGCCGACTGGGCGCCGCGCATGTTCCGCGCGAAAACGACCTTCCAAGGCATCGCGCGCGATTCGGTGGCCGGCTATTTCCACAGCATGTCGGTGCTGCGCGACGACGAACGCAACCAGCTGTACAGCGAAAGTCTGCGTTCGCAACTCGGCGGTTATCACGCGCAGGATGTATTCCGTCAGCATGCGGCCAATGCGCAGACCGACGACCCGCTGTCATTGATCCAGTACATCGACATGAACACCTGGCTGGTCGGCGACATCAATACCAAGGTGGACCGCGCTTCGATGGCACATGCGCTGGAAGTGCGCGAGCCGCTGCTCGACCACAAGCTGATCGAGTGGGCCGCCACGTTGCCTGCGGCACTGCGCGTGAAGGGGCAGGAAGGCAAATACCTCTTGAAGAAGGCATCGGAGCCGCTGTTGCCGCACGATATTCTCTACCGGCCGAAGATGGGATTCTCCGTGCCGCTGGCGCGCTGGTTCCGTGGCCCGCTGCGCCAGCGTGTGCGCACGGCCTTGACCGGTCAGCGTTTGCTCGATACCGGCTTCTTCAATCACGCCTATCTGCGCCACCTCGTCGATGCGCATGAATCGGGTCTGCGCGATTACAGCGCGCCGATCTGGTCCCTGCTAATGTTCGATGCGTTTCTTGGATTGCAGTGACTGCCATGCAGGGAGCCTTGATGACCGTCATTCCCGTGAAAGCGGGAATCCACGCCAAGGCGACTACGAGACTTGGAAACTGCGAAGTGGATTGCCGCTTTCGCGGGAATGACGATCAGATAATGGAAGTCCGCTGATGCCTGGCAAAGATGACCCGGCACGCAAGCTGATTGCACACGTGGTTTACAGCTTCAAGGCAGGTGGGCTCGAAAACGTCATCGTGCAGCTCATCAATTGCTTGCCGCGCGAGCGCTTCCGCCATGTGGTGATCGCGCTGACCGAGTACAGCGAGGAATTCTCGCAGCGCGTCGAGCGCGATGACGTGCAATTCATCTCCCTGCATAAACCGCCGGGGCAGATTTTCGGCATGTATCCGCGTCTGTGGCGCCTATTGCGCACGTTGCGGCCGGACGTGCTGCATACCTGCAATCTCGCCGCGCTGGAGGTTACCCCGGTCGCCTGGGCGGCCGGCGTGAAGCGGCGCGTGCACGTCGAGCATGGCTGGGTCGTCGCTGACCCGGATGGATCGAACAAGCGCTACCGTTTGATGCGCCGTTTCTATCGGCCATTCGTGACGCAATTCGTGGCAGTGTCGCGACAGTTGCGTGATTATCTGTGCGGCCCGATCGGTGTTGCGCCGCAACGCGTGGCGCTGGTGGCGAATGGCGTGGATACGCAGAAATTCCGGCCTGCTTCAAGCGGTGACAGCAAGCCGGCCGACTGGCCGTTCGGCGCAGGCGACTGGATCGTCGGCACGGTCGGGCGGTTGGACCCGGTGAAGAATCAGACCTTGCTGGTGGATGCTTGCGCCAGGCTCGTCGCAGAAGACGATGATGCAAAGCGCCGCTTGCGCTTGGTGATCGTTGGCGAAGGGCAGGAACATGCTGGCTTGATGCAAGGGATCGACGCAAGCGGCATGGCCGATCGCACCTGGCTGCCGGGCAGCCGCAGCGATATTCCCGCACTGTTGCGCGGCATGGATTGCTTCGTATTGCCGTCGATTGCCGAAGGGACTTCCTGCACACTGCAGGAGGCCATGGCAAGCGGTCTGCGCATCATCGCCACGCGCGTGGGTGGCAGCGCCGACCTGTTGGGCGATGGACGTTTTGGCGTGTTGGTGGAATCGGGCAGCGTGAGCGGATTGGCGGAGGCGCTGGCGCAATCGCTTCACGCAGCAGGGGATGACGACATCGCGGCGCGTGCGCGCGAGGAAGCGGTAACGCAACACTCCCTCGATACCATGATTGCACGCTACGGCGCTATATTCGATCCGGACTTCGAGTCCGTTTGACACAAGTATGCCGACCAGTTTGGCGATTAACCGAATGTCATTATTGAGGATTGCATGAGTTTCGCTGACACCACTTCCTTGAAGTTCGACGCAGGCCGGACGCTTCCGCCCTGGTTGGAGACCTTGGGCGTCTTCCTCGCCTGTCTGCTGGGCTACGTCTTGCTGTTGTCGCAATTGCCGGTCGATGATGTGGCGGCCTATTTCATCGATCTGCGCGACAACAAACTGATGTGGGACGTGGGCCATCTGTGGGCCGAACCCATCGGCTTATTCGCCTATCATCATCTGCAGTCGCACATGAGCATCCTGGCGGTGCTCGAAATGCTCAACGTGATCAGTTGTGCTGCCGCGATGACGATTTTCTTCCGCACTTTGCGTCTGGCCGGCAATTCGCTATTGCGCGCCGTGCTGGCGGTGATGCTGGTGGCGGTGAGTTTCAATCTCATTTCGCTCGGGCCGACCGCGCACATCAAGCTGCTCGTGTTTCCAGTACTCGCGCTTGCAATTCATTACGCGGTGGCCTGGGAGTTGGCACGGCAGGACGATACGAAGCTGCTCGTCGCGGCCGGTGCTTCGCTGGGCATTGCATCCACGCTGCTGGTCAGCGTGTTGCCGATGGGCCCCTTCATTGCGCTATTGGTATTCGTGGTGGCGCGTCGTCGCGGCGCAGGCCTTCGCCAAGCGAGCGCTTCGACAGCGATTTATCTCATCGCCATGGGCGTGTGTGGCTTGTTGTCCCTGCTCGCTGCCTATGCAATAGCGGTGGAGACCGGAACGACACAGCGGGGCCTGATGGCCTTCGTGGCAGGTGGCGTCGCGGACAAGGAAGCGGTGCGGCCGGGATTCTATGGTCTCGTCGAAGTGCCATTCCGCGTGATCTATAGCGTCGTTTACAACTTCGCCTTCCTGCCCGACATCGGTTCGCTCGGCCGCGCGGCGATGCGTGGGCTGGTCGCCGATCTGTCGCCGTACTATCTGCGTCTCGCTAGAGAAGGGGTTGTTGCACTTATTACGTTGGCATCATTGCTGAGCATCTTCTGGTTCAGCTTGCGCGCCGCGTGGTCGCGAAAAGGTCTGGTGCTGCCCTTCGGTTTCCTGCTCGGTGCGACGGCATTCGCGGCGTACTGGAATGTGAATGATCCAGAGCACTGGTTCCAATTCACGATGCCCATCGTATTGCTCGCCGCAGTCAATTGTCCGCGCCGGGTGACGATGTTCGTTCTAGCCGTGTGGATGCCGTTGCTGGCGATCAACAATCTTGGCCTGTATGGCATTCACAAGGCGCGTTTCGATTTGCCAGCGAGTGCGCACGCGCTGCACGAGACCATCGGCATCAACGGCCTGTATGTGGGTTACGCCGGCTATCCCGGCGAGCCCGACTCCAGCCTGATTGCGACGCCGGACATCGAACGCCTGCGCATCGATAATATGTTCTATGCATCCAATGACGCGGCGCAGACGCTTGCCATCATCACTGCGCGCATCGATGCAACGCTGGCCCGCGGCGGACGGGTGTTCGTCTTCCGTCTGCTCGACGAAGGCGACTGGCGCGGGCCGATCCTCGGTCTGGCCCTGAGCGGCTTCAACAAGACCGAGATCAGTGCCGCGCTGCATGCGCGATACAAGATTGCGCCCGAGACCAAGGTGGGCAGCTTCCCCGCCCATGAAATCCTGGGCTTGGCACCATAAGAAACGGGATTTTGTCGCGGTGAGGCAACGCCTCGTTATGCGATGATTGCGACAAACGGAATTCAGTAAAGGAAGCATTGTGAAGATTTCAGTATTCGGACTCGGTTATGTCGGCGCCGTATCGTGCGCATGTCTGCCGGAATTGGGGCATGAGGTGATTGGTGTCGACACCAATCCGCTCAAGGTGAAAATGATCAACGACGGGCAATCGCCCGTTGTCGAGGAAGGCATCAACGAACTCATCTCGGCGGCCGTACATGCCGGCAAGCTGCACGCCACCGACGATGTCGCATTTGCCGTGTCGAATTCCGATATCTCGCTGATCTCGGTGGCCACACCCTCGAATCCCAACTACACGCCCAACCTGACGGCGGTGGACGCCGTCGTGCGCTCGATCGGCGCGGCCATCCGCAAGAAGGACACGCACCACACTGTCGTGCTGCGCAGCACGGTGCAGCCGGGCACGACCGAAGACCGCATCGTGCCAATCCTCGAAGAAGCCGCCGGCCGCAAGGTGGGAGATCGTTTGTCGCTCGTCTTCAACCCTGAGTTTCTGCGCGAAGGCACTTCCGTCAAGGACTTTCACAATCCGCCGCAGACCGTCATGGGCAGCCTGGATGAAGCGGGCTACGTCGCAATGGAAAAAATGTACAACGGCCTGCCCGGCGTCTTCGTGCGCACCTCCTGCCGCGTCGCCGAATCGGTCAAGTACCTGTGCAATGTGTTCCACGCATTGAAGATCGTTTTCGCCAACGAAGCTGGTTCCGTGCTCAAGGCCTGCGGCCTGGATGGCCGCGAGGTCATGAAGATATTTTGCCAGGACACGCAACTCAATATCTCGACGGCATATATGCGACCGGGATTCGCATTCGGCGGCTCCTGCCTGCCTAAAGAGGTGAAGGGCTTCTTGACGCTGGCACGCGAAAAAGATGTGCCGATTCCTGCCTTGTCGGCCTTGCTCGATAGCAACGAGGCTCACACCGCGCGCGCTTTCAACATGATCGCGCGCGACGGTCGTCGCAAGGTTGCCCTGTTCGGTCTGGCTTTCAAGCCGGGCACCGACGATATGCGCGACTCGCCGCTGGTGACCTTGGCCGAGCGCTTGCTGGGCAAGGGCTTCGAATTGTCGATCTATGACAACTTCGTCAAGATCAGCCGGCTGCTCGGCAAGAACAAGGAATTCATCGATCGCGAAATTCCCCATCTCGATCGTTTGCTGACCGAAACACCGGAAGCGGCCCTGCGCGATGCCGAAGTCATTGTCATCGGGCATGCCGACGCGGCCGCGCGCCAGAGCATCATCGCTCACGCGGCGGGGCGGCGCATCGTCGATCTCTCCGGCTATGCCGACGTGCGCAGTGCCGCCAATGCGGCCGAATATGAGGGCATCTGCTGGTGAGTTCCGGCAAGCCGCGCCTCGCTTTCATCTCGCCGGTCTTCCTGTTTCCGAACGATGCCGGCGGTAAGATACGCACGACGAATATCCTGCGTGCGCTCAAAGATCATGCATTCGACATTACGCTGCTGAGCCCGGTCATGCCGGGACAGGAAGAGCGCTGGCAGGTCGAGCTTGCAGGCGTTTGCGACGAATTCGTTGGCTGGCAGGCGAGTACGCGCTCGAAAGCCTTGCGTGCGTTCGACCTGTTGGGCAGCCTGCCCGTCAACGTGGCGGCAGACAAGACCTCCGCAGCGCTGTGCTGCGTTCGTGAAGTTCTGGGCAGCAAGCACTTTGATGTCGCCGTGTTCGACTTCGTCCACGCGGCCGTATTGAAACCGGCAGCACTGGCGATTTCCACGGTATGCTTTACGCATAACGTCGAGGCCGAAATTTTTGCGCGTCATGCAAAGACCGCCGGCAACCCGTTGATGCGCTGCATATGGACTTCGCAGCACAAGAAAATGCTGCATTTCGAACGCCAGGCATTGAGCGCATTCGACGCCGTCGTGGCCGTCTCGGAACGCGATGCGGCGTATTTCGAAAGATCCTATGCGCTGCCCACGGTGCGCACCATTCCGACCGGCGTCGATCTCGATTTCTTTTCATGGAGCAAGCCTCCCGCAGTCGACACGACTACGCCACCGACCGTGATTTTCACCGGTTCGATGGATTGGGCTGCGAACATCGATGGCGTGCAATTCTTCCTGTCCGCAGTGTGGCCCAGCGTTATCGCCAGACGTCCCGATGCGCGCTTCGTCGTCGTTGGGCGCCATCCGCCGGCCGCGCTGGTCGAGCAGGGCAGGCGCGTGGCCAACGTGTCCTTCACCGGTTTTGTCGACGATGTACGTGTCCACGTACGTCAGGCGCATGCCTTTGTCATTCCGTTGCGCGTCGGTGGCGGCACGCGCATCAAGGCTTTCGAAGCGATGGCGATGGGCTGTCCCGTCGTGTCGACCGCCATCGGCATCGAAGGGCTGGACGTGGAGGACGGGCATCACTACCTGTGCCGCGACACGGCGAGCGCGATTGCCGCGTCGCTGCTGCAACTGATCGACGATGCGCCCTTGCGCGAAAAGCTGTCGGCCCAGGCGCGCCACCATGTCGAACAGCACTTCGGACATGAGGTCGCGGGACGGGCGTTCGAACGTATCTGCCTCGATGCATTGCCTACGGGGAGCGCAGCGTGAGCAAGCTACGCACACTGCTGTTCTCGACCCTGTATCCGAGCAGTGTCAGGCCCAATCACGGCATCTTCGTCGAGACGCGTCTGCGCGAGTTGCTCAAGAGTGGCGAAGTGGAGACACGTGTCGTTGCCCCCGTGCCATGGTTTCCGTCCAGCTCTGCGCGCTTTGGCGAATGGGGCCGACTCGCGGCGACGCCGCATGCGGAACGCAGAAATGACATTGACGTTTTGCATCCGCGCTATGTTCTGCCGCCGGTTGTCGGCATGAACATCGCGCCGTGGTTACTTGCCTGGGGCGCACGCGCTTCTGTCGCGCGCCTGATCAGGGACGGCTTCGATTTCGATTTGATCGACGCGCACTATTACTACCCCGATGGCGTCGCGGCGGCGATGCTAGCGCGCTGGTTCAACAAGCCATTCGTTGTCACGGCACGCGGCACCGATCTGAACCTCATTCCCGAATACCGGATTCCGCGCAAACTCATCGTCGAGGCGGCGACGCAAGCGTCTGCGTCGATCGGTGTGTGCGCGGCGCTGATGGATTCTTTGCGAGCTCTTGGGATTGCGCCAGAGACCACGCACGTCATGCGCAATGGAGTGGACCTCGTGCGCTTCAGTCCGCTGAATGCTGATGACATGCGTCGCCAATTGAACCTGCCTGCCGGCCCGCTGCTGCTTTCCGTCGGTCACCTGATCGAGCGCAAGGGGCACCACATCGCCATCGAAGCCTTACAGCATCTGCCGCGTGTCTCGTTGGCGATCATCGGCGAAGGTGGTGAGCGCGCAGCGCTTGAGAAACTAGTTGCACAGCTGGGTCTCGCGGAGCGCGTGCGCCTGGTTGGCGCCATACCTAACACCGAACTGGCCCGCTGGTATAGCGCGGCCGATGCATTGATACTTGCTTCCAGTCGTGAAGGCTGGGCCAACGTCCTGCTCGAAAGTATGGCTTGTGGCACGCCCGTTGTCGCAACGCGTATATGGGGAACACCGGAGGTGGTACAGAACGAGAATGTCGGTGCGTTGGTCGACAGACGCGATGGCGCCGCCTTTGCAGAAGCGATCCGCCTGATCCTCGCCAAGCAACTGGACCGGCAATTCATTCGTCGTTACGCGGAAGGTTTCAGTTGGCAGGCGACCACCGATGCGCAACTACGACTGTTCGAACACATCGTGGCGCGCACGCCACACGCCGATGCGCAGAAGGTGGCCGCATGATCGACAATCTTGCCGTCCTGTTTGCGTGCCTGGGGATGATCGTCGTCGCATGGCGTCTGCGACAATACGAGCGCGCCAGGCGAGCAGAGCGTGAGACAGCGAGCCGGGCAGGGGAGGGATAGAGCATGCGTGGTTTGATGATTACGTTTCTCTATCTGCTCATGTTCGGCTGCGGCTTCCAGATTCCATCGGTCATGGCGCTGGCATATATGTGGACCGATCTCGTGCGGCCGCAGTATGTTGCCTATAGTCTGATCACCACGCTGCCGCTGTCGATGATCTGCGCGATGCTGGCCATACCTGCGTGGTTTTTCTGCAAGGACAAGCCGCGGCGGATCACCTTCGGTACGATGGTGCTGATCATATGGGCGATCTGGATGACGATCTCGACGTTCACCGCCGTGGTACAGGATGCCGCCTGGGACAAGTGGAATTTCGCTTTCAAGGCAGCCGTGTTTGCCGTGCTGCTGCCGTATTTCTTCAATACGCGCGCGCAGATCGAAGCTGCCATTCTCACCGTGCTGCTGTCGGTCGGCATGAATGTGATTTCCATCGGCGCCAAGACGATCATCAACGGCGGCGGTTATGGCGTTGACCTTGGTGTCACTGGCGGCGGTTACGGGCTCACCGAGGGCAGCATGTTTGCCATGGCGTCAGCATCGCTGATCCCGTTGTTTTTCTGGGGCGGGAAATACTCCATCCTCTTGCCAGGAGGGTGGATACGCAAGCTGCTGGTATGGGGAATGGTCGCGCTGTCCATCTCTGCCTCGCTCGGTACCTTTGCACGTACCGGTCTCGTTTCAATGGGCGTTCTTGCGGTGGCCGGGTTCTTTGCGGCGAAGCGCAAAATTCTTTATGTCATCATCGTTTTCATGATTGGTTCCAGCATGGCCGGATTCATGGGTTCCGCATGGACCGAACGCATGGATACCATGAAATCCGCCGAAGGTGACTCCTCGGCAATGGGACGCGTCGCTGCGTGGTTGTGGACGATCGACTACGTGAAGGAACATCCGCTGGGTGGCGGATTCGATATCTATCGTACGAACACGGTGCAAGTGCAAATGGCAGACGGGAACATGCTGGTCGAGCATGGCAAGGCTTTCCACAGTATCTATTTTGAAGTGCTCGGCGAGTTGGGTTTTCCCGGCATTGCGATGTTCCTGTCCATGCTCGCTTGGTTCCTATTGTCGATGCTGAGAGTGCGACGGCTCACGCGAAAGCGACCGGAGTACGCATGGGTTTCGGATGCTGCGACGGGACTATTCATTGCAACGCTGGTGTTCATGGCGGGCGGCGCCTTCGTCGGCGTAGCCTTCCAGCCTTACTACTGGTATCTGTTTGGCATAGGCATAGCGGTGATTCACTTTGCCGACCGCGAGCTCGCGGACAAGCTGCCCGTGACTTCGTGACGAGCTGCCAATGAGCGACGTGGATCTCGTCATTCCCTGTTACAACCGCGCGCGCCTCGTTGTCGAGACGCTGGAATCTGCCTTGGCGCAGCAACAGCCTTTCAGGCGGATCATCGTTGTGGATGATGGCTCGACCGACGATACGCCTCAGACCTTGCGGCGTTATGGCGATCGCATAATCGTGATCCGCACCGAAAACGCTGGCGTGCAGGCCGCGCGCAACACAGGCATGGCAAACGCGACATCTCCGCTGGTTGCCCTGTGCGATTCGGACGATCTACTGGAGCCCGGCTACGTGGCCCGCGCTTCGGCCTGGATGAACCAGCATCCGGAAACAGACATCCTGTTCTCCAACTTCCTGCTGTTTGATGAGCGAGGCGTACGCGCTGACAAATTTTCTCTTGGGCCCGACTTTTTTTTCGACGGGGCTACGTACGAGGGCGACTTTCTCTACGACATTCCCGACCTCTTTCTGCGCAGCCTGTCGTTTCAGCCCTTGTTTCCGAGCGGCATGATGTTGCGGAAAGATTTTTTCGAGCGGATCGGCCGTTACGATACGGCTTTTCGGGATGTCGGCGCAGAGGATTGGGAGTTCACATTGCGCGCCATCTGTCATGGCCGTGTTGCCATGTGTACGCGTCCGCTGGTGCGAGTACGCAAGCACGAGGGCAACGATTCACGTAATGCCACACGCATGAGTCTGGGCGAAGCCTTTATTCTTGAACATGCATTGCAGCATCACCCCGGCGCGTTGCTGCATCGGCAGGCCATCCTTGCCAGCGTCGATGCGCGGCGATGGAGCGCTTTCGACGGTGCTTTTGCCGCAGGCGAGTTTCGACTCGCTCACGACACGCTGGCGAAAATGCGGCGCAAACCCCGCGCACTGAAGTTCACGATGAAGCGCTTCGTGCTGAGTCTGCCCGACAAGCTGCGCAAACCGCTCTGGCGCTTGAGCCAGCGCTGAGGCAATCTCATACGGGTTCGCATGCGTCAGGCAGCAATCTCCTGTACTTCACCGTTCCGCGCGCGGTTTTTCCTGTTCGGCAAGAGCAGCAGAGCAAGCCAAGGTACCCGCTTGACGATCTCCATAATGAAAAGCGGCCCCACGACGCCTGGCAGGAATGCGACGAGATAGCTCGCCTGCCTGGAGACGCCAGTCAGGTTCTCGAACATGCGCGCAGTCTTGTTCTGGAAGAAAAAATGAAATATGAGTATGAACAGACTGCCGCGCCCCACGAAGGCCAGTATGTTTGCGACCGTCGGTAATTTCTTGAGCGTGCTGGCGATTGTCAATGTGAGATAGATGCCCGTCGCGGCCTGCAGCGTTGAAACCAGAGCTTGGCCGTAATGGCGCAGATTCAAATCCATGTATTCGCTGAACACACTGTGGCAGACGGCAAAGATGCCGGTCGCCAGGACGACGAGCAGCGGCGTGGGGTGGAAATCGAAGCATTCCGCCCTGAAGTACAAACCTGCCAGGAAAAATGCCAATGTAATGGGAGCGATGTCGATGCTCCAGGGTAAGCCGGGCAAAACCGAAAAGCCTTTGAGAACAAAGGCGCTCAGGACATCTGTTTCTCGTACAGGTATCCACCAGAAAGAGGCGATGGATAGGATTCCTGTCGCCAGCATAGAATTATGACAAAGACAATTAGTGGCCGAGAGGCGAAGAGCCCCTTGTAGATTGTCCCAAGAAAGCGGGCCAGCACGAATAGCACGAACAGATGTGGCAAGAACCACATCGGTGTCCAAACAAGCGTCGAGCCCGTTCCGTAAAGTGCAGCGCCGATCGATTGCATCACGGACGTTTTCTCCAGCAATGCGTGTGCCAGTCCCAGGCTTATTGCGACAACAAGGTAGGGTTTGAGCAGCGTCGAAAATTTTGATTTCAGGATGGACGAGAAACGGTCTTCCGGCCGGAACAGGACGCCCGCTAGGAGGAAAAACAGCGCCATGTGAAAAGAAAAAATTATCCGGAAGACAATGCCGCTCGCATGATTTATCGCCCAGTTGTGCCCCAGCACAACGAGCAGAATCCCTATTCCCTTGGTGACATCGAGTGTCTGGTTTCGCAACATGGTTAAAGTAATTCGCGAGTGCCGAATTCAATGTCTTGCACGGATGGATCAGAGATCGACTATTTCACGCAGAATCGCCGCGATGGATGGATCGCTGGAAATCCGACGCAGACTTTCGATTTCCGACTTGAGCACAACCAGGCGCTGGTGACCGTCCTTCTCAAGCAATTGCCCACAACTCATCGCCAACTGTTCGAGTGAGCCCGCGCTGATGCCGATGCGAGCCAGAGCGGGTTGCTGCCGCACGGCATCGCTGCTCGTGAGCAAGGGCAGGCCTTTGTTGAGCGCATCGTAAAAGACGCCGCTGGAAGCATGTCGATAATAGTCGCCGTGCGGCCAGAAAAACAGCAGGTCCATGTCCTGCATTCCCGCGAGAAAGTCCTCACGCGAGAGTGGGGTATCGGCCGCCGGCCTTGCAAGGTGCCGCGCATCGAAATCTCGTGTCTCTTTGTGCAAGAAGCCGATGACATGACATTCGAATTGTCCGGGCATGCGCTCATGGAGCAACGTGGCGAAATCGAGGAACTGCTGGTAGCCCTTGGCGATTGTGCACAGACCGGCAAATCCGATCTTGATCGGTACCCGTTGGCGGCTTACCAGCGGCGATTCTTCCTCGCGCAGACGGGGATGAGGTAGATGTCGCACGTAATCCGCAATAAATGGCGCATGCGTCCTGGCGGCCTCGACGATGTGCTCTTCGAGCGCGATGATGTGCGTAGCGGGACGCAAGCTGCGACGCAGGGCGGCCTCGAAATCGAGCGCCTTGCGTAAGGGGTTGCGCGAACGCCAGCTACCCAGATCGTTCAGATTGCCGTGCAGTACCAGAAGCAGCCTTTGTGATCGGCGCAGTCTGCACAGGTATATCGCGTTGAGCATGCTGGCGGTCAGCGACGACAGAATGATGACGTCGGCATTTCGGATGGTTTGTGCCGCATGTTTGCGCAATGCACGCCAGCGCTTGAAAACGTCTTTGGGCAGCGTGTCGGCATCGGCATGGACCGGCCAGGCCTCGAAACGGCTGCGTAGTTTGTCCTCTTGTGCCAGATAGGGCTGCATGGCGGTCTGCTGCGCGCTATCGCCCAATAGCTGGACCTGGGCCGAGGGAAAAGCGCCAAGACAGGCACGCAACAAGCCGAGATTGAACGGAAAGTGTGCGGAGCCGCCCCAGGCAGGTTCGATGATGAGGATATTGCGGACGGGAGAGGCGGTACTATTCATGGCGGAGAATTTGTATGCGATTCGGGTAGTGGGGTGAGTATCTGACTCTCGGCTACGATCACGGCGTCATGCCGAGCGAATACGCGATCCCGCAGCCATACGGTGATGCGACGTCGCAACCAATCGGTGAGCGGTGTCAGAGCGGCGATACACAGCAGGGTGCCGAATATGACCAGGACGCGGCGCTGCCAGCTTGCCGCCTCTGCTGGGCCGATATAACTGAAAAACTGCATGATGGGCCGATGCATGAGGTAAAGCGGAAAGGTGGTGGCTGCGACTGTCGCTATATGTCTGCGCGTGGCCTGCGTTAGGATCGCTGTCGGTGGGCAGAGCGAATATATGCCAATAAGATGCGCGGTAATGGCAAATGCATTAACGTAGTCGCAGATCAGGGCCGGGCGCCCCAACAAGGTAGCGCCGAGCAGCGGATGGGTCGCAAGTCTGGGCGACGCAGCCAATAGGAGGAGCCCACCCGCCGCCATGAACAGGGCCCAATACTTGGGTACGACGAGACGTTCCTTGTGATCGTAGATCAGCACACCGAGCCACCAGATAGGGAACATCGCCACGATCAATGGCCCGGCCAACAGCGCCACGATAGCGAAGGCGAAATAGCGGGGATACGAAGCGAGGTACAGCAGTATGCCGAACAGGATGTAATAGAAGAATTCGAAACTTAGCGACCAGAATGGGATATTGATGCCGGGATAGAGGTCGGCGCCCCAGACCTGGTGAACCAGCAGCAGCGATGCGCTGTAGCGCAGCCAGAGATGGTCGCCAGCGAACCAGGGTTTGCCGACGTAGAGTTCGGGAGCAACTTTTACGCCGATGGTGTCGATCACGAAAGTCACCAGCAATGCCGGGATTACGACGGACCACAGCCGCGAAACGCGGCTTGCCGTATACACCTGCCAGGATTTTTCCTTGACGCTGACCACGTGCCGGATAACAAAGCCGGACAGCACGAAAAATATTATGACAGCGGTCTGACCGTAGGCGCCAAGCTGCCAGAGAAATCCGCCGGTCCAGTTTTTCCCGGCAGCATGTCCGAGGAACACGATCATCGCGGCGAGAAAACGCACCACGTCGAGATATGCCGAGAAATTCGGGTTCATTGGCGAGAGTGTGTTGGCTGTGGATGACTCAGTCTGTAGCATCGTGGATCGTCGAGAGCTCAGTAGCCGAATTTCGAACGGAACGCATGGAGCGCCGCATGCATATTTCGGCTTAACAAAGTGAAGTCGAGATATTCGCGCCTGAGCACCTGTCTTTGCAGGGCACCACGCTGCTCAGTTTTTATGTGGCGGTTGAGGATGTCTTGCAGCGGCGCAATGAAATCTCCCGACCAGGCAACTTGCTGGCGCTCGCGGATATCGGCGCGGGCACGTGTACCCAGCGCCATGCGCCATGAATGGTCGTCTTTCAGTTTGCGTAGTGCCATTGCCGCCTGTTGCGTATCGGCCTCCGCCCAAGCTGCACTCGGCCCCGCGAATCCGCGTCGAAATTGCCATCCGCAATGGGTTGGCTCGACGAGGGTATAGTTGATTGGAATCGAGTTCTGCTGCGTCATGTAGCCCATATTGCCGGAGTAGGCCGTTGCAATAACAGGCTTACTAAGCAACATGGCTTCCATCGGCCCCAGGCCCAGACCTTCCGAGCGGTGCAGGGAAACATAGGCGTCGCAACTGGCGTACAGCGATAGCACATCGGTGTAGGGAAGCGTCGCTGTAACCAGTTTTATGCGAATGTCATTTTCCATGCTGCGCATTAGAGTTTCTGTTTCGTGCGCGCTCAGGCCACCGGTTGGACGTGCGTTGGTCTTGATTATCAGTCCGACATCTTGTTCGTCGGGAAACGCGGTCTGGAAGGCGCGTATCGTAGCTTGCGGATTCTTGCGCGCCAGATCGGAGCGCAGATCGAAGCTCGCACAACAGGTGAAGGCTAGCTTCTCCAGGCCCAGCTCGGAGAGAATATTTATATTCAAGCAGGATGGTTCTGCAAGCGGATGTTCCACCAGCAGCGTCGCTACTTGCGGTACGGCGAGTTCGACGGCATGGCGCACATAGGGACTGCATACCAGAATGGCGTCTAGGACGGAGAGCGACGGCTGCCATGCTTTTGGCATGACTGGAAGTTCCCAGAAAATCAGTGCTGCATTCCTGAAGCGCGCATCGAGCAGCTTGGGCAGCTTGCGCCAGATATTGGGCAAAGCGAGAATGGAGACGATGATGAGGTTGTTTGCGTAAGGCAGTGCTGACGGATCCGTCACCATTTCGATATTGGCCGGCACAAGGCCGTGTTCACGCTGGGGCGTGTAGTCGACGTCGAGGCCTGCGACGGGGATACCATTGCGTTGCAATACATCGATGAACGAACGCGCGGTATTGCCCAGACCCGAAGATGCTCCAAGATGCGCGATGACGTTGAACCCGTCGGTATTAGCGGTTCGTGACACGGTGGAGGGCAATGCTTTTGTCATGGGACGTCTTACGCCACGGCCTTGGGCGTAAAGCGGGCGACGATGTTCGGCGCGAGTGGTGTTGGGCTCAGTAGGTAGGCTTTCATTATCAGGAACTCCAACGTCCGCCGCAGCGTTCGTCGCAGAATGGCGGCGATGCCGGACCCTTGTTCTCCTGGCGCATAGGCGTTTGCGCAGACAATCATGCGCAAGCCCGAAGCATCGGCGATCTGCTGGAAACGGCCGGGCGACAGTACGTTGATGTGGGTGATGTCGCCATATTGATAAATCAGTCCGAAAGGACTCTGTCCATTGGGCACGCGAACCAGAAGGTGCCCGTCCGGATTGAGTAGCTTGCGCAGATGGGCGAAAAACGCGACAACTTCCGCTGTAGGAATGTGCTCGACGACGTCGAAGACCGCAACCAAGTCGAAGTGTTCCGTGTCCGCATTGATGCAGCTTTGAACGAGGCCATTCCGGGTGTCGAACCCCAACGCCTTGCCTGCGTCACACAATTCGGGGATGAGTTCGCAGGCGGTGACTTGTGCGCCACGGTCATGACACCAGCGTACGAAACTGCCTTGACCGAAGCCGATTTCCAGCACGCGCTTGTCCTTCAGCACGATGCCTTCGAGTTCCCCGTTGAAATATGCGCTTTGCTGGCTTGAACAGGTAAATGGATTGTTCCAGCCTTTCCATTCTGCATAGCCAACGTAGTCGCCGCCAGGTTGAATGTCTGTTGTCGTATTCATGTCTTTCTCCCGATAGTCGCGTCAGTTTCCCGGATGGTTCTTCAGAGCCTGCATCACAGAGGCCTCCAGACCTGCCGGTCTTCCGGATGCAATCCACGAAATAAGTATCCATGTCGCATAAACAGCCACGCCGCAGACGATTTTCGCAATGAGTGCGACCAGCGGCAACACGCCAAGGAGATGCGGACCTAGCAGCAGGATGACGCCTGCCATCAAGATACAGCCCGTAATGGGTCTCGCCAAGGCATGCAACATGTCCCGCGCACGCAGATCGCCGTATACGACGCCGAGGCGGCAATTCACGCCGGCTGAAACGATGGTCGCTGCCAGTCTCGCATAGGCCAAACCGACGAGTCCGAAATAGTGAATCAGCAACAGTGAAAATACGATGAAACAACTGAATTCGACCCACACCACAGAAGCGGACTGCCTGCTGAAGCCTTTTACGATCAATAGATCCTGTACCGGCGCCATCATGATCTGTACCGATCCGAACAGTGCAAAGATCGCCACGTACGGAGCGGATGCAGCCCAGTTATTGCCGAGCATGATTTCAACGCATGAAGAGGCTATCAGCGCCAGCCCGACACCTGCAGGCAGGGTGATGGTATTGAGCGCGGCCAATGTCTGATTGATGACCTGCCGCAGACGGTCCTGGTCTTGCTGCAGGCTGGCCAGTACCGGTAACAAGGCCTTCAGCATGGGTGGGCCGAGTTCGCCGGTCACCATCTGCCCCAGCTCCGAGCCCAGCGAATAGATGCCCAGACCGTGACTGCCGCCGACGCGACCGGCCAGCAATTCATCGGTCTTGCGCGAGATGTAGTTGCCCACGCCGGCCACCATGATCCAGCGCCCGAAATGCCATTGTGATTTGATGCGAGAAGTGTTCCAGCGTGGTCGGTAGGGATGCATCAAGTAGCTAAGGGCGCAGCCGCTCAGGTAGCCCGTTACGACGCCGAGTACAAGCGCTCGATAATCGCGCAGAACGAATGCAGCCGAAATTGTGACGATCACGCCAAGTATTTTGGACGTGACGTTATAGCGAAATTCGAGGCTGAAGTTAAGCTCCTTGCGGGCTACTACCAAACCGATATTGCCGGTACTTGAGATTGCATTACATGCAGCGATGATGAGCAGAATTGGAACGATGCGAGGCTCGTGAAAATATATGGCGGCTAGTGGAGAGGCAACTGCAATGACAGCGCCTACTACAAATCCCTGCAAGGCTCCGAGTGTCCAGGCGCTATCGATATCATCGCGGTCGATACTGGGCATGCGCAACAAGCCTGCCGCGACGCCGAAGTCCGATACTGCGTAGACGAGGCCCACTACCAGCATGGCCATCGCGACGAGACCGTAGTCGCCGGGGGTCAGCAACCGCGCCAAGGTCAGCGTGCTGAGAAGGCCGAGCCCCTTGATACTCCAGCGCATGGCAATGGCCCATGCGGCACCGTGAATCAGCGCTCTTTTTGCATTGACCAATGTCATGAGCGATTTGCCAGGGTGGTGCGCAGAAAGGCCTGGGCCTGTTCGCGAAAATGTGTCGGATCGTAGTGATGAATGATCTGTTCGCGCGCGGCCTGCCCCAGGGCATTGCCCCTGCCCGGTTCGGCGAGCATTTGCAGACAGGCCTCGGCAAAAGCGTTTGCATCATTCGCTACAAGTAGATGTTGCCCCGGCTGTAGATGATGCGAGAACGCTGAGTGACTGAAGCGATTGGTCACGCACGGGCAGGCATAGGCGAGGGCTTCGAGAATCTTGATGTTGGTGCCGCCGCCGGACTGGATCGGCGCCACCACGACACCGGCGCTGGCATAGGTGTCGGCGAGGCTGTCGACGTATCCTCTTGCTTCGACTCCTGGAATGGCTGCCCAACGCGCCAGCAGGTCGTGTGGCGCCGCGCCAACGATGACGAAGTGTGCTTCAGGCCGGCGTGCGCGTATGCGCGGCAGCACCTGTGCAATGAACCATTCCGCCGCTTCGTGGTTGGGGCGGTACCACATCGAGCCGACGAACAATATGCTGTTGCCATCCGGGTTGCGCTGCGCTTGTGCTGGAATGCTGCCTGGCACGTTCGGCAACAAGACGGACGACAGCGCTGGGCTGCAGGCGCGATCGCGCTCGGATACGAAGAAGCCCGCATTGAAGCGCGAAAGCTGCCGGCGAGCCAATTGCGTGGACAGGCGTCGCTGTAACCACTCCTTGATCACTGCTGGCCGCATGAGGCTTGCCTGGCTGAAACGGTAATCGAAGTCGTCGAGGTCGACCACGCTGGTAACCTTCGCCGGGATGACCAGCTGGCAAATCGACCACAGGTAGCGACCTATGATGATGTCATAATCCGCGATCGGCTGCGGCAGTGCCCGAGAAATACGCTCGCTGAGTTCTATGCGCGGTGTGTAGCGACGATGCCAGGCACGTGATTCTGACAGCGCGACCTGAATGCCCTTGGGTTCCAGCGCGGAAAACTCCGGCTCGGCTTTGTCTTCCTGGCGCAGAACAAGGATGTCGACCTCGCCCATTTCCTCGAGCGCTTCCATCAGCAGACGCGTGCGCAACTGGCCGCCAGCCGATTGACCATAAGGTGAGATGGGGGAAACCAACAAAATGCGCATGGAATATTCAAGCGTGCGGCGCGGTGGTCTGCGATGTGGCATCCCGCAGCGACTGACGGACGCCGTGCAGCGCCTGTCTGTCGAACAGGAAATTACCGACAGAAAATCTCGGGCGCAGCTTTTCGATGTGCGAAGCACGATAGAGCTCGGTGACAGAGCGCGGCATGGCGCCGAGGCCGTGTTCGGTGAGCAGGTCGCCGATCATGCGGTTCTGAAAATGGCGCAGGCTGTAGCGGCGTTTACGACGCAGGTAGAAGCTTGGCTTGCGCAGCAGGGCGTCGACCAGCGGCTCATAGACGAACTCGGCTGCTTCGCACACGAATATGCGGGATGTATCCCATTCCGAGCGCGGATCGAGGTCCCAGCATGCCAGTGCGCCGACCAGGCTATCGTCGCCGATGAAGCCGACGGGCAGGTGAACCGACTGTGCGCGGATACGTTCCACGAAATTGCGCGGTAGCGCATACAAGTTGCCGGCCAGTCCGCCTTCGCTGAGAAGATGACGACGGAATGCGCCGGTCGACGGAATGCTGCGACTTGGTACGGCGCTGACTGCGCGCACGTCGGGCCGGTCGGTGAGCGCGCGTTCGAGGGCGTCGAGGCTGCCGGCCATGACGCCGCAATCGCCGTCGTGGAAGAAATGGGTGTCGGCGTCCGGCGCCAACTCGTGCATGTACACGTTCCAGGCGTTCGATTTGTCGCCGACCTGGATATCTTCCACATGCACCCAGGAGTGATTCTTCGCGAAAGCGCGCGCGTGCTCGACCGTGTCGTCGGTGCAGCCATTGGCAAGCACGAACACCGACATGGCGCTGCAGTCCGCGTGCTGCGCGATCTGTTCTAGGCAGTTGCGGATCAGGCTGGACTCGTTGTGGGCAAAGATGCCCATGCTGCGTGTGCGCTGACTCATATCATGTAAGGGAGCGCCATGAAGCGGATGGGGTTCAAGCGGCGAGTGTTCAAACAAGAACCTCGATGACAGGTGCATGTGAAAGAAACGCTTGCGGACTGGCGCTGGCGCCATAGGCACCAGACTGTGTCACGACAATCAGGTCGCCGATGGCAAGCTCGGGCAGATCGACGTCTTTGCCGAGAACATCCAGTGGCGTACATAGCGGGCCGACGACGGTGTAACGCGTCGAAGGTATCTGGTCGGCCTTGTTGCCGACGAGGATCGGGTAGTTCTTGCGGATGACCTGGCCGAAGTTGCCGCTGGCCGCGAGGTGATGATGCAGGCCGCCATCCGTGATGGCGAAAGTCTCGCCACGCGATTGCTTGATGTCGACGACGCGGCAAACATAGAAGCCCGCTTCGGCGACGAGAAAGCGACCGAGTTCGATATGCAGTCGTGCACCGGGATGAGCCTGTTGCAGACGTGCATCGAGCGCTGCAAGATTTTCGCCGATGGGCGCGAGATCGAGAGGCAGCTCGCCGGGAAAATACGGGACGCCGAAACCGCCGCCGAGATTCAGCGTGCGCAGGGCAGACGGTGCATGTTCGGCGAGGCGCATTGCCAGCTCGAAGCTTTGTTGTTGCGCCGACACGATGGCCTCGGCCTTGAGGTTCTGACTGCCTGCGAACAGGTGGAAACCTTCGAATTCGAGCGCTACGTTTGACAGTCCGCGCAAAACATCGGGTATGCGTTCAGCATCAATACCGAATGGCTTGGGACCGCCGCTCATTTTCATGCCGGCGCTCTTCAATTCGAAATCGGGATTGATGCGCAGTGCGACGCGTGCCTTGATGCCGAGTGCTTCTGACTGCGCGGCGATGCGGACCAGCTCGGTTTCCGACTCGACGTTGATGAGCACGCCGGCAGCGATCGCTTGGCGCAGTTCCGCTTCCGATTTGCCGGGCCCGGCAAAACTGATCCGTGCCGCCAGCATGCCGCTGTTCAGCGCCAGTCGCAGCTCGCCACCCGAGGCCACGTCGAGGCCGTCGACGAGCGAAACCATATGGCATACAAGCGCTGGCATCGGGTTGGCCTTGACGGCGTAGTGCACGTCAACACCGGCAGGCAAGGTGTCACGCAGCAATGCGGCGCGTTGTGTCAGCGCCTGGCGGTCGTAGGCGTAGAACGGTGTTTGCCCTACGCGCTGCGCGAGTCGATCCAGAGCAATGCCATTGACATTGAGCTGACCATTGGCGATGACGTGCGCCACGGGAACGTGTACTGGCGGAGTGTGGCTCATGCAGCGTCTGCCTTGCCGCTGTACTGGGCGGTCAGCAACGCACGGTCCAGCTTGCCGTTCGGGTTGCGCGGCAGTGGCGCGTCATGCACGAAAAGTTGTGCCGGCAGCATCCACGCGGGTACCTCTGTACGCAGCGCAGCGATCAGAGTTTCGCGCGTCAGGCTGACGCCCGGCGCGGGCAGGGCGGCGACGCCGATCACTTGGCCGAGTATCGGATCGGGAATGCCGAAAGCAACGGCTTCGGCGATGAGGCCGGTGGCATCGCAAGCCTCTTCGATTTCGGTCGGGCTGAGACGATAGCCCGAGGTCTTGATCATTTCGTCATGGCGGCCGATGAAGTACAGGTAGCCATCGGCATCGCGACGCACAGTGTCGCCGGAGAACACGGCAATTTCCGGAATCACCTGACCTGAGCGCAAGGGCAATGGTTTGAAGCGCCGTGCCGTCATTTCCGCATCGCCCCAGTAGCCTTGTGCAACCAGTGCGCCGCGCTGTACGAGCTCACCCGGCTCGTCCACGTCGCACACTGAACCGTCGTCGCGCAGGACCATGACTTCGGCATTCGGAATGGCGCGGCCGATCGAGTGCGGACGGCTGTCGACTTCTTCCGGCGGCAGGTAGGTGGCGCGGAAGGCTTCAGTCAGGCCGTACATGAGATAGGGGCGTGCCTTTGGCGCACGTGCGCGCAAGGCCTGCAAAGTGTTCAATGGCATGCGGCCGCCAGTACTCGCGAAGTAACGTAACGTCAGCGCTGCATCTGCGGGCCAGTCGAGCTGTGCAAGCTGGCTCCACAGCGGTGGCACACCGGTCAGGCCGGTGATGCCGTGATGTGCCATGGCATTGATGATGTCACGCGGCATCAGGTAGTTGAGCAGGACTACCGAAGCGCCGACAGAAAATGCCGTTGTAATTTGCGAGAAGCCGGCGTCAAATGACAATGGCAAGGCTGCGAGCAGGCAATCATTTGCATGATTACCGAGATAGTGAGCCACGCTTTGCGCGCCAGCGACGAGGTTGCGATGCGACAGCATCACGCCCTTCGGCCGACCTGTGCTGCCTGATGTGTAGAAGATGGCGGCCAGATCATTGTCGATGACGTCCGGCGCGGGCTCGTGGTCTTTCGTATCGGCAGCAAGTGCCTCATCGACGCACAGCACATGTTTTAGCGTCGGGCAGCGCGGCAGGATGTCATCGAGCAGCGCTTTGCGCGCGGCTGTTGTCACCAGCAGACTGACGCCACAATCGTTGAGGATGTGCAGCAACTGCGCCGGCTTGAGTAGCGGATTGGCGGGCACGAATACGGCACCGGCGAGGCTGCATGCGAATACCGCGTGAACACCTTCGATACGTTTTTCGAGCCATATTGCGACACGGTCGCCACGGCCGATGCCGTGCTTGCGCAGCGTCTGCGCCATGCAGGTGGACGCCAGTGTGACTTCGCCATAGTTGAACGTGGCTGCGCCATCGACGATGGCTGGTGCCTGCGGGCGCAGCGCGGTCTGGTTCAGCAACAGATCATGGAGAAGCGGAGCAAAGCGCATGGAGATCGTTCTATCGTCGAGTGCGAAGCTTATGAAATAACCTGCGAGCCCACTTTCCGGCGAAGTGACGGGTCGCCAGTACGAGGCCGCCAAGGCTGCGCGAATTGTAGGCGATCAGGCACAGCAGGGGACGTGTGGCGCTCATCCATTCGGTCTTATATTCGTCATCGCCCGTCAGGAAATCGATTTCACGCACGCCGTCGCGATCGAGTGCTTCCTCGAACATCGCTGCCGTCAATACGGTGCCGACGCCCCAGCGTGCGTGGCTGGCATCGTACGCGAGTTTATATATCGAAGCCGTGGTGTCCTTCACGAACCACAATTGCGCTGCGGCGGGCTCGCCGTGCAGGTAGAGCACGCCCAGGCGCAGCCATCCTGACGTCGCCATCGCCCGGCACAATTCGGGAATGAACTGCGGGTAGGGTTCAGCACCTTTCCAACTGCTGCGGTAGACCGTTTCAAAAGCAGCGAGCGCCTGCGACAGCTCTGCCAGCGTGCGGCAAATCTCGATGCGAAAACCGGGCTCGCGCTCGAGGCGGGCTGTGCAACGTTTGCAGGTATTGCGCAGGCGGCCTGGGCGTTGCGCGAGATAGGCAGCCCAGTCCATGCCGTCCGGCACGGACAGGTAATGATTGGTGCTGACGCCAAGGGTGTCGCACATGAAACCGTGATTGCGCAGCGCAGCCTGCAAGCTATCGAACAGCGCGCCAGGTAGCATGGGCTTGAGTTGCAGGCTGCGTGCCTTCTGTGATCTAAGCCATACTGCGAAAGCTTCGGCCTCGGCTATGCTGAGAGGCGCGTTGGCCAATGCGGTATAGGAAGGGCTGTAGTAGGAGCTCAGTGCCGAGAAATCGCCACCGGTTTTCTTGTCGCTTTCGTTGTCACCTTCGCGCAGCAACGGAAGGATTGCTTCACCTGCTGGCGCGTCAACGCGTTGAACATGTGTCGGCAGACCGTATGCCGTCAGAATATCAAACCACGCGGCGGTCGAGAACGGCGAGCACTGCGGCGAATCGTCTGTGGTGTGGCGCATTCGGCGATGTGGTGACGGTCTTGAAACGTGAGTTGTTCGTCTTCTAACCGGGACGGGGACGGACAGACTCCCTATAATACCCGCCGCAGTTGCATCATCGCACGGCTCGTGCGGCATGCAGACAAGAGAAACAGGTGTTGCGATGTCTATCGTAACGAAGCAAGGAGTACGTGTTGGACATTAGAAAAGAGCTGGCAATCGTTCTGGATGACGTGCTGGCATTAGGCGGGCGGGCTGCCGGATTCACGGACGGCACCGCCTTGCTGGGCGCTGTGCCCGAGCTGGACTCCATGGCCGTCGTGGGGGTCATTGCCGCAATCGAAGAGCATTTCGGCGTCTACCTCGCGGACGATGAAATCGACGGCAGCAGCTTTGCCACGTTCGGCAGCCTCGTGGCGCTGGTCGAAGGCAAGCTTTCCTGAACTTGCCGACGATGCCGGCAGGATTCTTTCCCATATTCCTGCCCTCGCGCCTCGGCGCAAATTATGCGTTTTACATTCCTGCGGCAGTCTCTGCCGAGACGCCGCCGCTTGGCACGATCCTATGGCTACAACCCTTCGCTGAAGAGGCCAATTGTGCGCGCAGACACCTCGTTGCAGCGGCACGTGAATGCCAGCAGCATGGAATCGGCAGTCTGATCCTCGACCTTTCCGGTTGTGGTGAGAGCGACGGAGATCTGGCTGGCACAAGTCTTCGTGACTGGCTGGACGAAATACAGCATGCGCTCGAATGGCTCGACCAACGCACGGCAGGTCCTGTCTGGCTGGGTGGCTTGCGCGCTGGTGCCTTGCTGGCGACACATGTGGCGGCTTTGCGCAAAGTGAGCGGCGTCGTGTTGTGGCAGCCAGTGCTGTCGGGCCGCTCAGTAATCGATCAGTTTTTACGCCAACAACTTGCCGTCGACTGGGCTCAAGGCAGCGCTGCCAATGCCGCGCAGATATTGGCGGGGCTGCGTGAAACGCTGGCGCGTGGCGAAGCGATCACAGTTGCTGGCTATACCCTTTCCGCCGGACTCGCTGCCGATTTGGCAGCGATGGAAGTCTCAGCCGAAGCCTTGGCGCGCACAAGAATCGTCCTACTGGAATCGCGCTCAGCAGGGACCGCAGCCAGCGGACTCTCTCCGGGCCTGGAAAAGTTTTGCACGTCGCTGCAGGCCGCAGGCGCTGAAGTGTTGACTGGCAGTTGCGAGGCCACGCCATTCTGGGCTGCGCACGAAGCGCCGCTGACACCGGCTGTCGCGCACGTCCTGGCGAGTACGCTCTTGCGCGCCATGCCCGTGATCGACAACGCGGTGCAGGCCGAGCCCGCGGCGGACCTGTGCAGGTCCAGCCCGAGTGATGCGCATCTGCTGGTCCTGCCCGTCGCCGAGGGCGTCACTGCGACGCTGCACGATGGCTGCCATGACGGCGCTGATGCGAGTTCAGGCATGGGAGTCATCATGCTGACGGGCGGCATGCAGATTCGTGCCGGTAGTCACAGACAGTATCTGTCTCTTGCTCGTACACTCGCCGCAGAAGGTCACGCAGTTTTGCGCCTGGATTTTCCGGGGTTCGGCGATTCTCCCGGGACGCCACGGCACTACGCGGACAATGCAGATGTCATTGCGGCGGCGATCGCAGAATTGCAGAGTAGAAAGCTCGGGCTACGCGGCTTCGTGTTGTGGGGTCTGTGCGATGGTGCCAGCGCTGCGGCACTACACGCATGTGCAGACGAGCGCGTCATGTCGGTGTTGATGGTCAATCCGTGGCTCGACGATATTGGCGAGCATGTCGGTTTGTCCGGCTACTATCATCGTCGCCTTACGACGCCTCAATTCTGGTGCAGCTTGTTGCGTGGTGAAGTTGGCGTGATGAGTGGTGTGGCCGGATTCGTGCGTCATCTTTGGCACAGGCTATTCGCGTCGGTGGAGGAGGGTGGGCAGACGACTGCGGCGCAAAACAGCAGCGAAAGCGATGCTAGCGTGCGCGATATATGGTCCGCCCTGGAGGGTTTGTCCGGACGGGTGACTGTGGTGACAGGCGACGCAGATCGCACCGGACAGGCATTCCTCGCTATGCTGGCGCGACGGCCGGAGGTACAAAAAGGCGTTGTGCAGTTGTCGGTCTCGCATGCGGATCACACCTTCAGCACGCCACAATGGCATGCCGCGCTCGTCGAGCATACGCGGGTGACAATGGCCCGCGAGGCGCAGCGGGCAGGGGACGCGAAGTGAAATATTGGCGGGGATGGCGACAATGAAGACGCATTTGGTACGACAGGCATTCAGTCTGCTGGCACCCGAAGGGCCGCGCGGTCGCCTGTCCACCCTGCTGTTTCACAAAGTGCCCTATGTGGCGGACCCGCTGACGCCGGGTGAGTTTTGCCTGGAGCAGTTCGATGGGCTCATGGCATTTTTGCAGCGTTACTTCCGCGTGCTGCCGCTCGCCGAAGCAGCGCGTGCCGTGCAGAAGGGTACCTTACCGGAACGCGCTGTAGCCATCAGCTTCGATGATGGTTATGCAGATTGGCTAACGGGTGTCAGTGAAGTGCTGACCCGACGCAATCTACCGGCAACCTTTTTCATCACCACGGAACAATTCGCAGGTCCGGCGTTGTGGCATGAACGCGTCATTGCTGCCGTGCGCGAGTTGCCGGACTTCGGCGCATTGTTGCCGCCCGGCTTTGGCCACCTCACCGACTTGCGCACCTTGCAATCGCGCATCACGTTGGTGGCGGGATTACAGGATCGCTTCAAATACGTTCCTTTGCCTGAGCGTCTGGCAGCAATCGAGGCACTGGAAGCGCAGGCTATCCGCCCGCTGGTGTTGCCCGAACGCTTCACCGTCGACTCGGTGAAGGCGCTACATGCCAAAGGCTTCGATGTGGGCGCGCATACCGTGCGCCATCCCATTCTCAATAAGTGCAGCCTCAGCGAAGCACGTGACGAAATCGGCAGTTGCCGCGAAGAGCTGTCCGCCGCCTTGCGCGCGCCCGTCGAACTATTCGCCTACCCTAACGGACGCTTTGTGACTGACTATTCGCTCGATCACGTCGAGCTGGTACGGCAGTGCGGTTACAGCGCGGCGGTCAGTACGGATTGGGGCGTCGCGCGTCGCGGCGATGACATCTGGCAGTTGCCGCGTTTTACGCCCTGGGCAAAGCAACCCTGGCTCATGGGTTTGCAGCTGGCGCGCAATCTTCGCTCGCCGCCGATGCGCCAGGCCTCGCAGACCGCGATGGTCGATTTTGGCAAGCAGGCGCGCGAGGAGAAACGGCCATTGCGCGTGCTGTACGTGGAAAACGGCGCAGGTTTCGGCGGTGCCGTCGTGGCGCTGGAAACGACGCTCTCGGCACTCGACCCCGCACGCGTGGAAGCTCGCGTGGTCTGCAATTTCCCTGTGGGTCGTTTTGCCGAACAGCCCGTGGTGCGTTCGGTGCGTGTCATCAGCGACAGGCGTTTCGATGTGGCCAGTCGGGTCGCAACGCTCAAGCAACATCCGCGCGCCTATTATGGATGGCGCCGTGCAGCGTTGTTTCTCGCTGGCCGGCTTGATGACATTGTCAATCGTGGGCCATATCTTGTCGCCTTGCTGCGCGAAATCGCACGCTACCGTCCCGACGTGGTCCATGGCAACAATCTGCCTTCATCCAATCGTGAAGCCATCGTTGCAGCGTGGCTCAGTCGGCTGCCCTATGTTCAGCACTTGCGTGGTGAATTGTGGTCTGGCGGGGCAGAGCAATGGCTGCTGAAGCAACCAGCCGCCTACGTGCCGGTCTCTCAATGGCTTGCCGAGTCGCTGGTCGAAAAAGGCGTCGCCCGCCAGCGCATCGTGCAGATTTACGATGGCCTGCCTGCAGCATTGCCGGCGGTGGCACCGTATCTACGCAACGAGCTGAATATCCCTTCGTCATCAACCCTGGTGGCCTTGATCGGTATGCTGGTGCCATGGAAGGGACAGCGCCTTTTCATTGAAGCGGTTACGCGGCTGTCGCGACAAACCGATGCATGTTTTTTGATGATCGGTGGCACGCCGGAGAATGGCGACCTCGCCTATGCCCAATTTCTCGAGGTCTTGCTCGAAGAGCGCGGCTTGCGCGACCGCGTGCGCATGCTGGGTCTGCGGCACGATGTGGCGCAATTGCTACCGGAACTGGACGTAGTCGTATCGGCATCACAAAGCCCCGAGCCGCTTGGATTGGTGATGCTCGAAGGCATGCGCGCGGGAGCGGTTTTCGTCGGCCCACGCCATGGCGCAGCCATCGAAGTCGTGCAAAGCCAGCAAGATGGCTACCTGTTCACACCCAACGATGCGGAGGCATTTGCAGCGGCGCTTGAGCAGGCCATTGCCGCTGTTCCCGCGCGCGCGGTGCGGGAAGAGGTCGCCCGGCGTATCGCAGCCGAATTTTCGGCGCCAAGCCAGGCGCGTCGTATCGAGGCCTTGTACCGCGTTTGAGTCTAGTTATTTCCATGAACGCCGGAATGTAGGTTGGTGCTGAGCAGAGCGAAGCCCAACATTGTTCGGCCGGACTCCGACGTTGGGCTTCGCTCTGCTCAGCGCCAACCTACGCCTGTATGGGCTAGCTTACGGCGTGCGCAGCTTCGGCGCCACGGCGCCCATCACCATGCTGATGGCGACGGGACTCCAGTGCCCATCTGAAGGGCCGACCTCCAGGTTTAACGGGCTGCGCGCATGGTAGGCGATGAAAAACGGCGCAGTGTCGACGATGTCCATGTGCGCTTCCGCAGCCGCCTGCATGAATTGCTGGCGCACGCGGGATATGCGTTTGACATCATGCTCGATAGCATCGCGTTCGCTATCGAATACCAGAATATAACGTTGCCCCGCGTTGCGTGGCAGATCGTTCAGGAAACGCTGAATGATGATTTGCGCAGTCGCGTCGTCGATGCGATCTTCGGGCGGTGTGTCGTCCTTCGCCTGATGTGTATTGCGCGGTGGAAAGAGCTGCGCGAGCAACTGGTCGGGCTTGAGACGCAGCTGCGAGAACAGGTATTGGGCCAGCGCAGAATGCCGCACCAGGTCTTTCACTCTGCCGGTCGGTGCCTGACGTTCATGACGTAACGCGAGGCTGCTCGGGTCCAGGCAGGGACTGTGGACATTGCCCGATCCACACAGAGTCTGCCGCACGTCGCTGCGCTCGATGACGATGACGAAGGTTCGGATGTCGAAGTGATCCTGCGCGAATTTTACGCGTTCGACATAATCGAGCAGTGACGATCCCGGGCCGCCAAGCGCGTAGACCGCACGGCCGCCAAGGCGCGATTCGAGCTGCGGGGCCGGCCGCTGTTGCGCTGGCAACATATTGGCTTCGACGAAGCTGTCGCCGATCAACGCGATAGCGGTCGGGTCGCGCACGAAATCGCGGCCATCGATGAAACCGAAATTATTGCTGTGCAGATGCTGGACGTTGTGCAGGCTCCAACCCGAGGATAGTACAAAGTCATAATGTGCTGGATAGGTGACGATGTCCGGGTTGAAGTGATAACCCGTGCCGGTCGAGGTCGATACCGGCAGCAGGCGACATAGCAGCTCCAGTGCGATCAGGGCGCTGACGATGCCGGTGAGGAGACGCGTGACGGACATGGCTAGAAGTTGAAATAGATGAAGGCGCTGACCGAGTCGCGGGTCGCGTTGATGATCAAGGCCATGATGATGATGACAAAACTCGCGCCGAACAGGAATGATGCGAGCTGCACCGACCGCCCGCAGCGTTCGATTAGCCATTCCCCGAGCTTGTTGCTATTGGGCCCGAGGCTCGTTAGCAGGAAGCTGGCAAGACACCACCATGCGCCGGTATCCAGATGCAGTCCTGCATTCCACAATAGCGGATGCGCAACATCTCGCGTGAGCGTCGCGCCAGTCATGGCATGCAATATGGATAGCGCGCCGCCGAGTGTCGTTGCGCGGAAGAACACCCAGCCGGCAATGACCGCCGCCAGCGTGATTGCCCAAGCCAGCAACCGGTAGCAACGGCCTTCCGCGAATCCAGCAGGCAACAGCGTTTTGCAGGCCGCATGCCAGGCGTGATTGATCATCAGGTAGATGCCATGCAGGGCGCCCCACAATACAAAATTCCAGCTCGCGCCATGCCATAGACCGCCGAGCACCATGGTGACGAAGAGGTTCAGGTGGCGTCGTGCCTTGCCGTGACGGTTGCCGCCGAGCGGGATGTAGAGATAGTCGCGCAGGAATGCCGACAAGGTCATGTGCCAGCGCCGCCAGAAGTCGACGATATTGAGCGCCTTGTACGGCGAGTCGAAGTTGTACGGCAGGCGTATGTTGAGCATGCGCGACAGGCCGATGGCCATGTCCGAGTAGCCGGAGAAATCGAAGTAGAGTTGCAGGGTGTAGGCGAGCGCACCCAGCCATGCTTCTGTCATGTCCGGCGTCAAGCCATGTGCTGCGCCGTTGAAGACGGCGTCGGCGTAAGGCGATATGCCATCGGCAAGAATGACTTTCTTGATCAGACCCAGGGCGAAGATGACCATGCCAGCGGAAAAATTGCCGGTGTTGAAGCGGTAGGTTGCGGCTTCGCGGAACTGCGGCATCATCTGCGCGTGATGCAGCACTGGCCCGGCGACGAGATGCGGAAAGTAGCTGACGAAGAGCCCGTAGTGCACCGGGCGTGGTTCGCTCACGCCTTTCTGATAGGCGTCGGCGAGGAAGGCAATTTGCGTGAAAGTAAAGAACGAAATACCGATTGGCAACGTGACGATGCCGATGGACCAGTGCGTGCCGCACAGGGCATTGAGGTTGTCGATCAGGAAGTTGGCATATTTGAAATAGATCAATACCAACAGGTCAACCGTGATGCCCAGCGTCAGCCAGCGGCGCTTGCCTGGCGGTGAGGCTTGCGCGTTGATGCGCACACCGATGAAGTAATTCCAGCAGATCGAGCCGAGCAGCAGGACGGTGTAGCGCGGCATCCACCATGCATAAAATGCCATCGACGCGAAGAACAGCCACGCCGCCGCGGCGAGATGCGAGCGTCTTCCGAGCAGGAAGAAAACGCAGGCCACGATCGGCAGGTAAATGAGGATGAACTCAGGCGACGTGAACAGCATGGGCCGTGACGGAGGAAGGGTTCAGGGAGAACCTTGCGAAGGGTGGCAAGGTTCAACAGGCGCGCAGCAGCACCGCCGCCGCGCATGAAGCATTGCGCTAGCGACTCTTGATCATGGTGCCCACGCCGTGGTGCGTCAGGATTTCCAGCAGCAGGCAGTGCTCGACGCGGCCGTCGATGATGTGCACCGAGCGCACGCCGTTGCGCGCGGCGTCCAGCGCCGAGCTGATCTTGGGCAGCATGCCGCCGGAGAGTGTGCCGTCTTCAACCAGGTCGTCGATCTGCTTTGGCGTCAGGCCAGTGAGCAAATTGCCATTCTTGTCGAGCACGCCAGGCGTATTGGTCAGCATGATCAGCTTTTCCGCCTTGAGCACTTCTGCGAGTTTGCCCGCCACGACATCGGCATTGATGTTGTAGGTCTCACCCTCGCTGCCGACGCCGATCGGGGCAATCACGGGGATGAAGTCACCGGAATCGAGGAAGCTGATGATGGAGGGGTCGATCGCAGAGATTTCGCCGACCTGGCCGATGTCGATCATCTCTTCCGGATTTTCCTTGTTGGGCATCAGCAGCTTTTTGGCACGGATGAATGCACCGTCCTGCCCGGTGAGGCCAACTGCCTTGCCACCATGCCGGTTGATGAGATTGACGATGTCCTTGTTAACCTGGCCGCCGAGCACCATCTCGACGATGTCCATAGTTTCTGCATCCGTCACACGCATGCCCTGAATGAAGTGCCCTTGCTTGCCGACGCGCTTGAGCAGATCGTCGATCTGCGGTCCGCCACCGTGCACCACGACGGGGTTCATCCCGACCAGCTTGAGCAGCACCACATCGCGCGCGAAGCAGTCTTTCAGCTTGTCGTCAGTCATGGCGTTGCCGCCATATTTTATGACAATGGTCTTATCGTAGAAGCGCTTGATATAGGGCAGAGCTTCTGCGAGGACTTCGGCTTTCAGCGCCGGTGCCAGCGTTTGGGTATTGGTAGCCATTTTTCGATTGCTTGAGGATGGGAATAAAGGGCGTTTGCGGAATTGTATCGGTGCCCCGGGCCAAGTGAAAGAAAGAAGCGGTCCAGGTCACGCCACGGCTGTGCGCAACGGCAGCATCAGGATGGCATCGCGGTTGGTCCAGGAGAAACACTGTGCCGCCGCTTCCTCCCAAGGGAGCCATTTGAAAGCGCTGTGCTCTTGTGGCGCCATCTGCACGGCGATGCGTTGCCCGACCTGCAGGCTGAAGACATGTTCGCAGTTATGCGTCACGCCGGGCGCGTAGCGATGGCGCCAGATCGGGAAAATCTCGAAGCGATTGGTCAGGTGCCAATCGACGATTTCTGCTGTCGCGGCATGGATGCCCGTTTCTTCCAGTACTTCGCGTCGGGCCGTTTCGAGCAGGGGCTCATCGCCTTCCTGGCTGCCGGTCACCGATTGCCAGAAGCCGGGATGCAGGTTGCGCTCCAGCAGCAAGACATCCAGTAGCGCCGTGTGAATCACCACCAGCACGGAAACCGGTTTCTTCATGCCGGGACCGACAAAGGTGGAACATCATCGAGCCGTATGTCTACGAGCGCCCAGAAGGCGACACCGCCCTCGCGCCAGATGGCGCTGACATCGCGCAGGATGTCGATCAGCGTCTCGAAGGCTTGCGGATCATTCCCGCGAATCGTTTCGCTGCCGTGCAGGAGCAGCACATGTCCGTCCGCCTCGCACCAGGAAAGGTCGCTGAGACAATCGGCCAGCGCATCCCAATTCTGGCCGTACCAGTCGGGGAAGTGCAGGGCCTGGCCCAATAGTTTCAACAGACTCGTCGCATCGCGTGCCGGTGAAATATCTATCTGCCATGTATTGAGACCAGCAGTGGTGGCAGCGCGGAAAGCACGCTCGGCCTCTCCTTTCTCGATCGAGTAGACGCCGGCACATGTCGGGCTTCGCAAGAGATCGGCACAAGACAGGTTCTTCATGGAATCACCCGACTGAAACTGCGATAGTGGTCGGCAGTAAAATAAAACTCGTCGGGCGTGCCGACGATGATGCGTCGTGCGCCGCGGTCGCCGGCACCCGGTGTTGGCACGGTGTACTCGTGATAGGTGCCGCGTGGCCTGGAGGGCAGGCGCCTCTCGCGGTTCTGGAATTCGACACCGTCGCGGCGGTACGGAAAAGGGCCGCCCTGACGAATCAGTTTCAGCGTGGCCTGTGCCTCACCGGGCAGTTCGTGCGCGGCAATCGTCGTGATGGGTGACACGCTCCGCGCGTATGCAAGGACCGTATTGTTGGCCATGCCGAACGCAAGCAGGCACAGCAGCAGATGGCGGAACAGTGAGCTTTTCATGATGAGGGTGGCGGCGAATTGACGAAGCAGTTTAGCATCAAGGCTCAAACGGCCTCGGCCGTCACAGGTGATCGGAAAACATGCGATGAATGCCCCTGCGGGAGGTGATGTGGTGAGTTCGACAGCGGATGGTCTGCTGCGTGCGCAGGGCATTGCGCTGGCGCTGATCGACGGCTTCAACAGGCACTACCGCATCTTTCGTGAAACGACCCAGCGCGCCAGGAGTCGTTTCGTCGATGCGGACTGGTTGGGCGAGTTGTCGGCAGTGCGCGACCGCGTGCAGTTCTATGACGAACGGGTAATGGAGACGACCGAGCGCTTGCGCCACGAGTTCGGCGCGGAGGCGCTCGATGACGCCACCTGGCAACAGGTCAAGCTGTTCTTCATCGGCCACCTCATCAATCACAAGCAGCCCGAGCTGGCCGAGTCATTTTTCAATTCGGTGTGCTGCAAGATTCTGCATCGCAGCTACTTCAACAACGATTACATCTTCGCGCGGCCGGCGATCGCCACCGAGTACATCCAGTCCTACCCGCCAACGTATTCCAGCTACTACCCGCAGCAGGACGGTCTGCGCAAGACGGTGCGCAGGATCATCCTCGACTTCGCCTGGGAGTTGCCCTTCGAGAATCTGGAAAGGGACATCCGGGCCATCCTCGTAGCGGCGCGCAGACATCTCGGCGCGTGGCCAAAGCCCGAGGCCAACTCGCAGATCCAGGTGCTGTATTCGCCGTTCTATCGCAACAAGACCGCCTACATCATCGGCAAGGCCATCAACGGGTATCACGAATATCCGTTTGCCTTGGTGATCCGTCACGGCGATGGCGAAGCAGCCTCGCTACGGGCCGATGCGCTGATTCTCGATACCTGGCGCATCTCGCTGCTGTTCTCGCTGTCGCGCGCCTACTTCATGGTCGACATGGAAGTGCCCTCGGGCTACATCCAGTTCCTGCGCAGCGTCATGCCCAACAAGCCGCGCAGCGAGCTTTACACCATGCTCGGTCTGGGCAAGCAGGGCAAGACGACGTTCTTTCGCGACCTGGTGAGCCACCTGTCGCACTCGAACGATCAGTTCATCGTGGCGCCCGGTATTCGCGGCATGGTCATGGCCGTGTTCACGCTGCCGTCCTTTCCGTATGTCTTCAAGGTGATCAAGGACCAGCGCTCGATCCGCAAGGAGATGGATCGCGACACCGTCAAGCGCAAATACCTGATGGTCAAGCAAGTGGACCGGGTCGGGCGCATGGCCGATACGCTGGAGTTCTCCAACGTTGCGCTGCCGCGTCATCGCTTCAACGAAGAGCTGTTGCAGGAACTGCGCGACCTCGCCGGCGAGAGCGTCGAGGAGGATGGCAATTCCGTTGTCATCAAGCATCTCTACATCGAGCGGCGCCTCATTCCGCTGAACATCTACCTGAATCAGGCCGATGATGCGGAGCTGGACAACATCGTGCACGAATATGGCAATGCCATACGCGAGATGGCGCAGGCGAATATTTTCCCCGGCGATATGTTATGGAAGAATTTCGGCGTGACGCGCTATGGCCGTGTCGTCTTCTACGACTACGACGAAATCGAATTCATGACGGATTGCCATTTCCGCAGCATCCCAACCGCGCCCAATCCGGAAGCGGAGTTGAGCGGCGAAGTGTGGTATCCCGTCGCCAGGAACGATGTGTTCCCCGAGGAATTCGGTGTCTTCCTGCTGGGGCTACCGCGCGTGCGCGAAGCCTTCATGCGTCATCACGCCGATCTGCTCACGCCGCAATTCTGGCAGGCGGCGCAGCAGCGCATTCGCGACGGACACGTCGAGGACTTCTATCCGTATCCGCAGGAACTACGCTTCAGGACTTGAGCGTCAGCCTTTGCCGGTACTACCGAAGCCACCCGCGCCGCGATCGCTGACGGTGAATTCCTCGACCACGTTGAAGCCCACCTGCAGCACTGGCACGATCACCAGTTGCGCGATGCGGTCCAGCGGCTGGATCGTGAAAGACTCCTTGCCGCGATTCCAGGTCGACACGAAAAGCTGCCCCTGGTAATCCGAATCGATCAGGCCGACAAGATTGCCTAACACAATGCCGTGCTTGTGGCCGAGGCCTGAGCGCGGCAGGATGATGGCGGCATATCCCGGATCGGCAATATGGATCGCCATGCCGGTCGGAATCAGATGTGTGTCGCCGGGATTGAGTACCAGCGGCGCGTCGAGCGCGGCGCGCAAATCGAGGCCGGCGGCGCCGGGCGTGGCGTACTGTGGAAGAAAATCCTTGATACGTGGGTCGAGAATCTTGACGTCAATCTGGCGCATGGTTTTTTGGGCAATGGGGTGGGCGGCGTGCCCACGTGTTGGAGGTAAAAACTTCGAGTAAGGGTTCAGACCAGGAGCGTCGACAAATGCGCCACGATGCCACGTGCCACATCGTCCTTGCTCTCCGACGGCAGCGCATGACGGCCCGCGGCGTCGAACAGCACAACGGTATTCGTATCGCCGCCCATGCCGTCCTGTACGAGATTGCCGACGACGAGTTGCAGCTTCTTGGCGATCAGTTTGCCATTGGCATAAGTGTCGAGGTCGCGACTCTCCGCCGCGAAGCCGACACAGAACGGCGGCGAGGGCAGGGCGGCGACTTCGGCGAGGATGTCCGGATTGCGCACGAATTCCACGGTCAGCGTCTCACCGGTTTTTTTGATCTTGTCGGTCGCCGTGGCAACGGGTCGGTAATCGGCCACTGCCGCCACGCCAATGAAAATGTCCGAGCGGCCGACCTCGCGAAGAACCGCTTCGCGCATCTGCAGTGCGGAACGCACGTCAATGCGCGCGATACCCGATGGTGTCGGCAGACTGACCGGCCCGCTGATCAGGGTCACGGCCGCGCCGGCCTGGGCGCAGGCGCGGGCAAGTGCGAATCCCATCTTGCCGGAGCTCAGATTGGTCAGCCCGCGCACCGGGTCGAGCGCTTCGAAAGTCGGGCCCGCCGTCATCAGCACGCGGCGTCCTGCAAGCAGCTTGGGCCGGAAGTGGGCGATGATCGCTGCGCAGATGTCCTCCGCTTCCAGCATGCGCCCGTCGCCGGTCTCGCCGCAGGCCTGATCGCCGGAGTCCGGCCCGAGAATGCCGATGTCATCAGCACGAAGCTGCGCGACGTTGCGCTGCGTCGCCGGATTGCTCCACATCTGGCGGTTCATTGCCGGTGCAACGAGTAGGGGACAGTCCCGCGCAAGGCAAAGCGTAGACAGCAGATCGTCCGCCGCGCCATGCGCTAGCTTGGCCATGAAATTCGCGGTGGCCGGGGCGATCACGGCAAGGTCGGCCTGGCGCGTCAGATTGATGTGCGCCATGCCATTGCTCATGCGCGTGTCCCACGGGTCGGTCCACACGGTATTGCCCGACAGCGCTTGGAAAGTGAGCGGGCCGACAAAGCGTGTTGCCGACTCCGTCATCGCCACATGCACCTTGGCGTCGGCCTTGACGAGCAGGCGCACCAGTTCGGCCGCCTTGTAGGCTGCGATGCCGCCGGTCACGCCCAGGACGATGGTCTTGCCCGTCAGTGCAGTCATGGTTGGATGTTTGTTGTTGCAGAATCGACGCCGGATTCAATCATTCTATCTCTGGGAGCACAATAAATTGTCGATTACCGACTGGCCTTTGCAAGAGCGGCCGCGCGAACGATTGCTTGCACAGGGCGCCGCCGCCCTATCTGACGCCGAATTGCTGGCGATCTTCCTGCGTGTTGGTGTGCGGGGCAAAAGTGCGGTCGATCTTGCTCGTGACCTGGTGACGCGCTTTGGCAATCTCACCGGCCTGTTCGCCGCCAGCGCCAATGATCTGCAAGCGGTGCACGGCATGGGCGAGGCCAAATACGTGCAATTGCAGGCGGTACTCGAGATGTCGCGCCGCGCGCTTGGCGAGCAGATGCGCTGTCGCGACGTGCTGAGTTCGCCGCAAGCGGTACGCGACTGGCTGCGTTTACGCCTTGCCAGCTTGCCGCACGAGGTCTTCATGATCCTCATGCTGGATTCGCAAAATTGTCTGATCGAAGCGGTCGAGCTGTTTCGCGGCACGCTGACGCAGACCAGCGTGTACCCGCGCGAAGTCGTCAAGCTGGCGCTATCGCATAACGCGGCGGCTATCATCCTGGCCCATAATCACCCTTCCGGCGTGGCCGAGCCGAGCCGGGCCGACGAGATGCTGACGCGCAGTTTGAAGCAGGCGCTGGCGGTGGTCGACGTGAAGGTGCTCGATCACTTCCTCGTGGCGGGTAACGCGCCGCCGCTGTCTTTCGCCGAACGCGGGCTGTTGTGAATAAGTACTTGAAAAGCCAATGAGGTCACATGTACAATCATCGGCTTTTCGGAATCGAACAAAGTCTGGAGTACGAGAGATGTCTCGAGTTTGTATCGTTACGGGCAAGGGCCCGATGGTGGGCAACAATGTTTCCCACGCCAATAACAGGACGAAGCGCCGTTTTCTGCCGAATCTGCAGCAACGTCGTTTCTGGCTGGAAGGTGAAAACCGCTGGGTAAGCCTGCGTGTTTCGACTGCCGGCCTGCGTACCATCGACAAGAAGGGTATTGAAGTCGTTCTGGCCGAGCTGCGTGCGCGCGGCGAACGTGTCTAATCAATATCTGATCAAGCGGAGCATACAAAATGGCTAAAGGCGGACGTGAAAAGATTAAGCTGGAGTCCTCTGCGGGCACCGGCCACTTCTACACCACCAACAAGAACAAGCGCACCACACCGGGCAAGCTTGAGTTCCTGAAGTACGACCCGGTCGTGCGCAAGCACGTGCCGTACAAGGAAACAAAGCTGAAGTAAGCATGAGGTAAGCTGTATCCCCGCCGACCCAGGCGCGGTTCCGGTTCCATCACAAACCCGCCGCTGGCGGGTTTTTGTTTTTGTGCTACCCCCAGCGAGTTTTGTTTTTTTACCGTCAGAGTTTCACCCATGACATGAGCCACGCATCCACCGAAAACCTCAACGTCGCCGCTTTCGAGCACATGCCGTCGCCGGCCGAAATCAAGCAGCGCGTGCCTTTGACCGACTCCGCTGCGCGTACCGTGACCGAAGGGCGCCGCACCCTTTCGCGCCTGCTCGACCGCCAGGACCCGCGCTTTCTGGTGATCGTCGGTCCATGTTCGATTCACGATCCTTCCGCCGGACTGGAATACGCACGCCGTCTGCGCCAGCTCAGCGACGAGTTGTCGGATACGTTGTGCATCGTCATGCGCGTCTATTTCGAGAAACCGCGTACTTCGACGGGCTGGAAGGGCTTCATCAATGATCCGCGCATGGACGACTCCTTCCACATCGAAGAAGGCATGGAGCGCGGACGCCGTTTCCTGCTCGACGTGGCTGAATTCGGCCTGCCTGCTGCGACCGAGGCACTCGATCCGATTGCGCCACAGTATTACGGCGACCTAGTGAGCTGGACGGCCATTGGTGCGCGCACGGCCGAGTCGCAGACGCACCGCGAAATGGCTTCGGGCCTGTCGACACCGGTGGGCTTCAAGAACGGTACGGACGGCTCGCTCGATGCAGCCATCAACGGCGTACTCTCCGCGTCCGCGCCCCACAGTTTTCTCGGTATCAACGAAGAAGGCGAAGTCGCCATCATCCGCACGCGTGGCAACAAGTACGGGCACCTCGTACTGCGCGGTGGCGGCGGTCAGCCGAACTACGATACGGTTGCCATCTCGCTTGCCGAACAGGCGCTGCAGAAAGCCAAACTGGCGAGCAATATCATTGTCGACTGCTCGCATGCCAATTCGATGAAGAAGCCCGAGTTGCAACCACTTGTCATGCGCGATGTAGTGAACCAGGTGCGCAACGGCAACCGTTCTATCGCCGGCGTTATGATCGAGAGCTTCCTCGAAGCGGGCAATCAGCCCATTCCGGCGAACCTCGCCGAGTTGCGCTATGGCTGCTCGGTCACCGATGCCTGTATTGCCTGGGATACCACTGAAACCTTGTTGCGCGAGACCAGCGAAGCATTGCGCAATGTCGTGGCAAGCCGCGCCGCCTGAGCCCTCTTTAAAACGGAATTGTCCATGCATCTGATTCAACCCTTTACCGGCCTGCACCCCGCAGCCGGTCGTGCCCCCGAGATCGTGGCGCCGCCCTACGATGTGTTGTCCAGCGACGAAGCGCGCGCACGCGCGGCCGGCAAGCAGTGGAGCTTCCTGCATATCTCGAAGCCGGAAATCGATTTGCCAGCGGGCATCGACGTTTATTCGGCGCCCGTCTATGCCAAGGCGGCCGAGAATCTGCAACGCATGGTCGAAGCCGGCGTGCTGGTGCGCGATGACGTGCCGTGCTACTACGTTTATCGCATTGTCATGGGCGGCCATGTACAGACCGGTCTGGTGGCGGCAGCATCGGTGGCCGACTATGACAAGAATCGTATCCGCCGCCACGAGCTGACGCGTCCCGACAAGGAAGACGACCGCGTGCGCCAGATCGAAGCGCTCAACGCGCAGACCGGCCCGGTGCTGCTGGCCTATCCGCAAGCGCCAGCGGTCGATGCGATCCTGCGCGCAGCGACGGCCGACACACCGATGGCCGACGCGTTGGCGGACGATGGCGTGCGTCATACCGTGTGGGCGATTCGCGATGCCGACAGCATTGCGCGCCTGACGGCCGCGTTCGACGCCATGCATGCGCTCTACATTGCCGACGGACACCATCGTTCGGCAGCCGCATCGCGCGTTTGCGCCGCACGCAAAGCCGCCAATCCGCAGCACACCGGTAGCGAGTCGTACAACAATTTCCTGTCGGTGATCTTCCCCGATCACGAACTGGCAATCCTCGATTACAACCGTGTCGTGGTCGATCTCAATGGGCTCACGCTGCCGCAGTTCGTCGAACGCATCGGCAGTGCATTCACGATCGAGACCGTGACGCAGCAGGTCAAACCGTCGCGTCATGGCGAAGTCGGCATGTATGTGAAAAATCAGTGGTATCGACTTGTCATAAAACCGGAACGGGTGCCGCAAGACCCGGTGGCGCGTCTCGATGTGAGTCTGTTGTCCGATCACCTGCTGAGCCCGATCCTTGGTATCGCCGATCTGCGCCGCGACAAGCGCATCGATTTCGTCGGCGGCATTCGTGGTCTGGCCGAGCTGGAAAAGCGCGTCAATAGCGGGGAAATGTCAGTGGCATTCGCGATGTACCCGACTACCATGGCCGACCTGATGTCGGTGGCGGACGCGGACCAGATCATGCCGCCGAAGTCGACCTGGTTCGAGCCAAAGCTCGCCGATGGTTTGCTGTCTCACGTGCTGGATTAAGACCTCTTGGGGAGGGTTGGAAAATGTCCGGCACTGCTTTCATCACCCACCCCGATTGCTGGTTGCACGATATGGGCAGGGGACATCCGGAGTCGCCGGACCGGCTCTCGGCCATCCGCGATCGCATGATTGCTTCCGGGCTGGAGCAGTACGTCAGCAACTACGAAGCGCCGCAAGCCAGCATCGAACAGCTGCAACTGGCGCATTCGCCCGACTACATTCGTGAACTGTTCGAATGCGCACCCAAGCGTGGCACCGTGTCGCTCGATGCGGACACCGCTATGTGCCCGCATACCCTCCAGGCGGCTTTGCGCGCGGCCGGTGCCGGCATCTTCGCCACGGACATGGTCATGCGCGGCGAAATCGATAACGCATTCTGCGCCGTGCGACCACCGGGCCACCATGCCGAATATGCACATGCCATGGGTTTCTGTTTCTTCAACAACGTCGCCATCGCTGCGCGCCATGCGCTCGAAGTGCATGGTCTCGAACGCGTGGCCATCATCGATTTCGACGTGCATCACGGTAATGGCACCGAGGATATTTTTTACAGCGATGAGCGCGTGCTGATGGTGAGCTTCTTCCAGCATCCGTTCTATCCCTACAGCGGCACCCGCGATCCGAGCGCCAATATGCTCAACACCCCCTTGCCGGCCGCGACGCGCGGCGACGTGGTGCGCGAACTCGTCGAGCGCTCCTGGCTGCCGGCACTTGCAAAACATCGACCGCAGATGCTGTTCATTTCGGCGGGATTCGACGCGCATTACGAGGACGACATGGCGTCGATGGCCTTGTTCGATGCCGACTACGCATGGATCACCGAGCAACTGCGCGCCTTCGCCGATACGCATTGCCAGGGACGTATCGTCTCCATGCTGGAAGGCGGTTATGCACTGTCTGCGCTGGGACGCAGTGCGGCTTTGCACGTCAAGGCGCTGGCGGGTTTGTAACAGCGCAAACCAATCCGCTCGGCTGTGGTCTGATCCACTCCGGAATGAGCCGAGCCCCTTCAGGTACAATGCCGCTTTTGCTTTTTACGCAGACATCTTCATGTTGACCGGTTCCCTTGTCGCGCTGGTGACACCCTTCCTGGCGGACGGCCAGCTCGATCTGCCGCGCTTTCGCGGGCTCATCGATTTTCATGTGCGCGAGGGCACGGACGGTCTGGTGATCGTCGGCACCACGGGCGAATCGCCGACCGTCAACGTCGAGGAGCATTGCACCCTGATCCGCGTTGCTGTCGAGCACGCTGCCGGCCGCCTCCCCGTCATTGCCGGCACCGGTGCCAATTCGACCTCCGAAGCCATCGAGCTGACGCGCTTTGCCAAAGAGGTGGGCGCGCAAGCCGGCTTGTCTGTCGTGCCGTACTACAACCGGCCGACGCAGGAGGGCATGTATCAGCACTTCCGCGCGATTGCCGAGGCAGTCGACCTGCCCGTGATTCTTTACAATGTGCCCGGCCGCACGGTCGCCGACATGAGCAACGATACGGTGCTACGGCTGGCCGAGGTATCGGGCGTCATCGGCATCAAGGATGCGACAGGTAGCATCGAGCGCATCACAGACTTGTCCATGCGTGCCCCGAAGGATTTCGTCCTCTACAGCGGCGACGACATGACGGCGCTGCCTTTCATTGCCTTGGGCGGACATGGTGTTATCTCCGTTGCTGCCAACGTCGCGCCGCGCCTCATGCACGAGCTGTGCGTGGCCACGCTGGCCGGTGACATGGCGCAGGCGCGCAAACTCAATGAGAAACTCTTTCTTCTCAATCGCGATTTATTCCTCGAAGCCAATCCCATTCCCGTGAAGTGGGCGTGCGAGCAGATGGGCTTGGTGGGCCCGCATATTCGTTTGCCTCTGACCCCCTTGTCCGAGCATTTCCATGAGCGTGTCCGGGCCGCGATGCATGCGGCCGGTGTGCTGAACCGAAAGGAAGTCTGATGAAGTTGTTGCGCGTATCTCGTCGTTCGACATCGGCGGCAAGCCTGCTGATGCTCGGTAGTCTTGCTCTCGTTCTGTCTGGCTGTACGTCGGTGAAAAAGGAGTACGCCAGCGACGCCAGTCAGCAAACTGCGCGTGGCAAATCGCTGGAAGTTCCGCCTGATCTCATCGTCCCAGGACGCGATGATCGCCTGCAGATGCCTAACGATCCACGCCGCACCACGGCTTCCAGCTACAACAATGACAGCAAGGCGCAAGCGCAGTCCGGTGTGGCGAATTCTCCGGATCAGATCGGCAAGGCGCACATTGCGCGCGCCGGTTCGCAACGCTGGCTGGTCCTGCCTGGCACGCCACAAGTGGTGTGGCCGCAATTACGCAAGTTCTGGGAAGACCTCGGTTTTACGATTGCCACGGATTCGCCGCAGTTGTACGTGATGGAAACGGATTGGGCGGAAAAGCGCGCCAGAAATAGCGCTTCGATAATCGATAGTATTGCGCTGATCCGCAGCTTCGTCAGCAATGCCGAGAAGGACAAATTCCGCACCCGTCTGGAGACGTCGACCGAGCCCGGCATGGTCGAGATTTATGTCAGTCACCGCGGGCTCGAAGAAACGGACCTGAGTGACAAACTGAACGAGAAGGCCAATGGCTGGCAGACCAAGCCGGGCGATCCGAGCCTCGAACTCGAAATGCTCCGCCGTATGATGGTGGCATTCGGTGCCACCGAAGAGCAGGCCAAATTTGCTGTGGCCGCGCCGGCCGCACCCGACAAGGCACATCTGTCCAATGCGGCGAATGGCGCTCTGGCCTTGAACCTGGATGGAGCGCTCGACAGTGCATGGCGCCAGGTGGGCTTGGCGTTGGATCGCGTCGGGATGGTGGTCGAGGATCGTGATCGCGCCAAGGGCTACTATTTCGTCCGCTACGTCACCGACGAAGATCTCGGCAAGAAGAAGGAAAGCTGGTTCTCGTGGATGGCTTTCTGGCGCAGCAACAAGAAGCCGGACACCGATCAATTCCGTATCGTTGTTCAGCGCGATGGAGAGAAAACCGTCGTGCGCGTGCAGAATAAGGCAGGAGAAGCTGCTTCGCCAGCATCGACCAAGCAGATATTGACGCTGCTGTACAACGAGTTGAAATAGATCGAACGGACATATAGCTGTACTTCAAACGGGGGCGCAAGCCCCCGTTTCTTTGGGGATCACATACTTAACTTGCTGAATGGCCGAACACGTTTGGAAATTCGATTTTCGGCAAAAAACAAGTCATTCCCGCGAAAGCGGGAATCCACTTTTTACGTGAGGTCTGTGCCACCGAGTGGATTCCCGCTTTCGCGGGAATGACGAACATGGGGGGATCGCGTCGGCGTAGGGTGCCAGTGAGCGCAGCGAACTACACCGTTCTTCCCCTGCTGCGGTGCAGTTCGCTGCGCTCACTGGCACCCTACGAAATCCCCTGCAAGCAGACAACAAAAAAGGGCCATAAGGCCCTTTCTCGCAGAGTGAGTAAACATCTCTCACACGACGGCTTCTTCCTTCTTGACCACGGGCCTAACGAACTGCTCGCGCGACACGCCGAGCCACATGACCAGCGGACTGGCCACGAGCACCGACGAATAGATGCCGAAGCAAATGCCGATGGTCAGCGCAAGCGCGAAGAAGTGCAGCGTGGCGCCGCCGAAGAACAGCATCGACAGCACCATCATTTGCGTACAGCCGTGGGTGATGATCGTCCGTGAAATGGTGCTGGTGATAGCGTGATCGAGAATCTGCGGCACAGTGAAGCTGCGCATGCGGCTGTTGCGGAAGCTCTCGCGCACACGGTCGAACACCACCACCGACTCATTCACCGAATAACCCAGCACGGCCAGCACGGCGGCCAGCACCGGTAGCGAGAACTCCCACTGGAAGCACGCGAAGAACCCCAGGATGATGACGACGTCATGCAGATTGGCGATGATCGCGGCGACTGCGAAGCGCCATTCGAAGCGGATTGCCAGATACAACATGATGCCGCAGATCACCACCAGCAGCGCCATCGCACCATCTTCGGCCAGTTCCTTGCCGACCTGCGGGCCGACGAACTCCGTGCGGCGCAGCTCCGGCTTCGTGCCGCTGGCAGTGCTGATGAGGCTCATGACGCTGGTCGAGACCTGTGTCGAACTCTCGTTTGCACGATTGGGCACGCGGATCATCACATCGAGCGATGTGCCAAAGTTCTGCACCAGCGAATCGGTATAGCCAGCCTTGTCCAGCGCCTGGCGAATCGGTTCGAGTTGCGGCGCTTCCTTGTAGGCCACTTCCATCACCGTGCCGCCGGTGAATTCGACGGACAGATGCAGGCCACGGGTGAACAGGAAGAACACCGCGAGCATGAACGTGATCAACGAGATAACGTTGAACAGCAGGGCCCGCTTCATGAACGGGATGTCTTTGTGAATCCGGAAAAATTCCATTTTTCTTTCTCCTAAGGCTTGGGTACGGCGGCTGAGACGCCGGGTTTCCAGACCTGACCGATGGCGAGCGTGTCGAGCTTGCGGCGACGGCCGTAGACGAAGTTGGTGATCATGCGCGAAACGAGGATGGCGCTGAACATCGACGTCAATATGCCAAGCACATGCACGATGGCGAAGCCGCGTACCGGGCCGGAGCCGAAGGCCAGCAAGGCACCCCCGGCGATCAGCGTGGTGACGTTGGAATCGAGAATCGTGCCGAAGGCGCGTGCGTAACCTGTATCGATGGCGGCTTGCGGTGTCACGCCGTTGCGCAGTTCCTCGCGAATGCGTTCGTTGATCAGGACGTTGGAGTCAATCGCCATACCCAGTGTCAGCGCAATGGCGGCGATGCCCGGCAAAGTCAACGTCGCCTGCAGCAAGGACAACACCGCGACGAGCAGCAGCAAGTTGGCCGCCAATGCCAGCGTCGAGGTCACCCCGAAGATGCGGTAGTAAACACACATGAAGAGTGCGATGGCGATGAAGCCCCATAGCGTGGAATCGAAGCCCTTCTTGATATTGTCGGCACCCAGGCTCGGGCCGATGGTGCGTTCCTCGATGATGTCCATCGGCGCGGCCAGTGCGCCGGAGCGAATCAGGATCGCCAGGCGATTGGTTTCTTCCGTGCTGAACTGGCCGGTAATTTCGAACTGGTTGCCGAATTCACCCTGAATGGTGGCCACCGAGATCGCCTCGCCCTTGTTCTTCTCGAAGAGGATGATGGCCATTAGTTTTTTAAGATTTTCGCGCGTCACCTGACGCATGATGCGTCCACCTGCGGAGTCGAGTTTGATCGACACCGCTGGATTGTGGTTGTTATCGAAGCTGGCCGTGGCACCGACGAAGCGGTCGCCCGTCAGGATGACTTGCTTCTTGACGTAAACCGGCACCGAAACGCCGTTGCGGATTTCGGAGAATACATCCGAGTTGGCTGGCGCCGCGCCGCCCAGCTCGGTTTCCTGCCCCAGGCGCACTTCGAGTGTCGCTGTGCGGCCGATCAGATCCTTGGCCTTGCCCACATCCTGCACGCCAGGCAATTGCACCACGATGCGGTCGGACCCTTGTTGCTGAATCACGGGCTCGGCCACGCCGAGTTCATTAACGCGATTATGCAGTGTGATTATGTTCTGCTTGACGGCGTCTTCCTGAATGCGTGTTTGCTCGACTGGGGAAAGCGTGGCAACCAGCAGGAAGTCCGAGCCTTCGCTGCGGTCGGCAAGCGTCAGTTCCGGATGCGAGTCGCGCACCAGGTTGCGCGCATTGTCGCGCATCGACGCGTCGCTGAAGCGGATGTTCAACGTCAGATCGTTGCGTGTGACACCGCTGTTGTAGATCTTCTTCTCGCGCAAGCTGGTACGCAGATCGCTACTGGTCGCATCGAGCTGTTTGGTCAATGCACCCTTCATATCGACCTGCAGCAGGAAATGCACGCCACCGCGCAAGTCCAGACCGAGATACATGGGATGCGCGCCCAGCGCACTCAACCAGCTTGGGCTGGCGGAGAGCAGATTGAGCGCCACCACGTACGACGTGTCATCCGGCACCGGATTGAGCGTCTTCTCGATCAAGTCCTTGGCCTGCAACTGCGTCTTGTCGTCGGCGAAACGTATGCGCAGGCCACTCTCGTCGCGCACGGTGCCGGTGAAAGGGATCTTGGCTGTGTTCAGCGTACCGAGTACGCGCGTCTCGACCTCGCTATCCACTTTGACCGTCGACCGGCTGGAGGACACTTGCACAGCAGGTACTTCGCCAAAAAAGTTGGGCAGGGTGTAGAGCAGACCGAGGATCAGCACGACCAGGATCGACAGATTCTTCCAGAGCGGATAGCGGTTCATTTTTTGTGGATATGACTCGTGAATGCGGAACCTCGGTCGGGCGGATTGCTTATTTCCCGCCCGCCACCAATCCCTTGTTGTTTACTCGCTTTTCAGACTGCCTTTTGGCAGAACGGCGCCGATCGATGAGCGCTGCACCATGACTTCGACATTGGGCGCAATGGCGACTTTGACGAAGTTGTCGCGCAGTTCCACGATGGTGCCGGCCAAGCCGCCCTGGGTCAGCACCTCGTCACCTTTGGTCAGTGCTTCGAGCAGGGCCTTGAGTTCCTTGGCGCGCTTTTGCTGCGGGCGAATCATCAGAAAATACAGGACCACGAACATCAGGCCCATCATGATGATGCTACTGAAACCGCCCGTAGGATCGGAGGCGGCGCTCGTGGTTTGGGCTTGCACGTCGGAAATGAAGAACACGGTTTTTTACTCCAGCATCGATTCTCAGGGGCGCGAGTATAGCAGGGCGGGGCTGTCGGCCCTATTGCGTTGGGTCGGCCTTGTGGCGCCCCGTGGTCAAATCAGAATGCCGCGCGCGCGCTTTGCGCGGAATTCGACCGTGAATTCGGCGAAACGGTTCGCTGCGATGGCATCGCGCATCGCCTGCATGAGCTGCTGGTAATAGAACAGGTTGTGGATCGTCATCAGGCGCGGCCCGAGCATCTCCTGCGCGCGGTCGAGATGATGCAGGTAGGCGCGCGAAAAATGGCGGCAGGTATAGCAGCCGCAAGCCTCGTCGAGAGGGCGAGTGTCGTCGCGATGCACGGCATTGCGGATCTTCAGGTTGCCCCATTGCGTGAACAGCCAGCCATTGCGCGCATTGCGCGTCGGCATGACGCAATCGAACATGTCGATGCCTTGTGACACGCCATAGACCAGGTCTTCCGGCGTGCCGACGCCCATCAGGTAGCGCGGCTTGTGCGCGGGCAGTCGCGGCGCGGTGTGGGCGAGGATGCGTTCCATCTCCTCCTTCGGCTCGCCGACCGACAAGCCGCCGATAGCGAAGCCGTCGAAACCGATGTCGTTCAAACCGGCCAGCGATTCGTCGCGCAGGTCTTCATGCATGCCGCCCTGCACGATGCCGAACAGCGCATTCGGATTTTCCTCGCGGTCGAATTCGTCGCGCGAACGCCTCGCCCAACGCATCGACATGCGCATCGAATCTGCCGCTTCCACATGCGAGGCGGGGTAGGGCGTGCACTCGTCGAAGATCATCACGATGTCGGAATCGAGCACGCGCTGGATGCGCATCGACTCTTCCGGCGTGAGGAACAATTTGTCGCCATTGATGGGCGAGGCGAACTTCACGCCTTCCTCGGTGATCTTGCGGAGGGCGCCGAGCGAGAACACCTGGAAACCGCCCGAGTCCGTGAGGATCGGCTTGTCCCACTGCATGAATTTGTGCAGACCGCCGAACTTGCGAATGACGTCCAGGCCGGGCCGCAACCACAGATGAAAAGTATTGCCCAGGCAGATATGCGCGCCGATTTCCGCCAACTCGTGCGGGCTCATCGCCTTGACCGTGCCGTAGGTGCCGACAGGCATGAAGGCGGGTGTTTCCACGGCACCGTGAAGCAATTCCAGGCGGCCGCGACGCGCGCTGCCAGAAGTGGTGATGAGATCGAATTTCATGCAAATGTACTTTTCTGAGATTTCTCGATGAACATGGCATCGCCATAACTGAAGAAACGGTAGCGCTGGTCGACCGCATGGGCATAGGCGCGCCGCATTGTATACATTCCGGCCAGCGCTGAAACCAGCATCAGCAGCGTCGACTTCGGCAGATGGAAGTTGGTGATCAGCGCATCGGCCATGCGGAAACGATAGCCGGGGGTGATGAAGATGTCCGTCTCCGCACTGCCCGCAACCGGTTCACCACTTTGTGCAGCCGATTCCAAGGCACGCAGCGAGGTCGTGCCGACGCAGATGACGCGGCCTCCGGCAGCACGCGTGTGGGCGATTGCTGCGATCGTGTCTTGCGGAATGCTGTACAGCTCGCGATGCATCTGGTGACGCGACAGATCATGTTCGCGCACCGGCTGGAAAGTGCCGGCGCCGACGTGCAGAGTTACGAAGGCGCGCCGCACACCACGCGCGTCGAGTTGTGCGAACAAGGCGTCGTCGAAGTGCAGGCCGGCGGTTGGCGCTGCGACGCTGCCCAGTTCGCGCGCATAGACCGTCTGGTAACGTGTCTCGTCACCGCTTTCCGCCGTGCGCTCGATATATGGTGGCAGCGGCAGCTTGCCGTGGCGCTCGATATAGTTGATGACGACGTCGTCGGCCGGAAAACGCAGATGGTAGAACTCGCCGACGCGCTCGACGATTTCCACATCGAAGGCGTCGCACAAGCGGATGCGGCTGCCGGGCTTTGGCGTCTTGCTGGCGCGAATCGTGGCCAGCGCTTCGTGATCGCCGAGCGGCCTTTCGATCATCACCTCGACCCGCCCACCGGTTTCTTTCATGCCGAACAGGCGTGCGTGCAATACGCGACTGTCATTGAAGACGAGCAGGTCGTTGGCGTGCAGCAGGGCAGGCAGGTCGCGAAAAATTCGGTCTTCGAATGTCGCAGGCTCGCGCTCCTTCTGATTCACCACAAGCAGACGCGAAGCGGCGCGATCGGCGAGCGCCGTCTGCGCGATCAATTCAGGTGGCAGTGGATAGTCGAAGTCATCGAGCGTCAGAGTCATGAAGCAGTTTGTGGCAAATGAGAGAAATGGCGGATACGGGCTTGATACGTGGCGGCGCTTCGGGGATAATCCGCGCCTCTCTTCCCCGTGCCGGGGTGGCGGAATCGGTAGACGCAGCGGATTCAAAATCCGCCGCCGCAAGGCGTGGGGGTTCGAGTCCCTTTCCCGGCACCAGCCTCTTGTGATCTTGCACAAGGCAGTCGGATTGTACCGGACGCCAGTGTGACGGATGACCGCTCCAAGCGCATCCAATTCCGAAACGTCCCTAAAGCTTGCACGGTATGCGCCGAAATAGCTGGTGAGCAACGAAGCCCATGCATCGAAGGGCGGTTGCTGGCGCAATCCGGCGAGCATTCGGGAACAATCATGAAAACAAACGTGGGCGGGCTGGATCGGGTCATGCGAATTGCATTGGGCGCCAATTTGGCCCTGCTCGCCATATGGGGACCGCTCGACCCTTGGGGATGGCTCGGCCTGATCCCCTTATTGTCCGGCCTGATGGGATTCTGCCCGGCGTACGAATGCCTGCGTCTGAGTACCCTTCACAAGGGCAACTGACGTCGTCGCCGGCTGGGGACACCGGCCACAGCTCCGGCCTGCTTCATCGCTTTTCTTCCTACATATAAGCTTGCCCACGGCAGAGCGTTTGCCCTGGCGCGTTCTGGCTGCTCACCGGGATGACGGTGTTTGGGCCGATCTTCCCAAACATGGCAAGTCACTCGCGCTGCCACGTCGGTCCTGTGGACGCTCACCACAGAGGCACAGAGGGCCACGGAGGCTCTCTGATTTCCTCTGTGACCCTCTGAGATTCTCGGTGGTGAAAGCACTTGCTGTCTTCAATATGTCAAGAGGCAAAAGATCATGAACAGCTTCTAAGAACCTGCGCCGAGAGGCGCGGGTTTCTCTTTTTAAGGTGCCTCCCGCTTATCTCAAGCGAAGTGCTTGCGTTCGGTCAACCTGCATTACACGAGCGGGCCTAACAATGGCAAAAGGGCGGAAAGTTTTTTTGATTTTGCGGTGCCAGTGATGCAAGGCGCATTTGTTTGCGCATGCTCGATTCGAGGTACTTCCGGACACACTTCTCCGCCACCGTTTTCATGCACCCAGGAGGAGAAATCTAAATGTCATCCGGAACACCTGTTCAGCCGGTATCGAAACGCAGCAACTGGCTCAGTTACTTAGTATTGATGTTGGCGGCATTGTTGGCCGCTTTTGCATTACCCGCTTTTGCGACCGAAATTCTGAGCAATGCCGCGCCCGGCGCGGCGCATGTCGGCGCCCACGCCAGCGAAGCCAATTTGGTTCTGCCGCGTCTCGACGATCTCGCCACGGCCAGTTTTCTGTGGGGCATTACTGGTTGGCAGTTGCTGTCCTGGGGCTTGCTGGTCTGTGTCGGCGGCCTCGTTTTCGGCGCGGTGTTCTACGACCAGATCCGTCGCCTACCGGCACACCAATCGATGCTCGAAGTCAGCGAGCTGATCTACGAAGTGTGCAAGACCTACATGATCACGCAGGGTAAATTCCTGATTCTGCTCGAGGTCTTCGTGGCGACGATCATCGTTGCCTACTTCGGCTGGGTGCAGCACATGGCTGCGGCCGATGTGGCGCTCATCGTTGTCTTCTCGCTGGTCGGCATTGCCGGCTCGTTCGGCGTGGCGTGGTTCGGTATCCGCATTAATACTTTCGCCAACAGCCGCACGGCATTCGCATCGTTACGCGGCAAAGGTTTCCCGTGTTATGCCATTCCGCTGAAGTCCGGCATTTCCATCGGTATGCTGCTGATCTCTACCGAGCTGATCATCATGCTCGGCATCCTCTTGTTCATCTCGCCGGCTTTGGCTGGTAAATGCTTCATCGGCTTTGCAATCGGCGAATCGCTCGGTGCGGCAGCGCTGCGTATCGCGGGCGGTATCTTCACCAAGATCGCCGACATCGGCTCCGACCTGATGAAGATTGTCTTCAAGATCGATGAAGACGATGCGCGCAACCCAGGTGTCATAGCCGACTGTGCGGGCGACAACGCCGGCGACTCGGTCGGACCGACTGCCGACGGCTTCGAAACCTATGGCGTGACCGGTGTTGCATTGATCAGCTTCATCATGCTGGCCGTGCCGGAGGCTGCCGTGCAGGTGCAGTTGCTGGTGTGGCTCTTCGTGATGCGCATCGTCATGATCATCGCTTCAGGCGTTTCGTACTACATCAATGCCGTGCGCGTCCAAAGCCGCTACGAGCACAGCAATCGCTTCGATTTCGAAGCGCCGCTGACGTCGCTAGTGTGGATCACTTCCTTCGTGTCGCTGGCCTTCACCTTTGTAGTGTCCTACTTCCTGCTCGGCCATATCACGATTGCTGGCGCCGTCTATGCAGATTTGTGGTGGCAGCTGTCGACAATCATCACTTGTGGCACGCTGGCCGGTGCGATCATTCCGGAAGTCGTCAAGGTATTCACCTCTACCAAATCGCGCCACGTGCGTGAAGTGGTTCAGTCTTCGCGAGAGGGCGGGGCAAGTCTGAACATTCTTGCCGGGCTCACCGCCGGTAACTTCTCGGCGTTCTGGATCGGCCTGATCATCGTTGCATTGATGTCAGGCGCATATATTATGTCGCAATTCGAGCTGGCGGCCGTGATCAACCCCGATCCGGTCAAGGCCGCCATGATGGCCGCCGTATTCTCCTTCGGTCTGGTCGCCTTCGGCTTCCTCGGCATGGGCCCGGTAACGCTGGCCGTCGACAGCTACGGCCCGGTGACGGACAACGCGCAATCGGTGTACGAACTCTCGACCATCGAACATTTACCTGGCATAACTGCGGAGATCGAGAAGGATTTCGGTTTCAAGCCGGACTTCGAGCATGCCAAGCAGCTGCTTGAAGAAAACGATGGCGCGGGCAATACTTTCAAAGCCACCGCCAAACCCGTGTTGATCGGCACCGCCGTGGTCGGCGCCACCACCATGGTGTTCTCCATCATCATGCTACTCACCAACGGCCTCACCGCCAATCTCGACAAGCTCTCCTTGCTGCATCCACCACTGCTGCTCGGTCTCATCTCCGGCGGCGCCACCATTTTCTGGTTCTCTGGCGCCAGCATGCAGGCCGTGTCGACGGGCGCCTATCGCGCGGTGGAATTCATCAAGAAATCCATGAAGCTCGATGGCGTCACCAAGGCTTCTGCGGAAGACAGCAAGAAGGTCGTGCAGATATGCACTTTGTATGCGCAGAAAGGCACCATCAATATCTTCCTCGCCGTGTTCTTCGGTACCTTGGCAGCCGCTTTCATCAACCCATTCTTCTTCATCGGCTATTTGGTATCGATTGCCATCATCGGGCTCTATCAGGCGGTGTTCATGGCGAACGCCGGCGGTGCCTGGGACAATGCCAAGAAGATTGTCGAAACCGAACTGCGTGCCAAGGGTACCGAGCTGCACGCCGCATGCGTTGTCGGTGATACGGTGGGCGATCCGTTCAAGGACACGTCGTCGGTCGCCATGAATCCCATCATCAAATTCACCACGCTATTCGGCTTGCTGGCCGTGGAGATGGGGGTCGGCCTCGTGGCGCAGGGACAACAGAGCCTGGCGTGGTCGATGGCGACATTGTTCCTGTTGCTCAACCTGGTATTTGTCTGGCGCAGCTTCTATGGCATGAGGATCGATGTCGAAGGCTTCGACGAAGAGACTTCAGCAGAGGACAACAGTCTGCGTGGCGGCATGATCAACGCGGGTCGCCAAGGCTGATTGGTCAACAATGAACTACGAGTGAACAGCACCGGCCAGCGACGAAAAATCGCTGGCCTTTTTCTTTTTCATGACCGGCTTAGCATTTTTCCATGCGCGTATTCACCAAGAAAATCGCGCGTCATGTACGCGCTATCGACAATTGACGCTCTGCGGTTTCGCCTGCTATACCGGCTGCGCGCGTATGCAGGTATAGCGCATGCCTTGCTGCCGGGGCGGTTACGAAACAAAAAAGAGCAGTTAGAGACTTATCACTAAAGGAGAAACACATGCATAAGGACGGTTTCGTCCGGCCCTTGAGGCTGGCCGCCGTATTTTCTATGCTCGCCATAGCCTCGGCGCCGGCAATGTCCGCACTGCCGGCCAAGGCCGCGGTGCTGAGCAGCATAAACCTCGTCAACAACTACTGGATCAACGGACATTCCAATACGGGAAGCAACCTGTGGAACAACTCCGTGTATCACGTCGGCAATATGGCTGCCTGGTCGGTGACCAACAACGCCACCTATCTCAACTATTCGACAAGCCACGCGCAGAAGAACAACTGGCTCATCAACGGTGGCACCTTAACGACCAATGCCGACAACTTTACGCTCGGTCAGGTCTATCTGCGCCTGACATCCGATCCGACAAAGCTGGCCAATACGAAGCTGCAATCGGATGCCTACTTCAAGAACACAAGCTACGACGGGCTGTGGACCTGGATCGACGCCTATTTCATGCAAAGTGTTGTGTTCACCAAACTGGGGAAGCTGTACGGCACAAGTACTGGCGGCGGCGCAGCGAGCGGTGGTGACTACTTTCTACAAGAATGGCAGATGTTCGACTATATGCGAACGACATTGAAACTCTATGACACGAGTAGTTCGCACCTGTGGTTCAGGGACGGCAGCTATCTATATCCCGCGGTCAAGTCCCCGAGCGGGAAAAAGGTCTTGTGGTCGCGAGGCAACGGTTGGGTGTTCGCGGCACTTGCAGCCAATCTGGAACTGTTGCCGACGACCTCGTCGAATTACAGCACCTACAAGACCGTATATCTGAACATGGCGGCTTCCTTGATTGCACGTCAGCGTTCGGATGGCTTCTGGAATACCAACCTGGACGACGCGACTCAGTATGCCGGACCGGAAACCAGTGGCACCGCCGCTTTCACCTATGGCATGGCCGTTGGCATCCGCAACGGCTGGCTGCCAAGTGCGACCTATATGCCAGTTGTCGAGAAGGCGTGGAACGGTCTGGTGACAATAGCCGTGCGGTCCAATGGTTTGCTGGGTTATGTGCAGCCAGTCGGCAAGGAACCAGCGCCAACCGGTAGCACCAGCACTGCGGATTTCGGTGTTGGTCTATTCTTGATGGCGGGCAGTGAAGTTTATAAAATCGCTCCGTAACAAGCATGCAGCAAAAGGGCCACCCGTTGGTGGCCCTTCTTTATGCGAATGCATTATTCGATCTAACGCTTTCTCCAAACTACATGCTTACAGACTGTCTTGCCCGTTCGGCGCGCTTGGTCATCGTGCTTTCAATGCTGACCCTTACCGCCCCTGCGATTTCCGCGCTGCCCACCAAGGCGGCTGTCCTGAGCAGCGTCAGCCTCGTCGACGACTACTGGATCAGCGAGCATTCCAATGTGGGCTCGGACCTGTGGAATAACGCCGTGTATCACATCGGTAATCTCGCCGCGTGGTCCGCGACCAATAACGCAGCGTACCTGAACCACGCGACCAACTACGCGCAGAAATACAACTGGCTCATCTACGGCAACACGTGGACGACCCATGCCGACAACTATGCCATTGGGCAGGTCTATCTTGGCCTGACGTCGGACGCGGCGAAACTCGCCAACACGAAACTGCAGACGGACGCCTATTTCAAGAGCTCGGGCTACGACTCGAAGTGGACCTGGATCGATGCCTATTTCATGCAGAGCACGGTGTTTACCAAACTGGGCAATCTGTACGGCAATGTCGAGGGGGCCGACTACCATTTGCAGGAATGGAAGATGTTCGACTTTATGCGAACATCATTGAAACTCTACGATGCGGGCAGCACGAACCTGTGGTTCAGGGACGACAACTACATCTATCCCTGGGCCAAGTCGCCGAACGGCAAAAAGGTCTTGTGGTCGCGCGGTAACGGCTGGGTCTTCGCTGCGTTGGCGAGCAATCTGGAACTGCTGCCGACGACCGCGCCGAATTATGACATTTACAAGAGTATCTACCTGAACATGGCGGCTGCGCTGATCGCGCGGCAACGCCCCGACGGCTTCTGGAATACCAACCTCGATGACCCAGAGCAGTACGGCGGGCCGGAAACCAGCGGTACGGCCGCCTTCACCTACGGCATGGCCATCGGCATCCGCAAGGGCTGGCTGGATAGCGCGACCTACATGCCGGTCGTGGAGAATGCTTGGAACGGGATGGTATCGAAGGCCGTGCAGCCCAACGGCTTCCTCGGCTACGTGCAAGGCATCGGCAAGGCCCCCGGTTCCACCAGCAACAGCACGACTGCGGACTTCGGCGTCGGTCTGTTCCTGCTGGCGGGTAGCGAAGTCTTCAAGCTCGCGTTACCGTAAAGCTTGTCGAGTGCGTCTGGGCACATTTATGCAAATGTACTTATTGTCCGTGCTGCGCTGACCCGTTTTCGGCGTAGCGAACCGACCCGCCCTCATGTCGGGATCAAGTCTTGCGATTCATCAGGCATAGCGCGCAATGCGCAGCACTGATTCGCGGGAGCATCATGATCGGACAACCCACTTCGCTCGATATCGCACTGGCCTTCACGAAGGCGTGGACCAGCCAGGACATGGACGCTGCCGCGCGCTATGTGGACGATGACGTTGTCTTTGATGGTCCTTCCAACGGAGCCAGGCCCTACCTGGACGCGCTGACGAAGCTGGCGGGTTCGGTCAAGGTTCTGAAAATGATCGGTGTTTATGGCAAGGACGATCAGGCCCTGCTTATGTATGACTTGCATACCCGGCAGGAAGATACGCTCACTTGCGTCAAGTGCCTGACGGTGCGGGACGGCAAGATCGTTAGCGATCGCTTGACCCTCGATAGTTTCAAACTTCGCTATGCACAGGACGCAAACGCCTGAGGTCAATCCCTCGACGCTCGGTGCGTTGCGTACATGTATCCACGTGTCATAGGCAGGGGCAGTTGTTCTGGCTGGTCGGCCTTGACGGCTACGATCTGATGCAAGGCGATCCAGTTTTGTTTGAAGCCGTAGGCGCAGCCCGCCAGGTAAGCGCGCCAGATGCGATAGCGTTTGTCGCCGACGAGTTCGCGTAGCTGCGCGCCTTTGGCCTCGAAGCGGTCGGTCCAGTGGTCGAGCGTCATGGCGTAGTGAAGGCGCAGATTCTCCACGTCGGTCGTTTCCAGCCCGGCGCTAGCCATCTCCTTCAAGGCGAGGCTGATGTGCGGCAGCTCGCCGTTTGGAAAAACATAACGATCAATGAAGCGACCGCCGCCCATGGGTGTTTCGCCTGAGTTCGGGTCAGAAGAGGTGATGCCATGGTTCATCACCACGCCACCGTCGGCGAGGAGATCGTGCACTTTCTGGAAATAGGCTTGCAGATTATTCAAACCAACGTGCTCGAACATGCCCACGCTGGTGATCTTGTCGAACTTCCCCTGCACGTCGCGGTAGTCCATCAGCAGCACCTCGCACTGCTCGGACAAGCCCGCTTCGCACACGCGTTGTGTGGCGAGATCGAACTGACGTTGTGACAAGGTGATGCCCGTGCAGCGCGCACCATAGTGCTTCGCCGCGCGCAAAATCAGTGCGCCCCAGCCGCAACCGATATCCAGCAGACGCTCGCCCGGCTTGAGCTGGATCTTGGTCAGGATGTGGTCGATCTTCTGCAACTGGGCGGCCTCCAGCGAGTCGGTGGTGTCCCGGAAATACGCGCACGAATACACCATCTCGCTATCGAGCCATTGCTGGTAGAACTCGTTGGAGACGTCGTAGTGATGACGAATCGATTCCGCATCGAGTTTGTGCGTGTGGCGCGCCACACGAGGGCGCAGGCGGCTCGCCGCGTTAGCGCTGAAGCCGCTCACCAGTTGCGTCACCACGGTGAAGGCATCGCGGATATGACCTTCGACATCTAGTTCGCCTTCGGCATAGGCCTGACCGAGCGTATCCAGATCCGTCGCCGCGAGTTTCATCAGCGCCTTGGGCGACTTGATGCGCAGCACGACTTTCGGTTGCGCAGCCGCGTGAGAGCACAACTGGAAGCGCTTGCCGTTCCACAGCTCGACCGCCCAAGGCAGACCCTCGTTACAACGCCAGGACGATATGAACCGTTCAACCCGTTTCTCGAGAATGCTGCTCGGCAGGGCAGCGGCAAGCTGGAACATGAAAGGCCTCCGTTTTCAGAAAGACGTTTGTTCATCAGCCGTAGCAAATGGCGGGCCACACTTTCGGGCGTTCCGCAGGGCACACCAACGCGCGGAGCAGTTCTTGCGCGTTTTTTGCAAAGGTGCTTCTGCAAAGCACTTCTTCAGCCCGATATATTCAATTCACATGGGAGACGACATGCCCGAAACCTTGCAAGCAACACTCGGTACAAAGAAAGTAATGGCGACCATCGCCGTGAAGGAGGTGGAGGTTGCCAGGAAATTCTACGAGGACGTCCTCGGCCTGCAATCGACCGGTCCCAACCAGCCCGGCGTGCTGTCATTCGCCAGTGCGGACACCATGGTCCTCGTCTACGAATCGCAATACGCGGGCACCAACAAGGCAACAGCCGCGACCTGGGTGATCGACAGCAGCGCCGAGGGCGGCATTGAAGCTGTCGTAGCGGCGCTCAAGGACAAAGGCGTGGTCTTCGAGCATTACGACTTTCCCGAAACCACGCGTCAGGGTGATGTGCACGTATCCGGCAAGATGAAAGTCGTCTGGTTCAAGGATCCGGACGGTAACATCCTCGCCGTCTTCAGCGAGTGAGTCCGACCCTGAGCGGTAGGTGGGCACGGCGTGCCCACGCGTGCGGTCGTGACAATGGCGTACGCACGATATGACAAAGGAATATTCGTGTGCTTCACGTGGCGTCACCCCCAGCGCATTGCGCTGTGCATCCACCGGTTGAATCCGTACCGCTTGCCGCAGATTAAAGCCCTGCTATAACGGCTTCAATTTCGGCAAACGTGCGGGCCATTCCGTGAGTCAGCACTTGCACGCCCAACTGGCGCGCAATTTGTGATGCGGAAAATATACCTACCAAAGACTGCATGCCATCATCATTTTCCTTGATCACAAGGGCATGTGCGCGGCCTGCTGCTTTGAGAGTGGCGACAATGTTGCCTACAGAGGTTTTATCCACGTCACTGATGTTCAGCGCCTCCATGGCCTTGACCGGCACCATCACATCATCGACACGAAGGTCACTACGCTTGACACGGCGACTCTGTGCCACCAGCACTGGCTTTTCCCCGAGAATATCGACAGAAGTAATGATGCCGGCAATCTTTTTTCCCTTTGAGTCTTTCTCAACTACCAGCAGCAGACGCACGCCACGCAATATCATTGACTGATTGGCTTCTTCCAAGGCGGAATCTAGAGAAATCGTGGCGGCAGGTACCTTGCTCAGGTCCGTCATAACTTGCATTGCAGGCGTGTCAGCATTAACCGGTGGCGGGCCAAAGGTTTCCGGCACATAACAACCTGCCAAGGAAATATTTGTTTGGGCAAGCGGCTTGAAAGTGGGGCTGTGGCTCATTTTGTGTATTTCCTGAAGGTCCAAAATCAAAGAAGCGCTATCAACGGCATTTACCGTTCCGACCTGATTTTCACTGCCTGTCGCTGCAATTTTCAGGTCAGCGAAAGGCCGCAGCATCGCTTGATAGTTCTTGGATCTTCAGACGTGTCGAGCGGCAAGGAAACCGAAGCAAAACACAGACCACTCTCACAACTAAATCGAAAAGCCGGAAAACAACGGTTGCGCTCGTTTGCCGGGACTGCTCAGCGCAGCGGAATCTTCAAGCTCGCTGGCACCGGCACAGCCGTCACGCTGTTCTTCGGGCTGCCATCCACCAGCCTGTCCGAATACACCAGATACACGAGCGCATTGCGTTGCGCGTCCACCATACGCACCACGCGGATGTGCTTGAACATGATCGATGCGCGCTCGGAGAACACTTCTTCCTGTTTAGGTAGCGGTCCTGAGAAGCGGATCGAATCCACTTGCCGGCACGCTACCGAAGCGTCCGCCGTATCCTCGGCGATGCCCAGCGCACCTGTCACGCCACCGGTTTTCGCGCGCGACAAATAACAACTCACCCCGCCCACCTTCGGATCATCGAACACCTCCACGATGACTTTGTGGTTGGGACCGATGAGCTTGAAGGCGGTGCTGACGTCGCCGATGACTTCAGCGCGTGCGCACAAGGCGCAAACCAAAAATGCTGTTGTAATAACAATACGTTTCATGATGACCTCATGTTGAAGGCAGTATGGAAGAGCAGGGGGTGTCAGTATTCTGCACCCTGTGTGCAAGACAGTCTGTGCTCTTGCGAACGGCCATACCCGCCAAGCACATAGCAGTCCCCTCTCCGGACGGAGAGGGTGGCTCGTCAGAGCCGGGAGAGGCGAAATAGTGGCATCGCGCAGGGCTGCGAAAAATCTTTCACGGCGCCTCGAATTCCACGTGAAATGCATAACAAGAATCCGTCATTCCCGCCTTCGTGGGAATGACGCCGCAATCAATTTCTCTTGCGTGAAACGCTCGATGCACAGCCGTGCTCTTTGCAAACAGTGAGCGCAGTCACATCAATGATGATGTCCATGCTCGCCATGCACATGCCGATGTTCTATCTCTTCGGCCGTCGCAGCGCGCACCGCAACCACCTTCAAGCCAAAGCGCAGTGCCTGACCGGCCAGCGGATGATTGCCATCGAGCATCACCACCGGGCCCTTGATCTTCACCACGTTGAAGTGGCGCGGCGCTCCATCGGCGCCCGGTCGCTCGACGTAGCCGCCAACCTTCACGCCCGGCGGGAATTCACTCTTCGGCATCGTCGTCACGAGGCTCTCGTCGCGCGCGCCGAAAGCATCGTCCGCCGACAGAGACAAAGTCACTTGGTAACCCGCCTCCTTGCCTTCCAGCGCCTCTTCGATCTTCGGTAGCGTATTGTCATAACCTCCGTGCAAGTAAACCGTCGGCTCGCCGCTCTCTTCGATCAGCCTGCCATGGGCGTCTGCTACTTTGAACAGCAAGGTGACAGCGGTGTCTTTTTCAATCTTCATGTTCATGACCTGTGGGTTCTTTGCAAATTGGGCATTTTCGCGCATTTGAGGTACTGAAGGAAACCAACTGGATCCAAGAGCATGGTGTTGCAGGAAGCTAGGGGCTTGCGGCACGTAGGGTGGGCACGCCCTGCTCACCCTACGATGTGTATCGACGCAGGCAGTTCAGCCTGATCGCGTCAATACCGAAGCCGTCGCAATCAATTCGTCCAGCAAGGCCATTGACGCCTGACCCGAGCAGCCGAATGGGTCAAGCGTGGGCTTCTCGGCGTACTTGAGCAGCAGCGAGGGGTTCACCTTGGCGATGTTCACGTGGCCCATCGTCCAGCCACCGAAGCGGCGCTCGCAGATTTCTTCGTAGCTGAGGATGCGCACTTGTTTGTGGCGTGGATCGCGCACGATAGTGTTGTACAGCTCGCAGACTTCATCACGCGCGCCTTCGAGCACCTGCATGAACAGATCGTCGCTGTAGCAGAGCATGCCGGTGATGCCGAGTGCGGGATTGTGTTCGCGCGATTGCTTGAGGATGGCATCGACGATCTCGCTGGTCAGGGGCGCCGCGGCATGGCTGGCGTAGAGCAGGCGGACTAGCATGGTGGCCTCAATTCTTCAGGTTGATGAGCGAGAGAAATTCGCGGCGCAGGCTGGCATCCTTAAGGAATGAGCCGCGCATCACGCTGTTGATCATCTTGGTGTCGGTGTCTTTCACGCCGCGCCAGTGCATGCAGAAGTGATCGGCTTCCATGACAACGGCAAGTCCGTCCGGGCGCACCTTGGTCATGAGCAGCTCGGCCATCTGCGTGATGGCTTCTTCCTGAATCTGCGGGCGGCTCATGATCCATTCGGCGAGTCGCGAATACTTCGACAGGCCGATGAGGTTGGAATGCTCGTTGGGCATCAGACCGACCCACAGCCGGCCCATGATGGGACAGAAGTGATGACTGCAGGCACTGCGCACGGTGATCGGGCCGACGATCATGAGTTCGTTTAGGCGCTCGGCGTTGGGAAATTCGGTGACGGCGGGCAGTGCCATGTAGCGGCCACGAAAGACTTCGGTGAGATACATCTTGGCGATGCGCCGTGCCGTGTCCTGCGTGTTGTGATCGCTTTGCGTGTCGATGACGAGGCTCTCCAGCACGCCCTTCATTTTGCCCGCCACTTCGTCGAGCAGGCGCTCCAGGTCGCCGGGTTCGAGAAAGGCGGCGATGTTGTCATTGGCATGAAAGCGCTGTCTGGCATCTACGATGCGCTGCCGAATAGTGGCCGAGATCGCTGCTTGTTTATGGTGTGGGTCGCTCATCGTTGGCGTCGTCGCTTGCTTGAGTGAGTGGAGCAAATGGGGAGCACAATGGGGTGCACTATCCTCCAAATGAACCGCGCCGGGAAAGACCTGGTGCCTTTGGCTGCGCTATCCTTGCTTGCTGTGAATACGCCCCGGCATTCGCCGCTCTCATGCTGATCGAAGATATCCGCCAAAGCCTGCAGACTGCAGGCGCCAAACCCTGCCACGCGCAGCGCGTGTTGCGCGCCTGGTTGCGTGCCCAACCGCTCGACGTCGGGCGGCGCGGGCGATTGGCCGAAGACGTACTGCCGAAAAGCGTGCGCGCCATGTTGCCAGACATGCGCGCGGCGCTGGATGGGTTGGCGCGTGTGCGCTCCGAGCACGCAGGACAGGATGGTTCCGTGCGTCTGCTGATCGAACTGGCCGATGCGCAGACGGTGGAGAGCGTGCTGTTGCCGCGCGATGCATTATGCATATCAACGCAGGTCGGCTGCGCGGTGGGCTGCACTTTCTGCATGACGGGCCGTGAAGGGTTGTCGCGTCAGCTCGGCAGCGCCGAAATCGTTGCGCAGGTAGTGTTGGCGCGGGCGCGGCGGGTGGTGAAGAAAGTGGTCTTCATGGGCATGGGCGAGCCTGCGCACAATCTCGACAATGTGCTCGACGCCATCGAACTGCTCGGCACGCTCGGCGAGATCGGTCACAAGAATCTGGTGTTCTCGACGGTGGGCAATCGACGCGTGTTCGAACGTTTACTGCTCGGTGCCGTAAAGCCGGCATTGGCGTTGTCATTGCATACGACGCGTGCGGACTTGCGTGCCGAGTTGCTGCCGCGCGCACCGCGCATCGATCCCGTTGAACTGGTGGAATTGGGTGAGCGTTATGCACGCGCGACGGGTTACCCGATTCAATATCAATGGACTTTACTGGAAGGTGTTAACGACAGCGATGAGGAATTGGAGGGCATCGTCAAATTACTGACCGGTAAATACGCGCTGATGAATTTCATTCCCTACAACACGGTGGCCGATCTGCCGTTCAAGCGCCCCAGCTGGCAGCGCGCCGCGACGATGGCAGGCACGTTGCATCAGCACGGCATTCTCAGTCGCCTGCGTAATTCGGCGGGGCAAGATATCGACGGTGGCTGCGGGCAGTTGCGTGCGCGCACGGCGAAGGTGGAGTTCCGGCGCAAGTCGGTGGTGTCTTAGTTACGATGGGTTTCGAGTCAGAACAAATGCCAAAAAATTGTCTGTGAAGTGCATTGGCATAGTTGCTAGGTTGCTATGATCCGACTGCGTCGGCATAAGCCAGATGCCTTACTCATAGATGGGAGATAAAAATGTTTCGTTTTCTTGGAATGATCGTGGTTTGTATGATGCTTGCTGCATGCGCAGCGGGCGTTAAGTTCGTGCCTCCTCAGGATAGCAAGTTGACTTATGGTGTTACTACAAAAGAACAACTCGTCGCCATCGTTGACGAAGATCCCAATATCAAGGGACAGAAGGTCGTGAACGGAGAGACGATCGATACAGTCGGTTTCGTATACGCGAGCATGCGCGAAGATTCGGCTTTGCCTGGCGTAACGGCAGCTCGTGGTGCTACTTATCTCTTCCACAAGAACGTACTTGTGGGTAAAGAGTTTTCCAGTTCGTTCAAGAGCGATAGCTCCCTATTCGATTTTGAAAAAGCAAAAACCGTCAAGGCTGGGATGACCTTCGCACAAGTGGTTGAACTACTCGGTAAGCCGTCGGGTGAGTATCGCTTCCCGCTTGTACAGGCAGCAAAGTCGCGAGCACTCATCTATCAATTTGGACAGACCAAAGGTTTCAAGTCGCAAATAAATATGCTGGTGGTTGAACTGGATGCTAACGATATGGTGACGAAGGCCGACTACACCCAAACCGGCATGCTCTGAGTTTGCAGCTAGGACTGGCTTGATCTTCGATATCTTCGAGCTGAATGCCAAGAGTATCAATGAGGCTACTTAAGTCCCGTCGTTCGGATTGATGCTTGGTTGGAGACGTCAAAGCAAAAAAGACAGGCATGCCTGTCTTTTTTGCTTAAATCGATTAAGAGTTACTTGGTGGTTGCAGCCTTCACGTCGGCCTGACCCTTGGCATCCACGGCATTGGTTTTGGCATCGGCCTTGACCTTGGCACCGGCAGCATCGACGATGCTCTTGTCCGCCTTGACGACGGCATTCACCTTGGTCTTGCCGGCATCGGCTTGCGCGTCGGCTGCCGCCTTATCGGCCTTGGCTTCGGCCTTTGTCGAATCTTCAGCATCGGCCTTGGCGGCTTTGTGGCGTGCCTTTGCGGTCTTCTTGGCGGCCTTTGCGTCAGCCTTGTCGATGGTTTTGTCTGCCTTGTCGACAGCCTTGTCCATCTTCGTGTCAGCCTTGGCGTCGGCTTTGATTTCCTTCTGTTCAGCCTTTGCCTTGGCCTCGTCGGCCTTAACCTGCGCCTTGACTACGGCAGGCGATGTCGTTGAGTCGGCTGTTGTTTGGGCAAACGCGCTGGTTGCAAGCAAGCCAACGATAAGGGCGGCGGTAATTTTTTTCATGATGTCGTTCCTCTTGATGGTTTATGAAGAATGAATAGCGGGAGCCTGAAAATCAGCCGTGCGAATCACGGTCTGGCGACGCGTCGCCAGGTAAGCTGACAAGGATATTTCCCGCTTCGAATCTTCTTCTTGGAGTCGCTCAAAGCACCGGAAGCGGGTCACTGCGTGGCGTTGCCTCTTCGAACTTTGAAGACATAGACTTATCAGCACGTGGCGTGCCCATCAGCTGCGCTGCGCGCCGCGGTCCCTGTCGTTACTGATGTCCGGACCATGGGGCGCCCTTGTCTGGCAAGCTATGCTTGTTCAGTTATCTGGCAATATTGCGCAGCTTGCCCTCTCATTAACATCTCTGCGCCGACATCGATGCCACTTGATCCTCGCGCCCGTGATCTGCTGGACATGCTCAACCGTATCGAGGCGCCACGCCTCGAAGATCAGCCGGTAGCGTTCGCACGGCGCAATTTTCAAAAGCTGTTGTTTGCTTACCGGCCGGATTTGCCGGTGACGACTGAGGCTCAGGACGTTGTCATCGAGCGACGGCCTTTCGCAGGCGGCCCCTTGCGTGCCCGGCTGTACAAACCATTGGACCCCGCGAAAGGGCTGCTACCGATTTTGTTATGGCTGCATGGCGGCGGCTGGACGCTGGGCGATCTCGCAAGTTACGACACGCTGTGTCGCAATCTGTGCAGCGAAGCACAATGCGCGGTGCTCGCATTGGAGTATCGACTGGCGCCGGAGAATCGCTTTCCGGCGGCGGTGGAAGACACCATGTGGGCTTTGCGGTGGCTCACGCGCGAGGCGGACACGCTAGGTCTCGACGCGAAGCGCGTGGCGATTGGCGGCGACTCGGCTGGCGGCAATCTCGCGGCAGTGGCCTGCCTCATTTTGCGTGACAAATCGAAAAAATCGAATGGCATAAAACCACTTCTACAACTATTGGTCTATCCGACAACTGACCAGACCAGTCGGCGTGCTTCGCATGACAAGTATGGCGATGGCCACTTTCTCGATCGCGCGTCGATGACCTGGTTTCAGCACAATTACTTGCCGGCCGAGGCGGATTATTTCGACTGGCGCGCCTCGCCCTTGCTGGCGCCGGATTTTTCCGGCCTGCCGCGCACGCTCATTGTGACGGCCGAGTGCGATCCGCTCACCGACGATGCGCATGCTTATGCGCAGAAGCTTGCTGAAGCCGGCGTGGCAGTGCGTTACAGCGAGTACGTCGGCATGATTCACGGTTTTGTCACCATGGGGCGCATCCTGCCCGACGCCGCTAAAGCGATCGGTGAGATAGCTGAAGCTTTGCGACAGGCTTTTGCCGTGAATGCTGTTTGAATATTTTCTATTCGAACCAGTTCAGGCGTTCGCGCAGACTGACTACGTGTCCGATGATCAGCAAGGCTGGCGGGCGCAATCCCGCGTCGGCCACTGCTTGCGGTAGCGTTGCGATCGTCGCTGCAACGGTGTGTTGTTCAGGTAGCGTTGCATGACGAACGCATGCGGCTGGCGTCCCGGGCGGCATGCCGTGGGCGATCAACTGACGGCTGATTTCCGGCAGGGACAGCACGCCCATATAAATCACGACGGTCTGCTGGGCGCGCGCCAGCGCGGGCCAATCGAGATCGCTGCTGTCGTCCTTGAGATGCCCGGTCACGAAGATGACGGCCTGGGCGTGGTCGCGATGCGTCAGTGGAATGCCGGCATAGGCGGCAGCACCGCAGGCTGCAGTGACGCCCGGTACAACCTCGAAAGGGATGCCGGCGACAGCGAGTTCTTCGCCTTCCTCGCCGCCACGGCCGAAGATATACGGATCGCCGCCCTTGAGACGCACCACGCGTTTGCCTTCACGCGCCAGCCGCACCAGCAGTGCATTGATTTCTTCCTGTTGTAGTGTGTGTTTGCCGGCCTGCTTGCCGACGTAGATGCGCTCGGCTCCGACGCGGGCGATATCCAGGACGGCATTGCTCACCAGATGGTCATAGACCAGCACGTCAGCTTGTGCGATGAGGCGTGCGGCGCGCACTGTGAGAAGTTCGGCATCGCCGGGGCCGCCGCCGACAAGTGCGACATGACCTGGCAATAGCATGGTGTGGGCGGACATCGAGAAAACCGGAAAGACATGACAGGGCGCAAGTTTAGCGGATTCGTCGTGAGCGCCCTCGCCGGAAATTTTCTGCACATTCGGACATGAAGGATTGTTTGTCACTTTAGGCGGTATACAATACTAATGCTGCGTTGCACTATGAATAATCAGTGCAAGGTTTGTGGGAACTCCTCGCGGGATATCAGGTCCTTCCGGCGCAGCGGTGTGAGTGGAGTCAAAGCGTGAAAAACGAACAAGAAAATACCGCATCCTGCCGAGCTTGCTTAGGCTTCCAGGGAAACAATGTCATTGTTGGCAAGGCCATGCACAATAAAGTGCCGCGCCAATCGACGCAAAGCCAGTCTGCACGCCGTGTTACGGTGATGTTGCGGAACGGCATTTCCGCGGCCGAAAAAGCAAAAGAATTGTTTTTGGCGCTGACAAAAGCATGTCCAAAAGGGCAAATTGCCCGACTGGACACAGCATTCTGCAAGGTTCGTGAACGACATCACGGCATCATCCCCTCCCATCGCATAAGGTTCGGTCTGCCTCCGGTTGGTATCGCTGCTCGGGGGAGCCGCCAAGTGCCCTCACCACAGGGTGTGCCGTCCAAGCGTTTGAGTAGGGTTTCACGAAAAACCGGGGATCAGAATGCTTCGTCTGTTTAATCACTATTTCCCATCCAGCGCCGTCTACCAGGTACTGATCGACGTACTGGTGCTGTTCTGCGCGATCCTCCTGGCGGCGTTTTACGTCGGTGGCGAAGTGGCCGCTACGATGTCGGGCGTGATTCCTTCTGCGCTGGTGTTTGCGGTGGTCATGATGGCGCTGAGTAGCGCGCTGGGTTTGTATGGTTCGCATCGCGATGCCTCGTTCCGCGATTTGCTGGCACGTATCGTTCTGACCGTGCTGTTCAGTGTGCCGGTTGCCTGGGGCGTGTTCCGCTTGCTGCCGTGGGGCGGCGAACGTTATCAGGCGCTCGATGCTACTGTCATAATGTTGCTCGGCGGTGTGTTGTTCGTGCGTGGCGTGTCGCGTCGTGCCGGCGTGGCATCCATGTGGCGCCGTCGCGTGTTGGTGATTGGCACGGGTCGTGAAGCCGCTTCGGTCGAATACTCGCTGACCCACCCGCATCATCCCGGTCTCTCCATCGTCGGTTTCCTGCCCGTACCGGGCGCTGAAGAATCGCTGGTCCATCCTTCACGTGTCCTGCCCGCAGGCCGCTCGCTGCTGGAGACGGCACGCGCACTGGATGCCGACGAAATCATCGTTGCCGTGCGCGAGCGTCGCGGCGGTACTTTGCCCCTTTCCGAACTGCTCGATTGCAAACTCTCCGGCATCAAGGTGCTGGACCTTTCGTGCTTCTTCGAGCGCGTTCGTGGTCAGGTGCGTCTCGACTCCTTGCGCGCGAGCTGGCTGATTTACGGCGAAGGTTTTCGTCAGGGAACGCTGCGCACAATGATCAAGCGCGTGTTCGATGTTTTCGCAGCGCTGGCATTGTTAGTTCTCGCCTCACCGCTGATGTTGCTGGCAGTCCTTGCGATCGGGCTGGAAGACGGCTTCCCTGTCTTGTATCGGCAGGAGCGCGTCGGTCAGGGCGGCCGCGTATTCAAGGTCATCAAGTTTCGCAGCATGTGGCGTGACGCGGAGAAGGACGGCAAACCGCGCTGGGCCAGTGCCAATGACAACCGCGCGACGCGTGTGGGCCGCATCATGCGCAAGACGCGCATCGATGAATTGCCACAGCTCTTCAATGTGTTGATGGGCCAGATGAGCATGGTCGGACCACGCCCGGAGCGTCCGTTCTTCGTCGATCAGCTGACCAATGAAATTCCCTTCTACGCGGTGCGTCACTCGCTCAAGCCGGGTGTGACAGGCTGGGCGCAAGTGCGCTACCAGTATGGCGCCTCGGTCGATGATGCCGTGCAGAAGCTGCAATACGATCTTTACTACGTGAAGAACCACACCTTGTTTCTGGACATGATGGTGCTGGCCGAGACTGTTCGGGTGGTGATGACGGGCGAAGGCGCGCAATAGCGCTTGCGTCAGCCGGTGCCTCGTGCGCGATGCAATTGTCATGCGGCGGTCATTGGCCGCTTGCTTGCAAGCCCCGCCCGAATGCGCGGGGCTTTTTGTTGTGTTCTCATCTGCCGGTCGCGGTACGATGAAGCGGCGCCCACCTTCGTGGAATAATTGATCGATGGAATCCTCTCTCAGCGACATCCGCATGTGGGCCAGTGGCATCGCCGCCGTCGTCTTCGGCTGCCTGTCGCTGTACCTGCGTATGGGTTGGCGCGGCGGCACCCTCGGCGGACGCTTGATGGCCGCCATGCTGGTGTCATGCGCTTGGGCGGCGCTCGACGCGGCGTCACCCGGCGGGCTGATGTGGTCGTGGATGGCCGTATCGCTGGAGGTCTTGCGCCCTGCTGCGTGGAGTTATTTCCTCGTCGGGCTCCTGGGCGTAGCGGCGCATGCCGACGAAAAGCATGCCGCGCCCAAGTGGATACAGCAGTGTGCGCAAGGTGTCTTCGCCAGTGCTGTGGGGATGAGTATCGCCAGCGTACTGTTGCCCGAGCTGTTTCGCTGGACGTTTTATGCCGAGCTGTTGATGGTGGTCTGGCTGCTTGTGCTGGTCGAACAGGTCTATCGCAATTTCCCCAGTGGCTCGCGTTGGGGCATCAAGCCGCTGATCCTTGGACTCGCCTGCGTGCTGAGTTTCGATTTCTATCTCTTTGCCGAAGGCGCTTTGCTCGGTCGCGTGGATGACGATGTACTTGCCATACGCGGCATCGTGCATGCACTGGTGGGGCCGCTCGCCGCGATGTCGGCGGTGCGTAGTCGCGACTGGACTTTCCGCATCAGCGTTTCGCGCCAGCTGGTTTTTCATTCCACGGCGCTGGCGGCATCGGGTCTGTATTTGTTGCTGGTAGCCGCGGCTGGTTACTACGTGCGCTGGTTCGGCGGCAGCTGGGGTCGTGCGCTGCAGACGGCGATGATGTTCGGCGGTTTTTTCATGCTGGTTTTCGTGGCGTTTTCCGGCTCGTTCCGCGCGCGCCTGCGCGTCTGGCTCAACAAGAATTTGTTTGCCTATCGCTACGATTATCGTGAGGCCTGGTTACGATTCACCAAGGCGTTGAGCGGCGTCTCCACGGGGGCGCAGTCAGGTCTGACGCTGGAGCAAAGCGTGATCTGGGCACTCGCTGAACTGGTTGAAAGTCCCGGTGGCGTGTTGTGGCTGCGCGATGCGGACAAGGTCTACCGTCCGCGCGCCAAACTCAACTGCCCGCTCAGCGAGGGCGAAGAAGCGGCCGACGCGCCGCTCGCCAGTTTCATGCGCGAGCAGGGCTGGATTGTAAATCTGGAAGAATGGCGTAGCCGTCCGACGCTCTATCATGGGCTCGCCGTGCCGCCCTGGTTGTCTTCAGCGACGGATGCGTGGCTGCTGGTGCCACTGATTAGCGGTGACGAGATGGTCGCCTTCGTCGTGCTGGCGACGGCGCGTGCGCCGATCGAGGTGAACTGGGAAGTGTTGGATCTGCTCAAGACGGCGGGTCGTCAGGCGGCCAGTTATCTGGAGCGCTCGCAGGCCACTTCGGCATTGCTCGAAGCGCAGAAGTTCGATTCCTTCAATCGCATGTCCGCTTTCGTTGTGCACGACCTGAAAAATCTAGTCGCACAACTTTCGTTGATGCTCAAGAACGCGGCGCGCCACAAGGACAATCCTGAGTTTCAGGATGACATGTTGTTGACGGTGGAGAATGTCGCCGAGCGCATGCGAGGCCTGATGACGCAGTTGCAGAACAAGTCGCCGATCGAGCACAAGCGCTGGATCGATGTGGGCGAGCTGTGCAGTGCGGTGCTGGCCGATCGCCGTGGCGCCGGACCGGAGGTGTCGCTGGAGGCGGAAGCCGAGCTTGGCGTATTCGGACAGGCCGAGCGACTGCAGCGCATAATCGGGCATGTCGTGCAGAACGCCACAGAAGCGACGCCCGAGCATGGTAAGGTTTCGGTTGCGGTGCGACGTGCCGGCAAGCAGGTGCGCATCGAAGTGAGCGATACGGGTTGCGGTATGACGCCGGAATTTGTTCGCGAGCGCCTGTTTCGCCCGTTCCAGACGACTAAGCAAAATGGCATGGGCATAGGAGCTTTCGAAGTTCAGCAATATGTCAATGAGCTGGGTGGGCGCGTGGAAGTCGATAGCGAGCCGGACGTCGGTACGCGTTTCGTGCTGCTGTTTCCGCTCAGTCTCCGCAATGAAGCTTCGGCTGCGTGAGCCGCGGCATGAATCATTGGCCTGCTTGGCCTGAAATGTGATGGGAATGTAATGGCAGAAAGCAATCCCGAAAAAGCCAGGGTGCTTCTCATCGTCGAGGACGACCCTGCGCTGCAGAAGCAGATGAAATGGGCATTCGACAGCTACGAGGCGGTACTCGCCTCGGATCGCGAATCGGCCATCGCACAGTTGCGTCGCCACGAACCGGCGGTCGTCACTATGGACCTCGGCTTGCCGCCGGCGCCGGACGATGTCAGTGAAGGCTTCCGCCTGCTCGAAGAAATTCTTGCGTTGGCGCCGGACACCAAGGTGATCGTCCTCACCGGCCAGCACGACCGCGACAACGCAGTGCGTGCCGTCGGACTCGGTGCATATGATTTCTTCGGCAAGCCCTTCGAACCCGAGCTGCTGGTGTTGACCATCGAGCGAGCTTTCCGGCTCTATGATCTGCAACAGGAAAACAAGCGCCTGTTGTCGACGCAAACTGGCAGCGCACTGGGTGGCCTGATCACGCGCGATGCGGGCATGCTGCGCATCTGCCGTACCATCGAGAAAGTCGCCAACACCAATGCTACTGTCATGCTGCTCGGCCAGAGCGGTACCGGCAAGGAACTGCTGGCGCGCGGCGTGCATGAAAAATCGGGGCGCAAGGCGGAGCGCTTCATCGCCATCAACTGCGCCGCCATTCCGGAAAACCTGCTCGAGAGCGAACTGTTCGGCTACGAGCGCGGCGCTTTTACCGGTGCGGTCAAGCAGACGCCCGGCAAATTCGAGCTGGCCCACAAAGGCACATTGTTCCTCGACGAAATCGGCGATCTGCCGCAGAGCTTGCAGGCCAAGCTATTGCGTTTCCTGCAGGAGCGCACCGTCGAGCGCATTGGCGGACGCGAAGAAATTCCTGTCGATGTGCGCGTGGTCTGCGCAACGCATCAGGATCTGCGCCTGCGCATCAAGGATGGTAGCTTCCGCGAAGATCTGTTTTACCGCCTCGCCGAAATCATCGTCGACATCCCTGCGCTTACCGCACGCGAGGGCGATGCCAGTCTGCTCGCGCATGCCTTCGTGCAACGCTTCGCGCAAGAGATGAAGCGCGGCAATATGAGTCTCACCGACGACGCCGTCGCCGCCATCGAAGCCCATGTTTGGCCGGGGAATGTGCGCGAGCTGGAGAATTGCATCAAGCGCGCGGTGATCATGGCCGATGGCAACCGCATCGGCGTCGACGACCTGGGTCTGGAGGCAGTCGACGAAGACTTTGCCGTGTTGAACTTACGACAGGTGCGCGACGAGGCGGAAAAACGTGCGGTGGTCCGCGTACTATCACGCGTCAATGGCAATATCGCACGCGCCGCGGAAGTGCTGGGCGTCAGCCGGCCCACGCTCTACGATCTGATGAATCGCTTTGGCATACGCAAGGATGCGGCTTCGCCCGAGCAATAGGCAGCCCGCTGCAGGACAACGGCATTTTTCAATCCAGAAAACCGAGACAAAGGAAAACTCGACATGTTCAAGATCGACGCGCGCAAACTGGCGACAGCATGCCTGATCGGCACGGTAATCAGCCTGAGCGCATGTGGCGACAATCCGGACAAACTGGTGGCGTCTGCCCAGACGGCATATGACAAACGCGATTTCAATACCGCGACCATCCAGCTCAAGAACGCGCTGCAAGCCAATCCGCAGCACGCGCAAGCGCGCTTCCTGTTTGCCCGCGTGCTGATGGCGCAGAATGACTTTGTCGGGGCCGAGCGCGAATTCCGCAAGGCGCTGGATGCTGGCGTGAAACCGGACGAGGTCAATTCACTGTTGATCGCAACATTGATCAGCCAAGGCAAAGCGGACAAGGCCATTGCCGAATTCAGCACCAAACAGGCAAGCGATGCGAAGGGCAAGGCGGAGCTGGCGACGGCACTCGGCAATGCCTACATCGACCAGCATGACACCGACAACGCCACCAAGCAGTATGCGGCGGCACTGCAGGCGCAACCCGGCTTTCCGGCAGCGACGCTCGGACAGGTCCGACTCAAGCTGGCTGCGCAGGATGCTACCGGCGCGGTCGGCATGCTCGATGACATTATCAAGAACCAACCCAAATCGATGGATCCGCTCTTGCTCAAGGGCGACGTACTGGCTTCGCAGCACAAGGCCGATCAGGCGATTGCCGTCTTTAAAACCGCCGCGGCCATCGCGCCGGACGACAAGCAACCGCTGTTTCGCTTGATACCGCTCTACCTGCAGACAGGCCAGCAGGGCGAGGTGGATGCCACGCTGGCGATGCTGCACAAGCTTGCACCCAATGACTTGCGCACGATCTATTTCGACGGTGTTGCCGCGCTCAGTACCGGCAAATACGCAGCCGCACGCGAAGCGGCCAACAAGGTGTTGCGTGGCTCGCCCGACAACGATCTGGCGTTGGTGCTGGCCGCAACCGCCAACATCAAGCTCGGCGACGCGCTGACGGCCGAGACCATGCTGCAGAAAGTCATCACGCACCGCAAGGATTGGGACTTGCCGCGCCGTATGCTGGCGGAGACTTACCTGACGGTGCGCGACCCCGAGCACACGCTGGAAGTGCTCAAGCCCATGCTTGAAAAGGCCGACAACGATGCCGAGTTGCTGAGCCTGGCAGGCCAGGCCTACATGTTGAGCGGCGATTTCAACAAGGCCACCGAGTACCTCGCCAAGGCATCGAGTCTGGTGCCGACCTCGACGCAGGCCAAGACGCGCTTGGGTATGGCGCGCCTGGCTGCAGGCGACGAGGGCCGCGCCATGCAGGATCTGGAATCGGTCGCCACGCAAGATGCCAATAGCATAGTGGCCGACATTGCCATCATTTCTACCCACCTGCGCAAGGGGGAGAACGCCAAGGCGTTGCAAGCCATGGCGGCGTTGGAGAAGAAGCAGCCCAACAATTCGGCGACCTTCAACATCAAGGGCTTTGCGTTGTTGGCGACCAAGGACGAGGCCGGCGCGCGCAAAGCCTTCGAGCGTGCGCTCGAACTGCAACCCGGCAATATTGGCGCCGCGACGCAACTGGCACGACTGGACATCGCCGACGGCAAACCGCTGGATGCCCGCAAGCGTTTCGAAAAGATCGTCCAGACGCAGCCGAACAACGTGCGTGCTTATGTCCTGATGGCGCAACTGCTGCAGGAGACCGGCGCATCCGTGGCAGAGGCGCGTGCGGCGCTGGAGAAGGGCGTGGCCGCAGACCCGGTACACAATGAGGCGCGCGTCGCGCTCGTCCAGCTTCTGTTGCGCAGCGGCGATAGCAAACAGGCCTTGAGTGTCGCTCAGCAGGCGCAAGCCGCACAGTCGGACAGCAACGATATGCTTCGTCTTCTCGGTCGCACGTTGATGGCGGCAGGCGAAAAGCAACAAGCGGTGGCGACCTTCTCGAAGCTGCAGAGCGCCGAGCCGAAGAGCCCCACAGCATTGCTGGAACTGGCCGATGCGCAACGTGCTGTGAGTGACGATGTGGCCGCCGAATCGAGTCTGCGCAAAGCCATCGAATTGAAACCAGATATGCTTGACGCATATCAACGGTTGGCCGCCGTCTTGGTCGCAGGCAAGCGCAACAGCGAGGCGACGCAGCTGGCCAAGGACCTGGAACACAAGCGTCCCGAGTCGCCCGTGGGCTTCATGCTCGAAGCCGATGTGGCGGCATCCGACAAGCGCTGGCCAGACGTGACCGCGGCCACGCAGCAAGCCTATCAGCGTGCCAAGACGCCGCAGATTCTGCTTGGTCTGCGTCGATCGTTGACGCTGGAAGGCAAGACAGCCGAGGCGCAGCGTTTGGTTGCCGACTGGATCAAGGCCAATCCAAAGGATGGCATGGTGCGCATGCAACTGGCCGATGAGGCGGTCGCAGCGGGCAAGTACAGCGAAGCGCTGGTGATGTACAAGTCCATCAACACGCTGGCGCCGGGAAATGCCATTGTCCTCAACAATCTTGCCTGGACGGCCAACAAGCAGTCCGACCCCAAAGCCGTCGAATATGCCGAACAGGCACTCAAGACAGCACCGAAGATAGCGGGTGTGATGGAGACAGCGGGTACGATTTTCTTCGAACACGGACAGGCGCAGCGCGGTCTGACCTTGCTCAAGCAGGCGGTCGATACGGCGCCGAAAGCTTCCGCCGTGCGCCTGGGTTATGCCAGGGCGCTTGCCAAGTCCGGCGACAAGGACGCGGCGCGCAAGCAGGCGACCACGGCGCTCGAAGGCGTGCCTGCCGAGATGCCTCTGCACAAGGAAATCGAGGCGTTTACCAAAACGCTATAGGCTTTTTCGATATGCAATTCGGGTATTGAAGTGGCGGCCGACGGCAATATCTCCAAACGTTTTTGGTCGCTGCGGCGCCTGTTGAGGGTAAGCGTGTTGCTGGCGCTGGTCCTGGGTGTCACCCTGGCGCAGGCGCAAGAGCCGGCGACGCTCTCAGAAGCCGCGCGTGCCACGCTGGCGCGCAGCTATCTGGAACAGGGCAAGGCCTACGAATATGGCGAAGGCGCAGTGCGCGACCCCGAGCAAGCGGCTCGCTACTATTGCGATGCGGCGCGCTTGGGCGATGCCGAGGCGCTCTACAGCCTCGGCTGGATGTATGCCAATGGTCGCGGTGTACCGCGCCAATCCGGCTACGCGGCCACGCTGTTGGCCATGGCGGCGGCGATGGGACACGAGGCCGCGCGCAATGCGCAGCAGCGCTTTGCCGAATTCTCCGGCGCATCTTCCGACGATTTGCCGGCGTGCATGCTCAAGATCACGAGCAAGCCCGTGCCAACTGTCAAGGCGGAAAAGCCTGTCAACCTCGACGACTATGTCGCCGGACTGCCCGTCAACAAACAGAAGATTGCGGAGCTGATACGCCTCCTCGCACCGCAGTACGGCATCAATCCGCGCTTGGCGCTGGCGGTCGCTGTTTCCGAATCCAATCTCGATCTGCTGGCGCGCTCTTCGCGCGGGGCGCTTGGTGTCATGCAACTGATTCCCGAAACGGCGGCACGCTTCAAGGTGCGCAATACTTTCGATCCGGGCCAGAACATTCGCGGTGGACTTTCCTATCTGCGTTGGCTGCTGGCTTACTACCGTGGGGATGTGTTGCTCGCCGTGGCCGCCTACAATGCCGGGGAAGGTGCAGTGGATCGCTTTCGTGGCATTCCGCCCTTCATGGAAACCGCTTTCTACGTGAAAAGGATCTATGCCTTCTACAAGCAGCCGCAACATCCTTTCGATGCCTCGCTCACGGAGCCATCACCCCTTGTGGCAATGGGCATTGCGGCGCGTTGAAACGCTCCTGCTGTGTGGCTTGCTGATGGCAGGCGGCACCGCGCAGGCCACCTTGCCGGATGCGGTCCAGCGTATCAAGCCATCAGTGGTGGTGGTCGGTACCTACCAACGCACGCGCAGTCCGGCCTTCGTCTTCATGGGCACTGGCTTTGTCGTGGGGGATGGCACGCTGGTGGCGACCAATGCCCATGTCAAATTGCGCCAGCCGCTCAATACCGAACAATTCGAAATGCTCGTCGTGGCGCTGCCGAGCAAGGGCGCCACGGGGGCGATCGGCGACACCATGCGCGAGGTGACGCGCCTCGCCGTCGACGAACAGCACGATCTGGCACTGCTCAAATTGAAGGGTGGCGCGCCGCTGCCCGCGTTGACCTTTTCCGCGGCGGAGGTGCGCGAGGGCCAGTCCGTGGCGTTCACTGGTTTTCCTATCGGCAGCATTCTTGGTCTGTTCCCCACCACCCATTCCGGCGTCATATCGGCTATTGCGCCGGCGGGTATTCCGCAGGCGCGCGCCAATCGCCTCGATGGCCAGCTCATTCGTCAGCTGGCCGATGGGGGCTTCGCGATTTACCAGCTCGATGCCATTGCCTATCCGGGCAGCAGCGGCAGTCCGCTGTTCGATCCGGAAACGGGACAGGTCATTGGCATCGTTAATTCCGGCCTGATCAGGTCGGTGCGTGAAGCGGGACTGACGGATCCGACCGGCATCACCTACGCTATTCCAGCGACATATCTGCAACGCCTGATGAGCGAGCAGGGGGGGGCGCCGTGAGCCTCGGACAGACTTTGCGGGCGTTGCGACAAGCCGCTATCCTGCGCGCCGACGAGGTACGTAGCGTCGAGGCGCAGCATGCAGGTTTGCAGCCGAGCCTGATGGAGCGCGCCGGCCAAGCCGCAGCCGAACGCGCGCAAGCCTTGCTTGCCGGTCGCCAGGGCTGCGTGCTGGTGCTGGCCGGGCCGGGCAATAACGGCGGCGATGGCTTCGTCGTAGCGCGCTTGCTGCGCGAAGCAGGTCATGATGTCGTCATGGTGTGTGCTGCCGATGACGGCCAGATGCCGACAGATGCCCGCACGGCACGACAAGCATGGCAGGCGGCGGGCGGCCAGACGGTAACCGATTTTGTTGGCGGGCAGTGGATCCTGGCCATCGATGCACTGTTCGGCATCGGTTTGACGCGTTCTGTCGAAGGGCGTTATGCCGACTGGATCACGCGCCTCAATACCTTGAACTGCCCCGTCATGTCGCTCGATGTGCCATCGGGCATCGATGCGGATACCGGACGCATCATGGGCGTGGCCGTGCGCGCTTCGCACACATCGAGCTTCATAGCGCTCAAGCCGGGCCTGTTGACTTTGAACGGCCCGGATCATTGCGGCGAGCTGACACTGCATACGCTGGATCTGCCGGCGCCCGCTGCGTCCGGACAACTGCTCACACGTGCACATTTTCTGGCGGGCCTGCAGGCACGTGCAGCCAATTCGCATAAGGGTAATTTCGGTCAGGCTGGCGTAATTGGCGGCGCCGCCGGCATGCTCGGCGCTGCGCTGCTGGCGGCGCGCGCCTCCTTGTATATCGGCGCAGGGCGCGTCTATGTTGGCTTGCTGGATCGGCAGGCGCCGGCAGTCGATCTGACGCAACCGGAGTTGATGCTGCGCGCACCGGGCGATCTGCATCTGCTGTGCAACGCGCTGGCGCTCGGTCCCGGTATGGGGCAGTCGGAGATTGCCAGTCAACAATTGCGGCGCGCCATGGGCTTCACCGGCCCCCTGGTGCTGGATGCCGATGCATTGAATCTGCTTGCCGCTACACCCACTTTGCATACTTTGCTGACACAACGCGGCGGCGCCACCTTGCTCACGCCGCACCCTGCCGAAGCGGCGCGCCTGATGCAATGCTCACTGGCGGACATACAGGCCGACCGTGTGATGATGTGCTGCACGCTGGCACGGCGTTACCGTGCTCACGTTCTGCTCAAGGGGGCAGGCAGCATCGTCGCCTTGCCGGATGGGCGCTGGTTCGTCAACGCCAGCGGCAATGCCGGCTTGGCCAGCGCCGGCAGTGGTGACGTGCTGACCGGCTTGCTTGGTGGTTTGCTGGCACAGGGCTGGGAGGCAGGCGCCGCCTTGCTCGGCGCGGTGCACCTGCATGGCGCGGCGGCGGACTGGCTGGTGACGCAGGACGTCGGGCCGGTAGGCATGACGGCAGGCGAGCTTGCACCTGCGGCGCGCCGTCTGCTCAACCAGTGGATCGCGGCAGAGCAGGGCGCCGGCCATCCATGATGCTGAACGCATAGACCGATTCGCCATGGCTGCCTCACGCTGGATTGCCGAACTGGGAGACGATGGCCGCATCGCCAGCGCTCAGCGCACCGACTCGCCGAACTACGATGAGCGTCCGGCGGGCTGCGCGGTCGACCTCGTCGTGATCCATGCGATCAGCCTGCCGCCGGAGCATTTCGGCGGTCCGGGCGTGGAGCAGTTGTTCACCAATCGCCTCGATCCGGCCGAACATCCCTATTACGCCAGCATTGCGCAGTTGCGCGTCTCGGCGCACTTCTTCATCCGGCGCGACGGCAGCCTGCTGCAGTTCGTGCCGACCACCGCACGCGCCTGGCATGCCGGGGTATCGAGCTGGCGCGGGCGCGAGCGTTGCAACGATTTTTCCATCGGCATCGAACTCGAAGGCAGCGACGTCGTGCCGTTCCGCGCAGAGCAATATGATTGTCTCGCTGGCTTGTTGTTGCGTATCCGCGAGCGTCATCCGCATGCCGAAATCTGCGCGCACAGCGACATCGCGCCGGGTCGCAAAACCGATCCCGGTCCCTGCTTCGAGTGGGTGCGCCTCAACGCCTTGCTGGCAAGCAGCGCGTGACGCGCGACTGACTTTTTCTCCTCTCCCCTCACTCCTTACTCCTCACCGTCTATACGTATTGACGAGTGGCCGATTCGCCGCTCGCTGGCGTTGCGCCTCGTTCGGCGAATGCGACTTTTATTTGGCGCGCCGCACAACGCGCAAACAATAAAAATCCTGCTTGTCAGTTTTGTATTGCCCCACTAGAATTAGTCGCAAGTAGCCCTATCGCTACTACATCTAGTAGGTTGTACGGAGTCGACGACTTGCCAGATGCCAGCAGGAAAATGCAACGAAACACGTAACCAGTCACCCAGTCCTGTTGCCAGCTTTCGGGCGAGAGTTGCAGCAGCAGGCGCAACACCAAGGAGATAGTCAATGCAGCTTGCGATCGAAGCGCAACAGCCGTCATTTGTCGCCGCTGGCGGCGTCATTCCGACCAGCCAGTCGTCACTGACGGATTTCGCGGACTACAAGATCATCCGCCGCAATGGCGCGGTGGTGCATTTCGAGCCGGCGAAGATTGCAGTTGCGATGACGAAAGCCTTCCTGGCAGTAGAAGGTTCGCATGGTGCGGTTTCGGCGCGCGTGCGCGATGTGGTTGCGCAGTTGACCGACGCAGTGGTGGGGGCGCTGATGCGTCGTCAACCGAATGGCGGCACCTTCCATATTGAAGACATCCAGGATCAGGTCGAGCTGGCGCTGATGCGTTCGGGCGAGCACGACGTGGCACGCGCCTATGTGCTCTATCGCGAGAAGCGTTCCGCCGAGCGTGCTGCCGATGCAGCACACGGCATTCAGGCATCGGCCACCGAAACCATTTTGCATGTCGTCGAAAAAGGCGTGCGTCGTCCGCTCGATCAGGTTGCGCTGCGGCGTCTGGTGGAGTCGGCCTGCGTCGGTCTGGGCGAACATGTCAGTGCCGAGCCGATCCTGGAATCGGCCTTGCGCAATCTGTACGACGGCGTCCCCGGTGAGGAAGTGCGCAAGGCGCTGATCCTGGCCGCACGTACGCTGATCGAGAAGGACCCCGACTACAACTATGTAACGGCGCGCCTGCAACTGCACGACATCCGCCTCGAAGTGCTTGGTGAAGAAGTGCAGCAGGCCGATATGCTGACGCGCTACGCCGACTACTTCCCGCGCTACATCAAGATTGGTATCGATGCCGAGCTGCTCGATGCCAGGCTCGGCGACTACGATCTCGATCGCCTCGCTGCCGCGCTCGATTCATCGCGCGACCTGCAGTTCGGTTATCTCGGTTTGCAGACGCTCTACGATCGTTACTTCCTGCACATCGAAGAGCGCCGCATCGAGTTGCCGCAAGTCTTCTTCATGCGCGTCGCCATGGGTCTGGCGCTCGGCGAAGTGGAGCGCGAAGCACGCGCCGTCGAGTTCTACAACGTGCTCTCGAAGTTCGATTTCATGAGCTCGACGCCGACACTGTTCAATGCCGGCACTTTGCATTCGCAATTGTCCTCCTGCTATCTCACCACGGTGGATGACAGCCTCGAAGACATCTACGGCGCGATCAAGGACAACGCCATGCTGCAGAAATTCGCGGGCGGCCTGGGCAATGACTGGACGCCGGTGCGCGCACTCGGCGCGCGCATCAAGGGCACCAATGGCAAGAGCCAGGGCGTGATCCCTTTTCTCAAGGTGGTCAACGACACAGCCGTCGCGGTGAATCAGGGTGGCAAGCGCAAGGGCGCGGTGTGTGCCTATCTGGAAACTTGGCATCTCGACATGGAAGAGTTTCTCGAGCTGCGCAAGAACACCGGTGACGAGCGTCGTCGCACGCACGACATGAACACCGCGAACTGGATTCCCGATCTGTTCATGAAGCGTGTCATGGACGGTAGCGAGTGGACCTTGTTCTCGCCGTCCGATGTGCCGGACCTGCATGACAAATGGGGCAAGGCTTTCGAGCTTGCCTACACCGCGTACGAGCGCAAGGCTGACGCCGGCGAGATCAAGCTGTTCCGTCGCATACCGGCACAGCAGCTGTGGCGCAAGATGTTGTCGATGCTGTTCGAGACGGGACATCCGTGGATCACCTTCAAGGATCCTTGCAATATCCGTTCGCCACAGCAGCACGTCGGCGTCGTGCATAGCTCCAACCTCTGCACCGAGATCACGCTCAACACATCGGAGACGGAGATCGCTGTCTGCAATCTCGGTTCGGTGAACCTTCTCGCTCACCTCAAGGACGACGGCAAGGGTAACAAGGTGCTGGATCACGACAAGCTCCGGCGCACCATCCGCACCGGCATGCGCATGCTCGACAACGTGGTCGACATCAACTTCTATGCCGTTGGCAAGGCGCGCAATTCCAACGTGAAGCATCGTCCGGTGGGCCTGGGCATCATGGGCTTCCAGGACTGTCTGCATGCGTTGCGCGTGTCCTACGCATCGCAGGAAGCCATCGATTTCGCCGACCGTTCGATGGAGACCGTGTGCTACTACGCCTACTGGGCATCGACCGATCTGGCCGAAGAGCGCGGCCGCTATTCGAGCTTCAAGGGCTCGCTGTGGGATCGCGGCATCATGCCGCTCGACTCACTCAAGCTGCTCGAAGAAGAGCGCGGCGGCTTCGTCGAAGTGGATCGCTCGGCAACACTGGATTGGGAAGCG
>JAQGMF010000057.1 GCA_028292505.1 Rhodocyclales bacterium
CATGACCCCGAAGCGGGTCGATTTTGCAGCGCCGTAGAGCTGCAGTTTCCGTCTGTTGGTCGATGTTGTGACCAACCTGGCACACGCAAACCGTCGAATGACGACCGTCGTGCCCTGACGGAGCGCCCTCAGTAGCCTCCAGTCCCGATCGCGCCTTTGTTACGGCGCATGGGCCGCTTTTGTCTGCACGCTTTGCGTATGCAGACTGGCGACGCGCTCGGAACTGGTTGGAAATATGTGGGCTGATAAAGCATCAATGACATCAGCAGTAGAAAACAGTATTTCCGGCACGACCCCCGACACCTTGACGTTTGCAAGCATGGGCTTGGCCCAGCCGCTGCTGGGCGCTATCGAAGCCCTCGGCTTTACGACGCCGACGCCTGTCCAGGCGCAGGCTGTTCCCGCCGCCATGCTTGGTGGCGACTGGATGGTCAGCAGCAAGACTGGCAGCGGCAAGACGGCAGCATTCCTGATTCCAACACTCAACGTTCTCATGAACGAAGACACTTCCAAGCTGAGCCATGCCGTAGGCCCACGCATTCTCGTGCTGTGTCCGACGCGCGAACTGGCTGCACAGGTCTCGACCGACGCCATCAATCTCGTCAAACAGGCACGCGGCATTCGTATCGCGACCGTCGTGGGCGGCATGCCCTTTCCGAAACAGATCGCCTCGCTCAAGGGCGCAGCGGTGGTCATCGCCACGCCGGGCCGCCTCCTCGATCTGGCCAATCGTCGTCAGTTGCGCCTGGACAATGTTGCCTGTCTCGTCGTTGACGAAGCCGATCGCATGCTCGACCTCGGTTTTGCCGAAGACCTCGAAGCCATTCACGATCTGTGCCGTAGCCGTTCGCAGACACTCATGTTCTCGGCCACTTTTGCGCCACGCATCATGCAGCTCGCGTCGAGCTTGATGAATGAACCAGGTCGCCTGGAATTGGCGACCGCACAAGACAAGCATTCCGACATCACGCAAACCCTGCATTGGGTCGATGGTTTCGCCCATAAACGCAGACTGCTGGCCCACTGGCTCGCTGACACTTCTATCGATCAGGCACTGGTCTTTACCAGCACCCAGGCCGACGCAGATCTGCTGGCAGGCGAGCTGGAGGCCGAAGGCCACTCTGCTGCTGCCTTGCATGGCGCCATGCCGCAAGCCGTGCGTAATCGTCGCCTGAAGAGCTTGCGCGATGGTCGTATTCGCGTACTCGTTGCAACCGATGTCGCCGCACGTGGCATCGACGTGCCCACAATCAGCCACGTCATCAATTTCGGCCTGCCGATGAAGGCTGAGGACTACGTTCACCGCATTGGCCGCACCGGCCGCGCGGGTCGCAGCGGGATTGCCGTTACATTGGCCGAATACCGCGATCGTTCGAAGATCATGGCCATCGAGCGTTATACGCAACAGCGTCTGGCGCCAAGTGAGATTCTTGGTCTGGAGCCGAAGCCGCAAGCGCGTCGCGAAGGTGGCGGTCGTAGTGACGGTCGTGGCTTTGGCGATAAGCCGCGCAGCTTCAGCGATAAGCCACGCAGCTTCGGCGACAAACCACGAACTACCTTTGGTGATCGGCCGGCGCGTAGCCTTGGCAACAGCGCGCCACGTACATTTGATGCGAAACCTCGTTTTAGCGCCGATGCACCGCGTCGACAGTTTGGCGAAGGTTCTGGCGATAGCCGTCCTGGTCGTTCCAGCACGGGCGATAGCCGCCCGCCCCGGCGCGACGATCGGTAAGCCTGAGGCAAAAAAGCGCGGATTTTTCTGCGCTTTTTTTTGCCCTTTTTTTGCATGAATCGCCCCAACAGTGAGCTGCTCTACTCGGGCGACAGCGGCACTCCCGTTCAGACTGTTGCAAATACACAACAGATGTGCGGTCCCATAGTACCGAAGACGAAGCGTCGCTTGCGACGCCAAAGGGGGCTTTGCATAATTGCCCGGAACTTCTCAATTTCTTGAGAGGTAAGTCGGGATAAACGCTCGTCGCGCCCCGGTTTTCAATTATGAGGAGAACTAAACAATGCACAAGAAACTCATTGCACTGGCCGTCGCTGGTTTGGCCGCTGCTCCGATGTTTGCACAAGCGCAGTCGAACGTGACCCTGTACGGTCGCGTCGATGCAAGTTGGGTAACGCGCACGAACGATAGCCGTGCCAACTCGATCGATCCAGAGTCCAGCAATCGCTGGGGCATGCTGGGTGAAGAAGATCTGGGTGGCGGTCTGAAGGCCTTCTTCAACCTGGAAAATCGCTTCTACCTGGATACAGGTCGTTTCGACGCTAACAAGTACGGCGACAACACCGAATTCAAAGAAGCTGCAATCGTCGGCTTGAGGAGCGACACCTTCGGTGCGATAAGTATGGGCCGCGGCAAGTCGCCGCTGTACTGGTTGTCTGCACCGGATGGTTTTGGTGGTGACACCATCGGCACGATGCCCGGTCGTCGTGGCAAGTACACCCAGAACTGGTCCAACGAGGTTCGTTACGAGTCGAACAAACTGGGCCCGTTCTCCTTCACTGTAGCTGCTTCGCCGGGTGAATCCAGTGCCGCCAAACAAGTGGCTGGCCAGAAGAGTGCTCGTACCCGTTGGGGTGTTTCCACCAAGACCCAATTGGGCCCGGTTCGTTTGGACATTGGCTTCCAAAAGGACTACGCAAACGATAACTCCGAAGGTGGCTATACCCCCACGAATGGTGGTGTATTCACCGCTGGTACTCCGACAGCATTCTGCCCAACCAACGGCGATAGCATCACTACCGCTACGGCAGGTTGCTTCTACACGTACGACAATCAATGGAAAATCTGGTTGATGTCTCTTGACTATTTTGCCGGTCCGGTCGAGTTGTACACAACTTGGTCCTGGTCGCATTCGTTTGCACAAGAGAAAGGTGCTTTTTCAGCAACCAACAATACGAATGCCAAGTCGGTTCGTGCATTGGTGGGTGCAAAAGTTGCCGTGGGCAATGGCTCCATCATCACCACTATCGGTCGTGGTTGGGACAGGGCGTCTGTCGCGACAGGTACCTCGGGTTCCACCGGGATTTATCACTACGCTTTGGGTTACTGGTACAACCTGAGCAAGCGCACCATGTTGTTGGCTGAAATCGCTAACGATCGTGGAACGGACACGGCTCTTGCTCTTAACCCAGATACCGGTAAGACCAAGAAAGACGGACAGATCGCTACGCAGATCGGTCTTCGCCACGTGTTCTAATGTTTCATAGAGCATAAGCAAATAAAAACGGGCATTTCGATGCCCGTTTTTATTTGTACCTGCGGAATTAGAATTCAAATAATTACCAAGTTATCGCGATGAATCAGCTCTGGTTCATCTATGTACCCTAACAACGCCTCTATCGAAGCAGAGGGGTGCCCAGCAAGTTTGCGTGCCTCCATGGCCGAATAGTTTACCAAGCCGCGCCCGATTTCCTGCTGCGCCTCATTCAAACAGGAAACAACGCTGCCGCGCTCGAAATCCCCGCTTACCCGCCTGACGCCTATCGGTAACAGGCTCGCACCCTCGCGCAAGGCTTTCTCTGCGCCGGAATCTACGATGAGACCGCCCGCAAGTTGCAGATGATCGGCGAGCCATTGCTTGCGTGAGGCAAGTCTGCCCTCACTGGCGTGCAAAAGTGTGCCGAGAGCTTCTCCGTCAACAAGTCGGAGCAGTGCGTTCTCCTGATGGCCGCTCGCAATAATCGTATGTGCACCACTTCGAGCTGCGCGTTGAGCGGCTCTGACTTTGGTAATCATCCCGCCGCGCGATAGGGTGCTTCCGGCACCGCCTGCCATGGCCTCGTAATTTTTATTGCTGGCATATCCTTCACTGACAAGGACAGCGTCCGCATTGCTGCGGGGGTCTGCGGTATAGAGACCTTGTTGGTCAGTCAGAATGATGAGGGCATCGGCCTCGATCAGGTTTGCTACCAGCGCGCCCAGGGTGTCGTTATCGCCAAATTTGATCTCGTCGGTGACCACAGTATCATTTTCGTTGATGACCGGGATGGCTCCCAGGGAAAGCAGTGTTGACAAGGCTGAGCGGGCATTCAGGTAGCGGAGACGGTCTGCCAGATCAGCGTGTGTCAGCAGGATCTGTGCTGTCGTTAGGCCATGCTTCGCAAACGCCCCTTCATAGGCTTGCGCAAGCCCCATTTGCCCTACAGCGGCTGCTGCCTGGAGGGCGTGAGTCTCGTGTGGGCGAGTCTTCCATCCCAAGCGTTGCATTCCCGCAGCAATGGCGCCGCTTGAGACCATCAAAATTTCGCGGCCGTCAGCGCGAAGCAGCGCAATTTGCCGCGCCCAGTCGGCAATCGCATCGAGATCGAGGCCCTGACCGTTATTTGTTACGAGCGCGCTGCCAACCTTCACGACGAGCCGGCGTGCATTGCGAATATTTTCACGCATGAGAATATTCCCTGCCACGGGCGTCAATCGCGAACGTAAATGATCTCGCCATCAAAATCGTCGTCATCATCTTTATCGTTTTCGTCATCGATCGCGACGGAAGGCTGCGCGCTTGAAGGACCTCCTTCAATGTCGGCGCGCTTTTCTTCGGTCGAGCGACGAGGTTGTGCATCAAGGTAGTCCTGAATCGCGAAAACCAATCCCTTGCAGCCGTCGCCCTTTATGCCCGAAATTGCGAACCAATGTTCCGGCGTGCCGTAGGCCGCCAGAAAGGCGCGGATACGCTCCTCACGCTCCTCTTCAGGAATAAGATCAAGCTTGTTAAGCACCAGCCAGCGAGGTTTTTGAAACAAGCTTTCGTTATATTTTCGCAATTCTTCGACGATTGCCTTTGCTTCGTATACTGGATCGGTCGCCGGATCAAACGGGGCAAGGTCAACGAGATGCAGCAGCACATGGGTGCGCTGCAGGTGGCGCAGGAAGCGGTGACCCAGGCCCGCACCTTCTGCTGCACCTTCGATCAGTCCCGGAATGTCCGCTATGACAAAGCTGCGGCCCTCATCAGTTCGCACGACTCCAAGATTCGGAGCCAAAGTGGTGAACGGATAATCAGCAACCTTCGGTTTTGCGGCTGAAACCGCGCGTATGAAGGTTGATTTGCCCGCGTTGGGCATGCCAAGCAGGCCGACGTCAGCCAGCACTTTGAGTTCGAGCGCGAGCTCAAAACGCTCACCGGGCTCGCCGGGCGTTTTCTGGCGCGGCGCGCGATTGGTGCTGGATTTGAAATGCAGATTGCCCAAGCCGCCTTTGCCGCCGCGGGCGATGACGATGCTTTTGCCATCCTCGTCCAGGTCGGCCATGATCTCACCGGTTTCGCGGTGCTTGACAACCGTGCCGACGGGCATGCGCAAGACGGTGTCTTCGCCGCCCTTTCCGTAGCGATCGCTGCCGCCGCCTTTTTCGCCGTTCTCGGCATGGTAGGTGCGTGTGAAACGATAGTCGACAAGCGTGTTGATATTGCGGTCAGCCACCATGATGACGCTGCCCCCACGACCGCCGTCGCCGCCATCCGGGCCGCCGAAGGGGATGTATTTCTCGCGGCGAAACGAGGCGTTGCCATTGCCACCATCTCCGGCAATGACTTCAATGCGGGCTTCGTCGAAGAATTTCATGGCTATCTCAAATGCGGGGTGACGATGATCAGGCTTTGATCACGGATGGCTGCAATAACGGCTGATCATCTGAATGTATCGAAGACACGAAGATGGGTGACTGCAAATGAAAAAGCCCTATCGCAGCGCGACAGGGCTTTCAGGGCAATCGCGCGGAAGCTGATTAAGCTTGGGCTTCCGGAACGATCACCACGGTGCGACGACGCAGCGCGCCCTTGACCTGGAACTCTACGCGGCCGTTGATCAGCGCAAAAAGAGTGTGGTCCTTGCCGATGCCGACATTGTCGCCGGGGTGATACTCAGTGCCACGTTGGCGAACGATGATGTTGCCAGCGACAACCTGTTCACCACCGTAGCGCTTCACGCCGAGCCGTTTTGCATGCGATTCGCGGCCGTTACGGGAACTGCCGCCTGCTTTTTTGTGTGCCATGGCGCATTAGCTCCTGTTAGGCCGAAATCGCTTCGATGCGGATTTCGGTGTAGTTCTGACGATGGCCTTGATGTTTCTGGTAATGCTTACGACGGCGCATCTTGAAAATGTTAACCTTGTCGTGACGGCCTTGCGACAGCACGACTGCCTTTACCGAGGCGCCGGAAACCAAAGGTGCGCCGATTGTTACCGACTCACCGGAGCCGACCATCAAAACCTGGTCGAGAGTGATTTCAGCGCCAACGTCTGCCGGTATCTGTTCTACTTTAATTTTTTCGCCGGCTGCAACGCGGTACAGCTTGCCGCCGGTTTTTATGACCGCATACATGTTGGAACTCCATTACGAGAGACTACAGAACCCGCAATTATGTTTTGTGTTAGTAATTCAGTCAAGTCCACCGATATGGCAAACCGCACGCGGCTTGACGTTGGCGGGCTCGCGCACATAACATCCCGCGTCCATCTTCCGGCAGCTTCCCTTGTCCTCACTCGCTTCAATTCCCGCTGTCTCGCTTGAACAGCTATATGCGCCCATTGCCGCCGATATGGAGGCGGTCAATCGGGTGATTCGCGTGCGCTTGCGCTCAGAAGTCGTCCTCATCAATCAAGTCGCCGAATACATCGTCGGAGCGGGCGGAAAGCGTCTGCGCCCTGCTCTGGTGTTGCTGGTGGCAAAGGCACTCGGCTATGGCGTAGAGCAAAGCGGCACAAATCATCATGAATTGGCCGCAGTGGTGGAGTTCATACATACGGCAACGCTTTTGCATGACGATGTCGTTGACGAGTCAGACCTGCGTCGTGGGCGTTCGACGGCCAATGCAATATTCGGCAATGCCGCATCCGTACTTGTCGGGGACTTCCTCTACTCTCGTGCTTTTCAGATGATGGTGGGTGTTGATGATATGCGCATAATGCGTGTGTTGTCAGACGCGACGAATGTGATCGCCGAGGGCGAGGTGCTGCAACTACTCAATGTGCGCAATGCCGACGCCAGTGTTGAAGATTATTTGCGGGTCATACATTTCAAGACAGCAATGTTGTTCGAGGCTGCGGCACGCCTTGGGGGGATTCTGGGCGGGCTCGACGAGGCTGGACAGGAGCGCATGGCTTTATTTGGTCGTCATATTGGAACGGCATTTCAGTTGATTGACGATGTCCTGGACTATTCAGGTGACGAGGCCAAGACTGGTAAGCATCTTGGTGATGACCTCGCTGAAGGCAAACCCACATTGCCCTTGATTCATGTCATGCAGAATGGTTCGGCGCAGCAGGCGAGTGTGGTGCGTCATGCAATCGAGGCGTCGGGCCGAGAATGTTTTATGGAGGTGATGGCAGCAGTCCACGAGACGGGAGCATTGGCCGTCACGCGAGAGTATGCAAGGCGCGAAGCGATGGCCGCCAGAGATGCGCTGAGTCTTCTCCCGCCTTCCGTCTTCACGGACTCGCTGCTACAATTATGCGACTTTGCGGTAGCTCGGAATTACTGACCGTTCTCGCCGTGAAGCGGATCGCTGTGTCGGCATTGTTTTTAATCTTCGGGGTGTAGCTTAGCCTGGTAGAGCGCTACGTTCGGGACGTAGAGGCCGGAGGTTCGAATCCTCTCACCCCGACCATGAATGAAGAGTCACGCAAATTTGTGTGGCTTTTTTTTCGTCATTACGTTGCCATCATTGTTTGAGCCGTACCGCTCGTGCTATGAAGCGTTGGTTAGAACGGCATTTCCAGTCTTATCCTTTCATTCGCTAAGCCGCCATCGTGGCTATACTTCGCTGCCAGATGGCGGATGGTCTATCGGCTCATTTCAGTACAGGAGACAAACGTATGTTCAATAGCGTTATGTTGCGCGTCGCAGCGTTGGCGATGGTTCCATTTCTGGCAGCCTGTGCCACCCAAGGAGGGCGCTCTTCGCGCGTTCTCACAAGCGAGGCACCCAAGCTTATTACGCTCGATAACAGCTACCTGTCTGTTTCGAAGCAACGTCTGGCGGCCGGCGATGCCAGTCTCAAGCCAGCTTATGATGCTCTGATTGCGAGCGCTAACAAAGTGCTGGCTGCCAAGCCCGAGACAGTTACGCAGAAAGGAATGACGCCGTTGTCGGGCGACAAGCACGACTATATGAGCATGGGCCCTTACTGGTGGCCCAATCCCGACACGCCTGATCATCTGCCATTCGTCCGCAGGGATGGAAATATCAATCCGGACACGAAAGGCAACGGTCTGGATTCGGGCCGCCTCGTTACCATGGACAATAATGTGCGAGATCTGAGCCTCGCGTACTATTTCACTGGCGACCAAAAATACGCTATCAAAGCTGCGGAAGTTCTTCGCACATGGTTTCTCGACCCTGCCACGCGCATGATTCCAAGCCTGCGCTTTGGTCAAGGCATTCCGGGTATTACGGATGGTCGTGGTATCGGTCTGGTGGATACGCGAAACCTATGGATGGCCATCGATGCCGTTGCCCTCATTCAGCCGAGCGGCGCATTGAACGCGGATGAAGTTCAAGGTCTGCGTCAGTGGTTTGGCGATTTTGCTGACTGGATGGTCAACAGTGCTACCGGTCACGAAGAGGCTGTATGGCACAACAATCACGGCATGTTCTACGATGCTCAGCTGGTCAACTATCTGTTGTTTACTGGCGATATTGCCAAGGCCAAACAGGTGATCTTCGACGCGCAGACACGCCGCATCGCATCGCAGATCGCGCGCGATGGCAGGATGCACATGGAGCTTGAGCGTACGCGTCCTTATCACTACACCGTGTTCGCGCTTGAGGCGGCATTGCGCATTGCGCGCTACGGTGAGCAAGTGAATGTGGCGGGCCTCACTTTGAAGTCTGATGATCCTCATTGCATACATCCGCAAGCTCGTTGCATTATCGACGTGTGGAACTTCGAAATCGATGAGCGCTCACTCAAGCGCGGCATTAACTATCTGACGGCCGCTACGCTGGATCCAAAGTCCTGGACACTTTATTCGGACGAAGAAAAGGCGTTCGACTTGAAGGAGGTGTTACCGATCATGCTGCAAGCTGAGCGTGCTTACAAGACGGGCACCTATGCAAAGGTGGTTGCCGGGCTTCCCGACAACACCAAGCCTGCACTGGACCGTCTCCTCTGGCCGGTCATCAACTAACTGCTACTGCTCAAATAGAACCGGCGCCGACGTGCGCCGGTTTTTTCGTTTACGCGCCCATGCCTGGTTCCGTGAGGTCGCTTGTGACGCACACTGAAAGATCCGCCACGCATTTGGTACACTCCGCCGCGCTTGCTAAAGTCATCTCTTGATGGCTCAGCGCTTGCTTTTAACATGCTGTATCGGGACGGAAAGGGCGGAATGCTCAAGATTTTGGTCATCGATGAGATTCAAGAACGGGCTCTCGAGATCTGCGAGGGTCTGACCCGCGCCGGTCATATGGTGGCCGCTGTGCTGTCTGATGCATTCCAGCTCAACGACAAGATGGTTGAGATCCAGCCTGATGTGGTGCTTATCAATACGGATTCGCCGAGTCGGGACACGCTCGAAAATCTTGCGGTGATGCGTGAAAACTTTCCGCGGCCGGTGTTGATGTTCTCCGACGACGATGCGGACGATGTCATTCGCCTGGCGATGCGCGCTGGCGTGTCCTCTTACGTGGTCGATGGCCTTGCTCCTGAAAAACTCGCCGCGCTGTTGCGTATTGCAACAGTGCATTTCGATGAGCATATGGCCTTGCGCCGTGAGCGCGATGACGCGCAACGCAAGCTTTCCGAGCGAGTCATTATTGATCGCGCCAAAGGTGTTTTGATGAAAGCTCGCGGTATGGACGAAGACGAGGCCTACCATGCCTTGCGCAAGCTCGCCATGGAGCGCGGCCGCAAGCTCGTTGATGTCGCCGAGGAAATTCTGGCAAGCGCTCGCTTGCTGCTCGGTTAATTTCTTCCGGCGTTTTTCCCCCGAAGCGTCGCCTTCGCACTCCGCAATTTCCCGTTGTGTTTTGGTGCGCCCGCACCGCAGCAGTGCCTGTTGCAAGTCGCCTACCGAGTGCGCTGCCATCTCTTCCTGCCCCCTAAGTCATTGAACCAGAAAGCGCGCCACGAAGTGGCACACGCCGTGCTTAGAACATGACAAGTGCGGATCAAGGGCGATCCGTCGCGGACAAGGGCGTCCGATGTGAAGAGACAGGGAAGTTGTCTTTCTTCATATCGCGACGCCTTTTCTTTTGTCCGTTTGCATTGGCAATTGATTCACCAACGGAGATGAAGATGACGGAGAAATTTGATGGTCTCGCAGGACGGCGTGGTTTTCTCAAGCAGGGGGCAGTCATGAGCGGTGCAGTTGCAGCGGCCAGCGTTTTGCCAGTGAGCGGAGCCTGGGCTGCCGGCTCGGACAAGCCGGAACTGGAAGAGGTCACCATTGGCATCATTCCGCTGACCGATTGCTCGTCTGTCGTCATGGCCGCCGTCAAGGGCTTCGACAAGAAGTACGGCATCAAGATCAACGTCAGCAAAGAAGCATCCTGGGCTGCCGTGCGCGACAAACTGGTCAATGGCGAACTGCACGCTTCGCACGTTCTCTACGGCTTGATCTATGGCGTGCATATGGGCATCGGCGGTCCGAAAAAAGACATGGCCGTGCTGATGACCTTGAACAACAACGGTCAGGCCATCACTCTTTCCACGGCACTCAAGGACAAGGGTGCTGTCGATGGCGCCTCGCTGCAGAAGGTTGTGGCCAAGAAGGAGAAGGAATACACCTTCGCCCAGACCTTCCCCACTGGCACACATGCCATGTGGTTGTACTACTGGCTGGCGACCTACGGCATCGATCCATTCAAGGACGTGAAGAACATCGTTGTGCCGCCACCACAAATGGTTGCCAATATGCGCGTCGGCAATATGGATGGCTTCTGCGTCGGCGAGCCCTGGGGACAGCGTGCCATCGTTGACAAGATCGGTTTTACGGCCGTCACGACGCAGGATATCTGGACCGATCACCCGGAAAAGGTTCTCGGTTGTACGGCCGACTTCGTCAAAAAATATCCAAACACGGCGCGCGCCATGGTGTGCGCCATTCTCGAAGCGTCGATGTGGATCGATGCCAGTGCGGCCAATCGTAGCGCCACGGCCGACGTGGTGTCCGCCAAGTCGTATGTCAATACCGATGCCGATGTCATTCGCAGTCGCATGATCGGTCAGTACGAAGACGGCCTCGGCAAATCCTGGTCGGAAAAGAACTACATGAAGTTTTACAACGGTGGTGCGGTGAACTACCCCTACCTGTCTGACGGTATGTGGTTCCTGACGCAGCACAAACGTTGGGGCCTGCTCAAGGAAGATCCGGATTATCTGGCGATTGCCAAACAGGTCAATCAGACCGCGCTCTACAAAGAAGCTGCGGGCATCGTCAAGGCTTCCGTTCCGAAGTCCGATCTGCGCACGTCGAAGCTTATCGATGGCACGGTGTGGGACGGTAAGGATCCGAAGAAATACGCAGCCAGTTTCAAGATACACGCTTGAGCTGCCGTGCCGGCCGGGCTGGTCACAAGCCAGTTCCGGCGCACGGCTAGCCGCTGATCCAAGAGAAAGCAGGAGCATCCATCATGACAACAGCAAGTATGACCATGACCCACGCAATGCCGAACAAGTCCTCCGAGCCGATACGCGAAAAGCCCGCTGAACAAGCCGCAGCAAATCATGTGGCATCAGTGAAGCAAGCTGAAACGCCCATCATCAAGGTCGGGCAGGGCAAGTTGCCCGACGCGCTGAGCGCATTTGCCCGCGCCGTTCTGCCGCCTCTCATCGGTTTGGCGCTCTTGCTTGGCATATGGGCCATCATTGCCATCAAGACCAGTGGCTTCCCAAGCCCGCTAAAGACATGGAATGCTGCTGTCATTATTTTTTCGCATCCATTCTACATCAACGGACCGAATGACCAAGGCATAGGTTGGAACATCTTGTCCTCGCTCAAACGCGTTGCCGTAGGCTTTGGTTTTGCGGCGGCAGTTGGTATTCCGCTTGGTTTCGCAATCGGTCGTTTCAAGTTTCTGAATTCAATGGTCGACCCCATCATTTCGCTACTGCGCCCGGTGTCGCCGCTGGCGTGGTTGCCGATTGGCTTGCTGGTATTCAAGCGCGCCGATCCGGCTGCAACGTGGACCATCTTCATCTGTTCGATCTGGCCGATGATCATCAATACTGCTGTCGGCGTGCAACGTGTGCCGCAGGACTATATGAACGTCGCCAGAGTGCTCAATCTCAGCGAGATGAAGATTCTCACCAAGATTCTTTTCCCCGCCGTGCTGCCATACATGTTGACAGGCATCCGCCTGTCGATCGGCACAGCCTGGCTGGTGATCGTCGCGGCAGAAATGTTGACGGGCGGTGTTGGCATTGGCTTCTGGGTGTGGGACGAATGGAATAATCTCAAGGTCGAGCACATTGTCATAGCGATCTTCGTCATTGGCATTGTCGGCATGCTGCTGGAGATGATCCTGTTGCAGATCGCCAAGCGCTTCTCCTACGAATATTCCTGAACCCCACTCTTGAATCCCAAAGGCACGCCATGAAACCACTCGTACAAGTCCAGGACGTTGGCATGCGCTTCGATACGAAGAAAGGCAGCTTTGTCGCGTTGCGCGATATCAACCTTGACATCAGCGAAGGCGAGGTCGTCACGCTGATCGGCCATTCTGGCTGCGGCAAGTCTACCTTGCTGAACTTGATCGCCGGCCTGACCTTACCCAGCGACGGCGGCTTGATCTGCAATGGCCGTGAAATTGCAGGCCCGGGCCCGGAGCGCGGTGTCGTTTTCCAGAACCATTCTTTGCTGCCGTGGCTGAGTTGTTTTGACAATGTCATGCTCGGTGTCGAGCGCGTATTCGGTACAAAAGAGGGCAAGGCCAAGCTCAAGGAGCGCACCAAGGCGGCGCTGGAAATGGTGCACATGGAGCACGCCATGCACAAGTATCCGCACGAAGTCTCTGGCGGCATGAAGCAGCGTGTGGGCATCGCACGTGCGTTCGCGATGGAGCCCAAGATATTGTTGATGGACGAGCCTTTCGGTGCTTTGGATGCGTTGACCCGCGCCAGCCTGCAGGATGAGCTGATCGGCGTGATGGCGAAGACAGGTGCCACCGTCGTCATGGTGACGCACGATGTAGACGAAGCGGTGCTCTTGTCGGATCGCGTGGTGATGATGACCAACGGCCCGGCCGCAACGATTGGCGAGATTCTTGAAGTGAAGCTCGACAAGCCACGCGACCGCCTTAAGCTTGCGCACGATCCGCAATTCGCGGAATACCGCGCTGCCATCCTCGAATTCCTCTACCAGAAGCAACTCAAACATGCTGCCTGAATACGATGGGCCGTTCAGGGCATGAAGAATATTTTGACGGAAGGGAGAAGGGCAAAAGGATAAGAGACGACTGAGCAAGAAAGGCGAAAAAAGGCAAAAAGGCCGCAAGGGAGCATTCTCCTTTGCGGCCTTTTCTTGTTGTCCGGTATTGCAGCTTTTGCGTTTCGGTAGACCGCTAGTGTCCGGGCACCTGTTTGTTCGCTGACGTGTCGGTATCGGTGACATGCCAGCCCAGTTCTGCCAGCGTCAGGCGCAAGGTTTCGTTGGCGTGCGCTTTGCTGCAATTGGCGGGCAATTCGAAAAGCTCGGTGGATATCAATACTTCACGGCGAGGTTGCTTGTCGCCCTCATGCTCATACAAAAACAGACCGCGTCCTTGCTCGTCAGTACCGACCAGTCCGAAGCGCTGTGTGCCAGCGATGCCACGTATCCACCACACCCAGCGGGGGCTGATTCCATTTTCACAATAGGACGTCGTTTCTATCTCAAATGCCATGAAGGTGCCTGACCTGATTATTTTTTGGCGAATTGCTTTGCGAAGCATCCGCCAGCCGTTGTTTTTTTGCGTGCTGAGGGATAGTACTAAAGTTGTAGTTTCTTAGGAATTCGTTCCCGCCTGTCGAGTGTGTTTCTTGTCACGTTTTTGCCGTGTTAACTGGGGTGGCTGCTGATTGACAGAGTTTGTGTCTATATGTATCGATACACAAAAAATTGCAGACGCTAGGCTGCAAGAACGGATTCGAAGGTTGGCTCGTCGGCAACGAAGGCGCCAGATTTTCGTTCATTGGCCCAAAGCGTTTGGAAGCTCAGTAGGCCAAATAGTTAACGAAAAAAACAGCAAGGCGATATGCCTTGCTGTTTTTTTGAGGGGTGCGACGCGATTAGCGTTGTAGCGTCGAGAAGCTTCTGGAGAGATTGCTAACCCACGCATGCTTGTCCGGCACAGGGCTACCGGGATTGGCATTCAGCGATCTTGCCGTCTCGGCGAGGCGATCCATGTCGGTCATCAATTGGTCGAAGATCTGCTGCACCCGGCCTTCGAACTGGAGCTTGCCGAGCACTGCATTGACATCCATTTCGACCGCATGGCGGTCGTGTTGCATCTGTTGCAAGGCACTGCTCAAGGATTGAGTTGTCGTGTTGAAGGTGCTGATGATTTCCTCGGCGGTTTGTTGCGAATTGCCGATGGCGGTCGTTTCGCGCGATGCAAACTCACCCGACAAGGCGAGCGCCTGCGCGATGGCTTCGCTGACGGTATTGACAGTGTCATGAATACGCTTACCGGTCTCACCCGATTGCGTCGAGAGCTTGCGTACTTCATCGGCGACGACCGCGAAACCACGGCCCGATTCGCCAGCGCGTGCCGCTTCAATGGCCGCATTCAGCGCCAGCAGATTTGTTTGCTTGGCGATGTTCGCAACCTCTTCGGCCATTTTGCGCAAATCGTCCGTATGCGACGCGACGCTGGCCACTTCGCGGACCAGCGCGGTGCGGAAATCCTGTGTGGTATTGAGCGTTGTCATGATGCCGCGCAGGCCGTCCTCGGCCGCGCGGATGGCGACGAGCGCGGCGCCGTCGTCCGGTTTATGTCCTGACGAATGCTCCGACAGACGCTGCGCCAGCGATGCGAAGCGTTCCGCCAAAGCCTCGATGGCTTCTCGTACTTGGCCCTGTGCCAATGCAACATGCTGATTCCATAACGGCACGACTTCGGAAACGAGACCGTGCAGCCCTTCGCTGTGCGTAGCCGGAGTAGGCGCCTGGAAGCGCGCATCGTTCATCTTCGGCTCGTTTTGGGTTGTCGATGTGGGAATGAGCGTAGAAGCCCAGAACAGCACGGCCAGGATGGCTATGCCCGACCCGGCGCCGATCCAGACGTTGCTGGCGATCATGATGGATAACAGCGCATTGATCACGCCAATGGCGATCAATGCCAAGCGGGCATTCGACGAAGTATTCATGGCGAGTGTCGTACAGTCGAGGCAAATGGCGGGGCGTTATTCTTCGTATCGCCTGCAACGTACCAGCCCCACACCGGGTGCGTCACAGCGTCTCCCGGCCGGTATGGGCGGGGGACAACAGGGTTGACGGTAGGTCGGGCGTAAAACTTTATGCCTGAATCAACTTTTTCAGGGGAAGGGTCGCTGCAGCAAGCTTCAGCAGCCGCCACTTACGCCGTAATTCCATAAGCTGCTACAAGAAACGCCTCGCGTAATGACAGATGCGCCGTGGTGTATCTGTCTCATTGCCAAGAATGTAGCAGCCTGGTTTGAATCCACTGATTGTCCTAACCAGGAATCTCTAAACCCGGAGCGTCAAATGGACAGTCTTCGAAAGCAAAGCCCTCGAACGCGGCTTCTTCCTGCAGTTTGTGTCGCCTTGCTAGTGCTCGCTGCGTGGTTGCTCGTCCGACAAACCCGGCACGCTGAGGTCGCAGCGTCGACCGTGACCATTGCATTGCCCACCGGAATCAGCGTCGGTGCGTTTTATGTCGGGTTGAACCAGAAAATTTTCGATAAACACGGGCTGAAGGTAATCGCTCAGCCTTTCATCCTCGGCAAGGACGCCCTGCAATCTGTCTTGAATGGCAAGTCCGACCTCGCGGTGGTGGCGGACGTACCCTTCATGTTTTCGGTGATGCACGGCGACAAGATCGGCACTGTCGCAACGGTCTTCGGCTCGCGTCGCACGATGGCGGTGGTTGCGCTCAAGGACCATGGCATCGTCAAAGCACAAGACCTACGTCATAAAACCGTCGGTACCATTTTCGGCACTACTGCCCAGTATTTTCTTGACACCCTGTTAGTGGCTAACGGCATTGAAAAAGCGGACGTGACGATTGTCAACCTGAAGGCTGGCACAGTGGTGGAAGCGTTGCAAAGCGGCAAGGTTGACGCCGTCACCGCCTGGCATCCAGACCTTGCCAAGCTGCAGCACGCGCTGGGCGACCGTGCAACGTCAATTTATGACGAAGACATGTACGTGTATCGCTTTATTTTGATCGGCAAACCGGACTATCTGATACGGCATGCTGCAGAAGTGCGCCAGGTTCTTGCCGCGCTGGATGAAAGCACGCGTTTCATACACGGGCAGCCGACGCAGGCGCAGACGATATTTGGCAAGTACATCGGCGTGGACGAGAGCCTGGTGAAAGAAGCGTTCCTTCCCAACGACTTTTACCTGTCGCTCGATCAAACGCTATTGCTGGCACTCGGGAACGAGACGCGCTGGGCAATGAAACAAGGTTTTACCCCGGCTGGACCGGTGCCCAACTATCTCGACTACATCGCCCAGGAGCCGCTCAAAGCGGTGCTGCCGGGAGCGGTAAAGATCATCCAATGAGCATATCGCGATGACTCTAAATCGACAAAGTAACGTACTCGTCTGGCTGGCCGCTGCGGCCGTTCTCATGGCGCTCGGCATCACCTTGCAGGCCGCTTTCAACGTGCGCAACGAGACCCACGAAATCGAGATGGCAGAAAACACCGTCAAGGGTGTGAGCAGTTTTCGCTTCCTCGTCATGGAGACCGCTTTCTACCATGAGCATCGCTCCAGCGAACAATGGCAGAAACGGGTAACGAGCTTCCGCGCCATGTTGAGCGGGCAGCGATACGACGCACCGTATGAGAACTTGCTATTGGATCGAGAAAAGACCAACCTGGAGATTCTTGCGCGCCTGTATGACAAATTAATAAGCACGACTTCAGCTACGGATGCTCGGCCCGCCGACGTTACCAGCACGGAACGTACCGCCACCACCGTGAGCGCACTGTTTTTGACCACGCAAGACATGCTCGACGATGCCTTCGAGTTGCAACGCCTCAATAGTATCGGTCTGACAAACGCGCAGGACCACGCCGGTTTCTTCACGGCGCTGAATATTCTCGTACTTGCCGCCTTGATTGCAGCCGCCAGCGTGATCATCAAGCAGCGTGTCGTTGCGCCTATCGCTGATTTGCAGGTGGGGACCGAGCGCGTGACACAGGGCGATTTGAGTTACCGCTTGAAGCTCAACGTCCGCAATGAGATTGGCGTGCTGGCGCGGACTTTCGATAGCATGACCGAGCAGCTTGAACAGTCACGCAGTGCCATGCGTGCCACTGTGCAAACGCTGCAAGACAAGAGCGCCGAGTTGGCAAAGGCGCAAAAAGAGTTGCAGATCATCATTGATCACATGCCGGCTTTGGTGGTCTATTGGGATACACAGCTCTTGAACCGCTTTGCAAACAGCGCCTACGTCGAGTGGTTTGGCGTAACGCCGGAACAGATGCATGGCAAGCACATCAGGGACATTGTTGGTGAAGCTCGATTCAGGCAGATCGAGCCTCGGCTCTTGTCCGTGCTGCGGGGAAATACCGAGGTCTTCGAGCTCGCCGTCGAATCGCGATCGGGCGCAAAACGACAAGCCTTGTTTTCCTATGTGCCGGATTTTGAAGACGGCAAGCAAAAGGGTTTTTACGGGTTTATCTCCGACGTTACCCAACTCAGGCAAGCCCAGGCCGCGCAAGAAGAAGCGCTGGCACAGCTACAAGGTATCGTAGACGCCGCCATTGATTTTTCGATCATCCAGACGGATGTCAATGGAATAATAAGACTCTTCAGCAGTGGCGCCGAGCGCATGCTCGGTTATACGGCGGCAGAAATGGTCGACGAGAACAGCCTGTCAGCTATTCACATGTCCGAAGAAGTCGTCGCGCGAGGCGATGCACTGACAGAAGAGTTTGGACGTCCGATCCAGGGCTTCGATGTCTTTACCGAGTTACCACGTCAAGGCAAATCGGAGTCGCGTGAATGGACCTATGTGCGCAAGGACGGTACGACCCTGCCTGTTAATCTGACGGCAACGTCGGTACGTGATCAGTACGGCAGCATCACCGGCTTTGTCGGTATCGCCAAGGACATCCGCGAAGACAAGCGCATCCTGCAAGCCTTGGCAGACGCGCGTGACGAGGCGCAAGCGGCCAGCGTTTCCAAAGGACAATTCCTGGCGAATATGAGTCATGAGATTCGCACGCCGATGAACGCCATCCTCGGCATGTTGCAACTACTGCAGCACACCGATCTGACAGCGCGCCAGCTCGACTACGCAACCAAGACGCAAACAGCGGCCCGCTCTTTGCTGGGCCTGCTCAACGACATTCTCGACTTCTCCAAAGTCGAGGCTGGAAAAATGACAATGGAGTATGTGCCGTTCCGTTTCGACAATTTGATGCGCGAACTGTCGGTCATCCTGTCCGCCAACATCGGCGACAAGGATATTGAAGTGCTGTTCTCCATCGACCCGGAATTGCCGCCCTGCGTGTTTGGCGATGCGCTACGTCTGCGCCAGGTGTTGCTCAATCTAGCGGGCAACGCAATCAAGTTCACTGAGCGCGGTGAAGTCATCGTGTCGCTCAACATGGTTGCACATCACGCTAACCGCACCGAGATTGCCCTTGCGGTACAGGATACCGGCATCGGCATTGCGCCCGCGCAGCTGGCCCACATTTTCCAAGGCTTCAGCCAGGCCGAAGCCTCGACCACGCGACGTTTCGGCGGTACCGGTCTGGGTCTGGCGATCAGCCAGAGACTGGTGTCGCTGATCGGCGGTGAGCTCAAGGTAGAGAGCACGCCAGGTGTGGGCAGCCGCTTTTATTTCAACGCCACGTTCGAACGTGCCTCTGATGACGAAAGCATCAAGCTGTCCGCGCCCGTCAGCTTACCCATGCGCGAGCCGGTACGTGTGCTGATCGTTGACGATAACCAGGCTGCGCGCGAGGTCTCGCAGGCGATGATCGAATCGCTGGGCTGGTATTGCAAAACCGCGGCTAGCGGATCGGATGCGCTGGCAATCTTGCATGAGAGCATTGCAACCGATACGCTTTATGACGTTGTCTTCGTCGACTGGCAGATGCCGGAGATGGATGGCTGGGAGGTGGCTCACGAGATTCGTAAATTGCAGGACGCCGATCACGCCCCGGTCATCATCATGGTCACGGCACATGGCCGCGAAGCACTGGCCAAGCACATCGAAGACGAGCATGAATTGCTGGGTGGTTTTCTGGTCAAGCCGATTACGGCATCCATGCTGTTCGATGCGGTAATCGAAGCGTCATCGGGACTATCGCACAGCGCCACGCGCGTGCGTGGACAAGCGGGCGCAGCGCGCCTGGCCGGTCTGCGCCTGTTGGTGGTCGAAGACACCTTGGTCAATCAACAGGTCGCGCGCGAGTTGCTGCTGGGCGAAGGCGCCAGTGTCGAGATTGCCGCTGGCGGTGGCAGTGGCGTCGAAAAAACGCTGCAGGCCGACCCGCCTTTCGATGCCGTGCTGATGGATATTCAGATGCCGGACATGGATGGCTACACCGCCACGCGAAAAATTCGCGAACATGCTCACATGCAATCGCTGCCGATCATCGCCATGACGGCCAACGCCATGCCCGCCGACAAGGCCGCATGTATCGCTGCGGGGATGAACGACCACATTGGCAAACCGATCGATCTGGACGGTGTGGTGCAAACCATCTTGCGCTATTGTCGCTCCCCCGGGCCGGCGCAGACGCGCGAGCGCCCCAACCTGAAGATTGACCTTGATGCTGCGCTACAACGGCTGGGTAACAACAAGCCTCTGTATGCAAGTCTCATCGGGCATTTTGCGACTGACACGGCCACGATGCCACAGGATTTTCAGTACCATCTGCAGCAAGGGGATCACGCAAAGGCATCAGGCTTGATGCACGCTCTCAAGGGTATTGCGAGCACACTCGGCGCGACGCAACTGGCTGAATATGCCAGTGAGATAGAAACGAAAATCGATGCGGCTGACAGCACGATGGATGCCATGCAGGTGGTGGACGATCTGCAATGGTTCATTGCACAAAGCAAAGGCTTGCTAGAAGCCATTGCGAATGTCTTTCACGCTCCGTCGCCGCAATCTGTGGAAGACGCTTCGCCGCTTGACGTGGCTGCGCTGAAAACTATGCTGGATGATCTCGATGTCTTACTGCAAGGTGCAAACATGCAGGCGCGCAGTGTCTTCACGATGTTGCAGCAGCGATTCGGTCCTGCATTGGGACCGGGTTTCAAGCCTTTGTCGGAGGCCATGAATCGCCTCGACTTCAAATCGGCATCAGCCAGCTGTGCGCTATTGCGCGCGAGCCTGTCATGACCTGATCTCACAAATAGATCATGCCTAACCTTGAGCAACCAGGCTCGCAATTCGATGGACCGCAGGAGAGGCCCATGCTACTGGTCATCGATGACATGCCCAGCAATATCGAGACGCTGTACGAGATATGCAAAGAGGATTATGAGGTGTGCATGGCTACCAGCGGCCAGCAAGCGCTTGAATTTTGCCAGACGCGTCAGCCGCATCTGATCCTCCTCGATGTCGAGATGCCTGAAATGGACGGCCATGAAGTTTGTCGACGACTCAAGAGTGACTTGCTGACTGACAATATTCCGGTCATCTTCGTCACCGCAAACAATGATCCGTTGGAAGAGGCCAGGGCCTTGGATGAAGGCGTGACGGATTTCATTACCAAGCCCTTTCATGCGCGCGTCGTATTGGCACGCGTGCGCACCCAGCTGACCTTAAAATATCAAACCGACCTGCTGCGCACCCTGGCATTGACAGATGGCCTGACCGGCGTTGCCAACCGGCGCCACTTCGATACCACGTTACAGAACGAATGGCGGCGTTGCGCACGCGCCCGTCACTCGCTTGCGCTGATCCTGATCGATGTCGACTTTTTCAAACGCTACAACGATCACTACGGACACCAGGCAGGCGACGATTGCCTGCAATGCATCGCATCTGCACTCAGGGCAATGTTGAATCGTTCGCATGACTTGATTGCGCGCTACGGTGGCGAGGAGTTCGTGTATATCCTGCCCGATACGTCATTGGAGGGTGCAGAGAAGAAGGCGTGCGAGATGGAGGCAGCTGTCCGGGCACTGGCTATTCCGCACGAGAAATCCGATGTAGCCGAATTTGTCACCATCAGTGTCGGTGTAGCTGCCTGCATACCCGCCAGGGGCGAAGACGCGGCCGATCTGCTTGGCTGTGCCGATCGCCAGTTATACGCGGCCAAACAAGCAGGCCGTGGACAGATTAAATCATTGCAATTTGTCGCGGACGGAAAGCCGACGTCATAATTGGCCTTGCTGGGTCACTACGGCGCGAACAGTTTAAACAGAAAGATGACGTTTGCAAGCAGCGACAGCGCACAAATTATTTTCAGCACAAAATGCGGATTGCGTTCCATCAAGGGGCGGCGTCGGGCGACCTGCAAAGGGCTGTGTGCACCGCGTTCGAGTGCGAGCAGGAATTCTTCGGCGGTCTCGAAGCGACGTTCAGGTTCGCGCGCGACGGCCTTGAGCAGGACCGACTCCAGCCACTCGGGAATGTCTGGGCGATAGCGTGTCGGCGGCACCGGGTCGCCGAAGCGGGGTCGCTGGAACGGTTCGATTTCGCCGTAGGGATATTTGCGTGTTGCGAGTTCGTACAGCGTTACGCCGATGGCATACAGATCGCTCGACTCGCTGGCACGTAGGCGCGCATCGCCTGTCGCGAACAGTTCCGGTGCCATATATGACGGCGTGCCAGGATTGTTGATCTCCCCAAAGCGCTCGCCCTCGTTTTGTCCATCCGACGCTGCGACACCCAGGTCGAGAATGCGCAAGCGGCCATCCGCCCCCAGATGCAGATTGTCCGGTTTGATGTCACGGTGAATGATTGCCAGACGATGCAGCGCCGAAATGCCCTTGAGCAACTTCTCGCCCAGTGCTGCAACTTCAGCGGCATTGAAACGATGACCACGAACGAGCCTTTGCTTGAGTGACTCGCCATCGTGCCAGCTCATCAGATAGTACAAATGACTACGCTGCTCCCACGGCACGACTTGGGGAAAGGTTGCGTCGGTGACGCGTCGCGCAATCCATTCCTCGTGCGCCAACGCGGCGGCATCGTGCGCATCGGCATTGGCATGCAAGGTTTTCAGGACGTAGATATCGCCTGCAGCATCGCGCACACGATAGAGCAGCGTGATGCGCGAATCGTGCAACACATCGAGGACGGTCAGGCCATCAATTTCCTGGCCCGCTTTGAGTTGCGGTGGTAGCGGCAATTCGCGTATGCGCGCCAGCGAATCGCGCAGTGTATCGTGCGGCAGACGCTCGACACGCAGCACCAACGCCGTGCTGTTGTCTTGCGCGCCACCATCGACAGCTGCTTCGGCCAGCGCAAAAGCGGCTTCTTGTGCATCGGCGTGTTTGGCGACGATGGCTTGGATGCGCGCATCGCGCAAGGTCGCCCAGATGCCATCCGTCAGCATGACAAAAGCATCACCCTCGCCAAGCTCGCCTTCGCTGAAGTCGATAGTCAGATGCTGGTCCAGGCCGACCGCGCGCGACAGCACCGTGTTGAGCTCGGGGTGCTCCCATACATGGTCTTGTGTCAGGCGCTTGAGTTCGCCGTCGCGCAACAGATAGACGCGCGAGTCACCGACATGTGCAATGACCCAGCGGCGCCCGCGCAGCACGACTGCAGACAGCGTGGTAGCCATGCCAGCCGTCTCGCTGCGCTTGGCCGACTGCGCTACCAGCCAGCGATTCGCCGCACTGATCACCTTATCCAGGGCATGTGGCACAGCCCATGTGTCGGGCGTTGCGTAGTAATCGCTGAGCAGGCTGCGCACGGTGAACTCGGCAGCCTCGCGGCCATCTGCGTGACCCCCGACACCATCGGCGATCACGGCGAGCAGGCCCTTGCTTTCGAGGTCGATCCCCTCGGGCGTGACGGCGCCAACGAAGTCTTCGTTACGTGCGCGTGGGCCGGTCAGCGAGGCATGGCCGAGAGAGACTGTGAGCATCGAAATGAGCGAAGACCGTAGGGTGGGCACGGCGTGCCCACGCGTTGAGCTTGCATTATGGGATAGGTGACGCGTGGGCACGCCGTGCCCACCCTACGTTCATATCTTCGCCGACGTAAGATGCGCCGCACCCCAGGTCGTGCGCCAGCGTGTCTTGACGCCGGTCAGACCGAGCAGCGCCAGCACGGCAAGGCCGGCGAAGATGAGGAAGCCGAGCTGGTAGCTGCCAGTAATCTGTTTGGCATAACCGAGGCTGGACGCCAGATAGAAACCGCCAATGCCGCCAGCCATGCCGACCAGGCCGGTCATGACGCCGATCTCCTTGCGGAAGCGTTGCGGGACCAGCTGGAACACGGCGCCGTTACCCATCCCCAAGGCCAGCATTGCGCCGACGAAGATCGCAGCTGCCGACCATACCGTTGGCATACCGTAGCTGACGATGATGAGGAAGGTCGCGGCCAGCGCGTACATCAGGGAGAGGCTCTTGATGCCGCCGATACGGTCGGCCACGTTCCCGCCAATCGGGCGTACCAGACTGCCGGCGAAAACGCACGCCGCCGTGAAGAAGCCTGCCGTCTTCGGGTCGAGCCCGTACTGCGCATTGAAGTAGATGGTCAGCGAACTGGCCAGGCCAGAGAAGCCGCCGAAGGTCACAGCATAGAAGAACATGAACCACCAGGCATCGCGGTCCTTGAGCATCCTGATGTATTCGGAGAGTGGCTTTGGGGGCGGACAATCGGGTGCGTCTTTGGCAACGATCAGGTAGAACACGAAGACGACGGCCAGCGGGATGAGGGTCAGGCCGAAGACGCTGGTCCAGCTACCGAAGGCAATCGCCAGACTGGGAGCAAAGAGCGCGGCGAGCACGGTGCCCGAGTTGCCCGCGCCGGCGATGCCCAGTGCCGTGCCTTGATGTTCCGGCGGATACCAACGCGATGCCAGCGGCAGCGCAACAGCGAAAGAAGAGCCTGCGACACCGAGGAACACGCCGAGCAGAAGCACCTGCCCGAAGCTGTGGATACCGAATTGCCATGCGACGCACAGCGCAGCCATCACCACGATTTGGCCGATGACGCCGGCCAGCTTCGGCTTGAGCTGATCGACGAGTATCCCCATGACAATGCGTAGTACGGCACCGGCCAGCAGCGGCGTGGCGACCATCAAGCCTTTCTGCGCGGCAGAGAGGCCAAGATCTTTGGCGATCTGCACGCCGAGCGGGCCCAGCAGTACCCACACCATAAAGGCCAGATCGAAATACAGAAACGCAGCGAAAAGCGTCGGGGCGTGCCCCGCCTTGAGGAAGGACTTCTTGTCCATTTGTATAACTCCGATGAAGTGCGGCAAGAACGCCAAGCCTCGTTGCCCGGAGTTTGCGAAAAGAAAACAGCGAAGCATTGGCTTGCCAACGAGTCCGCGCCGTTGCGGACGCTTCGCGAGAATGTCGTTCGCAGGCGACGCGACGCATGGCGCAGCGACAGCCTGATTTACCGGTGCTCAGGTGAGCGCGGCGTAAAAATTCGTCAGCTTGTCCATCACCTGTAACAGGTTCTCCGAAGTCACGGCAACGTTGTTGTCGTGATAGGCCAACTCTTGTCGATCGCTTGAATCGGCACGCACCGCTTCGTCAAAGAACAGCCATTGCGTTTCGCCAATGGATACCCATGAATTTATGTCATTGGTATTTTCAGATGCCTGCTTGAGCACCTTCATCGCGGCGAGAAATTCACCACGTGCGGCATCCAGACCTTTGATCACTTCGGCCGTTAGCATGCCGTCACGGCGGAAGAAGTAGAACTTCGACATGCGCTGCGACAACATGCGCTGACGGCCGGACATATTGACCAGCTTGCCCAGCGAGCCACCATGCAGTTTCTCGAATTGCACGGTGCCGGCATGCGCATTGGCAAGCACCTGCTCATTGAGCGCAGCGATCTGTGGCAAGCCCTCGCGCGTTGGCTCGGCGGCGACGACGCGCTTGTATTCCTGCCAACGGTTACCAAGCTGATCGTAAGTTGCAACAATGTCTTTGGCATTTTGTTGCTGCGCGAAGCCATGTAGATTTTCGAGCTGTTTTTCGAACAACGCCATCGAATCGCCGAGCAGTTTGTGTGCCTCCTCGGGCCGTGTTTCGCGGATGACTTGGGCATACAACTTGGCCATGCGCTGTGACAACATGCGTTGCCGGCCTGCCTGGTTGATGGCCTCCAACATGTTTATGCCTGGCGCGGCAGGGGCGGCTGCGGTGGCAGATGCGGAGCGGAACAGACTCCACGCGGCAAGGCCGACGCCGGCTTGTAGAAGTTGGCGTCGATTGGCGCTACATGCAGGCAGTTTCATGGTGATTGTCTCGGCGAGGAACGGGTGAGTGGTGGCTGATCAGATAGTCAGAAATACTTCGCCGCCTTCTGTCTTGACGGCGAACGATTTGGTGCAGCCGACGTCTGGCGCCACGGCATTGCCGCTGTCGAGCTCTATTTTCCAGCTATGCAAAGGGCATGTTACTTGTTTGCCATGCACGATGCCTTGCGACAGCGGTCCGCCTTTGTGTGGGCACTTGTCGTGCACGGCAAAGACTTCGTCGCTACTGTTACGGAAGATGGCGATGTCGCCATGCTTTTCGCTCTTGACGACGCGCGAACCCAACACGGGGATGTCGGTAAGGGCGCAGATTTTTTTCCAGTCAGACATGTTCAATCCTTGTTGCATTTCTTGGTGCTTTCAGACGGACAGCATGTTCTTACTTCGTCATTCCCGTTTCCGCGGAAATGACGTTTGAGTTAAACAGTCAGATCCTCGAACGGTTTTTTCAATTCCGCGACGCCAACGCTGGCACTGCGTTCCAGCCACGGGTCCTTGTAGCCTTGCAGCGTGAAGAGCAGGCGTTCATAGAGTGCTTTGCGGTTGGCTGCATCTTCGACGACCTTGGCCTTGACGTAGTCCAGGCCCACGCGCTGCACGTAATGCACGGTGCGTTCCAGGTAGTAAGCTTCTTCACGATAGATCTGCAGGAAGGCGCCGGAATATTCCATCACCTCGTCGTCGGTCTTCACTTTGCAGAAGAACTCGGCCACTTCGGTCTTGATACCGCCGTTGCCGGCCACGTAGATTTCGTAGCCGGAATCGACGCCTATGACGCCGACATCTTTGATGCCGGCTTCGGCGCAGTTGCGCGGACAGCCTGAAACAGCCAGCTTGACCTTGTGCGGGCTGTACATGCCGAACAGCATCTTTTCCAGCTTGACGCCCATCTCCATCGACAGCTGTGTGCCGAAGCGGCAATGCTCGGCGCCGACACAGGTCTTCACGGTGCGCAGGCTCTTGCCGTAGGCGTGGCCTGACACCATACCGGCCTTGGCAAGGTCGTCCCACATCTTCGGCAGGTCGTCCTTCTTCACACCAAGCAGGTCGATGCGTTGACCGCCGGTGACTTTCACCGTGGGGACCTTGTACTTCTCGGCAGCGTCAGCGATGGCACGCAATTCATTCGGTGTGGTCAGGCCTCCCCACATGCGTGGCACGACGGAGTAGGTGCCGTCTTTCTGGATGTTGGCGTGGGCGCGTTCGTTGATGAAGCGTGATTGCGGATCGTCGATGGCCTCATGTGGCCAGCTCGACGTGAGGTAGTAGTTCAAGGCCGGGCGACAGCTGGCACAACCGTTGGGCGTCTTCCAGTCCATCGCTGTCATGACGGCGGGGATGCTCAGCAAGTGCAAGTCACGGATCGCGGCGCGTACCTCGCCGTGCGAATGATCCGTGCAACCGCAAACGGCTTTGCTATTGGAATCGGCCGGTGTGTAGGCCCCACCGATGGTGGAGGCGAGGATCTGTTCGACCAGCCCGGTGCACGAGCCGCACGAGCTCGAGGCCTTCGTATGCTTGCGCACGTCTTCGAGCGTGAACAAGCCTTTTTCCTTGATCGATTTGACGATGACGCCCTTGCACACACCGTTGCACCCGCAGACTTCGGCGGTGTCGGGAAGGGATGCAGCGGAGTTCTGACCTTTGTGGCCGGCGTCACCCAGATTGGATTTACCGAACAGCAGATGGTCGCGAATTTCGTGGATGTCCTGCGCGTCCTTCAACATCTGGAAATACCAGGAGCCATCCACCGTGTCGCCGTACATCACCGCGCCGACAATCTTGTCGCTTTTTATGACAACGCGCTTATAGACGCCCATGCCTGGATCGGAGAGCACGATGTCTTCTGTGCCGTCACCGCCCGAGAAATCGCCAGCGGAGAACACGTCGATGCCGGTGACCTTGAGCTTGGTGCTGGTCACCGAACCTTGATAACGGCCGATGCCGAACATGGCCAGATGGTTGGCGCAGACCTTGGCTTGCTCGAACAGCGGCGCCACCAGGCCATAGGCGATGCCGCGATGGTTGGCGCACTCGCCGACCGCGTAGATGCGCGGGTCGAAGGTCTGCAGCGTGTCGCTGACGACGATGCCGCGATTGCAATGCAAGCCGGCTTTTTCGGCGAGTTCGGTGTTCGGGCGAATGCCGGCAGCCATGACCACCAGGTCGGCCGGAATGGTTTCGCCATCCTTGAATTTGACGGCGGCGACGCGGCCGCTCTCGCCTGCAATCAGCTCAGCCGTTTGCGCCGGCAGACGGAATTTCATGCCCTTCGTTTCGAGTGCCTGCTGCAGCATCAGGCCGGCCATCTTGTCGAGCTGGCGCTCCATGATCCAGTCGCCGATATGCACGATGGTCACGTCCATGCCACGAATGGCGAGACCGTTGGCCGCTTCGAGGCCAAGTAGTCCGGCGCCAATGACGACGGCATGTTTGTGGGTGGCAGCAGTGGTGATCATCGCGTCGGTATCGGCGATATCGCGATAGGAAATCACGCCCGGCAGATCCTTGCCGGGTATCGGCAAGATGAAAGGATTGGAGCCGGTGGCAAGCAACAGGCGGTCGTATTCGGCTTCCGTGCCGTCGTCGGCGATCACCTTGCGCTTCTTGCGGTCGATGGTGACGATCTTCTTGCCCGTCTGCAGATTTATGCCGTTGTCCTTGTACCAGTCGAGGTCGTTGAGGATGATGTCCTGGATGGTCATCTCGCCGGCGAGCACGGGCGAGAGCAGGATGCGGTTGTAGTTCGGGTGCGGTTCGGCGCCGAAGACGGTGATGTCGTACATGTCCGGCGCGATCTTGAGAATCTCCTCGATCGTGCGGACACCGGCCATGCCGTTGCCGACCATGACGAGTTTGAGCTTGCGCATGTGATACCTCTGTAAAAAGCCGGGGAAGCCCCTGTTGAATTCAGCTCTGACAGAGATCGACGTTGATCCGCAGCCCCCAACGCCGTTGCAGGGGACATGCGTGCCTGGGAAGGCAGGAGTCGCTATGGCAGCGTTAAAGCAAACGCTATGCCACGGCGGCGGCGAGGACTCAACATGTCGAAGGGCCCCTTCGCTACAGTGCTTTACACCACTAATTCGTGTTGATTGCGCCATTGAGGTGGCGCAGTGCGGCGCGCGCCATAGGAGTGCGCGAAGCACCAAGTAGGGGCCGGCGAATATTGCTTAGAGGCTGTTCATGATCTTACTGCGAGGCCGTGAGCGGGGCTCATGGGCTGCTCGAAATCCTCATGTAGCAACCTTCACCCCGGTTTCTGCGCTGCTCCGGGTTTGGCACATAAGCCCGCTGACGGCCTCTCGCTACAGATCATGAACAGCCTCTTAGCTGAGGTCGGCAGACGATCCCGCTTCTCGGAAGTTGTTTGTGATCTCCCATTTGTCATGCGCCATTTCGGCACTGGCAAGCTCGGGATAAATCGGCTTCGTCCGAGTCGGCATCGCAGACACAAAGGGCACGAAGGCTTTGCGCCTTCCTCCGTGGTGAAAAGCGCTTCACACCATCAGGCACATATCGCGTTGCGGGGTTCTTACCGCGAGAAGTCGTGCCGCAGTCGCAAATTTCACGGCAAAAAAAACGGCGCCCGCAAGGGCGCCGTTTTCGTCGAGACCGAGCGTTGCGGCTCAGGGATGAATCACTTGCAAGCGCTTGAAGCTGACCTGGGCATAGTCGCCCTTGACTGCGCCAGTATCCTTGTTGTCGAGGTTGTAGACCCCTGCCTTGAAGTACATCCAGTCGCCGTTCACACCGGTATCGAGCATGAAGGTGGAGGTGAACTTCTCACCGCTCTGCTTGGTGACGGTCACCGTCAGCGTCAGGCCGGACAACTTGATTTCGTAGTCGAACCACTCTCCCAGCTTGATCCCATGCTCTTTCGGCACGAGTGTGATTTCTTGCTCTCCGCCGCCTTCGGTAGGCTCATTGTTGAAAGAAATGGCGCCGAGACTGTTGGCCGTTGCACCGTCCTGGTTGGTGTAGATCAGCTTGACGGGTTCCTTCGTCGAGGCGTGGATCTGACCGATGATGGTGCGGCCCTTGTGATCCTTGTCTCCGTTCAGAGTTACGTGGTCGATACGTACAGTCGCGCGCATCGTGCCGTCGATGGCGCCGGCGTCGGCCTTGGTGGCGGGCCACTTGGATTTGCCAGGATTGACGTAATTGCTGTTCACCCAGTTGTTCTTCGGGATGGTCGGATCCAGGAAATCGTAAGGGTCAAGCAACTCCCGCAATTCGGAGCGCGGATAGCTGGAATTTGACGTGGTGTTGCCGTATGAGTCAGCACGGAAAACCATGTTGCCTTCGGCGTCGGCCCAGAACATCGTCGTGTCCTTGTAGCCATTGGGTCCAGAAAGCTCAACGGGATAGACCTCGTAGGCATTTGGCCATGCCGTGTACGCCGGATTGTAAGTCGCCGGGCTAGCGGGGCGTCCGGCGACCACAGTGTTGTAGGGCAGCTGTATTTTCCACTTCGACAGGTCGAAGAATGCGCCCGGTGGGCGAACTCCCGACGAACTGGAGGAACTACTCGACTGCGACGAGCTGACCGAGGAACTGCTGGATTTCGAGGAGCTGCTCGACGAACTTTGGGCCGACGAGCTGGAACTCGACGAACTTGACGAACAGTTGCCTGCTCCGAGAGTCCAGACCTCTGCCTCGCTCAAGCTGACCTTCTTGTTGACATTGTTGCCCGTGCTTTCGAGACGGACGCGGTTGGCGGAAATGTCTGGAAAGTCTGTTGTTACCAGCCCTGTACTCGTGCCAGCTGACGGACCGCTCGCGACGGTCGTCCAGGTGAGGCCATTGTTTGCGGAGACCTTGAGCGTGAAGTTGTATTTGCGCTGATCGCCTTGATACCAGGCCAGCTTCGAATAAGCCACGTTCTGACAGGAGCCCAGATTGAATTCGATCCATTGCATGGCGGTCGTGGCGTCGGAGGTCCAGTGGGTGGAAAGCTTGGCGTCCACCGTGAAAGCAGCGATATTGCCTTGGCCGTCATCGCTGCTTGCCGTGACGTTGACGGGCGGAATGGCGATCTTGGTCTGCGCCATGGCGGCGCCGGAGGCCAGTGCCAGGCCTTGTATTCCGAGAGCAATAACGATAGCTGAAGTCAGCTTTCGCCACGTGAACGAAGGTAAATGCATTTGTCTTCTCCTTGGGGCTGAAAGCGAATTTGTCGGGTCTTGCCGCCGTTGTCCACAAGGTGGGGCAAATTCGCGGGAACCGGCTGTAACCCAATTGCCGGCTGCCGGATACTCAATGGTTCGGGAATGAATCGTAATTGCTGTTAACACGTGGAATATTCCGTAATTCCGGAATGTTCCATGATTGCATTCTGTGGCGACTGGCGCGGGTCGGGCAGACGCAACCCCGTAGGCCTAGCTGATTGCTCGCGGATACTTGCTATACCGTTGGCTATACCCGTTCGAATACGCATTGCCAGAGGCGCGCCACCGCTTCACGCGCACCTGCCAGGCTGTCGTCGTCCATGCGGCTGTCATGTTCGTTGAGACGCAGCAGATGTTGGGCGTGGCGTAGCTGGCGATACGCATCGGCAGCGGCATGGGCGATATCGGCAGGCAGCAAGCCGACGTTGGCGGCCAGCTTGAGCAAAGCGATATTGCCGATGTCCGCCGCGAGTTCGGGCCACTGGTGCGCATAGGCGAGCACCAGGTATTGCACGATGAACTCGACATGCACCAGGCCACCCGCATCATGCTTGAGTTGGAAGCCTTCACCTTTGTTGGCATGTGCATCCATCATTTTCTTGCGCATCGCCACCACTTCGCTGCGCAGCTTGGCGAGGTCGCGCGGCTGGCATAGCAGATCGTGGCGCAAGCGCTCGAAGTGCGCGCCGACCTCACCGTTGCCGGCGCAGAAGCGCGCCCGCGTGAGGGCCTGGTGCTCCCACACCCAGGCCGATTCGCGCTGATATTTTTCGAAAGCTTCGACGGAACTGACCAACAGACCGGAGTCGCCATTGGGGCGCAGACGCAGATCGACTTCGAACAGCAGACCGGCGCTGGTGCGGCTCGAAATCCAGGTATTGATGCGCTGCGCGAGGCGCGCGTAGACGGGCTGTGCTTCCGGGTCCGGATCGTCGTGCAGGAACACGATGTCGAGATCGGAGGCGTAGCCGAGTTCTTTGCCGCCGAGTTTGCCGTAACCGATGATGGCGAAACGATGCGTGTCAGCGTGTCGCTTGACGAGCTTCTTCCAGCACTGCTTGAGCGTCTCGCCGAGCACGATGTCGGCAAGTTCGGAGAGTTTGTCGGACAGCGCTTCCACCGTCAGGTCGCCCGCCAGATCGCGATTGAGCAGACGGAAGACTTGCGCGTGGTGCGCCTCGCGCATCAGGTCCATCTGCCGCTCGGTGTCGTCGCCCAACGCATCCAGCGCGAATGAAAGTTCGGCCGCGCAGCGCGCGTTGTCGGTGCCTTCGCTGAGGTTGCGGTTGTCGAGCAACTCGTCGAGCAGCAGCGGGTGGCGCGTCAGGTAGTTCGCCGCCCAGCTCGAACTCGATGTCAGTTCGACGACGCGCTCCAGCGCGAGTGGATATTGTTGCAACAAAGCGAGATAGGCCGCGCGGCGGCAGATCGCTTCGAGTAACTCGATCATGCGGATCAGTGTCTGGTCCGGATTGGCGCGTGCCGCAGCGAGCGCCAGTACGCGCGGCACGACGGTGTCGAGGCGGGCGCGGCCTTCTTCGCTCATGGCGCGGTAGCGGGGCCCATCGCGGAAAGTGCGCAGGCGGTCGCAAAGATTCTTCTTGTCGTGATAGCCGAAATTTTCCAGGGCCGTGCATACGCTGTCGACTTCGCTGTCGCTGGACCACGCGCCGGCAAGCGTGGCATCGGGCGAGATTTCGCCTGCTGCCGGGTCGGAAAACACGCCGTCGAAGTGACGGCTGACGATGACGCGATGTGCGTCGAGCGCCACCATCAAGGCATCGACACTCGGAAATCCCATTGACATAGCAACGCGCAGGCTATCCTGTGGAAATGACGGAAGCATATGTGTTTGCGCATCGTCGAGGTACTGGATGCGATGTTCCAGGCGGCGCAGGAAATCGTAGGCAGCGTTGAGCTCCGCCACCGTGCTATCCGGCAGCAGGCCACGCACGGCCAGCGCATCGAGGACCTGCAAGGTCGGTCGCACGCGCAGCCCCGCATCACGCCCGCCGCGGATCAGCTGGAAGACCTGGGCGATGAATTCGATCTCGCGGATGCCGCCCGGCCCGAGCTTGATATTGTCGGCCATCTCGCGGCGCGCGACCTCGCGGCGGATTTGTGCGTGCAGCGCGCGCATGGCATTGATCGCGCCGAAATCGAGATACTTGCGGAACACGAAGGGGCGCGCGATGGCATCGAGCTCGTCATGACGATTGCCGGTCAGCGCGCGTGCCTTGATCCAGGCGTAACGCTCCCACTCGCGTCCCTGGCTGACGAAATAGTTCTCCAGCATATCGAAGCTGTCCACCAGCGGGCCGGAGTCGCCATTCGGCCGCAAACGCATGTCGACGCGAAAGACGAAACCCTCGCCGGTCATCTCCGAGATCGCCGCGATGATGGCGCGCCCCAGGCGGGTATGAAATTCGAAGGCACTGAGCGAACGCGTGCCGTCCGTTTCGCCCTCGCCGGGGTAAACGAAAATCAGGTCGATGTCCGAGGACACGTTCAACTCGCCGCCGCCGAGCTTGCCCATACCGATGACAATGAGCAGCTGCTCCGCGCCCGTCGCGTCGCGCGGTAAGCCGTGGCGCGCGGCGAGTTGGGCCGTCAGCACGCGTTGCGCCGTATCGATTGCCACCTCCGCGAGCATCGTCATGGCCTCGGTTACCTCGGGCAACGGTGCGAGGCCATTGAGGTCGCGAACCATGACTTGCGCATAGACATAGGCACGCAGGCGGCGCAGACGCGGGCCGAGATTCGTGTCGGTCAGTGGCTCTTCGGCCAGGAAGGCGAGCAGATCGTTGCGATCGAGCGGGCGATCCAGCACCGGCCCGATGCGCGGCGCCAGCCACGGGCGGGCCAGCAACTGGGCCTGCAGGAAACGGCTGTGCTCCGCGGCGCTGGCGATGTATCGGTCTGATTGGTTCATGACGCAGGGGTTTTCGGAGGTCTTGGGGGTCTTCGGTTAGAATTGCAGACCTGATCAAGTCGGCATACGTCGGCGGTCGCAGCGGTTATGGCGATCTCCACGATGTGCATCCACACTGTGTCTGAAGATCCAAGCCATTCCGCCCCTGCCGAGCATTCTGCCCCGCCTGCCGATCACACGCCAGTCGTGATTCGGCGCGCGGAGCGTGCCGGGCTCGGTGTGGCGCTGTCGATCCTGCTGTTTCTCGGCCGCTACGGGTTGCGCCTACCGCACATTGCCTGGCGCGTCGTGTGGCGCACTTTGCTGATTGTCTGGCTGTTGCTCGGCGTGAGCTTTCTGCTGGTGCGCTACGCGCTGGCCCCACAAGTCGCCGAACATCGCGTCGAAATAACCGCGGCGCTGTCGCGCTCATTGGGCGTAAAGGTCGACATTGAAGACCTGCAGGCGCAGTGGAACGGCCTGCGTCCAGAGCTGTTGATGCGCGGTGTGCACGTTTTCGACAAGCAGGGGCGCGAAGCGCTTGCGTTGCCGCGTGTCGACGTCGCGCTGGCGTGGAGTTCGCTATTGCGCTGGCGGCCCGAGCTGCACCGACTGCGCATCGAGCGGCCATCTTTGGCCATGCGGCGCGAGGCTGACGGCACGATCTTCATTGCGGGCATGCCGCTGCAGACAGGTGGCCCACAGCAGGGAGGCCGGTTCGGCGACTTGCTGCTCAGTCAGCACGAGATACGCATCGACGACGCGCGCGTCACGTGGGACGACAAGCTGCGCGGCGCACCACCACTGGCTTTCGATAAGCTCTCATTGCTATTGCAGAATAGCGGTAGCACGCATCGTTTCGCGCTTGCCGCGACACCCTCGCAGAATCTGTCGGGGCCAATCGATCTGCGTGGCGATCTGCGTGGCAATGACATTCGCAAGCTCGCCGATTGGCGCGGCAGCTTGTACCTCGCCCTGGAAGGCGCGGATCTGGCCGTGTGGCGCAAATGGGTCGACTATCCGCTGAGCCTGCCGCAGGGGCGCGGTGGCGTGCGCACCTGGCTCAATTTCGAAGGCACCCGTATCGGTGCACTGACGGCCGACCTGGCACTTGCCGATGTGCAAGTACGCTTTGCAGCGGAGCTACCGATGCTGTCGCTCAGCTCGCTGTCTGGCCGTGTGCGCGTGAGCGCTCGCGACGACGATTTCTCCTTCGCCGCCGAGCATCTTGCGCTGACCACACGCGAAGGCCTGCAGATCGCGCCGACGCAATTCTCGATGCGGCGCATCGGCGCGTCATCGGCGGGTCTCTTCAAGCGCAAGGCAGGCGGCGAGGTCGGCGCCGAAAAACTCGACATGCGTGTGTTGGCGCAACTGGCAGCTTATCTGCCTTTTCCCGAAGTCTGGCGGCAACGCCTGGTGAGTGCCGATCCGCAGGGTACCGTCTCCAGCATCAAGGCCAAGTGGGAGGATTGGGATGCGGCCGCCGACAAGGCGACGCACCTCGCACCGCCGCATTTCGACGTCGATGCCAGCTTCGACAAGCTCACCGTGCACGCCAGCGAAGACAGCCCCGGCTTCGTCAATCTCTCCGGACGCGTGACGGGCAGCGAGCGTCAGGGCGAATTCCGCTTCGACATGCGCGACGGCGCTGTGGATCTGCCCCGCATCATGCACGAGCCGCACATTGTGCTGGACGCTGTCGATGCGAGCGGCCAATGGCAGCGCGATCGCGCCGGCGTGCTGGCGGTGAGCTTGCGCCGCGCGCAGCTGGACAGCCCGGATTTCAGCCATGCCGATATCTCGGCGGACTGGCATGCCGGACCGGGACATGCTGGAAGCATAGACCTCACGGGCCGCGTGCAGCGCTTCCAGGCCGACGCCGCATGGCGTTACATCCCCGCCGTGGTGCCGATCGAAACCAGCAACTGGCTGCAACGTGGCCTGACCAGCGGCGTAGCGGAGAACGTGCACGTCCGTCTGGGGGGCGACCTGTCGAAATTCCCTTTCCGCGATGATCCCAAAGGCATATTCCGCATCGATGGTGGTTTCAAGGGCGTCAACCTCGACTTTGCGCCCGGTTGGCCGGTGCTGGCAAATATGACGGGCGAGTTGCTGTTCGATCACACGCGCATGATTGTCCGCTCGCACAGCGGTAGCTATCGCCAGGCCAGACTCGGCGAGGTGCGGGCAGAGTTCCCCGATCTCGAAAACGTGCGCATGCAACCGCTGACGATTGTCGGCCACGTCGATGGCCCCGGCGGCGACATGCTGCAATACCTGCAGGCATCGCCGGTCGCCGCGCACCTGGGCTCTTTCATTCAGCGCATGCGCCAGGAAGGCGACGGTGCGCTCGATCTCAAGCTCGCCGTACCCGTGCTCGATGCCGAACATACGCGGGTGCAAGGCAGCTACCGTTTCGACAACAGCACCTTGTATCTCACACCCGAACTGCCGCCTTTCCACCAGGTACATGGCGCACTGGCCTTCACCGAAAACGGCATCGGCCCGACACAGGCAACGGCCGAATTTCTCGGCGGTCTGGTCACCGCCACGGGACACAGCTCGCCGGATGGCATGATCGTATTCGACGCTGGCGGCCTGTTTCCAGCGAGCGGCCTGAAGCAACTCATCGACACGCCCGCCTGGGGGCAATTTGCCGGACAGACCCAGGCCACGGCGCATATTACCGTTGGCAAGGGACGCGCCGACGTGGCGGTCAGTTCCAATCTGCAAGGCATCAGCGCCAGCCTGCCGGCACCGCTCGGCAAGAGCGCAGAGGCGCGCGTGCCATTCAGCTTTACCTGGAGTCTGTTTGATGACGCCAGCATGCACGGCGCCAGCCTGCAGGACTGGCACATGACGATCGAGGGCCGCGGTGCCGCGCAGTGGCAGGATCACTGCGTCAAGGAGACATGTGCTTTTCTGCGCGGTGCCGTCGCGCTCAACGACAGCCTCAGCCTGCCATCGCGCGGCCTGCGTCTCTCCGGGCGTTTTCAGAGTCTCGATCTCGACCAGTGGCGGCCCATCTTGTTGGCCTCGGCGGGCGGCGTCAAAAATGATGTTGGAATGCTGTCTGGTGCGATCCTGCAAGCCGACGAAGTGCTGGTCGGCGGACATCGCTTCGCACGCGTCACAGCGCGCGCCGTGCAACAGACCGAGCACTGGATATTGCGTCTCGAAGGCCCCGACATTGCCGGCGATCTGACCTGGTCGGGCGAAGCGCGTGGCGAGAACAGCGGCCGCCTGAGCGCCAACCTGAGCATGCTGAGTCTCCATCCCGTGCCGCCTGCCGGCGCTCCTACTGCTGCCTCGCCCACGGTCGTGCCGGGCGAGGATAACGCCAAGGACAGGCTGCCGGCCCTCGATATCAATGCCGAGCAATTCGTGCTGCATGACATGCAACTCGGCAAGCTGTCTCTGCATTCGGAGACGCATGGCGGCCAATGGCAACTTTCCGAACTGCGCATCGAAAGTCCCGACGGCGTCATTACCGGCGAAGGTAGCAGCCGCGCCTTGCCCGCCGGTGGCACGCGGACTGAAATAGCGCTCGACGTCGACAGCGAAAATGTCGGCGGACTTTTGTCGCGTGTCGGCTATCCAGGTGCCTTGCGCAAGGGTAAAGCAACGGTCAAGGGCAAGCTGTCATGGAATGCGCCACCGACCAGCATCGACTATCCCTCGCTGAGTGGCAAGCTGAAATTGGATGCCACCGACGGCCAGTTCAACAAGCTCGAACCAGGTGCCGGTCGCCTGCTTGGCATCCTGAGTCTGCAGTCATTGCCACGACGCATCACGCTCGATTTTCGCGATGTTTTCAGCGAAGGTTTTGCGTTCGATTCCATCCGTGGCGATCTGCACATCGAGCAGGGCGTGATGCGCACCGACGACCTCGAAGTGCGCGGCCCGGCGGCCCGTGTCTTTATGAAGGGCAGTACCGACATCGTGCATGAAACCCATGCACTGCGCCTCACCGTACAGCCGTCCCTGTCCGACGGCATCGCGCTGGGCATCACCGTGCTCAACCCCATCGCGGGTGTCGCCACCTATGTCGCGCAAAAAGTCCTGCGTGACCCCCTCGAGAAAATGTTCAGCTTCGATTACACCGTGACCGGCAGCTGGAATGATCCTAAAGTAGAAAAAGAAGGTGTGCCGACCGACGCTAGTGTGCCGGCGAAAAGCAAATAGCAGGACGGGCACGATGTGCCCACGTGCTGTCCACAAGGCAGGAGCAGGCATATGACGAATGGCTTTAAAATTGCCGCTGTGCAGATGGTTTCGGGCGCCGATGTCGACGCCAATCTGCGCGAAGCCGATCGACTCATCGCGCAGGCCGCCGGGCAGGGGGCGCAATGCGTCGTGCTGCCGGAATATTTCTGCCTGCTGTCGCCGGACGAGACCGCCAAGGTGCGTCTGCGCGAGCGCGATGCGGTGTTTGCTGAAAATGCTGGACCGCTGCAAAGCTTTCTCGCCGATGCCGCACGCCGCCACAAGGTCTGGCTCGTCGGCGGGACGATTCCGCTGGTCGCTGACGATGACGCCCGCGTGCGCAACAGCACCCTGGTTTTCGATGACAAAGGCATACGCGTGGCGCGCTACGACAAAGTACATCTCTTCGGCTTCACGCGAGGCGATGAGCAATACAACGAGTCGCGCACCATCGAAGCGGGCAGCGATGTCGTGAGCTTCGACGCGCCGTGGGGCAAGACCGGTCTGGTGATCTGCTACGACCTGCGTTTCCCCGAGCTGTTCCGCCGCTTGGGCGAGGTCAATCTCATCGTGCTGCCTGCAGCCTTTACCGAGACCACTGGACGCGCACATTGGGAAGTTCTGCTACGTGCCCGCGCCATCGAAAACCAGTGCTACGTGCTGGCCAGCGCGCAGGGCGGCACGCATCCGCATGGGCGCCGTACGTTTGGCCACAGCATGCTCATCGATCCGTGGGGCGAGATCGTCGCGCGGCATGACGACGGTCCGGGCGTCGCCGTCGGCACACTCGATCTCGTGAGGTTGCATGACATTCGGGAAAGCTTGCCCGCGCTCAAGCATCGCAGACTGGGTGTTTGAAAAAGCCACTGTGATTGGCATCGACAGACCGCCAACCTCAATAATCGGAACTCAGCATTCGAAATGAAAATTGTCGACCAGTTCCTCGCGCGCCTTCCACGTCTGCAGACAACTTTGCAAAAGCCGCGCGTGCGACGCGCGCTGCGCATCTTCGCCTACGTGATCGTGGCCATCGGTGTGCTCGGTTTTTTTGCGGCGCCGCCGCTAGTGCGCCATGTCGCCGAGACGCAGGCCTCGCAGGTGCTCGGACGCAAGCTCAGCATCGAACACGTGCGCATCAATCCATTCGCCTTGAGTGTCACGGTTGAAGGCTTACGCATTGCCGATGCCAGTGGCAAGGGCGTTTTCTTTTCAGTCGGGAGCGTGACGGCGAACGTTGAATTGTTTGCGTCGCTCTACCGTCGCGGCATCGTCTTCAGCGCACTGCGTATCGAGCAGCCTGATGTCCGGCTCGCGCGCCTTGCCGATAACCGCTTCAATTTCTCCGACATCATCGATCGCCTGAACGCGCAACCCAAACCGAAAGAGCCGGGCGAGCCGCTGCATTTCTCACTGAACAATATCGAGTTACGCGACGGGCATATCGAGTTCGACGATCAACCCGTCGCGCAGCATCATGTCATCGACAAGCTTGCGATTGGCCTGCCCTTCATTTCCGATATTCCCTCGCAGGTGCAACTCCTGGTACAGCCGCGCCTCGATGCCCGCGTCAATGGCGCGGAGTTCTCGCTCAAGGGTCACGTCAAGCCTTTCGCCGATCATCGTGAAGCCACGCTGGACCTCAGCTTCGAGCCCTTCGATGTGACGCGCTATCTCGGCTACGTGCCTGGCAAGTTACCGATCGGCATCGCGCACGCCTTGCTCAGCAGCAATCTCGAATGCGTCTGGGCCGAGCATGGCAAAGGCGGGCAAACACTTGCCCTGCGCGGTAACGTCATCCTCTCCGACGTGAGTCTGAAAGACGCGCAGGGCGCGGATCTGATCGGCTGGCGTCGTTTGCAGATTGGCATGCAGGACGTGCAGCCACTCGCCTCGCCTATGAAATTGTCATTCGGCAATATCCTGCTCGTCGAGCCGCAGCTTGCCGTGCAGCGCTTGCGCGATGGCAGTATCAATCTGCAGCATCTGACTGGCGACACGAACAAGAGTCGCCCCACAGCTGCTGCGCCGGCCCAACCAGCACCTCTCATCACCATTGCAGGCCTCGCGATTCAGCAAGGCACGCTGCGCTGGAAAGATGCGGCCGTGGCCGAGCCATTCGAGACGCAGCTCTCGTCCATTGAAGCGAGCTTGCAGGGCTACGATTCGAGCGGCAGCAAAGCGGCCAGTCTCAAAGCGAGCCTGCAGGCCGAGAGCAGCGGCACACTCAGTGCAACGGGTCAGATCAATCCAGCGCATGGCACTGTCGATATGCGTATTGAATTGTCGAAGCTGCGCCTTGAGCGTTATCGACCTTACTACGCCAAAGCCTTTGGTGCTGCAAGGCCGAGCGCCGAGCTGGCAGCTGCGGTGCAGCTCGTTATGGCGCCGGAGAAGGATGGCGGCCTGCGTCTGTCCAAAGGCAGCTTGCAGCTGACAGATCTGCTGCTGCCCGGGACTGGATCGGGCGCAAGCGGTAAACACCCCATGCTGAAATTGGCGAGTCTGAGTATTGCCGACTTCAGCCTGGACGCCGCTGCACAGAAAGTAGCGCTTGGGCAGATTACCAGTCGTGACGCGCAGTGGCGTGTCGTGCGTGATGCAAATGGCATAAATCTGTTGCGTGCCTTTAGTATTGGCGATAGCGTTGACGATGGGCCTGCTGCCGTCCCCGCCAGTGATGTGGCAGTCGCTGCCAGCGACGCCGCTGCCGCACCCGACAAGAAGAGTAGTCTTCCATGGACAATCGTCACCGGCACGACCGATTTGAGCGGCTGGAGCGCGACGGTCGAAGATCGCACCGGCCGCGAACCGATCACCGTCAGCATCGACAAGCTGGCCTTGCGCACGACCGGCTTGTCGACCGAGAAGGGCAGCACGGGCCATGTGGATCTCGGTTTCGGCGTCAATCGTCATGGACAGATGCACGTGGTCGGCGATACCGGCCTCGCGCCGCTGAAGGGTTCGTTCAAGCTCGATGCGCGCACGGTGGACCTGCTGTTCGCGCAGCCCTATGTCAGCAGTTTCGCGCGTGTGCTCATTACACAGGGTGCGCTCGATGCGCGCGGAAGCGTCGGCTTCGATCTCAGCGACAGCAAGCTGCCGAAGTTCTCCTGGTCGGGCGATGCGGCGCTGAAGGACTTCAACTCCTTCGACGAGATCAATGAAACGGACTTCGTGCGCTGGAAGAAACTCTCCGTCGCAAAACTCGATTTGCATACCGCGCCGCTCGCTGTGAGTGCTGGCGAGGTGCGTCTCGAAGACTTCTACACCCGCCTCATTCTCGACGCGCAAGGGCGCTTCAATCTGCGCGAGCTGGTGCAGACTGGCGACGAGCCTTCTGACGCCGCCAGTGCGCCTGTAAGCACCACCGTGACGAACACCCTCACCGGCAAGCCGGTTGCGACATTGCCGCCGCCCAAGCCGATCCAATTGAAAGTGGGCCAAGTGGTGCTGAGCGGTGGCAACGTGAGTTTCAGCGATCGCTTCGTCAAGCCCAATTACGACGCCAACCTGACCGAGGTCGCGGGCAGTCTGAAAGAGCTCTCGTCCGATAACAACACGGTTGCCGATCTCACGCTCAAGGCCTTCGTCGACCACAGCGCGCCGGTCGAGGTTTCCGGGCAACTCAACCCGCTGCGGCAGGACCGCTTTCTCGATATCGCAGCCCATGTTTCCGATGTCGACCTGACAGGAGTGTCCACCTATGCCACGCGTTATGTCGGCTATGGCATTACCAAGGGCAAGCTGTCGATGAATGTGAAATACCAGATTCGCGATCGCAAGCTGACCGCCGAGAATCAGGTGACGCTTGATCAACTGACATTCGGTGAGCATATCGACAGCCCGACTGCCACCAAGTTGCCGGTGTTGCTGGCGGTCGCCTTGCTCAAGGATCGCAACGGCGTCATCGATCTGAACCTGCCTATCAGCGGCACGCTTGATGACCCGCAGTTCAGCATTGGCGGCATCGTGCTGCGCGTGTTCGTCAATCTCATCACCAAGGCCGTGACGTCGCCGTTTGCCTTGCTTGGCTCGATGTTCGGTGGCGGCGATGAACTCTCGTTCATCGACTTCGATGCCGGTACCGCCGTCTTGCCGACAAACGCGCAGGGCAAGCTCGGCTCGCTCGCCAAAGCGCTCACTGAGCGCCCGGCGTTGCGTCTGGAAATCGCAGGTTCTGCAGACCCGGTGCGCGATGTGCCGAGTCTGAAACGTGCACAGCTCGATAGCAAGCTGCGCGCATTGAAGGCTGCAGCCATGGTCAAGCGCGGCGAAAGCTTCGGCGGTGTGGATTCACTTGTCATAAACGCGGAGGAGTATCCGGCGCTGCTCGAAGAAGTCTACAAGGCCGAGAAAATAGACAAGCCGCACAATGCCCTGGGCTTCGCGAAGAGTCTGCCGGTGCCCGAGATGGAGAAGATACTGCTTGCATCTGCCACGGTCAGCGACGCCGACCTGCGCGCACTCGCGGACCGCCGCGCGCAGGTCGTGCGCGACTGGCTGGTGGGCGCAGGCAAGGTGCCGATCGCGCGCGTCTTCATCGTCGAACACGCAGCGGCGCAGGCAGGCGAAGCGGCTCACGCACGCGTTGATTTTTCGCTCAGGTAAGTTGCGTCAGCGACGAGACGTGGCTTCGGCGTAGGGCGCAGTGACAACTGCGCCGAATGAGCGAGCCCGTATGCATTTATCATGACACCGCATGCGGCGCAGTTGTCACTGCGCCCTACGGTCTCAAGACAACAAGGCCGTCAAAGCATCCGGATGAATCGCCCAGCCGAGCAGGCCGGCGAGCCCCATCAACATGCCAAAGCCCGTGGGGACCAGCGCCGCCCAGTAGAGTGCCCACATCGAGGTCAGCGCCGTGACGGCGAGCATGGCGATGGCAATCGCCAGCAGGGCGTCCGACAGGTCGAACTGGTCGTCGTGGTAATTCAGGGCATCGTATTTCTGCTGGTCCTGCTCGGCGGCCTTGCGCATGTCTTCGCGTTTGGCGAGCTGGTCTTTGGCGAGGGCATCGTATTTCGCAATCGCTTCCTTGTAGCCCGTCGCGTTTTTTGCCGTCTGACTTTGCAGGGTCAGTTGCACGGATGTCGCCTGCGCGACATCGGCGCGGATCGTGCGCGCCTGGTAGTAAGCCCAATGATCGAGCTTGTCGGCTTGCGCCTGCTGCATCGCTTGTACGATATTGTCATCTTTGACTTTGCAGACGCCCATGAAAGTGGCGAGGATGGCCACCGTGATGGCGACGATGGCGTTCAGGCGGGAGGTGCGCGCCTCAGTGACTTTTTGCGAATCAGCGCTGGATTGCACGAGCTCGATGGGATCGACTTCCATGGCGGGATGGTCTGTTAAGAGAGAACGGCATCTTACTCCGCAGTTTCATCACGCACCGCCTCGGCAGACGCGTTCAGGCAATGTCCTCATGAATGCACAAGTAATTGCCTTCCGTATCCTTGAACCAGGCGGCTTTTTCCGCGCCCAGCACACAAACGTGATCGATGGTTTTCAGGCCGGGAAAATCATAGTCTTCGAAGACCACGCCACTGTCTTTCAGGTCGTGGATTGCAGCGACGATGTCCGGCACCTGGAAGCTGATCGCCGTGTGCTCGGCCTTGGTGCCGCCTTCCTTGGGGAAAAGGGCGAGCACGGCACCGCCGCCAATGGCGTAAACGAATTTGCCGTCGGGCTTCAGTCCGGCGGGTTTCAGGCCAAGCTTGTTCTCATAGAAATCCCGTGCGCGCTCCATGTTCATGACCGGCAGAATCGTTGTCACCAGTGCATTGCTTAACATGACGATCTCCTTCAGGGTGGGTTGAAAGCGAAGTGCGCGAGATGTCGCCGAGCCTATTCTTGCGCGTCACTGCGGTCGCGAGCGGGCAGGGCGTCGCGGAAGGTGTCGAAAGTCTTCCAGGCAGGGATGGGCGGTGTGCAGTCGACCTGCGGGGCGTAGACCGACTGTTCGACAAGCTGCATCTTGTGGATGTAGCGCGGACAGTTCGGAAAGATTTGTGTTGCCGTGACGCGAATCATGAAGACCGCGCCGGGGCATTCGTCGCGTAGGGGATCGTCTGCGACGACCTCAGCCATGCCATTCACGCGGATGCGTTTCTGACGCTCGAAATCCAGGAATAGCAGGCCGACGTTGGGATTGACGAGCACGTTGCCCCAGCTGCGATACATGCCATTGCCATCGTAATCGGGGATGAGCAGCGTGCGCTCATCGACGACGCGCACGAAGCCCGGCGCGCCACCCTTGTATGAGCAGTCCGGATGAGCCTGGGCATCGGCCGTCGCGATGAAGAACATCGAACAGCCGTGAATGAAGGCGCGATCCTCGTCGGTGAATGCCGTGCGTACAGTCACCTGCGTCAGACGATCGGCGAGGCGACGCGTGTCGCGCGCATCCTGCAACTGCCGCATGCCCTCGTGGTACATCGAGTCGTTTGCCATTACCTCTCTCCCGTCAGGCAGGGCCTCGAAGTAATGATAGGCACACCGTTGCTGGCTGCTGGATATTTTCAGTCCTAGCGCTTCAGCTTGTACCCCGTCCTGAATATCCACGCCACCACGGCCAGCGACACGGCCATGAAGACTACCGTCACTGACAGGCATATACCGACGCTGACGTCGGAGACATTGTAGAAACTCCAGCGGAAGCCGCTGATGAGGTACACCACCGGATTGAACAGCGAGACCTTCTGCCAGAATGCCGGCAGCATTTTCATGGAGTAGAAGCTGCCACCCAGGAAAGTTAGAGGCGTGATGATCAGCAGCGGCACGACCTGCAGTTTCTCGAAGTTGTCGGCCCAGATGCCGATGATGAAACCGACCAGGCTGAACGTTACCGCCGTCAGCAACAGGAACAGGATCATCCACAGCGGATGCGCGATATGCAGTGGCACGAACAGACTGGCTGTCGCGAGGATGATCAGGCCGAGGATGATGGACTTGGTCGCCGCCGCCCCGACATAACTCACCACGATTTCGATGTACGACACCGGTGCGGACAGCAGCTCGTAGATGGTACCGGTGAACTTCGGGAAGTAGATGCCGAACGAGGCGTTGGAAATGCTCTGCGTCAGCAAGGACAGCATGATCAAACCCGGCACGATGAAGGCGCCATAGCTGATGTTGTCGATCTGCGGAATGCGCGAGCCGATGGCACCGCCGAAGACGACGAAATACAGCGATGTGGATATGACAGGTGAGATGACGCTCTGCATCAGCGTGCGCCAGGTGCGTGCCATCTCGAATCTGTAGATTGCACGGATAGCGTGAACATTGAGGCGGCTCATTGTTTGCCCTCCACCAGGCTGACAAAGATGTCTTCGAGCGAACTCTGCGTGGTGTGCAGATCCTTGAAGCGAATGCCCGCGTCATTGAGCGCCTTGAGCAGGTCGGCGATCTCGACTTTCTCGCTGGCATCGTAGGTGTAGACCAGCTCATTGCCGTTCTGCGCCAGTGACAAGCGGTAGTGATCGAAGCCCGCGGGCACGGCTTGCATCGGATGTTCCAACTGCAGTGTCATCTGCTTCTTTCCCAGCTTGCGCATCAGCTCGGCCTTGTTCTCGACCAGAATGATTTCTCCCTTGTTGATGACACCGATGCGATCGGCCATTTCTTCGGCTTCTTCGATGTAATGCGTCGTCAGAATGATGGTAACGCCCGTGGCACGCAGCGAGCGCACCAGCTCCCACATATCGCGGCGCAGGGTGACGTCCACGCCCGCGGTGGGCTCATCGAGGAACAGTACCTGCGGCTCGTGCGACAGCGCCTTGGCGATCATCAGGCGCCGCTTCATGCCGCCGGACAGGGCGATGATCTTGCTGTCGCGTTTCTCCCACAGCGACAGATCCTTCAGCGTCTTTTCGATGTGCGCCGGATTTGCCGCCTTGCCGAACAGGCCACGACTGAACGAGACCGTATTCCAAACCGTCTCGAACGCATCCGTTGTCAGTTCCTGCGGCACCAGACCGATGAGGGTACGCGCGGCGCGGTAGTCCTTGACAATGTCATGTCCGTCGACGGTGATGCTTCCTGCGCTGGCTGTCACGATGCCGCAGATCGTGCTGATCAGCGTGGTCTTGCCCGCGCCGTTGGGGCCGAGCAGGGCGAAGATCTCACCGCGTTGAATGTCCAGGTTGATGTTCTTCAACGCCTGGAAACCGGAAGCGTAGGTCTTGGATAGTTTGCTGGTCGAAATGATGGCTTGCATGATCACCTATGGGTTCCGCTGAATATCGGTTGTTGCGCGATTGCTCCTCGATTGCTCAAGCTGCGCTACAACAGCGCCGTAAGCTATAGCTTCCCGCCACCCTTGGCAAGATCGCCGCAATATTTCCTGCTGCGTCACCACAGATACGGGATCAGGCGGTAGCGCACCTTGTTGCAATATTCGCGATAGCCCGGCAAATGTACCGACAGGGTAGCGCTCTTCATCGAGCAGGCGGGCGACAACGACCGCGCACAGCAACGCGGCCGGAACGAAAGCCCACGGCGAGTCCAGCGCACACGGCGTAGCGAAAAAAGCCAGTATGCTGCCGGAATACATGGGATGACGCACCCAGGCATACGGTCCCGTCGAGACCGTAGGCTGGCGTGCCTCGACCTGCACCGTGCTGGCCGCGTAACTGTTCGCCCTGAAGGCGAGAAAGACGATCAGCAATCCCGACAGCAGCACAACATCTGCCGCGAGCACGACCTCTTGCGGCACCGACGCGCCATACAAACGCCAATCGAAACCGGGCAGCACGATCAGGGCGCACAGCAGGATGCCGGCCATTGCCTGAATGCGTTTCTGGCTCCTTTCGCGCTCGGCGCCAGGGCCCGCGCTCAAGCGCCGCGTCACGAGGGACGGGTCGCGCGCAAGAAAATACAGCGTATTGAACAGCGAGCAGGCAAAGACGATCCATTCATGTTCTCGCGGGAATTGTGACTGCATTCGAGTGACTGCATTCGACACGCGCCACGGCGAGCCGGTTCCCGGCGAGAAGATCACGGTCTTTTGGAATGACGTTTATATGATCTGTTTCTTTTCGTTTTAGCGCACGAAGGCGTGCGTGAGATACGGCGGCGCGCTCTGCCTGCCAACGAGACCACCGACGGCGAGCAGGGCCATCAGGTAGGGCAGCATGATAAGAACGGCATTGGGCACGTCGACGCCCATTGCCGGCAACTGGAATTGCAGCGCCGTCGCCGCGCCGAAGAACAGGCAGGCCATCACCGTGCGGCCGACCTTCCAGTTACCGAATATGACACCGGCAAGTGCGAGATAGCCCGCGCCGTTGGTCATGCCCTCGGTGAAAGTGTGGATATCGCCGATGGACAGGAAGCAACCTGCCAGCGCCGACATGAAGCCGGCGAAGAATACCGCGCCATAACGGATGCGCATCACCGACAGGCCCGACTTGTCCACCGCGCGCGGTTCCGCGCCGGCGGCGTGCACCGCCAGTCCGAGCGCCGTGTAGCGCATCACCCAGGCGGTGAGGGCGACGATGACAAGTCCCGCATAGAGCATCCAGGTCTGGTGGAAAACCGCGTCGCCGAAGTAGGGGATGTCGCCGAGAAACGGTGGCGACCATTTGCCGAGACCCGGAATTTCCGTGCGCGAACGGCTGCCGAGCACGGCGCGGTAGGCGGTGGTGGTGGCACCGAGCACGAAGATGTTGATGCCGATTCCCGTGACGATCTGGTTGGCACGCAGCGTGTTGCTGAGGAAGGCCTGCAGCGCCGCAACAGGCATCACCGCGATGATGCCGATGAGCAGGCCGAGCACCGGGCTGCCCGTCGCCAGCGAGCCCATCGCGCCGGCGAAAGCGCCCGTCAACATCATGCCTTCGACACTCATGTTGAGCACGCCGGCACGCTCGCTGACCAGTTCCCCCGTCGCGCTGAGCAGCAGTGGCATCGCCAGGCGTAGACTGGAACCGGCAAAGACCGCCAGCATTTCGAGCTTCATATGGCGCGCCCCATTTCGTTAGTCCGGTTCGGCATGGCGTCGTGGCTCATTTGCCGCTCTTCTTGCGTTCCATCCAGAACGCCGCGCCGGCCAGCGTCAGAATGATGATGCCCTGGATGACCATGACAATGGCACTCGGCACGCCCGCCGCCAGTTCCATGTTGATGCCGCCCGAGCGCAGGAAGCCGAACAGCAGTGCGCTCGCGATCACGCCGGGCACCGAGCCGCGCGCCAACAGGCCGACGACCAAGCCATCGAAACCATAGCCCGACGAGAAGCGCGCCTTGAGGCTGTACTGCTCGCCTTGCAGCATGAAGGAGCCTGCCAGACCGCCGAGCGCGCCGGCGAGAAACAGCACCAGCAAAATCGACGGCACGATGGCGATGCCCGCCCGTCGTGCCGCTGTCGGGTTGAGACCGACGGCGCGCAGGCGCAGGCCGAACACCGTCTTGTCGAGCACGATGGCGACGATCACCGCCAGCACCAGCGCGATGGGCAGGCCCCAGTGCAATGGCATACCGGGATCGCCGGTGAGCAATGGCAGCTTGGTGACATCGGGAATCTCCAGCGACTCCGGCAGCGTGGCGGTGTTGTTCATCGGCTGACGCAACAGCACTTCGGACTGCACGCACCAATACACCAGCCAGATGGCGATAAATGACATCAGCAAGGTGCTGATAACCTCGTTGGTGCCGACCTTGGCCTTGAGCACACCGGCGATACCGCCCCACACGCCGCCTGCCAGCGCGGCAGCGATCATCGGCACGATGAAGGGCAGCGGGCCGGGCAGATGGCTGGCGCCGCCGTAGAGGCTCATCGCCGTGGCGGCAATGCCACCGAGCGCGATCTGCCCTTCGCCGCCGACATTGGTCAGATTGGCGCGGTTGGCGAGGACGAAGCCGATGCCGACAAGGCCGAGCGCGAGTGCGCGATTGATCGACGCGGCAATCGCATACGGTGAGCCCCAGGCACCGTCCGCGAAGGCGACGATGGCGTCGCTCAGCGGCACACCCATGCTGGCCACCAGCGCGAGGCCGACGAGGACGGCGAAAAGCACGGCGGCGAGCGAAATCCAGATCGCCGTCTGCATGCGCATCTGCTGCCAGAGATTTAATGCCATTGTCGTCATTGCCAAGCTTTCGCCGAGATAGATCCAGACCTTCCAAATCCGTCATTCCCGCGAAAGCGGGAATCCACTTGGTGGCACCTCACGTAGAAGTGGATTCCCGCTTCCGCGGGAATGACGGTAATGTTCAAATACGCAAATTGGATTGTCATTCCACATGTCCCGCCATCATCGCGCCGATGCGCTCACGCTCGCTCGCGTGTGCCACGCAGTGGCCCATGATGCGGCCGCGGTAGAGCACCACGATACGATCCGCGACACTGATCAACTCGTCCAGTTCCGATGAAATCAGCAACACACCCACACCGCGCTCGCAAGCTTTGCGAATCTGTCCATACACGGCTTCGACAGCACCGACATCCAGCCCGCGCGTGGGTTGCGCGGCGAGCAGCAGCACGAGTCCTTCCGTCGTCAGTTCGCGGCCGAGCACAGCCTTCTGCTGATTGCCACCGGACAGGCTGCCGAAGGACAGGTCGGGCCCGGCGGCACGTACATCGAATTCCTGCATCAGCGCGCGCGCCGATTCGCGCAGCGCCTTGCGATCGAGCAGACCCCAGCGCTTGAAGCGGTCGAGCCGATTGAGGAACAGGTTTTCCGCCAGACTCATGCCGGTGATGCAGGCGACAGCGTGACGGTCTTCCGGCACCACGCCGACACCGGCCGCCGTGACTTCCTGCGGTGATTTACCTGTCATATTCTTACCGGCGACGAAAAAGCGTCCGTCGGTGGCCGGCAACATGCCCGCCAGCACGGCGGCGAGTTCGCTCTGACCATTGCCCTCGACGCCGGCGATGCCGACGATTTCGCCGCGATTGACGATCAGCGTGAAATTGTCGAGCCGCGCCACGCCTTCGGCATCGCGCACGGTGAGGCCGTTGACCTGCAGTGCCTCGTCCTCGATGCGATGCCCTATTTCTCTATCCTGTTCCGGCGCATCCGTTGCCGGCGCGCCGAACATGGCACTGGCCGATGCGTCGAGACCTTCGAGATCGCGCTGGATCATGGCGCGCACTAGCAGGTCGATTTCATTGGCCGGGTCGTTCGACGTGGCGACCACACGACCGCCGCGCAGCACCGTGACGCGATGCGCGATCTTCTTGATTTCCGCCAGCTTGTGCGTCACCAGCACCACGCCGCAGCCTTGCGCCGCGACGCGTTGACACACTTGCAGCAAGCCTTCGATTTCGATCGGCAGCAATACGGCGGTCGGTTCGTCGAGCACCAGCAGGCGCGGCTCGCGCATGAGGCATTTGACGATCTCGACACGCTGACGCTCGCCGACCGACAGGTCGCGGATGCGCGCGAACGGGTCCAGCGCCAGGCCGTAATTTTCCGACAGGGTGCGCACGCGTTGCGCGCATTCGCCGCGCTTCAATATGCCACGCGCCTGACCGAGCAAGAGGTTGTCCACCACACTGAGGTCAGGGACCAGACTGAAATGCTGGTGCACCATCGCGATGCCCTGCGTCAGCGCATCGGCCGGGCCGGACGGGCGATATTCGCGCCCGCCGAACTGCATGACACCGGCATCTGGCTGATAGACGCCGAAAACCAGATTGCATAGCGTGGATTTGCCCGCACCGTTCTCGCCGAGCAGGCAGTGGATCTCGCCGGACGCTATCTCCACCGATACACCGTCGAGCGCCTGCAGACTGCCGAAGCGCTTGCCCATGCCGCGCAGGGACAGCAGCGGCGGCGGTTCCATCACCGCTGCCGCGCCCGCTTCCAGCGGATGCTCCGCGAGCTGCATGCGATCAGCCTTCGAGAACCTTGATTTTGCCGTCGAGAATCAGCTTCTGGATGTCATCCAGCTTCTTCTTCATTTCAGGCGTCGCACCGCACACCACCATGCCCGACGCTTTTGGCCCCATTGCCAGCCCGAAAGGTTTGTAGCCGGACTTCCAGGTGCCGCTTGCCGCTTCCTTGATGGCATATTCCACTTCGTAGCCGACACCGGTGATGCTGTAACCGACGTAGAGTGGATCGGTACCGCAGCGGTCCGTATAGCTGCCGATGATGTGGGTGCCTTTTTCCTTTGCGGCTTGCTCCATGCCGCGCAGGCCGAGGTTCAGGATGTGATAGTGGATGTCGGCGCCCTGGGCGATTGCTGCCAGCGTGCCTTCCTTCGACTTGGCGACGTCATCGAAGTCACCTGTGAAGGACATGAAGTATTTGATCTTCGGATTGATGTATTTCGCGCCATTGCCGAACTCGGTACCGGCATTGACGATGGGCGGAATCTCTAGCCCGCCGATGTAACTGATCGCCCCTGTCTTGCTCAGCATGGCCGCTGCCGCGCCGGCCACGAAAGCGATCTCCGCCTGCTTCACGTCATAGCCCGCGACGTTGTCCATCGGCTCGCTCTTGTTGCCGCCGACGATGGAGAATTTGGTCTTGGGGAAACGCTTGGCCACCTTCATCAGCGCTGCCTGGGTCTGACCGCCGACGCCGATCACCAGCGCGTTCTTCGTCGCCAGCGTGGTCAGCGCCTGTTCCATGTCGGCGTCCTTGATGTTCTCGATCATCTGCACCTTGATCTTGCTGCCCAGTTCCTTCTCGGCGGCCATCAGGCCGTCGTAGCCGGATTCCATCCAGCCCTTATCGGTCTTCGAGCCGGGCAGCAATACGCCCACGGTGAGTGGGTCGGCGGCGATGGCATTGCCGACGGCGAGCGTCGCCAACAGACCGACGAGAGGAACGGATAATGCCGTCAGCATACGACGGCGCACGAACGATAGCTTGAAGAATGACAGCTTGAACATTGCATTTCCTTTCTTGCTAACCGGCACGGGATGGTGGAAGTCAGACGAGTGCACGTCGACGGACTGCACATCGCTAAGCATGGAAAGTGCCAGTCGATGAAGAGGCGCTCGTGTCCTGCGATTGCGACAAACAAGGTCGATTGCGTGGCGGCCGAGTGCGCTTTCGGTGCCCAGCGGCGGGGCAGACATGACTCCGCTTCGCACAGACATGATGCATATTCAAGTCACTTGAATTATGCTTTAATGCCTGTCCGACATTGACGAAATGGCAGCCCCTCGCGGCAAATCCGCGCAACACTGGTGCATCGACACTGGCTATGCCATGAAGGCGGCGTGCACCCATATATGGCATATGTCTTGCTCGACATGACTGGCAGGAAATGACTTGTATTGGCGTTGCTGCAACCTGTCCGCAGCTTGCCCGAGGAGCGTTCATGGACGAAGCAAGCGCAGCAACCGGCGGTCATCCGCTCGATGCGGATCTGGTTACGATGGCCGCTGCCGTGCGCGAGGGCAAGATCAGCGCCGTCGCACTCATCGACGCCGCGCTGCAACGCGTCGCGCAACTCGACCCCGATTTGCACGCCTTCTGCACGCTTACAGCGGATACCGCGCGTGCAGACGCGCGACGCATCGATGCGCGTCTCGCGGCCGGCGACGTGGTCGGCCCGCTGGCCGGCATACCGGTCGCCATCAAGGACCTGGTGTGCACCAAGGGCGTACTCACCACCTTCGGCTCACGGCTCTACGCCGACCATGTGCCCGACGAAGACGACGTGGTCGTCGAGCGCCTCAAGGCTGCGGGCGCCATCGTCATCGGCAAGACCAATACTTCGGAATTCGGCTACGGCGCGGTCGGCCACAACCCGCTGTTCGCAACCACGCGCAATCCCTGGAACACCGAGCTGACGCCCGGCGGCTCCAGTGCGGGATCGGCCGTGGCGGTGGCTACCGGCATGGTGCCGCTGGCCATCGGCAGCGACGGCGGCGGCTCTGTCCGTGTGCCGGCGGCGTTATGCGGCATCTTCGGCATCAAGCCCTCGTGGGGCCGCGTGCCGGTGTACCCCGGTTGTCGCGACGAACGCTATCCCGGCATCTCCAGTTGGGAGTCGCTGGAACACATCGGTCCGCTCACGCGCACGGCGGCCGACGCCGCCCTGGCCATGTCCGTGCTCGCCGGTCCGACGCCGCGCGACCGCCATTCGATACCTGCCGAAAGCAATGACTGGAGCATATCGACTGCGGCATCCCTGCGCGGTGCACGACTGGCGGTGAGCGTCGATCTCGGCCACGCCACAGTCGATGCGGAAGTACGCGCCGCCACGCAAACGGCTGCCGGGCGTCTGGCGCAAGCGCTCGGCAGCAAGCTCGACACGGCGCACCCCGGCATCGGTCCGACGCAACCCATGTTCGAGACGCTCGTCGCGCTCGACACCGACCGCCAGGGTTTGCGCGCGATGGCTGCCGCGAAGCGCGTCAAGCTCGGCGGCTGGCTCGGCCATCTCGTCGATCACCCGTGGACGGCCGACGATTTCACGCGCGCCATCGTCGAGCGCAAGCGCATCGTCAACGCCGTGTGGCGCTTCATGGAGAATCATGACTTCCTGCTCACGCCGACTACCGGCGCAGCGGCATTCGCCATCAACGTCGACGGTCCGGACGAAATCGACGGTAGCCCGGTCGCGCGCACCGCCTGGCTGGCCTTCTCCGCCATCGCCAATCTCACCGGCTTGCCGGCCGCCTCGGTGCCGATCGGCTTCACGCGCGACGGACGCCCCATCGGCTTGCAGATCATGGGGCGACACCTCGATGATCGCGGCGTGCTGGCACTGTCGGCCGTGGTCGAATCCCTGTATCCGATGAGTATGCCAAAGGCATTGATGACGGTCTGACATCGCGCCAACTGAAAATTACGTCATTCCAGCGCAGCGCGGAATCCAGCAGGGCGTAAAAAATGGCCGGCTTCCGGCTTTCACTGGAATGACAATAAAGTATCTTTGGGGACAAAATGACAGTCAAAAGCAAGACAAAAAAAAGCAAATCAGCGGTAGCCAAGGCGACGAAGCCAAATGCGAAACAGCCCGCTGCCCGTCGTTCTCGCGCAAGCGGCAATCCACCTGTACGCGCAAAATCACCGCCCAAGAGCGCTGCCAAATCGAAGGCCATCGCCAATGAGCCGCCCGCAAAGCGCGACGACATGCAGATCGGCGGGCGCCTTAAGCACGCGCGTCTGCTCGCCGGCATCCGCATGCGCGAGCTTGCCGAAAAAGTCGGCTGCACCGAGAGCATGATCTCCAAGCTCGAAAGCGGCCGCGTCGTGCCCTCGCTGCCCATGCTGCAACGTCTGGTCGACGCCCTCGACCGCGACCTTGCCTCCTTCTTCGGCTCCGATCCGAATTCACCTGGCATCATCCAGCGTGCCGGCGAGCGCTCCGTCGCTCATACCGATCCGATTCGTCAGGGCACAGGCGTGAGCTACGAGCGCCTTGTCCCCTTCGGCGCGGGCAACCTGCTCGAATGCAATATCCACGTCATCGAAACCGGCGGCGCCAAGCAGGACCCGATTACCCACCAGGGCGAAACAGTCGGCTACATCGTTGAGGGCCAGCTCGAACTCACCGTCGAGACCACGCTGTACAAGCTCGGCATTGGCGACTCCTTCTTCTTCAAGAATCACCTGACCAACAGCTACCGTAATCCTGGTCCCGGCGTCACGCGCGTGCTCTGGGTAAATACACCGCAGGTGCATTAGAACGCGCAACAGACGGGCTGCGCGCGCGTCTGGCGTTGTTGGCTCGCTCGCCGTGCCTGAGCACTGCTCTGCGCGAGCCGCCTAGCCAGTCACGCGCTCGCTCCATCTGTTGCACGTTCTAAAGCGCTAATGTTGAAAACACAGATGGAGGAAAAGCAATGATCAACCCCAAAGATTCCCTAACTGAGGGCCAACTCGGCATCGCCAAAAATTACCATTGGAAAGCCACACCCGACCTCGTCGATATGGCAACGCCAGCGCCGGAACCGCGCCCCTTAGAAATCCAAGCCCAACCCCAGAACATCCGCATCGACCTGAATCGCAGCGCCATCATCGTCATCGATATGCAAAATGATTTTTGCACGCAAGGCGGCTGGGTCGACGCCATCGGCGGCGACTACCAGAGCGACCGAGCGCCCATCGCCCCACTGCAGAAACTCCTGCCCGAACTACGGAGTGCTGAAGTGCCGGTGATCTGGCTGAACTGGGGCAACCGCCCCGACCTCGCCAATATGCCGCCCAACCAGATTCACCTCTACAAACCCAAAGGCAGCGGCATCGGTCTTGGCGATCCGCTGCCAAGCGGTGGTGGGGCTGTGCTGCAGAAAGACGCCTGGGCCGCCGCCGTCGTCGACGAACTCGCGCCGCAGCCGGGCGACATCAAGGTCGACAAGCATCGCATCAGTGGCTTCTGGGACACGCCGCTCGACAGCATCCTGCGCAACCTCGGCGTGCGCTCCATCCTGTTCGCCGGCGTCAATACCGATCAATGCGTTTTGCATACCCTGACCGACGCCAACTTCCTCGGCTACGGTTGCATCCTGCTGGAAGATTGCTGCGCCACCAGCTCGCCCGCGTTTTGCACTGAGGCGACGATCTGGAATGTGAAGAAGTGCTTTGGGTTCGTTACCGGGTCGGCGCAGATTCTGGCTGCACTGTCGTGACCAACAGGCAACCGCCACGGCTAATGGGCAATTGGATTATTCAAAAAGAATAATTTTCAAAACAACTTACCCAGCAAGATAGTCATGCCGGCAAATACCGACCAGTCCGGCGAAGCCTTGTTCAACCCGTAACTCATGCCTGCGTCCAATACCAACGATTTGGACGCGTTGTAGTTGCCCGCCAGCAGAAACTGCGCCGTATTGGCCAAACCCGTTTGCCGCACGCCCGAAAATTCGCCAACTATGCCCCAGTCGTCGCCGATGCCGTGCGACAGCGAGGCGGCCCAACCCTTTTGATAGCGGCCAATCGCAACGTCCGCGGCGCCTTTGCGCGTGACTGTCAAATTGAGGTCTGTATGGAATTCACCGAGGTCGGCGCTGTATATCCCATTCATGGAATAGTCCGCCTTGCCGCTACTCAGACCCGCTTTTGCTGTTGGCATATTCGCCCCTGCCTCGATGCCGAATGCCGAGCCTTCGTCGATGGCAAATCGCCGCTTCAACACCACGGCCGTATCGCCAAAGCCAGTGGTCCGGTTGCCATCGGAATCGGTGTTGCGCACGAAGGCATTGCCGCCGATGCGAATGCCCCAGTCCGGCGTAAACGCCAGCTTGAGCGTGTAGGGCATGCTGACCTGGCGCGACGAGTCTCCACCCTTGGTGTTCTGGCCGCCAACTTCGGCCTCCAGCCAGCCTGGCGCAGACAGTGCCGCAGGCGTCGAGACGCTGGGTCGATATGGGGTAACTGAGGGAGTAACTGAAGGCATATCGTCAGTCGTGGCAGCTTGTGTCGTGGCCGCAGCCAGCAAACTCCCAATTGTCATTAAGATCGCGCATGACCGGGTGGCCTTGCCGACTACAGTTCTTGTGCCGTTGTTGTCCACGTCGTTTCCTTTGAAAGTGCAGCCTGGGCGTCCATTTGATTCGCTTGTTAGAAGCCTCCGCAAAAATCACGTGATACTCACACATTTAGCGCGTAGGTCGGAAAAGCACAACGTCTTCCGATGTTTGGATTTTCAGCAATCGAGACCACAAACGTCGGATGACGCCTGCGGCCTATCCAACCTACTTGAGGCTTATTTTTTAAGGGCATCTCGAGCTGCTGCTCGAACGTATGCAACACCATCCTGCGTCAGCTCGTTAAGCAATTGAATAGAGGTCGGCGTCTTACTTTGAGCCAAATAAAATGCCGCCAAGCGCCGAATGGAAGGCTCTACATCCTTGGACGTTAGAGTCAAGTACCCGAGTAGTCCTTTCGGGCGCAATATCTGCAGAGCGACGATTGAAGATCGTCGTTCTGAACCAACTTGCGACATCAGACGAGAGGCTAGCCAGTTCGTATAGTTCGAGAGATGTGTCAGCGATATTTGGCGCGCAGCTCTTTCGACAGCTTCGTCGTCTGCGCTTGAGAGCGACGCACACAATTCTGGATCAAGTCGCGGCGCGACGCGTTCAAGCAAGGTCGCAAATCCCTCTTCATATGAGTCCGTGAAATCTGCGTAAAGCTTATCTCGGAGGAATAGCGGGATATCGCAGTGCTCCGCTAGTAGCGGCAGAACAAATACTCGTTTGTCCTCAAGCTCGCGAACCAGGCCAGCCGTCAGCTCGCGTTTAACCCATGTCGACCGAACTGAGCTTGGAGACAGAACTATGCAGAGGTAGGCCGCACCATGAATGCCATCTTGTATCTTGGATGTGAGTGAATCACCAACTTTCAATTCCCACTTGTCCCACCAAACGGTAACGCCGAGCGCTCTGAGATCACTGGCGAGTCTTGCCACGATTGGGCGATCTGCGTGGGAGTAGCTGAGAAAAACCGGTTGTCTCATAGCGAATAAGGTTTTGAGTGAACGGCTAGGCAGAGCTCAGTTTACTCGGTAGCAGGTCTAAACGCATCGATGCATTCAAGGATTGGGAGATCGGGCGAGTAATGTGTAGAGCGATGCAATTGTGCGGCGCAGGATCAACCGTGCTATGCCGTTCCCGAGCCGACCACTGCGCGACCAAGGCGATCACATACAGCATCCCATTCAGGTGTCGCTGGAATCTCTTCGACCACTATGTTAGGCGCCCTGCTGGCGTCGAGCGCGCGCAGGTTGGCATAAAGGTCGTGGGCGTATTCAGCGGCCTTGTTGGACGACCTGATCCATATGCCAGCGTGATCTTCTGGTTTGTCCAGGCTGAAGGCGAGTACGGCACTGTCATGGGGGATGTTGCGCAGTTGATCGCTGTCAGCTATTTGCATCGGCGTGCGCGGCGCGTAGTGAGCGGCGAGGGCGCCCGAGACGCGTGGGGCGTTTTCGGTTTGTTGTGGCAGGCGCGGCCGGCGACCGATGACGGCGGCGATGGCGTCGACGCCGATCATGCCAGGGCGCAGGATGACAGGTTCGCCGCGCGAGAGATCGAGAATGGTGGATTCGATGCCGACCTGGCAGGCGCCACCATCGAGGATCATGCCAACGGCATTGCCGAGGTCGTCGGCGACGTGTTGTGCGGTGGTCGGGCTGATGCGGCCGAAGCGGTTGGCCGAGGGCGCGGCGATGCCGCCGCCGTCGCTGGAGAAGGCGCGCAGCAGGGCCAGCGCGACTGGGTGATCGGGCACGCGCAGGCCGACGGTGTCCTGCCCGCCGGTGACGATGTCTGAGACGTCACTTTCTTTCTTGAGGATCAGGGTCAGCGGGCCGGGCCAGAAGGCGCGGGCGAGGGCGATGGCTTCTTTCGGGATTTCGCGCGCCCAGTGAATCATGCTATCGGCATCTGCAAGGTGCACGATCAGCGGGTGGTCGGCAGGGCGGCCTTTGGCGGCGAAGATCTTGGCAACAGCTTGTGGGCTGGAGGCATCGGCACCGAGACCGTAGACGGTTTCGGTGGGCAAGGCGACGAGCTCGCCTGCGCGGAGCAGGGCAGCGGCACGAGCGATGTCTTCTGGCGAGGCGTTCATTGAGCCGACTTCATTGGGCGCTGGGTTCAGACGATCTGAGCAGGTCCGTCATTCCCGCGAAAGCGGGAATCCACGTCAACGCAAAGCATGGTTTGTCACGGAGAAGTGGATTCCCGCTTTCGCGGGAATGACGGTATCTGGAGTTCTCTCCATGATACTCACGCTTACTTCAACTGCTCGGCGAAGAAGGCGATGACGCGCTTCTTCGCATCTTCACGCGCTTCCGGATTGGGCGCGGTGGTCACGCCCTGGCCGGGATTGACGCCATTCGGCACTTCCTTGCGCACGTGTTTGCTCTTGATGCCGGGGTTGTCGAAGTCGTGGTAGGTGTCGGGGTAGGTGACGATGCTCATCGGTTCGCCACGCGCCGCAACGGCTGCCGTCAGCGCCTTGCAGGGCGCGGCTGGGGTCCAGTCGTCGGACTCGCCAATGAGGACGAGCAGTGGCGCGTAGGGATGGAATTTGTCCGGATGGTTTTCGCGCGTCGTGCAGCCAGGATAGAAGGACACGGCAGCCTTGAAGCCGTCGCCCACTTGGGGGGATTTGGGTTTGTGTGTGATGACATCCAGTGTTACGCCCGCACCATGCGACCAGCCGAGCACGGCTATGCGTTTGGCATCGACATCGTTTTGCTGGTGTAGCCAGGCGAGGGCGGCATAAGCATCGCCGACGCGCTCCGATTCCTTGATGGTACGGTTGCTGAATTTGACCGTGCAGATTTCCTTGAGGTCGCGTGAGGTGAAGCTGTCGAGCATGAGCGCTTCGTAGCCCAGGCTGGCGAAGTATTCCCCCCACATGCGGTGCCGCGAACCGAGCACGCCCTTGCTGTCGTAGGCGCCACCGCAGCCGTGCAGCATCACCACGGCCGGATGCGGGCCGGCGCCAGCGGGTTTGAAGAGGTAGGCGACGAGAGGCTCGGGCGAGGAGGAGAGGCTTGCGGTGGGGATGCTGATCTGTTCGGAGGCTGCATATGCAGTTGGTATGCAAAACGCAAGCAGCCACGCCAGAGCGAATGGTTTTGCGTAGGTTGGATTAGCGAAGCGTAATCCGACGGTCCTAAGTAACCGGGCGCACAGCGCCCGTAGGGTGGATCGGTGGGTTACGATTTCCGAAGCACGGTGTAGCGTGGTGGTTGCTTGCATGCTCTTCCCCTTCGACAAAATCGGACTACTCGTCCTTGATTCCAATGGCTGCGCGTGCCGCCATGGCGATGTCATACGCCTTTGCCGGATCGGTATCGATCACGGTGAAGTGCCCCATCTTGCGACCCGGCCTCGCGTGGTGCTTGCCGTAGAGGTGCAGCTTGAGATTCGGATAGGCGAGGAGCTTGCTCCAGTCCGGCTCGCGGTAGCGGCCATGCGCATCGGCGCCGGGTTGCGACGGGTCGTACCAGATGTCGCCGAGCAGGTTCACCATGACGGCAGCGCTGTGCGCACGCGCGTCGCCGAGCGGCAAGCTGGTGAGGGCGCGTACCTGTTGTTCGTACTGGCTGGTGGCGCAGGCATCGACGGTGTAGTGGCCGCTATTGTGCGGGCGAGGCGCCATTTCGTTGACGAAGAGCTGACCACGCGAGACGAAGAACTCGACGGCCAGGGTGCCGATGTAGCCGAGTTGGCCGGCGATGCGTTCGGCCAGTTCCTGAGCGCGGCTCTTGCTGCCTTCTGCATCATGGCGTGCGGGGGAAATGGAGATGTCGAGAATGCCATGCGCATGAACGTTCTCGCTCGGCGCGAAACTTTGCGTATTGCCGTTTTCGTCGCGCGCCAGCACGACGGATATCTCGTAGTCCAGCGTGAGCATTTGCTCGAGCACGCAGGCTTCGCCGTGGAAGGCCTGCCAGGCATGCAGTGCTTCTGCGTGGTTGGTGACGCGCGCCTGGCCTTTGCCGTCATAACCGAAGCGGGCTACTTTCAGGATGCCGGGAAAGAGTGCGGACGGCACATTGCGCAGGTCGTCCGCGCTGTTGATGGCGGCGAAGGGCGCATGCGGGATGTCGTTGTTGCGCAGGAACATCTTCTCGGCGATGCGATTCTGGCAAATGCCAACGGCATCTGCGGACGGGCGCACGGGCACGAACTTGGCAAGGTAGTCGAGCGTGTTCGCCGGCACATTCTCGAATTCGGTCGTGACGGCTGCGCAGTTTTGCGCCAGCAGGTCGAGCGCGGCAAAGTCTTCATAGGCCGCACACAGGTGACGGTCAGCTGCTTTGCCGGCCGGGCTGTTCGTGTCGGGATCGAGCACCCAGACCTTGTAGCCGAGCTCATGCGCGGCGAGGACGAAGAAGCGGCCAAGCTGGCCGCCGCCGAGCATGCCGAGCGTAGCGGGAGGAAGAATCATGTCGTCAGTCGAGGGTCAAACACTTCATCACAAGGCATATACAGGGCGACTTCCAGAGCCGTCATTCCCGCGAAAGCGGGAATACACTTGGTGGTTCAGCCCGTTACGTTGAAGTGGATTACCGCTTTGGCGGGAAT
>JAQGMF010000029.1 GCA_028292505.1 Rhodocyclales bacterium
GTGCCATGGCCGCGTTTGCGCCGCCCAGTGCCGGTCAGACAACCTTGCCGGCGAGTTACCAGACCGCGCTCAATCCGGTGATTGCGGCGAATTGGCATTAGAGGCAATGTTGTAGAAGTGCAAACCCGTCATTCCGCCTTTTGCCGGAATGACGGAGTTTTGGGCATGCCTCTGGGGCATGTCAGTGTCGGGCTTCCTCATCGGTTAAGACCGGCTCAACACCAACCCATCCATATGTCATTCTTTCTCCAGCTTCACCGAAGCCGAGTTGATGCAATAACGCAGGCCCGTCGGATTCGGTCCGTCTTCGAAAACGTGACCGAGGTGGGCGCCGCATTGGTTGCACATTACTTCCGTGCGGATCATGCCGTGACTGTGGTCTTCGACTGCCTCGATATTTTCAGGCGCTGAAGTCGAGTAGAAACTCGGCCAGCCGCAACCGGCATCGAACTTGTGCTCAGAGTGGAACAGCTCGGCATCGCAGCAAGCGCAGTGGTAGGTGCCATCGTCCCAGACATTCCAGTATTCGCCGGTGAACGGCCGTTCGGTGCCTTTCTGGCGCGTGACGCGGAATTGCTCGGGCGTGAGTTCGGCACGCCATTCGGATTCGGGTTTTTCAACGGGGCGGGACATGCTCATCTCCTGTTTTCGCGGGCTTGTGTGACGGTACGCAAATATAGACCGGAACAGAATGACATCCGTCATTCCCGCTTTCGCCGGAATGACGCCATTCTTGCTGGAAGTCGCTGCCAAAGCGCTTCTTCCCGCGCGGGGAGTCAAGTATGTAATTCCCAAAAAGAAGGTCGGACGTGGGCGGTTTTTGTTAAAATTCAGGCCTTTCTTCGGTAGCGGCCCTTGGCAGCTACCTCAGCGCGAGTCCTCAATGTCCGAAATCCTCAAGCTTCGTGGCGCACCGGCGTTCTCCGCCGTGCGTGCCTCCCGTATTGCCGATACCGTTTTGGCTGCCGCCAGCCGCGTGCGCGGCTTGGTGGCCGAGCACTGGTATTTCGTGGAGATCAGCGCGGCCTTGAGCGACATCGAGCATGTGCGCCTGATCGATTTGCTGGCCGCGCATCCTGCATCGACAAGCTTGCCGGGCGGCGTTGCGCTGCTTGTGACGCCGCGCCTGGGGACGATCTCGCCATGGTCTTCGAAGGCCACCGACATCGCCCACAACTGCGGTTTCGACAAGGTGGTGCGCATCGAGCGCGGCACGATGTTCTCGCTCGACGTCAAGAGCCTCGACACGGCAACACGCGAAGCGATCTTGCCGGTATTGCATGACCGCATGACGGAGTCGGTGCTCGATGGTGTCGATGCCGCCGCTGCCTTGTTCGCGCATTACTCGCCGCAGCCCTTGAGTAGCGTGGATGTGCTCGGCGGCGGGCGCGCCGCGCTGATGGCCGCGAACAGCGAGCTGGGTCTGGCACTGTCAGAAGATGAGATCGACTATCTCGTCGACAACTTCACGCGCATGGAACGCAACCCGACCGACGTTGAACTGATGATGTTCGCGCAGGCGAACTCCGAACACTGTCGCCACAAGATTTTCAATGCCGACTGGATCATCGACGGTGCGCCGCAGGACAAAAGCCTGTTCGGCATGATCAAGGACACGCACAAGGCGCATCCGCAGGGTACGGTGATGGCCTATGCCGACAATGCATCCATCATAGAAGGCTTCGAGGTCGATCGTCTCTATCCGGATGCGGACGGGCAATGGACTTACAAGCAGGAACTGACGCATATCCTGATGAAAGTCGAAACGCATAATCACCCGACGGCGATTTCGCCATTCGCTGGCGCATCGACCGGCGCGGGCGGCGAGATTCGCGACGAGGGTGCGACGGGTCGCGGCTCGCGTCCGAAGGCCGGTTTGGCAGGCTTCACCGTTTCCAATCTGCGGATTCCTGGCGCGCTGCAGCCATGGGAAAAGGACTACGGCAAGCCCGAGCGCATCGCATCGCCGCTACAGATCATGATCGACGGCCCGCTTGGCGCGGCGGCGTTCAACAACGAATTCGGCCGACCGAATCTCACCGGCTACTTCCGCACTTTCGAGCAGGAAGTGCAGGGCGAGGTGCGCGGTTATCACAAGCCCATCATGATCGCCGGCGGCGTCGGCAACATCCAGGCGACGCAGTCCTTCAAGGAAGAATTCAAACCCGGCACGCTGCTTATCCAGCTCGGCGGTCCCGGTATGCTGATTGGATTGGGTGGCAGTGCGGCGTCGTCGATGGCGACGGGCAGCAACGCGGCCGATCTCGATTTCGCTTCCGTGCAGCGCGGCAATCCCGAAATCCAGCGGCGCGCGCAAGAGGTGATCGACGCCTGCTGGCAGATGGGGACAAACAATCCCATCGTATCGATTCACGATGTCGGTGCCGGTGGCCTTTCTAACGCCTTCCCTGAACTGGCCGACTCGGCGAAGCTCGGCGCGCACTTCGAATTGCGCCAGATACAGATCGAAGAGCCCGGCATGAGCCCGCGCGAGATCTGGTCCAACGAAGCGCAAGAGCGTTACGTCCTGGCCTTGCCGCCGGAGCGTCTCGAAGAATTCCGCGCGATCTGCGCACGCGAGCGTTGTCCGTTCGCAGTGGTCGGTGCGGCCAGCGCTGACGGTCGCCTGCAAGTCACCGACAGCCATTTCGACAATCATGCCGTCGACATGGAGATGCAGGTGTTGCTCGGCAAGCCGCCGAAGATGACGCGTGATGTCGCAACGCGCCAGGTCTTTCTGCCGCCCTTCGACGTCACTGCAATTGACGTGAAGGAAGCGGCGCTGCGTGTACTACGCATGCCGGCCGTGGCGAGCAAGTCTTTCCTGATCACAATTGGCGATCGCTCTGTCGGCGGACTGACGGCGCGCGACCAGATGGTCGGGCCGTGGCAAGTGCCCGTGGCCGACGTAGCTGTCACCGCCATGAGTTTTCACGGTTACGCCGGCGAAGCTTTTGCGATGGGCGAGCGTACGCCGTTGGCATGCGTCAGCCCGGCGGCATCGGGCCGTATGGCGATAGGCGAATCGATTACCAATCTGCTGGCTGCCGATGTGGCGGCTATTGGCGATATCAAGTTGTCGGCCAACTGGATGGCTGCGGCCGGCCATCGCGGTGAAGATGCGCGATTGTTCGAGACGGTCAAAGCGGTTTCGGATTTCTGTATCGCGGCGAATTTGTCCATTCCGGTGGGCAAGGATTCGCTGTCTATGCGCACGACATGGAAAGACGGCGAGGTCGACAAGGCCGTCATCTCGCCGTTGTCGATGATCGCCACGGCGTTCGCGCCGGTTGGCGATATCCGCAAGACGCTGACGCCGCAGCTCAAAATAGAGAAGGGCGTCGACACTGAGCTGGTACTCATCGACCTGGGCAAACAGCAACACCGTCTGGGCGGTTCGGTGCTGACGCAGGCTTACAACTCCGTTGGCGAACATGCTCCCGACATTGACTCGGCTACGCTCAAGCAATTCGTTGCTGGCATCGTTGCACTCAAGCAGGAGAACTTGCTTCTGGCCTATCACGACCGCTCGGACGGCGGGCTGTTCGCCACACTGGCGGAATTGTCATTTGCATCACGCAGTGGCTTGTCCATCGAACTCGATTCGATCTGCTACGACGATATGATGAGCGACGTCGATGGCAGCGAGAAGCGCCCCGACCTGCTCAAGGGCCGCTTCAACGACAGGATTTTCGGCGCGCTGTTTGCCGAGGAACTTGGTGCTGTGATCCAGGTGCGGCGTGCCGATCGCGAACGCGTGCAGACGGTGCTGCGCGAAGCGGGGCTTGGCGCGCAAACGCATTTCATCGGTTACCCGAACGAGCGCGGCGAACTGCGCATTCGTCGCAACGCCAAGATGGTGTTTGAAGCAGACGTCAATGAGTTGCTGCAGATATGGAGCGAAGTCAGTCACGAGATCGCACGCATCCGCGATGACGTGGAAAGCGCCGACCAGGAATTCGCGGCACTTGCCGACAAGACGGACCCGGGTTTGTTCGTGTCGCTCAGCTACGATGCCGCAGACGACGTTGCCGCGCCCTATGTCGCGAAGGCGCGACCGAAAGTTGTCATTCTGCGCGAGCAGGGCGTGAATTCGCAGAACGAGATGGCCTCGGCTTTCGAAGCGGCGGGTTTTGCACCGTATGACATTCACATGTCCGATCTGATGTCGGGACGCATCGATCTCGGTGACTTCCACGGCCTTGCCGCTTGTGGCGGTTTTTCGTACGGCGACGTGCTCGGTGCAGGTCAGGGCTGGGCCAAGTCGATTCTCTTCAACGAGCGCTTGCGCGAGCAGTTCGCTGCCTTCTTCTCGCGTGGCGATACCTTCGCACTGGGCGTGTGCAACGGTTGTCAGATGATGAGCAATCTTGCCGAAATCATTCCGGGCGCCGAAGCATGGCCGCGCTTCCATCGCAACAAGAGCGAGCAGTTCGAGGCGCGCTTCGCGATGGTGGAAATACTGGAATCGCCCTCCATCCTGTTCGCGGGCATGGCCGGCAATCGCATGCCTATCGTGGTGAGTCATGGCGAGGGCAGGGCCGTGTTCCAGCTCGCGGACGCGCGCAGCAAGGCGCTGGTATCCGCGCGTTTCATCGACAACAAGGGCGCCGTGGCGAGCAGTTACCCTGCCAACCCGAACGGTTCGCCCGATGGCATTACGGCGCTGACGACGCCGGACGGCCGCTTCACGATCATGATGCCGCACCCCGAGCGCTGCCGCCGCACCGTGCAGATGAGCTGGGCGCCGCAGTCGCTCGGCGTAGATTCGCCGTGGATGCGTATCTTCCGCAATGCGCGGACCTGGTTGGCGTAGCAGGGGAAAAATGCCAAGGTAACCCCTTATCCGTCATTCCCGCGAAAGCGGGAATCTACTTCTACGTGACAAACTCACCTTGTCAGGCGAGGTGGATTCCCGCTTTCGCGGGAATGACAAAGTCATAATAGAGCGGCTCCTTTGCTAGCCGCATATTTTCTTGATCAATCGCGCAACGCCGGATACTTCACCGCATTGAGCGCGATCTTGCTTCTCACTGCTTCATCCACGTCGATCTCCAGCACCATCGCCAGCCGCATCAAATAAAGCAGCACGTCGGCGATTTCCTGCCTGACGTGTTCGGCTTTTTCCGTATGCATAATGTCTGCGGCTTGTGCATCTGTCATCCACTGGAAAATCTCGGCTAACTCACCGACTTCGCCGGTCAGGGCGAGAATCAGGTTGCGTGCCGTGTGGAAGGGCTCCCAGTCGCGTTGTCGTGCGAAATCGTGCAAGACGCTTTCAAGATTTGTCGTATCGATCAGCTTGCTCATGGAGTCATCCGGGCTGGGTGTTGCGTAATTGTCGTATAAAGTCATGCGATTCGAACTAATACCCGTTTGTCCTGTGGATTCGCACGCCTGCGCGGCATATAAAGCGGTTTGCGCCGGTCGGCTGATAGAAGCCGTGTGCGCGACACATCTCAATTGACGGGGAGTTTCCAATGATCAAGACATTTTGTGTGCTGTGCCTTGCCGCTACGATCTCGCCCGCGTTTGCAGCGAAATCCTGCGATGAGCTGAAGAGCGAGATCGAAGCCAAGATCAAGGGGCATGGTGTTGCAAGCTATACGCTGGACATACTGGAAAGTGCCGAGGTGAAGGATCAAAAGGTGGTCGGCAGTTGCGAGGGTGGTACAAAAAAGATCGTTTACAAGAAGGGTTGAGTGAACGAGTCCGCCTCTGCTGGAGGTACGCTAAAAAAGCTCCGTCATTCCGGCGAAGGCCGGAATCCAGTTCGCACGCGTGGTACTGGATCCCGGCCTTCGCCGGGATGACGAGACATCATGGTTCCGTGACTTGCAAAGCTACTCTAACCTGTGACTCGGTTGACCATCGTTTCATTGCACTCGAACGCGTCGGCATTTCCCAGCGTGGTCTCGGCGATGGCGTGCAGCGCCTCGCGCGTGAGAAAGCCCTGGTGCGAAGTGATCAATACGTTGGGAAAGATCATCAGGCGCGCCAGCATGTCGTCCTGCAGCAAACCATTTGAGAGGTCGTGAAAGAACACGCCTTCTTCCATCTCGTACACATCCAGGCCAACACCGCCGATCTTGCCGGTCTTGAGCGCGTCGATGACGGCATGCGTGTCGAGCAATGCGCCGCGACTCGTGTTGATGATGACGACGCCTCGCCGCATGCGCTCGATTGCGGCGGCATCGATGATGTGATGGCTTTGATCGCTCAAGGGCAGATGCAGTGAGATGATGTCGGCATCTTGCAAAAGGCGATCCAGGCTGACGTAATCGAAATCTACGTCTCGCGCGACCTGCGGGTTTTCATACGGATCGTAGGCAATGAGCTTGCAGCCGAAGCCGCGTGCGATGCGCATGGCGCACTGACCGATGCGGCCGGCGCCGAGCGCGCCGAAAGTCTTGCCGTGTAGATTGAACCCCTCCAGGCCGTCGAGTGAGAAGTTCTGTTCGCGCACACGGTTGTATGCACGATGGGTTTTTCGAACGAGTGTAAGCAACAGCGCGAAGCAATGTTCGGCCACAGCCTCCGGCGAGTAAGCGGGCACGCGCGCCACGCAGATGCCAAACGATTGTGCCGCGGCTATGTCAATGCCATTGAAGCCTGCCGCCCGCAGAACAATCAGCTTGATGCCGATCTGTGCGAGTCGCTGCAGTACAGGTGCTGTCAGGCGGCAGTTTACAAAGGGACACACCGCATCGAAGCCCTGCGCCAGCTCGACGGTCTTGTCGTGCAGACGCTCTTCGAAAAACTCCAGCGCATGATGACGCGCGAGATTTGCTTCGTTGAGTGCACGTTCGTCGTAGGCGTGCGTGTCGAAAACCGCTATGCGCATGGGGCGTTCCGGCGATGAAACGGCGCTGACACTTAGCCCATCTTGCCGAGGAAGTCTTTCTTGCCCAGCTCGACGCCGTTGTGACGCCCGATGGCGTAGGCGGCCGTGACGTGGAAATACAGATTGGGCAGCACGAATCCGAGCAGATAGTTCTGGCCGTTGAAGTTCAGTTCGCCCGAGCGCATCTTGATGACGATGGGCCGCTCTTCGCTGCCGTCAATCTGTGCGGCTTTGAAGGATTTAAGATAGTCGATTGTCATGCGCAGGCGGCCGATCAATTCAGGAAACGTCGTCTCGTTGTCTTCGTACTTCGGCGGTTCTTCGCCGGCGAGTCGTGCTGCGCCGCCTTTGACGGTATCGCTGGCAATCTGGATCTGGCGCGATAGCGGGAACATGTCGGGCGCGAGACGCGCATTGATGAAAACCGAGGGCTCGATCTTTTTGGCCTCGGCATGTGCGGCGACCTTGTTGAGAGCGTCGATGCAGTTTTCGAGCGCGCGCACGGCGCCGGGAATGAAGGCCTGGTACATCGAAAGACTCATGATGGTTTCCTTGTAGGATGGTTGGCGAGTGCAAGCGTCATGATGATTTCGGCAACGCCGCAGGCATGAAATGGTACTCCGTCCGTGGAGCAGTGTGAGGCATCAAAATTCCGGCACGCTCTCCAGGGAAAGGACTTGTCCGTTGAAGGGATGAGAGAGTTTCAGCACGGAGGCATGAAGCAACAAGCGTGGGGCCATTTCGCGTACCTGATCGCTTGCGTAGAGCGCATCGCCGAGGATGGCATGTCCGAGCGAGCGCATGTGGACGCGCAATTGATGCGAGCGTCCCGTGAGCGGTTCCAGCGCGATGCGCGTGGTGTTCGCCCCAGGATCGTGACTGAGAACCCGATAACGCGTGACAGAGGGTTTGCCGATTTCGTGATCGACCTTTTGCAAGGGGCGATTCGGCCAGTCGCAGATGAGCGGCAGGGTGATCTCTCCGTCGAGCGTGGGCACGTGGCCATCGACAATGGCGATGTAGCGCTTGTCGACCTTACGGCTCTGAAAAGCGTAGCTCAGTGTGCGATGCGCAGCTTGCCCGCGAGCGAAGATCAGCAGGCCTGATGTTTCCATGTCGAGCCGATGCACGATCAAGGCATCGGCGAATTCGGCCTGCACACGCGAAGCCATGCAATCGTGTTTGTCGGCACCACGTCCTGGTACAGAGAGCAGGCCGCTGGGTTTGTTCACAACCACGACAGCATCGTCCAAATAAACGAGATCAAGAGCGTGATGCGCTGGCGGCGAATAGGTGGATATCGACATGTGGTGAAGCGTTCGAACCGTAAGTTACGGCCGCAATTTTACGCCAGCCTGGCATGCTGCACTCTCGACTCGCGCCAATAGTGCAGCATGCGCCCCTTGTAAGGCACGCCATCCTGCAGACAGTCGGCACGCGATTCGGTCAGGACATAACCGTTTGTCATCATATGGCGATTGAATCGTGAGCGATTGCCACGGTCAGGATCGACGATCAAGACTTCCGCACGATCCTGGCTATGGCGCTCGATGAAGCCGGCCAGCACACCGAGCTCGTCACGTTCGTAAAGCACATCGCTACCGACAATGAGGTCGAATTGTCCAAGGCCTGTCTGCAAATCTGCCCAATTGCCAATAGCATATTTGATGGGCGACAGGTCATTGAGTAGTGCATTGGCACTAAGAAATTCTCCGGCCAGCGGGTGGCAGTCTGTCGCCGTGATGTCGGCCGTGCGTCGATGCATCACAAGACTTGCCAAGCCAAGGCCACAGCCAATTTCCAGCACACGTTTGTCGCGCAGTTCATAGGTCATCATGGCCGCTGCGAGTATCTGGCCCGAGGGCCACAGCAAGCCGAAAATCGGCCATGTCGCGGATGAAATGCCCAGTGCCGCAGCCACGCCCATGGGATCGGAGAACTGATTGCGATCCAGCAACGAACGAATGATGAAATCATCGCCGCCCGCGACGGCAACGCTTTCTTGCTTGAGCTGGTAGCCAGGCATGACGCTCTTTCAACATGACGATGCCAAGTGCCGCAGGAGTGCACTCTGGTGCCGAGACGGCATCCAGATGGCGCAGAAGAGCGTAGTCAGGTAAGGCAGAGAGCCTGACGGTGCCGCGAGCTTAACATTGCTGGCGGCAATCGGTCGGCGGTGCTACGGTGACACATTACAAGGAATGCCAATGATCAAACTCAGGACCTGGATCTTCTCGACAGTCATTGCTGGGCTTGCGCTCATGGCTCAGGCGCAAACGCCGAGCGTAGGTGCACTGGCACCGGATTTCAGTTTGCACGACCAACAAGGCACGCTGCGCAAACTCGCGGATTTTCGCGGCAAGTGGCTGGTGCTCTATTTCTATCCCAAGGACGACACGCCCGGCTGCACGACCGAGGCATGCAGCTTTCGCGACGGACAGGCATTGATCAGCGATCTCGATGCGCAGGTCGTGGGCGTGAGCATCGATGACTCGTCTTCACACAGCGCATTCGCCGAGAAACACAAACTGCCGTTTCCTCTACTTGCTGATACAGGCGGTACTGTCGCAGCACGCTACGGCTCGCTGTCTGATTGGAAAGTCATGAAATTCGCCAAGCGCCAGACCTTCCTGATCGACCCGAAGGGCATTGTGCGCAAGGCCTATCTCGACGTAGACCCGGACACGCACGCGGCACAGGTGCTGGCCGATTTGCACACATTCATCGGCCACTAGTGCGTCGGTGAGTCAGGACAGTGTCATTCAGAACAGACTGCGCGCACCGCTGAATCGGCTGGCGAAGTAAGTGCTGTCCAGACGCTCTATCCTCACACTGCCCTTGCTCGAAGGCGCATGCACGAAGCGACCATCGCCAAGATAGATTCCCATGTGGGAATAGGTGTGTCCGTCAGTATTGAAGAACACCAGATCGGCCGGCATCAAGGCCGCGCGATCAACTGGGCGAGTGATAGCAGCAATCTGCGCCGCATTGTGTGGCAGACGTTTCCCCGCAACCTGCTCGACGACATAACTCACCATCCCACTGCAATCGAGTCCCGCTTCCGGATTGTTTCCACCAAAGCGGTAACCCGTATCGAGCAAGCCCAGCGAGAAAATGACTATTTCATTGGCATGTTCCGGCGAACTCAAACGGAACGTCGGAGCCGAAGGCTGATGAGAGGGGCGGGGTGGCGAAGGGAGCGGTGAGGGCGGCGTGCTGCTACATGCCGCGAGGACTGCTACGAGACTTGCGATCACAAATCGATGCATCGCCGCACGCTTCATCACACTTCCAGCCAGAACGTAACCGGCCCATCATTGACGAGACTGACCTTCATATCCGCGCCAAAGCGACCGCAGGCGACATCTTCGTGGGCAGCGCTCGCGGCGTTGACCAGGTATTCGAAACATTGCGCCGCCAGCGTCGGCGATGCGGCTGACGTAAAACTCGGTCGCGTGCCTTTTGCAGTGTCGGCGGCCAATGTGAACTGCGACACCAGCAATAAGCCGCCACGCGTGTCACGCAAAGAGCGGTTCATGCGTCCGGCATCATCGGGGAAGACACGGTAGTTCAACATCTTGTCAAGAAGCCGATCGGCCATGCCGGGCGTGTCATCGGGTTGAACAGCGATCAACGCCAGCAGTCCGCAACCAATCGCGCCAATCACCTCATCGTCAACGCGCACGGCCGCTTCGCTGACACGCTGGATCAAAGCAATCACGTGTTTGTTCGCTCCACTGAGGCGGCACGCACCTCAGCCAATCCGCTTCAGCCCCTGCCGGAACCGCACGGCGTTCTGAACATAAACTTCCGCATTCGCCAACATGCCTGCAACTTCCTCGTCCGTGAGCTGACGAATGATGCGGCCAGGCGTGCCAACAACCAGCGACCGATCCGGAATGACCTTGTTTTCCGGAATCAGGCAGTTCGCCCCAATCAGACAACTCTTGCCCACGACCGCACCGTTCAATATGACCGCGTTGATTCCGATCAACGAACCATCACCCACCGTGCAGCCATGCAGCATCGCCATGTGCCCGATAGTGACGTTTGCGCCGACTGTCAGCGGTATGCCGTCGTCCGTATGCAGGATTGCTCCATCCTGTACGTTGGAACCATCGCCGACGACAATAGGGTCGTTGTCACCGCGCAGGACGGCGTTAAACCATACGCTCACATTGCGACCGAGCAGCACGGTTCCCAGTACCGTAGCGCTCTCCGCAATCCAAGAGTTCTCGCCGAGCGTTGGCACTCTATCATCCAAAACAAAAACAGCCATTGCTTACCGTGCCTCAAAAACCGCATCGCGGGAGTGTTGCAACGCATCAGGGCAAGATGATATCAGCAGTGTTTGGTCTCAAGACTCTAGCGAAAGGCCGGGCCATACCCCCATACAACCAATGACCGGCGCACGCCTCTGGTTACCGGACTCACATGATGAAGTAGGTAAGACGGAAAAAATATAGCCGTACCAAGCTGCCTGGTTTGTTCGCCGGTGCTCAGGTTTGCGAATTCAAGTATGCCGCCGTCGTATTCATCTGGCCCAGAGAGCTGAATTGAAAGGGATAGCTTGCGCGCACTCGTTTGATCGCTGCCGATATCGACGTGCCAGTCAAAATACTGATCGGTACCATACCTAGTGAACTGAAGTGCTTCGACAAATCCAGTGAGTTCAAAGTCAAAGTGTTTGTTTGCTTGTGCAAAGAGCACGCCCAATCGGTGAAATAGCCAATGATTTTCAGGATGTGGCTCAATCCAGGAAATATGGCTCACTCGATAAGCGTCTGAACCCAGTTCGGCCCTGCCTTCGTATCGTGGTAGGGCCTCGCCCATCGCGATGACTGCTTTGCACTCATCAGGAGAGAGTGCTGCCGCAATCCCATGAACAGAGGGCAACGCAGCATTTAATGTCAAAGGTGATTTGCAGCCAAAAGGACTTTCCAGACTGTGCCAATTCAATGACGCCACGTCACTTGAATCAGTGCTAATGCTTGAAGGCAATATGTACAAGAAATCGACAGAGGTTTTATTATTCATAAGCGACGGCCTCCCTCTATTACAATTTATTGAGTAGTGGTGTTAATAGCGCCCTGATCAAGTGCCGCACTTTATGTAGTACAGGCAACCAATCTCCGCTAACGGCCTGTTTGACAATAATCATGCTGGAGCACCACGGACTGCGATCATCGCTTAGAGCCAAAACATGCCGCTCTTGCGGCGCAAAAGCAGAATAACAGTCTTTCCCATGGCCCCTGGCAACCTCCCCCGGTTTCGTTGACCCCCTGACCTAAGGGTTTGGCGGCTGTATGGGCAAGCCGGGAATACAGAAGCCGGTCGCCACGGCGATCAGTTCGAAGCGACGGCGGTGGCACTGAGTCACTTGTCGGGCGTGTTGGTTCAAGACGTAGCCGAAGCGCTGGACATTCACATGTTCATGCTGTCATCGCTTAGTCTCAAGTTTCAAGTGCAACACTCTAAATCGGCCAGGGCGGCAGAATGGACAGACCATACACTCATGAGTGCGGAACAGAACGCAGTCATCATGATTGAGCATGGACATGGAGTGGCGTCACAGCGATTTCTCGGCAACTTGACCGCTCGACCTCGATGGGGTTACGCGAGTGATGCCGCAATCGCTCGGCAAGTTCGGTGCGCTATGACACCACGCAGATTGCATCGTGCTATCGCGAGCGGTGTGTTGCGCGTCGGCGCAAGCTCCTTGAGGGCAGTGCCGTATGCGCATGAACATGATCGCCAGATCTACTGGTGCTGGTCGCCACAGCAGATTACCGCCACGGGCATGTCAGCCAAGAAACGATCTATGCGTATCTGCGGGGTGTCCTGAAGAAAGACAAACATAGGCGCAGACTGCCAACCTCCGGCTGCGTGTGACAAAAATCGTCACCGATCACTTGACTGAGGGCTTTTATTGAAGAGATTCGTGGGGTTTTTATTATCCAAACAATTGTTTTATATGTATTTTTTATTTTCCCCCTAGGCGCTTTTGTCTTGGCATGCCAATCGCTTCATGCAAGTCGTACGGATCACCATCCGTTCCATCACAGGAGATAAATATGAGCAATCTTAGACGCGTCCAACAAGGCTTCACCCTGATCGAACTGATGATCGTGGTAGCCATTATTGGTATCTTGGCGGCCATCGCTTTGCCCGCCTATCAGGATTATACGGTTCGTGCCAAAGTGTCTGAATTGATGCTTTCCGCCAGTTCCGCCCGTACTTGCATCACGGAAGCCTATCAAGGGGTTGGCGGCGCAAACGTGCCGACTACGGTCGGCGCCGATTGTGTTCCTGCGATAGTGGGCAAGGTAAGTGGCTCAACCACGTCCACGGTGGGCTTGGTGACCGTAACTGGCTCGACGGCCACAACGTCCGTAGGTCAGGCAGTTACCATCTCGCTCAGCCCGTCGGTTCAATCTGCCGCCGGCACGCTAACATGGACTTGCACCGGAACTCCCTCCAAATATGTTCCGGCCTCCTGCCGTTAATTTTTTCTCCCGGCAAAAGCCCCTCTTCCGAGGGGCTTTTTCGTTTGCAGAGGGCATTTTAAATGATCAAGTTATTTCGTCTTTTCAATCATGAAGCGGAGAAAACGTTGGCACTGGAGTTGGCGGCGCATTTCGTCAAAAACATACCCCCGAAATTAATGGATCAACGTCGTCAAGTACTCTCAGCCAACAAGGTTTCCCGTCTTTTGGAACAAGCTTTTGAAAAGGCGAAGGATCATCAAGAAAAAGTAGGAATGGGCTTTATCAAACGCGCAATCCTTGCCAATATGTTCAAATGGGAGCTAAAAAACAATGGTTACCCTCAGGATTTCATTGAGGTTGCGACCGAAGGATTGGTCGTTGAACTTTCAAGAAAAACGATAAAGGTTAAATCCTGATGAGCTACCGGCTAGTTTGATAATTATGAAAATCTCGGGATAACTCCATGTTGATGCGATTTATAAAGAGTGCATTTACCCGAAAAATTTCACACTTATCTCAATCACCCACACAACTTAGCCCACTACAAAAGGCCAATCAGTTTAATGAACAAGGTGATCGTCGTTCCGCAATTACTGAATATCGCAAACACCTTGAAGCTTTCCCCCACGATGTTCCCGCCTTGAACAATCTTGGATGTTGTCTGGTAGATATTGGCGACAATGAAGGTGCAGCCAAGCTCTTTGAACTGGCGTTTGCTTTAGATGACTCTTTTCTACCGGTTGTTATCAATCACGCCAAGCTTCTGAACGATCTGTATCGAAGCGACGAAGGCCTTGTTTTTTTACGACAAGCCAAAGCTTCCAACGAGAATTTTCCGAATGTAAATGCAGTTTATGCCGGTGCGGCATTGCAAAAAGGTGATACGAAACTTGCAAGGCAGCACACACTCAAGGCTTGGCTAACTTCGTTCGATACCCTGCGTTTTGCCAATTGCCATCTTTTCTACTGCGCATATGCAGATATTGACGAAGCGCAGTTGGCGGCAGAGCATCGATTTTGGAGCGCAACGCTAGCCCCGCTGACTAAGCGAGCCGATGAAGTACCGCCGGAGGTTCCAGATTTAGCACCCAGAAAAACGCCAGGACGAGTGCGTATCGGGTATTGGTCCCCCGATTTCCGCAATCATTCGGTACGTTATTTTGCGCGCCCTTTGCTGGAAAATCACGATCACGAAAAATTTGAAGTATTCATCTATTACGACTTCCCAATCTCAGACGCCCAAACAGAAAATATCAAAGCAAATGCCGATCGGTTTTTTTCTGTTAGTGAGCTTTCGGACACCAAACTTTTCTCGCTGATTCGATCCCATGAACTGGACGTTCTTGTTGAGCTGGCAGGACACTCCTCGGCCAATCGTTTGAATTTGCTTCAGGAACGGTTGGCCACTTTGCAACTGACAGGTTTGGGTTACCCACCAACAACGGGTTTGTCGACCATTGACGGTAAGCTGCTAGACGCTCATATGATCGATGCAGATAGCTCGCGCTACTACACCGAAACACCTATGGTATTACCCACGTCCTTTTGGTGTTTCGACCCCAAAGAAGATGTATCTATCGTTGCCGAACCACCTGTCGAACGCAATGGATACTTTACCTTTGCGTGCGTTGGCAATATCGCAAAAATCAACACACGCATTCTGCTCTGCTGGGCAAATATCTTGTGCCGTGTACCCGATAGCAAACTTGTATTAAGGTCGATTAGCTTTGGCGATCCTGCTGCCGAGGAGTACATGTGCCGTCGTCTTGAAGAAGCAGATATTGCTCTGGATCGTGTCGAATTCCATAAACCTGCTGCAGGCACTGCGTACTTTGAGTCGTACAACGATATCGACATAATTCTCGATACCTATCCGTTCAACGGAGGAACGACCACTTGTTTCGCGACATACATGGGGGTTCCAGCAGTGAGCATGGCTGGGAAGTCTCTAATATCCCGTATGGGGCAGTCGATACTAAACAATCTTGAACTTTCGGACTGGGTGGTTGGCAACGAGGCAGAGTATGTCGAACGTGCCGTTGCGGGGGCTCACGATGTGGCCTTCTTGAAACGGTTTCGTATCGAAGCCCGCGAACGTTTCGCCAGAACAGCCTTGGGGAATGGCGATTTATTCGCCCGAGAATTCGAAGCTGCCTGTATATCCATGCTGGAAGCAAAGCGAGCTGCTATCCTGAACAAAACCAGCCAAGTCGATACGCTACCCGCCCAAGAAATTCTACAACGCGCCTATGCGGTATTCCGCTTTGGACAGAACGAAGCCGCAAAACGAATTGTCGACCATTGCTTGAGCGCCTACCCGGACTGCGGAACTGCCCACATCCTTTGGACACAGCGCCTCACCACTGAAGGACGTTTTGAGGCAGCGGCTAACTACCTGCTCGAACGACTTTCGCGCTTTACACCAAATGAACAAATTGCCGCATTGGTTAATGTGGCGCGATTTTACTTGCAAGCGGACTGCGTTCAAAAGGCTCGGGACGCGATTGTCCATGCGCAGACCATCGAGACTAAAGACCTCTACGATCTACTGCAAATACGCATGTTGAATGTCTGCATTCAGGCACGCGACTATGACCAGAATGCTCTCGTGACCCAGCCCGCACTACCCAAGCGGATTCAAATCGATGTATATATTATCTGCAATGACGAGACTGTGTTTCAATCTATGCGAACAGGGATTGAAGCTCGCTGCCAATTGCCTCACGGCCTTTACGTAAATTTCTTCCAGTGTCGTGAAAACAGAAAAGAGCCGACCTACAATCAAGCTATTTATGAATCCAGTGCCGACCTTGTTCTATGGATGCATAAAAACATTGAAATTCATAGTCCCAATTTCTTTGGCGACGTCGTTGCCGCCCTTGAGTACTGCGATATCCTGAGCTTCGCTGGCGCACGTCGCTGGGAACGCATGGACTGGCGATTAAGCGAATCAGAAAACAAAGCTGCCTCCTTCTTGGTTCCTTCTGGCGAAAAGTCCGGGAATTATGAAGTTCAAGTCATGGGATCTAATTTGCAAAGAGTTGTTGAAAATATGTGTGTATTAGATGGCTCCTTAATGGTCATTCGTCGTGCCAGCCTAGAGCAGCGCGAAAGAATTCAATTCGATGCACTCCTGGAAGGCGGCGCGGCCCTGATGGAAGAGGATTTCAGTCACAAGGCTTATCAAGCCGGGCTACAATTGGCTGTACATCAAAATCTCGGTTTGATCATGGATTGGCAAACCTCATTATTGACGGAGCATCTTGAAGAGGCTCGTTGGCAACTCGCTCAAGGGCTTGGGCTTGACCCTTTCGCTGCTGATCAAAAAGAAGATCGCACGATCATTTCTACACCAGTTTCCACGCCAGCAGAAGGGGTCGCAGTTCAACGTTTGTTTTTTAAGGATTGATCGAAAACACATGGCGCATGTCGCCGTGATGAGTCCCCAATGTTTGTGATCTTTTGCACGCCCACAACTTTTTGTTTTAAAACCACCCCGTCGAAAAATAGAATGATTCTGACTCGCATAATCCGGCAAATGTTCAGAAAATCACCGCGCGTTCGTACGCCCATAAAGGCATTGGCGCAAGCCGACATCATTAAGATGCTGCCCAAGCTGAGCCCGCCAGTACACAATGCGTGCGCCAACTTCTTCATGCCCGTATTCTGGGAAACCTCGAATCCCGAATCTGTGGTGACTTCAGCAACGGAAATAATCAACCTTGCGGCCAGCGGTCACCACTTCGCCGACAACTTCTTGACCTGGGGCAGGAACATGTCGATGCTGGATGATCACCCGTTCAGACAGGCATGGGAATCCAATTTAGAGAGTGTGTCCGATGAGGCAATCATTTGGCGGCGATACGTCCTAGCGTGTGCCGCCTATCACTGTGTCCAGCTCCAAGGGGATTTCGTCGAGTGTGGAGCCTATACAGGAGTCGGCATAAAAACGGTGATCGATTATTTGGGCGGCGTGGAGTTCCCGAAAATGTTCTGGGGCTACGATATGTTTGAACACGATCCATCAATGCTGAATCACGCGATGCCTGAACACGGGGAGGGCTTGTACGAGCGGATCAAAAACAAGTTTGCAGCCTACCCTCAAGTCCGATTAATAAAGGGGTTTATTCCGAATGTTTTTGAAAACAACTGTCCTGATCGCATCGCCTACTTGCATATTGACTTGAACCAGGCGCCAGCTGAGGTCGCTGCACTTGATTACCTGTTTGACCGCATGGTTCCAGGCGGCATCCTAATCCTCGACGATTACGAGTGGTCTACTTACCGCCCACAAAAAATAGCAGAAGACCAATGGTTTGAGGCAAGACATTACCGCGTCATGCCATTACCGACCGGACAAGGACTGGTCATTAAACGGTGAAGATATCGCCGCCTAGCGTCTATCTTTGAAGGATTGATATGAGAACATTGCTTCATGTCGGCTGTGGATTTTCCACTATTCAAAATCTTCCAAGCTATTTTCAAGAAGGAACGTGGGAAGAGTTGAGGTATGACATTAACGAGGCTGTAAAACCAGACATCGTAGGAAGTCTGCAAGATATGTCAATAATAGAGAATTCCTCTATAGATGCGATATTTTCATCCCACAATATTGAACATGTCTGGTCATTTGAGGTTCCGGTTGTTCTCGCTGAATTTCTGCGCGTGCTCAAACCCGATGGTGTCGCTGTCGTACTATGCCCTGATATTCTTTCAGTAGCCCAAGCTATCACATATGGGGCGCTGACTAACCCGCTATACGTTTCACCTGCAGGCCCCATCAGTGCTATCGACATAATGTATGGGCATCAGGCGGATATCCAGCGGGGTAACATTTTTATGGCTCACAAGACAGCATTTACTGCGCAAACTTTGTCAACCGAGCTAATGTCAGTCGGTTTTGTTGGAAGTGTTGTTGCCCGTGATCAAGTTTTTGGATTGCACGCTTTGGCAACGAAAACCGCTTGGAATGCTCAGGCCATCAAGAAACTCGCAAGTGGTATTTTCCTTCCGTCCCCCGAGTTGCTGGAAATACAGAGTTTCGGTTGTTACTTTCCTGAAGTCGCATTTCCCCAACCAAACGCCACACCTTGATTTATAACCCCCCATCTCAACAAGGCGCCTCATTCGATACAGTTTGGAACCCCTGCGATCGATACTGCTGAAAAAATATCCGTAAAATCCACATGTTTTACAATCTTAGACGCACAAAATCATTGCTACGTTGAATCGACAAAAACTCTACCGCCCTCATCTGAGCGCTGCAGTTCGTGTGCGGAGATATGCGATGTGGATTGATTGGAAAGTATGCTGCGTATCTAAAAAAGTCAGTGGAATTTACCTCATGACTTCAACTGTTTTTCTAATTCCAGCAAATCACGTTTGCGTTCGCCGATTTTCCTTGCCGGCACCCCGACATACATGGCAAATGGGTCAAGATTATTTTTAATCAACGTAAGTGCGCCAGCGGCCGCACCTTCTCCTACCACGATTCCGGGTAAAATAACGGACCCAGCACCGATGATGGCATGGCGGCCAATGTCGACAGCTTCGTGCTGAACGTGACGATAATGCTCAGGGACCATGGGGTTGGTTAGAGATGCGCCAGAAAAGTCGTCGCTGGAAGCATAGATGGCAACGCGCGAAGACAGATTCGCAAAATCTCGAATATTAATCAATTCCTTGCCTATCAAACTGCAGAAGCACGCAACATGAACGTAGTTGCCGATCCGGATTCCGCCACTACCTGCCGATAAGATGCAAAAATCGTCAATCCGTACATGATTCCCAATCTCAATATGGTCGATATTATAAAATCGGGCGGCGTCGCTAATCAGAACATTTTCTCCCAATCGGCCAAAGCCCATTTGTTCAAGCTGTACTCTCGTAAGGAATGCCATATTGAGCGATTAAATCTCAAGCCGAGGAGAAGTTTCACACCAGTCTTGCCATAACTTTCTGTAAATATTTTCTACTTCGAGCGCCACCCGTGATGAGTCAGCGAAAGGCGCGGCAATGAACTTCTGACGAAGGCTAGCGCGAATCTGCGCCAGAGCGGGCAGACTCTCCGCATAGAGTCTGCCAATCTTGACGTACTCGTCCCGTGAATGTGCGACAAATTCGGGGAGTCCGATACTCTCCATTATCATCAATCCGCAGCGCGCAAGAGCTGATTTTCCTGCAAGCGTGATGACTGGAACGCCCATCCATAAAGAGTGAAAGGTTGTGGTTCCTCCGTTGTAGGGAAACGGATCCAGCATGAGATCACATTCCTGAATGCAGGAGAAAAAGCCCTCCAGATTTTGCCGACCGCGAATGGAGATGCGCTGTGGATCAACCCCTCCGCTAGCAAAAAAATCCAGCATCGCGCCGCAAACAGAGGGCCGTTCGCCGTGTGCGAGAATCATGATCAATTTTGAATCGACAACCTCCAAAAGCAACTCGCGCCACGAAGTGAGGACAGTTTCGTTCAATTTTCGTCGGGCGTTCACGGAGCCAAACGTTAAGGTGCCATTTTTCAGCGCCGGAAGCTCATTGAGCTGCGGAGCATTGTGGTCCGGGCTGAAGCAGACACAACAACCATTTGTTCGGACTACAGTTTCTGTCTGATTGCTCTCAGTCATACCCAGAGGATCCAGCATCGCGTCACTAATACGATATTGTATCTGTGGCAATCCGCTTGAGCCCAGATAACCCATATATGTCGCCTGAATAGGCGATATCTGCGATGCAAATAATCCAAGTTTGTTTCCGACGGTGTGCCCCGACAAATCCACCAGTATGTCTATACCGTCGTCTTCGATCAAGGCAGCAACGCGCTGATCATCCATGCCATGAATGTTTCTCCAGACTGCCACGAGTGATTGGATCTGGCGTGACATCTCGTCTTCTTCTGGCCAATTGTAGTAACAATGGACCTTGACCCGGTTGCGATCATGCTTCGAGAAAAGTGGGGTAACAAAATAGGCGCTCGGATGTGCTTTGAAATCGGCAGAGACATAGCCTACATTTAGAATTTTTTGTGGGTCGCGAATATTACGGTGATTACGTGGCGTTGTTGGTAAGGGGTAGCGTTCCGCCCATCGCTTGCGCGCATTGAGCATCTCGCTTGGCTCTACTCCTGGCAATTGATCAAGCAGGCAAATGAGGCTGTTGTGTGCGGGCTCGAAATCCGGTGCAAGAAGAATAGCCTGCCGGTGCAGTCTTTCTGCCTCTTTGTGCTCACCCAGTTCATCCCGCAGCAGTGCGAGGTTGTAGATTGCCTCAAAACGCTCCGGCGCAAGCTTCATTGCAGCTTCGCCACATTCGATTGCACCGTGCACGTCACCCGTAGCCTTCAACAAGACGGAGAGATTTGTCTGGAGCGCGAAGTCATCAGGAGTTATAGAAAGCGCTTGCTTGAGAAAAGCAATGGCAAGATTATTCTGTTTGCATTCCATAGCGAGCTGCGCTGCTTCTCGAATGACGTCTACGGATACGCCTTTCATAAAAACAAGATCTTGATAAATGGCAAGCGAATCATGCCCTCTGTCTTGCTTGCGCAACTCTTTGGCAGATTCAAGAAGTCTCTCGGTGTCAGGATTCGTACGCCATAGTGATTTCAGAAGTGAAACGAGCATTCCCAATCCCGATAGAAAAATGTCTTGGCAGATCCCATTGAACTGTCGCAACCAAGCACAGCACCGCTGTTCAACGCTTCAGCTCCTCGAAGCGCATCCGATGTGGCCCGCGATGCGGGAGCAAGTGCTGATATGATGTCAGCTATTTATATCGTCTATCTTGTTACTTATATTTAGTCAAAACATCGGCAAGGGCTGAGCATATTTTCTTGATTGATCCCGGGGCGAGCCGAAGATGAAATGGAAGTCCAAGCATTGATTTCGCCAGTGAGCGCGCAACGGGAAGACCGCCCTCGATTGAGACCGCTTTGAATGCAGGATGCGTATCAAGTAATGGCAGATACCAGAGCCGTGTTTCAATATCTTGCATTGCCATTGCGGCAGCTACAATTGAATTTTCAACTTTGTCTGGCAAACATATCTGCATAATCGAATAAACCCCATCACCGGGACGACACTGGAATTTTATCTGCGGGCAAGCCAGGCTGAGCGCCTTCACGTATTCTGTGTATAAAGTCCGTCGTTGCGCCGCCTTGGTCGGCCACGATTGAATAGCCGCCAATCCGACCGCTGCGTGATATTCGCTCAATTTGGCATTCGAGCCAGCGGCCATTGAAAAGCCCGTAGAGATATCTATACCAAAATTGGTCAAACGCCTGACGATTTCGATAAATGGTTTGCTTTTTCCGCAAACCAATCCACCCTCACCGATACCCAATGTCTTGGTGGCATGAAAGCTAAAAACAACGGTCGCCTGCTCTCCGATCTGCTGATTGCCAAAAGCCCCCGCGGCATCAATCAAGACCGGAATTCCGGTATCGAAGACAAACTCATCCCACTGTTGTATTGGAACCGGGCAGCCATAGGCTGCAACCGGAATCACACAAGCGATCTTGTGTTCGCGGATTATCTCTCGCGTCATACTTGTATTGAGCAGCCATGTTTCTGGATCAACATCGGCAAGTACAGGGATCAGCCCAGTCCTTATGACAGCGGTCGCCGTTGCGACAAAAGTCAAGGCTGGCAACAATACTTTGGAGCCAAGCGGCAAATCCAAAGCCAGCAAAGCAAGCTCCAAACCCAGAGTGCAATTGGCGACACAGCACCGGTGTAACGCCGGGCCCCCCAACATACCGCCCAGCTGATCTTCAAACCTCGATGCCAATGGTCCAAAGTTGGCGTACCGTCGCGAATCGTCGATCTCGCGGAGATACGGCAATATTTCTGTATGGTCGGGCATGTCAGGAACAAGCAAATGAATCCGACTCACATTTTCTCCATACTGTTACACGACGTTGGGGCCAACCTTGCTGTCAATTCAGAGACATTGGGGCATGACTACCTTGCGGCTCACACAAGCTTAACCCATATCGTTCTCTAGATAGCGCGATTGCGCGCCTCGTTTGCCACTGGGAGGAGGCGTATTTTGATCGAGATATCTGCTTGATTGGAACGTCACTACGTGTGTTTCAATTTGCGGAAGAGCCCAAAGTTCGTGTTCAACTTCCCGCAAGGCATAATCCGCCACTTACCTTGATTCGATGCGGATTTTGCAATGCCATTTCTGTTGCCCCATAAAGTCTCCAGCTTGCTGGTCGTCCCTTTGCTGATTGCCTTGCAATTGGGGCCTATCTTCGCTTGGCATCGTTACCCGCAGACCGTTTTTTATAACGAATTTCTCTCTGCCGCGATTTGCGTTGTGCTGGGCGCCGTATTGGCTTGGCAGGGGCGCGTTGCGTTGCGTGTTTCGCTGCTAGTGCCACTTGCGATAGCTATCGGGGTGCTTGGTGGCTCTTGGCTGGGGGCAATGCCGAACACGAATGCTTCTGCCGTCCAAAGTTTGATCGACAATGCACTGTTTGTGCTGCTCGGCATCTTTCTGATTCAGCAAGCCGTAGCGTGTTTGGGCACTGCTCGGGTTGTTGATCTTTCCGCGTGGGGCATGCTCATTTGTGCTTGCCTGCAGTGCGCGGCGTCCGCTTTTCAGCTCAATGGTATATCGGAGTCTGGTTGGGTCATGGCCAAACTCATGAACGCGGCATACGGCAACATCGCTCAGGAAAATCATTTTGCGGACTTGCTATGGCTAGGACTCGTTTCGGTTCTGCATCTTTGGCTGCGCAGGCGTTTTCCCACAATCGTGGCACTCATTGTTGCGGCCTTGATCTCTTTCTTTTCGGCGTTGTCGGTGTCGCGTGCGGTATGGTTGTACACGGCGGTAGTGCCTTTGGTTGCGGTTATATACACGCGCCGCCTTGAGCCTGCCGGACGTCGGCGCGTTTGGCTGGGCATGGGCGCGGTGTTGGTTCTGAGTGTCGTTTCGCAGATGTGGCTGGCATTCGGCGGAGCGCAGTCGGCCCTAGGAGTGACTTCGGCGATCGATCGTGTCAGCGAGGGCGGGTCGAACGGGCAACGGATGTTCGACTGGGTAATTGCCTGGAAGACTGCACTGGCGCATCCGCTGACGGGTGTCGGGCCGGGGATGTATTCGTGGCAGACGGCGCTTGGGTCGATCGGTTTGCCTCCTGTGAATTACGTGCGGATTGGCGAGAATGCGCATAACACCCTCCTGCATTTTGCTGCTGAGTTCGGGTTGGTGTTCATTCTTGTAGCACTTGTGCTGATCGGGATGTGGCTGTGGCGTCGTTGGCGTGAGACGCCGACACTTGAGACCTTGTGGGGACTGGGGATCATCGCGGTGATCGGTGCGCATAGCATGGTGGAATATCCGCTGTGGTACACGTATTTCCTCGTGCCATTTGCGTGTGCGATTGGTGTGGTGGACGCGGGTGACGAGGGTTTGCCGACCTTGCGCTTCAATGCGCGCTGGCTGTTGATTCCGGTGGCGATCGGGGTGGTGATCCTGGCCTCGACCTGGCGTGACTATCGTCGCCTGGAATCGGCTTACAAGACGCTCAACGACACCTCGGTGATGGACGCCACGACCTCCGAACAACTGGATGCCATTGGCGCTTCGATCAGCAAGGCCTCGTTGCTGGCACCACAGGCTGCGATTCTTCGTTTGCGTGCGTGGCGCAATACCGATCTACAGCGACTTCCTGAAATCGTGAAGGTCTGTGATGAGTCTTTGAAGATCAAGCCGCAGTACAACTCTTTCACTGCGTGCATGACGGCTTACACCTTGAGTGGCCGCAAAGCCGATGCGGATCAGATCAACGAGATCGTGTGCGGCGCTTTTGCGCCGATGCATAGTCGTCCGTTCATCCAGTACGCGCAGAAACTCTACGCGACGCGCAAGTGGCAACTGCCAGCCAAGGGGCGTTGCTTGTAGTTCTGTCGGCTGCTGCGACGCGCTTTGCCCGTATACTGCCGCCCATTCCTTCTTGGGCGCGGGCAATGCATTCAGTGAAGTACCGGAGCGGGGCGGCCTCGTTGCGCATGGCGCTGAGCCGGCGTTTGCTGGATTTCGTTCTGCGTGGTCGTGACGCAGCGGCTTTGCCTGCGCATGTGTTGTTGCCCGCGGATGAGGTTTCCAGTGAGATGCTGGTTGCCGGTATTCACGAGGGCCAATTTCTGCAGCCCTTATTCGGCCACTTTCTTGCCGCACACAAGACGCGTTTTGCTGAGGAAATCGCGCTGGATGTCGGTGCCAATATTGGCAATCACGCCTTGTTTTTTTCGCGTTACTTTCGCACCGTCCTGGCGGTTGAGCCCAATCCCTTTACGTTGAACGTGTTGCGTGCAAATGCCGCGTTGAGCGGCGCGGATATTCGCGTTATGCCAATGGGTTTTGCAAACGAAGAAGGTGTGCTAGGCTTCTTCTCGAACAGGCAGGGCAATCTCGGGGCTTCCGGTTTTGCGTTTGCAGGGGGGCCGACCGGCAGCAGCAATGGCGATCGGATCGAATGCCAGGTGCGGCGTGGCGATGCAGCGCTGGCGGAAGTGCTGTCGGGCGAAGATGGGTTGCGCATCGGTTTGATCAAACTGGATGTCGAGGGTGCCGAGTTGAGTGCTTTGCGCGGGCTGGCGGAATGCCTGTCGCGCGACAAACCATTTGTCATATTCGAAAGCCTGAGGAGTGACGGTGACAACGGCGGGCAGGCCATTTTTGCCTTGTTGCGCGAAGCTGGCTATGCGAGTTTCTACGCCGTCGAAAGTTCGGTAACGAGTGCACGTCGCTCCGTGTTCGGCTGGCTTGCACGGCTGTTCACGGGAGAGCATGTGTGTTTGCGCAAGCTGGAGCAGCCTGGTATCGGAGAAGCGTATCTCATGATTCTCGCCGTGCCGGCCGGTTGCGAGCTGGGCATTGCATGAAAATTCTCGTCGTCATTCCAACGGTGTTTGGCGGCGGCGCAGAGCAGGTCGCTGCGATCTTGTCGCGCGAGTGGAGTCTGAACCATGACGTGCGCGTGCTTGCCTGGCAAAGCGCGGGCGGATCGCTGGACTTCGGCGTGTCCGTGGTTTTTACAGACTTGGGTGTGCAGCAGGGTCTGCTGCGTAAATTGCGCAACGTGTGGCGTCGCGTGCGCAAGGTGTCGGAAGAAATTCGCTGTTTCCGCCCGGATGTCATCATGGCCTTTATGGACGAAGCCGGTATGCCATGCGTCGTGTCGGCTGGCTTGAATGCCTGCGCGTCGCGCCTGATCGTCAGCGTGCATCACAACCCGCAATGGCTGCCGCGTTGGCGGCGGGCATTGCTGGGTTTGTTCTATCGTCATGCTGGCGCGGTGGTTGCCGTTTCCGAGGGCGTGCGTGGCGAGCTGGCAGGGGCTTTGCGAATTCCGCAGGCGCGACTGCATCACATACCGAATTCGCTCGTCACAGGCGCACAAGTGGTCGATGCTGATCCAGAGAGCTTGTCCATGAAAATGCAAAATGGATATGTGCTAGCTGTTGGCCGTCTTGACCGGCACACCAAGGGCTTCGATGTGCTCACCGCTGCGTATGCGGCGTTGCCCGCGCCGCGCCCCGGACTGGTCATCGTCGGCGACGGGCCGGATCGTGGTGCTATCGAAGAAGACATCGCGCGCGCAGGTATCGGCAGCGAAGTGGTGTTGACAGGTTGGGTTCGGGATCCGCGCCCCTTTTATCGCGCAGCCTCGCTCTTCGTGCTCGCCTCACGTTACGAGGGCTGGTCGAACGTGCTGATGGAAGCGATGGGGGAAGGCTGCCTGGTGGTGGCGGCACGCTGTCCTTATGGTCCACCGGAAATCCTCGGTGATGAATTGGCCGAATGGCTGGTTGCGCCGGGCGATGCGGCGGCATTGACACAGTGTATGCAAAAGGCATTGTCACTGAATGACGTCGAACGCAATGCCGTATCGTCGGCTTTGCATGTACGTGTGCAGCGCTTTGCCGCCGACAAGGTTGCGGCACGGTGGATCGAACTTGCACGTTCGCTGTGTGCACCTCACGAGCAAGCGTCATCATGAGTTTGCGTGCATCCGTGGCCTACATCGGTGTGCGTGCCGCGTCCGGCGTGCTGTCGGTATGTGCGCTGTCGTTGTTCGTGCGCGGCCTCGGCCCGGAGCAGTATGCGCATTTCGCCTTGGGGGTCGCCGCTGCGGCGCTGGCGTCCACTGTGCTGATGATGCCGCTCAACACCACGCTCTCGCGTTTGTATGGCGATGTCGACGCTCGTCCACGCGTGTTGGCAACGCTGCTGGATGCGGTGCTGGGACTGGGGCTTTTTCTGTTGATCGTGGCGGTGCTGCTCGAAATCCGTGGCGCATCGTGGCTGGCGCCCTGGGTGCTGCCTGCTGCAGCCTTGTTCGCAGCCACGCAGGGTGTGCTGGATTTCTCCGCGCAATACTCGAACTCTGCGCTCGAAGCGCGGCGCTACGCCCGCCTGCTGCTCGTCAGGGCAGTCAGTGTCATCGCCTTCGGCGCGCTGGCGATGTCCTTCCTGCCGCACGCACCGGCGATCTTGCTGGCCATGTCATTGGCATGTGTCGTGTCGATATCGGCAAACATGAAAGGACGCCTTTCGTGTCGTGAATTCGATGCATCCTTGGCGCCGCGTATCGCTTCATTCGCATTGCCGCTGGTAGTGACCTGTGCACTGAGTTACCTGCTGCAATGGGGCGACCGTTACCTGCTGATGCATTTCGTGCCGATGAGCGAACTTGGCCGCTACAGCGCACTCGCGGATTTCACGCAGCAGACGCTGGTACTGGTATGCAGCGGCCTGGGCGCGGCCTGGTATCCACGCATCGTGCAGGCTTGGGGGGCAGGTCTGCATGACGAAGCGCAACGCTTGCTGTCGCGTTACGCATTGATCGGCACTTTGGTGGTGCTGCCTGCCGCGATCGGTTTTTCGCTGTTGCTCGCGCCGACGGCGAAGCTGATGTTCGGGAAGGCGTATGCCGACCTGCCGCGTGCCTTGCCGATCTTGCTGGTGATTGCTGCGGTGGTTGGTGCTTGCAAGAGTTTCTACTTCGACGTGCCGATGCTTCTTGCGGAACGCGTCTGGCGTTTGGCGGGGGGCATTGCGCTGGCGGCGTTTGCATCGTTGGCCGTCATGGCCTGGGCCGTGCCGAAGTTCGGCATCAGTGGTGCTGCGTTGGGGCTGACGTGCGGGCAAAGTCTCGGGCTGCTTTACAGCTTCTGCATGGGTCGGGATGTATTGCAACATCATATTGGTGCGCGCCAGTTGTTTTCAGTGATCGCGGCGAGCACGGTCATGGGAGTCTTATTGTGGAGCTGGCAACCGGCGGGCGTGCTGGGATTGCTGTTGCGCATCGCCGTGGGCGCGCTGGCCTATGCTGCGACATTACTCGCGCTGGACTTCGATGAAGCGCGCGAACGCTTCGCGACCTTGCTGGGCAGGCGCGCATGAGGATCGTGCTTTTCGCCAACACCGATTGGTTTCTCTATAACTTCAAGCTGTCGCTGGTGAAGGCTTTGCGGGCGCGTGGCGACGATGTGGTGTTGCTCAGTCCGCCGGGCGAATATGGTCCGCGTTTATGCGAAATGGGTTTTTGCTGGGAGCCGCTACCGGTATCGCGCAGCGGCATCAACCCGTTGGCCGAACTGGCAGCGATCAGGCGTGTTGGTGCGCTGTACCGTGAGCTGCGGCCGGACATCGTGCATCACTTCACCATCAAGTGCGTCATCTATGGTTCGCTGGCGGCGCAGCGTGCGGGTGTGCGTCGAATCGTGAACTCCGTGACCGGCCTGGGTTTTGCCCTGCTGGCGAATACCTTCAAAGCGCGGCTGATACGCCCCGTCGTGCTGGCGCTCTATCGGCGTGCGCTGCGCGGCACGCAAGTGATTTTCCAGAATGCGGACAATCGCGACACGCTGGCCGCCACCGGTGTGCTCACACAAAGTACGGTGCACGTGATTCCCGGCGATGGCATCGATACGCAGCGTTTCGTGCCGTCTGCCGGCCCTGCCGAAGGTAAATCGGTGCTGATGATGGCGCGCCTGCTGCGCTCGAAGGGCATTGCCGAATTCGTCGAAGCCGCGCAACGCGTGCGCGCCGTGATGCCGGATGTGCGATTCCTGTTGGCGGGCGAACCCGATGCGGGCAATCCGGAAAGTGTCGATGCCGACTCGCTGCAACGCTTGAAAGCGACGGGTGCCGTGGAGTTTTTAGGCCATCGTGCGGATGCGCTCGAACTCAACCAGTCGTGCAACGTGGCGGTGCTGGCGAGCACGCAGGGCGAGGGCATACCGCGCGCCTTGCTGGAGGCTGCTGCTTGCGGCCGGCCCTTGGTGGCGACCGATGTGCCAGGCTGTCGTGAACTGGTCGTGGATGGCAGCACGGGCCTGCTGGTGCGACCAGCCGATGCGCCGGCGTTGGCCGATGCGATCCTGCGTCTGTTGCATGACAATGTCCTGAGCGAACGTCTTGGTGTTGCAGCACGCGTCCTCGTGACCGAGCATTTCTCAGATCAGCGCATCATCGCGCAAACCTTTGCTGTCTATGACCTTCAAGCTGATGCCTAGCAATCTCGTGCTCTTCGTTTTATTTGCTTTTCTGGTCTCCACCGCGACCTGCCTTGCGCTGGCGAGGTTGGCGCCACGCTTGCGCTTGCTCGATCTGCCGGACGAGCGCAAGCGGCATGACAATGCCATTCCGTTGGTGGGCGGAATTGGCGTCCTCGCAGGTTTGCTGGTGGCAAGTCTATGCAGCGGACAGGCTCTGCCGCACGAGGCCTTGTGGCCGAGTCTGATGCTTTTCCTGGTTGGCGTGGTGGATGACATGTTTGGCCTGAACGCATCGTTCAAGCTTCTCATGCAGGCACTGGCTGCGTGGTGGTTGATCGAACTGACGGGGGCCGCGTTGTTTTCGATTCCCGCGCCCTTTACACACGGGCATTGGGTACTGGGGCGTCTGGCGACGCCGATTACCATGCTGATGGTGATCGCGCTACTCAATGCCATCAACATGATCGATGGGCTTGATGGGCTTGCGGGTGGTTGTCTCGCCATTGCGGCAGCGGGCCTCGGTTATGCCGCTTACATGGTCGGGCAGCCGAATCTAGCGAGCATCGCCCTGGCCTTGTTTGCGGCCGTGCTCGGCTTTCTCCTGTGGAATGCGCGCCTGCCGTGGCAGCCGCGTGCACGTGTTTTTCTTGGGGATGCCGGTGCCCTGGGTATCGGTATGCTGTTGTGCTGGCTGGTTTTCAAACTGTCGCTGACACCCGGCGGTGAGCGCGTGCCGGTGACGGTTGCCTTGGCGCCGCTCGCTGTGCCGATGATGGACATGGTCGTCGTCGCATTCTGGCGCATGGCGGAGCGCCGCAATCCCATGCAGGCCGATCGTGGACATTCGCATCACCTGCTGCTGGAAATCGGCTTGCCGGCCACGGCCGCGGTGCGCCTGATATGGCTGGCGTCTGCACTGGTCACCTGCGCCACGTTCGTGGCGTGGCGTATGGGCGTGGCAGAAGGGCGGCTGCTCGGCGTGTTGCTGTTGTGCTCGGCAGTGCACATGGTGTGGTTTCGCCGCAGTTGGCTGGCGCTGCGCCGCAGAGCCCGTGCGCGTGACGGGGCCTGAGCATGCGCGTGCTTTTCATTTCGTCGGGACTGGGTGTGGGCGGCGCGGAGACGGCGCTGGAGCGCCTGATCCCCTATCTGCAGGCCAAGCGCGTGGTATGTGAGGTGGCGTCGCTGCGCGAGATCGGTGAAGTCGGTGCACGGATGCTGGCCGTCGGCATCAGTATTCATGCTATTGGCATGCAGCCGCCGAAGCCTTCGCTCAAAGGTTTGTGGCGCCTGTTCCGATTGATCCGCCATTTCAAACCGGATGTCATACAGGGATGGATGTACCACGGCAACATCGCCGCGCAGATCGCACGACTGGCCGCGCCGCGTGCCGTGGTACTGGGCGCCATTCACCAGACGCTGGTACGGCCGGAGATGGACCCGTGGACCACGCGCGCGGTGATTCGTCTCGATGCGCTGCTGTCGCATCTTGCCAACCGGACGATCTATGTTGCCCACGGCGCTGCCGAGCAGCATGTGGCGCGAGGCTATTCAAAACGCGCTGCTATGGTTGTGCCGAATGGTTTCGACACGCAACGCTTTGCGCCCGATTCCGAAACCAGACGCGCGATGCGCGCCGAGCTGCGCTTCTCCGATGCGGATTTCGTCATCGGCACGGTTGGACGTTATCACCCTGTCAAGGATCACGCTGGTTTTCTGCGGGCCGCGATCGAAGTGGCGCAGCGCTTTGCGCACGTGCGCTTTGTCATGGCGGGCGCTGGACTGGATATGCATAATGTGGAACTTGCGCCGCTGCTTATGCATCGTGCATTACATGGCAGGGTGTCGATGCTCGGTGCACGCGACGATGTGCCCCGTCTGATGCAGGCGCTCGACCTATTTGTCCTCAGCTCGCTCAGCGAAGGTCTACCGAATGTCGTCGCCGAGGCCATGAGCTGCGGCGTGCCTTGCGTCGTGACCCGTGTTGGCGATGCGTCGTGGATGGTCGGTGATAGCGGCTGGGTCGTTGCGCCGCAGAATTCTGTCGAGCTTGCTGCCGGCATGGTCGAGGCAATTGAAGCGGGCCCTGAGCAGTTGGCGATGCGCGGCACCGCCGCCAGAGCCCGAATCGGGGCCGAACTGGCAATTGAAGACGTCGCGCAGCGCTATCTCGATCTGTACCGCAATCTGACGTTGTAAGGTCTCGCACCGACGGAGCCCCTGGCAAAGTTATAATTCGTCTTTAACACCTCACGCTGCCCGTCATGTCTTCTACGCTGAATACTCTCTCTGCACTGTCCCCGCTGGATGGCCGCTATGCTGCCAAAGGCGATGCGCTACGCCCGCATTTCTCGGAATTCGGTCTGATCCGCAACCGTGTGCGCGTGGAAGTCGAGTGGCTCAAGGCCCTGGCGGCTGCGCCACACCTCGTCGAAATTGCGCCTTTTTCGGCCGCCACGATTGCCGAGATGGATGCCGTAGTCGCCAATTTTTCGGAAGAGGATGGCGCCGCGATCAAGGCCATCGAGGCCGAGACGAACCACGACGTGAAGGCGATGGAGTACTGGCTCAAGGCGCGTTTCGAGAACAATGCCGAAGTCTCGAAGGCTTCCGAGTTTATTCATTTTGCATGTACATCCGAGGATATCAACAATACCTCTCACGCGCTGATGCTCAAGGAAGCGCGCGATGCCGTACTGCTGCCGATGATCGACCGCGTGATCGACCGCTTCGTGCAGCTTGCGCATCAGCATGCCGATCTGGCCATGCTGTCGCGCACGCATGGACAGCCCGCCAGCCCGACCACGCTGGGCAAGGAAATGGCGAATATCGCCTACCGCCTGCGGCATGCACGCAAGTCGATTGCCGCGGTGGATATGACGGCGAAATTCAACGGCGCGGTGGGCAACTACAACGCGCATCTGTCCGCGTATCCGGACATCGATTGGGCGGCTTTCAACCAGCGCTTCATCGAATCGCTGGACCTCGTCTTCAATCCGTACACGATCCAGATCGAGCCGCATGACAGCATGGCCGAACTGTTCGATGCGATTGCGCGCATGGACACGATCCTCATCGACGCCTGCCGCGACATCTGGATGTACATCTCGCTAGGCTTCTTCAAGCAGAAGCTCAAGGCTGGCGAAGTCGGCAGCTCGACGATGCCGCACAAGGTCAATCCGATCGACTTCGAAAATGCCGAAGGCAATTTCGGCATGGCCAATAGCATCCTGCGGCACTTCAGCGAGAAACTGCCGATTTCGCGCATGCAGCGTGACCTGACCGATTCCACCGTCTTGCGCAACATGGGCGTCGGTTTCGGTCATGCGCTGCTGGGACTCGACTCCTGCTTGCGTGGCCTCAACAAGCTCGAATCCGATCCTGCGCGCGTCGCGGCCGATCTCGACAATGCCTGGGAGGTACTGGCCGAACCGATCCAGACCGTGATGCGCCGCTATGGCATTCCCAAACCCTACGAACAGCTCAAGGAACTCACGCGCGGCACGGGCATTACGAAGGCCGCATTGCAGGAGTTTGTCGGCAAGCTGGCGATCCCCGACGCGGACAAAAAGCGTTTGCTCGACATGACGCCCGCCAGCTACATCGGCGAAGCGGCGTCATTGGCCAGGAAGATATGACTTCGCCGCAAAGGCGCATTTGCGGTGCAGGGGTTTAGACCATGTCAGACCCTCATCCAATCGGCATTTTCGATTCTGGCGTGGGCGGGCTATCGGTCTTGCGCGAAATTCGCGCACGGCTGCCTCATGAAAATGTCATTTATTGCGCAGACTCCGGTTTCGCGCCTTATGGCAATCGTTCGACAGAGGAAATTCGCGAGCGCTCCCTGTTCCTGTCGCAATTCCTGTTGCAGCATGCATGCAAGGCACTCGTGATTGCCTGCAACACCGCCACGGCCGCCGCGGCCGACACGCTGCGGCAGCGCTGGCCGGATCTGCCCATCATTGGCATGGAGCCTGCCGTGAAGCCCGCAACAGCTGCCACGCGCAGCGGCGTGGTCGGCGTGCTGGCAACGGTGGGAACGCTCGTCAGCGCGCGCTTCGCCGCCTTGCTCGATACTTTTGGCAGTGATGTCGATGTCATTACGCAGCCCTGTCCCGGACTCATGGAATGCGTCGAGCGCGGTGAGCTCGATACGTCCGCCACGCGTGCGTTGCTCGATTCCTATGTTCAACCTTTGTTGCAAGCAGATGCCGATGTCATTGTTCTGGGCTGCACCCATTACGTGTTTCTGCGCGCGCTCGTGCAGGAACTTGCCGGTCCCGATGTGCGCCTGATCGATACCGGCGCGGCGGTGGCGGCACAGCTCGAACGCCGACTCATTGCGGGTGGTTTGCTGACGCTGGCGCAAGCCGAAGGCACGGAAAACTTCTGGATCAGTAGCGAAGATCCTCAAATGAATGCGACCCTGCAGTTTCTTTGGCACAAGAAAGCCACGTTTTCTTTGCTACCCACGCCCGAGTCGCACAACGCATCACGGAGCCTCATGACATGAACATTGCCTTCCTATGCGTGCCGATTGCCTGTGCCATGCCGCTGCTTCTGACCATCGTCGCCAAGCGCGGCGGGCACCGCGATGACACACCTTACGACAATCGCGAGCCACGCCTCTGGTTGTCGAATCTGTCTGGTTGGCCCAGACGCGCCAACGCCGCCCAGCAGAATAGTTGGGAGGCCTTGCCCATCTTTATCGCCGGTGTGCTGATGGCAAGTCATGCTAACGTGCCCCAGGCGACGTTGGATTTTTGGGCAGTGTGGTTTATCGCGATGCGCGTGGCGTACGCCATCCTCTACATCGCGGATCGCTCCAATTTGCGCAGCCTGGCTTGGGCGCTGGCACTTCTGGCGCCTTTGCGTCTGATGATCGCGGTGATTTGACGGGAGTCAAGTTACAGCCAAGTGAATCTCAAACCGCGCAAGATTTGTGAAGTTTTGCCATGCTGCAAGTCGTCCCGCGGGGTAAAGTTCACGACTTCATGCGCCGTTGAAAACGGGGTCGGCGCGTTTTCCTCTCAATCAAAACGAAAGGCTTGAACGTTGGTCGGGGCATGGGTGTGTTCGCGCTTTAAATCATTAAAATCAAACAAATTAATAAAACCAACAGGGGTTGTTCATGGCGATCAGCATTGATAGCTGCGCGGCAATGCATATTGGGGACCGCTCCGAACAACAGGACCGTCTGGCTATTTTTCCGCATCCAACGCGGCCGGGCTGCATGTTGGCGGTGCTCGCCGACGGAATGGGTGGCCATTCTGGCGGGGCCATGGCGGCCGACCAGGTCATGCTCAAGGCACGCCAGAATTTTTCGAGCTATGCGCCGTCAAGCGAATCACCGACCGAATTTTTACGTGGCGTCATCGACGACGCCCACGTCATCATCAAGCTGACACGTTTTACCAGTGAGCAGGATCCGCACAGCACGGCTGTCGTCTTCATGTTGCGGCCTGGACACGCCGACTGGGCGCATTGCGGCGATTCGCGTCTCTACCATTTTCGCAATGGCGATCTGGTGGCGCGCACGCCCGATCATTCGCTCGTCGAAGAGCTGCTGCGTTCGGGTCGTATTACGGCGGAGCAGGCGGAAACGCATCCGCAGCGCAATCTCCTGCTGTCGTGCCTGGGTGCCGAGCGCGAGCCACGCATCGATACCGGCGGCACGCCGGCTTTGCAGGCCGGCGATGCTTTCATACTTTGCTCGGATGGGCTGTGGGCCTACTTCTCCGATGAGGAACTGGGCAAGACCCTGCACGAGCAGGAAGCACGTGCCGCCGCTCGCATCCTGATCGACGCTGCCAGGCAGCGGGCGCAGGGCATGGGTGACAATATTTCGCTGGCTGTGATCAAGGTCGTGCAGGTCTGAGGGATATTATTTTATATAAATCAACGACTTGAATAATTTTTGGTTTTTCTGAAATTTTTTCTAAAGTTCGCCTCGACCTTGCCGTTAAAAAATTTGTGGGGTTTCTCCACGCATCGACTCTCTCCTTGTGGCCGCCTCGAAAGAGGCGGCTCTTTTCTTGAAGCGCCTTGATTTGTACAGATAAACGCGCTACAGCAAGTAAGTTGGAGTTCTTTCTTCACCATCGCGGACACTGAGTCATGGGCCGTCAGTCACTGCAATCCCTTCAAGCCAGCAAATCGTTGGCGCAACTGCTTGCGCTCAATGCGCTGTTCGATGCTGCGCGCGCGGGGGAAGCAGGGCGCGAATCTGCCGCTGCAGTGCAGTCCGCAATGCAGATCGCAGCGACGTTAGATGCCGTCGATCCGGCTTGTGACACGCTGTTGAGCAACTGCTATGCGGCATTGATGGATGCGACCGAACGCCCGTCACGGCTCAGTTAGTACTCAGTTGGCACCCTGCTAGCCCGGTCGCTGCAACACTTTAAGACTGATACTTCCTTTCCGGCTCACGCCGTTCGTCTATCTGCGCGCTGAATAAGCCTGCATTTCCGCATTTTCTCCACCCGGCAGTAGTTGCCTCCCCGGCAAATAATTCCCTTCATTGGCAAGTGCCACTTGAAGCGGGATCATGGCTGAGGACAGCGACCTAGATAAAAGCGAACCAGCGTCCGGTCGAAAGATCGAGCAGGCGCGCGAGCAGGGCAATGTGCCGCGCTCGAAAGAGCTATCGTCTTTTCTTGTTACGCTGGTCGGTGTCGCTACGCTGTGGATCATGTCGAGCTGGATGTATGAGCGCCTGGGAGGCGTGATGCGTCGCGGCTTTACCTTCGGCCGCGAACAAGCCTTTCAGACCGACATGATGGGCCAGAGCTTGCGCGATCTTTTCAGCGACGGTCTGGTAGCGCTGTTGCCGCTATTGCTGGTGATCATGATTGCCGGGATCGCTTCGCACATCGTACTCGGCGGTTTTGTGCTCAGCGGCGAAGTTTTCAAGTTTGATCTGACGCGCTTGAATCCCGTAACCGGCATGAAGCGTTTCGTTTCGATCAACGGCCTGGTCGAACTCGTCAAGGGCATATTCAAATCGGCCTTCATTTTAGGCGTTGCCACTTTTCTCGTCTGGCATTACCGCTTTGACATGCTGTCTTTGATGAGCATGCCGCTCAATGTCGGCTTGAGCCGCTTTGGCGAAATGCTGTTGTTTGCCAGCCTCGCGCTGTGCACCAGTCTTGCCTTGATCGCAGCCATGGATGTGCCTTACCAGATATGGCACTACTTCAAGGAACTGCGGATGAGCAAGCACGACATCAAGCAGGAGAACAAGGAGTCCGAAGGCGACCCGAAGGTGAAGGGCAAGATGCGCCAGCGTCAACAGGAGATGGCGCGTCGTCGCATGATGGATGCGGTGCCCAAGGCCGACGTGGTCGTCACCAACCCGACGCACTTTGCCGTGGCGCTCAAGTACGAGTCCGGCAAGATGGGCGCGCCCACCGTCGTCGCCAAGGGCGCGGACTTCATGGCGCAGACCATTCGCGACCTCGCCAAAGAGAACAACGTACCCCTGCTCGAAGCGCCACCGTTGGCGCGCGCCCTGTATCACCACGCCAAGATCGACGAGCAGATTCCGGCAACGCTTTACACCGCCGTGGCGGAAGTCATGGCTTACATCTACCAGCTCAACCAGTTCATCGCCGAAGGTGGCTTGCCGCCGCAAGCCCCCGGTGCAATCGAAGTGCCGCAGGGGCTGGATCCCGGCGCTGTCACGGCTTGATGACCTAACCAAAAGAAACAGCGGACACTGAAAATGGCAAGCGCCGGCACCAATTCGATCGACCTCAGACAGTTATTTGCGCCGAGCAATATCCGTCAGCTAGCTGCGCCTATCCTGGTGCTGCTGGTGTTGTCGATGATGGTGCTGCCGCTGCCGGCCTTCGCGCTGGACGTGTTCTTCACCTTCAATATCGCCATCTCGATGATCGTGTTGCTGGTGGCGATGTACAACCGTCGTGCGCTGGACTTTTCGATCTTCCCGACAGTGTTGCTGGTGACGACGCTGCTGCGTTTGTCGCTCAACGTGGCTTCGACGCGCGTGGTGCTGATGGAAGGCCACACCGGCCCCGATGCGGCGGGCAAGGTGATCGAGGCTTTCGGCCACTTCCTTGTTGGCGGCAATACGGCGGTGGGTATCGTCGTCTTCGTCATCATCACCGTCATCAACTTCGTGGTGATTACCAAGGGCGCGGGGCGTATTGCCGAAGTGGGTGCGCGCTTCACCCTTGATGCCATGCCCGGCAAACAGATGGCAATCGATGCCGACCTGAACGCAGGCCTCATCGACGACAAGGAAGCTAAGCGCCGCCGCTCGGAAATATCGCAGGAAGCGGACTTCTACGGCGCTATGGACGGTGCTTCCAAGTTCGTGCGGGGTGATGCCGTCGCCGGCATCCTGATTCTCGTCATCAACATCATTGGTGGTCTGATCGTCGGCGTCGTGCAACATGACATGGACATAGGTCGTGCGGCCAACGACTACACGCTGCTGACTATCGGTGACGGTCTTGTCGCGCAGATTCCTGCGCTCATCATCTCGGTGGCTGCGGGTCTGGTGGTGTCGCGTGTCGGCGATGAAGGCGACATCGGTGCGCAATTCGTCAACCAGCTCTTCAACAACCCGCAAGTACTGTTACTTGCCGCTGTCATATTGGGTTTGCTCGGGTTGATTCCGGGCATGCCTAATATGGTGTTCCTGATGCTGGCCAGCGGTCTGGGTTACCTGGCTTGGAAGCAGGGCCGGCGCGTCGGCGCGGCGAAAGGCGATGAAGTCGAAAAACCCGCGGCGCAGGCCGCTGCGACTGCAGCCGAAATGGAGGCGAGCTGGAGCGACGTGACGCCGGTGGACGTCCTCGGTCTGGAGGTGGGTTATCGCCTGATTCCGATGGTCGACAAGAGCCAGAACGGCGAGCTGCTCACACGCATTCGTGGGCTGCGCAAGAAGTTTGCGCAGGACATCGGCTTCCTGCCTGCGCCCGTGCATATTCGCGACAACCTTGAGCTGCGCCCGAATATTTATCGCATCACGCTCAAGGGCGTCGAGATCGGGCAGGGCGAGGCATTTCCTGGCCAGTTCATGGCGATCAATCCAGGACGCGTTTCGGGCCGGCTGCCCGGCAACGAAACCAAGGATCCCGCATTCGGCTTGCCGGCTGTGTGGGTCGATGCCGCGCTGCGCGACCAGGCGCATGCGCTGGGCTATACGGTGGTCGACGCCAGCACCGTGATCGCCACGCACATCAACCACGTCATTCTTTCCAATGCTGGCGATCTGCTGGGCCGCCAGGAAACGCAACAACTGCTCGACCATATCGCCAAGGATTCGCCCAAGCTCGTCGAAGATCTCGTGCCCAAAACATTGCCACTACATGTCGTACAACGCGTGCTGCAGCACTTGCTGGAAGAGGGCGTCAACATCCGCGACATGCGCAGCATCATCGAGGCCGTCGCCGAGAACGCTGCGCGCACGCAGGACCCGGCCGAACTCGCTGCGCGCGTGCGCACCGCGCTGGGCCGCGCCATCGTGCAGGGCTTGTTCCCCGGCAGTGCGGAGATGCAGGTCATCGCGCTCGACCCTAGTCTTGAGCGTCTATTGCAGCAGGCCATGCAGAGCGGCGGCGCCGATGCGGCAGCGATTGAACCGGGTCTCGCCGATACACTGTTGCGCGATACGGCTACGGCCGCACAACGTCAGGAAGATCTCGGCCTCACGCCTGTTTTGTTGGTGCCGAATGGCTTGCGTTGGTTGTTGTCGCGCTTCCTGCGCCGCGCTGTGCCGTCGTTGAAAGTGATCGCGCATTCGGAGGTGCCCGAGTCGCGCACTATCCGCGTAACAGGTGTCATTGGCGGCTAATTGCCGTGCATGACAAAAGCATTTTAAGTGGTGGGTGGTCATGGAAGGTAGAGGGAGGTAAGTCATGGTGAGTGTCCGCAAATTTTTCGGCAAAACCGCGCGTGAAGCGCTGATGGCATTGAAGGCGGAACTAGGCGCCGACGCTGTCGTGCTGTCCAATCGCGCCGTGCCGGGTGGTGTCGAAATCGTGGCCTTGCCCGCCGAATCGATGGGCGAGCTCAATGCCACCGTGCGTGCTGCACGCCAGCCTGCGCCGCCGCCCGCCATGCCTGCGCGTACGCTATCTGCCGCAAGCGCGGAGCGAACGCCCGAAGACGAGCACAGCGCCAACATTGGCAAGCAGATCGCCGTCCAATTGGCGCGCCGCAGCCAGGCACAGGCGGCACCGAAGCCGGTGTTCCGTTCCGGCATCGAAGCGCCTGCGCACGATGAAGACCGCGGTGGAAAACAGATGGTGCGATCCTTCAATCCGCCACGCGTCGCGCTCAACGATGGCGAAGCCATGCAGCTTTCTCCATCGACGCGTGAGGAACGCCGTGCGCAGCAGACCGAGGAAATTTCCGAAGCACGCGTGCATAGTCTGGAAGCTACCAACGCGCAACTCATGCAAGAGTTAAACTCGATCAAGGGCATGCTGGAGCGTCAGCTTGCCGGCTTTGCGTGGAGCGAGATTTCGCGCAATGCGCCAGCACGCACGCAGATGATGAGCGAATTGCTGGAAGTGGGATTCTCCGCGCAACTCACGCGCCGCCTTACCGAAAATATTCCGGCCGAAGCGCAGATCAGCGAGGCGCGCGACGAAGTGCGGCGTTTGATCAATCGCGATCTGCGTATGCAGGACAATACCAATGACATCATCGATCGTGGCGGTGTTTACGCGCTCGTTGGCCCGACTGGCGTAGGCAAGACCACGACCACGGCCAAACTCGCGGCGCGCTGCGTCGTGCGCCATGGCGCGGACCAGTTGGCGCTGATCACCACCGACGGCTACCGGATCGGCGCGCACGAACAATTGCGTATTTATGGTCGCATTCTCGGCGTGCAGGTACACGTGGTGCGCGATGCCAGCGATCTGCGTCAGACGCTGCAGGATTTACGCAAAAAGCATATGGTACTGATCGATACCGTCGGCATGGGTCAGCGCGACAAGATGGTGGGCGAACAATCCGCCATGCTGACTTCGGCCGGCAATGTGCGCCGCCTGTTGTGCCTCAACGCCACAGCGCGTGGCGACACGCTCGATGACGTGGTGCGTGCCTACGAGGGGCCCGATCTGGCCGGTTGTATCTTCACCAAGCTCGACGAGGCGGCCTCGGTGGCGCCGGCATTGGACGTGGCCATGCGCCACGAGCTGTCATTGTTCTACATCGCCAACGGGCAACGCGTGCCGGAAGATCTGCACCTGCCTAACCGCACCTACCTAGTTCACCGCGCCATGCGCGAGATCGCGCCAGACTCGCCCTACAAGATGGATCGCGCCGACACGGGTCTGCTCATGTCCGCAACGCGCTCGCCAGGCGTAGCGCGTGGAGCAACCGGCGCATGACTCATCCAAGCGATCAGGCCGCGGGTTTGCGCGCCATGCTCAACCACTCACCGCCCGAAGTGCTTGCCATCGTGCCGTGCGGCGCTGCGGCGATGCGCTGGGTGGCGCGGCAGGCGAATCAACGTGCGGCGGTTGGACAACGTGTCCTGGCCTTCGACGAATGGCAGATATCCGGTAATTTTTCGGACTGCGTCGGCGTTTCGCCACGCTTCGATCTGCAGCAGGCGGTGGAAGGACAGATCGATGTCGAGCAATGCGTAGCGGAAACGCGGCCGACACATGTCGGGCAAATCGGCCTGGGTGTTCTATCTGTTGCAAGATTGGCGCGCGAAATCGATGGCAACCGCATCTTGCAGCAGCGCACCCTGAGCTGCCTGCTACGCTTACAGGCAAGCTCGGATGAATGGCTGCTGCTTGCGCGGCCATGCGACCTTACTGGCCTATCGTCATTCGCCCGCGCCGCGCCGCGCCTCCTGCTGGTGGTTGAACCCGTTGAACGTGCCATTACCGAAGCCTACGCAGCGCTAAAGAGATTGGTTCGCGGTGCCGATACCTTAGCAGTCGGGATCAGCGTCGTGGGCCCGGATGAGGCCCAGGCCCGCGCCTTAGCCACACGGTTTCAGCGCGTAGCCGCCACGCAACTGGGGGTGCATGTCCAGCCGGTGACCAGCGTGGGCGAGGCAATCGGGCTGGCGGACCCACAATCGCCAAGTACGGAAGACGCCCAAGGATTCACCGAAAGACTATTGCAACAAGCGAAAAACCCGATTGCGCCACTCGCTGCTGGCGCCAACCGTGGTCGAGCCCTGGTGTACTGATATTGCGGCCTAGCCGCGAATAGAGCACGAACAGCACTCTTTTTCTGCAACGCATGTTGCGCGTGCCCGGAGCACAATGGATTCATCGGCTGGGGTACAACCAGCTTCAAGGCAAGTGCAGTGTCAATAAACTCCGACTGGGTCTGATTGAGAGAGCAGCATGTACAACGCAGCTGGAACCCTGGATAAAGATCAGCTTGTGGCGCGTTACGCACCTCTGGTCAAACGCATTGCCTATCACCTCATGGCCAAGTTACCGGCCAGCGTGCAGGTGGAAGACATTATTCAAAACGGCATGCTTGGTCTGCTCGACGCCATCGGGCGCTACGAGGAGGGCCTGGGTGCGCAGTTCGAAACCTATGCCGTGCAGCGTATCCGTGGCGCCATGCTCGATGGTCTGCGCGAGAACGACTGGCTACCGCGCAGCCTGCGGCGCGAGATGCGCCGCATCGAGACCGCCATCCACAACCTCGAACAACAGCATGGTCGCCAACCGACCGAACGCGAACTCGCAGAGACGCTGGGCATGACACTCGCCGACTACCAGAAGATGCTGCAGGAAGCGCGTGGCTATCAGCTCGTGTACTTCGAAGACTTCGGCGACGAGGACGAAGACGACTATCTCGAACGTCATATCGTCGGCGCCAGCGGCGATCCGCTCGACCTGCTCGAAGACGCCAGCATGCGCAAGGTGCTCGTCAAAGCCATCGAAGATCTGCCTGACCGCGAGAAGATGGTCATGGGCCTCTACTACGAAGAAGACCTCAACCTGCGCGAAATCGGCGAGGTGTTGGGTGTGTCCGAATCGCGTGTATGTCAACTGCATAGCCAGGCCATCGCTCGTCTGCGCTCGCGTATTGCCAGCGGCCGCGAATCGTCGCTACAAGCTGGCGGCGGTGGCGGAGGGCGGCGCGCGAGTGCCGCCTAGGCTGGCGACCGCCTTATTTTCGTCACTCCTTCGACACACTTTCCGACCGAACAGGAAACATGGACGTCATAAGTCTGGCGGGGCTACTGTTTGCAGTCGTGGCTATCATCGGGGGGCAACTTCTCGAAGGTGGGCACATCAACTCGCTCATCCAGCCGACAGCATTCCTGATCGTCATGGGCGGCACGATCGGTGCCGTCATGCTGCAAAGTCCCTGGCGCACTTTCATTACCGGTCTGCGCATCTCGCGCTGGGTGATCAAACCGCCCGTTCCGCCGTTACCAGAACTCATCGAACAGATCGTCGGCTGGAGCAATATCGCGCGCCGCGAAGGCCTCTTGTCTCTCGAAAACAAGATGGAGGCGATGAGCGATCCCTTCATGCGCAAGGGTCTGCAATTGCTTGTCGATGGCGTTGAGCCCGAGCACATCCGCGAGGTCATGGAAGTCGAGATCGGCACCTGGGAAAGCGATATGAAGCAGGCGTCCAAAATATGGGACGCCGCAGGCGGCTACGCGCCCACCGTCGGCATTCTCGGCGCCGTGATGGGCCTTATCCACGTCATGGAAAATCTCTCCGACCCTGCCAAGCTCGGCGGTGGCATTGCGGTCGCCTTCGTGGCGACCATCTACGGCGTCGGCTCTGCCAACCTGATCTTCCTGCCAGTGGCCAAGAAGCTTCAGGCCAACATCATGCGTCTCGTGGCGGTGCGGGAAATGGTGCTGGAAGGCATCGTGCGCATCGCCCATGGCGACAACCCGCGCATCATCGAAAGCCGTTTGCAGGGTTATATCGTTTGATGCCGTCATTCCCGCGAAAGCGGGAATCCACTTTCAGGGTAGCAAGCTGCATTGAGGGGCTAAGTGGATTCCCGCTTTCGCGGGAATGACGGGTGAGAACTACGCGACCGTCGGCATCGCAGTCCGTGTTTCCACACGGCATTCGCGCGTGCGCTGGATGATGCCATCGTCATCAGCAGTTTCAAGGCGTACCGTGAAACCCCACAGCCGTGCTACGTGTTTGAGCATCTCGTCAGCGCTGGCCGCGAGTGGGCGGCGTTTGAAGGCCTGGTGACGCAAGGTCAGCGAACGGTCGCCGCGCACGTCGACATTCCACACTTGCAGGTTGGGTTCTTTCGAGCCGATGTTGTATTGCTCCGACATCGTTTCGCGGATTTTCTGGTAGCCGGCATCATCATGGATGGCCGCAACCTTGAGACGTGTTTCGTCGTCATCGTCGAGGATCGCGAACAGTCGGAAATCGCGTATGACCTTGGGCGACAGAAACTGCGCGACAAAGCTCTCGTCCTTGAAATTGCGCATGGCGAAGTCGAAGGTCTCGCGCCAGTTGGAGCCGGCGATATCCGGGAACCAGCGGTAGTCTTCTTCAGTCGGTTCGTCGCAGATGCGGCGAATATCGGTCCACATCGCAAAGCCGAGCGCATAGGGATTGATGCCACGATGCCAGGGCACGTTATATGGCGGTTGCATGACGACATTGGTGTGGGAGTGCAGAAACTCCATCATGAAGCTGTCGGCCAATAGGCCTTCGTCATAAAGCGTGTTGAGCAGCGTGTAGTGCCAGTACGTTGCCCAGCCTTCGTTCATGACCTGCGTCTGACGTTGCGGGAAGAAGTATTGCGAGACCTTGCGCACGATGCGCACGACTTCGCGTTGCCAGGGCTCCAGTAGCGGCGCGCTCTTCTCGATGAAGTACAGCAGGTTCTCTTCTGGCTCGGAAGGGAAGCGGCGCTCGGCCGATTGCGAGGCCTTGGCTTCCTGCATCGGGAGCGTGCGCCACAAGTCATTGACCTGCGATTGCAGGTAATCCTCGCGCTCCTTCTGACGCAGTTTCTCTTTCTGCATCGAGAGCTTGGGCGGACGCTTGTAGCGGTCGACGCCGACGCTCATGAGTGCATGGCAGGAGTCGAGCAGTAGCTCGACGGCTTCTTCGCCATGACGCTCTTCGCATTCGGCCAGAAAGTTCTTGGCGAAGATCAGGTAGTCGACAATCGCGTCGGCGTTGGTCCAGGCGCGGAACAGGTAGTTGCCCTTGAAGAACGAGTTGTGTCCGTAGGCAGCGTGTGCGATCACCAGCGCCTGCATCGTCATGGTGTTCTCTTCCATGAGATAGGAAATGCAGGGGTTGGAGTTGATGACAATTTCATAGGCCAGACCCATCTGGCCGCGCCGATACCCCTTTTCGGTGGAGATGAACTGCTTGCCGAAGCTCCAGTGGTTGTAGTTCACTGGCATGCCGACCGAGGCGTATGCATCCATCATCTGCTCGGCGGTGATCACCTCAATCTGGTTCGGATAGGTATCCAGACCGTAGCCATGGGCGACGCGGCGGATTTCCTTGTGGTATTCCTCGATGAGTTCGAAGTTCCACTCGGACGGCGCGGGTAGCGGCTTTCGGTTGCGTTTCTTGGGAGATGCGTTGCTCATACGAGTGTCTTCTTGAAGAGTTCGCGAAAGACCGGATAGATGTCGGCGTATTTTTCGATGCGTTGCATGGCGAAGTTGCTATGTGCGCCGACCAGCTTTTCATATTCGCGCCACAGGTTTTGCGGTTCGCCAGGCGTGATCTCGATGTAGGCAAAGAACTGCATGAAGGGCAGGATCGCGCTGGACAGCAACTCCTTGCAGCGCGGCGAATCGTTTTCCCAGTTGTCGCCGTCCGAAGCTTGCGCACCGTAGATGTTCCACAGGCCCGAGGCGTAACGCTCCTGCACGATGTCGCGCATCATGTCGAGCGCGCTGGAGACGACCGTGCCGCCGGATTCGCGCGAATGGAAGAAATTCTCCTCGTCCACTTCCTTGGCGATGGTGTGATGACGAATGAATACGACTTCAATGTGCTCGTAGGTGCGCGTCAGGAACAGGTAGAGCAGCATGAAGAAGCGTTTGGCGGTGGCCTTCTTCTCCTCGTCCATCGAACCTGAAACGTCCATCAGGCAAAACATGACGGCCTGCATGGAAGGCACAGGCGTCTTGATGCGGTTGTTGTAGCGCAGATCGAAGGTGTCCAGGAAGGGAATCGCTTCGATCTTGATGCGTAGCAGCGTGGCCTCTTCCTTCAGCGCGCGGATTGCTTCCTCATCCTGCGGCGTTTGCGCTTCCAGCTCTTCGATCTCTTTGTGCAATTCACGCAGCCGGGCGTTATGCGGGCCGGATAAGGCGAGGCGGCGTCCCAGCGCGCTGCGCATGGAGCGCACGAGGTTGAGATTGGTCGGCACGCCGTCCGCCGCAAAACCGGCGCGGTGCGATTTGTATTCCGGGATCTTGGCGAGCTGCGTCTTGATCAGGTTGGGTAGCGCCAGATCGTCGAAGAAGATGTCGAGAAATTCTTCACGCGAGAGCTGGAAGCCGAATTCGTCTTCGCTCTCGCCCTCGTTGCTCGCGCCCTTGCCTGAGCCCGAGCCGCCGTTGAGCGGACGGCTGATTTCGTCACCCGTGGAGAACTGGTCGTTGCCGCTATAAACCTGTTCCCAGATGCCGCCGTCGCCATGCTGGAAATGGGGTTCGGATAAATCCTTGGCGGGAATCGTGACGTTCTCGCCGTTGTCCAGATCCTTGATGGAGCGGCCGTCGATGGCGTCGGCCACCGCCTTGCGAATCTGCCCCTTGAAGCGGCGCATGAAGCGTTGGCGATTGACCGCGCTTTTGTTCCTGCTATCTGAGCGTCTATCGATGATGCGGACCATGTCGGTTCCAGATCGATCTTTCGGTTATAGAGGGCAGGGCGGCTGGCTGTCTATTTATACTGCATACACAGCCAGCTTCAAACGAACTGCGTGCGGCTTCAATACAGATGCATCAGGACGACTTGCGTACGCGCAGATACCAATCGCATAACAGGCGGACCTGCCCTTCCGTGTAGCCCTTGGTCACCATGCGGTTGACAAAGTCCTGGTGCTTCTTCTGCTCGTCGGCGCTGGACTTCGGCGAGAAGGAGATGACTGGCAGCAAGTCTTCGGTATTCGAGAACATTTTCTTTTCGATCACCGCCCGCAGCTTTTCGTAGGAGGTCCAACTCGGGTTCTTGCCACTGTGCTTGGCGCGCGCCCGCAACACGAAGTTCACCACCTCGTTACGGAAGTCCTTGGGATTGCTGATGCCCGCCGGTTTCTCGATCTTCTCCAGCTCGTCATTGAGCGCCGAACGGTCGAAGATCTCGCCGGTGTTCGGATCGCGGTATTCCTGATCCTGAATCCAGAAGTCGGCGTAGGTCACGTAGCGGTCGAAGATGTTCTGGCCATACTCCGAGTAGGATTCCAGATATGCCGTCTGGATTTCCTTGCCGATGAATTCGGCGTAGCGCGGCGCCATGTATTCCTTGATGAAAGCCGTGTAGCGCTGATCGACCTCGGGCGGGTACTGTTCCTGCTCGATTTGCTGCTCCAGCACGTACATCAGGTGCACCGGGTTGGCGGCGATCTCGCGATGATCGAAATTGAAGACGCGTGACAGCACCTTGAAGGCGAAGCGGGTGGACAACCCAGTCATGCCCTCATCGACGCCAGCGTAATCGCGATACTCCTGGTAGCTCTTCGCCTTCGGATCGGTATCCTTCAGATTTTCGCCGTCATAGACGCGCATCTTGCTGAAGATGCTCGAATTCTCGGGCTCTTTCATACGCGACAGCACGGCGAATTGTGCCAGCATTTTCAGCGTGTCCGGCGCGCACGGCGCCTCGGTCAACGAGCTGTGCTGCAACAGCTTCTCGTAGATTTTCACTTCATCTGAAACGCGCATGCAGTAAGGCACTTTGACCGTGAAGATACGGTCGAGGAAGGCCTCGTTGTTCTTGTTGTTCTTGAACTGCTGCCATTCCGATTCATTGGAGTGCGCCAATATGACGCCGTCAAACGGGATAGCGCCGAAACCCTCCGTGCCTTTGTAATTGCCTTCTTGCGTGGCAGTCAGCAAGGGGTGCAATACCTTGATGGGCGCTTTGAACATTTCGACGAATTCGAGCAGGCCGCGATTGGCCAGGCACAGCCCGCCGGAGTATGAGTACGCATCCGGGTCGTTCTGCGAGTATTGCTCCAGCATGCGGATGTCGACCTTGCCTACCAGCGAGGAGATGTCCTGATTGTTTTCATCGCCCGGCTCGGTCTTGGCGACCGCCATTTGCTGCAGCGAGGAAGGACGCAGCTTGACGACGCGGAACTTGGTGACGTCGCCGTTGAACTCGTGCAGGCGCTTGACTGCCCACGGCGACATGATGGTGTTGAGGTAACGACGCGGAATGCCATAGTCATCTTCGAAGATGCGCCCGTCTTCTTCCGGATCGAACAGACCCAGCGGCGACTCATGCACCGGCGAGCCTTTCACCGCATAGAAGGGCACTTTTTCGATGAGTTGTTTGAGCTTCTCGGCGAGCGAGCTTTTGCCACCGCCGACAGGGCCGAGCAGGTAGAGAATCTGCTTCTTCTCTTCCAGTCCTTGCGCGGCATGGCGGAAGTAGGAAACGATGTGTTCGATCGCTTCTTCCATTCCGTAGAACTCGCGGAAGGCCGGGTAGATCTTCATGACCTTGTTGGAGAAGATCCGAGACAGGCGCTGGTCCAATCGCGTATCGAGCATTTCCGGTTCGCCGATCGCCATCAGAATGCGTTCTGCGGCAGTAGCGTAGGCGCTGCGGTCAGCCTTGCAGATTTCGAGATACTCCTGCAGAGAGAACTCTTCTTCCTTGCTGACTTCAAAGCGGGCCTGATAGGCACTGAAAATACTCATGCAACACCTCCTCAACGCGTCATGTAACGAAAAACACTTTCGTTGGTTTACAGACTAACGGCTAGACCTGTCGCTCCTTAAGCGCGGAGCGAGCGGCTTTTGCATCGCTTATTAACGCTTGGAAAAGCAGACTTGATGACTAAGCTTTCGACATCTTCCGCCACCTGTTTCATCTCTCCAATGTTGCATCTTTGTGGACAGCATGCGCCTCAAAATGATTCCTTTCAGCAGCATCCTACCAATCACCTGAAGCAATGCACGTAGCGTGCCAATCAGGGCGGTTCGTCGCGACCAAAGGCCGCTGCGGCGTTGTGGTAAACTGCATCGACTTGAAGTTTCATATTGCCGGGGGTGCCTCCGTTGCAAGCGGAAACCACGCCTTCGCGCCAAACCGGTGACGCGGCCGCCTGAGTGCACCGTCGTCGACCCCCACTCTAGATAGACCAAGGAATACCTGATGCAAACGACTGAAGCGACGCTGGGCGCACTGGAGCGCCGCATTGAAATGGCTGTATCGCTGGCCGAGATTGATCGTGGCGTGAATGAACGCCTCAAGCGCATGTCGCGCACGGTAAAGATGTCGGGTTTTCGCCCTGGCAAGGTGCCGTTCAAGATTGTCGAGCAGACTTACGGTCCACAGATACGTTCGGAAGTGCTGGGCGATGCTGTCGAGCGCTCATTCGGCGAAAAAGTGCGCGAGCAGAATCTGCGCGTTGCCGGCTATCCGCGCATCGAGCCGAAGAGCGAGTCGGCCGAAGGGCAAATCGAATTCAGCGCGACGTTTGAGGTCTATCCTGAAGTAGCGGTGGGTGACCTGAGCAGCTACGAGATGCAACGTCCGACGCTGATCGTGGGCGATGCCGAGGTCGACAAGACGCTTGATGTGCTGCGCAAGCAGCGCGCCGTTTTCTCGCCGGCGACGCAGCCGTCGGTCGAAGGCGACCGCGTCGTGATCGATTTTACGGGTCGCAAGGATGGCGAAGTATTCGAAGGTGGTCAGGCGACGGACTTCGCGGTGGTGGTGGGAAGTGGTCAGATGCTGGCGGAATTCGATGCGCAGCTGCGTGGCGTGTCAGAAGGCGATGCCAAGACCTTTGATCTGACTTTCCCTGTTGAATATCACGCGCAGAATCTGGCGGGCCAGGCAGTGCAGTTCGAGATTGTGGTGAAGAAGGTTGAAGCAGCCAGTCTCCCTGAGATTGACGCGGAATTCGCGCGCTCGCTGGGTGTGGCCGACGGCGATGTGGCAAAGATGCGAGGCGAGATTCGCGGCAATCTCGAACGTGAAGTGAAGCGTCGCGTGCGCACGGCGTTGCGCGATCGTGCTTTCGAAATTCTGGACCAGGCTGCCAAGTTCGACGTACCCAAGGCCCTGATCGAGTCGGAATCGAAACGCATGGCCGAAGCCGCACGCGAGGACATGGTCAAGCGCGGCATGGACGCGAAGAAAATTCCGGTCGAGCCGAGCTGGTTCGTCGATCAGGCTGCAAAGCGCATCAAGCTGGGTCTGGTTGTTGCAGACATTGTCAGCAAGAATGGTCTGGCGCCGAAGCCCGAACAGATTCGCAAGCACATCGAAGAGCTTGCACAGAGCTACGAGCAACCGCAGGAACTGGTGAAGTGGTATTACGCCAACCCCGAGCGTCTGTCGAACGTTGAAGATATTGCGGTCGAGGACAATGTAATCGAGTGGTTGAGCACGCAGGTTCAATTGAGCGACAAGGCAGTGTCGTTCGATGAGTTGATGAATAACCAGCAGACGGCTTGATCCTTGCTGGATTTTCCTGTCGGCGCCCCAATGTAGGGATTCAGGTCGTATTTGAAGGGATTTGAGGAATGACACAGTTCGGACCCACGGGTCAGCACAGTAGCAATTGGGAGCCTAGCGGCCTTGGCCTCGTGCCGATGGTGGTCGAGCAGAGTGGGCGCGGTGAGCGCGCCTACGACATTTACTCGCGCCTCCTCAAGGAGCGTGTCGTGTTCCTGGTCGGTCCGGTCAATGATATGACCGCCAACCTGATTGTTGCCCAGTTGCTATTCCTGGAATCGGAAAATCCCGACAAGGACATCTTCTTCTACATCAACTCGCCGGGCGGTTCGGTCAGCGCCGGCATGGCGATTTATGACACCATGAAATTCATCAAGCCCGATGTCAGCACGCTGTGCATCGGTCAGGCGGCGAGCATGGGCGCGTTCCTGCTGTCGGCAGGCACGAAGGGTAAGCGTTTCAGTCTGCCCAATTCACGCGTCATGATTCATCAACCCTTGGGCGGTTTCCAGGGACAGGCTTCGGATATCGAAATTCACGCCCGCGAAATCCTGTATCTGCGCGCGCGCCTGAACGAAATGCTCGCTGAACACACGGGCCAGAGTATCGAGCGTATTGAACGTGATACTGATCGTGACAATTTCCTGTCTGCGACCGATGCGCAGGCCTATGGTTTGGTAGACAAGGTGCTGCAGAGCCGTAACGAAGCATCTGTCTGATGGACTGCAAGGGGAAGTGATATGACCGAAAAGAAGTCCAGCGGTAGCGACAAACTGCTCTATTGCTCGTTTTGCGGCAAGAGTCAGCACGAAGTCCGCAAACTGATCGCCGGTCCTTCCGTATTCATCTGCGATGAATGCATTGAGCTGTGCAACGACATCATCCGCGATGAAATAGGTGGTGACGCCGGCGCTCGCATGGACAAGGGCGATCTGCCCTCGCCGAAGGAAATCTGCGAGCTTCTCGATCAGTATGTGATCGGCCAGAGCGGCGCCAAGCGCAGCCTGTCGGTCGCCGTGTACAACCACTACAAGCGCCTGCGTCACCTGACGAAGACGGACGAAGTGGAACTGGCCAAGAGCAATATCCTGCTGATCGGCCCGACCGGCTCCGGCAAGACATTGTTGGCGCAGACACTTGCACGCATGCTCAATGTCCCATTTGTCATGGCCGATGCGACGACGCTGACCGAGGCCGGCTATGTGGGTGAGGACGTCGAGAACATCATCCAGAAGCTGTTGCAGAAGTGCGATTACGACGTCGAACGCGCGCAGCAGGGCATCGTCTATATCGACGAGATCGACAAGATTTCGCGCAAGTCCGACAACCCGTCGATCACACGTGATGTCTCGGGCGAAGGCGTGCAGCAGGCGCTGCTCAAGCTCATCGAAGGTACGGTGGCTGCGGTACCGCCGCAAGGCGGGCGCAAGCATCCGAACCAGGATTTCGTACAGGTCGATACCACTAACATCCTGTTCATTTGCGGTGGCGCTTTTGACGGCCTCGACAAGGTCATTCGCAATCGTACCGAACAGGTGGGCATCGGTTTTGGCGCCGAGGTCAAGAGCCGTGCCGAAGGCAGCGTTGCCGATGCGCTACGTCAAGTCGAACCGGAAGATCTGATCAAGTACGGCTTGATTCCGGAATTCATCGGCCGTCTGCCGGTTGTGGCGACCTTGCACGAGCTCAGCGAAGAAGCGCTCATCGAGATTCTGGTCGAACCCAAGAACGCGCTGGTCAAGCAGTACCAGAAACTCTTTTCCATGGAAGGCGTCGAACTTGAAGTGCGTCAGCCGGCTTTGCACGCCATCGCGCGCAAGGCCTTGAAACGCAAGACCGGGGCGCGCGGTTTGCGCTCCATCATCGAAGCGGCCCTGCTGGACATCATGTATGAATTGCCCGGCATGGATAGTATTTCCAAGGTGGTAATCGAAGAAAATGTGATTGAAAGTGGTGCGCAACCGCTGTTGATTTACGAAGATCAGCCGAAGGTTGCGGGTTCTAATTGACAGGAAGCCGGCACGCGCGTTGAGTGCAAGCTTGAAGTGCGCGTGGCGGTCCCCATATCCCCAGGGTGCAGTTAAAAGGAACAACCATGTCCAGCAAGCCTGAACTTCCTCCAGAAGTCATTGAACTGCCATTGTTGCCATTGCGCGACGTCGTGGTGTTCCCCCATATGGTCATTCCGCTTTTCGTGGGGCGACCGAAATCCATCAAGGCACTCGAAACCGCCATGGAGGCGGGCAAGAGCATCCTGTTGGTGGCGCAGAAGTCCGCGGCCAAGGATGAGCCCTCCACGGACGATCTCTACGATATTGGCTGCGTCGCCAACATCCTGCAGATGCTCAAGCTGCCCGACGGCACCGTCAAGGTACTCGTCGAAGGCACGCAGCGGGCGCGCATCGAGGACGTGAATGATTTGCGCAATGTCTTCATGGCGCATGTCACGCCTTTGCCGAGCGGCGAAGTGACGAACCATGAGATCGAGGCGATGCGCCGCGCGATCATCAGTCAGTTCGATCAGTACGTGAAGCTCAACAAGAAGATTCCACCAGAGATTCTCACATCGCTGGCGGGTATCGATGAAGCCGGGCGCCTTGCCGATACGATCGCTGCGCATCTGCCACTCAAGCTTGAGCAGAAGCAGATGGTGCTGGAGCTGCTCGATATCGCGCAGCGTCTTGAGCGTCTGCTGTCGCAACTCGAAACCGAACTCGACATCCTCCAGGTCGAAAAGCGCATCCGTGGTCGCGTCAAGCGCCAGATGGAAAAGAGTCAGCGCGAGTATTACCTTAACGAGCAGGTCAAGGCCATCCAGAAGGAACTCGGCGAAGGCGAGGACGGCGCAGATCTGGAAGAATTCGAGAAGAAGATCAAGAGCGCTGGCCTTTCCAAGGAAGCTATGGCCAAGGCGCAATCCGAATTGAAGAAGCTGCGCCTGATGTCGCCGATGTCGGCCGAAGCGACAGTGGTGCGCAACTTCATCGAAACACTGACAGCGCTGCCGTGGAAGAAGAAATCGCGGATCAGCAAGGACTTGTCTGAAGCGCAAAAGGTTCTCGACAAAGACCATTTTGGTCTCGACAAGGTCAAGGAGCGTATTCTTGAGTACCTTGCGGTGCAACAACGTGTCGATAAGCTTAAGGCGCCGATCCTGTGCCTCGTTGGGCCTCCTGGCGTCGGCAAGACTTCGCTTGGCCAGTCCATCGCGAAATCCACCAATCGCAAATTTATTCGTATGGCATTGGGTGGCGTGCGCGACGAAGCCGAAATTCGCGGTCATCGCCGCACCTACATTGGTTCGATGCCCGGCAAGATTTTGCAGAACATGGCCAAGGTTGGCGTGCGTAATCCGCTCTTCCTGCTCGACGAAGTAGACAAGATGGGCCAGGATTTTCGCGGCGATCCCAGTTCGGCGCTGCTCGAAGTACTCGATCCCGAGCAGAACTCGACCTTCGTCGATCACTACATCGAAGTCGAATACGACCTCTCGGATGTCATGTTCGTGGCGACAGCCAACTCGCTGAATATTCCAGCGCCATTGCTCGACCGCATGGAAATCATCCGCCTTTCCGGTTACACGGAAGAGGAGAAGGTGAACATTGCGCAGCGTTATCTGACGCCCAAGCAGATCAAGAACAATGGTCTGAAGCCGAACGAGCTGACGGTGACCGAAGATGCCTTGCGCGACATCATTCGCTACTACACGCGTGAAGCGGGCGTGCGTAGCCTGGAGCGCGAAGTGTCGAAGATTTGCCGCAAGGTGGTCAAGTCACTTGTCATGCGCTCGCGCAACAGCAAGATCATCGTCAATGCCAAGAATCTGGACAAGTATCTGGGCGTGCGCCGCTTCAGCTTCGGCGTGGCGGAGAAGCTGAACCAGGTTGGGCAGGTGACTGGTCTGGCATGGACCGAAGTGGGCGGCGAATTGCTGACCATCGAGGCCGTCGTGCTGCCGGGCAAGGGCAAGGTGGTGACAACCGGCAAGCTCGGCGAAGTGATGCAGGAGTCTATCCAGGCGGCATTGTCAGTTGTGCGCAAGCGCGCACGACAATTGGGTATCGAGGAAGACTTCTACCAGAAGAGCGATATTCATATCCACTTGCCCGAAGGCGCGACGCCGAAAGATGGTCCTTCAGCAGGCATCGGCATCGCGACGGCGCTGGTGTCCGTACTGACAGGCATACCCGTGTGCGCCGACGTCGCCATGACGGGTGAAATTACCCTGCGTGGCGAAGCACTGCCCATTGGTGGTCTCAAGGAAAAATTGCTTGCTGCAGTGCGTGGCGGCATTCAGCGCGTCCTGATTCCGGAGGAGAACGTCAAGGACCTTTCCGAGCTGCCGCCAGGCATCAAGGACCGGCTAGAAATCATTCCCGTGCGCTGGATCGATCAAGTGCTGGAACTGGCGCTGGAACGTTCTCCAGAGCCGCTGCCAGATGTGGTCGCTGCGCCGCAGGAAGTCGCTGTGGTCGCCGATGCGGCCGTTGTGCCGGGAGTCATAACGCATTGATGGACGGGTTCCATCGACACAAAATTGATGCATGAAAAAACGGGTGTGCTGCAAAGTGCGCCCGTTTTTTTCGGACGCTTGCATCGCTCGTCTGTTGTGGCGCATGATTCGTTGCAAAGCCGCTTGACACAACGATTTTCGGCTTGTTATAAGATTTCCCGCTGGCTTTCGATGTTCGATGCTTACTTACGTATCGGGTACATACCGGGTACGCATCGGCGCGTAATCGCTGTCCGTTGATAACTTGATAACACTAAGGGGGTTCAAGTGAACAAATCCGAACTGATCGAAGTAATCGCCAAACAATCCGAAATCTCCAAGGCTGCCGCTGGCCGTGCGCTGGACGCGGCTATTGCTGCGATCAAGCAATCGCTGAAGAAGGGCAACGACGTAACGCTCGTTGGCTTCGGCACTTTCTCGGTCGGCAAGCGCGCTGCGCGTGCCGGACGCAATCCACGCACTGGTGCGACCATCAAGATCAAGGCTGCCAAGGTGCCGAAGTTCCGTCCTGGCAAAGCGTTGAAGGATGCAGTAAACTAACGCGCCCGGCGACAGAGCTGCGCGGGAGTTGGTGGGGCTCTGTCGTCGAATTTGAATCATCGAAGAAATACAGGGGTGCTTAGCTCAGTTGGTAGAGCGTCGCCCTTACAAGGCGAATGTCGGGGGTTCGAGCCCCTCAGCACCCACCACAAGTGCTGTCAGCGATATCGCAAGTAGCTGCTGACCAGATGGTGTGGTCGGGTTATGACGCATGAGGCGAACCAAGGTTCGCCTTTTTTGTATCTGAAAGCTGCTTCCATATTCTGGCGCTGCCTGAAAATGGCGTTGTCATTTATCTGAATCTTGAATCGAGTGCTCAATGTTTGATGCTGTCCGCAACAATCGAAGAATCGTCCAGATTTTTCTGGCTGTCATTACGCTTCCCTTCGCCTTCTTCGGTGTGGAGTCGTATCTGCGCGATGGGCCGGGAGATGCCGACGTCATTGCCAAGATCGCGGGCCAGAAGATTACCGCTGCCGAACTGGCAAACAAGATACATGAAGCCGCTGGCGATAAGCCCGACCCTGCGGTGATGAACACACCGGCTTTCCGCGATCAGGTGCTGAACTCCATGCTCGACGAACGCGCCATGGCGCTGACGGCGAGTGATGCAGGCTTGGCTGTGCCGGCGTCACTGATTCAGGATGCATATCTGCACGAACCTGCATTCCAGGAGAACGGCAAGTTCTCTGCAAAAAAGGCTGAATACGTTCTGCAGGTGAACAACCTTACGAAGAACAGTTATGAGCAGCGCGTCAGCGACATGCTGTCGCAGCGCTTGTTGATGGTGCCGCTGGCGCAAGCCGCATCGGTTTCGAAAGCGACACTGGCGCGCTGGGTGGCACTGTCGGAAGAACAGCGCACGGTTGCAGAATGGAAAGTCGACGCCGCTTCTTTCAGACCTTCCGTGAAAATTTCGAACAATGCGGTACAGGATTACTACGACGAGAACGCTTCAAAGTTCGAAACGCCCGAACGTGCGAAGGTCGAGTATGTCGTGCTGAATGCGGATGATCTGGCCAGCAAGGTTAAAGTAAGCGACGCCGATGCACGCAAGTGGTACGACGAGCATCCGAAGGATTACATGCAACCGGAAGAGCGTCGTGCCAGCCACATCCTCATTGGTGTGCCGGAAGGCGCCAAGCCCGAACAGAAGGCGGCCGCAAAGAAGAAAGCCGAGGAACTGCTCGCCAAAGTAAAGGCGTCACCAGGAAGTTTTGCGCAAGTAGCCAAGGCCAATTCGACGGATAATTCTGCTGCACAGGGGGGCGATCTTGGTTTCTTCCCGCGTGGTGCGATGGTGCCCGAATTCGAAGCTGCGGCCTTTGCGTTGAAGCCGCATGAAATCAGTTCGGTGGTGGAAAGCAAGTTCGGCTATCACATCATCCAGCTGACCGATATGCATGGTGGCAAACCGAAATCCTTCGAGGAAGCACGCACCGATATCGTGAGCGCTCTGCAGAAGCAGGGCGGCACGAAGATGCTGGCGGAATCGACTGATCAGTTCAACGATCTGGTTTTTCAGCAGCCTCTGACCTTCAAGCCTGTCGCCGACAAACTGGGTTTGACGATTCAACGCAGCGATTGGATCGAGAAGGGTGTGGCGCCCGCAGGCGGCGTACTTAGCAACCCGCGCGCGCAGGCCGCGATTTTCTCTGCCGATTCGCTCAAGGAACGCCACAACTCTGAATCGCTGGATCTGGGCAATGGCACGCAGCTGTCGCTGCGGGTGGTGGAATATCAGCCCAAAAAATTGAGGCCAATTGCCGAAGTACGCGCGCAAATCGAACAGCTACTGACTACGCAGCAGGCGGAGAAACTTGCAAAGGCTGAAGGCGAAGCACGTCTTGCAAAACTCAAAGCAGGTACGCCAGTGGCTGCGAGCTGGGGCGCAGCGCATGTAGTACAACGTCATGAAATGCCCAGTGACGAAGCGCGCAAAGCCGTCTTCCAGGATATCAAGAAATTCCCCGCCTACGTGGGCACCATGACGCCGGGCGCCTATACGATTTATCGCATCGATCAGGTCAAGAAGCCAAGCATTGCGCTGGACGATCCGCGCATTGGCTTGTTCAATCAGCAGTTCGCTCAAGTGTATGGCGCGGTGGATTTCCACAGCGTACTGTCAGGACTGCGCGCCCGTCAAAAAGTGGAGATATTCAAGGAACGTCTTGCGAAGTCGGACGCTCCTGCGGCTGAGTGATCAATCGAGCCTGTAAAGAAAAAGCGCTGCCGAGGCAGCGCTTTTTCTTTGGCAAAGCTGCTGTTCAGAGACCGTCGATTGTGCCTACTGCAATATTGTTGAAGCCAGCATCGACATAGGTCACTTCGCCGGTAATGCCCGAAGCGAGATCGGAGCAGAGGAAGGCGGCAACGTTGCCCACTTCTTCGATTGTCACGTTACGGCGCAGCGGTGCATTGCGCTCATTGAAAGCGAGCAGTTTGCCAAAACTGCCAATACCGGAGGCGGCAAGCGTTCTGATCGGACCTGCCGAAACGGCGTTGGCGCGCGTGCCTTCCGGGCCGACGGCGGTTGCAATATAGCGCACCGAGGCTTCCAGGCTGGCCTTGGCCAAGCCCATGACATTGTAATTTGGCATGGTACGTACTGCACCCAGGTATGAGAGAGTCAGCAAGGAACCGTTGCGGCCCTTCATCATCGGGCGTGCTGCCTTTGCCAGCGCCGCGAAGCTGTAGCTGCTGACGTCGTGCGCAATGCGAAATGCATCGCGGCTGAGTCCTTCGAGGAAGTCGCCGGTCAGGGCTTCGCCTGGGGCGAAGGCCAGTGAGTGAACCAGGCTATCCAGACTGTCCCAATCCTTGCCGAGCGCTTCGAACAGTCCGCTGATTTGCACGTCTTCCTGTACGTCGCAAGGGTATACGAGCTTGCTGTCGAACTCGGCGGCCATCTTCGTAACACGCTCTTCAAAACGTTCATTCTGATAGGTAAAGGCGAGCTCCGCGCCTTCCCTGTGCATGGTCTTGGCGATGCCGTAAGCAATCGAGCGGTTACTGAGGAGGCCGCAAATCAGGATTCGCTTGCCGGACAGAAAGCCCATGTGATTCTCCAGAGAAAAAGCGGAATTATAGCGGCGAGACCCCGATCGTGCGGAACGCATGCAAACATGTGTTCGCCGAGGCAGTGCTGCACACGGAACCCGCGATGCGGGTTCCGTGCATTTGAGGTGTTACTGGATCTTTGCTTTGCTCATCAGCTCGGCAATATGTTTTTGTACGATTTGCTGCGTGAGCGATTGTTTTACTTTGTCGCTGACTGCCTCGAAGGCGGGTGCCACTGGCTTGCGCGTGTCCTCAAGCAGAATGACGTGATAGCCGAAACTGCTCTTCACAGGTTGCTTGGTGTACTGGCCTTTTTCGAGCTGCGTGACGCTATCGCCGAAGTTCGCAGCGTAGTCTTGCGCGCGGCCCCAGCCGAGATCACCGCCGGTATCTTTGGTGCCTTCATCCTTGGATTGCTTGGCGAGCTCTTCGAACTTGCCGCCCGCATCCAACTTCTTGATGATGGCCTGCGCGTCTTCTTCCTTGTCCACGAGGATATGACGAACATGGTAATCCTTGTCGCCGAGGAGGCTCACCTGGTGGTCATATTCGGCGTGAACGTCCGCGTCGGACACGGGATGTTCCTTCACGTACTGATCGAGGTACAGGCCGAGCAGAATGCTTTGGCGGGCGAGATCGACCCGTGCAACAGCCTGATCGTTCTTGTCCAGTCCACGTTTGCGGGCTTCCTGCGCCAGTAGCTCGCGTTTGATGAGTTCTTCGCGCACGGCGCTACGTAGCTCGGGCGTGTTTTGCTGTCCCTGTGCGGTTTGATCTTCGATGAGCAAGTCAGCCATGCCTGTGCTGATCGCGCCGCCGTTCACCACCGCCAGCGGGGTCTTGCCGGAGACGGCAGCTTTGGAGGCTGCAGTTGCGGCCGTGGATTTCTTGGTCGTCTGTGCCGAAGCGGGCACGCTGACGATCGTGCCTACGAGGACGGCGGCCAGGAGTGAAAGTTTGAGATTCATCGACGTTCCTTGTGTGTGAAAGAGAATTGCCTGGTTGAATGGCAGGTGTCAGGCAGCAGGCGTACGTGCCGATCCTGTTTGTAGTGATCCGACTCGCGCTTGCGCCGATGCTTCCTCTGGCGTGAGCGCGATGATACTCAGTGCATGGACTTCGCACTGCATGAGTGCTGATAGTGCGGCATAGATCAGGCGATGGCGCGCGACGGATGTCAGGCCTTCGAATTTCTTCGATATGACAAACAGATTGTAATGCCCGCCGCCGGATGCCGCTCCCGCGTGACCCGCATGGCGGGCACTATCGTCATACAGCTCCACCCGCGTAGGTGCCAGTGTGCCAAGCTGTTCGCGTATGCGGTCTGCGATATTGCCACCAATGCTGCTCATGAGCCTTGCTTGCTTTCATGCGGCAGATGACGCCAGATGAAGATGCCTTGGGTCAGCATGAAAACGCACATCAGCGCTGTGCTGATGAACATCTTGAAGTTGAACCAGGCTTCTTCGGAATAGTTGTATGCAACATAGATATTTAGCATGCCCATACAGAAGAAGAAAATGATCCACGCCACATTGAGACGACCCCAGATATCTGCAGGAAGTTCCAGTTCCGTCCCGACCATACTTTGCAGCAGATTGCGTTTCCACATCAACTGTCCCAGTAGTAGCGTACCGCTGAGCAGCCAATAGAAGATACTGAACTTCCACTTGATGAAGGTGGGACTGTGGAACCAGACCGTCAGACCGCCGAACACTACCGCAAGTGCCAGAGCCGCGAGCAGAAGCTTGGGGACGGGTTGCTTGCGCCATTTGAGCCACAGCACCTGCAGTGCGATGGCGGCGACGACCACGACCGTCGCCAGTATGGTCGGCGCTTCCTGCGGGCCGACGATACCGCCAGACACCATGAAGCCGAGCCAGTTGGTGGCCAGTTGCGCGGCCCATTCGCGGTGAGCGTGCGCATATTTGAAGGAGCCGTAGAAAAATATGACGGGCAGCAAGTCGAAGAGGAATTTCATGGCTGGGGATTATAGTCGAGAGCGTGTTACGAGCATGTGCGGCCGATGGGCGGCCCGTTCAAGCAAAAGCCGGCAGCGAAATTCTGACCAGCAGGCCGCCACCGGGGCGCGGCAGCAGGTCGAGTCGGCCATTGTGGAGGCGCACGATGCGCTCCACAATAGCCAGTCCGAGTCCCGAGCCGTGTACGTTGCTGCGAGCCTCCTCCAAGCGCGTAAAGGGCCGCTTGAGGCGTTCGACCTGGTCCGGCGGGATGCCTGGTCCGCGGTCCGCGACTTCAATGCATACGTCTTGTCCGCGTGTTGTCAGGTGCAAATCGATGGGCTTGCCCTCTCCGGCATAGCGCCAGGCATTGTCGATCAGATTGGTGACGGCGCGGCGCATCGACTGCGTGCGGAGTATTTGTGGTGCCACCGCGGTGCATGCGAGATCGACCTGCAGGCCGCGGCGCGTATAGGCATCCGCTATGTCGCGGAGGAAGGCACACAGATCGCAGGCGCCCGCCACTTCGGCCTGCGCATCGCGGGCGAAATCGAGGAACTGTCCGATGATACGATCCATTTCGTCAATGTCGGCGCTCATGGCAGTGACATCTTCCGCAGTGGCACCGGAGAGTTCGATGCCCAGCCGTAAGCGCGACAAAGGTGTGCGCAGATCATGCGAAACGCCAGCGAGAATCAGCGCACGATCCGATTCGAGCTGTGTGAGGTCACGCGACATCTGGTTGAATGCGTTGGCCACCGCGACGATTTCTTCCGGTCCCTTTTCGTCCAGTGGCGGCGGCAACTCACCTCGGCCGACGGTGCGAGCCGCGTGCTCCAAGGCTTTGAGTGGGCGCGTAATGCCGAACACCAGCAGATAGGCGCCGAGCAGAGACAGCAGACCGGTGGCGATGCCCCAGCCGATCCAACCGGCAACGCCGCCGCGTGAGATGCGCTCCGCCGGGATCATCAACCAGTACTGATCTTCAGGCGCTTCGGGATCGAGAATGAAACTGATATAGAAGCCGGGCCGCGCGTCAATTGCTGAAGCCAGCCGCGTCTCCGGCCCCAAGCGCTGACGCAGCTCGCGGGCGAGATTGCGGATCAGGTCCGAGTCCTCGGCCGGTGTTACCTGATCATCGGACTCGGCGGGATAAATGCGTATGCCTTCGATGCTGGTGAGGTCGCGCAGCAGCGCCGCTTGTTGCGTCGTGTCAGAAGCGAGCAAGGCCGCGCGTGTGAGATTGACGACGCTTACCAGCATCTGCGCCGTCTGGCGCGTGCGTGGCTTGATGGCGAATTGGCTGTATATCTGAAACCAGGCGAACAACGACAGTCCCATCAGCAGCACGATGAGCAGAAAGGTTCGCCATAGCAGCGTGCGCGGCCACGGAAAACGCAATCCAGTCAGCTTGCCGCGAGCTGCCACCTACTGCGCGCCCTCGGCATGCTTGGCGCCATCGGGTACGAAGACGTAGCCGAAGCCCCATACAGTCTGAATGTAGCGGGGACGCGCGGCTTCTTCCTCGATGAGTTTGCGCAGGCGCGACACCTGCACGTCGATGGAGCGATCGAAAACATCGTATTCGCGGCCACGCGCGAGTTCCATCAGCTTGTCGCGCGAGAGCGGTTGGCGCGGATGCTGCAAGAGCACCTTGAGCAGTGCGAACTCGCCGGTTGTCAGCGGAATATCTTCGCCATTGCGCGTCAGCCGGCGTGCCGACAGGTCGACGCTGACTTGGCCGAATTCGACGACGGACTCTTCTTCACTCGGCGCGCCCGGCAGATTCTTCGGGCGTCGACGCAGCACGGCATGAATGCGTGCAACCAGCTCACGCGGATTGAAAGGTTTGGGCAAGTAGTCATCGGCGCCGACTTCCAGACCGACGATACGATCGACCTCGTCGCCGCGTGCTGTGAGCATGATGATCGGCAAGGCGTTGTCGCTGGCGCGCAAGCGACGACAGATCGACAGGCCGTCTTCACCGGGTAGCATCAGGTCGAGCACCAACAAGTCGTGATGCTCGCGCGCCATGGCGCGGTCCATCTGCGCTGCGTCAGCGACAGCCTTGACGGCAAAACCCTGTTCGGCAAGATAGCGATCGAGCAAGCCGCGCAAACGGGCATCGTCATCCACGACCAGAATACGGAAGCGTTCTTTGTCCATGGCCGCATCCTAAGCGCAACGGCGACGGATGTCAGCCCGGCATGACCCTTCGTGGCGCTCAAGTGTGAGCAACTGTTGCCGGCAGGCGTCAGGCTTACATTTGCTTACAAGCTGCTACCAAACACCTACACCCCCGAGGTCGACATGGTCGAAGATACGGTTGTAGCAAGGCGCGTTCGCCGCGCTACCTCGGGCCGTACTGGATGATCGACATGAAGCACCTCCTTCTCATACTGTTGCTTGTAGCCGCCGGCGTTGCGCATGCCAGCGACCACGAGCCGCGCTGGCGGCCTTCGGGTGACCGCGCTGCGCAGCATGAGGCGGAGCGTGACAACCCACCTGATCGCAGAGCCGAGCGCTTCGCGGAACGACGCGAACGCCTGCGTGCGCTACGCGAGGAAATGCTGCGCGCGCAGCCGCGACCTCAGTCCGAGCGTGAAGAGGATGCGCGTCGCATGCCGCCAGATCGCGGGGAATATGCGCGATCGCCACTGGCACCGCCTTCGAGGGACGCGGAAGGATTGCGCCGACTGTCGCCCGAAGAGCGCCGGGAGTTCCGTCGCCAGATTCACGAGGCGGGACGCGATGTTTACCGTGGTCGATGACGTAGGAATACGGGGGGTTATATGACAAAATACGTATTGCGAATGGCATATTTTCCGGTGTTGGCAGCGATGCTCATCATGCCCGTTCTGGCTGCTGCTGGCATGGGGCCGGCCGATGCGTTTCACTTGTTGAGCCGGACGGGTTTCACGCCCAACCCAACGGAAATCAGCCAGTACGCGGGCCTGTCGCGTGAAGCGGCCGTCGACCAGTTACTGGCCGGTGTGACGACGCGGCCTGTGACGCCTTATCCAGCTTCTGTCAGCGGCGATGCTGGTTTTCCGCGCGCTCGCATGAACGAGTCGGACAGGCGTGACTTCGTCGCCGACCAACGCTTCAGGACATACGATCTGCGCGCCTGGTGGCTGGGTGAGATGCTACAGACACCTTCACCGCTGACAGAGCGTATGACGTTGTTCTGGCATAACCATTTCGTATCGAGCGAACAGAAGGTGCGCCTGGCAAGCCTGATGCGCGATCAGAACCAGCTGTTCCGGGAAAATGCCATTGGCAATTTTGCCAAATTGTTGCATGCCGCGTCGAAAGACCCCGCAATGGTGATTTATCTCGACGCAGCGACCAATCGTAAGGAGAAGCCCAATGAAAACTTCGCACGAGAAGTGATGGAGTTGTTCACGTTGGGCGAAGGTCACTACAGCGAACAAGACATCAAGGAAGCGGCGCGCGCCTTCACGGGCTGGAGCGTCGAGCGCCGCGACGGACAGTTCGTCTACCGCAGCATGTGGCATGACGGCGGCGAAAAAACGATCTTCGGCAAGACTGGCCGTTTCGATGGTGATGAGGTATTGGATTTGCTGTTGGCGCGCAAGGAGACCTCCGAATTTCTCGTGACCAAGCTATGGCGCGAGTTCGTTTCGCCACAGCCCGATCGTGGCGAGGTCGAACGTATCGCAACGATCCTGCGCGAACAGCACTACGAGATGAAAACTGCATTGCGCGCGCTGTTCCTGAGCAAGTCCTTCTGGGATCCGGAAAACCGTGCCGCCCTTGTGAAATCGCCGACCGAGTTGGTTGTCGGCAGCCTGCGTGCGCTGCAGATCAGCGTGCCGGACCCGTCGCCTTTCATCCGTACGCTGCATGTGCTTGGACAAGACCTGTTTGCACCACCCAACGTCAAAGGTTGGCCGGGCAATGACGTCTGGATAAACGCTTCCACTTTGCTTGAACGCAAGCAGTTTCTGGATCGCTTGGCGCGTGCCGAGGAATTCGGTTCGGCCGCGCCGCGTCAGGCCCCGCAGATGGACACCAGGGCGCCCGAAACCGCCGGTGTGCCTGGCGCCGATGATCCAGCAGCCCGGCAGCGCAGCGCATTCGTCATCCAGAAGGTGGCGGCGCAACGGCAACGCGCGTTCGAGGCGCTACGCAATATCAGATTGGCGCCGCAGTCCTGGAGCGAATCGCTGGCACGCAATGGTCTGGATATGCAGAACGCATTGCTGGCGACAGCCCCGGTGGCTGCACCGGCGATGGGCACACAACTCACGCTGCGGTCGGTGTTGCTGGATGCAGCGTATCAAGTTAAGTAAGTCCGTGAAATGAGCAGGACAATGCTGCGGGCATATGAAGGAGGAGGGCCTTATGAAACGTCGTGACTTTCTGAGCTTGCTCGGTGCAAGCGGCTTGCTGGCAGTTTCACCGACCGTCGCCATAGCGGCCGCGCCATCATCGGATGCGGCGAACGCGGAGCGCTTTCGCAGGCTGCTGATCCTCGTCGAACTCAAAGGCGGCAACGATGGTTTGAACACCCTTGTGCCGTACGCGGACCCGGCTTACTACGCCCTACGTCCGCAATTGGCGATTGCGCCAGACGCGCTGTTCAAGCTCAATGATCATGTCGGCCTCAACAAGGTAATAGCGCCGCTCATGCCGCTGTGGGAGAACGGCCATTTGGCCGTCGTGCAAGGTCTGGGCTATCCGCAACCGAATCTTTCGCATTTCCGCTCCATCGAAATATGGGACACCGCTTCGCGCAGCAATCAGTATCTGGATGCCGGCTGGATATCGCGCACGCTGGCGAGCAATCCGGTGCCGTCGGTCTTCACGGCCGATGCCCTGGTGGTGGGGTCGAGCGACCTCGGGCCGCTGGCCGGCGGCGCGCGAGCCGTGACACTGGGTGTCAATGGCGATTTCGAACGCGAAGCGCGACTCGCAACCCTGACCAACCGGGCCGGCGGTGGCGCCTTGGCGCACGTGCTCAAGGTTGAGGCCGATGTGAGCCACGCAGCGCAATCGCTGGGTAATGCCAGGCAAACCAATATCGCGCTCAAGACCGAATTCCCCAACCACGAGTTCGGCCGCACTTGTCGCACTGCGTGCGAGACCCTGGCGCGGTCCAATGGCGTGGCGGTGATGCGCCTGACCATTGGCAGCTTCGACACGCATCAGAATCAGGCAGGCCGACACAGTGCCTTGCTCACGCAGTTATCGGAAGGCGTGGCCAGTCTGAAATCGGCGCTCGTCGAATTGGGCAACTGGGACGATTCGATGATAATGACATACTCCGAATTTGGTCGTCGGCCACGTGAAAATCAGAGCGGCGGCACCGACCATGGTACCGTTGCGCCGCACTTCGTGATGGGTGGCAGGGTGCGCGGTGGGCTGTATGGTCAGACACCAACGTTGGCCCATCTCGATGAGACCGACAATCTGCCGTGGCAGATCGACTTTCGCCAGATGTATGCCACTGTCTTGGAGCGCTTGTGGCAGTTGCCGTCGGAGGATTTGCTGGGTGGCAAATTCCAGAGTTTGAATATCGTGTAGGTTGGAGTGAGCCGATGTTGGGCATCTTCAATGGCCAACATCGGCTCAC
>JAQGMF010000053.1 GCA_028292505.1 Rhodocyclales bacterium
TTGCCAGAGGCGGCTGACGAACGTATAATAGTCATTTGCCGGGAAGGATTATAGACATGCGTTTGATCCAGAAGGCGCTGACGTTTGACGACGTCCTGCTGGTTCCAGCCCATTCCGATGTCGTGCCACGTGATGTCAGCCTGACCACGCGCCTGACTCGTAACATTCAGCTGCACATCCCCCTTGTTTCCGCCGCCATGGACACTGTGACCGAGGCGCGCTTGGCGATTGCCCTGGCACAAGAAGGGGGTATCGGCATCATTCACAAAAACCTGACATCGAAGCAGCAGGCGCAGCAAGTCGCCCTGGTCAAGCGTTTCGAGTCGGGCGTGCTGCGCGATCCCATCACGATTGCGCCGACCCTGTCGGTGCGAGAAGTCGTGGCCTTGACGCGGCAACACCGCATTTCCGGCGTGCCCGTCATGGACGGTAAACGTGTCGTCGGCATCGTCACCAATCGCGATCTGCGTTTCGAGACCAATCTCGATCAGCCCGTCTCGGCCATCATGACGCCGCGCGAGCGGCTGGTGACGGTCAATGAAGGCGCGACGTTGGACGAAGCCAAGGCATTGATGCATCGCAACCGCCTGGAGCGCGTGCTGGTGCTCAAGGAGAATGGCGAGCTTTATGGATTGATCACGGTCAAGGATATTCAGAAAGCCACCGAGCATCCTTTCGCCGCCAAGGATTCCCACGGTCGTCTGCGTGTCGGCGCGGCGGTCGGTGTCGGCGCTGGCACCGAAGAGCGCTGCGAGTTGTTGGCCGATGCGGGCGTCGATGTCATTGTCGTCGATACAGCGCATGGCCATTCGCAAGGCGTGCTGGAACGGGTCAACTGGGTCAAGAAAAACTTCCCGCATGTCGATGTCATCGGCGGCAATATCGCCACCGGTTCTGCCGCAAAGGCGCTGATGGACCATGGCGCGGATGCGGTAAAAGTTGGCATCGGTCCGGGCTCCATATGCACGACGCGTATCGTCGCCGGCGTCGGTGTGCCGCAGATAACGGCCATCGACAATGTGGCGCGTGCCCTGGCGGGCACCGGTGTGCCGCTGATTGCCGATGGTGGCATTCGTTATTCCGGTGACATATCCAAGGCGATTGCAGCAGGCGCCAACTGCGTGATGCTCGGCGGCCTGTTCGCTGGTACCGAAGAAGCGCCGGGCGAGACGGTACTATTCCAAGGCCGTTCCTATAAGTCCTACCGCGGCATGGGGTCGCTGGGCGCCATGCAGCAGGGCGCGGCGGATCGATATTTCCAGGATGCGGAAAACAACGCTGACAAGCTGGTGCCTGAAGGTATCGAAGGGCGCGTCGCTTACAAGGGACCGGTGGGTGCCGTCGTTCACCAGCTATGCGGCGGGCTGCGTGCCTCGATGGGCTATGTCGGTTGCGCCAATATCGACATCATGCACAGCAAGGCCGAATTCGTGGAAATCACCTCGGCAGGTATCCGCGAGTCGCATGTCCATGACGTTCAGATAACGAAGGAAGCGCCCAACTACCATCAGGAGTGATGGAAGTAGGCAACACGGATGCGGGACGGTCGGCCTGTTAGCCGGCCGTCTTGCTTTTACATAGCTGAATTATTGAGCACCACCGAGCACCTCATGCACGACAAAATCCTGATTCTCGATTTCGGCTCCCAAGTCACCCAATTGATCGCCCGGCGCGTGCGCGAAGCGCATGTATTCTGCGAAATCCATCCGGCAGATGTCAGCGACGAATTCTTACGCGATTACGGCGCGAGTGGCGTGATTCTTTCGGGTAGTCACATGTCGGCCTATGAAGAAGCGACCGATAAGGCGCCGCAGGCGGTCTTCGAGCTGGGTGTGCCGGTGCTGGGCATCTGCTACGGCATGCAGACCATGGCCCAGCAGCTCGGCGGCCGTGTCGAACCCGGCACGACGCGCGAATTCGGTTATGCCGAAGTGCGCGCGCGTAGCCACACGAAACTGCTCGACGGCATCGAGGATTTTCGTACCGTGGAAGGTCACGGCATCCTGAAGGTGTGGATGAGCCACGGCGACAAGGTCACGGAAATGCCATCGGGATTCCAGGTGATGGCTTCGACGGAATCTTGCCCCATTGCCGGCATGGCCGACGAGGCACGACGCTTCTACGCCGTGCAGTTCCACCCAGAGGTAACGCATACCCTGCGTGGCGCCGAATTGCTGCAACGCTTCGTGCGCGAGATCTGCGGCTGCAAGGCCGACTGGATCATGGGCGACTACATCACCGAAGCCGTGGCGCGCATCCGCGAGCAGGTTGGTAATGACGAAGTCATTCTCGGTCTTTCCGGTGGCGTGGATTCCTCCGTGGCCGCGGCGTTGATCCATCGCGCCATCGGCGATCAACTTACCTGCGTTTTCGTCGATCACGGCTTGCTGCGCTTGAACGAAGGCGAACTGGTGATGGACATGTTTGCGCGCAATATGGGTGTGAAGGTGATTCACGTCGACGCGATGGCAGCCTTCATGGGCAAGCTCGAAGGCGTGAGCGATCCGGAGGCCAAGCGCAAGGTCATTGGCAAGGAATTCGTCGAAGTCTTTCAGACCGAGTCTGCGAAACTACCCAACGCGAAATGGCTGGCGCAAGGTACGATTTACCCGGATGTCATCGAGTCCGCCGGCGGCAAGAACAAGAAGGCAACGACCATCAAGAGCCACCACAATGTGGGCGGCCTGCCGGATACACTGCATCTCAAATTGCTCGAACCCCTGCGCGAATTGTTCAAGGACGAAGTACGCGAGCTCGGCGTCGCGCTCGGCCTGCCGCACGAAATGGTCTATCGCCACCCCTTCCCCGGTCCGGGCCTGGGCGTGCGCATTCTCGGCGAAGTGAAAAAAGAGTTTGCAGATCTGCTGCGGCGTGCAGATGCCATCTTCATAGAGGAATTGCGCAAGACGATCGACGAAAATTCCGGCAAGACCTGGTACGAACTCACCAGTCAGGCGTTCGCTGTTTTCCTGCCGGTAAAGAGCGTCGGCGTGATGGGCGACGGCCGCACCTACGAATACGTCGTCGCCCTGCGCGCCGTGCAGACGCAGGACTTCATGACGGCGCACTGGGCGCATCTGCCACACGAGCTGCTCGGCAAGGTCAGCAATCGCATCATCAACGAAGTGCGCGGCATCAACCGTGTCGTGTACGACGTATCCGGCAAACCGCCAGCAACCATCGAGTGGGAATAGCCTGGTCGAGGACCTGGCTGTGGAGGCGCTGACATGGCCGAGCAACTATCCCTCATGGGCTTCGAACCCGCCGCGTCTCCGACGGACCGCCTGTTTTTTGCAATTCAACCGGATATTGAAACCGCCACGCGCATCGTCGAGCTGGCGCACGATCTGCGCCATCGACATGGCCTGAAAGGCGCGCCCCTGGCTGCAGAGCGCCTGCATGTCACCTTATGGTTTCTCGGCGATTTTGTGGGTTTGCCGCAGGCAATCATTGCGGGGGCGTGCGAAGCCGCTTCGCATTGCACATGGCCTGCATTCGACGTCACGTTCGATCGTGTGCTGAGCTTCCAGGGTGGTCGACGCGGCAGCCCCTTCGTCTTGCGCAGTGACGACAAGATGCTGATCGAGTTCCAGCGTACGCTTGCACTCATGATGAGCAAGGCGGGCGTTGCGGGTGCGGCAAACAAGGCTTTCGTTCCGCACGTGACCTTGTTGTATGACACGTGTAAGGTTGCCGAGCAACGCGTCGAGACTATCCATTGGGCGGTGCGCGAGCTTGTGCTTGTGCGCAGTGTTCTCGGTCAGAGCAGGCATGAGCCGATCGCGCGGTGGCCGTTGAGCGGTTGATTCGAGCTCGATCGGTAAGCAAAGATGGGTGTTCAACAATGCAGAATGACGAACTGAAACAAGCGCACGAAGGACTACCTTGCGAGGATCCGCGCCATGATTTCATGCGAGAAGCACTGGTCCTCGCTCGCCAGGCGGGTAGTCTGGATGAGGTGCCTGTAGGTGCCGTCGTGGTCTGCAACGGCAAAATTATAGGCCGTGGTTTCAACCAGCCGATTCTTAGTCATGACCCCACGGCACACGCCGAAATCATGGCCCTGCGCGATGCTGCGAAGAATCTGGGCAACTACCGGCTGCCTGGTTGCGAACTGTACGTGACGCTGGAGCCTTGCCTGATGTGCTCGGGCGCCATCATGCATGCGCGCATCGTCCGTGTTGTCTTCGGCGCCAGCGATGCGAAGACCGGTGTGGCAGGCAGTGTGCTCGACGTCTATGCCGAGACGCGTCTCAATCATCACGCTGTCGTCGAAGGCGGTTTGCTCGCCGAGGAGTGCGGCGGCTTGCTGTCGAGCTTCTTTGCTGCAAAGCGGCAGCGCAGCTTGCTGGCATAAATCTTTCGATAAATCCTTCGGCCTCGCCCTTCAGGACGCCTCCGTGTGGCCCATGGCCGGTGTAAGCTCGCGTGCCATGAGTGCAAAATTCGCTTCGGTCGCTGCTCAGCCGACCCCACCTGCCGCCAAGCCTGTCATTGCCTTGGTAGCGCCTTCGGCATTTCTGCCCGAGATTGAAATGCTCGACCGCGCCGTTGCTGTCATGCAGGATTTGGGCTGGGATATCAGATATGACCGCGCCGCGCTGATCGGTCGTAGCGCGCGCTTCCCGGCGCCGGACGCCGAGCGCATCGCGGCACTCTACGCCGCAGCGGAGGACCCTGAAGTCAATGTCGTCATGGCGCTACGCGGGGGCTATGGCCTCAGCCGTGTGCTCGACGATCTCGATTTTGCCCGCATTGCGGCAGGCAACAAGCTGTGGGTTGGACACAGCGATTTCACGGCCTTCCAGCTGGCGTTGTTGCAACACACCGGTCACGCCAGCCTTGCCGGGCCGATGGCGGCGACCGACTTCGGTATTGAGCAGCAGAGTTCTTTCACGCTCGCACATTTCCGCCGCTGGTTCGAGGCTGCGTATGACAGTACCAGCGTGCCGGTCGCTCCTGGTTGGACGGGTGAGGTATCGGGCCTGCTATGGGGCGGCAACCTGACCATGCTGGCGCACCTCGTCGGCAGCGCGCATTGCCCGCAGATATCCGATGGCGTGCTGTTTCTCGAAGACGCCGGCGAGACGCCTTTCCGCCTCGAGCGCATGCTTTACCAGTTGTGGTATGCCGGCATCCTGCAGGCGCAGCGCGCCATCGTCTTCGGCCAGTTCGGCGACTATCGGCTGACAGAGCGCGATAATGGCTACGATCTGCGCGATGTGATCGCGCACTGGCAGGACAAGCTGGCGATTCCCGTGTTTTCCGGGCTGATGCACGGACACGTCGCGGACAAGCTCAGCTTGCCGGTCGGCGGTTATGCGCACATCGAATCGGGAACGCAAGGCTACACGATGCGTTATGCATTTAGCATGGAAGCGCTGGGGTGACGACGGTCCTGCGCCTGGGCTCCTGGGATGAGCTCGGCGAACAGGCCTATCGTTTGCGTCGCAGCGTTTTCGTCGAGGAGCAGGGTGTGCCCGTCGAGCTGGAGCACGACGAGCACGATGCGACTGCCTTGCATGCCTTGTTGTCGGATGACAAAGGCATGGTTCTCGCCACCGGCCGCTTGCTGGCCGACGGGCACATCGGACGTGTGGCCGTGCTGGCGCAACAGCGTGGTCAAGGCCATGGTCGCCGCGTCATGCGCGCGCTGATCGAGGAAGCCGCGCGTCGCGGGCACGCGTTCGTCATACTGCACGCCCAGACCGATGCGCAGGCTTTCTATGCGTCGCTAGGCTTCGAACCAGTGGGTGAAGTCTTCATGGAAGCGGGAATTCCGCACGTGGGAATGCGCCTGAAACTCGGCTGAGCCAATGATGTAGGGTGCAGTGAAACTGCACCGCATGTCAGGGGAATAAGTTGTGATGCAGTTCGCTGCGCTCACTGCACCCTACGTTTGAGCGAGACTACGAAAGTGCTCGACATGGCGTTCGCTTTCGTCGGCGAGCATGTCTGTCAGGCCGGAGCGCACAACGATTTCTTCGAGGGCGCTTCGAAACATCTGTGCTTCGACAACCCCTTCAAAAACTTCCATCCACGTGTTTGCATCGTCGGCGCGCTGCATCAGGCGTCCGCGAATTGCACAACGCGCTTGCACTTGTTCAAAGATGATATCTACGGCAGTGAGCGCCGCCTCGCGCCGCGCGGGATCGATGCGGTAGTAGATGTAGAAACTTTCCACCGCGAGCGTCGTTCAGCTCACTGTGTAGGGCAGTGTGCCGAAGCTCAGCAGCGGGCCATCGGGCGCGCCGAGGTGGACTTGGCCGTTTTCGAAGCTGGCGATCTGCAGCACCGCCAGGATATCGAAACCGGCCTGGGGTGCGGGCGCGACGCAGAGCACCTTGCCGCAGGATTGTTCGCCGAATTCCGCGGCAAACAGATCGCTGCCTGGCGCAGGTGCTGCGCCGACATCCAGATGAGCGCGGTACATGCGCTTCTTCAACTTGCCAAGGTATTGCGTGCGGGCGACGATCTCCTGGCCGGGATAGCAGCCCTTCTGGAAATTCACGCCGCCGATCAATTCGAAATTGAGCATCTGTGCGACGAATTCATCCTGCGTCGCGGCGGTGATCTGCGGCGCACCCGCCTGGATGTCGAGCCAGCGCCACGCGGCAGTGCCGGCGGGCCTGGCGCCTCGCGTCGACAGTTTCTGCCAGACATTGGCGGCCTGAGCGACGGGTACGACCAGCACTATGCGATCGGCATCGATGCGTATCGCCTGGACGGTGCCTTGCGACACGGTCAGGACTTCGGGCGGCAAGCTCAGCCCGGCAGCATCCAGTGCCGTTGCAGCATCCGCACCGGCTACGCCGATGAGCGCAAAGTCAGGCGTCACATCGCTGAGGCGCACTTTGGAGCGCATCACGAACATCGACAGTTTTTTGTGAATCGACGCCAACAAATCTGTCGATACCTGCAGCAGGTAGCTGCTGTTGTCGCGCCATAGCGTGAAGTTGGCCAGCATGCGCCCTTTCGCGCTATTGAAGCTGGTGTACTGCGCGCCATGCAGCGGCAGTTTCTTGATGTCGTTGGACAAGAGGTTGTGCAGGAATACAGCGGTGTCTTCGCCTTCGGCGCGAATCAGGCCGGTATGCGTGAGTGGCACGATGACCGTGCCGGATGCGGCGCTGGCGACTTCGGCACGTTCGTCGCCGAAGCTCACGGTGCCGGCAGGCCCCTCTTCAAAACGTCCGCCAATTTCGTCGAGAAATACCAGCCAAGGGGATTGCATGTCTTTTCCTGTGTGATGTCGCGTAATTCAAGAATTCAGCCAGCTCGCGTACGAAGGAGAAGGGCGCCGCGCCAAGGCTTAAGTCATGGCGCTTTCAGCTATTATAGGCCTCGCTCCGGTGCCGGGTTTGCATTGACTGTCTGTACGCATTCTGCTTTTTCTTCGGCCATTTTTCTGTCGTATTGTTCCGCATGATCCGTTCATTTTTCCGTTTGTTGCGTTGGGGTGTGTTGTTTGTCGCACTCGCGACAGCCGCAGCTGTGTGGTACGCGCTCGAACCCTTGTCGCAGCGCGCCACCGTGCTCGACGTGGAGGTGGCGCACGGCGGGTCGATGCGCGACGTGGCGCGTCAGATCGCGGAGCAGGGCATCGATGTCTCGCCGACCTTCCTGGTATGGACGGCCCGTTTGTCGGGACGTGCCAATCGCATGCAGGCCGGCAACTACCGCATTGAACAAGGCATCACGCCGTGGGGCCTGATCATGCTGCTGTCGAGCGGTTCGACTTCCTATGCGCAGATAGCCTTCATCGAAGGCTGGAATTTCCGCCAGGTACGTGCGACGCTCGATGCAATGCCCGATCTGCGCCATGACACCTTGGGGCTTAGCGACGCGGAAGTCCTGACCAGGCTCGGCATGACGGAAACCAGCCCTGAAGGCATGTTCTTTCCGGATACCTATTTTGTTGCGCGCGGCATCAGCGACACGGAAGTGCTGCGTCGCGCGCACCAGCAATTGCAGAAAGTAACCGATCGCGAATGGGCGCGGCGCGCGCCGGGCTTGCCGGTGAATAGCGTTTACGAAGGGCTGATCCTGGCTTCGGTCATCGAAAAGGAAACGGGCACGCCGACCGACCGCGACAAGATTGCTTCGGTATTCGTCAATCGTCTGCGCATCGGCATGCCGCTGCAGAGCGATCCCACTGTCATCTACGGCATCGGTGCCAATTTTGACGGCAACCTGACACGCCACGACTTGCAGACCGATGGCGTCTATAACAGTTATACGCGGCGCGGCCTGCCGCCTACGCCGATTGCCATGCCGGGGCTTGCCGCATTGCGCGCCGCTTTCAACCCCGCACATACGGACTTTCTCTACTTCGTTTCGCGCGGCGATGGCAGCAGCCAGTTTTCGCGCTCGCTCGAAGAGCACAATCGTGCCGTGGCGCATTACCAGAAGGGCAGGAAGTGATGAGTCTGGAAACGCGGGGCGGGCGCTTCATCACCTTTGAAGGCATCGACGGCGCAGGCAAGAGTACTCAGATCGCCTCAGTGGTCGACAGGTTGCGTGGACGCGGCCTCGAAGTCGTGCAATCGCGCGAACCCGGCGGCACGCCGCTGGCGGAAAAGCTGCGCGAGCTGGTGCTGCATGAAGCCATGCATCTGGAGACCGAGGCGCTGCTGATGTTCGCCGCGCGACGCGAGCACCTGGCGAGCGTCATCGAGCCGGCGCTGGCACGCGGCGCCTGGGTCGTTTGCGATCGTTTCAGCGATGCCACCTATGCCTATCAGGTCGGCGGACGCGGTCTGGATGCCGACAAATTTCGTGTGCTGGAGCGTTGGGTACATCCCGCGCTGCAGCCCGATCTGAGCTTTCTTTTCGATGTCGAACCGGCTATTGCCGCGCAACGCATTGCGCAGGGCAGGGCCGATACGGACCGCTTCGAGTGCGAGCAACGCGACTTCTTCGAACGCGTGCGGGCGGCATACCTGCTGCGCGCACAGGAGAGTAACGGTCGCTTCGTGGTGATAGATGCGTCGCGGACACCGCAGGCGATTACTGACGATGTGCTGGCGATACTGAATACGCGTTTGTCATGAGTCTAAATGATCTGCCTCCCTGGTTGATGCCGCTGTGGCAACGCGCCTTCAGGCAAGGTGCGCGTTTGCCGCATGCCATCCTGCTGGCCGGTGCGCCCGGCAGCGGCAAGCGCCTGTTCGCCGAGAAACTGGCGCAGAGCCTGTTGTGCGACACGCCCGACGCGCAAGGTTTCGCCTGCGACGCATGCGGTTCGTGCAACTGGTTCGGCGCGGCCAATCATCCGGACATGCACCGCATGGTGCCGGCCAGCGAAGAAGCCACTGACGAAGAGGCTGATACCGAAACGGATTCGGGCAAGAAGGAGAAAAAAAAATCCGACCAGATCCGCATCGAGCAGATGCGCGATATGCAGGCCCTACTGGAAATCGGCGGCCACCAGGGCGGTCGACGCGTGGTGCTGATCGACCCCGCCGAAGCGATGAACCCGCCGGCAGCCAATGCCCTGCTCAAGAGTCTTGAAGAACCGCCGATCGATGCCGTATTCCTGTTGGTGAGTCACGCGCCGCGCCGCTTGCTGCCCACCATTCACAGTCGCTGCCAGGTGTGGGATTTCCCCGTTCCCGAACCCGCCGTCGCGACGCAATGGCTGAAGGCACGGGGCGCTACCGACGCGGAAGCTGCCCTGGGTTTCGCCAGTGGTTTGCCGCTCGCTGCGCTGACTTTCGTCGAGGGGCCCTTGGCGGATGCCCGTCAGCGCTTCGCACGCGACATGCTGGCTTTGCCGAAGACCGATCCGCTGAAGCTGGCGGGTCAGTGGGAGAGCTGGCTGAAAGCCAAGGACGCCGACAAGACCGGCTTGTCCATGACGCTGCTGGTGAGCTGGTTGCAACGCTGGTTGTCGGATGGCGCAAGATTGGCCACAGGAGGAGACGCAAATGAGAAGGCGCGTTTTTTCCGCGACTTTGCACCGCAGCTTGCAACGCTCAGCAAGGGGCGCGGCGAAAGCTGGATCGCTTGTTACAATGAATTGCTGGCGTATCGTCGTGTCGCGCAACATCCACTGAATGCGCGGCTGTTTCTCGAAGATGTGCTGTTGCGCGTGGCGCGCGGCACGGGTAGCAAAGCGGTATAAACGGCAACATCAACTGCATTGAATTTACGGGCCGCCGAAAAGCACCCGTCTTGTGAATCGAGGTCGTGAATGGAAGCTCGCCCCGCCGTTGCCCGTCCCAGTGTGATGTCGCTGAACATCAACTCGCGCTCCGCGCTGCATGCCGCTTACATGCCCTTCGTGAAGAATGGCGGGCTGTTCATCCCGACGCCGAAAACCTACAACCCCGGTGACGAAGTCTTTCTGTTGCTGCAGTTGATGGACGATCCTGCCAAACTGGCGATCAAGGGCAAGGTGGTGTGGATCACGCCGCCAAATGCGCAGAACGGCAAGACGCAGGGCGTTGGTGTGCAGTTTGCGCCGGACGAAGGTGGGCAAGGCGCCAAGATCAAGATCGAACAAGTGCTCGGCGCGGCGCTGGGCTCGAACCGGCCCACGCATACTTTGTAGTGAGGGGTCAGGAGGGATGAGTGAGGAGTAACTTCGCACAAGCTCCGCTTTTACTCCTCACTCATCCCTCCTCTCTCCTCACCGCCCTTCATGTTCATCGACTCCCACTGCCACATCGATTTCCCCGACCTCGCAGAGCAAGGCGATGCGTTGTTCGAGCGCATGGCTGCGGCCGAGGTGACGCATGCCGTATGCATAGGCGTGAGCCTGGAAGACATCGATCGCGTGCTGGCGCTGGCGGATTCACGCACCAACATCTTCGCCACCGTCGGCGTACATCCGGAGCATACGGATTGCGAGGAGCCGAGCATCGAGCGGCTATTGGTGCTGGCGCAGCATCCCAAAGTCGTGGCCATCGGCGAGACCGGTCTGGACTATTACTGGCATAAGGACAAGCCGGAATGGCAGCGTGAACGTTTTCGCGTGCACATCCGCACTGCGCGTGCTTGCAGGAAGCCGCTGGTGATTCACACGCGCGATTCGGCGGAAGATGTCATAGGCATATTGCGTGAAGAGCATGCCGACGAAGTCGGCGGCGTGATGCATTGTTTCACCGAGACGCAGGCGGTGGCGGACGCGGCCATCGCGCTGGGTTTCTACATTTCCTTCTCGGGCATCGTGACCTTCAAGAATGCGCTGCAGATCAAGGGCGTGGCGACCAACATTCCCCTGGAGCGACTGCTGATCGAGACGGATTCACCCTATCTCGCGCCCGTGCCTTATCGCGGCAAGATGAACGAGCCTTCCTACGTGCCGCATGTCGCGCGCGAAGTGGCGAAACTGCGCGGCATCAGTGTCGAGGAAGTGGCCAGCGCCGCCAGCGCGAACACGCGGCGCTTGTTTGCGGAAATGCAATCCGCATAAAACGTACTGCGTTCAGTAGGTGTGCTCCGCCAGCGGAAAGCCACCATCCTTCACCGCCTTCACGTAGCTGGCGACAGCCGCCTCGATGCTCGCGGCACCGTCCATGAAATTGCGTACGAAGCGCGCCTTGTGGCCAGGATAGATGCCTAACATGTCGTGCAGCACCAGCACCTGACCATGCGTGTCGCTGCCCGCGCCGATGCCGATGGTGGCCATTGTGTGAAGAGAATTGGTCAGGTCGGCAGCGAGGCGTGCGGGTACCATCTCCAGCACGATCATCGCTGCACCGGCTTCTTCCAGCGCACGTACGTCCGCATGCATGGTGGCGGCGCCGGCCTCGGTCTTGCCCTGCACACGGTAACCGCCCAACTGGAAAACGGATTGCGGTGTCAGGCCGATATGCGCGCAGACCGGCACGCCGCGCTCGACGAGGAAGCGCACGGTCTCGGCCATGTAGGCGCCGCCTTCAAGCTTGACCATGTGCGCGCCGGCAGCCATCAGCGTGGCGGCACTGCGCATGGCTTGCGCCGGGCTTTCCTGGTAACTCCCGAATGGCATATCCGCGATCAGCCAAGGGCGGCTGCAGCCGCGCGCTACGCAGGCGGTGTGATAGGCCATGTGTTCCAGTGTCACCGGCAGTGTGCTGCGCTGGCCTTGCAGTACGTTGCCGAGCGAGTCACCGACGAGCAACACGTCGACCCCCGCGCGCTCGCACAGCGTGGCGAAGCTGGCGTCGTAGCAGGTCAGGGTAGCGATCTTTTCGCCATCCGCCCGCATCTTGCCAATGTCATGCAGGGTCAGGGATTTCGTTTCTGTCTGGGCACTCATGCCAGATCTCCGAGGTCATCATGGTGGTTGAATTGCTCTAAACCCTTCGTGCCTTTGCGGTGACGTTCTTGCTCACTGCGAGTAACCGAAGAACTCCCGATAACTGCGCATCGCGAATAGTCGCTTGTAGAGTAGCTCGAAATCTTCGTCATGCTCGACCGGGTTGAGTTCCTCGGCATCGACGATGAACAGCGGCGAGCGGTCGTATTGATGGAAAAACTGCGCATAGCGCTCGACGACGCGCTCCAGGTAGGCTTCGGTGATGCGCCGTTCGCTATCCATACCACGGCGTCGCACGCGCTCGATCAACGTTTCCGGCTTGGCCTGCAGATAGATGACCAGGTCCGGTGCTGGCGACTTGGGATGCAGGCTTTCGTAGAGGCGCTGGTAAAGCCGCTCTTCGTCATCGGCAAGCGTCAGGCCGGCGAAAAGCGGATCTTTCTCCAGCAGGAAATCGCTGATCACGCGTTGCCCATCGCGCCGTAGCGGCTCCAGGCCGCGCAGCAGGTCGGTGCGCTGGAACAGGAACTCGATCTGCGTCGGCAGCGCCCAGCGTTCCATGTTCTGGTAAAAACGGCCGAGGAAGGGATTCATCTCCGGCTGTTCGAGCAGGACATTGGCATTGAGCCGTTCGGCCAGTCGCTTGGCGAGCGTGGTCTTGCCCGCACCGATGGGACCTTCGACAACAACATAGCGAACTTTTTCAAGCATGGCTCAATTCCGGAACATGAAATACACCGCGCCCAGCATACACAGGGCGGCCCACAAATAGTCGAGCTTGAGCGGCTGCTGCATGTAGAAAAACGCGAAGGGTATGAACACCGACAGAGTGATGACTTCCTGCATGATCTTCAACTGCGCCAATGTCATGGTATGGGCGCCGATGCGGTTGGCCGGCACTTGCAGCAGGTACTCGAACAGGGCGATGCCCCAACTGATCAAAGCGGCGACGATCCAGGGCTTGTTGTTGAGATGCTTGAGATGGCCGTACCATGCGAACGTCATGAATACGTTGGAGGCGATCAGCAGCAGCGCCGTGGGTACCCAGGTGGGAAGCCAGACTGGCATCGTCGGGACTCGTTCAGATCGGTGAAATTGCCTGGTCGGCAACGCCGGCCAGCAAATCTTTCACGATGCCTTGACCTGGAATCGCCAGATCAGGATCGATTTCCGCCAGCGGCACCAGCACGAAAGCGCGCTCGTGCATGCGTGCATGCGGCACCTGCAGGCCGGACTGCGAGATGATGCGATCGGCATAAATCAGCAGATCCAGATCGAGCGTGCGTGGCGCGTTGCGGATGCTGCGCGTGCGGCCGAAATTCTTTTCGATGGCGAGCAGGGTTTCGAGCATGAGCGCCGGGCCGAGCGCGGTTTCGATGCGCACAACCGCATTGATGTAATCGGGCTGCGGCGCGCCGTCCGCCGTCGTGCCGACAGGGGCCGTGCGATAGAGGGATGACTGTGCTTCCAGCCGGCAATGCGGCTGTTTGCCGAGCGCCGCGATCGCGTTTCTGACGGTGTCCACCGGATCGGCGCCGATATTGGCGCCGATGCCGATCCAGGCACGGACGGTTGGCAACAGCATCGCTCAGTCCGTCGGCGCTTCGGTGGTTGCGGGCGCCGCGCTGTCGCTCTTGGGCTTGCGCGGACGACGACGACGCTTGCGCGCGGGGTCGAGTTTCTCGGGCTGCAGCATGGCTTCGCGATCTTCCGGATTGGCGTGCGCGAAAGCCTCCCACCAATCGGGCAACTCGATTGCAATCTCGCCGCTCTCGGCGCGCAGTCGCAGGAAGTCGTAACCGGCGCGATAGCGCGGCTGCTCGATGAGGCGGAAGGGCATTTTGCCGGAGCGTTTTTCGAAGCGTGGTTGCAGCGCCCATATCTCGGTGATGTCGGCCGAGATGCGGCGCGTGATGGCGAGTTTCTCGGCCTGGATTTCCAGCACTTCGTTCATCGCCGCCAGCAAGGCCGGCGTGGTGTGCTCGCCCGCTTCGCGGCGCGTGTTCCAGTTGGCGAGCACTTCGTGCCACAGCAAGGTGGCGAACAGGAAACCGGCGGATATTGGTTTGTCATCGCGGATGCGCTGGTCGGTATTCTCCAGCGACAGCCACACGAATTTCTCGCCCTGCGGCTGATTGAGAATGACATCGAGCAGGGGCAGCAAGCCCTTGTGCAGCCCTTCGGAATGCAGGCGTTTGAGACACACGACGGCGTAACCGCTGGTGAGCAGTTTCAGCATTTCGTCGAAGAGGCGCGCCGCCGGTACGTTCTCCAGCAACTCGGACATTTCGCTGATCGGCTTGCGCGCGGTCGGTTCGATGATGAGATCGAGCTTCGCCGCCAGACGCACCGCGCGCAGCATGCGCACCGGGTCTTCGCGGTAGCGCTGCACCGGGTCGCCAATCATGCGCAGCGTGCGTTGTTTCAGGTCGGCCACGCCGTGGTGATAATCGGTCACGACTTCCGTGGCCGGATCGTAGTAGAGCGCGTTGACGGTGAAATCGCGTCGTGTCGCATCCTCCGCTTGCGAGCCATAGACATTGTCATGCAGCACGCGGCCGTGCTCGTCGGTGACGGTATCCGCATCGTGCAATGCACGGAAGGTCGATACCTCGATGGTTTCGTTGCCGACCATCACGTGCACGATCTTGAAACGGCGGCCGATGATGCGCGCCCTGCGGAATTGCTCGCGTACCTGTTCCGGCGTCGCGTCGGTGGCGACGTCGTAATCTTTCGGCGGAATGCCGGCGATCAGGTCGCGCACCGCGCCGCCTACCACGTAGGCCTTGTAGCCGGCCTCTTGCAGACCGGTGCATACCCGCCGCGCGCCGGGGGACAGATCCTCGCGGTGAATGCCGTGCAGTTCAATGGGGACGAGGGCAGGCGCGCTCAGCGGAGATGTCTCACGCTTGAAAACGCGGCGCAGCAGTTTGCGGATCATTAAGGATGGGTCCGGGAGCAGGGCTTGTAAAACAAGGAATTATAGCGGGGAACGGGTCAAGGTTTCAGCTCCCGCTCCAATCGGATGGCTGCATTCCAGTCCCGCAGCTTGTGTGCCAGCGGAATCGAAGCATTTGCCGGGCTCGTGGAGGGTAGCGCTATGTATTGCAGATTCGGATGGCACGGCAAATGGGGCTGGACGTATCGCATGAACAGCGAGGCGGCTGCACGGCCGTTGAAACAGACACGCTCGATCAGCGCGTGGTTCGTGAAAAAGGCGGCGAAATCGTTCGGTACGACGGAGGTCTTGTCGATATTGGCATCGAGACTGCCTTCGCGTACACAAGCCTTCAGCACATCCCATACGGCGACGTTGGCGGCAAGCAATCTATCTATGCGTTCTGCGTAGGGGCAGGCCGCCTCGAAGCTCAACGCCTCCCCCATGATTTTCCAGAACAGGTTTTGCGGGTGGGCGTAGTACTGCTGTGCTTTCAATGAAGCAATGCCGGGCATGGAGCCGAGGACGAGCAGGCGGGCACGCGGATTTGCAAGGGGCGGGAAGCTATGGATGTGCGTCATCCGTAACGGACTGTGTTTTCGCCTGCGCGGATTGCGCTGCCAGGGCATCGGCGTCGCAGGAGCGCTTGATGTCCAGACTCGTGATGATGCCCATCGACAAGGCGTCGTGCCCCGCGATCTTTTCGCATTGCACCCAGTGCTGATCGCTGGGCTCGTTCCCTTTGCAAAGCAGTATCGAGACTTGATCGTGCCGTTTCAGCGTGGCCGGGTGAAAGAAATGCGCGAATCCGTTTCTGTTTTGAATATTGACCCACCGGTCAACCAGTGCTTCATCGGCTTTCCCATCCGAATATTTCGCGATGAACTGGTGAAGTTGTCTCGGCGCGCCGGATACTATGCCGCCTGCATTATTATAATTGCTATGGAAGCCGACGCTGGTTCGACTCGCCGGAAAATCGTCTGTGAAGAAACGATTCTTGCCGCCCAGGAACATGCGGGAGCAGGACGATCGGCAATACCCCGAAACATAGGTCGATATGCCCTTGTCGCGAAAGAACGCTCCGACTTCGTAACCGGTCTGCGCATCGCCGCCACGAGAGTTGCGCAGTACGGCCACCGAGACATTGGCATTTCCGGCAAGCGCATCCTGGATATGCTTGAAATCGCCGCGTTCAACGTCTCCTGACAGAACCAGTTGGTCGCCACAGGTATGCATCTCCATTGCCTGGGCAACGCTGATATGAAAGGTTGCGAGCAGGATCGATACGGCCAGCGTCGATTTCATTATGACATTCGGATGTTCCGTGCGTGTCGTCAGCGCAGACTGACGATCGGCCAGCCCGCCGCTTCGGCATGCAGTCGCAGGGTTGGATCGGGATCGACTGCGACCGGGTGCGTGACGTGCTGCAGCAGCGGCAGATCGTTCAGCGAATCGCTGTAGAACCAGCTTTGCGCGAAGCTCTGCCAGTTCAGCGCCATGCTTTCCAGCCAATCTTCCACACGCGTGACCTTGCCGTTGCGAAACGCCGGCGTGCCGCGATGCTTGCCGGTGAATCGGCCATTGACCTGTTCCGGAATGGTGGCGATGAGGTGTTGCACGCCGAATGCACGCGCTATCGGTGCGGTGACGAAAGCATTTGTGGCAGTGACGATGGCGACCAGATCGCCGGCCTCGACATGCTTGCGTACCAGTGCTTCGCCATGCGGCAGCATCATGGCGCGAACGTAGGTGTGCATGAAATCGGCATGCAATGCATCGAGCGCCGCGCGCGAGATGCGCGCCAATGGCGCCAGTACGAATTCCAGGAAAGCGGCGTTGTCGAGCGTACCTGCCTTGTAGTGGGCGAAGAATTCATTGTTGCGTGCTTCATATTCGACGCGGTCGACGGCGCCGCGCTCGCAGAGAAACTCACCCCAGGCATGGTCGGAGTCACCTTCGAGGAGGGTGTTGTCGAGGTCGAAGAGGGCGAGGTTCATGGGTTCGGTTTGCTAGGGCGGTCATTCCGCCCGCAGTATCTCACGCAGCAAGGGCAGCGTGATCGGGCGCGCCAGGCTCAGGCTGGCTTCGTCCAGCGCGTCCAGCACCGCCATCAACCAGGGCAGATCGCGACGGGTGTGGCGCAGCAGGTAGCTGATGATTTCGCGCGAGACATGCATGCCGCGGCCGGCGGCATGTTGCATCAGCGCTTCACGCTTCTGCTCATCGCTGAGCGGGCGCATTTCGAAGACGAGGCCTTGCGCAATACGACTGGCCGTATCGGCGCGGAAACCGAGCGCGGCGGGCGGCGCGTTGCCGCTGACGATGATGCCTTGTTGCTGATCGCGGGCGTTGATGAGCACGCGAAACAGCGCGGCCAACTCGTCCTCGTCGCCTTGCTCCACATCGTCGATACAGACAAGAGCGTCCGCAACGGCCTGCACGGCTGAATGCACAATGGGCCGCGAAGACTCGGCGAGTATGGCTGCGGCATGCAGCAGGTGACTGCGGCCGCTGCCGGGCGGCCCCCATAGGTAGAGCAGGCTGCCGTCGCGACGCAGTATGTGTTCGCGCAACGCGGCAACCAGCGCGGCATTGTCGCCCGGTACAAAATTGTCGAGCGTGGCTTTGAAGTCGGGGCGGACGTCGAGAATGAGTTGCTTCAAGGGCTTGAGCTTGGGGTGTGCAATTGAGGGACACAATCTTACCGTGCCTGCGGCGAGCGAACGGGTAAAATGCCGGTCTTTCTCTTTGCTGGAAACCGTGATGTCCCCAAGCGTTCCGAATACGCCTCTCGATTACGCCGCCGCCGGCGTGGATTACAGCAAGATCGATCCGCTGAAGATTCTCGCGCAGCAAGCGGCGCGCAGCACGCAGGGCAATCTTGCCGCGCATGGCGTCACGGAAATTCCGGCATCGCGCGGCGAGTCGGCGTATGTCATGGAAGTCGGCGGCGTGCTGATTGCCTCGATCACCGAGTGCCTCGGCACCAAGGCGCTGGTGGCGGATGCGGTGCGCGCCATTACCGGCCGCACGCATTACGACAGCATCGCGCAGGACACGATTGCGATGGCGGTGAATGACCTCATTACCGTCGGCGCCACACCGCTGTCGGTGCACGCTTACTGGTCCGCCGGCGGCAGCGAATGGTTCGCCGACGAAGCGCGCATGCGCGACCTGGTGAATGGCTGGCAGCGCGCCTGCGACGTATGCAAAGTGAGTTGGGGCGGCGGCGAGACGCCCGCGCTGGCCGGTGTGGTGGAAGCAGGGCGCATCGATCTGGCGGCGTCCAGCGTCGGGGTCATTCCCTCACGCGATCGCTTGACGCTCGGCGACAAAATGGCCGACGGCGATGCGATCGTGCTGCTAGCCTCCAGCGGCATTCATGCCAATGGCGTAAGTCTGGCGCGCAAGCTAGCCGAGCGTTTGCCCGAAGGCTATGCCAGCAAGCTGTCGGATGGTCGTCTTTATGGCGAAGCCGTGCTCGATGCCACGACGCTCTACGTACCGGTTACCGAAGCGCTGTTCGCCGCCGGCATCGTGCCGCACTACAGCGCCAACATTACTGGTCACGGCTGGCGCAAGATCATGCGTCATCCCACCGATTTCACGTATCGCATTCACACCCTGCCGAGCGTACCGCCGGTACTGTCCTTCATGCAGCAGCACGCCGCCATCGACGACCGTGAAGCCTATGGCAGTCTGAACATGGGCGCCGGTTTTGCCTTGTATGTGGCGGCCGATCGCGCCGACGAAGTCGTGCGCATTGCAGAATCGCTCGGCGTGCCGGCGTGGGTGGCTGGTCGCGTCGAAGCAGGGCCGAAGCAGGTCGTGATTGAGCCGTTGTCTTTGACCTACACTGCGGACGAATTGCATTTGCGTCTTTGAAAATCGTTCGACGGCGCGTTGCACTGCGGCATCAGTTTTCAATTGACGAGGGAACGATGGAGCCGTTCAAACGAGTCTTGATTGCGCTGCTATGCTGTTTGGCTACAGTGTTGCCCATGCGGGCTGCCACGTCTCAAACGATGATGAGCGATGACGACGTCAAGAAAATATTGCGAGACCGGATCGACGTTATGCATGCGTCCGTCGGTATCGTGATTGGCGTGATCGATGAGAACGGCCCGCGCGTTGTCAGCTATGGCAAGCCGGAGCGCGACAGTGCAGTGCCCGTTGATGGCGATACGGTTTTCGAGATAGGTTCGATCACCAAGGTTTTTACCGCGACACTCCTTGCCGACATGGCAGCGCGTGGCGAAGTGGGATTGAATGATCCGATTTCAAAATACCTGCCAGCTAGTGTAAAAACGCCGAAACGCAACGGACAGGAAATCACATTACTGCACCTGGCAACGCATACGTCGGAGCTGCCCAGACTCCCCGATAATTTTGCGCCAGCAGACCCTTACAACCCTTACGTGGATGATTCGGTCGAGCGTATGTATGCGTTCCTGTCGAGCTACAGTTTGCCGCGCGATGTGGGAGCGACCTTCGAGTATTCAAATTTCGGTTTTGGTTTACTTGGACACATTCTCGCGTTGCGCGCCGGGACAGATTACGAAACCCTGGTGCGCGAGCGCATTACAAAACCATTGGGCATGAGCAGTACCAGTATCGCGCTATCGCCCGTGCTCAAGGCGCGGCTGGCGCAAGGGTATGGACCCTCTCTCTTCCCTACAAAGAATTGGGATTTCCCTGCGCTGCCTGGGGCCGGCGCTTTGCGATCTACCGCCAACGATATGCTCAAATTCGTGGCCGCCAATCTGGATTCGAGTGCTGCGCCTTTGTCGGCAGCGATGCAAGAAGCGCATGTCCCGCGGCACGAAGCGGGTTCTGCTCGCATGTCAGTCGGGCTGGCATGGCATATCGTCAAAGCACCGGATAGAGAATTTGTTTGGCATAACGGCGGAACCGGCGGTTATCAATCCTTTATGGGTCTGGACGTGCAGCACCATAGAGGGATTGTCGTGCTGTCGAACGCGGCCAATAGTGTGGACGATATTGGTCTGCATTGGCTTGACAGTCGCGTACCTGTTGCAGGGCCGGATAAAAAGTAAAAGCGATCGCGTTCGGAATGTCTTTTGTGGTGCGTCGCGCATGCGCCTTATTGGGCGTTTGCGCCCTTGTGGTGCAGCAAAGCGCGAGCTAAGCCGCTAAGCTATGGCATGTGTTTCGCTTATAGCTCCACATAACTTGAAGGATGCAACGAGGCTATCACATGACAGTGACGCAATTCTTCAACGAGATGACAGACTTCGGTGGCGAAGTTCGTCCGCACTACGAGAAATTCTCCAACTGGCTGCAGACCACGCCACCGCAACGCTTGGCGGATAAACGCGAAGCGGCCGACGCCCTGTTTCATCGCGTTGGCATTACCTTCGCGGTGTATGGCGAAGCCGAGGGCACGGAGCGCCTGATCCCCTTCGACGTGATACCGCGCATCATTCCAGCTAAGGAATGGATCGACATGGCGGCGGGTTTGCGTCAGCGCGTGAAGGCGCTCAATGCCTTCATTCACGACATTTACCACGATCAGGAAATCCTCAAGGCGGGACGCATTCCTTCCGAACAGGTGCTTGCCAATGCACAGTACCGCCCCGAGATGCAGGGTGTCGATGTGCCCGACAACATCTACGCGGCGATTGCCGGCATCGACGTCGTACGTGCCGGTGTCGGCGAGTATTACGTGCTCGAAGACAATCTGCGCGTGCCCTCTGGCGTGTCCTACATGATCGAGGACCGCAAGATGATGATGCGGCTCTTCCCCGAACTCTTCGCCAAATATCGCGTGGCGCCCGTCGAGCACTATCCCGACTTGTTGCTCGACACGCTGCGCGCGATTTCGCAAAAGGGTGTGACCAATCCTTCGGTCGTCGTGCTTACACCCGGCGCCTACAACAGCGCCTACTTCGAGCACGCCTTCCTGGCGCAACAGATGGGTGTCGAACTGGTCGAGGGCCGTGATCTTTTCGTCGATGATGGCCACGTTTATCAGCGCACCACGCAAGGGCCGCAGAAGGTCGATGTGATCTATCGGCGCGTCGACGACGACTTCCTCGATCCGCTGGCCTTCCGCCCCGATTCGATGCTCGGCGTGCCGGGCCTGCTCGATGTCTATCGCGAAGGCGGCGTGACGCTGGCCAACGCCATCGGCACCGGTGTCGCCGATGACAAATCGATATATCCGTATGTGCCGGACATGATCGATTTCTATCTCGGCGAAAAACCGCTGCTCAACAATGTGCCGACTTACATGCTGCGCAAGAAGGAAGATCTGGCTTACACATTGGCCAATCTCGCCGAGCTGGTCGTGAAGGAAGTGCATGGCGCGGGCGGCTACGGCATGCTCGTCGGGCCGGCTTCGACCAAGGAGCAGATCGAGGATTTCCGCAAACGCATTCTCGCCTCACCGGAGAAGTACATCGCGCAACCGACGCTGTCACTGTCGGCCTGCCCGACCTTCGTCGAGAGCGGCGTCGCGCCGCGTCACATCGATCTGCGACCCTTCGTGCTCTCCGGCAAGGAAGTGCGCTTCGTGCCCGGCGGGCTGACGCGCGTGGCCTTGAAAGAGGGCTCGCTGGTGGTGAATTCTTCGCAGGGTGGCGGCACCAAAGATACTTGGGTGCTGGAAAGCTAATCGTCATTCCCGCGAGTGTTGCAAAACTCGCGGGAATCCAGTGGCGTTGATCGCCAATGAAACAAGAGGTTCGCGAATGTTAAGCCGTACCGCCGATCACCTGTTCTGGATGGCCCGTTACATGGAGCGGGCCGAGAATGTCGCGCGCATGCTGGACGTCAATTACCGCATGTCGTTGCTGCCGCAGAGCGCCAACGACATCGAACGCCAGTGGCGCGCGGCACTGGATACGATGGGGCAACTGGAGCAGTACGAGAAGGGCGGTGGCGCCTACCAACCGCTCGAAGTGATGCGCTTCATGGTGCTCGATCGCCAGAATTCATCCAGCATATATTCCTGTCTGCGCGCGGCGCGCGAAAACGCCCATGCGGTGCGCGGTACGCTGACTTCCGAGCTGTGGGAGACGACCAACGCAACCTGGATCGCCATGCGCAGCTTCAACCAGGTCGGCCTGGAAGGCGATGGCGCCAGCGAATTCTTCGAGTGGGTGAAATTCCGTTCGCATCTCTCGCGCGGCGTTACCGTCGGCACCATGCTACGCGACGAGTCGCTGCACTTCATCCGTCTCGGCACCTTCCTGGAGCGTGGCGACAGCACCGCACGTTTGCTTGACGTGAAATTCCATGAACTGAGTACGGCCGGCAAGCACGACGATGCCGCCGAGTATTACCAGTGGAGCGCCTTGTTGCGTTCGGTCTCGGCCTTCGAAATCTTCCGCCGCGTATATCGCGATGTCATCACGCCGACACGCGTTGTCGAACTGCTGACCCTGCGTCGCGACATGCCGCGCTCGCTCGCCTGCTGCATGGAAGAAGTCTACGGGTTGTTGCAACAGGTCTCGAACCAGCGTTCCGCGGAGACCGAGCGGCGCGCCGGCGAGCTTGCGGCGTCGCTGCGTTTCGGTCGCATCGACGACATCTTCGAGGAAGGTCTTCACGAATACCTGACGGGCTTCATCGAACGTATCGCCGACCTGGGCAACCAGATTTCCAATGACTTCCTCGTGCCGGTCGTCACCCAATCAGAGTCTCAACTGCAGACAATGTAGCCGAGGAGGGGCGCGCAAACCCGAGGCGACACAAGCTATTGCTTGTCCCGTCACACAAGCCCGCCTAAACTCGACAGTATCTTCACTCACTTTTACGGATTTTCGCATGACGTATTGCGTAGGCATGCTGCTGGATGCAGGCATGGTCTTTCTCTCCGATTCCCGCACCAATGCGGGTGTCGACCACATCAGCACCTTCCGCAAGACTTTCGTCTTCCAGCGGCCGGGCGAACGTGTGCTGGTGCTGCTGACCTCGGGCAATCTAGCAGTGACGCAAGCGATGGTGTCGATGCTCAAATCCAAACTGGATGCGGGCGACGACATCGACAGCCTCTACAACGTGCCGAACATGTTCGCAGCGGCACGCCATGTCGGCGACACCTTGCGCGAAGTTTTCCAGCGCGATGCCGAAGGTCTTGCTGCGTTCAGTATCGAGTTCAATGCCGCCATCATTCTGGGGGGGCAGATCAAGGGCGAGCCGCCACGCTTGTTCACCGTTTATGCTGCTGGCAATTTCATCGAGGCGACGACCGACACGACCTATTTCCAGGTGGGCGAATCGAAATACGGCAAGCCGATCATCGACCGCACCATCACGCGCAAGACGACGCTGGACGACGCCGTGAAGTGTGCTCTGATTTCGATGGACTCGACAGTCAAGTCCAACCTCTCTGTCGGTCTGCCGCTGGATCTGGTGTGTGTGCACACCGACGAGTATTGCGTCGCCGTGCATCAGAGCATCGACTCGACCAATCCTTACTTCTCGGCCCTACGTCAGCGCTGGGGCGATTCCCTGCGTCACGCGTTCGATGAGTTGCCGCGGCCGGATTGGCTGGCGGGTTTGTAGCAGGCTACCCAGCCCGTCATTCCCGCGAAAGCGGGAATCCACTTCTACGTGAGAAGCGACCTTGTGCAGTGAGGTGGATTCCCGCTTTCGCGGGAATGACGGATGAATAGTGCAGCGCGCAACAATCCGCTTAGTACTTCGCCACAATCGAAGCCCGCTTCTCTGCAAGCAGCGCCAGCAGGGCTTGATGACGGCGCGGATGCATGCGGCCTTCCTGCACCGCAAGCCGCACGGCGCAGTCCGGTTCGATTTCGTGCCGGCAATCGCGAAAGCGACATGTGCCGATCACCTCGCGCACTTCGCGGAAGCTTGCTTCGATTTCGCCCGTCCCCAAATGTGCCAGGCCGAACACCTGCACGCCTGGGCTGTCGATCAGCGCGCCGCCCTCCGGTAGTGCGTAAAGACGTGCATGTGTTGTCGTGTGCTTGCCCGAGTCGAGTACTTCCGAAATCTCGCGTGTTGCCGCATGCGCTTCGGGAATCAGCGCATTGGTGAGGGTGGATTTGCCCATGCCCGATTGACCGACCAGCAGGCTCGTCTGCCCGATCAGGCGTTCGCGCAGCAGACTCACATCGGACAAGGCGCTCAGTTCCAGCACCGGGTAGCCGATGTCGGAAAACTGCTGCAGCGCTTTGCGTGCAGTTGGAACCTGCGCCACGATGTCGCACTTGTTGAGCACGATCAGCGCGGGAATCGGCTGCTCCTGCGACTCCGCACCGCACAGGCAGCGCGTGATCAATTCGTCATTGAACCCCGGCTCGGTGGCGACGACGATCACGACTTGCGTCAGGTTCGATGCGATGAGTTTTTCCTTGAACGCATCCGCGCGGTAGAGCATGTTCTGTCGCGGCAGCAAGGCATCTATGACGCCTTGCTTGTCGCCGGTGAGCGCGATTTCGACGCGATCGCCGCAGGCGTACAAACTCTTCTTGGCGCGCGGGAAGCAGCGGAGTTTTTCTCCGTTATCGAGGATGACTTCGTAGTGACGCCCGAAGGCAGCCACAATGCGACCGCACAATGCGCTCATCGCCCCTGGAGCCGCGCGATGCGAATCGAAGCAGGCGGATGCGAATCGTAGAATAGCGAATGCAAGGGATCGGGCGTGAGCGTGGCGGCGTTTTCCTTGTAGAGCTTCACTAGCGCTGTCACCAGGTCGGCCGCGTTAGCCTGCTTGCAGGCGTAGGCGTCCGCCTCGAACTCATGCTTGCGCGACCACATGCTGGTCAGCGGCGTGAGCGGGAATAGCAGCACCGGCAGCAGCATCGAAAACAGGATCAGCGCCAGTGCATTGCCGTGGGCCTGCACGCCGAGGCCTTGATAGAACCAGTCTTGCTGGATCAGAAAGCCGAGCGCCCACAACAGGGCGAGCACGGCCGTGCCCATCACGGCGATGCGCTTCCACAGGTGATGATGCTTGAAGTGCCCGAGTTCATGCGCGAGCACCGCTTCCACCTCGGTGGGTTGCAATGATGACAACAGCGTATCGAAGAAAACGATGCGTTTGCCCGCGCCGAAGCCGGTGAAGTAGGCGTTACCGTGTGCCGAGCGCTTCGACCCATCCATCACGAAGAGGCCCTTGGAACGGAAACCGCAACGCATCAGCAGGGCTTCCACACGTGTTTTCAGGCTCTCGTCGGCAAGCGGCGAAAACTTGTTGAACAGCGGCGCGATGAATAAGGGATAAACCACCATCGTCACCAGGTTGAGGCCGAGCCAGAAGACCCATACCCACAGCCACCAGTTCGCGCCCATGCCCTGCATCAGCCACAGCACCGCCCACAAAACCGGTGTGCCGATGACGATAGCCAGCGCTAGCTGCTTGAACGTGTCCATGACGAACATCTTCGGCGTCATGCGATTGAAGCCGAAACGCGCTTCGAGATTGAAAATACTGTAGAGCGTCAGCGGCAAATCGTAGATGAAGCCAACGGCCGCAAGCAGGCCGAACAGCGCCACGCCATGCCATAAGCTGCTCGGCGCGAACCATTGCGCAGTTATGCCATCCATATATTGCAACCCGCCGCCGAGCGTCAGCACGAGCAGCCAGATCGTTGACAGGGCCAACTCGACACGCCCGAGTTTGCCCTTGGCGATGGTATAGGCGGCAGCGCGGCGGTGATCCGGCAATGCGATGCTGCCAGCGAAGGCCGCCGGCACGCGCTCGCGGTGATGCGCAACGTGTCTGGCCTGGCGCAGACTCAGCCAGACGCGCAGGGAGACGCTGACCAGCAGGGCAAGGATGAAAATCGCGGTGAAGATCGAAGCGGTCATGGCGCCTTGAAAGTGGGTGATCTAAGCGGGTGATCATTATCGTGGCCGCATGAGAGAATGCGCCACCGAATCGTGAGGAGTGGTGCAAGGATTATGGCACAGGACCAGAATTACCTCGTTTGGCTGGACATGGAGATGACCGGCCTCGATCCCGATACGGATCACATTATCGAAGTCGCAATGATCGTCACCGACGCTCAACTCAACCTCATTGACGAGAGCCCGGTCGTTGTCGTGCATCAGCCTGACAGCGTGCTCGACGCGATGGACGAGTGGAACAAGAGCACACATGGGCGCTCCGGCCTCATCGAACGCATCAAGGCATCGACCATTAGCGAAGCGCAAGCCGAACAGATGCTGCTCGAATGGATGAAAGAATACGTGCCAGCGCGCACTTCGCCGATGTGCGGCAACACGATCTGCCAGGACAGGCGCTTCATGGCGCGCTGGATGCCGCAGCTCGAAGCGTATTTCCACTATCGCAATCTCGATGTCAGCACGCTTAAAGAGCTTGCACGGCGCTGGCACCCCGAAGTCTTTAAAGGCGTGCAGAAGCGCGGCGCGCACACTGCCTTGGCCGATATTCTCGAATCCATCGAGGAGCTGAAACACTACCGCGATACTTTCCTCAAATTGCCAGTAAGTAGTTGAGTGCGGTTGACGGGCCTGCGTTTGACACCTATCGGCAAGCCCGTATAATGCGCAGCTCTTCAGGCGCGTAGCTCAGCTGGTTAGAGCACCACCTTGACATGGTGGGGGTCAGGGGTTCGAGTCCCTTCGCGCCTACCAAATTTTTTGCGGAGTGCTGAAAATGTTCCGAACTCGTAATTTGTCGACAAGCAGACAAGTTTCGTAACCAAGCCGGTTCCATTTCAGACACTTCGTGACCTGAAGACGAGTGTGAAAAAGTGCGGCTTTGCCCGCACTTTTTTTTCGCCCATTTTTTTAGCATTCATTGCAGTACTCATTTGAGTACATTCGATCGAGAGCAGACATGCCCAACATCACGCTTCCCGACGGTTCAGTCCGCAGCTTCGATGCAGCGGTTTCCGTATTCGATGTCGCCGCATCCATCGGCGCCGGTCTTGCCAAGGCCGCGCTGGCTGGCAAGGTGAATGGTGTCCTGGTCGACACCTCACACGTCATCGATGCCGATGCCTCGTTGGCCATCGTCACCGATCGCGACGCGGATGGGCTGGAAGTCATTCGTCATTCCACGGCGCACTTGCTGGCCTATGCCGTCAAGGAACTGTTCCCGGAGGCGCAGGTGACAATCGGCCCTGTGGTCGAGAATGGTTTCTACTATGACTTCGCTTATTCGCGCCCCTTTACGCCGGAAGATCTGGCGGCCATCGAGAAACGCATGGCCGAGCTGTCGAAGAAGGATATCCCGGTGACGCGCGAGGAGTGGGATCGCGACGAAGCCGTCAAATTTTTTGCCGGTATCGGGGAGAAATATAAGGCCGAGATCATCGGCGACATTCCGGCTGACCAGAAAATCTCGCTGTATCGCGAAGGCGACTTCATCGATTTGTGCCGTGGCCCGCACGTGCCGTCGACGGGCAAGCTCAAGTTCTTCAAGCTCATGAAGGTGGCGGGTGCGTACTGGCGCGGTGACGCGAAGAACGCGCAACTACAGCGCGTCTATGGCACGGCCTGGGCCAAGAAGGAAGAGCTCGAAGCCTATCTGCACATGCTGGAAGAGGCCGAGAAGCGCGACCATCGTCGTCTCGGCAAGCTGCTTGACCTGTTCCACATGCAGGACGAAGCGCCCGGCATGGTGTTCTGGCATCCGAAGGGCTGGACGCTGTGGCAGCAGGTCGAGCAATACATGCGCAAGCGCCTGATCGAGGGCGGTTATGACGAAGTGCGCACGCCCTTGATGATGGATCGCGTCCTGTGGGAGAAATCTGGGCACTGGGAAAACTACCGCGACCACATGTTCACGACCGAGTCGGAAAAACGCGACTACGCCGTCAAGCCCATGAACTGTCCCGGTCATGTGCAGATTTTCAATCATGGTCTGCGCTCGTACCGCGATCTGCCACTGCGCCTAGCGGAATTCGGCTCATGCCATCGGAATGAACCGTCTGGTGCCTTGCACGGCCTGATGCGCGTGCGTGGTTTCGTACAGGACGATGCGCACATCTTCTGCACCGAAGCGCAGATCGAGTCGGAAGCCATCGTCTTCGATCAGCTCTTGATGAGTGTCTACAAGGATTTCGGCTTTCATGACGTTGCCGTAAAGCTTGCGCTGCGCCCGGACAAACGTGCCGGCACCGACGATGTCTGGGATCGTGCCGAAGATGGCCTGCGTCGCGCACTGAAAGTTTCCGGCAAGGAATGGGAAGAATTGCCGGGCGAGGGCGCCTTCTACGGCCCGAAAGTGGAATATCACATCAAGGATGCGCTTGGCCGCTCGTGGCAGTGCGGCACGATTCAGCTGGATTTCGTGCTGCCGGAACGCCTCGACGCCGAATACGTCGCCGAGGACAACACACGTCAGCGTCCGGTCATGTTGCATCGAGCCATTCTCGGTTCGCTCGAGCGCTTCCTCGGCATTCTTATCGAAAACTTCGGTGGCGCCTTTCCGCTATGGCTGGCGCCGACCCAGCTGATGGTCTTGAATATCTCCGAAGGCCAGTCCGATTACGTTGCCGAAGTGACGAAAACACTGCTGACCAATGGCTTCAGGGCGCAAGCAGATTTGCGGAATGAGAAAATAACCTATAAAATCCGCGAACATAGCTTACAGAAGCTCCCTTATTTACTGGTTGCCGGCGAAAAGGAAAAGGCGGCGGGTACCATAGCGGTACGTGCGCGTGGCGGCGAGGATCTCGGCGCCATGTCTGTCAGCGAACTGATCGAGCGGCTTCGTCGCGAAGTTGATTCACGCGGCGCAGGCGCTTGATTTTTTTCTAATTCATGGAGAACTGAGCCATCGCACAGGACAAGTCGCACCGCATTAATCGGGAAATTACAGTAGCCGAAGTGCGGTTGGTAGGAGAGGAAAACGAGCCGCTGGGCGTTGTTTCGACGCAAGAAGCGCTCGCCATGGCCGAAGCAGCAGAAGTCGATCTGGTGGAAATTGCGCCGCAAGCGGTGCCACCGGTTTGCCGTCTGATGGACTACGGCAAGTTCAAATATCAGGAGCAGAAGCGGGCGCACGAAGCCAAGCTGAAGCAGAAGCAAATCCAGGTCAAGGAAATCAAATTCCGTCCTGGTACTGATGAGAACGACTACCAGATCAAGATGCGCAACATGGTCAAGTTCCTCGGCGAGGGCGACAAGGTGAAGGTGACCTTGCGCTTCCGCGGACGTGAAATGGCCCACCAGGAATTTGGTGTGCGTCAGCTTGAACGCGTCAAGGCTGACTTGGAAGAGATTGGTTTGGTGGAGCAGTTTCCGAAGCTTGAAGGTCGCCAGATGGTGATGGTGCTGGCGCCGAAGAAGAAGTCATAGTTTTTTGGGGTCGTGCAAACGGCTCCGACGGTTCGCGGAAGCGCCGCAAGCTTCTGCAAAACAAGTGGTAGTCCGGTTTGAACAAGTGTCCGCATGTTGTGTGGTCCACCGGCTGTCATATCTAAAATTGGAGTAAGCAATGCCCAAGATGAAAACCAAATCTGGCGCGGCGAAGCGATTCAAGATTCGCGCCGGTGGCAGCATCAAACGCGGACAAGCGTTCAAGCGCCACATCCTGACCAAGAAAACCACCAAGGCCAAGCGTCACCTACGCGGCATGACTGCAGTGCATAGCACTGACAGTGATCGCATCCGCGCCATGATGCCCTACGCTTAACTGAGAGGAGATAGAAAATGCCTAGAGTTAAACGTGGTGTAACGGCTCGCGCCCGTCACAAAAAAGTTCTCGACCAAGCCAAGGGTTATCGCGGCCGTCGCAAGAGTGTCTATCGCATCGCCAAGCAGGCGGTGATGAAGGCCGGTCAATATGCATACCGTGACCGTCGTCAAAAGAAACGTCAGTTCCGTCAGCTGTGGATCGCCCGTATCAACGCCGCTGCGCGTGAAGTCGGCCTGACCTACAGCCGTTTCATGAATGGTCTGAAGAAGGCAGCGATCGAAGTCGACCGCAAGGTGCTGGCCGATCTGGCCGTTTTCGACAAGCCTGCTTTTGCAGCGCTGGCCGAACAAGCGAAAGCCAAACTGGCTTAAGCCTTGCAGCCACAGGAAAAAGGAGGCCCAGCCTCCTTTTTTTTCGTCTTTTTTTGCCCGTACGCAGGTGCAATCGCATCGGACTTCCGATAAAATTCAAGACCTTGTGCTGCATTCTTCGTCCTTTTGCTGGGATTGAGGCGAGGCTGTTGCTGTATTCGTCTAGAGCTGTTGGCGTACGTAGGCGCCGGTGTTCTTTCTCCAAACAGGTTTTGTTGTGAGTGCTCTAGTGAGTCATTTCGATCAAATACTCTCCGAAGCGCAGGCCGCTTTCGCCGCAGCGGCAGACGTTCCAGCACTGGAGCAGGCAAAGGCGCGCTTCCTTGGCAAAAGCGGCAGCCTTACCGAGCTGCTCAAAGGCCTCGGCAAACTCGATCCTGACGCGCGCCGTGCCGCAGGCGCCGAAATCAATCAATGCAAGAGCGCCGTCGAGGCTGCTTTGGAAGCGCGCCGCGAAGCGTTACGCGCTTCGCAGCTCGAGACGCAATTGCGCGCTGAAGCACTGGACGTCAGCTTGCCTGGCCGCGGAATGGGTGTGGGTGGCCTGCATCCGGTCAATCGCACGCTGGAGCGCTTCGAGACCCTGTTCCGCTCTATCGGCTTCGAAGTGGCTGACGGTCCGGAGATCGAAGGCGATTGGCATAACTTTACCGCTTTGAATACGCCGGAGAACCATCCCGCGCGTTCGATGCACGACACCTTCTATTTGCAGGATGCGCCCGGCGTATTGCTGCGCACACATACCAGTCCCGTGCAGATTCGCAGCATGCAAGCCCATGCTGCGAAATATGCCGATGCAGACGTCATGCCCGAGCTGCGCATCATTGCCCCTGGCCGCGTCTATCGCGTCGACTCGGACGCCACGCACTCGCCGATGTTCCATCAGGTCGAGGGCCTGTGGATCGGCGAGAACATCAGCTTTGCCGGACTGAAGGGCGTGATCATCGATTTCCTCAAGCGCTTCTTCGAGACGGATGAATTGCAGGTGCGTTTCCGCCCGTCATTTTTCCCGTTTACCGAGCCTTCTGCCGAAATCGATTTTGCTTTCATGAGCGGCCCGAACAAAGGCCGCTGGCTGGAGATCGCCGGCTGCGGGATGGTGCATCCGAATGTGCTGAAGAACGGCGATATCGACGCACAGCGCTATACCGGATTTGCATTTGGCATGGGCCTGGATCGCCTTACCATGTTGCGTTATGGCATCAATGATTTGCGCTTGTTCTTCGAGAACGATCTGCGCTTTCTGACTCAATTCAAAGACTGATATGCAGTTCTCCGAAAAATGGTTGCGTAGTCTGTGTAACCCCGCGCTGGACAGCGACGCGCTGTGCCATCTGCTGACCATGGCGGGCCTGGAAGTGGAAGAGGTCGAGCCTGTTGCGCCACCTTTCACTGGCGTGGTGATTGCACAAATCGTCTCCTTTGAAAAGCATCCGAATGCGGACAAGCTGAAGGTATGCATGGTGGATATCGGTGCTGGCTCCTTGCAGCAGATCGTCTGCGGCGCGCCGAATGTGGTCGCTGGCATGAAAGCGCCGTGCGCGACGGTGGGCGCCAAGCTGCCAGGTTTCGAAATCAAGGCAGCCAAGCTGCGCGGTGTGGAGTCGTTTGGCATGATGTGTTCCGCCGATGAGCTGGGGATGACGCAGGCGCACGACGGCTTGCTGGTGCTACCCGATGACGCGCCGGTGGGCGCCGACATGCGGGACTACCTGTCACTGGATGACCGCAAGATCACCATCAAACTGACACCGAATCGTGCCGATTGCCTGAGTCTGGCTGGCATTGCCCGTGAGCTGGCGGCGCTGACCGACACGCCCTTCGCTTTACCGACCGCACAGCCCGTTTTGCCAACGCACGATGAACGTCGTGCCGTCGTGCTTGAAGCGCCGCAGGCCTGCCCGCGTTATGTCGGTCGCATTGTCAGCGATGTGAATGTCGCGGCCGTCACGCCGGACTGGATGAAGCAACGCCTGGAGCGTTGCAGTGTACGTTCGATCGGCGCGGTCGTCGACATCACCAATTATGTGATGCTCGAACTCGGCCAGCCGATGCACGCTTTCGACAACGATAAATTGTCCGGTGCCGTGCACGTGCGTATGCCGAAGGTCGGCGACTCGCTTGAGTTGCTCAATGGTCAGACCGTCGAGCCGGCGGCCGATATATTGTTGATCGCTGACGATGTGCGCGTATTGGCGCTGGCCGGTGTGATGGGCGGCAATGACAGCGGCGTAACCGCCGCGACGCAAAACGTGTTTCTCGAAAGTGCTTTCTTCCAGCCCGATGCCATCGTGGGTCGTGCGCGCGTGCTCGGCTTCTCCTCGGATGCCTCGCATCGTTTCGAGCGCGGTGTCGACTTCGAGCTGCCGCGCGCAGCCATGGAGCGGGCCACGGCCTTGCTCCTGGAAATCTGCGGCGGCAAGGCATGCCCTGTCGTCGAGAGCGTGGTGGCAGACGCCTTACCACATCGCACTGCCGTCGCGGTTCGTCCGTCGCGCCTGCGTCGTGTTCTGGGCATCGAAGTCAGTGATACGGATATACAAGCGACATTCGTGCGACTCGGTATGCAGGTGAGTCCTTCGGTCGAAGGATTCTCTGTTATGCCGCCGTCGTATCGCTTCGACATCGCCATCGAGGAAGATCTCGTCGAGGAAGTGGCACGCGTTGTCGGCTATGACAACATTCCAGCCGTGGCGCCAGTAGCGGGTATCACCATGCTGTCGCTGCCCGAAGACCGTCAAAGCCCGCATCGCGTGCGCCGTGCATTGGCTGCGCGCGATTATCACGAAGTCATCAGCTATGCGTTTGTCGAAGAAGCTTGGGAAACGGATTTCGCGGGCAACACCGATCCGGCGCGTCTGGCAAATCCCATCGCCAGTCAGCTTGCCGTGATGCGCTCATCGCTGATTGGCGGGCTGGTCGGCGTGTTGGCCAACAACCTGCGGCATCGTGCGGATCGTGTACGCGTATTCGAAATCGGTCGTTGTTTCCGTAAGGATGCTGCGGGTACGCCCGTTGCTGGTTACGACCAGCCCATGCGTATCGCCGCATTGGCGTGGGGGCCCGCTGCTGGCGAGCAGTGGGGACAAGCCGCGCGCAAGGTCGATTTCTATGACGTGAAGGGCGACGTGGAGAGTTTGCTCGGCGCGCAAGCGGTGTTCGAAGCTGCCGTTCATCCCGCATTGCATCCCGGTCGCAGCGCGCGTGTCATGCTTGCGGGCGCAGCTGTCGGCTTCGTAGGCGAATTGCATCCTGCCTGGGCGCAAAAATATGATCTGGGCAGCGCGCCGGTCTTGTTCGAACTTGAACTCGCTGCCGTCTTGACACGCAAGTTGCCGAGCTATGTGGACGTTGCAAAGCAGCCTGCCGTTAGACGCGACATCGCGCTGGTGGTGCCTAACGGCGTTTCCGCTGTGCAATTGCAAAGCGTATTGCAAGCTGCAGCCAATGAGATTGTCCGGTCGATCGATGTTTTTGATGTCTACTCGGGCAAAGGTCTCGAACCGGAGACGCGGAGTATTGCGCTGCGACTAGTGCTTCAGCACACTGAGCGCACGCTGGAAGACGCCGAAATAGATCAGGCCGTGAAAGCCATGATCGCGGCCGCAAGTGAAAAGCTCGGTGCGAGTTTGCGAGCCTGATACCTTCAACGAATGCGTGCGTGAATGAACAGAGACTGATATGACTTTGACAAAAGCCGAACTGTCCGACCTGCTGTTTGACAAAGTGGGTATGAACAAGCGCGAAGCGAAGGACATGGTGGAAAGCTTCTTCGACGAAATTCGCAATGCCTTATCGCGTGGCGAAGACGTGAAACTTTCCGGCTTTGGCAACTTCCAGTTGCGCGACAAGCCGCAACGCCCCGGCCGCAATCCCAAGACCGGCGAAGAGATTCCCATCACGGCGCGCCGCGTCGTGACCTTTCACGCGAGCCAGAAACTCAAGTCCGCTGTCGACGACCTGAGCCATGCAAACACCCCTGCCGAATCCTGAGGCGCGGGAACTCCCGCCCATCCCAGCCAAGCGCTACTTCACGATCGGTGAAGTGAGCGATCTATGCGCTGTCAAGCCGCATGTGCTGCGCTACTGGGAACAGGAATTCACGCAGCTCAAGCCGGTTAAGCGCCGCGGCAATCGCCGCTACTACCAGCATCACGAAGTACTGCTCGTGCGACGCATCCGCGACCTGCTCTACCGCGATGGCTTCACCATCAGCGGTGCGCGCAATCGTCTCGAAGAGAACGCGATATTTGAACACGAGGTGGCCGAAGAGGCCGAGCGTGCGCGCGACAGCGTGCATAGCGTGCGTGGCGAACTGCTCGATCTGCTGGATTTTCTCAAACGTTGAAACGCCGTATTCGGGAGTGGTCGCTACGCGGCATCCCTGATACAATCGCCGCCTTGTCGGGGCGTAGCGCAGCCTGGTAGCGCACTTGCATGGGGTGCAAGGGGTCGCGAGTTCGAATCCCGCCGCCCCGACCAAGAACAAACAGATTGGCCAGTCGAAAGACTGGCCTTTTGTTTTTTGTTTGCTGCGTTTGGATTGCTCGGTCAGTGGCGCTGCAACTAAGCAAGTGGGAATTCAGGCAGGGTGCCGAGAAACTCACGACCACTACCCTTCATGCGAATGTATTCGCTATCGATGCGCGTGGGGTGGGCGACACGCGAAAGCACGATGCCAAAAATCAGTGATACGAGTACGCCAAGGCAGCCTAGCACTAAAATGCCCGTCGCATTGTTTGCTGCGCCTATCATGGCAATCGTCAGCATCCCCAAGGAACCTCCCCAGCCTATCCAACGACCCAGGCGATAACGCTTGAAATGATGTTGGCATAGACCAATCTGAATCTCAACTCGTTTTCGAACGACCATAGCGACGATCGCGTAGAAAATGATATTCAATAGAACGAGCAGATACCAAGCGGGATGATGCCAATAGAGCTTGAACGTCTTGATAGGTTGTCTGGCTGGCAGGTTGCACTTGATACAGCGATGCGGCAATGCACTGTCTCGTCTCAGTATCAGTACTTTGCCTGAACGCCACGCCACATTGTCAGAGTGAAGCGGTTGTTCCTCGATAACCGATCGCGGTGGCGCATATGGGTTGAATTGCTCTGTCATGATGTCTTCTTTTGAGCGATGCTTGTATGGATGTTGACAACATCATATCCCGAAATGAAAACGCCAGAATGCGGGTTCTGCGTCGCCTGACAGGGATATTGGTTTGAAGTATTGTCCCGCACCTGTTTGCATCTAACAAAGCAATATCCATTGGACAGTCCTGGCTCGCAAGAATCGCCGTTGCCGAATGTGCTGGGTAATCGGCGGCACGCTAAAAAATCAGAAAACGAGACGGGAACTATCTGCACGTTCGGATTTTCCATCAATTTCTGTTTTGCAAAACGAGCGACAGACAATTCTCTTACTCAGCACGAGGAGGTCGACGTGCATCTAGAAGGTTCGTGCCATTGCGGTGCTGTCAGATTCAGCCTCGAATCGGATTCACCGTACCCTTATATGCATTGCCATTGTTCAATCTGCCGCAAGACTGCCGGAAGTGGCGGATATGCCATTAACCTGGGCGGAGACGCGGCCACGATGAAAGTGCGTGGCTCGCGCTATACGGGTGTTTATCACGCTGTCATACGTGAGCCCAAAAAGCGTTCACGCCGCTCGCGTGCCGAGCGGCATTTCTGTCTGAAGTGCGGCAGCGCGTTGTGGCTCTGGGATCCGCGCTGGCCAGACCTCATTCATCCTCATGCTTCAGCCATCGATACGCCCCTGCCCAAGCCCCCCGAAGTGGTCGAGGCTGCGCTGGACTATGCCGCACATTGGGTAGACGTCCCAAGGGGAGGAGGGCATGTGTATTGCGCACAATGGCCGCACGAATCGCTGGCGCAATGGCACGAGCGACATGGTTTGAAGGAGTAAGGGTGCTAGGCCGCCAGGGGTACGCAGTCATCGAGAATCTCGATGCCTTGCATATGGCGCAATAGGCAGGGGCGCAGCCGGTTAAGGCCCGCTGCTGTGTAGCGCGTCACGCATAACGCGCGGTAGCCGCCGTCGCGCATGAACTGCGCGATTGCATGAACCAAGGTGGAGCAGTGGCCGCGGCTCTGATGCTCAGGGTCGACGGACATGCCGACCAGGGTCATGACTTCGCCACAGAGCGAGGGCTCGCAGTTGCACAGGGCAACAACCTCGCCAGCTTCTTCGATGAAGAAAACCAGTTGGCCTTTGACTTTCGCTGGCGAGTAGAACGCCAGGCGCGACTGCATCAAGCGGCGAGCATCGGCTAGCCGTGCTTCGCGCTGTGCGTAACGGATGCCGAACTCGACACCCTTCATGATGGCTACTGTACTCATCGGGAAATAGGAGGGACTGTTTCAACCTGATAGCGACACATACGCCATTGTCTTCAGGCCATTCGTCGAATGCCTTGTGGTGTGTCAACGGTTGGTGCGCGAGCGTCACGCTTGTCAGAACACTTCTTATGCGCGCTAGCGAACAGACGGCATGGAAAACCTGCGCTAAAAAAGATACTCCGTACTTGGGATTCTTCCGGAGACAGCCATGATCAAGAAAATCATCGTTGCCGCAATGCTATCGGCATGCATCGGCGGCATGACAACGCCGGCAAGTGCTGCAGTCATCGTGCGCGTGGCACCCCCGCCGCCGCGTGTCGAGCAAGTACCGCCACCGCGCAATGGCTATGTCTGGGTCGCCGGACATTGGGTGTGGCGCAATCATCATCATGAATGGGTAAGGGGTACGTGGCTACGCGAACGTCGTGGCTATCGATACGTTCAGCCGACGTGGTCGCAGCGTGATGGGCGTTGGGTCATGCAAGGCGGCGGCTGGCGCCGTGGCGACAACGACGGTGATGGCGTGCCAAACGCTCGGGATCGTGCCCCGAACAACCCGCAGCGTTACTGAGCGACGACATGTTGTGGAGACATAGACCGGCGCGTCAGTACCGGGAGTTTTCCGATGAATATGTATGTATTTGGCATATATGTTGTCGGCTATTATTTTTGTAAGGAGACGGTATGAAAAAACTAATTCTATTGCTGATGGCCATCAGTGCTTTCCTGTCCGGTTGCATCGCTTACGAAGTGCCGGAGAGAGATGGCGGCGCGCATCGGGCAGAGCACGACCACGACCATGATCGCGACCGTGATGGTGCTTCGGATCGCAGAGACAGACACTCGGACGATTTGCGTCGCGACTAGGTGAATGTCATAAATCGGGATTTAGCCATCAAGGTTGGCACATCGCCAACCTCGAACATTCGTGGTGAATGATGGCCCTCAACTGCTGCTGTGCTTGTCCACCAACTCCATGAAGGTGTGCAGGTTGTCGATGCCGAATTGCGGTCCGAGTTGTTCGATGGCCGGTTGCATCTTGGCCTTGAAGGGCCGCACATCCGTCATGTCGACGCGCATGCCGGCCTGGATGAGCGATTCGAGATTGGCGCGTTCGTTGCGTTTCATGAGCTGGCGCAATGCGAGCGCAGCGCTGCGGGATTCTTCGCGCAGAATTTGCTGTTGCAAGAAAGGCAATTTCTCGAATGTCATTTTATTGATGACATGCGTCAAGCCGCCGAAGCTGTAGTTGATCAATGAGATGTATTTCTGGAATTGATAGAGCTTGAGCGCGAGAATGACCGAGATAGGATTCTCCTGCCCATCGATTTGACCGAGATGCAGCACGCGCACGAGCTGTGGCAAATCGACGGCAATCGGTGTGGCGCCAAGCAGCTTCATGCTCAATTCATAATGCGGCAAGGGCGGAACGCGGAACTTGAGCCCGACCATATCGTTTGGCGTGAGGATTGGCCGCTTGTTGTTGGTGATCTGCCGGAAGCCCCAGTCCCAGTTGCTCAAACCAACCAATCCGATTTCCGCGAGATCGGCCGCTGTCCAGTCGGAAAGATCGGCGTCGATGAGGCGATTGGCGTGTTCGTAATTGTCGAATACGAAGGGCAGGCTCATGCAGCCGAATTTCGGGCAATGCACGCCAAGCCGATCATGTGGCGGCAAGGCCATGTCGATCTTGCCCTCGCGCAGATCGCGCAACACCCGCGGAATCGTGCCGAGCGCATTGTTCGAAACCACCCTGATCTCAAGCTCGCCGTTGGTGCGCTGCGCGACGCGTTCGGCAAACTGCAGGGCGTTGTTATGCGCCAAGTGGTCTTCATCTGCATGGTGGGCGAATACGAGGGTCTGGCGGGCTCGGTCGGGTGTGATCGTCACGTGTCGGTCCTTGTGGGTAGGGTGGCGTCTGCCAGTATTTAACGGCGCGTGGCGCTGACTCTTGATTGGCAGTCTGTCTTCACGGCTGCGGCCGCCGCCAATTTGTGCTCAAACGGAGCTGCGCTGCGATCACGATTTTGTCCTGCTGCAGGCATCGTCGTCTGCATTTCGTCGAAGGCAATTTGTGATTGCTAAAAGCGCTGGCGACGGCTGTCGGCCAGGTCGATATAGTGCGCGCCGCTCGTGATGGCCGCTTGCGCAAGCTTGTAGTCCTCGGTCCGGCACAGTGGATGACGAGACCAGGTTTCAACGCAGCAAGCTGAGGCGCGAAATCAGCGGCGTGGGCGTTGAGCTTTATATGCTGAATGCGTGAAGGGATGTCGCTGTCGGCGTGGCGCCCGGTGGTGATCAGTTCAAGATGATTGTCGTCACTCAATACCTTGCAAATGCGTTTTCCGAAATTTCCACGACCCCCGACGATGACAGTGCGCATGCTGGTTTTGATTGCAGGTAATTGTCATATCGCCGGGAATGAAGCCGGAACCTTGGCTTGTGGTTTCGTGCAAAGCGTTCGATGCTTCGGCAGCGACAAGGCGGGCAGGGAGGATAGGCCGGCAGTCAATGCGCATATCCTCCCCCTTCGTTCAACAGGGTATCACTTCGCCGCGAAACAATAGAGCAGGCCGGCGCTGCCAGTAGCGGCCAGTTTTGCGTCGCTGCAGCCCTGCGATGGGTGTGCGGAATTCCAGGAGTGCGCGGGTGCATCGTCTTTCAAACCGAGCCGGTCATGATGGCCGAGTTGTGCGGCGCCTTCGCCGCTCTTCGTCCAGTTGCCGCAGGTGTGGTCGGCCGCATCCGCGAATGCGGTGCCATCGGGCTGCGAGCCGGTCAGGATGTCGTGCTTGTTCGGCGTGTCGCCGCGCCCGTTGTTGACCTCGCCTTTTTCGGTGAGCGCAGTCTGCTTGTTCAGATTGTTATCGCCGTGTAACTCGGCGACATTGTGTGCAATGACGACGCCCTTCACGTTTTGCCAGGGGCCGCTGCCGATCCGGTCGCGAGCGTTGACCGCACCGGGGCCTTGCGTGCTGAGGTATGCCCGCCACGTGCGGTTACCAGCGCCGACTGCGGTTGCCAGCGTCTGGCAATGTTTGTCCGCCCCGTCGAGACCGCCGTAGTCGGCGCCCTTGCCGCTGCCGACGCTGCTGATGAAAAAGCTCATGTCGGATTGTTGTGCCTGGGCGTTCATGCTCATGCCCATCACCAACGGTACCAATGCAGTTGCAATGCCCAAACCGAATTTCGTCATAGCATTCTCCTTAAGCGAACTCGGGGACAGCAGTAGCCGGCCCACGCAGCGTGTGAACACTGCCACAAAGAGTCTTATTCCCTAATAGGTTGTTCATGATCTTCCATATGTCATGCCGGCCCCTCGAGTCGGTGAAAGGGTTACTGCGTCTCCATGGATTCGGGAAGGCTTTGCAAACAAAAACCCCGGAAGCCATTACTGGCAATCCGGGGTTTCCGTGTTCAAGCGTCAGCCGGTGCAGGCACCGGCCGGGCCGTTACACGTACAAGTCTTACACGTGCGAGATGCTCAAGGCGTAGATCTTGTCCTTGGTGCCGGTGCTGGCGGAATAGCTGGTGGTTTGGTTGTAATCGCCGGCCTTGAAGTACATGCCATAGTCGGTGAAGCCCGTCGGAATGGCCTTCGAGTACTTCGAGACGCCATTGTTGTAGACCTTCAGCGTATTGGCGCTCACGACGATCTGGTAGCTGAACTTGGTGCCTACGGCAACAGTGCCGATGCCGGTTTCGGTTTGACTAGCGGTTGGCGAGCCATTGACGCCAACGGTGAGAGCGCCGTTGGTTTCATAGTAAAGCTCCATCAGCGGCTTGGTCGAAGCCGCATGGCTGCCGCGCAACACGGTGCCAATGTGGATCTGGCCGACAACCAGTCTGTGCCGTGCATCGGTGACTTTCACCGTGGTCGACAGGGTGTGGGTCTTGGCATCAAACGGATCCCAGTTGGCGGCCGTTGTGCCGTTCGATTGCATTTCACGCAGTTCGGAACGCGGGTGCAGCGAATTTGCCGTCGTTACGCCATTGTCCGGTGCGAAGAAAGCGACTGCCGGGGTGCCATCGCTGTTGTCGTACAGGAAATAAGCATCCGTGAAGCCGCCCACAAGCGAAGCCGAGCTGATCGTGGTCGGGCTGCCTGACGAGCCGATGGGCAGTTGCAGCGTCCAGTGGGCAAACGACAGCACGTTGGCTGGGGTCGCTGCAAAAGCAGCAGAGGAGGTCAGTGCTGCAACAGCCAATACTGATGCCAACATCTTATTTGAACCGATTTGCTTTTTCATGCGTGTAGCTCCTTTGTCTCTGTCTTATATGTTGTTTAAATTTCACGCGGAAACTAACTTACGTGTGCCGCAGAGTTTCTCCACGATCAATCGAATTGAGGAGAGTCTCGTGCGGCCACTGATTGTGTGCTTCAAACCATTCCATTCCATAGGGGTAATCCTCATCTCGAAGGAAATTAATTTCCATCCAGTTTCGGTCGGCAATATGGAACAGAACATCATGACGGCACTGGGCATGCCTCTGTCCGTAGGCACCATCCCTCCTCGATAATTCAAAACTTCCGGGAGGGGGATTGCATATGCCAAATAACTATTCGTGGGTCAGTGCCACAAATAATTCGCAATAAAAAACCCCGGAAGCCATTGCTGGCAATCCGGGGTTCCCGTGTTCAAGCGTCGGCCGGTGCAGGCACCGGCCGGGCTATACACGTACAAGTTTTACACGTGCGAGATGGTCAAGGCGTAGATCTTGTCCTTGGTGCCGGTGCTGGCGGTGTAGGTGGTAGTCTGATTGTAGTCGCCGGCCTTGAAGTACATGCCGTAGTCGGTGAAGCCCGTCGGAATGGCCTTCGAGTACTTCGAGACGCCATTGATGTAGACCTTCAGCGTGCTGCCAGTAACGACGATCTGGTAGCTGAACTTGGTGCCTACGGCAACAGTGCCGATGGCGGTTTCGGTTTGGCTGGCGGTTGGCGAGCCATTGACGCCAACGGTGAGAACGCCGTTGGTTTCATAGTAAAGCTCCATCAGGGGCTTGGTCGAAGCCGCATGGGTGCCGCGCAACACGGTGCCAATGTGGATCTGGCCGACAACCAGTCTGTGCCGTGCATCGGTGACTTTCACCGTGGTCGACAGGGTGTGGGTCTTGGCATCGAACGGATCCCAGTTGGCGCCCGTCACGCCGTCCGACTTCATTTCACGCAGTTCGGAACGCGGATGCAGCGAATTTGCTGTCGTTACGCCATTGTCCGGTGCGAAGAACGCGACTGCGGGCGTGCCATCGCTGTTGTCGTACAGGAAATAAGCGCTTGAGTACCCAGCCACAAGTTGTGCAGCGGTTTTTTCATCCGGATTGCCGGCCGAACCCGTAGGCAGTTGCAGGGTCCAGTGGGCAAACGACAACACGTCGGCGGGCGTTGCTGCAAAAGCTGCAGAGGAGGTCAGTGCTGCGACAGCGAATACCGATGCCAGCATCTTGTTTGAAGCGAGTTGCTTTTTCATGCGTGTAGTTCCTTTGTCTCTGTCTCGTATCGTTGTTTAAATTTCACGCGGAAACTGACCCACGTGTGCCGCAGCGTTTCTCCACAATCAATCGAATTGAGGATTTCGTGCGGTCGCTCATTCTGCGTTTCAACCGATTCCGTTCCATAGGGGTAATCCTTATCTAAAAGGAAACTAATTTCCGTGCCATTTCGGTCGGCAACAGGGCGCAGGCGGCGGTGCGGAGGCAGGCCACGCGTTGACGTGGGTATCAATCAGAGCTGGAGCGAGGCCCAAGTTCGAACGCATTCCCTTCCTCCTCCCGGACCCTGCGGGCCGTGACCATTACATTGGCAGGTACTATCCGCCTCTTGCCCATCAAGAGAAGCAACTCCGAATGCCAATAGATGAAGTAAAAGAGAAGTTGAAGCGCGGTGTCATGGCAGCTGTACAACTGCCGAACGTGAGCGATAGCGAGTTCGAGGCGTCGCTGACCGAGCTGCGCGAGTTGGCAAAAACATTGGGGTTCGAGATCATTCGCACCTTCATTCAGAAGCGCGCGGGCTTCGATAGAACGGGCTACCTGGGCATCGGCAAGCGTCAGGAAATACGCGGCTTCGTGAACAACGAATGGGTGTCCGCCGTGTCGCAGGAAAACGTCGAGGGCGGGGCGCAGGATTCCGATACCGACATTGCCGACCAAGAGATTGCTGGTAATGTCGATGTCATGTTCATCGACCATGAAATATCACCGTTCCAGGCGCGCACCCTCGAAGTCGAGGTCGGCTGCGAGGTGATGGATCGCACCATGGTCATCCTCGAAATTTTTCATCGCAATGCGCGCTCGCGTGCGGCACGTGCGCAGGTGGAAATTGCGCGTCTCGGCTACATGGCGCCGCACCTGCGCGAGGCCGCGAAGCTCGCCGGGCCGCAAGGGCGGCAGCGCAGCGGCACGGGTGGCCGCGGTGCGGGTGAATCGCACACCGAGCTGGACCGGCGCAAGATTCGCGACCGCATCGCCGAACTGCAGAAGGAACTTGTGGCGATGGATCTCGAACGCAAGACGCAACGCGCGCGGCGGCAAGAGAACCAGGGCCTCGCCAGCGTGACACTCGTCGGCTACACGAACGCCGGCAAGTCCACTCTGATGCGGGCGCTCACCGGCAGCGAGGTGCTGGTCGCCAACAAACTCTTCGCGACGCTCGACACGACGGTGCGCACCCTCTACCCAGAGAGCGTGCCGCGCGTGCTCGTCAGCGATACCGTCGGCTTCATCAAGAACCTGCCGCACGGCCTCGTGGCTTCGTTCAAATCCACGCTCGAAGAAGCGCTCGATGCTTCGCTGCTGCTCCACGTCATCGACGCCAGCGATCCCGGCTTTGAGCGCCAACTCGAAGTTACCGACAAGGTGCTCAAGGAAATCGGCGCGGATGTCGTGCCGCGCATTCGCGTCTTCAACAAGATCGACCATGTTGGCGACGTCGCGCAGCAAGCCGAACGCAAAATGGCATTGCGCGATAAATATCTCAATTGCATAGTGATGAGTGCGCGTCAGCCCGAAGATGTCGCCATGCTGCATCAGAAGATCGTCGCATCATTTCAGCAGCAGTTCGTCGAGACCGAGCTTTTCCTGCCGTGGTCCGCGCAACAACTGCGCAAGGAAATCTACGAGAACTGCGAGGTGCAGGAAGAGCGCGCAGACGAGCATGGCGCATTTTTCCGCGTGCGCGGCGAGCCTGCCGCGGTAGAAAAATTACGCGAGCAATTTGAGCAGGTTCGATAGACAAAAAGGTAGGGTGACTTCTGACGATACGGCGGAATTTCCTTGTCCTGATGGCGGCCTCAGTGATCGCCTGAGTGACCGCCTGCGCGCATGCAATTAGGCAAAAGATCGTGAATAGGTTCTTAGATGAACATACCGCCCGACGCTTCGACGCGCTGCGCGTTGAGCCAGCCGCTTTGTTCGCTGAGCAGTGCTGCGACCATGCTACCGATGTCGTCGGGCTGGCCGACGCGTCCCAGCGCGGTTTGTGATGCTATATAGGTATTCAGCGCGCTGTTGTCGCGCACTGCGCCGCCGCCGAAGTCGGTCTCGATGGCGCCGGGCGCCAGTGTGTTGACGGCGATACCGCGTGGGCCGAGCTCCTTGGCCAGATAATGGCTAAGCACTTCGATTGCGCCTTTCGTCGCGGCATAGGCGCTGTAACCGGCCAGAGCGAAGCGGGTCAGCCCGGTCGACACATTGAGAATGCGGCCGTGGTCGGCGATCAAAGGCAATAATTTCTGTGTCAGGAAAAACACGCCTTTGAAGTGGATATTGACCATCGCGTCGAACTGTTCTTCGCTGGTCTCTGCGAAGGCGGCATGGACACCGGTGCCCGCGTTATTCACGAGGTAATCGAAATCCTTGCGTTGCCAGGTTTGCGATAACACTTGTTTGACCTGCATGACAAAGGCACCGAACGAACGGACGTTGCTGACATCGAGCTGCAGTGCCGCCGCCTGCCTGCCGCTGGCCTTGATCTCCGCGACGACCGCCAGCGCTTCCGCGTGCTTGCTGTGATATGTGAAAAGAATATCTACGCCTTGCTGCGCGAGATGCAGGGCCGCGCTTTTGCCCAGACCGCGGCTGCCGCCGGTAATGATGGCAATCTTTTGACTCATTTCTCTCTCCTGTCCAATTAATCGGGCGTCCATTTGCATGGATGAAAAAGAGTCTATTGATTTAATTATTGACAATAAAGACCGTGTTGATTGCTAAACTGTTCATAAATATTGAACAATTAACGACACGATCAGGACGCACAGGAACGAACAGCAGCGCTATGAATTCACTAGAAGCGATGGCGATTTATCTGCGGGTGGCCGAACTGAACAGCTTTACTCAGGCGGCGGACAGTCTCGGCGTAACCAAAGCCAGCATCTCCGGCGCGATCAAGCAATTGGAAACGTTGCTTGGCACGCGTCTGCTACATCGGACGACGCGAATAGTGCGGATGACGCACGATGGATTGATCTTCTACGAGCGTTGCAGAGACATGCTCGCCGACGTGGAGGAGTTGCATACCATGTTCCAGCAGGGCGACGGCGCCATCAGTGGCCGCTTGCGCGTCGACATGCCCATCATCCTTGCGAGAGATATCGTCATCCCGCAACTGCCGACGTTTCTGAATACCTATCCGCGCGTGGAAGTGGAACTGAGCAGCACAGACAGACGTGTTGACCTCGTGCGCGAAGGATTCGATTGCGTCATCCGCGTCGGCAATTTGAGCGACAGTAGTTTGATCGCGCGCCCGCTTGGGCGATTTCATCAGGTCAACTGCGCCAGTCCCGACTATCTTCGGCGTTGCGGCATGCCGCAATCTCTCGGCGATCTGTCGGCACACAAGCTCATCCATTACCTTCCTTCGTTCAGCGGCAAGTCGGCCGGATTCGAGTACCTGGTGGGGGAGCAATACCGCACGCTGGAAATGGCGAGTACCGTCTCCGTCAACAACAGCGATGCTTATCTGGCCGCCTGCGTCGCCGGTTTGGGGATTATCCAGACACCGGCGATCGGTGTGCGCGAGCTGATCGAACAGGGCAAACTCACAACCATGCTATCGGGATATCCGGCAGCCCCCATGCCAGTCTCTCTGCTGTACGTCAATCGCCGCCACCTGCCCAAACGCACGCAGAGTTTCATGAACTGGATCATGGAAATCATGCGCCCGCATGTGAGTTGAAGCGGCGACTATCGGAAATTGTGGCAGGCGATGTCGGCTCGGGCCACCTGACATTTCCCAAGAATGTTTTGATCAAAATTGCTCCAATGGATTAGTGATTTAACCCATTGCGGGCGCGTCTCTCGTTGAAGTAGGGCAATCCCCTTTAACGTCAGGAGACAATCATGCACAGACCCCACATCCTCCCCATCGTCGCCAGCCTGCTGGCTTTCGGCCTCAATACCTTGGCCGCCGTTCCACCGGAAGCCCCGGAGCGGCGCAGTACGCTCGACGATCAACGCGGCGTCGCCGTCACCGTGTACAACGAAAATCTTGCGTTGGTGAAGGAGGTGCGTCGCGTGCCGCTCGACGAGGGGCTCAACCGCATCGCTCTGCGCGATGTCAGCGCACAGATCCGGCCGGAGACTGCGCTGCTGCGCAATCTCACGCATGCGGGGGGCATAAGTCTGCTGGAGCAGAACTTCGACTTTGACCTACTTACGCCAGCCAAGCTGCTCGAAAAATATGTTGGACATACTGTACGTGTCGTGAAGACCAACCCCACCACTGGCGCGGAGACCACGGAAACAGCTGAGGTATTGGCGGCCTCCCAGGGCGTCGTGCTCAAGATTGGCGACCGCATCGAAACCGGCGTTCCCGGCCGCATCGTTTTCGACAAGGTTCCCACCCAGTTGCGCGACCGCCCCACACTGGTCTCGCAGTTACAGAGCAAGTATGCCGGCACGCAGGATCTGGAGCTCTCCTACCTCACCGGTGGCCTGTCGTGGCAGGCCGACTACGTGGCCGAACTCGGGTCCGATGACAGCACGCTGGACCTCAACGGCTGGGTCACACTCAAGAACCAGAGCGGCACCACTTACACCAACGCCAAACTCCAGTTGGTGGCAGGCGATGTGAATCGTGTTCGAGAGGAAATGACATATGCAAAAAAGGAAGCGCGCTCCATGATGGCTGCCGCACCGGCATCGATGCCCATGGCACAAGAGAATCTCTTTGAATATCACCTCTACACTCTGCAACGCCCGACCACCTTGGCTGATAACCAGGTCAAGCAGGTTGCGTTGCTCAGCGCGAGCGGCGTGCCGGTGAAGAAGGAATTTCTGCTCGAAGGTGCCGCGCACTATTACAGCGACTCGGTGGGAGATATCGGCAAGAAAATAAAGATCGGCGTCTTCGTCGAGTTCGCCAACCGCGAAAGCGCCCAGCTAGGCCAGCCGCTACCCAAGGGCGTGGTGCGCGTCTACAAACGGGACAGTGCGGGGAATGCCCAATTCGTCGGTGAAGACCGCATCGATCACACGCCCAAGAACGAAACCGTGCGCCTGCATCTGGGTGATGCCTTTGACATAACGGCCGACAAGAAGCAAACCGACTTCCGCCGCCGCGAACCCGGCAATCGTGCCAGCTATGTCTTCGAGAGCGCCTACGAGATCGTTCTGCACAATGCCAAGAACGAAGCTGTCACGGTGACGGTGCGTGAACCGGTGCCGGGCGACTGGACCATGCTCGAACAATCCCACAAGCATGAGAAGGTAGCTGCCGGTACAGCACAATGGCATATCGACGTGCCGGCCAATGGCAGTACGACGCTGAAGTACCGGGTGCTGACGCGTTACTGAGAGGGCGCTTGCGCGCGCAGGACGGAAGTTCCCTGCGGCAGGCCTGCTCGTTTACGCAAACAAAACTTGTATTTCGTAAAATAACGAAATAAGATTCGTAGCATGACGAATCAAACTTCGACCATGGACGAATCTACCGCTCAGCCTGAGTTGGTCATGGACGAGATCATCAAAGCGCTTGCCAGTCCGGCGCGGCGCGAGATTCTCGCCTGGCTCAAGGACCCTGCGCAGCAGTTTTCCCCACAGGCCTACCCGTTCGAGCTGGGCGTGTGCGCCGGCAAGATCTACGAGAAGGCGGGGCTGTCGCAGTCGACGGTGTCCGCCCATCTCGCCTGCCTGCAGCGTGCTGGCCTGGTCAGCACGCACAAGGTCGGGCAATGGATTTTCTATGCGCGTAACGAGCCGGTGATTACGGCCTTCCTGCGGCAGATGCAGCAGGAACTCTGACAAGTATGCTGACAGCATTGCACGTCATGCCCCTTTCTTTACGTCTTCTCTCCCGAACAAACAAGGAATAACCGCAATGAGCAAGCTATTCGATCCCATTCAGGTCGGCGATCTGATCTGGCCCAACCGTGTCATGATGGCCCCGTTGACGCGCTGCCGCGCTAGCGATGGCCGCGTACCGAATGTGCTGATGGCCGAGTATTACACCCAGCGCGCCAGCGCTGGCCTGATCGTCACCGAAGCGACCTCCGTCGCGCCGATGGGCGTTGGCTATCCGGACACCCCCGGCATCTGGTCCGAAGAACAAGTTGAAGGCTGGAAGCAGATCACGCGCAGCGTGCATGCCGCTGGCGGACGCATCTTTCTGCAGCTATGGCATGTGGGTCGCATCTCGCATCCGGATTTCCTTGGCGGTGAATTGCCTATTGCACCCAGCGCCATCGCGCCGCAGGGACATGTCAGCCTGCTGCGTCCGCAGCGCGACTACGTAGTGCCGCGTGCTCTCGAAACGGCTGAGATTCCCGGCATCGTCGAGGTCTTCCGCAAAGGTGCCGAGAACGTCAAACGCGCAGGCTTCGATGGCGTGGAAATTCACGGTGCAAATGGTTACCTGCTCGACCAGTTCCTGCAGGACAGCACCAATCATCGCAGCGATAATTATGGCGGAAGCATAGAAAATCGCGCCCGCTTGATGCTGGAAGTCGCCGATGCCGTGATCGGCGTATGGGGCGCTGGCCGGGTTGGCATGCATCTGGCACCGCGTTGCGATGCGCACACCATGGGCGACAGCAATCCGCTCGCGACTTTCGGCTACGTTGCACGCGAATTGGGTCGTCGCAAGATTGCCTTTATCTGCGCTCGCGAGTCGCAGGATGATCCACGTATCGGCCCCGCGTTGAAAGACGCTTTCGGCGGCGTGTACATCGCCAATCAGGGCGTCACCCGCGATCGAGCAGAGACCTTGCTTGCCAGTGGCGAAGCAGATGCCATTGCCTTCGGCAAGGACTTCATCGCCAACCCTGACCTGCCGACACGCCTGTTGAAGAACGCGCCGCTCAACACGCAGCGCCCGGAAAGCTTCTACGGCTACGGCCTCAGCGATCCGGCTGTTGGGTACACCGATTACCCGCGTCTTTGAGAGGCTGTTCGTAATCCATATGTCATTCCGGTGAAAGCCGGAATCCAGTACGGAGCCTCCGAGCCTGGATCCCGGCCTTCGCCGGGATGACGGCGCTTTTTTTTGGGAATTACATACCTGGTTTGCCGAGCCCCAATTTTCGTCATTCCCGCGAAAGCGGGAATCCACTCAGTGGCACAGGCCTCACGTAGAAGTGGATTCCCGCTTTAGCGGGAATGACCCGCCTTGGGCTGAAATAGAATTTCCAAACATATTTGGTCGTTCGTAAGTGATGTATGCAATTTAATTTTTTGGCCCACCTCCATCAATTCGGAAGCACTGCCTAATCGGTGCGAGCGTGAGTCCTTGGCTACCTGCTCTGCAACTGTTCGACAGAAACGCGCTCGTCGGGGTTCTTCGACCACACCACGGTCTTGTCCACGGCGTACAACCAGCATTTCAGCTTCAGCTTTGCACATGGCTCGAACGCACTGCTCATCACGTTGACGCTTTCGGACGCGAAATACCAGCCACCTTTCTCCGTAATGACAAATGCTTTCGGTTCGGGCAGTTCAAGATAATGAGCAAAGCGTGCATGTCCTTCCGGTTTGACCGGCACGGCGGCCACGTCATCGATCTTTGCAAAGCCGGTATCGGCAGGCACGACGAAGCGATGCGTGTCCAGATGCAGTCTCTGCTCGTGAGACAGCAATAAGGGCTGTTTGAATTGCTCGGCAATAAACTCGAATGTCATGCGATGCGAGCCCTCGCGCGCTTCCGGATTGCCGCCCACAGTAGCCGTGCCATCCTTCAGGTTGCCGATGTCATGCATGATGTGTACCGGTGAGGAGCTGTCGAACGCGTGATAGCTGCCGGGGAAAACATGAAACCGGAAATCCGCGTCCTTCTGCCCACGCGACACGCGCTCGTGCAACTTCTCGCATTCCGACGCCAGCGTCCAGTTGTCCAACTCGCCGGACATCAGGAGCAAGGGCGCCGATATCTCGTAATTCCACATATTGTTGAACGCTCCACAGCCGGGGTAGAGCGCTATCGCCGCGCGAGGCTGAATGGGCTGGGCGCGCACGAATTTGTCGGTGCGATCCATCACCGACAATACTGTCTGAGCACCATGTGATCGTCCGATGATCGCGATGCGCGTTGGGTCGACCTCGGGCTGTTGCGAAAGCCAGCGGATGGCGGCGAACACATCTGTGCGTCGGTCCTCTTCATCGATCGTGCGATTCCTGTTGGGCGTCTCGCAAATCCGCTTGATACCGCGCGCGCTGAAACTGTCCAGCACCAGCAGATGTATTTTCTCCGCGTTGAAATATCCCCCCTCGCGAATCGCACCGGCACCAAGTCGCCCCTTGTCGTCAAATACGCCATCGCAACCATGCAGCGTAATGATGGCCGGCCTCTTCTCTGTTGCCGCCGCGACAAACCAGTAAGCCGAGAGCCGCAGCTTGTTGTCGAGCGAAGGAAATGAAACCTCCGCCGCACAGCAGACATGCTGCCCTATCGCAAGAAACAGAATGGTGAGGATGATCGAACGGGTGGCCGAGATTGATCGAATAAATGTATTTGGCATTATTCTATTGTTGTGTTCGTTGCCTCTCAAATTTCTCGATCGAGTTGTTCAAGCAAGCTCGTGCAAGGCGATATCGACGATCAGCTCATTCGAAAGCGCTTCCAGGTCCGTCTTGAGTACGCTCACATCCAGGCGCATGTCCGCCAGCAAATCTGCTTCCGCATGGAACATCGTCTCGCCTGACATCGCGGCGGCAGTGGTGTAAGTGTTGAGTGTCTCGACGTTCACGCCATGCTTCGCGAGCACTTGCGAGACTTCGCGAACAATGCCGACGCGGTCATGACCTGTCAGCGAGAGATGCAAGGCGCGTTGCGAAGCAGGGGCGAGCGATACGCGGCCGGCGCGCTCGACGATGACGCGCAATGGCTTGAAATCGGTCAAGGCTTTCTGCAAAGCGGTGACGTTCTGCGCCGGCACGCTGACGCGCGCCAACCCTGCAAACTTTCCCGATACATGCGCCAGCGAAGATTCCAACCAGTTGGCGTCGTGCGCCACGACCACGGCGGCCAGCTCTTCGACGAGACCTGGTCGGTCGTCGCCAATGGCGGTGATTACGAAATCTTCGTTCATTGCAGTCTCCTGGATTGAATGTCTTGCGGCATTTGGGCCGCATGGTCGATAGGCGCTGCCCGACATGTTAACGCTGCCGAGTCAGCAGGCGGCGTCCGAAAATCAGTCTGAAATTCAATGCAACTATATGGTTGCTTTTTTACGAGCATGGCTCCATACTCCATTTACGCAACCAATAGGTTGCTTAACTGATTTAAGAAAGGAACTCCCATGAGCCATTACAAGCAAAGCCTCGTGATCGAGGCAACACCCGCCGCGGTCTATGCCGCGCTGACCACGCCGCAGGGTTTGCGCGGCTGGTGGACGCAGGACTGCGATGTCGCCACCACCGTGGGTGGCACACTGAAGTTTCGCTTCGGGCCTCACTACAAGAACATGCGCATCGAAAAACTGGCACCGAATTGCGAAGTGGGCTGGCTGTGCACGGTCGCGCATATCGACGTAGACCGATTCACCCGCAAGGACGAATGGGTCGGCACACAGATCGTCTTTCACCTCAGCCCACAGGACGACGCAAAAACCCGCGTCGACTTCCAACACATCGGCCTCGTGCCTTCATTCGAATGTCATGAACTCTGCGTTGATGGCTGGCGCCATTTTCTCGAAAGTCTGCGGCTATACGCGCAGACCGGTCGTGGCACGCCGTTCGAACTCGCCAGCGGCTCCGGGTGTGGTGCAAGCCGGGACGGAGCGGAGATGCAGGTATCGGCGTGAGTCGGGCAGCCTGACCCATCTGGGGGCCCAACATTCAGCAACGACAAGGTTGTAGTTGTGCCCTCACAATTTCATACTGCGGATAGGCAAATCACTGAATCCGCCGGAGAACAGCCATGCAGAACAGCACTATGAGAAGTCAAACAAGCGAAGCCGCCGTCAGCACTGACCGCATCGAGCGCAGCATCGTCGTCCAGTCGCCGCGCGAGCGGGTGTGGAACGCACTTGCCAATGCCGAGAGTTTCGGTACCTGGTTCGGTGCCGATCTCAAGGGCAAGCACTTCGAGCCCGGCCAGCGCACACAAGGGCAAATCACCATTCCGGATATGGAACATCTGACGTTCGATGTGATCATCGAGCGCATCGAACCGAAAACGCTATTGTCATATCGCTGGCATCCCTGCCCAGGTGACTGTGCTGTGGACTACAGCGATGAGCCACGCACACTCGTCACCTTTACGCTGGCGGATCTTCCTGACAGTCAGACCCGGCTCACTGTTGTCGAATCCGGTTTTGACGATGTGCATCCTCAACGCCGCCTCGAGGTTTTCCGCAAGAACACGGCGGGTTGGACGTGGCAGCTCGAGAACGTGAAACGCCATGCCGAAGCCTGAGCCGCATAAGAAATCGGCAAGATCCGCGAAGGCCGAAGCTGCCAACACTGCGCCGTCGAGCGAAGTGCTCGCGCGAGTCTTTGCCGCGCTCGGCGACGCCACACGTCTCAAGCTCATCGCGTTGCTGTGTGCAGGCGGGGCACTGTCCATCGCACAGCTCACCGCCCACACCGACATCAGTCGGCAGGGCGTGACCAAGCACCTTCAGATGCTCGCCGAAGCGGGTGTGGTGCGCGATGTAAAGTCCGGCCGCGAACGCCTCTGGCAACTCGATCCTGCGCAGATCGAGGCGGCGAAGCGCACGCTGGAACAGATCGGCCAGGAGTGGGAAGTCGCGCTGGGCAAGCTCAAAATGTTCGTCGAGTCCGCGCCTTGATCGACGAATCCGGTGCGTGTGTTGGCGGGCCGCTTCAGGAAGACGGGGTTCGGCTAGGCGCGCACCCATATCGGCAAAAAGCCCGGATGACGGTTTTCACCGTCATCCGGGCTTTCATTTTTAACGTCGCTGAATCCTTACGAATTCAGCGTGTCAATCAACGACCCAGAACGCCGTTCAGGTAGGACGAAATGCCATCGTCCTGGCTGTTCTTGAAGAAGTATTCCTGGAACTTCTCACCGGCGATAGCGGCCTTGAGCAGGTCTTGGTCAATTTCTTTCAGAACCGTCAGCATGCTCTTGTTGGCGATAGCCTTCACATCTTTCAGGATGCCGCGGTTCTTCGCCATGATGGCAGCGCGTTCCTTCGGATAGCCCAGACCGCGCTCGCCGTCGAACAGCTTGCGATACACGTCTTGCAGGTTCAGTTCAGCAGCCCAGCCGAAACCCTTGGCGTAAGGCATGGAGATGGCGTTGCCGTCGTTGATTTGGCCGAACAGGAAAGCGTCGGTTGGGTCGATCACCAGGCCGCAGAACACGCCTGGCATCGAGTTACAGGCCAGCATGGCGCCCATGCCCGTGCCGCAGCCGGTCACGACGAAGTCGGCAGCCTTGGAGTTCAGCAGGATGCCAGCCAGGATGCCGTTCATGACGTAGGTGAGCGATGCCTTGTCTTCAGCGCCATACATGCCGTAGTTGAAAACGGTGTGGCCCAGCGGCTCGGCAACGGTCTTGAGCGCGTTGAAAATGACTTCGTTCTTTGCAGCCTGGCTGTTCTCGTTGATGAGAGCGATTTTCATGAGAGATACCTCGAAGGTTTTAAAAGGGGACGCGTCGCGTCGACTGATAGCAAAAGGATAAGAACAGGGTTCGGGGCCTTCGCCGGGCTGGGCACATGGCCCTAGCCCATAACTCCGGGTCGGAGACGTCGGAAGACCCGTGAGGGTAAACCTGAGAAGCGCCGAACGCAAATCCCTTGTGCAAAGCCTTTGCGCTAGCGCGTTTCGGCGCAGGCCGGAAGTTTGACGCATGGGCACTCACAGAGAAATGGCCCGATGTTCGGCTTCCCATATCCGCCACGCTGTTCGTATGTGGGGAAGCGCAAGTGCCGTCGAGGTGCAACGGTGGTTATGCGACCCTGCGCGTTTGCCGCGATCACGCCAGGAACAGTCTCACGCGTTGAATCAACGCCCCGAGCTGACGCCCGGTTCTTCATCCATCATGCTTATGGAGCATCATTCTGGATCAGTACATCCGTTTGTCGAAGCGCAAATTCTGAAGCGGACACGATCATGAAACGAAGCCTGTTGGTATTTGTCTTATGTGCCTATGCTCTTGGCGTACAAGCCGAGGTCTACAAATGGATCGATGCCGACGGCAAGACGCAGTACGGCGATGCGCCGCCAAAGAATGCCAAGGCGAAGGTTGTCTCAGGAGGCGTGACCGTGGTGCCAGCGATGGTGGTGCCGCAGTCAGCCCCCGCGTCGCAATCAAACCCTGAAGGCAGCGCCAACAATGAGCGGACGCGATCGGGGAGCATTGGCCGCAAACCCGATGGCAAGTCCGACAGTCCCGTGCCTGCCAGCGCGCCAGCGGACCCCGCCGCAACTGCGCGCGATGACGCCCGCATGCGAGCGATCGAGCGTTGCAAAAGCAATAGAGGCGTCGATTGCGAGAGCGAGGTCGATGCCCAGCTAAACGGACAGCCGACAGCGGGAAATACGTATGTCATACCGGGTTGGAGCGATCCGCCGATCCGCCCGACGCATCCGCCCTTATCGAGATCGTCGGCACATAAACCAACGCCCGTACCGCAACCGCCGTCAGTGAAAGCTGCGGCTTCTGCGCCAGTGAGCGAGCGGGAGTCGCGACCGGGCGGGGTCATCAAGCCAATGCGCTAATGCGATGCTTGCGAATTACTAGCGCTCCGTCATTCCCGCGAAAGCGGAAATGACGACGTAATCACGTAGTCTCGGAATTTCGCAAGCGCACCACCCGTCTGCGTCATCTCGATGAAGACGAGATTGCAAGTCGGTCCGGAATGTTCCCGCAAGGGGGCGCCCATTTTTTGCAGCGGCGAAAAGCTGCGCGTCTCGCGATCTGCAACAGGTCAATTGCCGAGCCTCGGCAAACACTGCACCATTGCCGACTTTGCTGCTGCGACCGATTCCCTTATGCACCCCTGGACCGACGGTTACGTCACCGAGCTTCCTTACAGCGTCAATCATTTTCCCGAGATGGCGCCTGCGCATCTCAATCTCGCGCTGTTGCATCTCGGCCTCGCGGCGCCCGCACTCGATGCGGACTTCACCTATCTCGAACTCGGCTTCGGCCAGGGCTTGGGCCTCAATATGCTCGCGGCAACTCACCCGCAAGGACGATTCTTCGGTAACGACTTCATGCCGGCGCATGTCGATGCGGCGCAAGCACTCGCCTCGCAGGCCGGGCTCGACAATCTGAGGCTGTTCCAGGACAGCTTCGCGCAGATGCTCACACGCGAGCTGCCGCTGATGGACTACATCGTGCTGCACGGCGTGTATAGCTGGGTAAATGCCGAGAACCGCAACATTGTCATAACCCTTTTGCATAAGTTGTTGAAGCCGAACGGCGTGGTCTACATCTCGTACAACTGCCTGCCGGGGTGGTCTTTGAAAGCGCCCATGCAACGCCTGATGAGCGAATTCGCCCAGGCGCAGGCCGAAGGCTCAGCGCTCGACCGTTTCCACGCGGCGCGTGCATTGCTGGGCGCGCTGGACGCAGCCGATGCGGCCTTCTTCACACACAACCCCGCCGCACGCAGCATGCTCGGTGAGATACAGCGCGCAAGCGACGCCTACCTGTTGCACGAGTTCGCACCGCAAGGCTGGTCGCCGTTCTATCACACCGATGTCGCACGCGATCTTGCTGCGGCCGATCTGCGATATGCCGGTTCGGCGAAACTGTTCGCGAACTTTCCCGCATGGTCGCAAACGCCGAAAACCCGCGCGTTGCTGGCGGCCACGCCAGATGCCGGCTTGCGTGAACTGCTGCAGGACTTCGCCGCGCAAACGCAATTTCGCCGCGACATTTTCGTGCGCAACGCCGAGCCATTATCGGCAACCGATATCGACACACGCTATCGCGCCCTGAGGTTTGCGTTATGGCGGCCACGTGCCAGTTGCGCACTGCGCTGCCAGACACCTATCGGCGAGTTGCAACTCGATGAAGAGGCATTCGGCGCACTGCTCGATTGCCTGGAGAGCGGCCCGCAAAGCCTCGATGCGTTGATCGATGCATCCGGCCTGGACGCGATGCAGTGTATCGAAGCACTCAACATGCTGTTGTGCCTGGAATACATCGGCATATCGCCAAGCGAACCGCTAAGCGCCGAAAGCCGCGAACGAGTACAACGTCTGAACCGGAGCCTGCTGCAACGTGTGCAAGCCGGCGAGCGCCTTTCAGGCTTCGCATCGCCAGCCGTGGGCGCGGGTATCGCCATTGCCTATCACGACCAATTGTTCCTCAGCGCGCAGCAAGACGGACACACCAGCGCCGAAGCGCTCGCCACGCATGCCAAACAGATTCTCGACCTTGCCGCGAAAGAGGGCGATGTGACCTTGCTCGAGCAGCTATTGCACGAAGCCCGGAATTTTCTGATTTATGGCTCTGACTTCTATTTGTCGCTCGACCTGTTCCCAGTCCGAACATGAAGCTAGATAGATGGGGACAGGGCAGTACTTAAGCTGGTTGCAAGCATTAGCGGAATGTTGGAACGCAAGACTTGACCCCGGCTTTGCGGCTTTGCGATACATCTAAATTGAGATGGTGTATGCTGATTAAATATAATCAGAGGGCGACAGCATGACGCGGCGGCAAGAGATAGACAGTGCAGAAAACGCAGCACCTGCCGTCGAAAGTGAAAATGCCGAGAACGCTGTTGACGGATCTCCAAAGTCGACATCTTTGTGGACCGACGTACTTAAATGGGGAGCCTTTCTTCTCTCGCTCGGAGGTCTCATATTGCATGTGGCCGGTTATTCGTGGCACAGCAGCTATGTTCGAGCTTGGGGACTGGATGCCGATCTCTTCCCGAAGCCAATTGAATGGATATTGATTTCAGGCTATTACGTTGTCGTAAATGGCATAGCAGAGATATTTATTTTTCTCTTGAAAAACTGGTGGATGCTTGTCTTGTGGGGCAGCGCTATTACTCTAGGAATATTTATTGGCGTGATGCTTTCGCTGCACGGCAAAGAGAAGTGGCTGCAAGAAATAGTGCGCCGTCATGGGCGGCGCCTTCCTCAATGGCTGCAAGTGATGTGTGTGGCATGGGGATTCAGTGGTGCAGTTTGCATGCTGGTTCTTGCGGCACCTGTCGTAGTGGTGTGCGTGCTTTACCTGCCAGCATCCATTGGCGGAAAGGCTGGTACTAAATCGGCGCAGGCCGACATCCTGCAGTTCAGCAAAGGGTGTGCGGACAATAGTCAGACACGGCCTTGTATGGCACTTCGTTGCGAGGGACGTGACCTTATGCGGGGTTTTTTGATAGAAAGCTCTGACGGGCAACTTGCTGTCTATGTGGCTGAGAAAAAACAGGTACAGGTGATTCCGCGCGAGGGCATCGAAATACAGATTGACGTGAAAGCGCCGCCAGCAAGAAAGTGATTGAATGTTTGAGCAAAAAGCAACGCCGACCCGTACACGTTCGGTCAAATGTGTGACGCAAGACCTGACCCCGTGCGCTCCTTTAGGGTGGGTGCGGCGCAGAGCGACAACCCACCGGGATAACCACTGGTCCCCACCATCGGTGTTGCCCAGATACTCAAGCGTGATAGCCTTGATGAAATGAATGTAATAGGGCCAAGGGAGGCAAGACTTGGTCGGGGCTCCAAAGGAGGTTGTGATGGAACGAAACGATGCTGGTGCTTTCTTTCGTTTTCGAAGGAACGATAGCGTAGGTGCGGCTGAGGCGGAGTCCGATGAACAGTTTTTGTTTGACTGCTTCGTGGATATCGGTGATTTGGCCGTTCTACAAGATAACGAAAGTGCCAAGCGCATTGTTGTCGGAAGAACAGGGGCCGGAAAAAGTGCCTTGTTACGAATGTTGGAGAACCGTGAAGAGCACGTAATAAATCTACCGCCTCAAAATTTGGCGCTAAGCTATTTGGCGAATAGCGAAGTAATTAGATTCTTTGAGTCCGTGGGAACGAATCTTGATGTTTTTTATCAGCTCTTATGGCGTCACGTGCTGGTCGTTGAGTTACTTAAGTACCGCTACAAAATACATAACGAAGAAAGTCAACGGGGTTTTTTGAGTTCGCTACAACAGCTCTTTCAGCGCGATAAAGCAAAAGAACAGGCAGTCGCATATTTGAGGGAGTGGGGCGAAAAATTTTGGAACGAGACGGAGTACAGGGTAAAGGAGATCACAAGCAAAATCGAAGATGATCTAAAGGGCGCGTTAAATGCCAGCGGTTTGAATGTGAAAATCGAAGCGGGTGCTGCGACGAAACTCACCGAAGAAGAAAAAAAAGAAGTCGTTCAGCACGGCTCTCGAGTTGTGAATCATGTCCAAATTAAGCAACTCGCAGACGTCCTTCGTTTATTATCAGATGAGATATTCAATGACCCCAAAGAACGTCACTACATTGTTATTGATGATCTTGATACGCAATGGGTGGAAGATTCACTAAAGTACCGATTGGTGCGGGCGTTGATCGAAACCGTAAAAAGTTTTAGGCAAGTCAAAAATGTAAAGGTGGTTGTGTCGATACGGCAAGATCTCCTACATAGAGTGATTTCAGCGACGAAAGATTCCGGCTTTCAGTCAGAAAAATATGAATCAATGTACCTAAGGGTTCGCTGGAATGCGGGGCAGCTTAAGGAGTTATTAGATAAGCGTATTGCAAAATTGATTCGCCAGCGATACACCACCGGCTGTTTAAAAATGGAGGATTTATTTCCAAACGTCGGTCCGAAGAAAGAGTTTGTTGACTATCTTATTGATAGAACATCCTACGCCCTCGAGACGCGATATTGTTTGTTAACGAATGTCTTGAGCGGGCAACAGATAGACAAAAAATTACTCAGCAAATTGTATCTGAGGCGGAGGCAGTCTATTCTGGAAAGCGAATGGATTCTCTGCAAGAGGAATGGATCGGTGTTTATCCAAAAGTAGGTGTGTATTTGGAGTGCTTGAGGCAAAGGCCCAGTGCTTTTAAGGTTTCGGATCTATCTCAAGATAGCCTGCAGGGTTGGCTGTATAAATCTCTTTTTGTTGATATTGATTTTCCAGATCCATTAGTGAGATTGGGCCGGAAGGTGTTCTTTGACGGCTCTGCAGATTTCGACATATTTCGAAATGAATTATTGGATGCCTTGTACGTTGTGGGCGCCATTGGAATCAAGGTTGATGGGCAGAGCCCTATATATTGGTCGTTTTATTCCGATCATCGATTAGGTGCGTCTTTAATTCATTTGTCATCGGTGGTGCATGTTCATTCGACATTCTGGCGAACACTCGGAATACGCATTCGCTAGGGGAAAATAGGCCCGGAGTGGTACGCCGAGGACACGGCCATCGCTCAGTTCGAGCCACATGCTGTCGTCATCGAAGCGGACGGTGGAGACTGTGCAGGTCATTTTTTTGCCGGACTCACTGGCTTGCGTGCAATGTCGATGATCTTTCCATCTTGCATCACATAGCAAGGCGTGTTGGTCGCTTCCGCTACTTCGCGGGCTCGCTGAGCAGCACGTTTGATGGCTTGCTGTGCACCGACAAAATCTGGATCAGTGGGCATCTGACGTTTGTTGGCAGTCATCGTGTTCCCCAGTCGATAAGGCGTGGTTCGTTGCCTGCATTGTCGTAAAGAGACCACTGATCGACAAGCTGTTTGTACATCCCGTGCAGGTTCTTCAGGCCGGCGTCGAAGCGGCGGCGGATGGTCACTTCGGGAATATTGTGCCGCCCTGTGCTACACGAATTGCGACGCGCGAAATGGCCATTTCCGCGTTCGGCAGGCTCAAGAAAAACAATTTGACTTGATATCCGTCTGCTTGCCAGCGCGGAATCTGACGAGAGTAGCTCAGGCCGGAGAGTGTGGTTTCGAATGCGAAGCTTTGTCCCGTTTTCAGTTTGTCTGCGATCTCGGCCAGCATGATGCGACCAGCTTTGACCGCGACTGCTTCAGGCGAAAAAGGCGATAGCCCGGCGGCTATCAAGTCTGCATTGATGAAGACCGGGCAATGCGCTTCTTGCGGCAGGAACTCGCGCGCAAAGGTGGTTTTGCCAGCTCCGTTGGGGCCGGCAATGATCACGATTTTGCGCTCGTCGCTCACGTCGATTATCAGCGGCTGATCGGCTTGTACCGAATCCGCTTAGGCTTGGCCCCTTCCTCACCCAATCGCTTCTTCTTGTCCTCTTCATACTCCGCGTAGTTGCCCGCGAAGAATGTCCATTGCGAATTGCCTTCGCAGGACAGGATGTGGGTGGCGATGCGGTCGAGAAACCATCTGTCATGCGAAGTCACGAGTACGCAGCCGGAGAATTCGAGGAGGGCGTCTTCGAGGGCGCGCAGGGTTTCGACGTCGAGGTCGTTTGAGGGCTCGTCAAGCAGCAGGACGTTGCCGCCTTCGACGAGTGTTTTCGCCAAGTGCAGACGACCACGCTCACCGCCGGAGAGGTTACCGACGATTTTCTGCTGGTCGCCGCCCTTGAAGTTGAAGCGGCCGATGTAGGCGCGGCTGGGCATTTCGAATTTGCCGACGGTGAGGATGTCGGCGCCTTCTGCGACGGCGTCGAACACGGTCTTGGTGGCGTCGAGGCCTTCACGTGTCTGGTTGACGGCGGCGATCTTGACGGTCGGGCCGACGACGATTTCGCCGCTGTCCGGTTTGTCGAGACCCTGGATCATGCGGAACAGGGTCGACTTACCAGCACCGTTCGGGCCGATCACGCCGACGATGGCGCCGGCGGGAATGATGAAGTTGAGTTTGTCGATGAGCAGGCGGTCGCCGAAGCCTTTGCTGACGTCAGTGAACTCGATGACCTTGTCGCCGAGGCGCTCGCCTGGCGGGATGAAGATTTCGTGCGTCTCGTTGCGCTTCTGGTATTCGACGCTCGCCATTTCTTCGTAGCGGGCGATACGCGCTTTGCTCTTGCTCTGACGTGCCTTGGCACCTTTGCGCACCCAATCGAGTTCGGTGGCGAGTGCTTTCTGGCGCGCGGATTCGGTGTTCTCTTCCTGCTTGAGGCGGGCGCCCTTCTGATCGAGCCATGACGAATAGTTACCCTTCCACGGGATTCCCTGGCCGCGGTCGAGTTCGAGAATCCATTCGGCGGCGTTGTCGAGGAAGTATCTATCGTGGGTAACGGCGACGACGGTGCCGGGGAAGCGCACGAGGAACTGTTCGAGCCATTCGACGGATTCGGCGTCGAGGTGGTTGGTCGGTTCGTCGAGCAGCAGCATGTCGGGCTTGGAGAGCAAGAGCTTACAGAGTGCAACCCGTCGCTTTTCGCCGCCGGACAGCGGGCCGATCTTGGCGTCCCACGGCGGCAGGCGCAGTGCGTCGGCGGCGATTTCGAGTTGCGTTTCGAGATCGGCACCGCTGGTGGATATGATATTTTCATACTTGGCTTGCAGCTCGGCGAGCTTGTCGAAATCTGCATCAGGCTCGGCGTAGGCGGCGTACACCTCTTCGAGCTTGGTCTTGGCCTCCATGACTTCGCCGAGGCCGGACTCGACTTCTTCGCGCACGGTCTTGGCAGCGTCGAGTTCGGGCTCCTGCGGCAGGTAGCCGATTGTCATATTCGGTTGCCATTGCACTTCGCCGTCGTATTCCTTGTCCGCGCCGGCCATGATGCGCAGCACGGTGGATTTACCCGAGCCGTTCAGGCCGAGCAGACCGATCTTGGCGCCGGGGAAGAAGGAGAGGGAGATGTCCTTGATGATGGTGCGCTTGGGCGGAACGATCTTGTTCACGCGAAGCATTGACATTACATACTGAGCCATATTTCTTCGTGCGGAAGTCCCGGAATCGCTTGGTGTTGTTTCAGCGCCTTGCCGAAAGCGGTTCTGGAACTTCCTTGTCCGTGGATGATTGGAAAGGCGTAAGGATACTCGGGTGATGCCGCGTGCGGGGAGATGTAGATTCAGTCCCGTTGTTGCGCAGGCTCAGGCCGCGAGCATGCATTGATCGCGGCCCTTGGTCTTGGCTTCGTAGAGCGCTGCGTCTGCGCGCTGCACCAGTGCGCTGGCGCTTTCGCCATGGGCCGGATAGTTCGCCAGTCCGACGGAGATCGTCACCCTGCCGAGCAGCTTGCTGGCGTGAGTGACTTCCATGTTGCGCACCGCCTCGAGCAAGCGTTCAATGCATCCTTGTGCGGATTCGATGCTGGTGTTTGGCAGGATCAGCAGGAATTCTTCGCCGCCGTAGCGGCAGGCGATGTCGCTGTCTCTCGACGCGGTCTTGAGTACGCCACCGAAGGCTCGCAACAACACGTCACCGGCCTCGTGGCCGAAAGTGTCGTTGAAGCGCTTGAAGTGGTCCAGGTCCATCATCGCGACGCACATCGGTGTTTGCATCCGGCGCGCCTGACGCAGTTCAATATCCAGCGAGGCTTCGAGGAAGCGCCGGTTGAAGAGCCCGGTCAGCGGATCATGCATCGACTGGTAACGCAGTTGATCGCGCAGGCGCAGATTCGATACGGCCAGCCCGCATTGCTCGGCGACCATGACCGTGAAGTTTTCCAGGCCGTCATATTTTGGTTTGGTGACTGGAGGCAAGAGAAAGAGTACGCCGATCGTTTCGCCCTGGGCCGCTATCGGCACACACAGGCTGGTCTGCGGTTTCTGCGAATGCTTCAGTATATGCGAACAGCATAGATCGGAATCGATGTTGTCGGTTCGACGAGTCTTGCCGAGGCGCAGCGCCCAGCAGTCGTCGGGCGCGATGATAGCTGGCAGTGTGCCGACGTCGCCCCAGTGGGTGCTTAAATCCAGGTAGTTCTTGGAGGGCGCCGCGAGATAGAGGCCGCCTGCAATGTTGTCGAACAATTTCGGGGCGTAGCTCTTCAGGACGTCGCACGCTTCCTTTTCAGACACGCATGACTGCATGATGTTGGTGAGTTCGCCGAGCAACGAAATCTCGACGTTGCGTATCGACAACTCGGTCAGCCCATTGCTGAGTTGCTCGTTCATTTCGAGCAGACTGGCCTCCGCTTTCTTGCGGTCGGTGATATTGCTGAGGACGGCCACCGCGCCAAGCTTTGAATCATTGTCCTGCTCAAGAATCGGAGTGCTGTTGACCGACAGCCAGATGGATTCGCCTGTTGGCCGGACGAGTTCCATTTGTTCGGCAACAATGATTTCGCCACGAAGCGATCGAGCCAACGGTAAGTCCTCGTTCGGTATCGTCGATCCGTCAATGTGTTTGACCACATAGGGACGAGCTTGCCGCGCGTGTGCCAAAGAAGGGATTCGCCATTCCAGCAGGCGTTCGGCGGCCGGATTGCATATCGTTACGTCGCCATGCGGGTCGACGACCATGACACCGTCATGCATGCTGTTGAGCACGGCGCGCATGATTGAAGATTGCGCGCGGGCGCCGGCTTCGGCTTTCGTCAGGGACTGCAGTAGTCGCCTGGCATAATAAAAAATTGCCAGGAACAGAGTGGCATCGAGCACCGCCGTGATCGCGAAAGCGAAAAGGGCGGATTGCGCGGTGGCAGTGGTTTTCTTGACGCCGGAATCATATTGGCTATCGCCAGTCTCATCGATGGCGCCGATTTCCTCACGCAGGGATTGCATCAGCATGTTGCCCTGTCCGCTATTGACGATGCGCAGGGCATCGTCGAAACGACCGGCTTGTGTCAGCTCGACCGTCTGCTTGAGTTCTGCCAGCTTTTCGTTCGCCAGTTTTTCGACCCGTTGCATGCGTTGCAACTGCGCCTCGTCGTCGGCGAGCATTCCGCGGACGCTTTCGATGGCACCGTGCGCGTGGCTGATGGCCTCGGTATAAGGCTCCAGATAGGTCGGATTGTGGGTCAGCAGGTAGCCGCGTTGACCGGTCTCGGCATCGGTCAGGTCAATGCGCAGGTTCGACAGGCTGTCCCCTAATGTTCGCGACGCTTGTAAAGCAATGCCTGACTGAATGAGCTGGTCAACGTAATGCGGCGGGATCAGTGAATTTATGAGCAGCGTCAGAAGGGCGGCAACGAACCCCCCGATCAGGGGTTTGGGCATGGAGTTCGGCACGATAGGCTCCTCTGAGTTTTGTTGACATGTTTGTCAGCTTATCGGTGGGATTGATCTTGCCATACTCCCTACCTCCCGGTACAAATCCTTTTCGGCCCATTGGGGTTAATACGGGGCTGTGCAACGCGAGGTATGGTTCGCAAGCGAGTATGCGGATGGAATGTTTGGCGTGCATGGAAGTGACAAAGCGCGTTTTTGAAATAAGTTTTGAAATGAAATTTTTCGGATCGAACAGGATGGGTGAAACAACTCGTAAAGGATATGCACGGATGAAGGCGGCGATAGTTTGCCCGTTGTGGATTTTGCTGAGCGGCTGTGCCGGTCTCGGGCCGGGGTATTACTGGCAAGCCATGAGCGGGCAGCTGGAGGTGTCGCGCAAGACGCAACGCATTGAGCAGGTCGTGGCATCGCCGGAGACGACGCCGGCGATGCGCGAGCGCCTCAAGCTGATCGTTGAGATTCGCGCATTCGCCAGTCGTGAGCTGGGCTTGCCGGACAACGATAGCTATCGCCGCTATGCTGATCTGGGGCGCGCGTCGGTGGTGTGGAATGTGTTCGCCAATCCGCCTTTGTCGATGCAGCCGAAAACATGGTGTCTGCCGGTTGCGGGTTGCGTCGGCTATCTCGGTTTCTTTTCCGAGGCTGCAGCGCAGGCGCGTGCGGCGGAGCTGAAGGCCGAGGGCATGGACGTGCTGGTCGGCGGCGTGCCGGCGTATTCGACGCTGGGCTGGTTCGCCGATCCGGTGCTCAACACTTTCGTCAATTGGCCGGAACCGGATCTGGCGCGCCTGATCTTTCATGAGCTGGCGCACCAGCTGATTTATGCCAAAGGCGATACGGAATTCAACGAGTCTTTTGCGGTGACGGTCGAGCAGGCGGGTGTGCGTCGCTGGTTCGCGCAGCATGGCAAGCAAGATGCGATTGCGCGGCTGGAGCGCTCCGAGCGCATCAGCGCGGATTTCGCGACACTGGTATTGACGCATCGCGATGCGCTGATTGCGATTTACCAGGGCACGGGCAGCGATGCCGAGAAGCTGGTGCGCAAGCAGGCGCAGATTGCCGCGATGCGTGCCGAATACGAAAGCATCAAGCGCGAGCGTTGGGGCGGCGTATCTGCCTATGACAAATGGTTTTCGCAGGACATCAACAATGCGGTCTTCGCCTCGGTTGGTTTCTACCTCGGACGGGTGCCGGATTTTACGGCACTGCTGAAGGCGCAGGATGGCGATTTGCCGCGCTTCTACGCGCAGGTGCGGCACCTTGCCGAGTTGTCGCCGGCTGAGCGGCGTGCCGTGTTGAAGGCGATACCGCGTTGAGATGATGCATATTTTCAGAAGCGTCTGACCGCGCCATAAAATACCGATTGCATATTGTTCTGCCCGAGTCCTCCAAATTCGTCATTCCCGCCTTTGCGGGAATGACGGGTGAAAGCGGCGTAGGGCGCAGTGACAACTGCGCCGCATGTTCAAGTCACCATTCGGCGCAGTTGTCACTGCGCCCTACGTTCAGCCCAGGCAAAAAAATCGGCACGCGGGGGACGCGTGCCGGTAATGCCGGGAGGTGTGTGGGCACCTCCCGGATAATAGGTGAGGCAGAGAAGTCGCAGCGCGGGGGGTCGTTGCGACTTCGAGCACTGAGGCTGGATCAACTAGCGACAGTGCTGAGATAGGATTTCATTTGGGTGTTTACCTCCTTTTCAGAAAGAGCCGACGCTGTGGAGCGTGGCGGGTTGTCGTTGAGAGATGAGTTGCGTGAGGCGTCAAGCGACTGGATGTCGCCGGAGAGCGTGCCGCCTTCTTCGACGAGAAGTTTGCCGTAGCGGATCTTGCCACTCACGCGTCCGCTGGCATGCACGATGAGTTGCTGGCGTGCGGTCAGCTCGCCATCGAATTCGCCGAAGATTTCCGCGATGTCGATGCCGACCTTGCCCGAGAAGGCACCTTGTTCGGCGATGCGAATGACTCGGCTATCCATCACTGCTTCGACCCGGCCTTCGACCACGAGGGTGTCGCAGTCGAGGATTTCCGCGCCCTTGAGTTTCACATCGGGGCCGACAATGAGGCGGCTGCCGGTTTGCGCTTCGGGCTCGACCTGGGGCGGGGGTGCAACAAGCTTGCTTTGCGCTGCGGCGGTGTTCTGGGCGGTGGGGTGAATGGGCAGCGGCGTGTTCGCAAGCGATGGTTGCGGCGCATGGCCTCCGGAGCCGGACGCGGCGGTATTGGCAGGGCCTGGCGAACCGGGGCGACGGTCAGGAGAGAGTTCGTTCTGATGCTTGCTGAGTACGGATGGCTGCTTGGCGAACATGCGTTTCCTTTCGAGCGGATTGCGATGGCGGCTTGCGATAGCACGAGGGAGAGTGAATAGCGATCGGGCGACCGCTTGGCGTACCTGTTCGCAATTGATGTGCCAGTCTGGAAAATATATGTGCAAACAATGCCTTGCAGGGCAATGTTGCCCTGAAGTGTTCGCATGCGAACGCTCGGTGAGCTATTGGTGGCCAGATCTGTCGTGCGCTGGCGTCATGTCTTGACGTTGTGCACGGCAGCAACTTGATGATTAAGGGTTTTCTATTGTCGCCGGGTGACGACAGCCTCTAACGCAGCAGATTCAGCGACGCGCCGCTGGCAAGAAGTTTTTCGAATTCTTCCTGCGGCAGCGGGTGACTGAAGAGATAGCCCTGGCCGCTCTGGCAACCGAGCTCGCGCAGAAACGCGTGCTGGGCCGCTATTTCGATGCCTTCTGCGGTGACCTGCAGTTCGAGGCTTGTGGCCATGGCCGAGATGGCCCGCGTAATGGCAACGTCATTTCTGTCTTCGGGCAGGTCGCGCACGAAGGAGCGGTCGATCTTGATGCGATCGATCGGCAGGTGTTTGAGCAAACCCAGCGAAGAGAAGCCGGTGCCAAAATCGTCGATGGCAATGTGTACGCCCAGCGACTTGAGCTGATAGAGCAAGCCCTGGCTGTGTTCGATACTTTGCAGCGTGCTTTCGGTGATCTCGATCTCCAGGTTGGTGGGCGGGAAACCGGTTTCCTGCAGGATGCTGGCGATGCGGTCGACGAAGTTTTCGGCAGCCATTTCGCGCACAGACACGTTGACGGCGAGGAGCAGATCGATCGGATATTTTGCGAGCCAAACGGTAGCTTGCTCGCAAGCGGTGCGCATGACCCAGGAACCGATACCATCGATCAGGCCGCTTTCTTCTGCAACGGAAATGAAGCGATCCGGTGCTACCAGACCCAGCTCCGGGTGCTGCCAGCGCACGAGCGCCTCCATACCTACCATGGCGCCGCTCGCCAGGTCGACGATGGGCTGGTAGTTCAGCAAGAGCGCGTTGTCTTCGAGGGCGCGCACCAGACCTTGCTCGATGAGCATGCGCTCACGCGTGCGCGCGGCCATGTCAGGCGAATAAAATGCGTAGCGGTTACGGCCACGCGATTTGGCTTCGTACATCGCGCTGTCGGCCGACTTGATGAGCTCCTGCCGGCTATTGGCGTCGTCTGGGAAAATAGCGATGCCCATGCTCGCCGACACGCTGACACGGTCGTGTGGTAGTTCGACCGGGACGCGGATCTGCTTGAGGAGCTTCTCGGTCAGCAGGGCACAGTCTTCCAGGCGTTTCACCTCGGGCACGACGACCACGAATTCGTCGCCGCCAATGCGGATGGCAAAATCGCTGCGCCGCAGACTGTCGTGAATGCGGCCGGCGACGACTTGCAGAAGCTGGTCGCCGGAAGTGTGGCCCAGCGTGTCGTTGATGGTCTTGAAGCCATCGAGGTCCATGAAAATGAGCGCCAGCCGCAAGCCTTCCGTGCGATGGCGTGGCAATTCCTGATCGAGGATTTCGTCGAGCCGATGACGATTGCCCAGACCTGTCAGGGAATCGTGATATGCCATGTGGTTTATCTGCGCTTCGGCCTTGCGGATGCTGCTGATATCCGAAAAGGTGATGACGAAGTGTGTTACCTCGGCCTCTTCGTTGCGCACCACGCAGACATGCTGCCAGGAAGGAAAGACGTCGCCATTGGCGCGCCGGCAGGCCAGTTCGCCCTGCCAGTGGGCGTTGCCGGGCTTGTCGGGCTCTGGATCGAAATAGTCGCTCTCGCGGCGCGTGTGCAGGAAGCTGTCCGGGTCGCGTCCGAGCACTTCTTCCGGACTGTAGCCCGTGAGCGTCGAGAATGCGGGATTGACGGCAATGATGCGCCGGTAGGCGTCGGTGATGAGAATGCCTTCGGCGGTGGACTCGAATACGACGCTGGCCTGTCGTAGCTGGTCTTCGAAAATTCGGCGCTCGGTGATATCGCGAATGACGCCGACGACGCGCTTGCCATTGTCATTTTTTTTTGCCTCGTCGGGGTAGACGCGAATGTGCAGCTCGACGCAGCCCTCGCGCTGATCTGCAAAGCGCATGCGTGCCGTCGTCGTAATAGCCGCTTGCTCTTGCAGCGCGGCGGCGATGGCGGGTTGGTCGCCGGTATGAATGCGCTGCATGAAACTCTCGCGACCTTGTTCCGTGACTTGCGCGGAAGAGCCCAGCAGACCTTCCATGTACGGGCTCAACTGGTAGGCGTCGCTTTTGTCGGACCATTCCCACACGCCGAGCGAGGCGGCGTTCACCGCCAGGCGCAGACGCTCCTCGGAGCGCTCCACCTTGATTTCGATCTTATGGCGGGCCAGTGCCATGCGCACTGTCGCTTCCAGCTCGCGCAGTTCGAAGGGCTTCAATAAATATCCATAGGGAATACTTACTTCGGCGCGTTCGAGGGTTTCCTGGGTGGCGTAGGCGGTAAGAAAGACAATGGGCAGGTGGCAGTCCTGGCGAATCAGGCGGGCAGCCTCGGTGCCGTCCATCGGGCCTTCGAGGTTGATATCCATGAGGATGAGGTCGGGGCGCAGGCGGCAAGCGTGCTCGACCGCTTCGGCGCCACGCGCGGATATGCCAACCACATCGTAGCCCAGGCTTTCAAGTCCGCCTTTGAGGTCGAGTGCGACGACGCGTTCGTCTTCGACCACCATGATGCGTGCGCCCATTAATTCCTCTCAGTGCCAGGTGTGAAATACAGCTCAAAGCGCGAACCGTTTTCACGAATCAACTGCAATTCTCCGCCGAGTTGATCGACGAAAAGGGGGATCAATTGAAAGCCGAGCGACGATACGGCTCCCGGTTGCAGATGAGATGGTATACCTATGCCATTGTCAGAAACGACAATGCGTGCAAGTGAGGGGTTCATGAGTTCGGCACTCACATGGATCTCGCCGTGACGCTCTTCGGGAAAGGCATGTTTGATTGCATTCATTACTAATTCGTTGACGAGCAATCCGCAAGGCACCGATCTTTGCAAGTCCATAGGAATATCGGTTTCGTCGATGTCGATCTGAAGCGTGACGCGTGCGCGCGCATCGCCGAGCGATTCGCGCAGCAGGCTGCCGAGGCGGCGTAGATATTGATTGAGATTGACGCGTGAGAAATCGCTGCGCTCGTAAAGCAGTTGATGAATGAGGGCCATGGCCTTGACGCGGGCCTGGCTGTCTTCGAGCATGGCGCGTGCATCTTCGTTGGCCGTGCGCGCGCGCAGACTGAGCAGACTGCACACAACTTGCAGATTATTTTTGACGCGATGGTGTACCTCGTTGAGGAGGACAGTTTTTTCGCTAAGCGCATTTTCGAGGATAGCCTTGTCGGCTTTGCGCTGTGTGACGTCGACGATGGCGGCCAGCACGTGGTCACCGCCGGCGGTGCTCAGTGCGATCAGCCCGATTTCGACAGGGAACTCGCTGCCATTCTTGCGCAGTGCGTTGAGCTCGCGACGACGCGCCATATCGCGCGTCACCGGAGCGCTCATGTATGCGCCACGCAAGCGTGGATGTACCGTGCGATAGCGTTCCGGCATAAGCATCTCGATGGGCTGGCCGAGTAATTCTTCACGCGGATATCCAAACATGTATTCCATGGCGGAGTTCACGAGCGTCAGGCAGCCATTGCGGTCCACCATGGCGAGGCCATCGGGCGCCGCTTCGACGACGCAGCGGAAACGCTCTTCGGATTTTCGCAATGCCTCTTCGCTGATCTTGCGATCGCTGATGTCGATGGCCGACGGTACGAGATGCGTGATTTCGCCGGCATCGTTGCGGAGTGGCGCGAGCATGAAATCGACCGGCATGCGCGTATCGTTTTTCATGCGCACGAGCATGTCGTAGCGAGAGGTCTCGCCGCGCGTGGCAGCTTCGACGGCAAGGCGGATGCGGGCCTGCAAGTACGGGTCATGACAAAACCAGTAGGTGTCCCACATCTTCTTGCCACGTACCTCTTCGAGCGTCACGCCACCCGCTTCGAGTGGCGCGCGGTTGGCGTCGACCACGGTGCCATCGGGCGTGAGCAGACCGACGAAGGTGAACAGGTTGTCGAGCAGGCGCCGCGATTGGGTCTCCACGGCGCGGATCGCCTGCTCGGTGTAGGCCTGCCCTTCGTGTAGCTGCACAACGACGCCGGCGACGCTGGCGCCCTGTTGAATTTTTTCGCCGAGTGGTGTGACGCTCAGGCGCCAGCGCGGCGAATTACCTGCACCGTGCGTTTCCACGGGCTCATCGAGAACGGCGACACCTGTTGCAAGACTATGACGGACAGATACGTCGATGTTGGCAAAGTGAGGTAACAGTTCCGATAGCGTGCATCCCCGATGTGTAGCGATACCTTTGTTGGATATCCACACGAATGGGCGATTGAAGTGCACGCAGCGCAGCTGGTGATCGAAGATCGCGGCGCCGTGCGGCAGGGCTTCGAGCAGGCCGGCGAGACACTCCGAAGTCGGGAGAGCAGCGTCCGGCGAACGTGGCGATACGACCATACATGTTGCTCCTTGCCACACTGTTACTGTGCGCGAAACGTCTTCATTCCCCTCAGCTAAGAGATGCGGCTGAATGCGCTCGATGGCAACACACCATGTTCGCTTATGATGACAACGTCTTTTTATGCCGGAGACTGAAGAGATTTCACAATCGCCTGCCCGAATGGGCAGCCCGATCATAACGGCGAAAATGAATGTTTTTTCGGAAGACTAAAGTGGACGTCGCGGCAGCGAGGTTTCAAATGCGCTTCAAATGCTTTCCACGTGCGTTTGAATTACCTTCGAAGTGCGTTCAGGCTGCATTCGAGGGTGCGACATGGAGCGGTGCGCAAACGCGCTGACACGACGTCAGTAGTGAATCCATGGCACCTCAGCCGAGGCTTTGCGATGGTGCATGCATCGCCTTTGGCAGACGCTATGGCTTCAAGAACGTGCGCCGAAAACGTAGCGCTTTTCTTCGTCGGCCTGCACGACCGCCGTGGGGATCGCGCTGGAGAACTGCGGCGAGGAAATCCAGCCGAGCTTTTCGCGGATGTCCAGGGACAGGGAGACAAGGTCGACCTCTTCGCTGTCTTCCGCCATATCAAGCACTTGCGAGGCGTAGCCAGTGTCGCTGAAGAATTTCTGCGTATTGATGGAGAAGCCTTTCTCTTGACGCAGACGGATCTTCAGGCGGGCGATAAGCTGAATCAATGCGTTGTCCATCATATCTTTCCGGTTGCGTTGACACGCTTACCTAGCAATCGACATGCCGGAAGCGAAGGCAGCACTGCGCAGAAAGTCACAGATGTGCATAAAGGCACTGACCGTACCGGCCCGCGTGTTACAGGTGTTTGTCCCGGGGCGGAGGCGGATCGGACGCGAGCGGGGGCGTCTTGTCCACAGCCCCATCTGAAGAGGCTGTGTTTTTCAGACTGAAGAGATGCAGTTGGCGTTTGCGGATTTGCTCAGCCACCATTTTGAATTCGTGGTCGTGCATTTCGTCGATCAGATCCAGGACTTGTGCTGCGTATTCCGCATTTTCTGAAAAGCGTTGTGTATCGATCTGGAAGTCGAGTTCCTGATAGAGAAACATGCTTAAGCGGGCGAGTAGTTGCGCTACTACGCTGTCCATGACTGATCCTTTTGTGCGCTGATGCTACCGCCCCATTTCAGCAACTTGCATGCCGCTTTCCAAACGATGCCTGCGGCATTTGTGACGAATCTCACGACCTGATATTTGCGATGAAAATTACGGCACAATGCCGCACTTCAAACGCGGAGATGACGGCAAAACCATGAGTAATTCGAGCGATTCAGCCACGCTTCCCGAGGATTCCCTTGCGCCACTCGCCACGTGCGACGTTCAGCGGCAAGCTGCGCGCCTGGTTCAGGAGGCTTTTGCTGCCGCTTTTCGTCTCTCTATCGAGGCAGTCGCCGAACAACGTCAGTCAGCACTACAAAAACTATCGGGCCATGTGTCGGAGTGGTGCTGCATGGCGCCGCGCGACGAGGCACTGCTGCGTCGTACCTTGTTGCTTGCCGGGCTGGACCAGTGGGGCCTGGCATTCAGCGAGACTTTTGGTGCCAACGCGCTGACGGGCTTGTCGACCCTCGTAGGCGCGTTGCGCAACGAGATGGATGTGCAGGAAGAGGCTGCGTGTCAGGGCTATCTCCAACGCTTGCAAGACGAGGAGGGCGCGGCATTCGATTTCAAGGTGCTGTTGCGTCGCGAGCTACATCTTGCTTTTTGGCACGCCATGATTGCGGCGGAAGATCGCAATGAGGCCGAATCCATCATGCGCCACCTCGGCGGCATGCTGCTGGGCCTCTATGAACAAATGCCTACACACGGCTGGCGCTTGCTCGCCGACGCGCTGGCTTCGATCCAGATGCGTTGCTTGTCGCAAGGTTTGGCAATCGAGGGATTGGGACAGGAGACCACGCAATCGCTGTTCGTTTCATTGGCCAACGCGCTACCTGAAACCGTATGCGCGCGCGTCATGGAGCAATCCTCGAACACAGTGCGTGCCTGGCAGGAAGCGCGGCGTTCAATGTAGGTTGGGGTGAGCCAATTTTGGCAAATGAGGATGCCCAACATCGGTCGACGAAGCAGATACGGAACCCGATTCAAGTAACGCGTTGGGCATCGCTTCGCTCACCCCAACCTACGCAGCACCCGCATTCGGGCAACGCGTCGCCAGCCATTCCTGCAAGAATGCCGCGAAGCCGCGCACTTTCGCAGACAGGTGCTTTCTGCTTGGGTATGCCGAATGGATAGTCAGTGGTGGCGGCGCCCAGTTCTGCAGCACCTCCACTAATCTGCCTTGGTCGACCCCTAGCTGCAATATGAAATCGGGCGCCATAGTGATCCCCATGCCTTGCGCAGCGAGCTCGCGCAGCAGCAGTCCATTGTTCGAATGCACGGCGCCCGACACGCGCACGCTTAGCAGTTCTTTCGCGTCCGGTTGAGCGAAACGCCAAGTGTGGCTGTCGCCGGCGTAGGCGTAAGTCAGGCACTGATGCTTGATCAGATCGGTGGGTATCTGCGGTATGCCGTTGGCATTGAGGTAGTCTTGCGCGGCGCAGACCATCATGCGTGCCTTGCCAATCGGCCGCGCCACCATGTTCTGCGAGCCGAGTTCGCCAACGCGGATTGCCAAGTCCAGGCCTTCTTCGATCAGGTCGACTTGCTGGTCGGAAAGCGAGACATCGAATTTCACTTGTGGATGCAATCGCGAGAAATCGGCGATTGCGGGCGCCAGGTGCCAGGAACCGAAACTCACCGGCGCGGTCAGGCGCAATGTGCCGCGCAACGCGACGCGCGCATTACCAACCAATTCTTCTGCTTCCTCGAGGTCTGATAAAAGTTGCAGACAGCGCTCGTAGTAGCCGCGGCCATCTTCGGTCAGGCCGATGCGTCGCGTCGTGCGATTGAGCAAGCGCGCCTGCAACAAGGTTTCAAGCTGAGCCACCATGCGCGACACGGCGGAAGTCGAGATATCGAGCCGGTCGGCCGCGGCCGCAAAACTGCCGAGCTCAACGACCTTGCAAAACACGTTCATGGCTTCAAAGCGGTCCATCGATTGTCCCGTAAAGAGAGATAATTAATTGCATTGTAGGCGGTTTATCTCGGGCCTGAAGATTTGCACAATCCATCCCATGCCTCGTGGCTAACCTTCAACCTCGATATCGGGAGAACCTGAAATGACAAATAAATCGAACGTTGCGAGCTCGCAGCTAAGCGGCACGGCCGAATACGGCGCCTTTGCGCTGCGGGTATCGCTGGGCGTCATCATGATCGCGCACGCCTTACTCAAGGCCTTCGTTTTCACCATGCCCGGCACGGTGGCTTTCTTTCAATCGGTCGGCTTTCCCGGTGTACTGGCTTACCCGGTTGTTGCCGCAGAGTTGTTGGGCGGCATTGCGCTGGTCGCAGGCTTTCAGACGCGGCTCGCTGCACTCGGACTCGTGCCGGTATTGCTTGGCGCAGCGACAGTACATTTCGCCAATGGCTGGGTTTTCAATGCACCCAATGGCGGTTGGGAATATCCAATCTTTCTCGCCGTAGGCGTCGTAGCGCAGGCCTTACTTGGCAGCGGAGCATTTTCGGTTGATGGATGGCGCGCGCAACACGCAGGTGTCTGAGCGATTCTGAAGTCGTCAAGGGCGCTGTTGCGGCGCCTCTTTTTAATAGGTTAGCAAGGAGAAATTCATGAAACTGTTTTATGCCCCCGGCGTGTGCTCGCTATCTCCCCATATCGCGTTGTGCGAAGCAGGGCTGTCGTTCGATTTGCAAAAGGTCGACACCAAGACAAAGGTAATGGAAGGCGGCGGCGACTACCGCGAAATCAATCCCAAGGGGTACGTACCCCTGCTGCAACTCGATGATGGTTCTTACTTGAGCGAAGGCCCGGCCATCGTGCAGTACATCGCCGATCTCAAGCCCGAGACAAAACTTGCCCCCGCCAACGGCACGATGGAGCGCTATCGTTTGCAGGAATGGCTCGGCTTTCTCAACTCGGAAATCCACAAGGGATTCGGTCCGCTGTTCAAACCGAATACGCCAGATGAATATAAGACCATCGTGCGCGAACAACTGGCGGGCCGCTTCGACTATCTGTCAACGCAACTCCAGGGTAAGCAGTGGCTCATGGGCGATACCTTTACCGTTGCCGACGGTTACCTCTTCACCCTGCTGGGCTGGACCAAGTGGACGCACATCGACCTGGGCAAGTGGCCGGTGCTCAGCGAGTACGTTGCACGCGTTGCCGCGCGCCCAGCCGTACAGGCCGCGCTCAAGGCAGAAGGTCTGTTGAAATAAATCTGATGGGTGAGCGGCCCTGCACGCGGGATCGCTGTACAGGAGAAGCATCATGAGCAACCGCAGCGAGCGACTTCCCGCATTATTCATATCGCATGGCTCGCCAATGCACGCCATCGAGGCTGGGGCGGCGGGCGAGGCGTGGACCACCCTCGCCAAACGTCTCGGCAAGCCACGTGCGATCCTGATGGTATCGGCGCACTGGGAGACTAACGTTCCCATGATTACCGGTTCGCCGACGCCTCAGACCATCCACGATTTCGGCGGCTTTCCGGACGCGCTGTATCGCATCCAGTACCGTGCGCCGGGAGACCCAGCACTTGCTGAGCGCATGCAAACATTGCTGCGCGAAGCCGACATCTGCGCTGGCATCGAACCTCATCGCGGCCTCGATCATGGTGCCTGGTCGCCGCTGTTGCATATGTATCCGGATGCCGATGTGCCAGTGCTGCAGCTCTCGATCCAGTCCGATCGCGGCGCTCGCCATCACCTCGCTATGGGCCGTGCGCTCCAGACGTTACGCGATGACAATGTCCTGATCATCGGCTCGGGCCATATGACACATAATTTGCGCGACGCATTCTCGTCACGGCCGGCGCCAGGTGTGGCCGAGTACGCATCGGAGTTTCGCAACTGGGTCGACGCGCATATCAAGGAGGCCGATATCGACACCTTGCTCGATTGGGACACGCAAGCGCCCTTCGCGACGCGCGCGCATCCGAGCCCCGAACATTTCCTGCCGCTATTCGTGGCGCTGGGCGCGGCAGGCGAGCACTGGCAGACCGAAACCGTGTTCGAGGGTTTCATGGGGCCAGCCTTGGCGATGGATGCCTATGCGTTCAACTAATTTTTTGACCAAGGCATTTGTTGCATAACAGCGAAAAGCCGCGCATTGCGCGGCTTTTTTCGTCGCAACACAAACACGAATTGCTGCGCATACTTCATCATCGAACGACGGAACGCATGCGAGGCACCACTTCAGGGTAATGTGTCGATGTCGACTGCGGTCGGATATTGGCGCACCGACAACTTCTTAAAACAGACTCCATAAAATGCCATATCGTCCTCCATTCATTGCACCCTTGCGCTTCAGTCAGGCCGATGCCGCGCTTGCGCAAGTCCAGCGCATTTATACTAATAGCATTATTCATCTACGTGACGCCATGCGCCATTTCGTCGCAGGCGACGACATCGAACTGGAGACCGGCGAGCGCCATGCACGCGTGCGTGGCTACTATCCCTTCGTGCGCGTACATACCGATACCGTGTCCAAGGCACTCGGCGCGGACAAGCGTCTCAGCTACGGTTTCGTCGCCGGCCCAGGGCACTACGAGACCACCCTGACGCGGCCCGATCTCTTTGCCCATTATTACCTCGAACAATTCCGGCTGCTGTTGCAGAACCACGAGGTCGAAATCGAAGTGGGTACCAGCGCTCAACCCATTCCGGTGCACTTCTCGTTCAGCGATAACGAACACATCGAGGGCAATATGACGCCGGAGCGGCGTGCGCTGATGCGCGACGTCTTCGATCTGCCGGACCTGGCAGCGATGGATGATGGCATCGCCAACGGCACCTACACGCCGCGACCCGGCGAAGCGCAACCGCTGGCGTTGTTTACCGCACCGCGCGTTGATTATTCGCTGCAACGCCTTCGGCATTACACCGGCACCTCGCCGGAGCATTTCCAGAATTTCGTGCTGTTTACCAATTACCAGTTCTACATCGACGAATTCGTGCGCATGGGTCACGAAACGATGAGCAAGCCCGACAGTGGTTATGTCGCCTTCGTCGAACCGGGCAACGTCGTCACGCGGCGCGCCGGGCTCGCGCCAGCGCCCGACGATGCTTTTGGCAAGGCGCCGCCGCGCTTACCACAGATGCCGGCTTATCACCTCGTGCGCGAAGATGGCGCTGGCATAACGATGGTCAACATCGGCGTCGGTCCGGCCAATGCCAAAACCATCACCGACCACATTGCCGTCCTGCGCCCGCATGCCTGGATCATGCTCGGCCACTGCGCCGGTTTGCGCACGACCCAGCAATTGGGCGACTACGTGCTGGCGCACGGCTACGTGCGCGAGGACCACGTACTCGACGAAGAGCTGCCGCTATGGGTGCCGATTCCCGCGCTGGCGGAAATTCAATTGGCATTGGAAGCGGCCGTGGCGGACGTCACCGAAGTCAGCGGTGCAGCGCTGAAAGGCATCATGCGAACCGGCACCGTGGCGACCACCGACAACCGCAACTGGGAACTGCTCCCCGACAACACGCCGCAGCGACGCTTCAGCCAGAGCCGCGCCGTCGCGCTCGACATGGAAAGCGCCACCATCGCCGCCAACGGTTTCCGCTTTCGCGTGCCCTACGGCACGTTGCTATGTGTGAGCGACAAACCCCTGCATGGCGAGATCAAGCTGCCGGGCATGGCCAATCATTTTTATCGTGAGCGCGTCGATCAGCATTTGCGTATTGGTATTCGCGCATTGGAGATACTGCGCGAGCGCGGGCTGGACGGCCTGCACAGCCGCAAGCTGCGCAGTTTCGCAGAAGTGGCGTTTCAGTAGGGCGGAGTGCCAACTCCGCCGTTATGACGCGAGTCATGCGACCAGATGAAAGCTTGGACGGCGGAGTTTGCACTCCGCCCTACGACTGCTTATGCCCAACTATCGACGTGCCTGGCAACCAGGTGGCACCTACTTCTTCACCGTCACGCTGTTGCAACGGCAGGGCAACGATTTACTGACTCGACATATCGATGTCTTACGCGCGGCAATTCGCAAGGTACGAGCGCGGTTCCCATTCGAGATTCATGGCTGGGTCGTGTTGCCGGAGCATATGCATTGCGTGATTGAACTGCCCGAAGGCGACGCGGATTTCGCGGTGCGCTGGATGCGCATCAAGCAGGAGTTCTCGTTGGGTATCCCACAGGGTGAGCAGCGTTCAAAGACGCGAGAGCGACGTCACGAACGTGGCATTTGGCAACACCGTTTTTGGGAACATCTGATCCGTGACGAAGCTGATTTCAATGCTCACATGGATTACGTACATGTCAATCCAGTCAAGCATGGACTTGTCACGCGCGTGGTCGACTGGCCTTATTCGACTTTCCACAAACTGGTTGCTGAGGGTGTGTATTCAGATGATTGGGGTGGCGGTGATATTCCGGAGAACGTAGGCGCCGAATAAAGTAGGGCGGAGTGCCAACTCCGCCGTTTCTTTCTGCGCGGACGAGACGGCGGAGTTGGCACTCCGCCCTACATCAATACTTGCTCATCGGCAAGCACGAAGCATGTTTCCGTCATATTCGCTTGCTCGGTCAGACAAGCTCCGCCTTGTCCAGACCGAAAGCCTTGTCGTGCGCGCCGGGCGTAGTGCGAAAGGCGACGTTAAGGCGATTCCAGGCATTGATGCCCATCACGCGGAAGGTCAGCGTCGACAGTTCCTTTTCGCTGAATTGTTCGCGCAGCTCGGCATAGAGTTCGTCGGAGACGCCGGTCGGCGCGATCTGTGTGAGGGCTTCGGTCCACGCCAGCGCGGCGCGTTCCTTCGGCGTGAAGAGCGGCGACTCGCGCCAGATCGCCACGTGGTACAGGCGCAACTCGCGCTCGCCGTGCAGCTTCGCTTCCTTGACGTGCATGTCCAGACAAAACGCGCAGCCGTTCAACTGCGAGGCGCGAATGTCTACGAGGTGCGACAGCCCCTGGTCGATGTGACCGCTGCTGCCGATGGATATGCTGAAGTCCTGAAGCTTGCCGACCAGCTCGGGCGATTGCTGCATGAAGTTCAGGCGGAGTGAGGCGTTGTGAGATGGTGCGTTGCGATTGCTCATGATCGTTCTCTTTCTTGTGGGTTAAGGGTGGTGGGTCGATACATCGTTTGTGATCACACCCTCAAGACGATCTGGCTACGTGTCGTGTGACATCGCGACAGAAAAATTTTATCGCATACTCCTTAATTGTTTGTCATTTTGACGGCGGTGCTGCGCTGGCCGAGCGTCGCCAACACGCCCTGCAGCTTGTCGGGATTGCGTTGAATGTAGAGCGCACCGATGCGGCCCGGCTTGGTGGCCGACGGCGCCAGTGCAATGGTCTGCACCAGTTGGCCGGTCGTGTCATCGAAGACCAGCCAGCCCGGCAAGCCGTTGATGCGCGTCGGCTGCCAGCGCCAAGCAAGGCTGGTCGGCAGCTTGGCGAAACCGATGACGGCCTTGGCAATCTGGCCGCCGCCGTGCAAAGGACGCGATACCGCGCTGACCTTGCCGCCGCCATCGGCCAGCATGACGGCGTCATCAGCCAGCACCTTGGCCAGCGCATCCACGTCGAAATTGTGTACCGCCTCGCTGAAGGCACGGAACAGCCGCTCGCGTTCCTCTTCCTCCACCTCGCGGCGTGCGTAGTCGACCTTCACATTGTTGCGCGCGCGGCTCGCCAACTGACGGCACGCGGCCGGGCTGCGTTCCAGGCGTCGGCCGATCTCATCGAAGTCCACGTCGAACACCTCGTGCAGCAGGAAGGCAGCACGCTCAAGCGGTGACAAACGCTCCAGCGCAAGCATGAAAGCGATGGACACATCCTGCGCAAACTCGGCCTGCACCGCCGGGTCGGGCCACCAGCCAGCGTCCTCATCAAGCAAAGGTTCGGGTAGCCAGACGCCGACATACTGCTCGCGTTTCGCAGCGGCCGAACCCAGTTTGTCCAGACACAGATTCGTTACCAGACGCGACAGAAAAGCGCCGGCATGCTGGACGGTGTTTTCGTCCACCTGCGCCCAGCGCAGCCACGCCTCCTGCACGATGTCCTCGGCCTCGGCGCGCGAGCCGAGCATGCGGTAGGCCAGCACGCGCAGGCTACGTGCGTGCTCACGGTCATACCGCAAGGCGCGTTCGGTAGGTGTTGTCATGCTGAGTGGGAGGTGTGATTACAAAAAGTGGATCAAGTGCTTTGTAGACGGAATAGCCCAACCGCTTGTGACATGCGATGTGCAAGGGCAAAAAAGGACTTACATAGTTGATTGACTTGCTAAGCCCCAATTTTCGTCATTCCCGCAAAAGCGGGAATCCACTTTACGTGAGGCCTGTGCTACCGAGTAGATTCCCGCCTCGCAAGTGGGCATTGGCATGTCGAAGCACAACAAATTCAAGTCTTGCATCGTCGCCAAGTGCGTTTGTTTTGGCGTGTTTAGTGTGGCGATGCTGCTTGAATGTGAGGTCTGTCACGCTCCATGCATCAAGGTATTCCCGCATGCACGTCAAACAGAGGCTGACGGACTTCTTGGCTTTTGCCTCGCAGCGTGTGGCTACTCAAGTCGCGCAAAGCCTGTAAGGGCGCGCCTCGATACATTAGGACACAAAGATTATCTACATTGAAATTGACGAAAATATCAATTTTGTTGATTTTGTAGGATTTAGTCCTACTCAAAACATGGAGTTCCTACACGTTCCGAACTTTGTGCTCCTCACGTCTAATCCGTTCCACGCAGTCGGCGAACACTGCTCCTAAGACAACAAAGGAATAGACATGGGATACTCAGAGACAAACATCAAGCGTTTTGCCAAGACAGCGTTGGTTGCTGCCATTGCGCTGGCGTCAGCTTCCGCCTTCGCGCTCAGCACCAGCGCGCCGCCCGGAACCAATTTCAGCCTTAGCGGATTCACGCTCCAGTTGCCGACAGGCTCTTCGGGGAATGTCGATACCGAGACAGGTGCCCAGCTTGCAGCCGGTTTCACCAAGTCACCCTGGTTCTACACAGACACCACTGACGGCGCGATGGTCATGGGCGATCCATCAACCGGTTGGACCACCTCGGGCTCGCTGCACCCCCGCACAGAGCTTCGTGAAAATGCCGAATGGGCCACCAGCGGCACAAATATTCTAGATGCAACGGTGACGGTGACGAAAGTCCCGAGTCACACGACCATCGGCCAGATTTTCCAAGGTGGTAGCGCACCCAGCAAGCCGCTCTGTGAATTGCAAGTCACCTCCGCCGGCGTTCTTCAGCTTTTGCTTGAAAGTACCAATCAAGGTGGGAGTTCAACCACGACGACGATCGCCTCGGTGTCGTTGGGAACGAAGTTCACGTATCAGATGAAATTGTCTGGCACGACGATTAGCGTGAAGATCAACAGCACGACGAAGACCTTTACGCTGCCCTCGAGCTTTGTCGGAGAAAGCTTCTACTTCAAGGCTGGCGACTATGATCAATCCGCCGTCTCAGGCACGCCTAAAACAACTGCCTCTACGGTCGTTAAATTTTATGTTTTGAAAATCACTCACTAATCAGACTCAGTGATTGTTTTGTACCGAAGCCCTTGCATGAAAATGCAGGGGCTTTTTGCATCTGGCCTTTTGCATCTGGCTTTCTGCATCTGCGAAATAAATTATTTGGTCAATGCCACCGAGCAGCGCCGAAATGGTGACGTTAAAAACAATTTGCTAACGCCACCGATAGCGTCCGATTCGGAGATGCTATGGCCCATCCTTTGTGACATCCGCTACCCGAAACTATGCTTAGCCATGCCTGGATAGCGCAGCTTCTTGTTTTGTCGAAGTAGCTACAAAATCGCAGAATCCGTGCAGCCCCAACAGCTTGCCGGCCTTGCAGCCGATGACAGGAGCCCACAATGACTATCACCATTACCGCCTTTGAACGATCGCCTGACGGAGGCAAAGGACTGGCGCGCGATACGCGCGTTCGCTGGGCGCTGGAAGAAGTGGGCCAGCCCTATGACGTTCGCCTTGTCTCGTTCCGTGCGATGAAGGAACCCGCGCATCTGGCGCTTCATCCTTTCGGCCAGATTCCGACCTATGAGGAAGGCGATCTTGTCTTGTTCGAGACCGGATCAATCGTCTTCCATATAGCCGAGCGTCATGTGGGCCTGCTGCCGAACGATATCAATGCGCGAGCACGCGCGATCACCTGGATGTTTGCCGCGCTCAGTACCGTGGAGCCGCCGATCCTTGAACTCGGAAGCGCCAGGATTCAGGAGGGAGACAAGCCTTGGACCAAGGAGCGCTTGCCGCTGATACAGGATCGCGTCCGCGCCCCGCTGGGCAAACTGTCTCATCGTCTCGGTGATGACGAGTGGCTCGACGGTGCATTCAGCGCGGGCGACCTGATGATGGTGTCGGTACTCCTGAGGCTGAGGTCATCTGGCATGCTGGACGAATATCCGAACCTGGCCACATACGTCGCGCGTGGCGAAGCGCGGCCCGCCTACAAGCGGGCTTTCGCCGCGCAATTGGCGATCAATAGCAAGCCACCAACTGGCTGATGGATTTCCTCTGGCATCTGGATTCCGGCTTTCGCTCACTGCTGTCCGTCATAAATACAGTGGGCTATCCCGAGCGGGAGTAGGGCGGAGTGAAACTCCGCCGAATGAGGTCAAAACATGCGGCGCAGTTTCACTGCGCCCTACGCCGGTCATCGAGTCTTGTTCCGTTGAAAGTGCCATCCAGCTTTGTCATTGCTGGTCTTGTGGTTCGGCCCTGAAATTATTACGGACAACAGTGGGCCTTCGCCGGGATGACGATGATTTCTTCAGAGATCATCAACAGCCTCCAAGACAAGCCTCTCTCAAGCACCCGTAATCTGTCGATACGTAGCAGCCTGTCCGATGCGTATTCCATCGGCATCGACGAGATTCCACACCGTCACATCCTCGATCCAGAAGCGCGTCCCGTCCTTCGCGATGCGCAAGCCGCGATAGCCGGTTGCAAACCCATCGCGGCTCACGCGTTGTAGTAATGCATCGCGTTCTTCACGGTTGGGCGCTTCGGCAGAGAGGCGCGAAGGCAGACCGATGAACTCGTCGGCGCTGTAGCCAAAGCAGCGCAGCGTGGCCGCATTGGCATAAACGAAGCGCGGGTCCGTGCTGGCGTCGTGCGCCAGCACGCAGAAATCCGCTCCTTCATCGAGCCAGCGTGCTGCCGCTTCGGGGCTGAGGTTTGCAGGTGCCAGCGCGACGCCAAGCAATCGCTCATGCGAGCTCAGTATCTCGCTCGCCCAATCAGCTTTCGTGCGCATGCATTCGCCTCTGCAGCGCGTTCAGGCCGACAAAGCCGTGGCGCGGCATTTGTCGCACACATCCCAAGGCAGGCAAGCGCAGACGCGCGGCAACTCGACATATTTGCTGCCGACAATCACGATGCCCTCGCTGGAAAGCGCTTTCGGTTTTGCAGGCGCGCGTGCTGGCGCTGCGGGGGAGGGCGCCGATCCATCGCGCGGCGTCGGGCTCCACTTGGAGAACAGCGTCATATCCGCTTTGTCCTCCACGTACCAAAGCTTGCTCGCCGCATCCCAGCGCGCGCCCAGCTGCTTCGCAGCGTCTTTCTCTGCGAAGGGGACTTTCAGGTTGAATCTCATGATGTGGTCGGATGAAACGGGGAGGGCGGGATCATAACAACAGAGGCGAACTTTTATGCCCTTGGGTCTCGCCTTTGCAGGATGACATGCTTAACTGAATGGACTGGCTGCGTGCAGACATTTTGCGGAGTGGGCACGATAGTCGACGCGGCGTATGATGTATGCAATTAGCACAACTGCTCGACCTATTTCGAAAGATACGACATGTATGTGACGAACGCTTTTTTTGCATATCCGGCGGCGCCTGACTCTATCGGTCAAACCATAGAAATAGCGGCGACTAACGTTCGTACGCGTTCAAATAATACAATTTTCACTTGGAGGCATCTTGATATTTGTGGGCACTATATTGCAGGCCAGGTGCTAAACAAGATAGAGGAATGCGAACTATTAATTGCTGACATTACTAAACTAAATTTTAACGTAGTCTATGAAGTCGGATATGCGATAGGGAAGTGTAAACCTATATTAGTAGTACGCAATGGCTCTCTAAATGTTGAAGATATATCACTTGGAAATCTGGGTATATTTGATACTCTAGGCTATGAAAGCTATAACAATGCCGATGACTTGACCCGATTGCTCATGGCTGCACATGATCTTTCGCCAATATCAATTCCCGTTGGTCGAAATTCGAGAGCGCCTATATATACAATAGAGCCACGATTTAAGACGGATTTTATTAATCGCACTATATCTAGAGTCAATAAAGCTGGCTTGCATCAGAGAAGATTTGATCCAAACGAGCAATCCCGTTTGGCGGCATTTGATGCGATAGAAAATGTGGCGGAATCTTTCGGCGTAGTAGTCCCACTTTTATCGCAAGAAGTACAAGATTCACGCGTTCACAATATTCGAGCAGCTTTCGTTGCAGGACTTGCTGACGGAATTGGACAGCTTCGCCTCTTTCTCCAAGAGGGTGATTCTCCTGTTCCAATTGACTATCGCGACATCACCAAAAGCTGTTATCAGCTAGAACAAATAGACAGATATGTTGCCGATTTCGCGGCAGAAGTAACTGAGTTATTTCAGTCCCCAGTCGAAGCCAAAACAAAAGCTCCCGAAAACCTTCTTCAATCTATTAACCTTGGTTCTTCGATAGCCGAAAATGAGCTCCGCGATTTGCCGGGATACTATTTGGAAACAGAAGAGTTTCAGCGTGTTGCTCGTGGTGAAGCACGAGTAGTTGTTGGGAGAAAAGGGGCAGGTAAGACGGCGTTATTTTATCGAGTGCGTGATCGAGTAGCAAGAAATAGAAACCACGTTGTACTTGACTTGAAACCCGAAGGTTACCAATTTCGAAAACTAAGAGACTCCGTTCTGTTGCTACTGCAAGAGGGCAGTCAGGAGCATCTTGTAACGGCATTTTGGGAATACCTTCTATTGCTTGAGATCTGCAACAAACTGCTGGAAATGGATCGAGAGCGGCATTTGAGAGACCCAGTTTTAAGTGAGCTATACCGTCAAATCGAGGACCACTATGGCTCGGATAGGTATATCGCAGAAGGGGATTTTTCAGATCGACTAAACCAAATGGCCATCGAAATCGCTCAGCGATATATGGATACTTTTGGATTGCAGGCTGGGAAAAGTCTATCAGAAGGAGACGTCACGAACCTCCTATATCGGCATGACTTGGCAGCGCTGAAAAGCATCCTAAAACAGTATCTGGCACATAAAGATGAAGTATGGATGTTGATTGACAATATTGATAAAGGTTGGCCATCTAATGGCATTGAGCCAGCAGATATTTTAATAATTCGAACACTCCTCGAAGCTACGCGGAAAATTGAACGCGAATTTACTCGTAATGATATAAATGCGCATACCGTAGTTTTCTTGCGAAACGACGTCTACGATTTGTTGGTCGAGCAGACTTCCGATAGGGGCAAGGAAACCAGAATTGCAGTAGATTGGTCCGATGGTGACCTGTTAAAGGAATTGATTCGATTACGGCTTGTCAACAGCGGTGTCTCGGAGCATCTCGATGCTTCCTCGGCATGGCGGACAATTTGCACGCCACTAGTTGGTGGCGAAGAAACCTTCCAATTCTTAATTGATCGATGCCTAATGCGGCCGCGCGCTCTTATAGATCTAATCAACCACTGCAGAAGTATTGCCGTTAACTTAAGACATGAAAAAATTCAAGAAGAAGACTTTGTCAAAGGTCTTGTTGCGTTCAGCAATGATTTGGTCACGGATATAAATTTAGAAATACGAGACGTGATGCCCGATGCAGAAGACCTTTTGTACCATTTTATTGGTGGAAAAAAATCTATATCTCTTAATGAGCTCAATGAACTGCTATTAAGAGAGGGGCGTCCTCCCGAAAGCATTTCTAACCTCCTTCATGTTCTTTATTGGCACGGTGTACTAGGATTAATCTGGCCAATAGATGGCCATGTCGAGTACGTGTATCAAATCAAACACAACATGAAGCTCTTTGAGGCACACGTAGAAAAGCTTAATACGGCAGGCGGTGTAATGCTGCAGGTTAATCCGGCCTTCTGGGCTGCTTTGGGTGTGCAATAGGCGAGTTCGTAGCACTCAATTTGTAATGTTTTCAGGTGCCAATATCAGACAAAAGGGCTACGCAATCGCGAGGCCTTTTTGTTGCGCAACGTTGATCAGTCTGCGTATGCATCCATCGGCACGCACGCACAAAACAGATTCCGGTCGCCATACACATCGTCGATGCGATTCACGCTCGGCCAGAATTTGTTCTCGGCCACATATGACAACGGAAATACGGCTTCGTCGCGCGAGTAGGGGCGATCCCATTCGTTGCTGATCACATCGCCCTGCGTATGCGGGGCGTTCTTCAGCGGGTTGTTCTCCGCCGTCAGTTCACCACGTTCGATGCGGCGGATTTCTTCGCGGATGGAAGTCATCGCGGCGATGAAGCGGTCCAGCTCCGCCTTCGATTCGGACTCGGTCGGCTCGACCATGATGGTGCCGGGCACGGGGAAGCTCATCGTCGGGGCGTGGAAGCCGTAATCCATCAGGCGCTTGGCGATGTCGACTTCGCTCACACCGGTCGCGGCCTTGATCGGCCGAATATCCAGAATGCATTCATGCGCGACACGGCCTTGTGAGCCGGTGTACAGCACGGGGTAGTGATCCTTGAGTTGTGTGGCGATGTAATTGGCATTGAGGATGGCAACTTCGGTCGCGCGCTTGAGGCCCTTGCCGCCCATCATGCGAATGTACATCCACGAGATCGGCAGGATGCTGGCCGAGCCGAACGGTGCGGCGGAGACTGCGCCTTGACCCGCTTGCGGTCGGTCTTCTGCGCCGGTCGGTGTGACGACGTGGTCGGCCATGAAGGGTTCGAGATGCGCTGCGAGGCCGATCGGGCCCATGCCCGGTCCGCCGCCGCCGTGCGGGATGCAGAAGGTCTTATGCAGGTTCATGTGGCTCACGTCGGCGCCGATGGTGGCGGGCGAGGTGAGGCCGACCTGTGCGTTGAGGTTGGCGCCGTCCATGTAAACCTGGCCACCCGGGGCGTGCACCAGCGCGCAAATTTCCTTGACCGCTTCCTCGAACACGCCGTGCGTGGACGGGTAGGTGATCATCAGCGCGGCGAGGCGATCCTTGTACTGCTCGATGCGCGCCTTGAGGTCGCTGACTTCGACGTTGCCATTGTCATCGCAAGCGACGACGACGACTTCGAGCCCGCACATCTGCGCGGTGGCGGGGTTGGTGCCGTGCGCGGATTTTGGAATCAGGCAAACGTCGCGATGCGACTGGCCGCGCGATGCGTGATAGCGGCGGATCGTCACGAGGCCAGCGTACTCACCTTGTGCGCCGGAGTTGGGTTGCATGCAGATGGCGGGGAAGCCGGTGATGGCACGCAGGTAGTCTTCTAAGCCCGCTATCATTTCGAGGTAGCCCAGCGTTTGGTCATGCGGCGCGAAGGGATGCATGCGGCCGAACTCGGGCCATGTCACCGGGATCATCTCGCTGGTGGCATTGAGCTTCATGGTGCAGGAGCCGAGCGAGATCATCGAGTGATCGAGCGCCAGATCCTTGTTCTGCAATTTCTTGAGATAACGAAGCATCTCGTGTTCGGTGTGATGGCTGTTGAACACGGGGTGGGTGAGGATGGCGCTGCTGCGCGCCAACTCTGCCGGGATGCACGAAACTGCAACAGTGACATCAAGTGCATCGATGTCATTGTCATCGAAGGCGCGTGTCAGCTCGCAGACATTGGCGAGTCGACCGGCGTCGGCAAAGACGTTGAGCAGAGCGAGTACGTCCTGGCGCGAAGTGGTTTCGTCGAAGCTCACGCCGAGCACGGAGGCCGATACCTGGCGCAGGTTGTAGCCGGCTGCCACTGCTGCGGCATTGATGCTGGCGGTTTGCGAGCCGGTGGCGATATTGAACGAGTCGAAGAATTTTACGCTGGTGCCGCTGGCGAGTTTGAAACCAGCTTTCTGCAAGCCGGCTGCGAAGATCGCGGCGAGTCGGTTGATGCGTCCGGCTATTGCTTTTAGCCCAATTGGGCCGTGATAGACGGCGTACATGCCGGCCATGTTGGCGAGCAGCACTTGCGAGGTACAGATATTCGAGTTGGCTTTCTCACGACGAATATGCTGTTCACGTGTTTGCAGTGCCATGCGCAAGGCGGTCTTGCCGCGCACGTCTTTCGACACGCCGATGATGCGACCGGCCATCGAGCGTGCATTGGATTCGTGCGTGGCGAAGAAGGCTGCATGTGGGCCGCCGAAACCCATCGGCACGCCGAAGCGCTGACCGGAGCCGAAGGCAATGTCTGCGCCCATTTCGCCAGGGCTTTTCAGCAGCACAAGCGCCATCAGATCGGTTGCGACGGCGACCGCTGCGCCCTTGGCTTTGGCACCTGCAATGAGCGACGAGAGATCGCTGATTTCACCGCGCACGTTCGGGTATTGCAGCAGCACGCCGAACACCTCTTCGTTTGCGAGTTGGGCGGCTTCGGCAACGATCAGCTCGTAGCCGAAATACTGCGCACGGGTCTTCACGACATCGATGGTCTGCGGGAAGCAGGCGGCATCGACGAAGAACTGGTTGCTCTTCGATTTCGACATGCGACGTGCCATTGTCATAGCCTCGGCGGCAGCGGTTGCTTCGTCGAGCAGCGATGCGTTGGCCAGCTCCAGGCCGGTGAGATCGATGACCATCTGCTGCCAGTTGAGCAAGGCTTCCAGACGGCCCTGTGCGATCTCTGCTTGGTAGGGCGTGTAAGCGGTGTACCAGCCGGGGTTCTCCATGACATTGCGCAGGATGACGCCGGGCGTCAGCGTGTCGTAGTAGCCCATGCCGATCAGCGAGCGCTTGACGATGTTTTTGCTGGCGATGGCTTTGAGTTCGTTCAGCGCGACGTGCTCAGGCACCGCGTCTGCGATGGGCAACGGTGCGGCGAGACGGATCGCTGCTGGCACAGTCTGCGCGATAAGCGCGTCGACATCTGCCGCGCCGCAAGCGGTGGCCATGGCGGCGATTTCGCTATCGTTCGAGCCGATGTGGCGACCGATGAAGTCGTCGCGTTGTTCGAGTGAACTGAGGGTTTGAGTCATGGTGAATCCGGTATGAAATATTTATGCCAATACAATACGTTGGACGTTGGGGTTCGCGATCCAACCCACGCCTTGATACCCGACGAACATCTCAAATCCGTCATTCCCGCGAAAGCGGGAATCCCCTACTAGGAACCAAGGTCCAGCGAGGTCCACGTGGATTCCCGCTTTCGCGGGAATGACGGTTAGTGTTCGTCTGCGCTATTTGCAGCGCGCTTGAAACGCACCACTACCGCCAGCAACCAGATGCCGAGCACAAGCGCCGTCAGCCACTTGCCGCGTATCAGCACCAGCACGGTGACGCACATGCCCGCCGCAACGAGCACGTAGCGCAGCAGTTCCTGAAGCGGGTCGCGCTCTTTGTGCGACACCTCGCTTATGCCGCGTCGATAATGGCTTTGTAGGCGTCTGCAGTCAGTAGCTTATCGATGTCGTTCAGATTCGCCGGCTTGAGCTTGAATAGCCAGCTGGCATAGGCATCGGTGTTCACGCTTTCGGGTGCATCGACGGCATCGCTGTTGGCGGCGATGATTTCACCGGCGATGGGTGCGTAGATGTCGGACGCGGCTTTCACCGATTCCACCACGGCCACTTCTTCGCCCGCTGCGACGCTGCGGCCCGTATCGGGCAGTTCCAGGAAGACGATATCGCCGAGCGCATTCTGGGCGTGATCGGTGATGCCGATGGTGACGCTGCCGTCGGGTTCCTTGCGGACCCATTCGTGAGATTCGGTGTAACGCAGATTGGCTGGGACGCTCATGTTGGGACTCCTTGAAAGATTCGAAAGCAGGTAAGAAGGAAAGCTAGTTTCAGACCAGAATCTGGCCGTGGCGCACGAAAGGTGTTTTCACCACACGCGCTTTGAGTTGCTTGCCGCGGATGTCGACATGCACTGTGTCGCCGATGGCGATGCTGGCCGGTACGCGCGCGAAGGCGATGGAGGCGTTCATGCTGGGAGCGAAGCTGCCGCTGGTGGTTTCGCCGAAGCCGCCTTGGTCGGTGAACACCTGCATATGGCTGCGCAGCACGCCGCGATCTTCAAGCACGATGCCAACCAGCGCGCGAGCCGGTGGTGCAGATTCCAACGCAGCACGGCCGACGAAGTCGCGCCCTGCGTTGAAGTCGACCGTCCATGCAAGACCCGATTCGAGCGGGCCGACGTCGTCATCCATGTCCTGACCATAAAGATTCATGCCGGCTTCGAGGCGCAGCGTGTCGCGTGCGCCCAGGCCGGCAGGCTTCACGCCGGCGTCAGCCAATGCATTCCAGATCTCGACGACGCGCGTTGCCGGTACGATCAGCTCGAAGCCGTCTTCGCCGGTGTAGCCGGTGCGGCACAGCGTGATGTCATTCCACTGGCATGCCTGAAAGTATTTGAGGGGTTCGGAGACAGCTTGCGAGCCGGGCAGGGCGGCCCAGACTTTGGCGCGCGCTTGCGGGCCCTGTACGGCGATCATGGCGAAATCGCGGCGCGCGGTGATGGTGACATTGCCGCCGCCGGGCATCGCTGCGGCCTGCTTGCGCATCCAGGCGATGTCTTTTTCGGCCGTGCCGGCATTCACTACGATCCGGTAAAAATCGGGGGCAAAGAAATAGGTGATCAGGTCGTCGACCACCCCGCCGCGCTCGTTGAGCATGCACGAGTAAAGCGCACGGCCAGCTTCCTTGAGCTTGTCGATGTTGTTGGCAAGCAGGCGGCGCAGAAAGTCTTGCGCGCCGGCGCCTTCGACGTCGACAGGCAGCATGTGCGAAACATCGAACATGCCGGCGTCGCTGCGCACCAGTTTGTGTTCTTCGAGTTGCGAGCCGTAGTGAATTGGCATATCCCAGCCAGCGAAGTCGACGAGCTTGGCGCCTGCGGCGACGTGGGTGGCGTGGAGCGGGGTTTGCTTGGACAAGGACAGTTCTCCAGTCTTGAAATGAAAAAGGGCCAGACGCGCGGAATATTTTCCCGATGACGTTTGGCCCCCATCTGTCCTTGATACCTGAGAGATTTGGAAGCGCAGCTTCCAGTGCCCCTTCGGTGGATGCTCTGCGCTATTGCGCGGCATCGCTCTCCAGATTGTGATTTCCCGTTCGGTCCTTTTGCCTGAGCGTTCCCGGGGGGTTGCGCCTTCGGCGGTCGGCGAAAATTGAACGCCGACACTCTCCCGAACAGGCGAAGACTGTACCGGAAGCAATGGGACTGAAGCAAGCCTTTGCTATGATGCTTGTCAGCCTGTGTATTTTTTGCAGGACTGCTGTTTGTTGCTTTTTGTCGTTTTTTTGTTTTTCGGGCCGTACCGCTCATGTTTGCACCACAGAACGCCGATCTGCACTGCCATTCCACCGTCTCCGATGGCTTGTTGAGCCCAACGGAGCTGGTGCAGCGCGCGCACGCCCATGGCGTCGATCTGTTGGCGCTGACCGATCACGACGAATTGGGCGGCTTGGCCGAAGCGCGCGCCGAGGCCGAGGCCTGCGGCATGCGTTTCGTGGATGGCGTCGAGGTGTCGGTTTCGTACTGCGACCAGACGGTGCATATCGTCGGCCTGGGCATCGCGCCGGGTTCCGATGTATTGCGCAGCGGGCTCGACCATGTGCGTGAAGGCCGTGAGGGCCGTGCCCAGCGCATCGGCGAGGAATTGGCAAAGATCGGTATTCGCGGTACTTACGAAGGCGCTGCGAAGTTTGCCGACAACCCGGAGCTGATCAGCCGCGCGCATTTCGCACGCTATTTAGTCGAGATCGGCATCGCGCGTGACACGGCTTCGGTCTTCGATCATTACTTGGTGCGCGGCAAGCCGGGTTTCGTCGATCATGAGTGGGCCACGCTAAAAGATGCGTTGGACTGGATTCACGCGTCAGGCGGTGTGGCCGTGATCGCACACCCCGGCCGCTATCGTCTGTTGGGCGCGGAGATGAAGGCGCTGTTCGAGCTATTCACCGATCTGGGCGGTGAGGGCGTGGAAGTTGTCACCAGCGCCCACACGCCACAGATGCGCGACCAGTTCGCCACCATGGCGCGTCGCTACAAGTTACTCGCTTCGCGTGCTTCGGATTTTCACGGTCCAGGCGAAAGTGCTGTCGACATCGGGCGTGCCGAAGCTTTGCCGCCGGATCTGATTCCGGTGTGGACGCGCTTGGTTTGATATGCATTCGGCATGTAGCGAAAGCTGCATGACGGAATGAAATTTGCCTCCTACTCTTCATGTCCCAGTTTTTCGAAATTCATCCGGATCATCCGCAACTACGTCTCATCCGTCAGGCCGTCAGCATCCTGCGCGATGGCGGGCTGATTGCCGTGCCGACCGACGCGGCCTATTCGTTGGTCGGCCATATCGGCGATGCCAAGGTGATCGAGCGCATCCGACGCATTCGCGGCGTCGATGAACGCCATCACTTCACGCTGATGTGTCGCGATCTTTCCGAAATCGCGACCTACGCCAGAGTCGACAATGCGCAATTCCGCCTGCTCAAGGCGGCGACACCGGGCGCCTACACGTTCATTCTCGAAGGGACCAAGGAGCTGCCGCGCCGCGTGCTGCATCCCAAACGCAAGACCATCGGCCTGCGCGTGCCCGATCACGCTGTCATACTTGCGTTGATGGAGGAACTTGGCGAGCCGCTGATCTCTTCGACCTTGCTGCTGCCCGATGAAGCGTTGCCGTTGGTAAGTGCCGACGAAATTCGCGATCGCTTGCAACACGAGTTGGCGCTGGTCATCGAGGCCGGCCCCTGCGGCGCGGAGTTGACGACTGTCGTCGATCTCACCACTGGCGCACCCGAATTGGTGCGCGCGGGCAAGGGTGCCTTGCGCCCGCTCGGGTTGTAAGAACCCGTAACAAAATGGACTGCGCACGCAGCTGGCGTTGTTGGCTCGCTCGCCGTGCTTGAGCACTGCTCTGCGCGAGCCGCCTAGCCAGCTGCGTGCGCAGTCCATTCTGTTAAGGGTTCTAAGCCCGCATTCACGCTAAACTTCGGCCCTCATGTCCCAAATCATTCTCGACATCGCGCTGTGGGCGCTGCCAGTCATTCTGGCCATCACCTTGCACGAGGCTGCGCATGGCTATGTGGCACGCATGTTTGGCGACCCGACGGCCTACGAGCAGGGCCGCATCACGCTCAATCCGCTCAAGCATATTGATCCGGTCGGCACGGTGCTGCTGCCTGGGGCGATTGTGCTGATGAATGCTTTCACGGGCGCGCAGTTTCCACCCTTCGGCTGGGCCAAACCGGTGCCGGTCAATTTCGGCCGATTGCGTCATCCCAAGCAGGACATGTTGTGGGTGGCCGCCGCCGGACCGGCCAGTAATTTCATCCAGGCCGTGCTGTGGGTGTTGATCGCAACGCTGTTGCTGCCGGGTCTGGCAACGAATTCGTGGGGACCGACAGTGGCGGCGCTGTGCCGTCATGGCTTGCAAGCAAATTTGATTCTCATGCTGATCAACCTGATTCCCATTCCCCCGCTCGACGGTGGACGCATCATGGTCAGCTTGCTGCCCGGCCGCGCCGCATGGCAGCTATCGCGGGTCGAGCCTTATGGTTTCTTCATCCTCATCGCGCTGTTGTATTCTGATGTGCTGAACAAGCCTTTGCAGCAGGCAATGGACGGGGTTGCACACTTCATTTTCATCATCACGGGCGGCTGAGTCGCCCGCGGAGTTCATATTTCATGTACGTAGATCGAGTCCTCTCCGGCATGCGGCCCACCGGGCGCCTGCATATCGGCCACTATCACGGCGCCCTCAAGAACTGGGTCAGGCTGCAGAACGAAATGCCCTGTCTGTTCTTCGTGGCCGATTGGCACGCCTTGACAACGTCATATGACAGCGTGTCTATCATCGAGGAAAGCGTCTGGGACATGGTCATCGACTGGCTGGCTGCGGGCGTCGATCCGAACCAGTCCACCCTCTTCATTCAGTCGCGCGTGCCCGAACATGCCGAGCTGCATCTGCTGCTGTCGATGATGTGCCCGCTGGGCTGGCTCGAACGCGTGCCCACTTACAAGGACCAGCAGGAGAAGCTCAGCGAGAAGGATCTGTCCACGTATGGTTTCCTTGGCTATCCCTTGCTGCAGAGCGCCGACATCCTGCTGTATCGCTCGACGCATGTGCCTGTCGGTGAAGACCAGGTGCCGCACATCGAACTCACGCGCGAAGTGGCGCGCCGCTTCAATCATTTGTACGGACGCGAACCCGGCTTCGAGGACAAGGCGCGCGAAGCCGTCAAGAAACTCGGCGGCAAGCGCGCCAAGCTTTACGAGCAGTTGCGCACGCGCTTCCAGCAAGAGGGTGACAAGGAGGCACTCGAGCAAGGCAAGGCGTTGCTTGACGATTCGCAAAGTCTCTCCATGGGCGATCGCGAACGTCTCTTCGGCTACCTCGAAGGCAGCGGCAAGATGATTCTTGTCGAGCCGCATGCCAAGCTCACCGAGGCCTCGCGCGTGGTTGGTCTCGATGGGCAAAAAATGTCGAAGTCATACAACAACACCATCTTCATGCGCGATGATCCCGAAGTGGTCAGCAAGAAGATCCGCACCATGCCGACCGACCCGGCACGCGTGCGTCGTACCGATCCGGGCGAGCCTGAACGTTGCCCGGTATGGCAATTTCACCAGGTCTATTCCGACGACACGACGCGCGAATGGGTGCAGCAAGGCTGCCGCACGGCCGGTATCGGCTGCCTCGAATGCAAGCAACCCGTCATCGATGCCATCGTCAAGGAGCAGGAGCCTTTCCACGAACGTGCCCAGCAATACCTCGACGACCCGGCGCTGGTGCGCAGTGTGCTCGCCGACGGCTGCGAGCGCGCCCGCAAGCTCGCGCAGGAGACGATGCGCGATGTACGCGATGCTATGGGTTTGTCATACAGTTGAGTTGCGCGAATGAGCGTTGCAATGAGCGCAAATAGCGCCGCTCTCGACACGCCGGTCCTTGATCTGCGCTTTCACGCGAAGATCTACGGCGAGCCGCTGCTCGATATGCCGACGGACTTGTACATTCCGCCGGACGCACTGGAAATATTTCTCGATACTTTCGAGGGGCCGCTCGATCTGCTGCTGTACCTGATTCGTCGCGCCAACGTGAATATCCTCGATATCCCGATGGCGCCGCTGACTTTGCAATACCTGGCCTACATCGACGCCATGCGCGCGACGAACCTGGAACTGGCCGGTGACTATCTGCTGATGGCGGCGATGCTGCTCGACATCAAGTCGCGCATGTTATTGCCCAAGCCGCCGAGCGAGAAGGCCGAGGATAGCGAGACCGACCCGCGTGCTGAACTGGTCCGTCGTCTGGTCGAGTATGAACGCATCAAGCGCGCCGCGCAGACGCTGGATCGTATGCCACGCGTGGAGCGCGACTACGAGTGGGCTGCGGTGCACATTGCGGCGGTTGCGGTGGAGCGGCTACCCGATGTGAATCTGGCGGATTTGCAGAATGCATGGCTGACGTTGCTGCAACGCGCACGTCATAATCAGCATCACCACGTGCAGCGCGAGGAATTGTCGGTACGCGAATACATGACACAGATATTGCGGCGTCTGCACGATGGCGAGTATGCAGAATTCACCAGCCTGTTCGACCTGACACATGGTGTGGCGAGTCTTATCGTGGGTTTCCTCGCCGTGCTGGAATTGGTCAAGGAACGCCTCGTGCAATTCACACAGAATGCGCCAATGGAAATGATCTACGTACGATTGCCGAGCAATGAGCCAGAGCCCCAACAATCCAGTTCCGTCTGACGACGAAGCCGCCGATGTTCCCTCTCCCGCGAGCGGGAGAGGGTGGCCTGCAGGGCCGGGAGAGGGTGTGCTTGTGGAGAGCACCCTCTCCCCCAGCCCCTCTCCCGCGAGCGGGAGCGGGGAGTTAACCACTGCGGATATCGACGTTGCTCACGCCAAGCAAGTCCTCGAAGCAGCGCTACTCTCGGCCACCGAACCAATGCAAAGCGTCGAGCTGCGGCGCATGTTCGAGCCCGATCTGGGCGCCGAGCTGGTCGGGCGTTTGCTGGCCGACATTCAGGCCGAATGGCAGGGAAAGGCTGTCGAGTTGATGCGCCTGGCCTCGGGCTGGCGCTTCCAGACGCGGCCTGCCTTGCAGCCGTATCTCGACCGTTTGCGACAGACTCGCGCACCGCGTTACTCGCGCGCAGTGCTGGAAACATTGGCAATCATCGTGTATCGTCAGCCCGTCACGCGCGGAGACATTGAAGAAATTCGCGGCGTGGCCGTTTCGGCAAACATTATCAGCTTGCTGGAAACGCGCGGTTGGATCGACACCATTGGTCACCGCGACACGCCGGGACGCCCGGCCCTCTTCGCTACTACCCGCAAGTTTCTTGACGATCTCGGCCTGCGCAGCCTGACAGAGCTGCCACCCTTGTCGTCTCTATCCGACATCGAAGGAGTACTCGATCTTGTCGATACCGCAGAAAACGCGTCGCCGTCCGGCGCGTCCACAGAACAACACAGCCAATAAGGCTGACAATGGCGCCCCCCGGGGTCGCCAACGAGCACCGCACCCAACTCAGCCGCCCGCTGGCGTTTACGGCGCGCCACCTGAGCACGAATTTGGCGTCGGTGATGACATCGAGGATGACGATAGTCAGATCGCCTTCCTTGGGCGCAAGGGCGACAACCTGCATGCCAACGCCAAGCCGGTCGCCGGACCGCGTGGTCGCAACGGCCCGCGCACCGGTTTCGGTCCGCGTCCCGGCGGCGAAAGAGGCGTGAAGGCGACCGGCGAACTGGTCGATGAGGGCGAACGCATCCAGAAAGTTCTCGCTGCGGCAGGCTACGCCTCGCGTCGCGAGGTGGAGGAATGGATCACGGCGGGGCGCGTCAGCGTCAATGGCCTGCCATCCTTCCTCGGTCAGAAAATTGCGCAGGGCGACCGCGTCAAGGTCAACGGCAAGCTGGTCAATGTACGCTTTGCCGATCGCGCCCCACGCGTGCTGATTTATCACAAGCCCGATGGTGAGATTGTCTCGCGCGACGATCCCGAAGGACGTCCCAGCGTTTTCGACCGCCTGCCGAAGATTCGTCGCGGGCGCTGGATCGCCATCGGCCGTCTCGATTTCAACACCAGCGGTCTGCTGCTATTCACCGACAACGGCGATCTTGCTAACCGCCTGAGCCATCCGCGCTACAACCTGGAACGCGAATATGCTGTTCGCATTGTCGGTCTGCTCAGCGAGGAACAGGTCGCGCAGCTCAGGGAAGGTATCGAGCTGGAGGACGGCCCGGCGCATTTCAACATGGTTCGCGACGAGGGCGGCGAAGGTTCGAATCACTGGTATCGCGTCTCGATTTCCGAGGGACGCAATCGCGAAGTGCGGCGCATGTTCGAAGCGTTGGGTCTGACGGTGAGTCGTCTCATGCGCGTGCGCTACGGCCCGGTCGAATTGCCAAGCCGTCTCAAGCGCGGCATGTTCGAAGATATGGCGCCGGAAATGGTCAAGACGCTGGCCGGCAAACAAGCGACCGCACGGCCACCGGGTGATAGCGAAACACGCCGCACGCGCAACCGGCGCGGACCCAAGGGCAATGGTGGTCAGCCGAGGGTGCGGACGACCGAGAATGTGCCGGACGGCAACCCCGTCAATGGTGAGGCTGTTTTCGTTTCCAACGGTGCTGCGGGTGCCGACGGCAACGCCGACAATGCGCGCCGTGCCGACACGCGTCGGCCGCGCGGTGGCCGCAGCCGCAAGCCGAAACCGAAGGTAGTCGTGGTCGCTTGATCGCCGTGCCATGCGGCATAATGGCGCGTGGCACTTAGAAGCCGTAGCAAAACGGGCTGCGCGTGCAGCTGGCGTTGTTGGCTCGCTCGCCGTGCCTCAGCACTGCTCTGCGCGAGCCCTCAGGTGGCAACATCGGCCAGCCACATGCTCGCTCCATTTTGTTACGGCTTCTTGATCCCGCATATTCAGTGCGCCGCATGGATATACTGCGGCGCAGCTACATGCTAGAATCAACGGGTTAATACGTCGTGTGTCTTGTGCAGTTCCCTGGGGATTGTGCCAAGGGCCGCGACGATCTTTCCGGATTTGTTTGATCGGGATGGGCGTTTCGCCCATTTTTTATTTGTGGCGCGCGAACGTCGCATATGCATCGCATATGCCATTTTCATGTGCCGATTTGTAGAATCAAGTATTGCAGATGGATATCGCAAGTGTTGTCGAGCAGGCCGTAAGCGGCCTCGGTTTCGAATTGGTGGATCTGGAGCGCTCGCCCAAAGCGAGATTGTTGCGGATCTTCATCGACATCGAGCGCGGCATTACCGTTGAGGACTGCGCTACGGTGAGCAATCACCTGGTGCGTGTTTTCGAGGTTGAAGGCATCGACTATGATCGACTTGAGGTTTCCTCTCCGGGACTGGAGAGGCCGCTTCGCAAAGCCGCAGATTTCGAGCGATTCGCAGGCCAGGATGTGCAGATACGCATCCGCCTGCCCATCAACAATCAGCGTAATTTTGTAGGCCAGTTACTGGGTCTGCGCGATGGCAGGATTGTGGTTCGGACCGAGAAGGGTGAGCAGGTGCTGGAACTCGACGATGTCGAAAAAGCGCGCCTGGTTCCCAAGTTTTGATTCAGGGTTTGTTTGCGAGCATTGTTGGCTCGCAAACAGGCCGAAATATTCGCTTTCGAGGAGTTAAGCAATGAGCCGCGAAGTCTTGCTGCTTGTAGACGCGCTGTCGCGTGAAAAGAATGTGGCCAAGGAAACCGTGTTTCTGGCCATGGAAATGGCTTTGGCTGCTGCGACGAAGAAGCGTGTCAATGACGAGGCCGATGTGCGTGTGTCCATCGACCGCGAAACCGGTGTGTACGAATCTTTCCGCCGCTGGGTGGTGATGATTGACGCCGAAGTGCAGAACGACGAGGCCGAAATGGGCATCATCGACGCACGCGAAGATTATCCCGACATCCAGGTTGGCGACTACGTTGAAGAGCCGTTGGAGCCGATCGACTTCGGTCGCATCGGCGCGCAGGCGGCCAAGCAGGTGATCTTGCAGAAGATCCGCGATGCCGAGCGCGAGCAGATTCTCAATGACTTCCTGGAGCGTGGCGAACATCTTGTCACCGGTTCCGTGAAGCGCATGGAGCGTGGCAATGCCATCGTCGAAGCGGGTCGTCTCGAAGCGGTGCTGCCGCGCGACCAGCAGATTCCGAAAGAGAATCTACGCGTCGGCGACCGTGTCCGCGCTTATCTATTACGCATAGACCGCAACGCGCGTGGCCCGCAACTGGTGCTGTCGCGTAGTGCCCCTGAATTCATCTCGCAGCTCTTTGAACTCGAAGTGCCGGAGATCGAAGACGGCTTGTTGGAAATTAAGGCGGCCGCGCGTGATCCCGGCCTGCGTGCCAAGATTGCCGTGAAATCGAATGACCCGCGTATCGATCCGATCGGTACCTGTGTCGGTCTGCGCGGTTCGCGTGTCACGGCCGTGCGCAACGAGCTCGGCGGCGAGAACGTCGATATCGTGCTGTGGTCTGCCGATTCGGCACAGTTCGTCATCAGCGCCCTGGCGCCGGCCGAAGTCAGCTCCATCGTCGTCGATGAAGAAACGCACACGATGGACGTGGTGGTCGATGAAGGTAACCTCGCCATGGCCATCGGTCGTGGCGGCCAGAACGTGAAACTCGCTTCCGAACTCACTGGCTGGAACATCAATCTGATGACCGAAACCGCCGCTGCCGAACGCAGCGAGGTGGAACAAGGTCGTCTGCGCCGGATATTCTGCGAGAAGCTGGACGTCGATGAAGAAGTTGCCGACATTCTGATCGAGGAAGGTTTTTCCTCGCTCGAAGAAATCGCCTACGTGCCAATTTCCGAAATGCTGGAAATCGAAGCGTTCGATGAAGGTACAGTCAATGAATTGCGTCAGCGGGCGCGTAATGTGCTGCTGACCGAAGCCATCGTCAACGAAGAACAGCTTGAAGGCGTTGCAGATGATTTGTTGAACCTTGAAGGCATGGACAAGCCGCTCGCCGCCAAGCTCGCCGCACAGGGCGTGAAGACACGCGATGATCTGGCGGACCTGGCGGTGGACGAGCTGACCGAGATGACGGAGCTCGACGAATCGAGTGCGAAGGATCTGATCACCAAGGCGCGCGCGCATTGGTTTGAGCAAGCGGGGGAGTAGGACACGATGGCAGAAATGAGCGTGGCGGATTTCGCCACGGAACTGAAAATGCCGGCTTCTGCGCTGCTTGAACAGCTTCAGAAGGCTGGCGTTACGAAGTCGACGCTGAGCGACGGAGTGAGCGAGCATGACAAGACACGTCTGCTCGATTACCTGCGCCGCTCGCATGGCGACACCGCGCCCAAGTCCAAGATCACGCTGACGCGCAAGCAGACCAGCGAGATCAAGGCAACGGACGCCACCGGCAAAGCTCGCACCGTCCAGGTCGAGGTGCGCAAGAAGCGCGTCTTCGTCAAGCGCGACGATGCCGATGCCGTGGCCGAAAACGCCGTCGCCGAGCCTGAAGAGCAGATCCTCGCCGCGCCGGAAATCGAGCCGGTCGTTGAGCCAGTTGTAGAGCCTGTGGCGCAAGTCGCTGTGGCTGAGCCGGAACCGGAGCCGGAAATCGAGCCGGTAGCCGAAGCCGAATCTGCAGAACCCGAAGTTGTGGCTGAAGTGTCGAGCACAGGAGTACCTGCTGCCGGCGAAACGAAGTTGACGGCACGTCAGCGAGCCGATCGCAGCCATGCCGAACTCATGACGCGTCAGGCCGCCGAGGTCAAGACCAAGCTGGCGCGCGAAGCGGCCCGCAAGGCGGCTGAAGAAGCACGCAAGCTCGAAGAAGAGCGCCTCAAGGCCGAACAGGAAAAAGCCAGCCTTGCCGCTGCTGCAGCGGCTGCTGCCGTCAAGCCTGAAGGCAAGGTCGGCACGCTGCACAAGCCCGCCAAGGGCGATGAGAAGCCGAAGAAGGCGCAAGCGCCGGATCGCAATGCCAAGCAGCAACCCGAAGACAACAAGCGTCGCACCATCAAGACACGCGGCGACACCAATGCCGGCGCAGGCTGGCGCGGTGGTCCTCGTGGCGGCGGTGGTGGCAATCGCCATGGCAAGCAGTCGCAGGAGCAGACAAACTTTCAGGCACCGACCGAAGCGATCGTGCGTGAAGTGCATGTGCCCGAGACCATCTCGGTCTCCGACCTGGCGCACAAGATGTCGGTCAAGGCCGCCGAGCTGATCAAGAAGATGATGATGATGGGTCAGATGGTGACCATCAATCAGGTGCTGGACCAGGAAACTGCGATGATTCTCGTCGAGGAACTGGGCCATACCGCGGTGCCTGCCAAGCTGGACGATCCTGAAGCCTTCCTCGAAACCGGCGAAGAACACAAGGACGTAATACTGGAGCCGCGTGCGCCTGTCGTGACCGTCATGGGCCACGTCGATCACGGCAAGACCTCGTTGCTCGATTACATTCGTCGCGCCAAGGTTGCTGCTGGCGAAGCGGGTGGTATCACGCAGCACATCGGCGCGTATCACGTCGAGACCAGTCGCGGCATGATCTCCTTCCTCGACACGCCGGGTCACGAGGCCTTCACGGCCATGCGTGCGCGCGGCGCGAAGGCGACCGACATTGTTATTCTGGTGGTGGCTGCCGATGACGGCGTCATGCCGCAGACGAAGGAAGCGATTCACCACGCGAAGGCTGCGGGTGTGCCCATCGTCGTGGCGATCAACAAGATCGACAAGCCGGATTCGAACCCCGAGCGCGTCAAGCAGGAGCTCGTTGCCGAAGGCGTTATCCCGGAAGAATACGGCGGCGACGCCATGTTCATGCCAGTGTCGGCGAAGACCGGTGCGGGTATCGACCAGTTGCTCGAAGCCCTCCTGTTGCAGGCCGAAGTGCTGCAACTGACGGCAGCGAAAGATGCTCCTGCCAAGGGGCTCATCATCGAAGCACGTCTCGACAAGGGACGTGGTCCGGTGGCGACGATGCTGGTGCAGAGCGGCACGCTCAAGCGCGGTGACGTGATACTTGCTGGTGCAACTTTCGGTCGCATCCGGGCAATGCTCGATGAGAACGGCAAATCCATCGCCGAAGCAGGCCCGTCGATTCCAGTCGAGATTCTCGGTCTGTCGGACGTGCCGGGTGCTGGTGACGAAGTCATGAGCATTGCCGACGAGCGCCGCGCGCGTGAAATCGCGCTGTTCCGTCAAGGCAAGTTCCGCGACGTGAAGCTGGCCAAGCAGCAGGCCGCCAAGCTCGAATCCATCATGGATCAGATGAAGGAAGGCGAAGTCAAATCGCTGGCCCTCATCGTCAAGGCCGACGTGCAAGGTTCGCAGGAAGCATTGGTGCAGTCGCTGTCCAAGCTCTCCAACGAAGAAGTGCGCGTCAAGGTCATCCACGGTGCGGTGGGCGCGATCTCCGAGTCCGACGTCAATCTGGCGCAGGCTTCGGGCGCGGTCATCATCGGCTTCAATACGCGCGCCGATGCCAACGCGCGCAAGCTGGCCGAGAACTTCGGTGTCGACATCCGTTACTACAACATCATTTATGACGCTGTAGATGAAGTGAAGGCCGCGCTGTCGGGCATGCTCTCGCCGGAGAAGCGCGAGCAGATCATCGGCATGGTCGAAGTGCGCCAGGTGTTCCGCATCTCCAAGATCGGTACGATCGCGGGTTGCTACGTGCTCGAAGGGCTTATCAAGCGGACTTCGCTGGTACGTGTGCTGCGCGACAATGTCGTCATCCATACGGGCGAGCTCGATTCGCTCAAGCGCTTCAAGGACGACGCCAAGGAAGTGCGTGCCAACTTCGAGTGCGGTCTGTCGATCAAGAACTTCAACGACATCAACGAGGGCGACCAACTGGAAGTCTTCGAGATTCAAGAGATCGCACGTACGCTGTGAGCATTTTTTTAATGCCGTCATTCCCGCGAAAGCGGGAATCCACTTCTACGCGATAAGCGAGCTTGTACAGTAAGGTGGATTCCCGCTTTCGCGGGAATGACGGAGCTTTCAGGATATTGTCGCGGTGAAACAGTAACGGGCCTTGAACAGGCCCGTTACTGTTTGTAACACCTTAGAAAGAGGCTCTTATGCCAAAAGACTATTCAAGAAGTTCGCGTGTCGTCGAGCAGATCAAGCGCGAGCTTGCCGAGCTGATCCGCCTCGAAGTGAAGGATCCGCGCGTCGGTTTCATCACCATCACGGGCGTGGAGATCACCGCCGATTATGCGCACGCCAAGGTGTTTTTCTCTTCCCTCAAGGGACAGGAAGGCGTGGAAGAAATCCAGGAAGGCCTGCGCCGCGCCAGCAGTTTCCTGCGGCGCGAACTGGGCCGCCGCGTGCGTATTCACACCACACCCGAGCTGCATTTCGTCTATGACAATTCCATAGAAGAAGGATCGCGTTTGTCGGCATTGATCGACAAGGCGATGGCCGATACGTCCGCTGAGGACGATGCGGAAGCGGCAGACTGAAGCGTGACGAAGGTCCGATGAATCAGGCAGCTCCTCGCAAGAAGTGGCAGCTCATCGACGGTGTGCTGCTGCTCGACAAGCCCGCCGGCATGACCTCCAATGCCGCGCTGCAAGCGGTGCGGCGGCTGCATTCGGCTGCCAAAGCCGGGCACACGGGCACCCTCGACCCGATGGCGACGGGTCTGTTGCCGGTGCTGTTCGGCGAGGCGACGAAGTTTTCCCACATGCTGCTCGATGCCGACAAGACCTATCGCGCCACGCTGCGTCTGGGCGTCAATACCAGCACGGCCGATGCCGAAGGCGAAGTCGTGCGCGAACGTACGGTGGGCTGCTCGGAGACCGAAGTGCAAGCCGCGTGTGCGCGCTTTCTAGGTGAGATCGAGCAAGTGCCGCCGATGTATTCGGCGCTCAAGCACGAGGGGCGTGCACTTTACGACTATGCACGCCAGGGCATCGAGATCGCGCGTGAAGCGCGCAAGGTCACGATTCACGAACTCGAAGTGGAGCGCATCAGCCTTCCAGATGTCGAGCTGCGTGTTCGTTGCAGTAAGGGGACCTATATTCGCACACTGGCCGAAGACATCGGCGAGGTGTTGGGTTGTGGCGCTCACCTGACGGTTTTGCGCCGTCTGGCGACCGGGCCGCTGAGTCTCGCATCGGCCGTGACGCTGGATGCATTGGCCGGACTTGAAGAAAGCGCACGTGTTGCTCGTTTGCTGCCAGCGGATAGCTTGCTTGCGCATCTGCCATCGCTGTTTTTGGCCGGAGCGCTCGAAGCGCGTTTCTCGCATGGCAATGCTGTCTCTTGTGCCGATATGACGAACGCCCCATGCGGCGAGGTTCGCGTCTATGGGGCTGCATCATTCATGGGCTTAGGCCGTATTGATGATGACGGCATATTGCATGCAGTCAGACTGGTGTCGACTTTGCACACGGACAAAGCCGCAGGCTCGGTCGAAGTTTGATTTTCTTGTAGGGTGCCAGTGAGCAAAGCGAACTGCACCATTCGCTCCGTCGCCATGTGGTGCAGTTCGCTTTGCTCACTACACCCTACGTCGGATAAAACATATTCAAATTGCATCGAGCCCGCTCAAGACTACAGATCAAAAAAAGCCCCGCATCGCGGGGCTTCTTGTTTGGCTGAGTCAATATTCAAATGCGCTAACGAGCGCCTATGAACGTGTCTCCACTTGCTGCAAGGGTTCATCCTGTGCCGGTACCACGGCAGGCCGCGTGCGCTGGCGTCGTGCGGGCGCAGTTTGCTCGCGCTCCGCTTGTACGGGCACAGGCTTGGCCGCACCCGGCGCAGTCTCGACCATTTCCAGACTGCTATCGGCGAGGATGGCTGAGAGGTCAATCGGTGCGCTTGCGACAGGTGATGCGGCGCGCGGCGTCGTTTCTGCAGGCGTCGCCATTTCTTGTTTGGCTTCGGGTGCCGCATATTCCACGTGGGCGAGTGCCTGTTCTACGACGGGCGCTGGCTCGGCTACAGGTGCCGCAGCGACAGGTGCAGGTGCTTCTACCGCAGGCATCGTTGCGACCGGCTCGGCGACCGCGAAGCCGAGTTCCTGTTGCATGGCCGGCGCGACGCTCTCCGCTACAGTGCTTGCCACCATGCCTTCGTTTTCGGCAGTCGATATGCCATCCGCATCATACGCGTCGTTGGCATTGGCCGCAGCGCTTTGATCGCCTTCTCCGCGACCGCGACCACCGCGGCCACGACGATTGCGACGACGACTGCCATCGCGTTCGCCGTTTAGCGCGGGAGTGCCTTCGGCGTTCGGCGTGCTACTGGCGATTTGTTCGCCTTCGCCGATAGCTACAGCCGGTATTTGCTCGCGTGGTTCACGCGGCTCTCTGGGCTCACGCGGCTCGCGTGGCGGACGTTCGCGGCGCGGTTTCTGCGCCGCCGGTTGGGCCTCGTTGACTTCGCTTTCCGGAGCGTTCTCGGTGCGGCCCTTGGCCTTGTCGGCATTGCCCTGACGACCGCCGCGTTCCTTGCGATCCTCGCGTGGTGCGCGCTCTTCGCGTGGTGCACGTTCTTCACCGCGTGGCTTGCGATCTTCGCGCGGCTTGCTTTGCGCGTCACGGGGCTTGCGTTCGCCATCGCGGCGGCGCGAGTTGTCACGACGAGCATTGTCGCTGCTTGGTTTGGTCGGAGCGACGGGTGTCGGCGTTGCTTCTGCGCCGCCACTGAGCCACGCCACGAAGCGCGCGAACAGGCCCTTGGATGGCTTAGCGGCTTCCTGTGCGGCGGGGCGCTCCACGATGGGCGCAGCGGCGCCGGTAGTGATGCTCTTGATAGCAGCTTCCTGGCGGCCGACCTTGGCTTCGAGGTTGGCGGACGGCGGCGTGTAGCTCGGCTCGGTCGGCGCGGCTGCCATGCGATAGCTCGGCAGGGAGATTTCTTCCAGGTTTAACTGATCATGACGCAGGCGGACGATTTCGTGCTGCGGCGTCTCGAGATGACGATTGGGTATGATCAGCAGATTCACCTTGTGGCGCAGCTCGATCTTGGCGATATCGTCGCGCTTCTCGTTGAGCAGGAAAGTAGCGACATCTACCGGCACTTGCGTGTGCAGAGCGCCCGTATTTTCCTTCATCGATTCTTCTTCGAGAATGCGCAGGATGTGCAGCGCGGCCGACTCGGTCGAGCGGATGTGGCCGGTGCCGGTACAACGCGGGCAGGTGATGTAGCTGGTTTCGGCGAGGGCCGGACGCAGGCGCTGGCGTGACAGTTCGAGCAGGCCGAAGCGACTGATCTTGCCGGTCTGCACACGTGCGCGGTCGAAGCGCAGGGCATCGCGCAGGCGGTTCTCGACCTCGCGCTGATTGCGCGCATTGTCCATGTCGATGAAGTCGATGACGATCAGGCCACCCAGATCGCGTAGGCGCAACTGGCGGGCGATTTCGTCGGCAGCTTCGCTGTTGGTGCGCAGCGCAGTTTCTTCGATGTCGCTGCCCTTGGTGGCGCGGCCGGAGTTGACGTCGACCGACACGAGTGCTTCGGTGTGATCGATGACAATGGCACCGCCCGAAGGCAGTGTCACCTGGCGCGAATATGCCGATTCAATTTGATGCTCGATCTGGAAGCGCGAGAATAGCGGCACGTCGTCGCGATAACGTTTTACGCGATTGACATTTGCCGGCATTACGTGGGCCATGAACTGACGGGCCTGCTCGTAAATCTCGTCGGTGTCGATGAGAATTTCGCCGATGTCAGGCTGGAAGTAATCGCGGATGGCGCGAATCACCAGACTGCCTTCCTGGTAGATCAGGAAAGCGCCCGATTGCGACTTGGCCGCGCCGTCGATGGCGGTCCATAGTTGCATCAAGTAGTTCAGGTCCCACTGCAATTCTTCGGCAGCATGGCCGATGGCCGCAGTGCGGGCGATGAGGCTCATGCCGTTGGGCACTTCGAGCGAGTCCATCGCCTCGCGCAGCTCGGCGCGGTCGTCACCCTCGATGCGGCGCGATACGCCACCGCCGCGTGGATTGTTGGGCATCAGGACCAGGTAGCGGCCGGCCAGCGAGACGTAGGTGGTGAGCGCCGCGCCCTTGTTGCCGCGTTCGTCCTTTTCCACCTGGATGATGATTTCCTGGCCTTCGCGCAGCGCTTCCTTGATGGTCGCGGTGGAGGCGTTGACGCCTTCGCGGAAGAAGGAGCGCGAGACTTCCTTGAAAGGCAGGAAGCCGTGGCGCTCTGCGCCGTAATCGACAAAGGCGGCTTCGAGGCTGGGCTCGATGCGGGTGATGATGCCCTTGTAGATGTTGCTCTTGCGTTGTTCCTTGGCGGCCGATTCGATGTCGAGGTCGATCAGCTTCTGACCATCGACAATGGCGACGCGCAGTTCTTCGGCCTGCGTCGCGTTGAAAAGCATGCGTTTCATTTTGGTTCTCCCGCGCGCGAGCGGGCAGAACAACACACCGACCGCTACCTTTCAGGCAGCGGCCTGATTACTCAGAATGTCGGAAACCTTGTGTTCGTCATTATCTGGTGCAATCGGGTGAATCGGTTTGTCTCAAACTACGTCCGGACTTTGCGGCTGTGCCAGCGAGGTCCGGAGCGTTTTGTGTATTCTGCGACGCGCGCTCGTTATGGTGTTTCTATTCAATCAAACACGTGAATCCACGTGGTTTGGCATGGTCTGACATGTACTCTTGCTATAACATCGCGAACTTTTGGCCGCGGCGATAGCAGTCTTCAGTCTTGTCTTTCCAGCATGGTCGGCTGGGTGGCAGTCCTTGAACCGGCTCTTCATGCCTGCATGTCGGCAGGCGCAAAGACACAACAGCGGAGGCAGGCGCGGGAGCCTTGTGCAAAGCGACGCGTACTCAGGAGAACCGTTAGCCTGACTGCTGCGAGACAACAAGGTCTCTTTGGAAACCCTTATCATCGGACTGGCGCAGCGCCGGTCGGCTCCGGGGCACGTGTATCGGCACACAGGATTCCGCCTCTGTATCGCCCCGGTGGGGCTCAGACGGACAGCGCACCGGACGTTTGTCCGGAAAAACAGTTGCAGTATATGGGAAGAACGTGACTTTAAGCAAAGCAGCATTGGCCGGGCCTGCCAACGGCCCTTCCGTCCGCCGGATGGTGGCGGGGGAAGAAGATGCCGGGCAGCGTATCGACAACTTTTTGCTGCGCGAGTGCAAGGGCGTGCCGAAGAGTCACATCTACCGCATTCTGCGCAGCGGTGAAGTACGCGTGAACGGTGGCCGCATTAACCAGACCTATCGCATCCAGGCCGGCGACGAGTTGCGCATTCCGCCGATGCGTCTGGCGGTGAAGCAGGACAGCACGGCGGCTGCGGTCGCTGTCGCTTCGAAAACGCCGCCGCGCGATTTCGACATCGTCTTCGAAGACGATTCGCTGCTGGTCATCGACAAACCCGCCGGACTGGCCGTGCATGGCGGCAGCGGCGTGAGTTTCGGCGTCATCGAACAACTGCGTGCGCAACGACCCGAAGCGCGTTTCCTCGAACTCGCGCATCGCCTGGATCGCGAAACCTCCGGGCTGCTCATCATCGGCAAGCGTCGTGCCGCACTCAACAACGTGCAGGACCAGATGCGCGCCGGCAAGATCGAGAAGCGCTACCTCACGATGGTGAACGGGCGCTGGATGAATCCGCTGCAGCACGTAAAACTCTCTTTGCATAAATATCTGACAGCCGACGGCGAGCGACGCGTCAGCGTCAATGCCGAAGGCAAGCCCTCGCACAGCATTATGCGTTTGCTAGGGCGCTGGCAACTTGGCGATCAACACTGCAGCCTGCTGGAAGTGGAACTCAAGACCGGCCGCACGCACCAGATCCGCGTGCATCTGCAGCACCTCGGCTTCCCCTTGCTGGGCGACGACAAGTACGGCGACTTCGCGCTCAACAAGACCTTGGCGAAGCAAGGCTTGCCGCGCATGTTCCTGCATGCCGCGATACTGCGCTTTCATCATCCGGTGAGCGGCGCGCTTCTGGAACTGCGCTCGCCGCTATCCGCAGACCTCGACAACTTTCTCGCCTACATCCGGCGCACCTGGCAGCAGGAGTATCAGCACGGTGAATAGACTTGCTACCACGCAGCGCGGGTACGACCTGATCGTATTCGATTGGGATGGCACGCTGATCGATTCGACGGCCTTGATCGCGGGTTCGCTGCAACTGGCCGCTGCCGATCTCGGCCTCGTCGTACCTTCGTTTGAGGACGCGCAACACGTCATCGGTCTCGGCCTGGCGCAGGCAATGGCCTGGCTGTTTCCCGATCTTGCCGCAGATCGGTACCAGGCTTTGATCGAGCGCTATCGTTTTCATTTTCTCAAGCGCGATCATGAAGTCTCGCTGTTCGCAGGCGTGCGCGAATTGCTGTCCGCCTTGCGGCAGGAGGGCTACCTGCTCGCCGTGGCAACTGGCAAGGCGCGCCACGGTCTCGATCGAGCCTTGCAGCAGGCAGATCTGCTCACGTATTTCGATGCCACGCGCTGTGCCGACGAAACGTTTTCCAAGCCGCATCCGCAAATGCTGTTGGAATTGATGGAGGAGTTGATGGTCGAGCCCGCGCGTGTCCTGATGATCGGCGACACCACGCACGATCTGCAGATGGCCGCCAATGCGGGCACCGCCGCCATCGCCGTGATCTGTGGTGCCCATCCCCGGGAACAGCTCTTGCGAGAACCGCATCTGGCAATGTTGTCGGACGTGAGTGCCTTGCCCGCGTGGCTCAGATGCCGGAATTGAACGAGCCCCTCTGCGCATCGACCGCGCTCATCGATGGCGGCGAGGGCGTGCGCTTCACCGTCACATTACGCGGCGAAGATGTACCTGCCTTCGTGATACGCCACGATGGCGTGGCGCGTGCCTTCGTGAATCGTTGTGGCCACATTCCGGTCGAACTCGACTGGATGCCCGGCCAGTTCTACGACAGTGAAGGCTTATACTTGATGTGCGCCACGCATGGCGCGCTCTACGCGCCCGATTCCGGCCGCTGTGCCGGCGGACCTTGCAATGGACAAGGCCTCGAAGCGGTGGCTGTCGAAGAATGCAATGGTCATATTTACTTGAAAGCCTTCTGAGAGCCAATGATGGAAAACGAAAACCCCAGCGATAAACCCAATGACATATCCGCCGCTCCAGCCGGCTGGGAACGCAGCCTCCTCGAAAAACTCGCTTTCGAGAATCTCAAGGAACAGCGGCGCCGACGTCGCTGGAGCATCTTCTTCAAACTGATCAACTGCGCCTGGATCGGCGTGGTGCTGCTGATCGTCTGGAACTGGCAGCATGGCGACATGGAGAAGAGCGTCGGCGTCGGACCGCACACGGCACTCGTGCAGCTCGAAGGCGCAATCGGTCCAGGCGGCGAAGCCAGTGCCGAGAAGGTCGTTGCCGGCCTGACCGCCGCTTTCGACGACAAGAACACCAAGGGCGTCGTGCTGCTCATCAACAGTCCGGGCGGCAGTCCGGTGCAATCGGGCATCATTAACGACGAGATGGTGCGCTTGCGCGGCAAGCATCCGACGATTCCCCTGTATGTCGTCGTCGAAGACATGTGCGCCTCGGGCGGTTATTACGTGGCAGCGGCCGCCGACAAGATTTTCGTCGACAAGGCCAGCATCGTCGGCTCCATCGGCGTGCGCATGGACGGTTTCGGTTTTACCGAACTGATGAAGAAAGTCGGCGTCGAGCGGCGCCTGCTGACGGCCGGCGAGAACAAGGGCTTCCTCGATCCTTTCATGCCGGAAGAGCCAAAACAGGTCGAACATGCACGTGGCATGCTGGAAGAAATTCACCAGCAGTTCATCGACGTCGTGCGCAAGGGTCGCGGCAAACGCCTGAAGGAAACGCCGGACATGTTCTCCGGTCTGTTCTGGAGCGGCGCCAAAAGTATTGAACTTGGATTGGCCGATGGTTATGGCACCGTTCAATCGGTGGCGCGTGACGTCATCAAGGCGGATGAGATTCAGGACTTCACGCAAGGCGAAAACATTGCCGAGCGTTTTGCCAAACGTTTTGGTGCAGACGTGATGTCTGGAGCGACGAGCAAGGTCGACGGCGTGCACTGGCGCTGAGTCTCGCAGCAAATGTAAAAGCCCCCGCGAGATTTATCCTGGGGGCTTATGTCGCGTCGAGAGTAATACGCTTACGTGATTCGCTTGTTGCGGTTGATGCTCAAGTAAAGCACCAGCCCGAGGATGACTCCCAGAAAAACCAGACTCGTGGCTACCGTGCCGAAGCCCAAGCCGCCATCATCCCGAGACTGCGACAGCAGGTCGCCGCAAGAAGCCCCAAATGGCCGAGTGAGCACATAGGCTATCCAGAATGCGGCCACTGAATTGAGTTTGAAAAAATAGTACGCAATCGCAACGAGGCCGATCAGTGCGCCGAAGATCAGCGCTGATACCGCGTAGCCCAGGTGCAGACCTTCAGCAACGAGGTCGCCTGACGCCGTGCCGAGCGCGAAGGTGAACAGGATAGCGGCCCAGTAAAACAGTTCGCGTCGGGTGGTATTGATGCTGTGAATCGACAGTGTTTTCTCGCTGGCGTACCAGGTAGCAAAGGTTGCGATCATGGCGATGCTGAACACGATCGTAGTGGTCTGCAAAGCCACGCCAAAATTGTCTACCAGATTGTCCGTAACCAAGGTGCCGAAAACACTGATGAAGACCACCGCGATCCAGTAGATCGCCGGGATATAACGTCGGGAGCGAATCTGCGCGAACAAGCTGATCAGCAGCAGAACCCCCATGATTGCCGTCGTGACGGTCAGCCCTAGATGTAAATTGAAGTTGAGATAGTCCGCCGCGGTTTCGCCGACCGTGGTGGCCATGATCTTGATGATCCAGAACAGGATCGTGGCTTCGGGGACCTTGTTCATGAGGCTCAAGGTGGTTTGATCAGAGTTTGTGCTCATTGCTTTGCTCCGGGGATGGTGGGCATGCAGGAACGCTCAAAAATCTGATCACATCTTACAAGGGCGTGTGGCCCCGCTCTGTTCTGGTTTTACGCTTTCGATCTTGCCGATGTCATGCGGCATTTGCAACGATAATCGCCTTGACTTGCGCTACGTCCGCATCGATCACAGTCGAGCGCTGCGGCAGCGACTCGATGTTCTCATAAGCCTTCGGCCGCCAAGGCTTCTCGCCAAGCGCTTCGATAATGGTCTCTTCGAATTTCGCCGGCAGCGCAGTTTCCAGCACGATCAAGGGCACTCCCGCTTCGCGATTCTCCAGACCGACCTTAAGGCCGTCCGCTGTATGCGTGTCGATCATCACGCCGTATTTTTCCCATGTGCGCTGGATTGTTGATATGCGATCAGCATGCGTGCTGCTGCCCGAGGCAAACGCAAAATCGGCGATGCGCAGGAAATAAGGTGTCCGGGACAGATCGAAGGCACCGCCCTTGTCCACTTCGCGCCACAGCGTGTGTATCACGGCAGGATCGCGACCGACCAGGTCATACACGAAGCGCTCGAAATTGGAGGCCTTGGAAATGTCCATCGACGGGCTCGACGTCTGGTGCGTTTCCGCAGCACCGCGCGGGCGATAGACGCCGGTGCGGAAGAACTCGTCGAGCACATTGTTTTCGTTGGTGGCGAGGATCAGTCGACGGATCGGCAGACCCATCATGCGTGCGATGTGCCCTGCGCAGATATTGCCGAAGTTGCCGGAAGGCACTGAGAAGGCGACTTCCTGATCGTTGCTCTGTGTCGCCGCGAAATAGCCCTTGAAGTAATACACCACCTGGGCGACGACACGCGCCCAGTTGATCGAGTTGACCGTGCCGATGCGCTGCTTCGTCTTGAAATCCAGATCGTTCGAGACGGCCTTGACGATGTCCTGCGCATCATCGAACACGCCGCGCACGGCGAGGTTGAAGATGTTCGGGTCCTGAAGCGAGAACATCTGCGCGGTCTGGAAGGCGCTCATCTTGCCGTATGGCGACAGCATGAAAACTTTCACGCCCTGCTTGCCGCGCATGGCGTACTCGGCCGACGAGCCGGTGTCGCCGGAAGTGGCGCCGAGGATGTTGAGTGTTTCGCCGGACTTGCCAAGTGCATATTCGAACAGATTGCCGAGCAGTTGCATTGCCATGTCTTTGAAGGCGAGCGTCGGGCCGTTCGAGAGTTCCTGCAGGTAGAGACCGTCTTCGAGTTTGCGCAGCGGCGTGATGGCAGCAGCGTCCGAATCCGGCCTGCCATTGCAGTACACCTGTGGTGTATAGGTCTTGTCGACCAGCGCGCGCAGATCGCTCGCCGGGATGTCATCGGCAAATTTCGACAGCACCGCGAACGCGAGTTCGCTGTAGCGCATGCCGCGCATAGCGGTCAGTTCGGCCGCTGTCAATTGCGGATACAGGACCGGCAGCGCCAGACCGCCATCCTCCATCAAACCACCGAGCAGTATCTGGGTAAAAGTCTTGACCGGCGCATTGCCGCGTGTGGAAAGATATTGCATATGACGTTCGGATGTGAGGGATGGGCCCGGCGAAGCCGCGCGTGATCAGTTCAATTCTTCGAGACGAATACGTTTGACCGAGCCGACAACGGTGCTCAGCGCTTCGATAGTGGTGATGGCCAAATTGGCCTGACCTTCGATCGTGCGATGCGTCAGCACGATGAGGTCGGTCTGCGCTTCGCCTTCGGCAGGTTCTTTTTGCAGCATGGCATCGATGGAGATCGCATTGTCGGCCAGGACGCGCGTGATGTCGGCGAGCACACCGGGTTTGTCTTCGACGCGCATGCGCAGGTAGTAGGCGGTCTCCACCTGTTCGATGGGCAGGATCGGCAGGTCGGCGAGCTGATCGGCCTGGAAGGCCAGATGCGGCACACGGTTGCCGGGGTCCGCAGTATGCAAACGGGTTACGTCGATCAGGTCGGCAATCACGGCCGAAGCAGTCGGTTCGGCGCCCGCTCCCTTGCCGTAGTACAGCGTGGCGCCGACGGCGTCGCCCTGCACCAGCACGGCGTTCATGGCGCCTTCGACATTGGCGATGAGGCGCTTGGCGGGGATCAGCGTCGGATGCACACGCAGCTCGATGCCTTGCTGACGACGTTTGGCAATACCGAGCAGCTTGATGCGATAGCCCAGCTGTTCGGCATACTTGATGTCGGTGGCCTCAAGCTTGGTTATGCCTTCGACATAAGCCTTATCGAATTGCATCGGAATGCCGAAAGCAATGGCCGACATGATGGTGGCTTTGTGCGCGGCGTCGATGCCTTCGATGTCGAAAGTCGGATCGGCTTCGGCATAGCCGAGACGCTGCGCTTCCTTGAGCACGTCGGCGAAGGACAGGCCCTTGTCGCGCATTTCGGACAGGATGAAATTCGTCGTGCCGTTAATGATGCCGGCGATCCATTCGATGCGATTGGCGGAGAGACCTTCGCGCAATGCCTTGATGATGGGGATGCCGCCCGCGACGGCGGCCTCGAAGGCGACCATCACGCCTTTCTTCTGGGCCGCGGCGAATATCTCGGTGCCGTGCACGGCCAGCAGCGCCTTGTTGGC
>JAQGMF010000054.1 GCA_028292505.1 Rhodocyclales bacterium
GGCAGTCGACGTGGGCGTAGTGGCGGTTGGCCGTCTCATACTCGACGTGGGCGGTGTTGATGGTGATGCCGCGCGCTTTTTCTTCCGGCGCTGCGTCGATCTGGTCGTAGGCCTTGGCCGAGCCGCCAAACTTGGCTGCGAGCACCGTGGTGATCGCCGCCGTCAGCGTCGTCTTGCCATGATCAACGTGGCCAATCGTGCCCACGTTCACGTGCGGTTTGGTCCGCTCAAACTTTTCCTTGGCCATCGTTTAACCCCTTAGTACGCCATCAATTCCGAATAAACGGACGTGAATGAAAATTGCCTTTTACTGCATGGTGCCCATGGCGTGGATTGAACACGCGACCTCTCCCTTACCAAGGGAGTGCTCTGCCACTGAGCTACATGGGCTTCCTGCGATCCGCACAAAGCCTTGCAAATCTGACTACAAAACCGAAACTACAAAATCATTTGCCGGACCGGTCATCAGCCAAAACCGGCCCAGAAATTCTGGAGCGGGTGAAGGGAATCGAACCCTCGTCTTAAGCTTGGAAGGCTTCAGCTCTACCATTGAGCTACACCCGCAAATAAACGAGTTGCCTCCACCGGCGGCAAGGCCAGCCTTCTGAGCCAACCACATCAACACTACTGACAACAGGACCGCGAATTCCGTGGTGGAGGGGGAAGGATTCGAACCTTCGAAGGCAGAGCCGTCAGATTTACAGTCTGATCCCTTTGACCGCTCGGGAACCCCTCCAAGCGCGAGACCGGAAACTATAGAGATCGAACCCACCATAGTCAAGGTCTTTTTGGATGCAAGAGTGAGGGAATGGCGGTCGCGAACACGCGCAATGAGCACGATTTGTGGCACTAGCGGCCTGCAAGCTACCATCACCTCTTTTGGCGAGACAGTCACATGCCCGCATTGAAGGCATTGGTGGCCCAACTGGGCGCGCTGGCGTTGCTTTTCATGATTGGTCACAGCGGTGGACTGCCATTCGATCACCCCTTGGCGTTGGCCGCTTTGCAGGGCGCCATCGCGGCCTTTTTCGCCGCCGGGCTGCGTTCAGCGCGCTGGTGGATTCTCATCCATCTTGCTTTCATGCCTTGCATAGTATTGGCTGCTGGCGGCGGCTTGCCACCCTGGGTCTATCTTGTGGCTTTTGCCGGGCTGACGCTGGTGTATTGGTCAAGCTTTCGCACACAGGTGCCGCTATTTCTCTCCAATCCGCTCACCGTCCACCGCTTGGCAGCATGGTTGCCGGACGAGGCGCCTCTCGCGGTACTGGATGTCGGCAGCGGTACGGGTTCGCTGGTGCAGCGCCTGGCGCGGTTGCGCCCGGATTGGCAAATTCATGGCATTGAGACGGCGCCAGCGCCGTACTGGTTATCGCGTCGCCTTTGTCGCAAGTTGCCTAATGCATATTTGGTGCGTGGCGATTTCTGGCAAAGCTCACTGACGGAATTCGACGTGGTGTATGCCTTTCTGTCCCCCGTGCCGATGTCGGCGCTCTGGGCCAAGGCAATGCGCGAGATGAAACCGGGTAGTTGGCTGATCAGCAATTCGTTCGAGATCGCACGCGCAACGCCATCGAGCGTCGTCAATGTCGGCGACAGACGCAACACGTGTCTGTATTGCTATCGCATTCCGGGGACGGTGCAATTGAAGTGATTTCGCGTCGTTTCTTCCGCCAACCGGAGCGTGACAATGGCCGCATGATGCGATTGGGCATGGACAGACCTTTGCGAGATATCGAAGCGGATGGCTGAAATTATTTGTGTGATCGGCAACAAGGGCGGCACAGGCAAGACGACCCTGTCGCATATGCTTTGCCATGGGCTTGCGCTACTGGATCGTCGCGCCGCCTGTGTTATGACAGATGAATTGCGCGAACCGCTGCGTGCGGAGGGGCGTCGTTACGTGGTGGCGGATGCACGCTCGGCCAAGGCGCGCGAGCAGATGATGGCCAAATTACGCAATCTGTCGGGCTGGATCGGCGTGTTGGACGGTGGCGCCAATCGAACCGAGACGGACATTGCGCTGTATGAATTGTCCAATCTCGTGCTGCTGCCTTTCCGCGATTCGGCGGAGGACTTGCGCACGGTCATCCAGGATCTGGAACGTTTTCCACGCGCGCACGCGCTACCTTCGCAATGGCCGCACAATCGTTGGCAGTTGGAAGCGGCCGATCGTCTCATCGCCACAATGCCGGCGCAGCTCAGATCACGTGTATTGCCGCCAGTGATGGCGGTTTCGTCCTCGAAGCTACTGCTACAGACGCAGTTGCCCGATTACTTTCCGACAGCATTGAATAATTCGACGCGCGCACTCGCGCAGATGATCATCGACATGACCGAGCACAAGGAGCACTTCGTCTACAAGGCAGTAGCGCCTTCCATTCCAGAGTCTGTTGCGCCGCCAGCTACTGCACCGTATCAATCAACGATACGTCACTGAGTGACTTCGGCCGAGAAACCGATCAGCCCCTAAGCCCTTGGCGGGCGAGGACGACCAACGCTTGAGCGCGATTGGCAACACCCAGCGCGCGCAAGATGGCCGAGCAATGTACTTTGACTGTGCCTTCAGCGAGCCCTAGCAATTCTGCGATCTCGCGATTCGTACGACCTTCCACCATGAGTTCCATGACGCGCGTTTGAGCCGCGGTCAGTCCGAACTGCTCTGAGATGGATTCGACACTGCGCTTGCGCGGCAGGCGCTGCGGGCTCATCTCCGACAAGCCGGGGGTGACTACGCCACCGTTGAGCACTGTTTCCACCGCGCCGACGAGTTGCTCGGTGGATAGGGTCTTGGGTAGAAAGCCGGAAGCGCCCGCCTTCAAGGCTCGTTTGACGGAAGCTTCGTCGGCGAGTGCAGAGACGACGATCACGGGAATCGACGGAAAGCGATGCGCCAGCACCGACAGCAGGGAGAAGCCGCTCATGTCGGGCAACATGAGATCGACGAGTACCAGATCGAAATCCTTCTGCGCCTCGACGATCGCCAGTGCTTCTTGCCCACAAGAGGCCTGCGAGAAACTGCATTGCATGCCCAGGCGGTCCAGTGCGCGCACCATCGCTTCGCGCACCAGCGCGTGATCCTCGATGACCAGAATGCGGCACTCTTTCATGTGATGCGGGCCTCGAAGCAGTGACATGACAAGGCAGTAAGGATATCACAGCGGCAAGTCCACACCCCGGAAATCCGCGCCGTTACTGACATTTTCAAAAATGTTCTGACTAACAAAACCTTGTCCAAAATGCCATTTGTATCCATGAATGCCAATAGCATAGTACTTCGAGCGCGAGACAGCCGGACGATTGCGTCACACAACTTCACGCCTCGACGTCACAAAGGTGCTTACCCATAGCGCTCATTATTGCTATCGTCCAGCGATCGTCGCTCTTGAATGAGACTCGGCGACTTATCGCACGATTTCGCACAATAGATCTCAGATCGCCAATGACATACTCACTCCACTGCGGCAAACGGTACCCGAGAGCTTGCGCCCTTTCTGTACAGACTCTGCTGCGTATCTTCGCTTCGCTAGGCCTATGCGGTGTGTGCAGTAGTGTTGTAGCAGGGGACGAATCAGCGTTTCTGGACGACTCGCCGGTTGTGCTATCGGCCTCGCGTCTCTCGCAGCCTCTGCGCGATGCGCCGGGAGCCGTCACCGTGCTCGATCGCGAACAGATACGTGCGTCGGGATTGCGCGATATTTCAGATCTGCTGCGCCTGGTGCCAGGCTTCATCGCTACAAATGCCTATGGCAGTTATCCGGTGGCGGGATATCACGGCCTCACGCGCGACCGCTCCAATCGCATGCTGGTGCTGATAGATGGGCGCTCCGCTTACTCGCCTTATTTTCTCGGCGGCGTCGAGTGGAACAACCTCGGCGTCGACATCGACGACATTGAACGTATCGAGGTCGTGCGCGGTTCCGACTCGGCGGCCTACGGCGCCAACGCCTTTCTCGGCGTAGTGAATATCACGACACGCAAGGCGATGGACTCTGAGCGCTTCACTGCCAGCAAGCAACAAGGCGATGGTGGTATCGACGATGTCTCGGTTGCGGGAACTGTGAAAAGCGGTGATCTGGGTTTGCGGATTCGCGCACGGCAGCAACGCGACACCGGCTTCGCCAATTTTTATGATGGCCGCAATTTGGAGTTGCTGGATATTCGCGGCGACTATCAGATCAGCAATCAATTGGCATTGGAGACACATGCCGGCGCGAACAAGGCGGGTATCGCGCGCGGCAACTATGGCGATACGGGAGATCCACCGCGCTGGACGACGGTCCAGCAGTCGTACGCCTTGGCGAGGTTGCGTAAGAGCGAGGCAAACGGCGATGACTGGACGCTGTCCTATTACCACCAGCATGAGCTGGGTCAGGACGCCTTCACTCAGAACTATCTGATCCCGGTGCCGCTGCGGGTTCTGTTCGGCTTGCCTGCCTCGCTCAACATAACCACCGATTCGAGCTACCAGACAAATCGTGATGACATAGAGTTCGAGCGCTTCCAGACGCTCTCGGATACCACCCGCGCCGTATGGGGCCTGGGCTGGCGCCACGACAGCATCTATTCGCCTTTGCTCTTCTATGGGGTAAATACCATCAATACCCAGGAGGCACGCCTTTTTGGCAATCTGGAATGGCGTCCGGCGGCCAAATGGCTCTTCAATGCCGGCGCCATGATCGAAAAAGCTTCCCTTTCAGGCACAAAGACAGCCCCGCGTCTGGCCGTCAATTACCATGCAAGTAGCCAGCAGACCGTGAGGGCGGCCTGGAGTCGTGCCTACCGCACACCAACGTCCTATGAAGTTGACTCAAATACCAAGTACATTTATGACGGAAAGGTATTACGTTGGACCGATGAACCGGCAGGCAGCCTGCGCCCGGAACGTGTCACCGCCTGGGAATTGGGCTATCTCGCCGAACTCCATTCCCTCGCGACGACCCTTGACGTGCGCATATTTGATGAAAAAGTCGAGGACATGATCCAGGACGCCAAAATCCCGCTCAACGTACCCGCCGACCAGCTCTCGCCAGATCGGCCAGAGGCACGCACGTCGGTGAATGGTGATCGCGCTCGTATAGACGGCATCGAATACCAATTGATGTGGCGACCGTCGCGCCGCAACTGGTTGAGCATCGCCCAGACTTTCATGAACATTCGTAGCAGCGAAGTAGGCAACCAGTTCGAAGTGCGCAACCAGCGCTCGGCGCCGCACGTGGTCACCGTCATCTCGGGCTCGCACGAAGTGGGCTACGGGGTGAATCTGAGCGCGGCGCACTATCGCTATGGGCGCATGAACTGGGAACAGACCGAGCAAGAGAACTTGCCGCCGTACCACCGCACTGATCTGCGCCTCGGCTACGAATTCGGCGCGGGCGGCGGCAAGGCCGAAATATTCCTCATCGCGCAATATCTCGGACAGGTCAACAACGAATTCAAGCAACGCTACACAACCGACCGCCGCATCTTTGGTGGCTTCCGCTGGGAATACTGAGCCAATTGATGCTGAGCCAACTCCTGCCCATCCGGCCCATGCGTGCGCTGCTCTGCGCGCTGCCTGGTCCGTTTGCACGTGCGTTGGAATGCCTTTGTTTCGCGTTCGTGTTGTTGCTCGTCACGACTGGCGGGCGAGAGGCAAGTGCCGCGACGATTGCCGTTGTCCTGAGCGAGAGCCGTGGTGCGTATCAGGAATTTGCCGACGCCTTGCGCGCCGAGTTGCGCCGTGACCAACAGACGCATGAGCTACTGGTCATCGATAGCGAGCAAGCTGCTTCGCGTAGTCTGGCCGATGTCCAACTCGTCATCGGAGTCGGTGGCAAAGCCATGGACGTGCTGGCCGCCAAGGATTTCAAGGCGCCGCTGCTGCTGACCCTCATCCCGCGCAGTTCCTACGACAAACTTCCTGCTGCGCGGCGAGACGATCACAAGACCACCGGCCTTTTCATCGATCAGCCACCGACCCGCTACATCGATCTGGTGCGCGTCGCGCTGCCCGATGCCGATCGCATAGGCCTTCTGGCGGGCCGCGACAGTCACGACAATGTGGCACGTCTGGCGCAGGTAGCGCGCGACCGCAAGCTACACCCGGCAGTGGAAACCATCAATTCGGAAGGAGAAATCTATCCCGCGATACAGCGGCTATTTCCCGATGGCGGCGTATTGCTGGCCACGCCCGACACGACCATCTTCAATACGCAAACCATCCCCAACATCATTCTCAGCGCCTATCGTTTCCGCGTGCCGGTGGTTGGTTTTTCGCAAGGTTCCGTGAAGTCGGGCGCGCTGATTGCATTGTTCTCCACGCCGAGTCAGCTGGGTACGCAATCGGCCGAAATTGCGAGCAAGGTTCTCGCCGGTACGCCCCTGCCGGCGCCGCAATATCCGCGCATCTTCTCAGTCGGTATCAATACTGTCGTCGCCCGTTCGCTGAGTATCGAAATGGAAAGTGAAAGCGTCATTCACGATCGCCTGGACAAGGCGGAGCACCCATGATCTGGCTCAACTGGGACATCCGCACGCGCGTGTTGCTGGTCGCCCTGGTGCCCACCGCCGTGCTGGGCATCCTGCTCACCGTCCTGCTGACCTTTTCCCGCCTGCACGATCTGGAGGACGCGCTGGTGCAACGCGGCCAAGCCCTGGCGCGGCAATTGGCGTCCGCTTCGGAGTTCGGTCTGTTCTCGGGCAACAGTGACGCATTGACCCAACTGGCCACTTCGGCGCTGTCCAATTCGGACTTGCAAGGCGTCTCGATCTTCGATCGCGACCACAAACTGGTCGCGATCGCCGGCCTGCAAATACATGCCATTGGCATTAGCAACGGCACTTCGCGCATCGATCTGGTGGGCAACAACATGCTGCGCATCGCCGAGCCAGTGCACTACACACCCACCACCGAGGAAGACCCTTACACGCTGACTTCCGCAAAGCCGCGCGGCGCTGCGCCCGCTGCGCTTGGCGAGATTGTCGTATTGCTGTCGCTGGAGCCGCTGCAAAGTCGCAAACACTCGCAGATGCTCGCAGCCATCGGCACCCTGCTAGCCGTGCTGGCCGCCTCGGCCGCATTGGCCGTGTTGATGAGCAAATCCGTCAGCCAACCCATTCGTCATATTGCGCGTGTCGTCACAGACATCGGACAGGGCAAGCTCGATGTGCATGTTCCTGTCATCGGTGGCGGGTCCTTGCGGCAACTGGCCGAAGGTCTCAATGAAATGGCGCATCGACTCAAGCTGTCGCGCGAAGGCTTGCAGCAGCAGGTGTCGGGCGCCACCTCGGAACTGCGCGAGCGCAAGGAGGAAGCCGAGCGCGCCAATCTGGCCAAGTCGCGCTTCCTCGCTGCGGCCAGTCACGACTTGCGCCAGCCAATGCACGCGCTCGGCCTGTTCATCGCCGAGCTTGCCGACAAGCAGCACAACAGCGACACACGTCTGCTCATCGAGCGCATCTCCGCCTCGGCCGAGGCGATGGAAAATCTTCTCGACAGTCTGCTGGATATTTCCAAGCTTGATGCCGGCGTGGTCACGGCCAACCCACGCCCCTTCCCACTGGGCCCGCTATTCGATCGCATCGCCAGCGAATATCAGCATGGCGCGCAGAGCAAAGGTTTGATCTTGCGCGTAAGACCAACGTCATACTGGGTGGAGAGCGACCCGCTGCTGTTCGAGCGCATCCTGCTCAATCTCGTCACCAACGCGCTGCGCTACACGCCGCGCGGCGCCGTCATGGTCACGGCACGCAAACGCGGCTCGCGCATTCACGTCGAAGTCCGTGACAGCGGCATCGGCATACCCGTGGAGGCACAAGAAAGCGTCTTCCAGGAATTCGTACAGCTCGACAACGCCGCACGCGACCGCAGCAAAGGATTGGGTCTCGGCCTGGCCATCGTGCGCCGTCTTGCCGAGCTGCTCGATCATCGCATCAGTCTGAATTCGCAGCCGGATCGCGGCTCGGTGTTTTGTGTCGAAGCGCGCGCCGCCCGGCCGGTCGAAAGCAAGGCCGTGGAGGAAAGAGCCGGTGCCGATCTGGTTGGCCTGATCGTCGCCGTAGTCGATGACGATGCGTTGGCCATGCAGAGTCTCGCCGGACTCCTGCGAGCGTGGGGCTGCTACGTCGTCTCCGGCGAAAGCCTCGATGCATTGCGCCAAGCGCTCGCTGATAACGAAGTCACGCCGCAGGTACTCATCAGCGACTTTCGCCTGCCCGGCGTACGCAACGGTCTGGAGGTTATCGCTGCACTGCGTGAGCGCTTCGGCGTGGGTTTGCCAGGTCTGCTGCTATCCGGCGACACCGGCCCCGAAGTGCTACGCCAAGCCACCGACCTCAGCATCCCGCTGCTGCACAAACCTGTGCGCCCAGCCAAACTGCGCGCCGCCATTTCGCATCTGGCCAGCCCGTCAAACGAGCCCCGGGACATCGCGCCAGGGCTTTGAGCACCGAGGCGTGCTCGCGGTGTGCGGCCGGCGATCTGGCGCGCACATCGGCCCCACCTCAAGCGTTCACAACCGTCTCAGAACAAGCCCACTAAGCGGTACTATTGAGGCTTGTGTTTGCGCAGCAGCAGGAGAGAAGCAATGACGACCCCCCAGGACAATAATATGGATTTTATGCGGCAGATGTGGAGCAACATGGGTTTCGGCCTGCCCGGCATGGTAACGCCAACCTTGGACGTCGACGAAATCGCCAAGCGCATCACCGACCTGAAGGCGGTGGAGGGCTGGCTGAAGATGAACCTGTCGATGCTACAGATGACCATCCAGGGGCTCGAAGTTCAGAGCGCCGCGCTGTCTGCCGTGCGCGCCATGAGCCAACCGGGCGAGAACGGAGAAATGCCCGCCAACCCCTTCGCCAATCCGGCACTGTGGACCTGGCCGTTCACACAAAATGCCGAACCCGTAACAGAAGCGCCGCCAGAAACAGCGCCGGCTGAATCAACCTCGCAAGCGCGCAGAAAAAAATGACAAATGGGATAACATCCCCATGAGCAACGTCGTAGCCAGCAGTGCCTATGCGCAATCGAACGATTGGCGACTGGCGCTGGAGCATGCCATCCATCGCCTGCAGCGTATCGACGGTGCCAATCTCGGCTTCGTCTACATCTCCGATCGCTTCACGGCAAACTGCGACGCCATTCTCGAGCGCCTGCGCGCTGCCACGCCGGTGCGCCACTGGGTAGGTGCCAGCGGCATCGGTGTGCTCGGCTCGGAACAAGCGGAACTCGATGCGCCTGGCATATCGCTGATGCTTTGCCGCCTGCCCAAGGACAGCTTCCGCGTCTTTTCCGGCCGCGCTCCTTTACCACGCGATTTCGCCGCGTATGGCGCGATCGTACACGGCGATCCGGCTACGCCGGACATGAGCGACCTAGTGCAAGACATGGCCAGCAAGGTCAAGGCAGGCAGCATCAGTGGCGGGCTTGCGAGTGCACGCCAACAGCCGATCCAGATTGCCGACACGACACTGAGCGGCGGCATGTCAGGCGTCGCTTTCGACGAACGCATCCGACTGCTCACCGGCGTTAGCCAGGGCTGCCTGCCGCTGCCCGGCGGCTGGCGCGTCACGGATGCCGATGAACATGTCATCACCGAACTGGACGGCCGCCCTGCTCTACAGGTTTTCCGCGAAGCTGCCGGCCCGGCGCTTGGCGCCGATCTGCGTCGCGCGACACGCAACCTGCGCATCGGCCTGACCGATGCCGAGCAGGACAGACGCATGTTCACGGTGCGCAACATCGTCGGCATCGACCTGCGTCGCGGCCATCTCACCATCAACGACCATGTCACCGAAGGGCAGCACGTCGTCTTCGTGCGGCAGGACGCCGACAGCGCCTCCGAAGATTTCCGCCAGATGCTGCAGCGCCTGCTGCAGGCCTGCCCGGAGCCGCCCGTGTGCGGCATCTACATCAGTTGCAGCGGCCGCGGTGGCGCGCTGTTCGACAGTGACAACAGCGAAGTGGCGATGATCGCCGAAGTCTTCGACAACCTGCCGCTGGCGGGTTTCTTCTCCGCCGGGGAAATCGCTGGCGACCGGCTTTACGGCTTTACCGGCACACTCACCCTTTTCTTCTGACTCTCAACATCCCATCATCATAACGAGCGCTTACCATGACGCAACCCGCTGCAGAAATCTTCAAGGCCTACGACATCCGTGGCATCGTCGACAAGAGTCTGACGGTTGAAACCGTTCGCGCCATCGGCCACGCGCTGGGTTCCGAAGCCAAGGCGCGTGCGCAAAAGACCATCGTCATCGGGCGCGACGGGCGTCACTCCGGGCCAGCTTTCGCGCAAGCACTCGCTGCCGGCATCAATGCCGCTGGCATAGACGTGATCGATATCGGTTGCGTCGCCACACCGATCACCTACTTCGCCGCCTATCACCTCGACACCCATAGCTGCGTATCGATTACCGGCAGCCACAATCCGCCGGAATACAACGGCCTGAAAATGGTGCTCGGCGGTCAGACGCTTTATGGTGCGATGATCCAGGATCTGCGTCGTCGCATCATCGAGAACGATCTGACCCAAGGCAGTGGCACGCTGACGCACACTGACGTGCGTGGCGCCTACATCGAGCGCATCGTGTCCGACGTAAAACTCGCGCGGCCGATGAAGATCGTGCTCGACAGTGGCAATGGCGTGGCCGGCAATACCGCTCCGGAACTGTATAAAAAACTCGGCTGCGAACTGATTGAATTGTTTTCGGAAGTTGACGGTGATTTCCCGAACCATCATCCCGATCCGTCCAAGCCCGAAAACCTCGAAGATGTCATTCACGCGCTGAAAACTTCGGATGCGGAAATAGGTCTGGCTTTCGACGGCGACGGCGACCGCCTCGGCGTCGTCACGAAAGATGGCGAGATCATCTACCCCGACCGTCAGCTCATGCTCTTCGCCGCCGACGTGCTGTCACGTGTGCCCGGTGGCCAGATCATCTACGACGTCAAATGCACACGTAATCTCGCCACCTGGGTGCGCAAGCATGGCGGCGTGCCGTTGATGTGGAACACCGGTCACGCACTGGTCAAGGCCAAGCTGCGCGAAACCGGCGCCCCGCTGGCCGGCGAAATGAGCGGACATATGTTCTTCAAGGAGCGCTGGTACGGCTTTGACGATGGCCTCTACACGGGCGTGCGCCTGCTCGAAATTCTGTCGCGCAGCCCTGATGCCAATGCCATACTCAAGGCTCTGCCCGATGCCGTGAGCACACCGGAACTCAATATCAAGATGGCCGAAGGCGAGCCGGTTCAGCTCGTCGAAAAACTCAAGGCCGCGTCGTTCGACGGCGAGGTGGAGCGCATCACCATCGATGGCCTGCGTGTCGAATATGCCGATGGCTTTGGCCTGGCGCGCTCGTCGAACACGACGCCAGTCGTGGTGCTGCGCTTCGAGGCTGATGATGCGGCAGCCTTGTCACGCATCCAGCAGGATTTTCGGCGTGCGTTGCATGAGGCCTGGCCGGGCGTGAACCTGCCGTTTTGAGGACGGGCACAGTCCACGAGCACCGTCATTCCCGCGAAAGCGGGAATCCACTTGATGGCATCCATCTCACGTAGCAGTGGATTCCCGTTTTCGCGGGAATGACGGCGCAACAAAAGAAAGGCCGCGACATTCGTCGCGGCCTTTCTGCTTATGACATTTGCAAACTCAGTGCTTGTCGAAGAACTGCTCGTCCTCGGTCGAGCCGCCCAACGCCGTCGTGGAAGACTGTCCACCTTCGATAACCTGCGTCACCGCGTCGAAATAACCAGTGCCCACTTCGCGCTGATGCTTCACCGCTGTGAAGCCCCGCTCGGCCGCGGCAAACTCCGCTTGCTGCAGTTCGACGAAAGCCGTCATGTTGTGGCGCGCATAACCGTAGGCAAGGTCGAACATGCCGTAGTTGAGGCTGTGGAAACCCGCCAGCGTGATGAACTGGTACTTGTAACCCATCGCCCCTAGCTCGCGCTGGAACTTCGCAATGGTGGCGTCATCGAGGTTCTTCTTCCAGTTGAACGAGGGCGAGCAGTTATATGCCAACATCTTGCCGGGGAATTCTCTGTGGATCGCATCCGCAAACGCCTTGGCATACGCCAGATCCGGCTTGCCAGTTTCACACCAAACGAGGTCGGCCCACGGCGCATAAGCCAGGCCGCGCGACACAGCTTGCGCCAGACCGGGTTTGGTCCGGTAGAAACCCTCCATGGTCCGCTCGCCCGTGCAGTGCGACTTGTCATTGTCATCGACGTCGGACGTGATGAGATCGGCCGCTTCCGCATCGGTGCGCGCCACCAGCACCGTCGGCACGCCGAGCACATCGGCGGCGAGCCGCGCAGCAACGAGTTTGGCGACCGCTTCGCGCGTCGGCACCAACACCTTGCCGCCCATGTGGCCGCACTTCTTGACGGATGCAAGCTGATCCTCGAAGTGCACACCCGCAGCGCCTGCATCGATCATCGCCTTCATGAGTTCGAAGGCATTCAACACGCCGCCGAAACCGGCTTCGGCATCGGCGACGATGGGCGCGAAATAATCGACGTATCCCTCGTCGCCCTCGTTCTTGCCTTCCGACCACTGAATCTGGTCGGCGCGTGTGAAGGTATTGTTGATCCGCCGCACGACAGCGGGCACCGAGTTGACCGGATAGAGCGATTGATCCGGATACATCTCGCCCGCGACGTTGGCGTCGCCGGCCACCTGCCAGCCGGAAAGGTAGATGGCTTTGAGGCCCGCTTTGACCTGCTGCATGGCCTGATTGCCGGTGAGTGCCCCCAAAGCATTGATGAAGGGTTCGGTGTTGAGCAGCTTCCACAGCTTTTCGGCACCGCGCTTTGCCAGCGTATGCTCAACGAGTAATGAACCACGCAGGCTCACCACCTCTTCAGCGCTGTAACTGCGTTTGATGCCCTTCCAGCGTGGGTTCTCCGCCCAATCCTTCTTCAATATTTCAGCTTGTTGCGCACGCTTCATGACTGCACTCCTGCTCAAGGTCGATCAAACATTTGGTCCGCCGCGGACCGCCAAACCGATAGTCAGTATAGGGACGATGCTGCAAAGCAGCAACAGGCCTTTAACAGGCTCACAAAAATTAAATAACTTATAAATCATATAGTTATTCGTATTTTTTACATTGCAAAACAGCCAAACAGACTATGAAACGAGAAAGTTGCCTGCAATGCAGCAAGACCCAATGCTGAAGCAGGACCGATCCGTTTGTACGAAAAAAATGGCCCGGTTTCCCGGGCCACTTTTCACGCATCGCTTGTTTGCGTTCGTCAGGCGTGCACTTCTTCCAGTTCGTCGAAATGCAAACCGACTTTGCCTGCCTCGTCGACATCGATCGTGACGCGCCCACCGTTGGCCAGACGACCGAACAGCAATTCGTCGGCCAGGACGGAACGGATCGTGTCCTGGATGAGTCGTGCCATCGGCCGCGCACCCATGAGCGGATCGAAACCCTTCTCGCCCAGCCACGCACGCAGTCCATCGGTGAAGGTGACTTCGACTTTTTTCTCCTGTAACTGCGCTTCCAGTTGCAGCAGGAACTTGTCGACCACGCGCATGATGATTTCGCGATCCAGCGGGTGAAAGGAGATCGTCGCATCCAGCCGGTTACGAAACTCCGGCGTGAACAGACGCTTGATCTCGGCCATCTCGTCGCCGAGCGCTTTGTTGGAGGTGAAGCCCATTGACGATTTCTGCAAGGCTTCTTGGCCAGCATTGGTCGTCATGATCATGATGACATTGCGGAAATCTGCCTGACGCCCATTATTGTCAGTCAGCTTGCCGTGATCCATCACCTGCAACAGGATGTTGTAGATATCCGGATGTGCTTTTTCGATTTCATCGAGCAGCAGCACGCAATGCGGTTTCTTGGTGATGGCTTCGGTGAGCATGCCGCCCTGATCGAAGCCAACATAACCCGGCGGCGCCCCGATCAAGCGGCTGACCGCATGACGTTCCATGTATTCGGACATGTCGAAGCGCACCAGCTCTATGCCAAGCGTATAAGCGAGCTGGCGTGCGACCTCGGTCTTGCCGACGCCGGTCGGGCCGCTGAACAGGAAGGCGCCAATAGGCTTCTGCGGATTGCCGAGACCTGAGCGCGACATCTTGATCGCCTTGGCGAGCGCGTCGATAGCCGGGTCTTGACCGAAGACCATGTTCTTCAGGTCGCGATCCAACGTTGCCAATGCAGCACGGTCGTCGTTGGAAACCGAGCGCGGCGGAATGCGCGCGATCTTGGCGACGATGTCCTCGATCTCGTTCTTGCCGATGGTCTTCTTCTGACGCGACTTCGGCAGGATGCGTTGCGCTGCACCGGCTTCATCGATGACGTCGATGGCCTTGTCGGGCAGATGCCTGTCGTTGATGAAGCGCGCCGACAGTTCGGCCGCGCTGGTAATTGCCGCCGCCGAATACTTGATGCCGTGGTGTTCTTCGAAGCGCGACTTGAGGCCCTTGAGAATCTCGATGGTCTCGGGCACGGTCGGCTCGTTCACTTCCACTTTCTGGAAGCGACGTGACAGTGCGTGATCCTTCTCGAAGATCGAGCGATATTCATTATAGGTAGTCGCGCCGATACATTTGAGCTGACCCGAAGACAGCGCAGGCTTGAGCAGATTGCTGGCATCCAGCGTGCCGCCGGAAGCCGCGCCCGCACCGATGAGCGTATGAATTTCATCGATGAACAGAATCGCATTGTGATTCTCGACGAGCTGCTTGAGCACGGCCTTCAGACGCTGCTCGAAATCGCCGCGATACTTCGTGCCAGCCAGTAGCGCACCCATGTCAAGTGAATAGACCTGCGCGTTCTCCAGCACCTCGGGCACGCGGCCTTCGATAATGCGGCGCGCGAGTCCTTCGGCGATTGCCGTCTTGCCGACGCCGGCTTCACCGACGAGCAGCGGGTTGTTCTTGCGGCGACGGCAGAGCGTTTGTATGACGCGTTCAAGTTCCTTTTCGCGACCGATCAACGGGTCGATCTTGCCGACAAGGGCTTGCTGGTTGAGGTTCTGCGTATAGCTTTCCAGTGCACCGCCTGCGCCGGCAGCCTCGCCTTCGCCGCTATCGCCGGACTCTTCGCCGGACTTGCCCGGTGCATGCGAAGGCTGGCTCTGCGTGGGCGCCTTGGCGATGCCGTGCGAAATGAAGTTGACCACGTCGAGACGCGTCACGCCCTGGCGTTGCAGGAAGTAGACTGCGTGTGAATCCTTCTCGCCGAAAATGGCGACCAGCACATTGGCGCCAGTGACTTCCTTCTTGCCCGATGACTGCACATGCAGGATCGCGCGCTGGATGACGCGCTGGAAACCCAGCGTCGGTTGCGTATCGATTTCGTCCGACCCGGACACGGTCGGCGTGTGTTCGCTGATGAAGTTGGTGAGTTCGCGTCGCAACTCGTCGATATTCACTGCGCATGCTCGCAGCACTTCTGCTGCAGAAGGGTTGTCGAGCAAAGCCAGCAGCAGATGTTCGACCGTGATGAATTCGTGCCGCTTCTGCCGGGCTTCGACGAAGGCCATGTGGAGACTGACTTCCAGCTCTTGCGCAATCATTTACTCTTCCTCCATCACACAGGCCAAAGGGTGTTGGTGCTGCCGTGCAAAACTACTGACCTGCTCAACCTTCGTTGCTGCTACATCCCGTGGGAATACCCCACAAATCCCTTGCCCGTTGCGATGTACATCGAGCATCACGCGTGTTGCCTGTTCGCGATCCATCGCAAAAAAACGTTGCAACACGACGACTACGAAGTCCATCGGGGTGAAGTCGTCGTTCAGCAACATCACCTTATAAAGACGTGGCGGTTGCAACTTCGTGCGCTCCGCCTCCAATATCGAATTCGATTGCTTGCGACTTGCCATGCGAGCCATTCTAATCGCTTCAATCCAGACTTCAAGGCCAAGTTTCCCGGCCAAAAAACCACTCTTTTCTCTTGCCGTCTGCTGCTGACTCCTGTCGCCATCAGGTGCATCAAAGGCTATCGGACCCGAAAATTCTTCGTCCGTCTTTACCCGCAGTGCACCATGCGCCGTCCATCGCAGTCGAGTGGCACATGAATTTGTCGTATTCCTCACAAAACCAATGCTGACAAGCTTTGCCACAGCGTCACTGGTTTAGTTCTAGCAACTCATGTGCCGCCCTAAATTCAGACCATTTTCAAATTTGACAATTCATTGTGCAATGCACCATTCCGTTAAAATTCAAGCCTCTTGACGATATTCTGGGCATGGCGTACAAGCGCGCTGTGCCCAAACGGCGGCCTGTAGGCACGTAATTGGGGCGCTCCGGCAATTCGCCGGATTCCCAGGGTGGTTCAACAGGACGCTTGTAACCAGGAAATCAAAAAAGAGTCAGAGGAAGAAAAGATGGCAATCGGAACGGTTAAGTGGTTTAACGACGCAAAAGGCTTCGGCTTTATTACCCCGGATGATGGCAGCGAGGATTTGTTCGCACATTTCTCCGCTATCACGATGAACGGCTTCAAGTCACTGAAGGAGGGCGAAAAGGTCTCCTTCGATGTACTGCAGGGCCCCAAAGGCAAACAGGCTTCGAACATTCAGCGCGCCTCGTAAGCCAAACTGCCGACGACACGCTGTCGATGGCACACTGTAAGGCCCGCTTCATGCGGGCCTTTTTCGTTGCACTCGATCAGTACATGCGGTCGAAAGCCGCTACTTCAAGCAGCGCAAACCAACCCGATGTGAAAGTGCGGTTCAAATGACAGCACGCATGATCCTGCTGAACAAGCCGTTCGGCGTTCTGAGCCAGTTCACCGGTGAGCCTGGCCAGCGCACGCTGGCGGAATTCGTCAAGGTCCCGCACGTGTACGCGGCAGGTCGCCTCGATGCGGATAGCGAAGGGCTACTCTTGCTCACCGATGACGGACGCATACAGAATGAAATGGCCGATCCGCGCCATAAGCAACCTAAAACCTACATCGCACAGGTCGAAGGCGAACCGGTTGAAGAAGCACTTGTGCAGTTACGCCTTGGCGTCGATCTCAAGGACGGGCGCACCCGCCCTTGCGAAGTTCGCGCGATCGAAGAGCCTGCCTGGCTATGGCCGCGCACCCCGCCCGTGCGCTTTCGCAAGAGTATTCCTACGGCATGGCTGGAAATCGTGCTTACCGAGGGACGCAACCGGCAGGTGCGTCGCATGACTGCCGCCGTCGGGTTGCCGACATTGCGTCTGATTCGTGTTGCAATCGGCACATGGACACTGGATGGGCTCGCGCCGGGAGAATGGCGCGATGGTCTGCCAGCGCCGAAGGTCGAGCGTGCCTGGCGCTACAAAGCGGGTGACGACTGACTTTCAGGCCTCGGCAACGCGCTTGGCAATATGCGCCAAGGCTTCCTCAATCTGATCGATCAAGATCAGGACCAGATCGTCCTCCTTGAGTTGTGCCAAGGCGGTATCGATGGCGACGAACTCGCCATGGATTTCCTGCACCTTGCTGGTCCGCTGCGCACCTTCCAATCCTTGGCGCAAGAGCGATAGCACTTCACCGTCTGCGCGTCCGCGCTGGCAAGCATCCTGGTAGAGAATCACTTCGTCGAAGGCATCGCCCAGAATCTCGGTTTGCTGACGGATGTCTTCGTCGCGCCGATCGCCGGCGCCACTGATAACGACCGAACGCCGCTTGGCAGGCATCGCTTCCACGGCACGCACGAGTGCAGTGATCGCATCCGCGTTGTGGCCGTAGTCGGCGATGACGGTCGCGCCACGGTAGTCGAACACATTGAAGCGCCCCGGCGCGTTGTCGCTGTCGCCGACGAAGTTGGACAGGCCCTCGGCAATCGCATTCCAGTCGATGCCTGCACCCCACGCAGCGGCCACCGAAGCCATGACATTTTCAACCTGGAAAGCAATGCTGCCACCGCGCGTCAGCGGTACCTGCGCCAGGGGAATGCGGGCGTTGAAGCGCCCTTCGGCTGCGACGACGTGACCGTCTTCGACGAAGACGACACGCTTGCCCTGCGCACGATGCGTGACGATGACAGGGTGATGGTGATTGGCAGCGAAGTAGATGACCTGCCCCGGACAACTGGCCGCCATGCTGGCGACGATGGCGTCGGCCGCATTGAGCACGGCGTAACCATCGGTAGAAACGTTGTGCACGATGACGCGCTTGAGCACCGCGAGGTCTTCGACGGTGGTGATGTAGTTGAGCCCGAGATGGTCGCCGAGTCCGACATTGGTGACGACCGCCACCTTGCAGCGATCGAAACCCAGACCTTCGCGCAGCATGCCACCGCGCGCCGTCTCGAATACGGCGGCATCGACGTCCGGATGCAGCAGCACGTTACGCGCACTACGCGGGCCGCTGCAGTCGCCGGTATCGACACGCTTGCTCTGAATGTACACGCCATCGGTATTGGTCATGCCGACGCGCAGGCCGCTCTTGCCGAGAATGTGAGCAGTGAGTCGCACGGTGGTGGTCTTGCCGTTGGTGCCGGTAATCGCAATCACGGGTATGCGTCCGTCATCACCTGGCGCGAAGATTTCGCCGATGATCGCGGAACCCACATCGCGACCCTTGCCGTAAGACGGCGACAGGTGCATGCGCAGGCCCGGCGCGGCATTCACTTCGACGATGCCGCCGGCCTGCTCCTCCAACGGTCGCAGCACGGAATCGCACACCACATCCACGCCGCAAACGTCGAGGCCCACCATGTGTGCCGCCGCAACGGCGCGCGCCGCGACTTCGGGATGCACATCGTCGGTGACATCGGTGGCCGTGCCGCCGGTCGACAGGTTGGCATTGTTGCGCAGGATCACACGCAACCCCTTGGGGGGTACTGAGTCTGGCGCCATGCCCTGGGTCTCAAGACGTGATATGGCAATGTCATCGAAGCGAATCTTGGTCAGGGACGTGGCATGGCCATCGCCACGACGTGGATCGCGATTGACCGCTTCGACCAACTCACGCACGGTATGCACACCGTCGCCCACCACCAGCGGCGGCTCACGACGCGCGGCAGCAATGAGGCGGCTGCCCACCACCAGCAAGCGGAAATCGTTGCCCGGCAGGAAGCGTTCGACGAGCACATCGTCGCTGATTTCGGCAGCGGCCTTGAAAGCAATCTCGATATGCTCGCGCGTCATGATGTTGACGGTAACGCCCTTGCCCTGATTGCCGTCCTGTGGCTTGACAACAACCGGCAGACCGATTTCCTGCGCGGCTTTCCAGGCATCGTCCATATCGCTGACCGGTCGGCCTTTGGGCACCGGCACACCAGCGGCTTCGAGCAGCTTCTTGGTCAGCTCTTTGTCCTGCGCGATGGTCTCGGAGATGGCACTGGTGCGATCGATTTCGGCAGCCTGGATGCGACGCTGTTTGCTGCCCCAACCGAACTGCACCATGCTGCCCGTGGTGAGGCGACGAAACGGAATGCCACGCGACACGGCAGCTTGCACGATAGCGCCGGTCGACGGCCCGAGACGCACGTCCTCATCGAGTTCGCGCAAACGCTGCAAAGCGCCATCCAGATCGAAGCCCGTGCTTTCTGCCGCAGCACGGATAAGGTCCTGCGCCAGTTCGAGTGCGAGCTTGCCGACGGCTTCCTCACTGTATTCGACAACGACCTGGTAAACACCCGTCTCGTCCGTTACGGTGGTGCGGCTGAAGGTCACCGGACACCCGGCCTGTGCTTGCAGCCCCAACGCCGCGTATTCGAGCACGTGAGCCATCGATGGCTCTTCATCGTGCTTGGTCGGGCGGACAGCGCCGATCTGCGGAAACAACGCACGCAGACGCACATCGAAACCAGGCAGACGCGCCAGCGAACACTCCACCTCCGAACAGACGACGACGCTCTCGATCGAGTAGTGACGACTCCACAGATTGGGGCCGCGCAGTGCGCGGATACGTGAAACTTCCATCAAGCTCTTCCTGTTGTGATGCAGTTTCTCTTGTGCGCGAATGCCGCTCAGCGGCGTGCGCGCTTATTCATGACGCCCGCATTTTTGTTTGCATCGAAACTCGATTCGAAACTGCCGATGCCCGTGCTCATCAGGTCCGGTGCCAAACCCAGCGCCCATGCCGCAGCGACGGCCGCGAGCGTCGCGCTCGGTGGCGCAATCGGCCGTGCCGTGAGTCGCTGCACCTGACTGCCCGTGCGCAGCACGATGGCGCCGTCGCGCAGCACCACTGCGCGACCGTTGCGCCCGAAATGTGCCGTCATGACATCGGAATTTTCGTCGAGTCCGTAGAAGATTACCTCGCCATCGCTGAGGTCGGCCATCGCGGCCACCCCCGCGTCATCGGCATTGAGCACCGCCACGCCCTCGTCCAGCACCACATCGACCTGGGTGCGCAACACACCCGCCATCTTCTCGTCGTCGAGAATATCGAAGCGCGCGACATCTTCGGTGTGACGCAACGAAGTCACCACGCCGACATTGCATCTGTCATACGGCAGACCTTCGCCGAGAATGGCTGCGGCGGGGGTCTCGAACACCGCGGCCTGCATGGTGCGGTTGATGAGCAGGCGCTGCCCGGCATGCCAGTTGGCGCAATCGCCACGCTCGACTTGGCGTTGATCGAAGTAGAGACCATCGCGACAGGCAACACCCGCATGGCGGCCATCGATGTATAGCAGCCAGGCGATGAGCCGCGCTACGCGCGTGGTGTCGTCGCTGCCGGTCACACCGACGATGGGAATGCGGCCGTTGTTGTCCTCGGGAAACAGATGATCGACGATAGGACGCCCGACTGCGCGCGGCTCGCCCTCGGCCGGCCGAAGATGCATCAGCAGACCGGGGCCGGCATTCACTTCGACGATGGCACCGCGTTGCTCTTCGAGCGGGCGCGAAATATCTTGCGCCACAAGATCGACACCGGCGATGTCCAGGCCGACGATGCGCGCCGCCAGCGACACGGCCGCAGCGACAGCAGGATGAACCTTGTCGGTCACATCGAGCGACACGTTGCCATTGCGCTGGATCAGCACCTGACGGCCTTCCGCAGGCACCGACTCAGCCGTCAGACCCTGCCGCTGCAACTCCAGCTTTATGGCAGTGTCATTGTCGATCATCAGCTTGTTGAGCGGGAAATCTTCCGTCAGCCCGCGACGCGGATCGCTGTTGATCTGGCGCTCGACCAGATCGAACACATTGGTTTTGCCGTCGCCCGTAATCCTGGCCACTTCGCCACGCGCGGCTGCCACAACCCGGCCGCCAACGACCAGCAAACGATGTTCGTCACCGGCGATAAAACACTCGACGAGCACTTCGCTGCCGTGACGCGCGGCAAGGTGGAATGCGGCCTCCACATCCTCGCGCGAAGACAGATCCAGCGACACGCCGCGGCCATGGTTCGCGTCGGTAGGTTTGACAACGACCGGCAGACCCACGTCCAGCGCCGCTTCCCAGGCGTCTTCGACGCTCGCGACCACACGCCCGTCGGGCACTGGCACCCCACATGCCGATAGCATACTCTTGGTCAGATCCTTATCGCTGGCGATACTCTCGGCAATCGCACAGGTTTGGTCAGTCTCGGCCGTCCACACACGACGCTGCTTCGCGCCGTAACCCAATTGCACCAGGTTGCCGGCCGTCAGGCGAATGGAGGGAATGCGACGCTCGGTTGCAGCATCGACAATGCACGCCGTGCTCGGCCCAAGACACAGGGATTCTGCAACGTCGGTCAACTCGATTGCTTTGGCGGCGACGTCGAATGGCTCGTCATTGATCGCCGCCATGATCAGATCGCGCCCGGCATACAAGCAGGCGCGCGTCACTTCCTCCTGACGCGAACGCACCACGACCTTGTAAACGCCTCGCTTCGAGGTGCTGCGCGCCTTGCCGAAACCGGTGCGCTGGCCAGCGAGGTTCTGCAGCTCCAGCGTCACGTGCTCAAGGATGTGCGCGGGCCAGGTGCCTTCCTCGACACGCCGCAAAAATCCACCCGGCTCGCCATAGCTGCAACGATGCTCGGCGAGGCCAGGCAACCAGGCGGACAAACGTTCGTAAAATCCGGGAAGCATATTGGAGGGGAAATCCTCCAGCTCGCCGATATCGACCAGTGCTTCGAGCGCGGGGCGATAGGTCCAGATGTTCGGGCCGCGCAGCGGACGCACATCGATTATTTGAATGTCTCGTTTGCTCATCTATGGCTTGCTTGGGAACCTGAAATACGCGCCGTGCAATGCTTAACGCAAGCACAGGCCATTCGTTTACCTGAGGCTCGATTATCGTCCCGACGGTCGCCTTGCGGGGAATGGGATGGCACACTGTGAGCCCTGAAAGCATCGCCCGATGCGGGCAATTGGGAAAAACAACTCGCATTTCAAGGCCTTACAGCGAATTGACGGGCATTGTGAAAATTTCACCCGCCATCGCATGCCAAGGCAGACAACCCCGGACGGGGGTTACGCGTTGATAGCCAGGCTGGCCACGGCCAAGAAAACAGAGACACCCGCACCGGGCATACATGAACCACCCTGCAAATCATCATTCCCTTTCGACGCCCCCTGTGACACCTCCGTTGACGCCCGACAGTACGCTGCCCGTCACATGGCGCGGCAAGCTCGCGGCAGAATTGGCGAGCGACGAAAAAATTCTCGCCACGCTCGACACCGATCTCGATGCACGACTGCACTTCACTGATGGCATTGTCATATTAACGAACCAGCGCCTTGCCGCCTGCAACGCGACGGACGAGACCTGGCAGCAATGGCGCCTGACGCCCGAACTCAACCTGCAGCATTTCGACCATGCCGGCGTGGGCACACTGGAGCTGTTCGACGGCACACGGCGCCTCGCCCACTGGCGTTACACACTCGGGCAGAACCTCGCTGCATTGCGCCTGATCAACGAGTTCAGCAAGCAACGCGACGTCATGACAGACGGGTACGCCGCTGCAGCACAGAACGACGCGGCCAGCGTCGAACTGTGTCCGCAATGCAGAGCACCGCTCGACCCGGAACTGGACGAGTGCCCGGTGTGCGCCAAGGAAATCCTCACGCCGCCTTCGACGTGGACGCTGCTGCGCCTGTGGCGCTTCGCCAAGCCCTACAACATGCAGTTGCTGGCCGGCTTCCTGCTGATGCTCGCCGGCACGGCGGCGACGCTGGTGCCGCCCTATCTCACCATGCCGCTGATGGACAAGGTGCTGATCCCGTTCGAAGACGGCCAGAAAATCGACACTACGCTGGTCGGCTGGTGCCTCGGCGGCCTGCTCGGCTCAGCCCTGCTCGCCTGGTCGCTCGGGTGGGCGCGCACCTACATTCTGGCGCTGGTCTCCGAGCGCATCAGCGCCGATCTGCGCACTGCAACGTATGAGCACCTGCTCGATCTATCGCTCGAATACTTCGGCGGCAAGCGTACCGGCGACCTGATCTCGCGCATCGGCTCGGAGTCGGACCGCATCAGCGTGTTCCTGTCGCTGCACGCACTCGACTTCGTCACCGATGTACTGATGATCCTTATGACATCGGCAATCCTCTTCAGCATCAATCCCTGGCTGGCGCTGGTCACCCTGCTGCCGCTGCCCTTCATCGCATGGATGATCCACATCGTGCGCGACCGTCTGCGCACTGGCTTCGAAAAAATCGACCGTGTGTGGGGTGAAGTCACCAATGTGCTCGCCGACACTATTCCCGGCATCCGCGTGGTCAAGGCCTTCGCGCAGGAGCGGCGCGAAACGAAGCGTTTTCGCGAAGCCAATCGTCATAACCTGACAATCAACGATCGCCTCAACAAAACCTGGTCGCTGTTCACGCCGACCGTCTCGCTGCTCACCGAAATCGGTCTGCTGGTGGTGTGGGCTTTCGGCATCTGGCAGGTGTCGCGCCACGACATCACCGTCGGCGTGCTCACGGCTTTCCTCGCCTACATCGGGCGCTTCTACGCACGGCTGGATTCGATGAGCCGCATCGTATCGGTGACGCAAAAGGCCGCAGCCGGTGCCAAGCGCATCTTCGATATTCTCGACCATGTCTCCAGCGTGCCGGAGCCGACCAATCCCGTGCATCTGGAAACCGTCAGCGGACAGATCAGCATCGCCAATGTGGGCTTTCGTTATGGCAATCGCTCGGTGCTGCGCAATGTAAATCTTGAGATCAAGCCCGGCGAGATGATCGGCCTGGTCGGCCACAGCGGCTCGGGCAAAAGCACGATGGTGAATCTGATCTGTCGCTTCTACGATGTCACTGAAGGTTCGATTCGCGTCGATGGCGTAGACATCCGTTCGTTGCCAGTTACGGAATACCGACGTCATATCGGCCTGGTGCTGCAGGAACCCTTCCTGTTCTTCGGTACGATTGCCGACAACATCGCCTACGGCAAGCCCGGCGCCACGCGCGATGAGATTGTCGCCGCAGCGCGCGCCGCGCATGCGCACGAGTTCGTGCTGCGCTTGCCGCAAGGCTACGACTCGCTCGTCGGCGAGCGCGGTCAGGGCCTGTCGGGCGGCGAGCGTCAGCGCATCTCGATTGCGCGTGCCTTGCTGATCAACCCGCGCATGCTGATCCTCGACGAAGCAACCTCATCGGTCGATACGGAGACGGAAAAAGAAATCCAGCGCGCGCTCGACAACCTCGTGCAGGGCCGCACCACGATTGCCATCGCGCACCGCTTGTCGACGCTGCGCAAGGCCGACCGGCTGGTGGTGATGGATCGTGGCGAGATTGTCGAGATCGGCAATCACGATGAGTTGATGGCGGCACAAGGCGCTTATTACCGGCTCTACCAGGCGCAGGCGCGCAACGCTGAAACGCTTGAGGACAGCAGCGCAGGACATGACGATGGAAGCAGCGATGGAAACGACGATGAGTGAGGTCACGTTCAAGTTGTCGCGCAATGCATCCGGCCGTCTTGAGCTGATTGCCGAGGACGGCATCGCTCATGACAATGTCGTACCCGTGCGCGCCTTCCCGATTTCGAACCCGCATGAAGGCATTTCGCTGGTAAGTGGCGACGGCCGCGAGCTGGTCTGGATCGAGCATCTCGACACGCTGCCTGCGGCGATACGCGCACTCGTCGAAGAGGAACTGGGCGCACGCGAATTCATGCCGGAGATTCGCAGTATCCGCAAAGTTTCCACCTTCGCCACGCCGAGCAACTGGACCGTCGAAACGGATCGCGGCGACGCCAGTTTCGTGCTCAGGGGTGAAGAGGATATCCGCCGCATCGTCGGTGGTACGCTACTCATCGCCGACAGTCACGGCGTGCAATTCCTGATCCGTGACCAGTACGCGCTGGACCGTGCCAGCCGCCGTATTCTGGATCGCTTTCTTTAAATTCATCTGTCATTCAAGGACCTGTCATGTTCCGCTCCATCACCCGCATTGCAATCTCTGCCTTGTTGTTGCTGTCTCAGCACGCCTTTGCGCAAGACACGGGCCCCAATTTCCCGCACACCGATCTTTCCGTCGGCATGTTCCGCGTGGATGCGGAAGTCGCGTCGACAGAAGTCCTGCGCGAGTATGGGCTGATGTTCCGCAAGAACATGGTCAGCAACGCAGGCATGGTCTTCATCTTCGACGCGCCACAGCAATACTGCATGTGGATGAAGAACACGCTGCTGCCACTGTCCGTGGCCTTCATCGATGACAGTGGCAAGATCACCAACATCGAGGACATGCAGCCTCTCACCGAGAATTCGCATTGCGCCAACCGCCCGGTGCGCTTTGCGTTGGAGATGAATAAGGGCTGGTTCAAGGACAAGAACTTCAAGGCCGGCACCAAGATCGTGGGCCTGGAGCGCTTTGGTGCGAAAGCGCAATAGCTGCGAAAAAAACAGGCTTGCTCGCCTCCGACATACACGCCGTCATTCCCGCGAAAGCGGGAATCCACTTGGTAGCGAAGACCTCACGTAGAAGTGGATTCCCGCTTTCGCGGGAATGACGGATTGGCCACGCGGGGAATTTAGTATTCAATTTCAATAAAAAACGCCATCATGCGACGGCGTTTTTTATTGGCATGACGACAAGGTACTACTGCTTGCCCGAGCCGCCCAAGAGAAACGCCACCGAGCGCCCCTTGCCCCGCGGCGGCATCGCCGCCTCGTCCGTTGCACTGGCAGCCGCACCTTCTTCAATGCTGGATGCATAAGGACGCGAGAAGTCGAAACCGTCAGGCGCGACCATGCTGGGAGCATGTCGCTGCCGCGGTGGGCGCGCACCGCGCTCGCTCGACGCTGGTTCGCCTCTCTCGCTCGGCCGCGAGCGGCGGGCGCGTGGTAACTCTTCGGGCTTGGTGTCGGGGCCGAAGCCGGGCACGTGCTCCTGCACCAGCTTGAGCTTGAGCATGCGCTCGATGGCCGACAGGCGCGGCTGCTCTTCCGGCGAGACCAGGGAAATAGCTTTGCCCGTCTTGCCGGCGCGGCCGGTGCGGCCGATGCGGTGAATGTAGTCTTCCGGGTTCGGCGGCAATTCGAAATTGACGACGCAGGGCAGATCGTCGACATCGAGTCCGCGCGCGGCCACGTCGGTGGCGACAAGCACACGCGTGCGACCCGCCTTGAAGTTTTCGAGCGCTTCGGTGCGCTGCTGTTGGCCCTTGTCGCCGTGAATGGCGTCGACCGAGATGCCTTCCTTTTCGAGGTGACGCGCCAGACGGCTGCAACCGAACTTGGTACTGACGAAGACCAGCATCTGGTCCGTCGTTCCATCGGCAAGTAGCTTGGCCAGCAACTCGCGTTTCACGCTGGTGGAGACCGGATGAATGATGTGGCTGATGGTCTCGCTGACGGTGTTGCGGCGAGTCACTTCGATAAGCTGTGGCTCGCGCAGCATGCTGTCAGCAAGCTTCTTGATTTCTTCAGAGAAGGTCGCCGAGAACAGCAGGCTCTGGCGCTGTTGCGGTAGCAAGGCGATGATGCGGCGAATGTCCGGGATGAAGCCCATGTCGAGCATGCGATCGGCTTCATCGAGCACCAGGAATTCGACCTGCCCCAGCTGGATGGTGCGTTGCTCGACGTGATCGAGCAGACGGCCTGGCGTGGCGACGACGATCTCGATCCCACTGCGCATTTCGGCAACCTGTGCGCGCATGTCGACGCCGCCATAAATGCAGGTACTGCGCAGCGGCACGTACTTGCTGTAGGTGCGCACCGACTCGAAGACCTGCATGGCCAGTTCGCGTGTCGGGGTGAGGATCAGGGCGCGCACCGGATGGCGGGCGGGCGAAGTGCTGGTGCTGGCGTGGCGCGACAGGCGATGCAACAGGGGTAATGTGAAACTGGCGGTCTTGCCCGTGCCCGTCTGCGCACCGCCCATGACGTCTCCACCGGCCAGTACCAGCGGGATCGCCTGCTGCTGGATCGGCGTGGGTTCGGTATAACCCGCCTCTTCGACAGCGCGTAACAATTCGGGAATCAATCCAAGTTCAGCAAAACTCATCTTCAATCCGGTTTCAATCCGGCAAATATCACATTTAACGCGCGAGTATAACCGCTGCACAGGTCGGGCAGTGGTAAAGCTTCACAACGACGGGGGTTTGACGGCCTTGCATGCGCCACCAACCAGCCTTCAAACCAGTGTGAGGTAGACCGTGATCTCTTCGCGGTCGTGATACAGATGACGCATGCGCATCAGGTGGCTGAGGCCTTCATCGTCGAGGCGTGCGCTAATCAGCGCGCGACACTTCTCGACTTCTGCGTAGCGCTTTTTCATCGGCAATTTGAGATTGAAAATGCTGCGACGGCAGCGCCCTGTGACGAACCAATCGGCAATCAGCGCAGCAACACGAGCGGGTTGCTCGACCATGTCGCAGACCATCCAGTCCACGCGCTGCTTAGGCCGCCAGGTGAAGCCGTCGGCACGCACGTGTTCAACCAGTCCGGTGGCCAGCACGCTCTCGGCCAGTGGGCCGTTGTCGACGGCACTCACGCGCAAACCGCGCTGGGCGAATTGCAGGCTCCAACCGCCCGGCGCAGCGCCGAGATCGACCGCGCGCAGGCCAGGGCGCAGAGTGGATGCGCGCTCGGCTTCGCTCATCAAGGCGAAGAACGCTTCGGCAAGTTTCAGGGTGGACCGGCTCGGCGCTCCCAGCGGCATGCGCAAATGGGCGATGCCCATCGGCCACGGCGCCGCGTCGCCGGGCATCGACAAGCCAAAATCGCAGGCGCCAGAGGTCTCGAAAAGCAGATGCAGGGTCGGCGCATCGGCGCGCATCGCCAACATGCCTTTCTTCGTCAAAGCCTTTTCCAGATGCGGTGCGAAGCGACGCAGAAAGCCGGAGACTTCCTTGGCCTCGTTGGTGTCGGCGAACTCGCAGCTCACCCGACCAAAACGCAGCGGTGTCTTGGCATAGCGCGCGACAAGCTCGCTGGTGATCGCACCGGCACGATCCTGCTCCGGCAAGTCGGCGATGCTGCCCATCCAGGCGAAGCGCTCGCGTGCGAAGACCCAGTCAGTGAAAGGCACGGCCTCAAGCAGGCTGGTCCAATCGCTGGGCTGATTGAAGACGAAGCGCACCAAAGCAGAATCGGAGCGGCTATGTATTGTGCCGGCCAGCTTATGCCGTTCACATAAGGCGAGCGCTTCTGCGCCGACCTCGCTCTCGAAGCCGGCACGGCAATGCATGATGAGGCCGATGGCCTGAAGACTCATGGGGAAAAGGGACAGTGGGAACAAGGCTCGCGGGAGGCGCGAGTATAGCCGCTCAGCGACGGCAATCTTGTCCGGCGATTGTCGTGGCGTCAGCCGCCCTATTTGCTGCGCGACAACGCGCGACGCTTACGCGCTTCGCGGATGACGGCCTCGCGCCTGGCGTCCTCGTCTATCGGTGCGGATTGATCCGCGCTCGGATCGGACTCGCCAGCCGCCAGGCGTCGCTTGGGACTGAGCATGCCCGGAACCGGGAACTCCGGCTTCACGGTCTCGATCTTGTTCTGCATCATGTAGTCGTTCATGTCCTTCCAGCCATTGAACACGGATGCCTTGTTCGCATTGGGATTGAGCGTGAAGCAGTCTTCAAGCGCGCGGCCCGACTGGCGACAGGCACCACCAATGGCTTTGCCGTCTTCATCGCGCAAAGCCGCCTCCTTGGCTGGATCGGCAATGCCAAAACGCTCGCAAGCGGTCAGCGGAAGAAGCAGAATAGTCAGCAGCAGTAGAGCACGCATGAAAAGAATAGCCTTGCTTTGCAGGACGGATAACCTGACAGTATTACGTCACCTGACGGCACCAACTTGAGGCCACGTATTGTGGCTGCGGCCACCGACTGCGACCGGTCAAGCAGTCCGTTTTCCGCCTGTCGCGACGTTGCCCGGAAGCGCAATGTGCGACACCTATAATTTCCCATCGCTACTCCGCCGAGGTTTTCATGCGTTCTCTCCCACGCGCTCTTCTGCCCCTGTGCTGCGGCCCTTCCCGCTTTCTTGTTCGTCATTTCTCTCTCTCGATATCGCTCGTATTTGCCGGCTCGGTGTGGATCCTGCCGGCGCCAGTGAGCGCCGCCGAGCCCGTCGTCGAGCTCGATATGGTGCACGAGCTCGGTCCTGACAAGGGCGAGCAACTCGTCAAGCTAGTCGATCGTTTCAACGCCACGAACAAGGGCATTCACATCACAGTCAGCAGCCGGCCGTGGACCCAAGGCAAACCGGATCTGATGATCCTGGGCAGCGATTCGGAGGCACTACTATTGTCGCGCCGTTCGATCAAGCCGCTCCACGAGATCATGACGGCGGCTGAGCAGACGGTGCGCACGCTGGCCGTGCCACGCATGATGAGTCCGTCCTCGCTCGATTCGAAAGGTCGTTCGATGGCCTTGCCGGTCGGGCTCGGCACACCTGTGATGTATGCTAACAAACAAGGACTGGTGCTGGCCGGCGTCGATCCGGACAAGCTCCCCAAGACCTGGCAAGACTGGCAGGACATCATGGGCAAGCTGCGTCAATATGGCTTCAACTGTCCCTATACGACCTCGGAACCCGTCTCGATTTTCATCGAGAACGTAAGCGCTTGGCATAATCAGCCTTATATGTCCGCGGGCAAGAATTCACAGATTTCTATCAATGGTCTCATGCAGGTCAAGCATGTGGCGTTCATGAACAGCTGGGTGCGCGGCCAATATCTACACCTCTTCGGCCAGGGCAACGAAGCCGAAAACCAGTTCGCAAAGGGCAATTGTCTGACGCTGACGGCGCCCTCCTCCGCGCTCCCAACGCTGCGTCGCCAGGCACAGTTCGACATCGTCGTGGCGCCCTTCCCTTACCACGACGGCGCCTATGGCTCGCCGCAGAACACCTTGGCCGACGGACCTTCCATGTGGGTCGCGGCGGGCCGGACGGCGGCCGAGTACAAGGCCGTCGCACGCTTTGTGAGTTTCTGGCTGACGCCTGAAAGCCAGGTCGAATGGCAGGTCAATGCGGGCTACCTGCCGCTCGATCCGGCAGGCCTGTTGGTCGCCACCGATTCCGCCTTGCTGCAGGACCAGCTCATCGCCAACCGCATCGGCATTGCCGAGCTGACGCATAAGCCCGTCACCAACGCCTCGGCAGCCAGTGATCTGGCCCATGCGCCGGGCGTGCGCCGTGTCATCGGCGAGGAACTGGATGCGGTCTGGGCGGATCGTAAACCTGCCAAGCAGGCGCTCGACGATGCGGTGGCGCGCATCCGCAGCGGGCGGATGTAGGCGTATGCAACGACGGCGAAGCGGCGCGTCCGCCCGGCCGTGAGTAACACAGATTCAAAGTGGAGTTGAAGGATGCGCATATTGCCCGAATGGCCTTGGCCCGCCGTCATCGCACATCGCTGCGGTGGCGCGCTGGCCCCAGAGAATACGCTGGCCGGGCTGCGTGCCAGCAAGGCTGTCGGCTGCCAGGGCGTGGAGTTCGATGTCATGCTGACGCGCGACGGCACTGCCATCCTCATTCATGACGAAACGCTGGACCGCACCACCAGCGGCCATGGCAACGTCACGGATTTCAGCGACACCACGCTGTGGGCGCTCGACGCCGGCAGCCACCACCACGAGGCCTTCGCCGGCGAACCGATCCCGCGCTTCACGCAGGCCTTGGAACGCTGCCGTGCGCTGGACCTCGCCGCCAATGTGGAAATCAAACCGGCTGCGGGTTTCGAGCGCGCGACCGGCGTCACCGTCGCGCAACTCGCGCTGCAAGGTCGCGACCCCGGCGCGCTGCCGCCCTTGCTTTCTTCCTTCTCCGCCACCGCCTTGCTGGCTGCCGCGCAAACCGCACCGCAGTTGCCACGCGGCTGGCTCGTCGATACCATTCCCGACGACTGGAAAACCCATTGTCATGCGCTGGACGTGGTCTCGCTCCACACCAACTGCGCCCACCTCACCCAGGCGCAGGCCGAAGCCGTCAAGGCCACCGGCATGCGTCTGGTGGTCTACACCGAAAACGACCCCGAACACGCACGTCTGCTGCGCAGTTGGGGGGTGGACAGTTTCATCACCGATCGGCCCGATCTGATACGGGTCTGAGAGGCTGTTCAGAATCGGTGTCATGCGCCATTCCGGCCCCTCGACAGGCTCGGGATGACGGCCCGAAGCATTGACTCCGCTTTTCTTCCGACCCTCTGTGTTCTCTGCACCTTTGCGGCGAACGCTTTCGCTTCTTTTGGAACCAGGCAGCGCAACACTGCAAAGGTCGGTTCTTGAATGACGTCGAAGCGGAATGGCTTCACAATGAGAACAATTCGCATTACTATTTGTCTTCCATAGCCGATTTCTATGCAAGGCCACGTTTATGTCCAGGATGCTCTCTGCCGCGCAATCGCTGTCCCTCGCGTTCGGCGTGGTACTTGCCCCGCTTGCCCACGCCGACGAAGATCTGAAGCTGGTCATCGAAAATCATGTTTTCGTGCCGGCCGAAGTGCGCGTCCCGGCCAACAAGAAAATTCGCATCGTGATCGATAACCGCGACGCCACGCCGGAAGAATTCGAGAGCCAGGGCCTGCATGCGGAAAAAGTGATCCCCGCCAATAGCAAGGGCGTCATCTCCGTCGGCCCGCTCAAGCCCGGCACCTACAGCTTCTATGGCGAATTCAATCGGACGACAGCGCAAGGCGTGCTGATCGCCGAGTAGGCGACCCTCACGATATGCCAGAACAATAAGGACGTCACATCATGCTGGGTACGGCCATCATCCTTTTTCGCGAAGTCCTCGAAGCGGCGCTGATCATCGGCATCATTGCCGCCGCCACGCGTAATGTTCACAAGCGCGGCTACTGGATCAGCGGCGGCATCGCGTTAGGCGTTACCGGCGCTTGCATCGTCGCTGCATTTGCAAGCGGCATATCGGAACTGGCGCAGGGCATGGGCCAGGAAGTCTTCAATGCCAGCATTCTCGGACTTGCCGTTGTCATGCTCGGTTGGCACAACATCTGGATGACGCGCCACGGCCGCGAATTGGCGGTGCAGGCCGGCGCTGTCGGCAAATCCGTCGGTGCTGGCGCCGAACCGGTCACGGTACTGCTCACCGTGGTTGGCTTGGCCGTGCTGCGCGAGGGCGCAGAAGCAGTGCTGTTCCTGTACGGCATCGTCGCGCAAGGCAATACGAGCGCGAGCGCCATGCTCGCCGGCGCTGCGCTCGGTATTGCCGCCGGTGTGGCCGTCGGCATGGCGCTCTACTTCGGCCTGCTGCGTATTCCCCTGCGCTTTTTTTTCCAGGCGACCAGCTTGCTGATCCTCTTCGTCGCCGCTGGCATGGCAGGCCAAGCCGCCCGTTTCCTGATCCAGGCCGATCTGTTGCCTTCCCTGGCAGACCCACTGTGGGATGTGTCCGCCGTCGTGCCCGGCGACTCGATCGCAGGCCGGGTGCTACACGCGCTGGTCGGCTACGAGCCGCAACCGACCGGCATGCACATGTTGTTCTACGCCATCACGTTCGTGGTCATCCTGATCGGTATGCGTCTGGGCGCACCGAAGCGCTGAAAAGCAAGACCTTTCACCACAGAGGCACAGAGAATCGCAGAGGGGCACAGAGGAAGGCGGAGAGCCTCCGTGGTCCTCTGTGCCTCTGTGGTGAGCCGCCCGCAGGGCCAATGGCACGGCATGCGCGCAAGCTTTCGGCTGTGCTCCGAAAAGATCGTGAACAGCTTCTAAGAAAAGCACGTCACGCCTTTCTTTGCGGCTTCTGTCTTCTGCTTTTCTGTGCGCCCATGCGGTGAAGGATTTGCTTTTCAGCGCTGCGGGCACATCGGCAGGTTAAAATCGTGGCTTCCTGAAAAATTACGGCCTGCCCGACAGCGCCACACTCGCCCATGAAAGCCGCAGAAATCCGTTCCGCCTTCCTTAAGTACTTCGAGTCGAAGGGTCATCAGATCGTCCCGTCCAGCCCGGTCGTGCCCGGCGACGATCCCACCCTGCTGTTCACCAACGCGGGCATGAATCAGTTCAAGGACGTCTTTCTCGGCTTCGACAAGCGCCCGTACACGCGCGCCGCGACGGCACAAAAATGCATCCGCGCTGGCGGCAAGCACAACGATCTGGAGAACGTCGGCTACACGGCGCGGCATCACACCTTCTTCGAAATGCTCGGCAATTTCAGCTTCGGCGACTACTTCAAACGCGATGCAATCAAGTACGCCTGGGAGTTGCTGACCCAAGTATTCAAGCTGCCGAAAGACAAGCTGTGGGCCACGGTGTATGCCGACGACGACGAGGCCTATGACATCTGGACCAAGGAGATCGGCCTGCCCGCAAAACGTGTCGTGCGCATCGGTGACAACAAGGGCGCGCGTTATGCCAGTGACAATTTTTGGATGATGGGCGACACCGGACCGTGCGGCCCTTGCTCGGAAATTTTCTACGACTTCGGCCCCGGCGTGGCCGGTGGTCCTCCAGGCAGCCCGAACGAAGACGGCGACCGTTACACCGAGGTGTGGAACAACGTTTTCATGCAATTCAACCGTCGCATCGACGAAGGCGGCAACTACGTCATGGACTTGTTGCCCAAGCCCAGCGTCGACACCGGCATGGGACTGGAGCGTTTGACGCGCGTGCTGCAGAACGTGCCGACGAATTATGACATTGACCTATTCGTAACTTTGCTCGCGGCTGCGGAGCGCGAAGTCAAAGCTGCGGGCGGTCATGACATTGACAAGGAATCGCCCTCGCTCAAGGTTATCGCCGATCACATCCGCGCCTGCGCCTTCACGGTCGCCGATGGCGTCATCCCGAGCAACGAAGGTCGCGGCTACGTGCTGCGCCGGATCACGCGCCGCGCGATTCGTCACGGCTACAAGCTCGGCGCGCGCATGCCTTTTTTCTACAGGCTGGTCGATGCGCTGGCCGCCGAGATGGGCGACGCCTATCCCGAACTGAAGACACGCCAGGCGCGCATCACCGACGTGCTCAGGCAAGAGGAGGAACGTTTCTTCCAGACCATTGCCAATGGCATGGATATTCTGGAAGAAGAAATTGTGTGGCGACCTATTCGTTGGTATGCAAAAACACTGCCTGATTTTCAGTTCTACGAAGAACAGAAAACTTCTGAAGCAAAGAATTTTGTCCGCGAATTCGATTGGTTACTTCATACAAAAACAGAAGACTACTTAGTTGAAGTACAAAAAATAAATTCAACTACGAATGTAGAGCAGTTAATTTCTGATTTGGCACTGTGCAAAGATGAACTTGAAGGATATGCCCGCACAAAAAATCGAACCGCAAGCTTTGTCATAATTGCGGTAATTACCCAAGAAAGCGATTTACAGGATTGGGTTTCCCGCATTCGTACAGCCCATTCCAAGCTTGACCATCAGTTCCAAAAGCTCTTGAAGGTAGAGATAATAAAAGACGAAGAGTTGCTACTTGGCGGCGACATCGCCTTCAAGCTGCATGACACCTACGGTTTCCCGCTCGATCTCACGGCCGACGTGCTGCGCGAACGCGGCTTGACGGTCGATGAAGCCGGCTTCAACGCCGCCATGACGCGTCAGCGCGAACAAGCGCGTGCTGCAGGAAAATTCAAGCTCGCCCAGGGTCTGGCCTACAGTGGCGCGGCAACGACTTTCCACGGCTATGACAAGCTGCTGGTCGAAGACAGCAAGGTCACGGCCGTGTATGTCGATGGCAGTCCTGTCGAGGCGGCGCGCTCGGGCGATGACGCCGTCATCGTGCTCGATCACACGCCGTTCTATGCCGAATCCGGCGGTCAGGTCGGCGATGCCGGCGCGCTGCAGAACGGTACCTCGCGTTTCGTCGTCGAGGACACGCAGAAGATCCAGGCCGACGTATTCGGTCATCATGGCCGCGTGGTCGAAGGCGAAATCCGCGTCGGCGATGCGATCCAGGCGCGCGTCGATGCCAACCGTCGCGCCGCCACCATGCGCAACCACTCCGCCACCCACCTGATGCACAAGGCGCTGCGCGAAGTGCTCGGCGAACATGTGCAACAGAAGGGCTCGCTGGTCGATGCCGACAAGACGCGTTTCGACTTCGCTCACAACGCACCGATGACGGACGAACAAATCCGCAAGGTCGAGCAGATCGTCAATCGCGAGATTCTTGCCAATGCCTCGACGCAGTCGCGTGTCATGGGCATCGAGGACGCACAGAAAACGGGTGCCATGATGCTCTTTGGCGAGAAGTACGGCGACAGCGTCCGCGTGCTCGACATCGGTTCGTCACGCGAGCTGTGCGGCGGCACGCACGTGGGCCGCACCGGCGATATCGGCTTCTTCAAGATCGTCGGCGAAAGCGGCGTGGCGGCGGGCGTGCGCCGTGTCGAAGCAATCACCGGCGAGAACGCACTCAACTATGTGCTGGCGCGCGATGCGCAGCTGGCCGAGGTGAGCAGCACGCTCAAGGTGCCGACGCCAGAAGTAAGTAACAAGCTCGCCCAGGTGCTCGACAGTGTGCGAGCGCTGGAAAAGGAAGTGGCAGCCCTGAAATCCAAACTTGCCGGCAACCAGGGCGATGCCCTGCTGGCACAAGCCATCGACGTCAATGGCATCAAAATACTCGCCGCGACGCTCGAAGGCGCCGACATCACCGCGCTGCGCGAGTCGGTCGACAAATTGCGCGACAAGCTCGGCAGCGCAGCCGTCGTCCTGGCCTCGGTCAACGATGGCAAGGTGACGCTGATCGCTGGCGTCACCGCCAATCTGACGGCGAAGGTGAAAGCCGGCGATCTGGTCAACATGGTGGCGCAACAGATCGGCGGCAAAGGCGGCGGTCGGCCAGACATGGCGCAGGCCGGCGGCACCGACGCAGCGGCACTCCCCGCGGCCCTGGCGACGGTGAAGGACTGGGTAACGAAACGCCTCTGATCCACCACGCGAAACGGCCATCGACAAGACCTCCGCGGAGCGTACTGCGGGGGTCTTTTGTTTTTCGGAGAATGGACTTCGTTTGCTCAAGAACACAGCGCTGCAAGCCGTAAAGTCGGATTGAGCCTTCTTCCTCGCCGACCCCTTTTGCGGAATCAAATTGTGCCCGTTGCGCCTGCCCTGACCGCCCTGCAGCCAGTACCGGCAAGCCTTCGCAGGCCGCGTGGCCGTGATGCCGGCATCAAGGTCGTGGCCGCACTCATGCTGCTTTTCAGCCTGTCGCTGGCCGTGGCGTTCTGGCAGGACCAACAAGCGGCACCACAACGTATGCGCAAAGCTGCCGTGGCCGCACATTCCCGCACGCTCTTCACGCATGTGCAGGACGAATTGCAACTCGTCGACAGATTGTTGGGGGCGCTGGATCTGGCAGAGCCTCCACAGAATGCTGGCGACATAAATACATTTGCGCGGCTGGCCAAGAACCTCAGTCCGGGCTTTCGCGACATGCAGGCCGTGGCGCTGGCTCAGGTGCGTAGCGCCGGCAATGACACGCAGCAGATCCAGCTGCTTCCCCTCGGCGATATTCTCGACAAACAAAACGCTACAGACAGCAGCGGATGGACGGCAATGTCCGAAGGATTGACACGGCTTGCCGGCGAAGCGGCGCGCGCGGCGCGCAACAGCGGGCGTCTGACGCTGACGGGGCCGCTGATGGCCGCCGACATGCGCGTGCTGGCAATCGCCCAGAGCAGCCGCGAGGGCAAGGTCAACATCGTCTTGATCGATGAGGACAAATGGCTTGCCGTCGAGCAGGTACAGCATGCCAGATGGATACGTGCAACGCTGCTGATCGCGACCGACGCGCGTGCATCGGACGCAGTCGTGGCGAACGACACCGAGCTCATGCGCTTCAGCTTTGACAAGCTCAGTCCACAGGTACAGCTTCTCGTGACGGCGCTACCGCTTGCGCAGGCCCAGCCGTCGACCGTTGTCGGTGCCTTCGGCATCGCCCTGTTCGGCATGATGATTTCGGGGCTCATTCTGCTGCTAGGCACACGCGGCAATCAAGCCGCCGCCGCGGCCAGCCTGGTCGGTCGCGCACTCACCGAAAGCGATGAGCGCCTGCAACGTGCGCTGCAACTCACGCAAGACGGCATCTGGGAATATGACCTGAAGCGCCGCTCCCTCTATCTCTCCGGGCAGGCATTGGTCTTGATCGGCTGGCGCGACGAAAGCACGCAGAAGCAACCGACGCGCGCCGCGGTGCTGCGCAAACTGCCACGCCAGTGGCGTCGCGAAGTACTGCGGACCATTATCGAAACAGCGGGTAAGCCGGCTCCGCGCGAGCTGAAATTCCCCGTCAGCGACACCATGCTGAGCTCGCGCTGGATGCGTTTGCGCGTGCGCGGTACCTGTGACGCCGACGGCAAGCCGTGGTTGATCACGGGCAGTGTGGCCGACATCAGCGAGGAGATGACGCATGCCAGCGCGCAGGATCGTTACCGCGCCCTGTTGATGCGCTTGCTCGACGCCATGCCGATCCCCGTGGCGGTGAAGACGGCGGATCACAAGGTGGTGATGCTCAACGAGCGCTATGCCACGCAGCTGATGGGTCCCCTCGAAGAAGTAATGAAACACGCCAGCGAAGGCGGCGCCGAAGCAGCCTTTGCCGAACGCATGGAAGAGCTTGACCAGATGGCGATTGCCACCGGCGAGCCGCAGGTTGCTCACGAGTGGCTCAAGACCAGTCATGGCGACGAGTTGTATCTGCGCATCACGCGCGTGCTGTGCGATGGCCTCAACGGCGAGCCCATCGTACTGGGCACCTACGAAGACCTCACCGAACTGCAACGTCAGGCGCAGCAACAATCTGCGCTGCGCGAGTACTTCGAGAAAGTGTTCGACTCGCTGCCCAACCCGACCTATATCAAAGATGCGAACCACTGCTACATCCTGAGCAACCAAGCCCACGCGCGCGCCAACAGGACGACGAAGGAGAACATGATCGGCAAGCGTTCGGCCGATTTCTCGCCCTACGAAGCAGAAGAAATCGAAGCGTCCGAGCGTGCCCTGCTCTCCGCCGCCAGCGAAGAAATCCACGAAAAGGAATATTCGCTCAACTATGGCGGCAAGCCGTGCAACACCGTCATCCGCAAAGTGCGCATCACCGACCCGGCGGGCAATCCCGTACTGTTGGGCATTTCCTCCGACGTCACCTCGTTGCGCGAAGCTGAAGAGGATTTACGTCGTCAGGCCGAACAACAATCGCGTCTGCGTAAATTCCTGCAGGATGTGTTCGACGCCGTACCCCACCCGCTGTTCGTCAAGGACAGACAGTGCCGCTACATCATGACCAACCGCGCGCACTCCGAGTCCGTCGGTGCCGGCATGCAGGACATCCTCGGCAAACGTTCGGCAGACTTCGTCGACGCAAGCGTCGCGCAGACCATCGAAGAAGCCGAGGAAGCCTTGTTCGCCGGCTCTGCTTCCGCCTCGACCGAAGCGGAATACGTCTTGCCGCATCATTGCGGCGAAACACGCCACACGGTCATCCGCAAGGCGGTATGCACGAATGCCGATGGACAGCCAGTGCTAGTCGGTGTGAATACCGACATCACGCGTCTGCGCCAAGCGGAAGAAGGCCTGCGGCGGCATCGCGATCAGCTCTCCGATCTCGTGCGCGAGCAGACCATCGACCTGGTGCATGCCAAGGAAGTCGCCGAGCGTGCCAACGAGACCAAGTCGGCCTTCCTGGCGAATATGTCACATGAATTGCGCACGCCACTGCATGCCATCCTCAGTTTTGCGCGCCTGGGCGAATCGCGGATCGATCGGCTGGACGCCGAGAAACTGCACGACTACTTCAATCGCATCCGCGTCAGCGGCGAGCGCCTGCTCATCATGCTCAACGATCTACTCGACCTGTCCAAGCTGGAAGCGGGCCGTATCACCCTCGACATACGTGCCACCAAACTCGAGAACATCGTTCTGCAAAGCACGCGCGAGTTCGAAGCCTGGCTGACCGCACGCTGCCTGCAGCTGAACACCGTCATCGAACCGGAGCTGCCACGCATCATGGTCGACGCCGCCAAGATCGGCCAGGTGCTGCGCAACCTGCTTTCCAATGCCATCAAGTTTTCGCCGGAGAATGGCCGCATTACGCTGAGCCTGCGCACCTGCAAGCTGGTGGCGCGCGGCGCGGCCGTATCTGCCATCGAACTGTGCGTTGCCGACGAGGGTGTCGGCATCCCGGAAGAAGAACTTGAAACCGTTTTCGAAAAATTCGTTCAGAGCAGCAGCAACCCGCACGAAGCTGGCGGTACCGGCCTGGGGCTGGCGATCTGCCGCGAAATCGTCGCCGCGCACGGCGGCCACGTATTCGCGCGCAACCGTGAGGACGGCGGCGCCGAATTCGTCGTGCACCTGCGTGTCGATCGCCGCGCTGCACAGGCACATAAACATGACATCCATGATGCAACGGAAGAGCTAAAGTGAATATTCAAGCGTTGGCTGAAGCGAGGACGGAGACATGAGCGCATCGCTGCTGATCGTCGATGATGAACCGATCAACCTGGAAATCATCGCTGAATACCTCGAAGATGAACCCTTCGAACTGACGCTGGCCAATAGCGGCGAGGCAGCCTGGACACTACTCCAGGCAAACCCGGAAGAATATAACGCTGTCATTCTCGATCGCATGATGCCCGGTATGAGCGGCATCGAACTGCTGCGCAAGATAAAGGCCGACCCGCGCATGGAGCATCTGCCCGTCATCATGCAAACAGCCGCGGCGGCACCGGAGCAAGTGGCGGAGGGCCTGGCCACCGGAGCCTATTACTACCTCATCAAGCCTTACGAACGCACGACGCTGCTTTCCATCATCAATGCGGCACTGGAAGACCTGACGCGCTGGGACGATCTCACCCAGCGCATGTCGCACAACGTGCTGGCATTGAGCTTGATGAACGAGGCGCACTTCGTCATGCGCACGCTGGAAGAGGCGCAGGCCGTCGCAGGTCTGATAGCGCAGGTAGCGGCAGAACCCGAAACAGCCGTCATGGGCCTTGCCGAGTTACTCGTCAACGGCATAGAGCATGGCAATCTCGGTATCGACTTTTCCGCCAAATCGCGCCTGAAACACGAGGACGGATGGGGCCGGGAAGTAGAACGTCGCCTGACCCTGCCGGAAAATATCGAGAAGCGCGTGCGTCTGCATCTGGCGCCGCATAGGGAGGGCTGGAAAGTCACGATTACCGACGACGGCGAAGGCTTCGACTGGAAAGCTTTCCTGGAGGTGGCGCCCGAACGCGCCTTCGCACCGAATGGGCGCGGCATCGTGCTTGCCCGCAAGCTGGCTTTCACGCAAATGACCTACAAAGGTAAGGGCAACTGTGTGGAATTGCTCATGCCGGCTGCGAGACGTGGTTCATGACACCAGGTTTTACCTTTTGACATACATATTGAAGTGACATCAGCGCAAAATCCCTTCCCATTTCCCTGGGATAGCAATACGTGATCAACAGCGTGATCAACCGACCATTCAAAGTCCTGGTTGCAGACGACACCCAGGCGAATCGCACACTGCTGCGCGCCTATCTGGGACGTCTGGGCTTCGAAACCATCATGGCGGAAAACGGCCTGGAGGCGATCACTGCCTTCGAGGCGGCGACACCGGACATGGTGTTGATGGATCTCATGATGCCCGTCATGGACGGCTTCGAGGCAATCCGTCGCATCCGCGAAATGCATACACGGCACTGGGTGCCGATCTTCGTCGTCTCGGCGATGGACGCCGAGCAAGACGTGGTGCGCGGCCTGGAGAGCGGCGCCGACGACTACCTCACCAAGCCATTGTCATATCAGGTATTCGCAGCCAAGATGCGTAACATGGCGCGCGCCCTGAACTTCCAGCGCGCGCGCGAAGAAGCCATCGAACGTGAAGTAACGGTGTCCGACGCGGTCATCGACGGCATTGTGACGTTCGACGTCACCGGTTCCATCGTCAGTCTGAACCGCGCGGCCAATCTCATTTTCTCGATCGACGCCAAAGAACTCACCGGCCGCCATTTCGCCTCGCTGGTGGCCGAAGACGAACGTCCCGCCTTTGCACTCGAACTGGCACACTGCATCGACAACGGTGCCGGCAACTTGATCGGCCGGGTCGCCGAAGTCAGTGCATGCACGCCCGGTGGTCGGCGCTTCGCCATGGAATTGTCGATCAGTGAACTGCCGGCGGTGGAGCGCCGTCTGTTCATTGGTGTGGTGCGTGACATCAGCGCACGCAAGCGCTTCGAACAGCAACTCGCTGAAGATGCCGAACGCCTACGCCAGTACCACGAAGAAGCGGAATCCGAGGCCGAGCTGGCCAAAGAGATCATGGAGCGCCATATCAAGCGCGAAGGCATCGACGCACGTGGTGCGCATCAGCGCGTACTACCGACCGCACGCTTTTCCGGCGACATCGTGATGGCTGCGCGTTCACCGTCGAACCAACTCTACGCCCTGCTCGCCGATGCCACGGGCCATGGCTTGGCCGCGGCCATGAGCGGCCTGTCGATCGTCAATTATTTCTACCAGGCAGTGGCCAGCGACACGCCACTGACGACCATGGTCACAGAGATCAACCACTCGCTGCGCGAACTCCTGCCGGCCGGCCGTTTCGTGTCGGCCGCTCTGGTGCGCATCGACGACATTGCGTGCAGTGCCGAATGGTGGCTCGGCGGCGTGCCGGACGTCCTGCAACTTGACGCACGGGGCGAGTTATTGGCGCGTTTCACTTCGACGCACCTGCCGCTGGGCATCACCGACATGACCGACGAGGATTGCCAAACGTCATATTTGAAGTGGAATACGCCGGGCCGTCTAGTGTTGTGTTCGGACGGCGCACTCGAAGCCACCACCTTCGACAGCGAGGAATTCGGTTACGACGGCGTGCTCAAGGCACTACGCCATGCGGACGCGGCTTCGCCACTAGATGCGCTGACTACCGCTTTGGACACACATCTGCAAGGCCAGAGCGCGCACGACGACGTCTCCTTCCTGCTGCTCGATCTGCACTGATTCGAGCGACAAACCGGCTGCTGCGATCAGTGCAGCAATAGCTCTGCAGGCATTTGCTCTACAGGCATTTCGATCGCCTCACCGAGCCATTCATGCGCCATGTCGTCGTCATCAAACACGCGCACCTCAATCTCCATCAGTGCGAGTGAAAGTAACGCAGCCCAAGCTACCCATTGACTGTCGCTGACGATGGCGATGCGCGCGAAGTCATGCGCATGCAAGCGGCCATAGCGTACCTGTTCGATCAGCGCGTCCAACGAGCAGGACTCCAGTTCGCGCAAATCGAGCAGCAGATCGAGCGGTGCGGCAAAGTGAATGCGGTAGTCGGAGAGTTGCTCGAACTCGCGGCACTCATCGAGCGTCAAGCGCCCGAAAGCGCGAAGTTCGAGACGATCGACAAATACATCGGTGGAAATCATGACCGCCTCCCATACAAAAGGGGCGAGGGTCTGTCCAGGAATGCCTATGAATAGGACGGAACCCGCTACGCCTGATTCACTATAGACCAGGGTGGGGCTTAGCCTGCGTCGACAATTACGTGCGCCATGGCATCGATGACCGCCTGCGCCTCGCCCACAGCATTACGCAGCTCGATCTGCACGCCGGGATGCTGCGCCCGTACGCTGTCGAGAATGCGCGGCACATCGCGGCGCACGTGCCCGCCCTGCGCCAGGAAAACCGGCACGACAACCAGCGTCTTTGCGCCGGCACGTATCGCCCTATTCGCCGCCTCGGCCAGATCGGGCTCCATGAATTCGAGAAAGGCCGTCTGCACAGATACGCCTGGCTGCATGCCTTGCACAACCGCCGCAAGCCGCTGCAGCGGCAATGCCCACTCCGGATCGCGCGCGCCATGCGCGAAAAGAATGATGGCGCGGCTCATGCGACAACCGCCGCCACTTCCTGCGCGACATGCAGATCACGCAAGTACGCCAGCACGCGCGAAGCGGCGAAGAGGCCAAAACTTGCCGTGACGCAGACATCGGAACCGTAGCCCGCGCAGGAGAGCCGCTGTGGCGCCATGCCGTCGCTGTCGCAGGTAATCGGTTGTTGCAGCGGCTCGATCGAGTACACCGCTTCGATACCGAACTTGCGCCGCGGATCGCGCGGAAAGCCACGGATCGAGCCGTATTCCTTGCGCAGGCGCGAGCGCACCTTGGCGAGCATCGGGTCCTGCTCGGTACGCGACAGATCGCCGATGCGGATGCTTGCCGGATCGCTCTTGCCGCCTGCGCCGCCACACACCACTAGCGGTATCTTGTTGTCCTGGCAATAAGCCGCCAGCACCACCTTGACCGGCACATTGTCGATCGCATCCAGAACAATGTCATACCCGGAAAGCAAGCTCGACATGTTCTCTGCAGTCAGAAAGTCCTCGACGGCTGTAACTTTGCACAGAGGATTGATGGCCGCGATACGTATGCGCATGGCATCCACCTTGGCTTGCCCGTAGGTATCGCCGAGTGCATGGAGTTGGCGATTGGTATTGGACTCCGCAATCATGTCGAGGTCGATCAGCGTAATCGCGCCGACAGCATTGCGCGCCAAGGCCTCAGCCGCCCACGAACCGACACCGCCAATACCCACAACGCATACGCGCGCAGCAGTGAATGCATGCATGGCCGCTTCGCCATGCATGCGCGCCACGCCGCCGAAACGGCGCTCGAAATCCAGCTGTTCATCCATTGAATCCACGCAACAAGATTATGCAAATAACATCATGGCAACACTACCGCATCAAGCCACAACTCAGAAAGCGGCTAGATATAACGTCTTTCTCACACTCGCGTTAAGAATCCGTAACAAAATGGAGCGAGCGCAGCCCGTTTTGTTACGGGTTCGACTATTTTCGCAGAAGGGAGAGCGTCTTGCGAAATTTGTCGAGCTTCGGTGCCACCACGTAGCTGCAATACGACTGGTTGGGATGCTGGACGAAGTAGTGCTGGTGATAATCCTCGGCCGGATAGAAATGCGGTGCAGCGCTCAATTCGGTGACGATGGGAGCCGGGAAAATCCGATTGGCCGCAAACTCGGCCATCAACGCACTGACCATATCGCGCTGCGATTCGTCGAGCCAGAAAATGGCGGAACGATATTGCGTACCGACATCGTTGCCCTGTCGGTTGAGCTGAGTCGGATCGTGAATCGTGAAAAAGACTTCGAGCAGCTCCCGATAGCTCACCACGGAAGGATCGAACGTCAGTCGCACAGCCTCGGCGTGCCCGGTACGGCCGGTGCAGATGGCTTCGTAGTCAGGATTCGGCGTGTTGCCGCCGATGTAGCCGGAAACCACGGCGCTCACGCCGCGCACCTCTTCAAAGACAGCTTCGAGGCACCAAAAGCAGCCGCCAGCGAAGATCGCAGTTTCAGTCTTTGCCATGGTCAGACCTCACAGAAACACCAAAATCGTTAAATTCTCCACAAAACCACAAATTTGCGAATTGCGCAATCGGACTTATCGCCTACTTGCGTATGTCATGCAAGTTTGATTATGGTGCGTACATGACGGAGAAATGTTGCGAGGCAAGGGTTTTTTGCCACGTGCGTTTCGCCTTCCGGTATTTGCCGTTGGCCAGAACGAAGGAAGTGCTCCGCCCCCTCGCTCGGCGTAACGGACAAGGCGTTTGCAGGGTCGCTGCGGTGGCGTGTACTGGCGCACGGCTGGGTCGGCAAACATTGTGTGCGTAGCGTTGTCTGTCTCCAAAGTCGTCCTTTGGGCCGTCGTCAATCGATGGCCCATTTTCTTGTCGCAATCAGAATGCCACGGCAATCGCGATGTGCAAATGCAGGCGGCGCGAATCCACACCCCATGCCAAGTCCGCCGCCAGCGGTCCGGCCGGGCTGCGCCAGCGCGCGCCGACGCCAACGCCTACTTTCGTGCGCCAGGTGTCGAGATGATCGGTCGCATCGCCCGCGTCGATGAACGTCGCCATGCCCCAGCGCTCGCCGAACCAGTGCGTATGCTCGATCGAGCCCACCGCCATGTAGCGTCCGCCGACGATAGCTTCGCCTTCGCTCTCGCCGATCGACAGGTAACTATAGCCACGCACCGTCTGTGCGCCACCGGTGCGAAACAGGAAATCTTCCGGCACACCGGTGCGGCTCTTCGCCGCCGTGAGGCCGCCCTCGATGCGCGCCGACAGCACATCGCGCGGTGTGAGCGGGAAATAGCTGACGAGGCGTGCGTAGCTGCGCACGAAATCGGCATCCGACAACAGCGCCCGCGAAGCCCCTCCCAATTGCAGGTTGAGCACATAGCCCGAACGCGGATCGAGCATGCTGTCGACGCGCCGATAGGTCCAGCCGGTGGTAAGTGCCAGCGCCTGATTGACTTCGCGCAACGTGCCTTCTGCCTGCCGCGCTTCGTGCTGGAACGACAGGCCGATGCGCGTCTCGATACGGCCGCGATCGTGCGCGCGCGTCAGGCCGATAGCCTGACGATTGATCGCCAGATGCTCGATATCGCTGCGTTCGACGATGCCGCCTACGCTATAGCGATGGTCCTGATTGGTGGGAGGCAGAAAGATATCGGCAAACGCCGCTTGCTGTACCGACTCGATGCGCGCACCGCTGGAGAGCTGCCAGGCACGGTCGAACAGATTGGCGTCGCTGTAGGTCACATCAGTGCGCCAGCCGGTATTGGTGCTGTAACCCACGCCAGTACCAATACGCCGCGGCTTGGCTTCGGTAACAACAACCTTCACGGGCGCCGCAGCCGCATGCGCTGGGTCGGCGTCTAAGCTTACCTCCACTGCCGAGAAGTAGGGCGTCGCCTGCAGTGCCGACTGGAAACGCAGCAACTTGTCCTGGCTGTAAGGCTCGCCCTGCGTGAAGTGTCTGTAACGTTCCAGCAGGTCAGGTTTGTATTGCGACAAGCCCGTGACTTCCAGCGGCCCGAGGTAGAAAATCGGGCCGCTGTCGACCACGACCGAGAGACGCACTTCGGCGCTTGCGGGGTCGACGTCGGCGAGACTTTCGACAATTTTCGCCGCAGGAAAATCGCGATTCGTTGCAGCGATCTGCAAAGCCGTCTTGGCGACTGTCCAGTCCTGCTGCCGGAAGAAACTTCCCGTTGGCATATTCCAGGCGCTGCGCAAAGCCTCGGCACGCGTTGCCTGATCTGGCTCGCCGAGTGCGCCGATGAAACTGACGTTGACCGTCACGACACGCGCTCGCGGACCGGGAGCCAGCGTCACCTGCACCGGGTCCACGGCTGCATCGATTTTCACATCCGGCGAAAAATAACCTTCGGTCGACAACAACTCCGGGATGCGTTCGCGCAGGCGGCGCACCAGTCCGAGCTTTTCCAGCGCAGCCGTCTCCGCATCGGCCGCACGTTCGCCACTTAGCGGCGGCAACCAGGGCAGCAGTTGCTCCTTGAGTGCTTGCGGCGCATCCAGTCGCCAGAGTTCGGCAGCATGCAGCGGCGTGCCAAGCAACAGGGCCAGCGCCAAGATGCCGCACGCGCGCTTCATCGAGAGAAGCATCTACTCCGCGTGGTAGGCCACGACACGCTCGACCTCGTGACGCGAGCCGAGAATCACCGGCACACGTTGATGCAGACCACGCGGCACGAGATCGAGAATCGGCTCGCGCCCGGTCGAGGCCGCGCCACCGGCTTGCTCGACGATCATGGCCATCGGATTGGCCTCGTAGAGCAGACGCAGGTGTCCGCCTTTGGGACGATTCTTGTCGTCCAGCGGATAGAGAAAAATGCCGCCGCGCGCCAGGATGCGGTGCACGTCGGCCACCATCGATGCCACCCAGCGCATATTGAAATCCTGCTCGCGCGGACCGTCCGCGCCCTGCTGCAATTCGCTGATATAGCGCTGCACGGGCGGCTCCCAGAAGCGTGCGCGCGAGGCGTTGATGGCAAATTCCTTGGTGTCCTCCGGTATGCGAATGTCACCATGAGTGAGAATCCACGCGCCGAATTCGCGATCCAATGTGAAGCCGTGCGTGCCGGTGCCCACGGTCAACACCAGCATGGTCGACGGACCATACACAGCGTAACCGGCGGCAACCTGGCGACGTCCTGTCTGCAGGAAAGCCTGCTCGGTCGGCTCCATGCCTTCCGGGCAACGCAGCACCGAGAAGATCGTGCCCACCGAAATATTCACATCGATGTTTGACGAGCCATCGAGCGGATCGAACACCAACAGGTACTCGCCCTTCGGATAGCGCTTTGGAATATACGAAGGATCGTCCAGCTCCTCGGAAGCCATCGCTGCCAGATGACCGCCCCACTCGTTGGCATGCAGCAGCACTTCGTTGGCGACCACATCGAGTTTCTTCTGTGCCTCGCCTTGCACATTGTCAGTCCCGGCATTGCCAAGCAAGCCGGCGACAGCGCCCTTGCCAACGTGAACGCTGATGGTCTTGACGGCGCGCGCCACGACTTCGATGAGCAGACGCAGGTCCGCAGGAATCATTCTCTGACTGCGTTGCTGTTCGATGAGAAATTGGGTCAGGGTCACGCGGCTCATGTTTTTTCGGTACCTTGCTTGATGAATACGAATTATCGCCCGCTTTATTTATGTTTCAGCAAACCTTCTCGCTGCAGACATCGGCAAGCAACCGCAACTTATTTCTCAAATGTTTGTAAGATGTGTGCGTTTGAAGGAAACTCCCCGCACCCGATCCGTTCAAAGCAGCGTCTTTTCACCGGAAGCCATTCGAGATACAGACCCGCAAACGCAAGTTTCGCGCCGGCCTCGCAAGCTGAATTTCCACTGACGAGTTTTCCAACGAATTTCCCAACGGGTTTTCCACCACTCCCAGCATGCATATTGTGATCATCGGCGCCGGGCTGACCGGCGTAAGCACAGCTTGGTACCTGCGCAAAGCCGGTCATCAAGTTACCGTCGTCGAACGACGCGAAGCGGCCGCCCTGGAAACCAGCTTCGCCAATGGCGGTCAGATCTCGCTCAGCCATCCCGAACCCTGGGCCAATCCGCAAGCGCCACTCACCGTGATGCGCTGGCTCGGGCGACGCGATGCACCGCTGCTCTTTCGCCTGCCGGCTGAGCCCGCGCGCTGGCGCTGGGGCATGGAATTTCTGCGCGAATGCACACCCTATCGCGCCTATCGCAACACCCTCGCCATCGGCCGACTGGCCGCATACAGTGGTCGCCTCCTCAGGGATTTGCGCAGCGAAACTCAAATTGAATATCAGCAGTTGCAGCGCGGCGTGCTGCACCTCTACTTCAACAAGGGGGATCTGCAGCATGGTCAGCGACAATCGCGCATCCTGCAGGAGCTCGGCATCAATGCCAGCGTCCTCACGCCCGACGAATGCGTCGATTACGATGCCGCCCTCGGCAGCGTACAGCCGCGCCTTGCCGGTGGCATGCTCGGCCGCGACGACGAGAGCGGCGATGCACATTTGTTTACCGTCAAGCTCGCCGAAGTGGCGCAGCAGGCCGGCGTGAACTTTCAGTACGGCTGCGACATCGAGCGCCTGATGCTCGAAGACAGGCGCGTCACCTCGCTGCACCTGGTCGACAGTTTCGGCCGCCGCGGCGCGGTCACAGGCGATGCTTATGTCATAGCCGCAGGCAGCTTCAGCAAATCGCTGGCGCGACGTGCCGGCGAGCGCCTGCCCATCTATCCAGTGAAAGGGTATTCAGCGACCGTGACGGTGCGCGATGAGAAGCGCGCACCGAGCGTGAGCATCACCGACGAATCGCGCCGCATGGTGTGTGCGCGCATCGGCGATCGGTTGCGCATCGCCGGTACGGCGGAACTCAACGGCTTCAACCTCGAACTTGACCCAACACGTTGCGAAGCGCTGCTCGACTGGATGGAAGACCTCTTCCCTGGTGCTGCAGATCTTAGCCATCCGACATATTGGGCGGGCTTGCGTCCCGCCACGCCCAACAACGTGCCCATCATCGGCCGCTCGCGCCTGGGCAATCTGTTCTACAACACGGGGCATGGCACGCTCGGCTGGACGCTGGCCTGCGGCTCTGCGCAAGCGCTGACCGACATCATCGACAAGCAACCGCCGGACGTGAAATTTCCGTTCTGGAAGGGACGTAGTTGAGGACGTAGTTGAAGACGTAACTGAGAACGCAACTCAGTGCGCAACTGAACGTTCGCGTCATTTCGGGAGACGATAGTGAATCCAGATTTTGCCGATCATTTACGCGAACTGTTTGCACCTATCGGCGCGATACGTATCAAGCGCATGTTCGGCGGTGCCGGAATTTATGTCGATGACATCATGTTCGCACTCATCGCCGACGATGTGCTCTATCTGAAAGCCGACGCAGAAAATCGCAAGCTATTCGAGTCCGAAAATCTGGAGCCCTTCAGCTATATGGCGAAAGGCAAGCAGCGGGTCAGCCTTAGTTATTTTCGCGCGCCGGACGAAGCGATGGATTCACCGCAGGCCATGCAGCCCTGGGCGCGCAGCGCGTTGGGCGCGGCACTGCGTAACGCACGCACCAAGCGGAAACAGCCGGGCTGAGCAAGCAGGCCCGCGTACCGCGCCAGGGCGGCGTCATACGCGGTATGCCGCCAAGGTCCGCGAAATCCCGCGCCCCATGTCCGAGATATTTTCGACAGCGCCCGCCACGCCCTGTACGGCGCTAGAGTTGCGCTCCGTCATGCGCGCGATCTGTTCGATCTGCTGCGCAATCGTCGTGCTTGCCGAAGTCTGTTCGCGCATTGCATCGGTCATCTCGTCGACGAGACCGACCAACATGCCGGCACCACTTTGTATGTCGCGGATTGCTGTGCCCGCTTCGCGCGCGTTCTGGACACCACGGGTCACCGCGTCGACAGAGGACGACATGCTGTCGACCGCGTTGCGTGCCGCATCCTGGATTTTCAGGATCAGCGTGGAGATATCGACAGTGGCGAGCGTGGTGCGTTCGGCGAGTTTGCGCACCTCGTCGGCGACCACTGCAAAACCGCGGCCCTGCTCGCCAGCACGCGCCGCTTCGATGGCGGCGTTGAGTGCCAGCAAATTGGTCTGGTCGGCGATTTCCTTGATCATATTTGCCACCGAGGAAATGCTCTCGCTATCGCTGCGCAAGGCAGCAATGCGCTCCGAGGCAATGCCGACGGAATCGGCAATGCTCTGGATGCCGGCAACCGTATTCATAATCACTTCGGTGCCGTGATCGGCGCTCTTCTGCGAGTTCTGCGTATGCCTACTAGCGTCCTGCGCGCGCTCGGCGATCACGGAAATGCTGACCGTGAGTTGCTCGATCGCTGCGGCCATACCCGCTGTCGCTTCGGCTTGGGAGCTCGAGTTGCCCGCGATCTCGCGCGAGCTGCCGTCCACCGCGACGACGGCGCCGGCCAGTTGCTGTGCCGCGTTTTGAACCTGCGCGAAACTCTCGCGCAGACGCTTGATGAGACCGTTGTAAGCCATCACGGTCAGACCAATTTCATCATGCGAATCGACTGGCACCGGGTGCGTGAAATCGAGGCTCTCGGCCGTACTCGTGATGGCTTGCTGCATGGCCGCCATCGGCGCGATGATCGAGCGTGCAAGGAAATAGCCGACCACTGCAAACACGCCCAGGCACAGCACGGCGGCCACAATGGAAAAGCTCAGGCTAGCGGCAAATACCGCATCGGTGTCCTTCGAGACGCGTGCCACTCTGTCGTTGGTCAAACGGGCGAGTTTTTCGAACGCCGCCGATGCGCGCTCGTGCGTGACCTTTAGCTTGCCGTTCATGACATCCATCGCCATCTTGTTTTCGCCGACGTTGGCGAGCATGCCGATGCGTTGCGCGTCCGTCAGGTAGCTGGTAAGTGCAGCCGTCGCGTCGTCGAGCAGTTGAACCTCTTCGGGCACGGTGCTGCGCTCACGCAGCGTCTTGATGCGATCTATGATTTCGTCATTATAACGATGCAGTTCGGCCTCGATCTGTTTGCCTTGCGCCGCATCGGTGCTGGAAGCACGGCCGTAAGCGGCCGCATGCATGCTCAGATAGAGCGTCCGGATTTCCGAAGCCAGTTGCAGGTCCGGCAAGGCATCGCCAGTCACGGCCGTCATGCCGTTGTGCAGGCGCGCCAAACCCGTTACGCCCACACCGACAAGCAGGGCGCAGGTGAGCAATACGATCGCCACCAGCCCCCATATTTTTGTCTTTATCGACATCCACGCCTCCAAGGCTCAACTTCAGGCCTGGATCGAGCAACGCGAACGCCGACAATGCCGGGCAGGCAAGTCGGCTTGCGAGCGTCGCACCGACGATCAGGGCAAGCACTGAACTGACGCGCGCCGGCTATGCGATTGCAGAACCGGGCACACATAAGCCTTTACGGCAGACGTGCGTCTCGCTTGAATAGCCGTGCGGCGAGCGGCCTTATTTACCGGCCAGGTTACCAGTCATGTCCCAGCCACCGCCCAAGGCGCGGAACAGATCGACACTGGCATTCAAGCGATCGGTCTGCGCATCGATACGGTCGGCATCGACGCTATACAGATTGCGCTGCGCGTCGAGTACATCGAGGTAGGCCGATACGCCAGCGTCATAACGCCGCTGGGCGATGCGCAAGGACTCGCGCAAAGATGTGCTGCGTTGTTCTTGCGCAGTCAGCGTATCGTTGGCCGCATGCAGATTGCCGAGCGCGTCGTACACTTCCTTGAAGGCTGTCTGCACCGACTTGACATAGGCCGCTTCGGACTGCTGCTCGCGCGCCTTGGCCGCACTCACTTGCGCCTCGATCTGGCGCATGCCGAAAATCGGCTGCGTCAGCGACGCGGCAATGCGCCACACCAGCGCCGGGCCGGAGAACAGATCGGAAAGCGTATTGCTCTCCCGCCCGCCACTACCCGTCAGGATGATTTGCGGAAAGTAGCGCGCACGCGCTTCGCTGATCTGCGCCTGCGAAGCGGCGAGATTGGCTTCGGCCTGACGAATATCCGGACGACGCGCCAGCAAATCGGAAGGCAACCCTTCCGGCACGGCAGGCGCCGGTGGCAGCATTTCCGCATTGCTGCGGCCGATCTTGCCTTCGACGATCAAGCGTGGCGAATCGCCGGTCAGCAAGGCCAGCGCGCGTTCGCTCTGCGCCTGTGCAGCGATCTGGCGCGGCAGCAAGGCAGCAATCGCATCGCGCTCGCTCTGCGCCTGCTGCAACTGCAGGCTGTTCGCCGTGCCGCCATTGAAGCGCTTCTGCGCGAGCTGGAATGCGTCCTCGCGTGTCGACAGCGTTTGTCGCGTCAGCGCGATCTTGCGATCGGCCGCCAGCAAGGTGAAATAGCCGCGCGCGACGTCGGCTGCAAGCGAGGAACGGAAAGCCGACATGGCCTCGCGACTGGCGAGCAACTGCGCCATGGCCGCCTTGTCGGCATTGCGCACCCGGCCCCACAGATCGAGCTCATATGCCACCGATATACCAACCTGGTAGTCGTTGGCAATGTAGGCATTGGCCGGCCGCGGAATGGCGCTCTGCTTGGTCGCCTGGCTGCGGTTCGCACCGACGTTCGCATCCACCGAAGGCAACAGGTCCGCGCGCGCCACCGAGAGCAGCGCAGCCGCTTCGTCGACACGTGCCACCGCCACCTTGAGATCGGCGTTGTTGGTCAGAGCACGTTCGACGAGCGCTGTCAGCGCCGGGTCGTCGTAACGTAGCCACCACTGACTCAGGTCCTGCGCGGCGACACCGCCGGCTTGCGGCAGATCGAGTGCCGGCTTGGTCGCCACCGGCGTACTGACGCAGGCGCTCAGCACCAGCGCGGCCAACAGGCTCAGCACAGCGCTGCGAATGATTACATTGTCATTACGCATCATGTTTCTCCACATCGAGATCGACGGGCGTTGTCGCATTTCCGTTCTTGTCGCCATTGAGCAGCCGGAAGAACAAGGGCACGAAGAAGATCGCGAGGAAAGTTGCTGCCATCATGCCGAACATGACGCCCGTGCCGACGGACTGGCGCGCACCGGCGCCGGCACCGGACGAGAATGCCAATGGCACAACGCCCAGAATGAATGCCATCGACGTCATCACGATCGGACGGAAGCGCAGACGTGCTGCCTCCGCTGCCGCATCGATGGTCGACATGCCCTCATGCTTCTTCATCACTGCAAACTCGACGATCAGAATCGCGTTCTTGGCCGCCAGACCGATCAGTGTCACCAGACCGATCTGGAAGTACACGTCATTGGTCAGCGGCGGTGCCATACCGTGAGACAGGATGGCGAAAATAAAGTTATGCAGCCACACGCCCGCCAGCGCACCGAATATGCCAAATGGGACCGCCAGCAGCACCGAGAATGGCAACGACCACTTCTCGTATTGCGCGGCAAGGATCAGGAACGCCATTACCAACGCCATGCCCAATGCCAAGACAGCTGCGCCCGATGCACGTTTCTCCTGGTACGAAGCACCACTCCAGTCGAGCGAGAAGTCGGCCGGCAGTACTTCAGCCGCCAGCTTCTCGACTTCGGCAATCGCTTGTCCCGAACTGACACCCGGCGCGCCGGAGCCGAGCATCTTCACAGCCGGCAGATTGTTGAAGCGGTCCAGCGTATCCGGACCCGAGCTGTACTTCACCGTGGTGAAGGATGACATTGGCAACATCTTGCCTGTATTCGACTTGACGTAGATACGACCAATGTCTTCCGGCTTCATGCGGTACTGGGTGTCCGCCGACATCAACACTTGCCAAGTACGGCCGAACTTGTTGAAGTCATTCACGTAGTACGTACCCAAGGTCGCCGAGAGCGTGTTGAAGGCATCATCGAGCGATACGCCCAGCGCAGCCGCACGTTCGCGATCGACATCGACGTAGAGCTGCGGCGAGGACGCGCGCCACAGCGTCTGCACGTATGCAAGCTGCTTGTCCTGCGCGGCGCGCGCCATGAAGGCCTGCACGACTTCGGCCGTATGCTTCGGGCCACTATCGCCACGATTCTGGATGTAAAACTCGAAGCCACCCGCCTGACCGAGGCCGAAGATCGCAGGCGGATTGAAGGCCAACACGAGTGCGTCACGTATGCCAGCGGTCTTGCCATAGACCTCGCCTACCAGCGCCTGCGAGGGCATCTTGCGCTCGTCCCACGGCTTCTGCGTCACGAACAGCGTCGCCGCCGAATTCTTGTAACTGCCGCCGAGGAAGTCGAAACCGGTGAAGGCGATGACGTCTTCATTTGCGGGGTTCGACTTGATGATGTCGGTCACCTGCTGGACGATCTTGTCGGTGCGCTGCAGGGAAGCGCCATCGGGCAGGAACACCGCCGAGATGAACCAACCCTGATCTTCATCCGGCACCAGTGAGCCCGGTGTCACGCGTGCCAGTTGCACAGTGATGGCGACCATACCGATGAACAAGAGTACACCCAGTAAGGCACGACGCGACAGCCCGGCGACTAGCCAGGTGTAGCGCTTGGTCAGGCGCTCGAAGAAGCGATTGAAGCCACGGAAGAAGAAATTGCTCGCCTTGTGCTCGCTACGCAAAATGAGTACGCACAACGCCGGCGTGAGCGTCAATGCAACCATGCCTGAAATACTCACGGCGATCGCAATCGTCACCGCGAACTGACGGAACAACTCACCCGTCAGGCCGCCGAGGAATGCGATCGGCACGAACACCGACACCAGCACCAGCACGATGGCGACCACCGGTCCGGTGACCTCCTGCATGGCCTTGATGGCAGCGTGACGCGCGGGGAGATGCTCCTCGTGCATGATCCGTTCGACGTTCTCCAGTACGACAATGGCATCATCGACGACGATACCGATAGCCAACACCATGCCGAACAGGGTCAGCGTATTGATCGAGTAACCGAGCATCACCATGCCGGCGAAGGTGCCCAGCAGGGACACCGGCACCGCGATGATCGGGATCAGGGTGGCGCGCCAGTTCTGCAGGAACAGGAACACAACGAGGAACACCAGCACCATGGCTTCCGCGAGCGTCTTGACCACTTCGTGGATCGAGACTTTCACGAAACGCGTCGTGTCATATGCGACTTTGTGCGTCAGGCCCTCAGGGAATTTCTGCGCAAGTTCGGCCATCGTGGCATTGACTTCTTCCGCCACACCCAGCGCATTGGCGCCAGGCTGCAGGAAGATACCCAGGAGGGTGGCTGGCTTGCCATTGATGCGACCAACGAAGTCATTGTCCTTGGCGCCGAGTTCGACGCGCGCCATATCCTTCAGGCGCAGCTTGCTACCGCCACCGTTCGAACGGACGATGATCTCTTCGAAAGCCTTGGCATCCGGCAGACGTCCCTGCGTGGTGATCGTGTAGACCAACTCCTGCCCTTCGGCAGCCGGCATCTGACCAATCTTGCCCGGTGCGAACTGTGCATTCTGCGCATTAACAGCCGCTGTGATCTCAGCCACCGTGACGCCGAGCTGTGCCATGCGGTCTGGCTTCAGCCAGATGCGCATTGCATAATCCTTCGCACCGAAGATCTGCACATTGGTCGTGCCCGGCACGCGCTTGATGCGATCGAGCACGTTCAGCGTCACGTAATTGCTGATGTATAGATTGTCGAACCGGCTGTCAGGCGAGTAGAACGCGATCACCTGCAGGAAGCTCGACGAGCCTTTCTGCACGGTCACACCTTGACGACGCACTTCCTGCGGCAAACGGTTCTCGACCTGTTTGACGCGGTTGTCGACGTTGAGCGCAGCCTGGTCGATATCGGTCCCGATATCGAAGGTCACGGTAATGGTCAATATACCGTTCGACGCCGACGTCGAGTTCAGGTACATCATGTGCTCGACGCCGTTGACCTGACTCTCGATGGGCGCTGCCACGGTCTGCTCCAGCACTTCGGCGGAAGCACCTGGATAGATGGCGGTAATCTGCACAGTGGGCGGCGCGATTTCCGGGTACTGCGCAATCGGCAGCACACGGATGGCCGCCAGCCCGGCGAGCGCAATGAAGATCGATATGACCGCGGCAAAGATCGGGCGGTCTATGAAGAAGCGGGAAAACATTCGGGGTAGCCTCGCGCTTTCTTATTTGTGGTCGGCTTGTGCAGCAGGCGCAGATTGCGCAGCGGCAGAAACCTCGGGCGAGACGGGAGTGACCGGCGCACCAGGACGCAACTTGACGAAGTTATCGAGAATCACCCGATCGCCTGCAGCGAGGCCCTTGGTGATGACCCACACTTTGGTCGCGGGCTTGCCGCCAACGCCGTCTAGCGTCGCCCATTCACCGACTTCTACCGGACGCGGTGCCACCACATCCTTGCCGTCCTTGTCCTTGGCCACAGTCATCACGATCTTGCTTTGCGGGCCTTCCAGCACGGCGCCTTGCGGCACGACGATAGCTGCAGGGCGCATGGCACCGTGCAGCGCCACACGAACGAACTGACCACCCTTGAGCTTGCCGCCAGGGTTGGATAACTCGGCGCGCATCTCGACGGTGCCGGTCTGGTTGTTCACGCGGCTATCGGTAAAGTTCATACGGCCGCCCTTGGCCAGTACGCCGCCCTCGACACCGCGAATCTCGACTTCAAAGCCGTTCTTGGGCAGTTGCAGCGAGCCACTGACCACATCACGCTCAATGGCGTTCTGCTCGTTTTCGGAGGGGCCGAAACCGACGTACAGCGGATTGAGTTGCACCAGCGTGGTCAACAAGCTATCGGTGGGTGTCACCAGACTGCCCACGGATTTCATCTCGCGACCGGAGAGGCCGGAAACCGGCGCCACGACCCTGGTGTAACCCAGGTTGAGCCGCAGTTCCTGCAGTTGCGCCTTGGCCGACAGTACGCCAGCCGCCGCAATCTGCTGGTTCGATACGGCGTTGTCATAATCCTGCTGGCTCACCGCGCGGTCTTCGAGCAGCGGCTTCAGACGCGACGCTTCGCGCGTCGCCTGCGTTGCGCGAGCGTCGGCCGTCGCGAGCTCGGCTTCGGAAGCAGCCACCTGTGCCTGCAAGGGTTTCGGGTCCAGTTCGAACATCACCTGGCCGGCCTCCACTTGTGCACCCTCGACGTAGGTACGCTTCTCGATGATGCCGCCAACGCGGGCGCGCACTTCCACTTCCTTCGAGCCTTGCGTCTGGCCGGTGTATTCGAACGTGACCGGCACGTTCTGCGGCTGTACGGTGATCACGCCAACCTGGGGCGGCGGCATATTACCCATGCCACCTTGCCCTTGTTCGCCGGAGCTCTTCGAGCAGCCCGCCATGGCCAGTAAGGCCGCCACGACCAGCGCTGCAGCGGCGGCCAATTTGAAATCCTTGCGCATTTTTGATTTCTCCCACCAAGACAATTCGGTCATTCGGATCAAAGCGTCAAAATCGGGGCATTCTTGCATTGCAGCAATACTGGGGCCCGCCGATTACACACACGCCATGCAGCCAAAACACCATGATGCTCCGCCACATGCAGCGTCACGCGTGCAAACGGGGTTGATGCAATTCTGAATGTTGTGTGCTTTGCATCATTAAACATACATTCTTGTATGTATGTCAAGAATCCGCTACACTTTTTTCAAGGACAGGGATTCCGGGCGCCGTCACAAGCCCGAATAATGACATTGTCTTGAATTTCATTGGAGACGTACTGAAGATCATGGCCCGCAAGACCAAGGAAGAAGCCCTCGCCACACGCTGTCAGCTGCTCGATGCGGCGCAAAGCGTATTTTGCGAGCGCGGTGTATCGCACACCTCGCTGCACGAAGTTGCCGTCGCGGCAGGACTGACACGTGGCGCCGTCTATTGGCATTTCGAAAACAAGGCCGATCTGCTCGCCGCCTTGTGGGAGCGCGCCTCGCTACCGATCGATGCCACGCTCGAAGAGATCGACCAACAATACGCGGCCGATCCGCTTGCACGCATTTATCATAAAACGATGACCATCATCCGTCGTATCGCGACGGAGGAACAGGCGCGCGCACTGATGAGCATCATCCTGCTCAAGTGCGAATACGTCCTCGAAACGGAACCGGTGCGCCTGCATCTGGTGGAAGCGCGCGAACAATGTCTCACCAAGTCGTCGGCAGATTTTCAGGCTGCCATCGATGTCGGACAACTACCTGCTACGGTCGACTCGCACATCGCGGCCCTTGGTATGTTCGCCATCTTCGACGGCGCTTGCTTTCACTGGCTGATGGCGCCGGAGCGCTTCGATCTGGCACAGCTTGCCGAACAAACCTTCACCGCTTACCTGCAAGGGCTCAAGGGTGCAACGAAAGTTGCCGCCCCCGTCACCAAGGCAGCCTGATGCACCCGTCGTTCTACCAGTAATTCTCAAACAGCATACTGCCCGACAAGCCACGCCGGCAGGGCACAAAGCCGCGTGCGCTAAGCACGCGACGCATATCGGCTGTGAAATCGGGATTGCCACACACCATCACACGCGCCGTTTCGGCATCGAATTTCTCGCCGACATGAGCGGCCAATGTGCCGCTGTCGACAAGCAATGGAACGCGTTCGGCAAGGGCCGTTGCGCCAGCTTCGCGCGTGACGACAGGTACATACTCGATGGCGTGCTGCGCAGCGAGCTCCCTGAACGCTTCCGTATAAGCCAGCTCCGCGCTCGTGCGCACGGAATGAACGATCACGACCTTGCGATAACGCCCGCACACGCTGCCTTCGCGTAGCATCGAGACATACGGACCAACGCCCGAGCCGGTCGACAACATCCACAGCGTTTCGCCGGGCGCCAGTTGCGCGGCGACGAAGAATCCCATTGCTGCCGATTCGACCATGATCTCGGCGCCCTCCGTGATTCCCGTCAGCAGACGCGACATATTGCCGCCCACGACGACGGTCACGAGGAACTCCAAGAACTCTTCGTGCGGTGCCGTGACAATGGAATATGCACGCCAGATCGGCGATTCGTCGCCGACTGGTAAGCCGAGCCGCGCATAGTGACCCGGCGTGAATAAGAAACCTGCGGGCTTGGTAATGCGTAGCGAAAAGAGATTGGGTGCCCACGACGCAATATGCAAAACGCGTTGCGCGGTCCAGCGCTTTTTCGTCTCGGTATTCGGTATGGCTGCCGTGTTCATTGTGCCTTTCAATACATGCCATCAATGATGATGGCATCGCTCATGAATTGCATTCTATTTCCGTCATTCCCGCGAAAGCGGGAATCCACTTCCACGCGAGAACTCACCTCGTGCAGGCCAAGTAGATTCCCGCTTTCGCGGGAATGACGATATATTTGTATGTCATGTACAGAAAATCAAGAGTTACGCGCTTGCCGCATCAAGCCTCCAGCAAACTGCGCAACATCCACGCCGTCTTCTCATGCAAGGTAATACGCTGCGTCAGCAGGTCCGCCGTGGCCTCGTCCGTCGCGACTTCGGCGGCCGGGAAAATCGAGCGTGCCGTGCGCACCACGGCTTCCTGCCCCGCGACGAGTTGCGCGATCATGTCCGTTGCCTTGGGCACACCGTCCGCTTCCTGGATCGACGACAGTTTCGAATACTGACCATACGAGCCCGGCGCGAAATGCCCCAACGCGCGAATGCGTTCGGCGATCAAGTCGACTGCCAGTGCCAGTTCTGTGTACTGCGTCTCGAACATCAGGTGCAGTGTATTGAACATGGGCCCGGTGACGTTCCAGTGGAAGTAGTGTGTCTTCAGGTAAAGGGTGTAGGTGTCTGCCAGCAAACGTGACAGTCCGTCCGCGATCTTCGCTCTATCCGATTGGTTGATGCCGATGTCGATGTCCATGATGTTTCCTCCGGGGTTGAGAGAGCCTGACGCGAGGCTAATGACTTCGAGCACGGGCGAGAAGTTGCATTTGTCTATGAAGAGCATAGCCCGGTCGCGCCATGACAGTGCATACGTGGATCAAGGCGAACTCGGATGGTGCCGCGTCAAACTTAGGGTGCAGTGGAACTGCGCCAATCGGTGGTTCGCAGGCAAGGTAAAGATGGCGCAGTTCGCTCTGCTCATTACACCCCACGTCCAACACATGCCTCGCAACCCAGCCGCGGCATAGGTCTTGCTTGAAATACCCTGAAGACAGGGGCCGGGCAACGGCGTCCTCCCCAGTCCGTGAGCAAGAATGCTCGCAACCAATCAAGCATCACGCCGTCGCGCCCTCTCGGGGTTGCCGCAACGGCAGCCGGAACGAGAGACATGACCGAAACACCGATTCACGCCTTGCCCCCCTCAAACCCATCGTCGGCGAAGTGCGAAACGCGTTCGACCTGCTGCTATTGCGGCGTCGGCTGCGGCGTAATCATCGAGCATACAGCCGAGCAGATCACTGGCGTTCGCGGTGACCCGGACCACCCTGCCAACTTCGGCCGGCTGTGCACCAAGGGCTCGACGTTGCACTTGACGATGACGCCCGACTCGCTCGCTGTCAGGGCGCTTTACCCGGAATTGCGTACCTCGCGCGACGAGCAAAGAGTCCGCACTGACTGGAACACAGCTCTCGATCACGCCGCCGACAAATTTGCCGCTGTCATTCGCGAACACGGCGCGGACGCAGTTGCCTTCTACATCTCTGGTCAGTTGCTGACCGAGGACTACTACGTCTTCAACAAACTCGCCAAGGGCCTCATCGGCACGAACAACGTCGATACCAACTCGCGCCTGTGCATGAGCAGCGCAGTGGCTGGCTACAAGCAGACGCTGGGCGCCGATTCGCCGCCGGCATGTTATGACGATGTCAAACACGCTGGTTGCCTCTTCATTACCGGCAGCAACACGGCGTTCGCCCACCCCATCCTGTTCCGCCGCATCGAGGACGCGCGCGCCGCCAATCCGGCGATGAAGATGATCGTCGTCGACCCGCGTCGCACCGACACCGCCGAGCAGGCCGATCTGCATCTGGCGCTATTGCCCGGCACCGACATCGCCCTCTACAACGCGATGCTGCACGTCATGCTGTGGGAAGACTGGATCAAGCCCGACTACATCGCCGCCCACACCGAGGGCTTCGAGGCGCTACGCAAGGCCGTGCGCGAATACACGCCGGCGATGGCGTCAGAGATTTGTGGCGTACCGAAGAAAGACATCGAGACCGCTGCTGAATGGTTCGCAAATGGTGGCCAGCCCAGCGGCACGCCCGGTGGCGCCACCATGTCGATGTACTGCATGGGCACCAACCAGTCCAGCCATGGCACCCACAATAATGCCGCCATCATCAACATGCATTTAGCTACGGCGCAGATCGGCAAACCGGGCGCGGGCCCCTTCTCGCTGACGGGCCAGCCCAATGCCATGGGCGGGCGCGAGGTCGGCGGGCTTGCCAACCTGCTGTCGGCGCACCGCGATCTGGCCAATCCCGCGCACCGCGCCGAGGTGGCAAAGTTCTGGGGCATTGCCGATGTACCGGAAAAACCAGGCTTGTCTGCGGTGGAATTGTTCGATGCCATGGCAGCCGGTACAGTCAAGGCCGTGTGGATTTCCTGTACCAATCCGGCGCAATCCATGCCGGACCAGAATCTCGTGCACAAGGCCTTGCAGACCTGCGATTTCGTCGTCCTGCAGGAGGCTTACCGCAACACCGAAACAGCCCGCTTCGCCGACCTGTTGTTGCCCGCCACCAGTTGGGGCGAGAAGACCGGCACGGTCACCAACTCCGAGCGCTGCATCAGTCGCGTTATCCAGGCCGTGCCTGCGCCGGGCGAAGCGCGTCACGACTGGGAGGCTGCAATCGACTTCGCTCGGCGCCTCGGCGAGAAGATCGGCAACGCCCACACAGGCGCCCTGTTCCCCTACGCCAATGAAGAAGAAATCTGGAACGAACACCGCGAAAGCACGCGCGGTCGCGATCTCGACATCACCGGCCTGAGCTACGCCACGTTGGAACAGAAAGGGCCACAGCAATGGCCCTTCCCGCAGGACGCACAGAGCGGCAAAGTGCGCTTGTATGAAGACGGCATTTTCCCGACCGAATCAGGCCGCGCCCAATTTGTCGTGACCGAACATCGCGACCTTGCGGACAAGGCCGATGCCCGCTACCCGATCCGCATGACGACCGGGAGACTGCGCGACCAGTGGCACGGCATGAGTCGCACCGGAACAGTGGCACGGCTCTACGCGCACGAGGCCGAGCCGATGATCCATCTACATGCCGACGACATGGAGCGGCGCGGCATCAAGGACGGCGAACTGGCGCGCGTCAAGAGCCGGCGCGGCGAGATCGTCATCAAGGTTGTCGCCAGCAAGAGCGTACGTTCCGGGCAAGCATTTCTTCCCATGCACTGGGGCGGCAACGCAATGGGCGGCGGCGGTGCCAACACGCTGACCATCAAGGCGTTCGACCCCTACAGCAAGCAGCCCGAGCTCAAGCACAGCGCAGTACAGATCGAAAAATACAGCGCTGCTGACAGTGGCGGGCCCATCAAGTCACTGGTTGCGATGCGCCGCGTGGATGCAGGCGCCAACGCACTGCAGATACTTGAAGAGCTGCGCGAACAGATGAAGGGTATGCCACAAGCATCTCTGACACTTGCTGGCCGTGACACGCCCGTGGTCGTGCTGAGGGCACAGACCGAGGCGCTGACCGCCGAGGCGCTGCACACCCTCGACGTCACGCTGTCACTTGCCGACGATACACAGTGCCTCAGCTACCGCGATGTACGCCGTGATATCGCCAAACGCGCGCGGGTCGAAGACAACAAGATTGCAGCCGTTCGCCTCACCGGCGAAACCAAGGCAGCCAGCTGGCTGCAAGACATGATGGTAAATGGCGGCGCTGCAACGGAAGCCCGCAAATGGCTGCTCGCCCCCCTCGCCGAACCCCCAACCGGTAACCCCGCGCGTGGCAAGATCATCTGCAATTGCTTTGACGTTTCGGAGAACGAGATCAGCGCCGCGCTTGCGGGTGGTGAATCGCTGGAACAGGTGCAGACGCGTTTGAAATGTGGGACGAATTGCGGGTCTTGTTTGCCGGAGTTGAAGCGGTTGAGCACGCGGAACACTTGAGTCCCCTCCGAAGCAAAGAATTACACCAGAAGACCAGTGGCATAACTCTTGGCAAATCGCTAAACTCAACTGCCGCTAGTTTACATTTCAGGAGTCTTAAGATGGAGGAGCAATATATGACGACCCGATTATTGAAAGTCATGTCGTTGTGCCTGGTTGCAATTTTGACGGGGTGCGCCGCTGGCCCCAAGCTGTTGATAGACAAGAATACGTCACCGCTCCCTTACTGCTCGTCCGTGACAACTGGCTATTCCGCCACGTATTTCGATACTCGATTCTTCGGTGCTGCGTGGCTGACAGGCTTTCTTGGCGGCCCTATCGCCAGCGCAGTCAGATATGGGATTACTGTCGGCGAGACAAAGACTGCCGACAGGCTTCATGAGAATGACTATGAAAATCTTCTCAAAGAATTTGATACGACGACGTATTTTTTCCAACAACTTGAACAGCGTGCAGATGAGTCTCGTTACGTAAAATTCGAATTTACGAAGGATGCTGAGCTGATAACTGCGATACCCCTCCATCTCAAGACCAGCATTGAAACGCCTGATGCGTTGTCCAAGCCGCCTGCGCTAGGCAGCAATGCGTGCATGGCGGTATTCAAATTGGTATATGGAATTGGTTTGAAGGCGGGTGTTGATGGCTTGGGTTTCAGAAAAACTTACAGGCCCTATGTTCGCATTGTGGGAGCGGTCAAGCATATGCCAAGCAACAAGCTCATCTGGCAGGACAATTTGCTTGCGTTCTCAAGCAAGAGCTATGTGGGCGGAAATGCAGATGCCGAAAACATACCATCGGAGGAGCTTCTTGCTTCTATGAAGGAAGTTACAAAAGACGCAATCAGTGTATTGATGAAAAGCCTGAACGGGGAAGTGATCGAAGATAGAGCCGTGCTTATTGATTCGCGCCGCACGGACTTTCAGTTCTAAACATTTTGTTTGAACTGACTTGTTACAGCTGGGTGTGGGTGACCGCACCTGGCTGGCGCGCAGCCCAGACAAGTAGTGCGCAATGCGCACGCTGTTTGGCGTCCAAGCATTGCGATGTACATGAACATGCAATACCGTTTGCATAAGACGCAGATCGATTCACGCTCATGCGTTCGCACGCTGCGTGTGCAAACCCTACACTCATGCTGCCGCATATATAACGACCCAAAGGAGGTCGCATGTCTCTGCAACATCTCCATCTGTACGTCGAAGATCGCCTGATCGCCGAGACCTTTTATTCGTCGTGGTTCGGCTTGCGCGTGCAACGCCACTCTGACGATACCGTTGTCATGGCAGACGAACGCGACTTCCTGCTTGCCCTCACCGAAGACCCATCGCCGGCGCCCGTGACATCGCGCTTCCATTTCGCCTTTCGCTTGAACTCGGTCGCGGAGGTTCTTTCGCTGCATGCGCGCATGACACAAGCGGACGTATCCATTATCAAGCCGCTCCGTCAGGACGAGGCTTACGTCGCCTATCGCTGTGCCGATCTCGATGGCTACCTCATTGATGTCTATTGGGAACCGGCGCGTGGTGGTGGCGCGTAGGTTGGCGCTGAATGCAATGAAGCCCAACGTTTTATCTGCTTGAAGCGTTGGACTTTCTCAACTCGCCATACGCTTCCGTCATTCCCGCGCAGGCGGCAATCCAGTGTCGTTGTCGTGAGCTTGCAAAAAGCCGCTGGATTCCCGCCTGAGCGGGAATGACGGAGTTCAACGCGTAGGGCGGAACTCCGCAGGAGGTTCCGCCGGATAGGTTGCGTGATCTTCCGCCCGCAAGCGCTTTAGTGTTTTGTCATTATTTGAATTACGGGCTCACAGATGTGATAGCGTGATGCCGCTTGCCAGCGGCTGGCGGAACCGCGTTGCGTTCCGCCCTACCCGGTTCCGACGCGCGCGCGGCAAGCTCGACTCAACCCACGTGAGCGAAGCCTTCTCCCGCATTCGCACACTGCGCATGCAAATCCTACTGAATATCTTGGATTGCGCGCAGCAGGGCTTTCTGTTCCGGCGTGGTAACGAATCTGTCGTAGACCGGCCGCATAGCGCTCTGGAAGGCGTGCTTGTCGATGTCGGAGACGAAGACTGTGCCCGCCTCGGTGGCGCGTTTGCGTGAGAGCACTTCGTATTCCTGCCAATACTTGCGCATGCGCGGCACCGATTCTTTGGCCACTTCGCGGATGAGTTGCTGCTCGGCAGCCTCCAGCGTGTCCCAGCGCGATTTGGAGAAGACGATGACTTCCGGAACCATGGCGTGTTCGGTCAGCGAGAAGTATTTGAAGACGCTGTGGTGCTTGTAGCTGTCGAAACTGGGAATGTTGTTTTCGGCCGCTTCGATCAGGCCCATGCGGAAGCTGGCGACGATTTCGTCCATCAATGTCGGTGTGGGAATAGCGCCCATGGCCTTGGCCACCGCCAGCCACATTTCGCTATCCATGACACGCAGCTTGAGGTTTCGGGTGTCCAACGGTGTGCGCATGGGCTTCGATGCGTAGATGGAGCGCGCGCCACTGTCGTAGAACGCCAAGCCGGTCATGGCCGACAAGGCGCAGGAGTCCAGGATGGTGTCGCCAGTTTTGCCATCCATCGCTTTATGCATATGGTCTACAGAGCGGAACAGGAAAGGCAGCGCGGGGACGATGGTCACCGGGCAATCCTTGTTGAGCGAGGACATGTTGATACGCATCATGTCGACGCTGCCGGCACGCACTTGTTTCGCAACTTCCACCGCAGTGCCGAGTGAGCCACCCGCGTAAATCTTCAATTCGATACGGTTATTGCTGCGTGATTTCAGCGTCTCGCCCATTTCGCGCAGGGCACGTACCGCAGGATGATCATCGGCGTGGATGTCGGCCAGGCGCAGCACGATTTTTTCGGTCTCGTTGCCGATGCGGAAGCGACGCAGGATTTCGCTGATCTGCCGGCTGCTTTGCGACAAGCGCCCGATGGCTTCGGCGGAAGCCTCGGCGGCATGCGAATTCTGTTCGCTCATCTGCGCCACTTGCTCAATGTTCTTGGCGACGTCGGTGCTGGCTTGCTTCTGTTCCTGGATGGCGGCGGAGATTTCCGTCACCGCACTGGCAGCGGCGGCCGAGCCTCCCTGTATCTGTTGGATCGATTCGCCGGCTTTCTGCGCGTTATCCACGCCCTGGCCGACAGTCATTTCCGTTTCCGTCATGCTGTCGACGGCAACACGCGCGCTGTCCTGCATGCGTTCGACCAGTGTGCCAATCTCCTGCGTGGAGCGGGCCGTGCGCTCGGCAAGCTTGCGCACTTCATCGGCGACGACGGCGAAGCCGCGCCCCTGTTCGCCCGCGCGTGCAGCCTCGATGGCGGCATTCAGCGCCAGCAGATTGGTCTGGTCGGCAATGTCGCGGATGGTGGCGGCCATCAGCGTGATGCTGTCGCAATCGGCGCGCAGGTTGCGGATATGCTTGGTGGCAGCGCCCACTTGCCGCGAAATGGTGTTGATACCGTCCACCGTATTCAGAATGTTGGTGGCGCCCCTACTGGCGATGGAAGAGGACTCGCGCGCGTGGTTGCTGGCATGCTCGGCCTGCTCGCCCACCATCGAGATGCTGACCGTCATCTCTTGCACCGCGGCGGCCATGTTGGACGTCGCTTCGCTTTGCAGGCGCGAGTTGCGCGAGATCTTGCGGGTGGCAACATCAACCTCTTCGGACAGCGAGACCAATTGCTCGCCGCAGCGCCGCACGTCGGTAACCGATGCGCCGATGAACTCGAGAAGTTGGGCGTAGTGGCGGGACGTCACGCCGATTTCGTCATCTCCTTCGACCGCAGGCGGTGGCGAGAAATCATGATTGCTCGCGGCGCGCACGATGCTCTCCTGCAGGCGCGCAAGCGGCTGAAGGACATTACGCCGCAGGCATAGGACCGCAGCAACGATCAGCCCGGCGGAAAGCAGCGCCGACCAAGGCATCATCCCGACCACGCCGCCCGTGCCAACTATAAGCACTGTAAAAGCTAGCGCTGTATTCACGCCAAGCGTGATGAGCGCAGCGACTATCAGAAGATTAAGCGTTTGGCTGGTCTTGGTTTTCATTGAGGCGCTCTAGAGTTTGCCGGGGCTTTTCGCCATCTGACTCTTTAACGGTTCAGGTAGTAAATTTCTTTACAAGGCTGTGAGCACCCGAAAAAGAAAGGCTTCTGCGAACGCCCGGGCAGCTTGTCTCGTTCTGTAGAGCGCGCCCATGAAAGCCTTCCAGCGCGCGGCGTGGGGCGAACAAGAACCCGGTTTTCAATGCAATATTGGGCTGGCCCTCCTTCCGCAAAGCATCCCCTGGTTTTTTGCGCTACGCTCACCAAGCGTCTGGCATACGACGGCTTAAAGAAGGCTGCATCTCGCCACAATACTGCATGTCGAAAATCAGACATCCGAACCATCAGCCGCCTATTGAAAGGCTCACCATGAAACGCGTATTCGTTCTCTTTTTCTCCATTGTCATTTCTTCGTTCGCTGTCGCAGCGCAGCCAAACCCCGAGTCCGTCGACAAACTGCTGTCGATGATGCACACCGAGAAGCTGCTGGACAGCGTCCTGCAAAACCTCGACGGTGTGATGAAGAAGTCCATCGATCAATCGCTGCAAGGACAGAACGTCACGGAACAAGGTTTAAAGATTGCCGACACCTATATGCAAAAGGTGATGATCATTATGAAGGATGAATTGAGCTGGGCAAAAATGAAGCCCCTCTATATCCAGATCTACGCCGAGAGTTTCTCGCAAGAGGAGATCGACGGATTAATTGCGTTCTACGCCAGCCCTGCCGGCCAGGCATATATCGACAAGCTGCCTCTCGTTACGCAAAAGACCATGGTGCTTACACAGGCACGCATGGTACCCATGATGCAGCGTATGCAGGAAGCCATGCAGCAGGCCGTCGCCGAGGCGAAGGCGGCGAAGTAATCAACCCGATTGTGTGGTCGGCCTGCGGATCAGATCACCGAAAACCACTTACTTCTGCACCTCCAGCTTGACGCGAATGCGTTCTTCCTGCTGGCGCAACTCGGGCGTAAATTCCGCACCGAAATCTTCGCCTTCGAATATCTGGCGGATCTCGAGTTCGGCTTCGGTGCCGGGCATCGGGTTGGGACAGCGCTTGGCCCATTCGAGCGCTTCTTCTTTCGATTTCACCTTCCATATCCAGAAGCCGGCGATGAGTTGATGGGTCTCGGAAAATGGTCCTTCAGTGACGACGCGCTTGTCGCCGACGAAGCGCACACGCGCACCCTTGGAGCTGGGTTGCAGGCCTTCGCCTGCCAGCATGATGCCGGCATTGACCAGCTCCTCGTTGTACTTGCCCATGTCGGTCAGTAATTTCTCGCTGGGCATGACGCCGGCTTCGGAATCCTTGCTGGCCTTGACGATGATCATGAATCGCATAATGAACTCTCTTTCTTCGATGACAAATGCATTATTGAAATGTGCCGCTCAACTATTTTGAGCGGCGGATCCCGACATGTTGGTATCGGATGACAGCTCGACCTCGTGCGCGACCGGTGCGCGGGTGCGGATGCCTACAGCACCGATAACAGCGGCGAGCGCCGCAAAGATGGCGCCGACGATGAAGGCGGCGTGATAACCACCGTTCAACGCGACCACTGCATCGGCGCCGACGACACGCAGACTGTCGGCGCGTGCCGAAGCGAGACTGGCGAGCACGGCAAGGCCGAGCGCGCCGCCCATCATGAAGGCGGTGTTGACGACGCCGGAAGCAAGGCCCGATTCGCTCGGGCTGACATCGCTCATCGCAGCAAGCAGCACTGGGTTGAACGCCACGCCAGCGCCGAAGCCGAGCAAGAGCATGCCGGGCAATACGTCGAACACGAAGTTGCCACCCACCGGCGCGCGCGCAAACAACGCAAGACCGAGTGCCGCAAGCAACAGGCCGACAGCCAGCGGCAGACGCAAACCGAAGCGCATGACCAGCCACGCAGATATGCCAAGTGAGCAAGCGGCCATGATGAGGTTGGCCGGCAAGAAGCCGAGGCCGACCTGCAAAGGACTGTAGCCCAGCACGAGCTGCATATAGAGCGCCGAGATGAAGAACCACGCAAACATCGCTGCCGCCCACAGCACGCCGACGATATTGGCAGTGGCGACGTTGCGCAGACGGAACAGGCCCAGCGGCATGAGCGGATGCTGCACACGTGCTTCGATACCGATGAAGACAGCGAACAGCGCAGCGGCGCCAGCGAGCAGGCCGAGCGTTTGCGTCGACGCCCAGCCAGCTTCATTGCCATTGACAATGGCATACACGGCAAGCATCAGCGAAGTTGTGACGGTCAATGCGCCGGCAATATCGAGGCGTTCGCCTTCAGCATGGCCGGGTGAATTCGGCAGCAAGGCGGTACATAGAAAATAGACCGCGATACCGATCGGCAGATTGACGAGAAATATCCAATGCCAGCTCAGGGTGCTGGTCAACAAGCCGCCGAGCAGCACGCCGATGCTGCCACCGCCAGCGCACACGAAGCCATACACGCCCATCGCCTTGGCACGCTCCGCCGGTTCGGTAAACAGGTTCATGATCAGCGACAGCGCCACGGCGGAAACCACTGCGCCGCCGAGGCCTTGCACCGCGCGTGCGCCAATCAGCAGCGGCTGCGAAGTGGACAGTCCGCACGCCAGGGAGGCGAGCGTGAACAGGACGATGCCGAGCAGGAACAGCCGGCGATGACCATACAGATCGCCCAGTCTGCCGCCAAGCAGCAGAAAGCCGCCGAAGGTGAGCATGTAGGCATTGACCACCCACACGAGCGAGGTCTCGGTGAAGCCGAGGTCCGTCCTGATCGACGGCAGGGCGACGTTCACGATGGTCGTGTCGAGCACGATCATCAGCACGCCGAGGCAGAGAATCATGAGCGCAAGCCAGCGCTGTCTGCTTGTCATGGATACAGCTCCTTGCGAATTCCGGGAAAGAAAGAACCGTCATCCCGGCGAAAGCCGGGATCCAGCGGTGCTCGACAAATCCTGGATCCCGGCTTTCGCCGGGATGACGAATTTGTGCTTGTTCAACCTTGCTTCAACGCCACTGGATTCCCGCCTTCGCGGGAATGACGGATAACACATTGGCATTATTACTTCATCTCGCCGGGCACCATTACCATCCAGGCCAGACCGAAGCGGTCTTCGAGCATGCCGAAACTTGGCGAGAAGAAGGTCTTGGTCAGCGGCATCGTCACCTTGCCGCCTTCGCTCAGTCCCGCGAAGATACGACTCGCTTCGGCCTCGGTCGCCGGGGTCAGCGACAGGCTGACACCGGAGAAACTCGTCTTGCCGTTGCAATGGCCGTCGGACGCCATCACGACCGAGTCGCCAATACGGAAGCTGGAGTGCATCACCTTGTTTTCGGAGCCCGGTGGCATCATGCCGGGCGGAGCCGGTTCCGGCGACTCCTTGTAGCGCATCAGCATTTCCACTTTGGCGCCGAGCACCTTCGTGTATAAATCGATCGCTTCATCGCAACGACCGTCAAAGTTCAAATAAGCTTGTACCAGCATGATGCTCTCCTTGTTACCGTGATTGATATGTAAAACGAATATCCGGTGGATATCCAACGAACAACATTCTAACGAACGTTGTGCAGCCTCAAAGCATCGAGGCCAGGTACGCTTCGAGGCGGTCCATCGTCTGCTTGTTGCCCTCGATCGCACCGTAGGACTTGACCTGTTCGCATGCCTCGACTGATGCAAACAGCATTTTCATAAAGAGGCGCGTCTTGCCGCCGATGTCGGTGAAGGTCACCGTTACGTGAAAGCTGACGTCTTCCACACCGTCATCGCCACTGTGCAGGTAGACCAGGCGCTCGGGCCTGACGACCTCGATATAGACGATCTTGTTCGGCCAGTCCTTGCCATCCGGCCCGTGCATCATGAAACGCCACACGCCGCCAGGCTTCACCTCCATCTCGCGCGTAGCATTTCTGAAGCCGGTCGGCCCCCACCACGCGTCGATGTGCTTCTGCTCGGTCCACGCCTTGAAGACCAGTTCGCGTGGAAAAGCGAGGTCGCGCGTAATGCTGATTTCGCGGTCAGACGTCGCTGTATTGGCCGTTGCACTCATGCACTTCTCCTTGCCCGATTTAAATGAGCCTCAAATTGACCGTCCGTCGAAGTGCTTTACCTTCACGGACTCCAGATCGAAATCTTCGAGGCAGCGGACATTCACGGCGGCCATCTGGTTGCCCTGCGGATCGGAGGCTTCGGCGTACGGCTGGATGCCGCAGGTCGTGCAAAAGCGATGGCGAATGCGGTGCTTGTTGAACAGGTAAGTGCCAGCATTGCTGTCTGGTGTCAGCAGTTGCAGCTTGTCGCGCGGTGCGAACCACAATAGCGAGCCCTTGCGCGAGCATATCGAGCAATTGCAGGCCATGACCTCCTTGATATCGCCTTCCACTTCGAAGGCAATCTTGCCGCAATGGCAGCTTCCCTTATATTTCATATGCATACTCCTCGATGATTGCCAGGGTCTCGGGCCGCGTTACTTTTCGCTGACCGCTTTCAGATTCTGCAGGCCGACCTCGAAGTCCTTGCCGATGATCGTGTCCAGATTGCAGAACACCTGCATGATTTTCGATACGAAGGGCGCCGGCCCGGACATGGCCCAGGTCACTGTCGTCATATCGCCCTGCGGCTGCGTCGTGAACACGGCCATGTTGTGGCCCTCGAAAGGCTTGATGAAGTCGAGTTTGATGTCGATCTGTGGCACGGAAGATTGCAGTATTTCCATACGCCCTGAACCCACCTTGTCTTCGCCGTTCCATTCGTAGACAGCACCCTTGCCGCTTGGAGCGCCGCTGAAGGTGCGTTTCATCGCCGGGTCGAGATTCTCGTAAGGCGACCACGCGTTCCATTTATGAAAATCGCTGATGAGGGCCATGATCTTTTCGGGCGGTGCCTTGATCTGCGCGCTGCGCGCCACACGGAAGTTGTCCGGCTTCGTCGAGGCAAGAATCAATACCGCTGCTACCAGCACGAGCAGAACGACAACACCCATCTTCAACCATTTCATTTTTAGACTCCCTGGTTCTAGAAACACATTTCATGCGGCAAGGTGGTTACTAAGACAGATACGCATCCAGTCGCTCCAGCGTCTGCGCCCAGCCCGTACCAAAGCCCATTTGCATAGCCGCTTCGCGGTCGGCAACCGATCTGAGCTTGGCGTGAATCCTGACCGTCGTGACGCCCTCGTGTTCGGTAAAGCTGATCGTCACCCGTCCGTAGGGCGGCAGACCGGCGCCGCAAGGGTGTCCTTCTTCGGCAAGGCCGTCATAGACGATGCGCTCGGGCGCAACGATCTCTTTGTAAACGCCCTCGCAGGGACAGGTGGCACCATCCGGCCCGCGCATCTCAAGATAAAACCTGCCGCCCACGCGCACATCCATTTCGCAGCGCGTGCAGTTGAAGCCATTCGGTCCCCACCAGACCGGCAGATGCTCCGGGTCGGTCCACATCTGGAACACGAGTTGGCGCGGCGCCTTGAGGGCGCGTGTGATAACCACATCCGCCTCGACGACGCTGACTTCGCTTTGTGCTCTTGCGTTCACATCTCTCTCCTCTTGGCACGCTAATCGGTGCGTCAGTCTTCGAGCAAAGGCATATTCAGTTCGGTGCGCCAATTCGCCGGATCGGGACTGGACTCCGGGCCGACGACATAGCGCTCCCACAGATCGACTGCTGGCTTGTAGCCGTTAGCTTCGATCCACTTCATGAACTCGCCCCAGCCTTCACCCAGCTTGTCATAATTGCCGTGGTAAACTGTACGCGCCACTTTCGCCCGGGCCGGTAGTTCGCCCGCCTGCACGCGGCCGCTCGCGGCAACCGGCTCTTCGATCGGCACACACGCTTCGAAATCGAAGACGTCGGTCGGCCTGTGCTTATGATGGGTGAACCACGGGCCGCTCGGCTTGATGCCCTGCGCCGCCAGCACCGAATAGACTTCGCTGATGGCCGGGCCCATCTCGCTCTTGATCTCGGTGCATGAGACCGTGAGTGGAATGCAGGCCACGGACTGTGCCTCGCTACGCGTGATGGTCGGTGTATCGATCATGACAATATCCTTTCAAGCAGGCTGAACAAGATTGATGAGATTGCCGCAGGTGTCGTCGAAGATGGCGGCGGTAATCGGCCCCATGGCTTGCGGCGCGCTGCGGAAGTGGACGCCGGCATTCTTCAGACGCAGATATTCCGCATGAATATCGGTGGTGATGAATGCCGTCGCAGGAATACCTGCGTCGAACAATGCTTTCTGGTAAATCCTCGCGGGTGGAAAAGCCATGGGCTCCAGCACCAGCTCGGCACCTTGCGCGCCCTCGGGCGCTGACACCGTCAGCCAGCGAAACTCCCCCATGGGAATGTCCTTGTCCTTCACGAAACCGAGCACTCCAGTGTAGAAGTTCAGGGCCTTATTCTGGTCATCGACCAGCAGACTCGCCAATCTGATTTGCATATTTTCCTCGTCGGTTATCCGGTGTTCAAACGGCACTCAGCTTTTCTCGTCTGCATGAGCGGTGATCATGCAGGTCTCGAGATACGCGGCCAGTCGATCGAAGCACTGTGTCCAGCCGCCGTTGTGTCCATCGCGCTCCGCGACGGACTGGAACGGTGTCTGCAGGAATTCGAAACGCGTCTTGCCACCCTCATCAAAGAACTGCAACGTAACGACGTTCTCCACGCCGCGCTCGCCCTCTTCCTCCCAGGCAAAGCTGAACACCAGTTTCTCCGGCACCACGATTTCGCGGTACTCGCCACGCATCCAGTACTCGATGCCGGTCGGCTCGACGATGCAGGTGCGATAGCTGCCACCTTCGCGAAAGTCGATCTCGCACGCGGACACCGTGAAGTCTTTCGGGCCCATCCAGTGCACCTGATGCTCGGGCCGTGTCCACACCTCGAACACCCTCTCGCGCGGTGCATCGAATACGCGCGCGATGCGCAGTTCTCTGCACGGTTCAGTGCTTGCCGTCATCGCTCTCAACTTTGTCTACGCTCTTCGGTTTTACGTTCGATACTTTCTTGTCATTTTCCTGCAGCCTGCGCAGGTACTCCTCCAGCCGTTCCATGCGCAGCTCCCAGAATCGGCGATAGCTGTCCAGCCACTCGGCGATGTAGTTCATCTGATCCCCTCCTGCCAGCCCAATCGGCAAACTCTTTCCGCGTTTATCAACTCACCGGAGGAGTGCGTAAGAAGAGGAGCGAGCGCGTGTCCGGCAAGGCGGCTCGCGCAGAGCAGTGCTCAAGCACGGCGAAGCGAGCCAACGCAGCCGGGCGCGTGCGCAGCCTCTTGTTACGCACTCCGGGAAAGATAGACTTCAAGCTGATCCCACGTGCCGCCGAAGCCCTGACGCATGCTGTCGAAGCTCGCACGGAACACGGCAAGCTCTTCGACCGTAGCGTTGATCGGGCCACCACGCAGGCTGAGCGTGGTTTTGCCGCCTTCTTCGACAAGCGTTAGCGTGTTGAGCACTTCCAGCGGCCACATGAGGCCAGGGAAAGGCGCACGCGTGATCTCGCCTTGCGGATCGGAGAACGAATTGATGAAGACGATGCGCGCCGGGGCGGTGACTTCGCGATAGATGAAGCGGCCCCACATGTCGCCCGTGGGCGATTTCATGCAGTAGTGGAAAATGCCGCCAGCGCGAAATTCCAGTTTCTTCACTTCGATCGCGAAGCCGACCGGCCCCCACCACTGTGCCAGTGCTTCGGCCGTGGCGAAGGCCTGCCACACGCGCTCGCGCGGCGCATCGAGAACGCGCGATATTTCGAATAGTTCATTGCTCGCGTCGGAGACCGCATCGATTATTGCCATTGTCATTTTCCTTGTGATGATGATCAGAATTCGAGCAGGCCTTTGAAGCCGCCGAAGAACATGCGCTTGCCATCGAAGGGCAAGGACTTGGCATCCATCATGTCCTTCAGGCGTGGATCGGCCATGACCTTCTTGTTCACGCTGTCGCGGTGAGCGCGCGATTTGTAGGTGATCCACGAGAAGACCACGATCTCGTCCGGCTTGAGCTTGACGCTCTGCGGAAACGAGGTGAGCTTGCCTGGCTTCACGTCGTCGCCTACGCATTCGACATACGAGAGTGCGCCGTACTCCATCCACACCGTACCGGCCTTCTTCGCCATGCGGCGATACGCGGCAAGGTTTTTCTTCGGTACCGGCAATACAAAACCATCGACGTAGTGCATAAATCCTCCGCTATCGCTTGGCAGCCACAGTTGGCTGCTTACTTGAATTAAACAGGTTCGCTTTGCAGCGTGTGGGCGATGAAGGTGGCGAGCCGCTCCAGACTGTCATGCCAGCCCTCGGCCCAGTGCCGCTGCGCGAATTCATCGAAACCGAGAACGGGTTCGCAATGGATCTTCAGCCGGGTCTTGCCTTCCAGTTCATGGAAGGTCACCGTCGCCAGGGTTTCGCAAATCAGCGTTTCGCCGACGAAACAGGCATCGGCATAGACGATCCAGTCCGGCTCCTCGACCTCGCGGTATTGGCCTTCGATACGCACATGGCTGCCCGCTTCGCAGCGCCCTTCCATGCGCAGCGCACCACCGGGGCGCATGTCGAGTTCGCGCACCGACATGCTGACTGCGCAAGGCCCGAACCATTGCGCCACGCACTGTGGCTCACTCCAGGCCTTGAATACCAGCTCCGGCGGTGCATCGAAGACGCGCTTGACGACGAGCCCGCCATCGATTGTTTGCACCACCGTCGCAGTCGGCGAGGCGTGTTCGCCGTCGCGCTGAGTGGCTCTTTGCCGCCGATCGATATTTGCATGTGTCATAACGCGTCCTGTCCTGAACCGTTTGCGCCGAGAGGCGTCACGCCATCGATACATGCACATGCATGCTCTCGCGTCGACGCATTAAACGCGCGCTCGATGCCAGGCATGTGACGGAAGAACAGCGTGTTCATTCCTTCTTCTCCTGTGCCTGCAGCTCGCGCAGGTATTCCTCCAGTCGGTCGAGGCGTTGCTCCCAGAACTGGCGATATTGCTCCACCCAGTCAGACACATCCCGCAGCGGCTTGGCTTCCAGCTTGCAGGGCCGCCATTGCGCCTGGCGGCCCTGCGTAATCAAGCCAGCACGTTGCAGCACCTTGAGGTGTTTCGTCACCGCCGGCAAGCTCATCTCGAACGGCGCAGCAAGCTCCGTGACCGAGGTTTCGCCCGAAGCAAGCCGCGCCAGAATCGCCCGACGTGTCGGGTCGGCAAGCGCTGCAAAGGTGGTGCTGAGACGATCTGAAGACATTCGGCAAATCCTGTCGTGCTTCGTTTGTATTTAACCTTTTGGTAAATTAGACGGCCTTGACTGGCTTGTCAAGAATTTTTGATGTGCGTCAATGCCCAGTGATTGCAAGAACCTCAAGTGCGCACGCGCTAAGTGGCTCAAATACGAAAATCACGGCATCATCGACGCCTGATATCGAAACCTTCCATCGAACGACATGATCGCCTTGCGTTTGTATTTTCCACCATCCACCCGCGCCAGACTGGCGCGTAAGTTCTACAACGTGCGTGCCGCGTTGCTCCACTGCGAACTACTGCTGAAGGAGCCCAGGCCATGATCAGATCTGTGCTGGCCATCTGCATTGGAGCGTCCCTCGGCGCCGTGTTGCGCTGGGTATTGGGAACCGCCTTCAATGCCACGTTCGCAACCATCCCACCCGGCACCTTGATCGCCAATATGCTGGGCGGATATCTGATCGGTGTAGCGCTCGCTTTCTTCGGTCAGCATGCCGGTTTGGCGCCGGAGTGGCGCTTGCTGATCATTACCGGCTTCCTCGGCGGGCTGACCACCTTCTCCACCTTCTCCGCCGAGGTCACTACCTTGATTCAGCAGGGCCGCCTGGGGTGGGCGTGCATGGCCATCTCTGCACATGTTGTCGGCTCGCTGCTGATGACGCTGCTGGGCTTGGCAACTGTTTCACTATTCAAGGCAAGTTGATGCATGGGCATCGACACAATCCGATCGGGAGGTGTGCGTCATGAAACCAGCGACGAATCGCCTTGAAAGCAAGCCAGAATGAATCACAGATTCAATACGCTGGACGGTCTACGCGGCGTGGCTGCCATTGCCGTCATGTTCTTTCACTTCACGCAGCACACCTCGCTCAGGCTTTTTTCCGGCGCGGGCCTGGCGGTCGATCTGTTTTTCTGTCTCAGCGGCTTCGTCATCGCCCATTCCTATCAGCAACGCCTGATCGCGGGCATGAGCTTCAAAGACTTCTTCCTGAAGCGCTTGGTGCGGCTGTACCCGATGTTCATGATCGGTCTGGTGCTCGGTGCTTCAGCCTTGCTGATGAAAACGGCATACGGCCAGACGAGTCTCACTTTCCACGAAACGCTGAGTGCAATTGCGCTGAATGCCTTCTACATTCCCTACCTGGGCGATTTCTTCGTGCACGTCGGCAAGGACAGGATAGACAGCGCACTCTTCCCCACCAACGATCCGGCATGGTCGCTGTTCTTTGAACTGGTGGTGAATATCCTGTTCGCCTTTGTCGTACTGCGCGCGGGCCGCAGGAAGAATCCATTGCCGTGGGTCTTGCTCGGCAGCATTACGCTGATTGCATATGTGCTGCTGACCGGCTTCGTGGCGCCGGGCTGGTCGGCGCCCAATATCATTGGCGGTCTGCCCCGAACCGTTTTTGGATTTTTCTCGGGCGTGTATATCTACTTCCTGTTCGACCGCATCAGCGCCCGTTGTCCCAGGATACGGCCGACGTATCTGATACTGGCGACGCTGTTCGTCTTCATGTTCCCTACCCGCTTTGCCGAGCCGACGTGGCTACTCGTCGCATTGATCTTGGTACCCATCGTAGTGGCGCTTGGCACGGTTTCCGATCCCAAGCCCGGCATGGCGCACCGGATTTTCGATTACCTGGGCTGGCTCTCCTATCCGGTCTATTGCATCCACTACCCGATCTACTCGATGTTCACATCATTCACGCAAAATGCCGATGCGCGTCTGTGGGGCGCCTGCCTGTGCGCCGTTGTGACCATCGCGCTGGCGCATCTGAGCGCGAAATTCATTGACGAACCGTTCCGCGAAATGCTCTCGCGGCGCTTGTTCCGGCCCAAACCAGCGCCGCTCGGCGGCGCAGCCATCGGGCAAGCGGCAGCGAATCAGCTGCCGCCGAACCAGTTATAGCCCTGGTCTTCCCAATAGCCGCCGGTGTAGGCATTGCCGACGACAATTTCCGTGATGTGCTTCGGGTTCTTGTAGCCGAGTTTGGTCGGCATGCGCAGCTTCATCGGGAAGCCATACTTGGCCGGCAGCGTCTGGCCGTCGTAGGTGAAGGTCAACAGCGTTTGCGGATGCAATGCCGTCGGCATGTCAATGCTGGTGTAATAGTCGTCAGCACACTTGAAGCTGACGTACTTGGCCGACATGTCGGCACCGATGCGCTTGAGGAAGGTCGAGAAGGTAACGCCGCCCCATTTGCCAACGGCGCTCCAGCCTTCGACGCAGATATGACGTGTGATTTGACTGGTCTGTGGCAGCTTGTATAGCTCATCCAGCGCCCAGGCATGCTTGTCGCTGACCATACCGCCAATGGCCAGCTTGTAATCGGCGGTGTCGACTTCCGGTACTTCGTCTTCGCCGTAAAACGCGTTGAACGGAAATGGACGCGTGATCATGGATTCCGGATAAGTCGGCGCAAGCTTGTTGGGGTCGAACAGCCAGCCCTGCACCTTGTCATTGAAGCGCGACACTTTCATCAGCAACTTCTCGGCCGACTCTTCGTCGACCACCGTGCAGCCGGTGAGCATGGACAGGCCGCCGAGCGTGGCGGCACGACCGAGAAACAGACGACGCGCCGACGCAGGCATGGCCTTGAACGCGTCCTTGACAATGGCATCCTTGTCCAGCAGCTGGATTCGCCCAGAAATTGCGTTGCGTTTTTTCATTGCGTCCTCCTCACTTGCCGCGAACCATCATCACAAAAGTTTTCGGTACCAGCGCGACCATGATCACGTGCACCACGATGAAGGCAACGAGCGCGGCCATACCAAAGAAGTGGACGATGCGTGCATTATCGAAACCGCCCATCAATACGCGCAGCCAGGAAAACTGCACGGACTTCCAGACAACGAGGCCGGACAGGACGATCACGGCGACATCGACGATCACAAACAAATAAGCGAGCTTCTGCAGCGCGTTGTAGTGCGTCAGATCGTCGTGCGCCAGCTTGCCCTTGAGCGCGGCGACCATGTCGCCAATGACTTCACGAGGACGCAGTGGAAAGAATTTCCTGCCAAAGCGGCCAGTGGCGAAGTTAAATGCCATATAGATAACGCCGTTCACCACCAGCAGCCACATGGCAGCGAAATGCCACAGCAGCGCGCCACCAAGCCAGCCTCCGAGCGTGACGCTGTCAGGAATACGGAAGGCAAAAATAGGCGAGGCATTGTAGATGCGCCAGCCACTGAGGATGAGGATCACCACCGCGATGACGTTGAGCCAGTGGGTGATCCGCAGCCAGCCGGGATGAACAGTTGCAACGTTTGGAGTCATTCGTTACTTCCTTCCACGCGACACGGAATTGATCGGGGGCAAGTCGCCAACCGTGAGGCTACACCTGAATAAATGGCTCAGGTGTGAAAGAACGGCAAGTACGAAATAAATCGATTGCAATGTAAGCAAAGCGGCCGATGCCCGGTCTTATCGACGGAAGCCAGAATTTTCGGGGGTTGTCGTGCTGACGTGGGATGGCATCTGGCCACACGTAAAGTGCGTACACCTCACCACCAGCGAAGGGGGCAGTTCCCCCTTCGTCGCACGATTGAAATGAATGCTTGCTGCAGTGCTGTTTGTAGTCGTTGTGCCGTGAGCAGGTTCGCAAGGCCTTCCACAAAACGTTTCATCCATTCGTCGCTTTACCTCAACGCTCAAGGGAATAAACATGAACAAGCTACTCGTTTCACTGATGACTGCCTGTATGTGTCTGGTCACTACCCAGGCTTTCGCCGACGACATGAAGAAGGACAGCATGTCCAAAAGCGCGATGTCGGCCGACAGCATGAAGAAGGATGACATGAAAAAAGACGGCATGAAGAAGGCGCACAAGCCAGCGATGAAGAAAGACACGATGAGCAAGGACACCATGGGCAAAGACACCATGGGCAAAGACAATATGAAGAAGGACAGCATGGCGAAGTAAGCGTTCTGCACGCCGCGCGGTGCCAATACGTTTGGCATTGATCTGCTGCGGTATGGATTGAAAAGCGCCGTCAGATCTTCGGATGACGGCGCTTTTTCTTTTGCAGTGACCCTGTCATGCTGTTCGCAATAGATTTGGAGAGCGAGCTAGTGTAGAAACCTCGCCCACACCGTTCTTCCTGCGAAGGCGGAAATGACAGACTCGAAAGGCATCGAGACAATTGCAACATCGCCGCAAACTTTTCTGCTGGCTCATTGGCATCGTGCTGGCACTGCCCTTGATGGCGGCCATCTTCTATTTCTGTGTCGCCTATCTGCTGGTGCTGTTCCCCGCCAATCGGCAGCAGACAAATGACGACAAGACCATCGATGCCTTTGTCATTTCAAACGGCATGCACGTCGACTTCGTCTTCCCGGTGAAGTCATCGGCTATCGACTGGACGACGCGTTTTCCGATGAAGGATTTCATCGCGCCGCCACCCCATCCCGCCTATATCGCCATCGGCTGGGGCGACCGCGAGTTTTACCTGAACACGCAAAACCTGAGCGACATCACGGCAAGCCGCGCTTTCGGTGCCCTGGCCGGCGAGCATCGCACGCTGATACATGTCGACTATCTGCCGAACCTGAACTTCGGCACGCGCATCTACAGGCTGCCACTCTCGCCTATGCAATATGCATCGTTGATTCGCTACGTTCAGCGTTCCTTGATGCTATCGCCGATCGGCCAGGGAATCCCTGTCCCGAACCGGCACTATGGCTCGCTGGATGCGTTCTACGAGGCAACGGGTTCGTACAGCCTGTTCAACACTTGCAACACCTGGGTCGGAGATGGGCTGCGGCAGGCCGGCATCGAGGTGAGTAGGTGGACGCCGCTGGACTCGCAGGTGGTCTGGCACCTGTCGCCGCTCAAGCGATAAATCTCCGCAATTTGCGTTACGGCAATTCTCACAGCGAGCACCGGAGCGGCTCTTCAGCAAGGCGCCCCTGCGGGCGACGCGGCGCATTACAATTGTCACAATTCCGTAACCTGAGTCTTCCCCATGTTTGGTCGCCTGATGCCCCGCGAGGGCCGTTTTTTTGAATTGTTCAACGCCCATGCCGAGCAGATGGTGCTGGCCGCCAAGGAACTTGCCCTGTTGATGGCGAACGAGGGCGACGCGAAGACGCGCATCGAAGCCATCGATTCGCGCGAGGTGCGTGCCGACGGCATCACCCACGATGTCATCGCGCTGCTGCATCGCACCTTCATCACGCCGTTCGATCGCGACGAGATTCACCAGTTGATCTCGGCCATGGATGACATCGTCGACGCCATCCAGGACGTCGCCGAATCGGTGACGCTCTACAACGTCGAGACCTACACCGCCGAGGCGCGCCAGATGGCGAATCTGACGCTGTCGTGCTGCGAGCGCGTCAGGCACGTCGTATCGCTGCTCGACGATATGCGTTCGGCATCGGACATGATGCGCACCTGTCGCGAGATCGAGCAGCTCGAAAGCGACTGCGACCGCGTCATGCGCACAGCCATTTCCACGCTGTTTCGCAAGGAAACCGACGCCATGAAAGTGATGAAGCTGTCGGCGGTTTACCAGGTACTCGAAAAGATCACCGACTGCTGCAAGGACGTCTCCAAACACGTCGAAAGCATCGTGCTGGAAAGCGTCTAGGCGATGCACCTTCACATCAGTCTGGCGGTCGTCATCGGCCTCGTCGGCCTTGCACTGTTCTTCGATTTCCTCAACGGTTTCCACGACGCGGCCAACTCGATTGCCACTGTCGTGTCGACCGGCGTGCTCAAACCCAAGCACGCAGTGATCTGGGCAGCGGCTTTCAACTTCATCGCGCTGTGGATCTTCGGCACGCACGTCGCCGCCACCATCGGCAAGGGCATCGTCGACCCAGCGGCAGTGGATCAATTCGTCGTGTTCGGTGCGCTCATCGGCGCCGTGATATGGAACCTGATCACCTGGTTCTATGGCATCCCGTCGAGTTCCTCGCATGCGCTCATCGGCGGCATCGTCGGCGCCACCATGGCCAAGGCAGGTATCGGTCCACTGGTAGGCTCGGGTATCGGCAAGACCGTGCTGTTCATCGTGCTCTCGCCGCTACTCGGCATGCTGCTCGGCTCGACCATGATGCTGCTCGTGGCATGGATTTTCCGGCGCTCGACGCCGGCGCGTGTGGATCGCTGGTTCCGGCGTCTGCAACTGGTCTCGGCCGGTGCATACAGTCTGGGCCACGGTGGCAACGATGCACAAAAGACCATTGGCATCATCTGGCTGCTGCTGATCGCAGCGGGCGTTACCGGTCAAGACGATGGCATACCCGCGTGGGTGGTGGTGAGCTGCTACACGGCCATCGGTCTGGGTACGATGTTCGGTGGTTGGCGCATCGTCAAGACCATGGGGAAGGGCATCACCAAGCTCAAGCCGGTCGGCGGCTTCTGCGCGGAAACGGGCGGCGCGATTACGCTGTTCATCGCCTCGGCGCTGGGCGTGCCGGTATCCACTACGCATACTATTACCGGCGCCATCGTCGGCGTGGGCTCGGCACATCGCGTGTCGGCCGTGCGTTGGGGACTGGCCAGCAGCATCGTCTGGGCCTGGGTGCTGACCATCCCGGCGAGCGCCTTGATTGCGGCGATTTCCTATCGCCTCGGTGCCTACCTGTTGTAGCGCACATCGTGGCCTTAGAGGCTGTTTTGCCTATTGAAGATAGGCAATGAAAAGCAAAACCTTTCACCACAGA
>JAQGMF010000001.1 GCA_028292505.1 Rhodocyclales bacterium
CGGAGGCCGGGAGAGGGGAAAGCGTGCAGCGAGGACAAACCACCATCGACATCCTCGATCTCGGTACCGGCACTGGCGCCATCGCAATCTCTCTGGCGCTCGAATGCGAATATGCCAGTGTCACGGCAACGGACGCCAGCGCCGCCGCGCTCACCATCGCCGCAGACAACGCGCAACGCCTGCGCGCGCCGCTATGCTTTTTGCATGGAAACTGGTTCGAGCCGCTCACTGGCGAGCGTTTCGATCTGATCGTCTCCAACCCGCCTTACATTGCCGCCAACGATATGCATCTCGCGCAAGGCGATGTGCGTTTCGAGCCGCGCACTGCACTTGTAGCGGGCGATGATGGGCTGGACGATATCCGCCACATAGCAAGTCTGGCCCCCACGCATCTTCAAGCCGGCGGCTGGCTATTGTTCGAGCATGGTTACGATCAGGCAAGCGCGGTGCGCGGCTTGCTGGTTGCAGCGGGCTTCGTGGCGGTGCAGTCCTGGCGCGACCTGGCGGGCATCGAGCGCGTCAGCGGCGGCAGACTGGATTATTGTCCTTCGGGTTCGACTTGATCTCGCGCGATCGGTGAAGCGAACAGGTAACCGCCACCGCGTTGCTTGATCGCATACATCGCGATGTCGGCGGCAGCCATCAAGCTCGTCAGATCTTCTCCATCGCGCGGGAACAGTGCAGCGCCTACGCTGACACCGAGCGGCAGGCTCAGGGCACCTATCTGCAGCGGCGATTCGAATAGCGCCACCACTCTCTGACACAGCGCGTCGGCCTGCCCCTGGTCGAGGAAGGCTTCGAAGGCGATCAGGAATTCGTCGCCGCCGAGGCGCGCCAGCACATCGGATTGGCGGCACACCTGCTGGATGCGTTGTCCCATGATCTGCAGCACGCGATCGCCGATGGCATGTCCGTGGGTGTCGTTGATGTGCTTGAAGCCGTCGAAGTCGAGCAGGATCAGGCCGAGCGGCGTGCTGTTGCGGCGTGCCTGATCGAGACGGCGTTCGAGATAGGGCATGATGAAGGCGCGATTGGCGAGGCCGGTCAGCGCATCCGTACTGGCCAGCTTGCGCAGCTCTTCTTCGAGTTCCTTGCGACGTTCGATGTCATAGGCCAGATCGGCATTGACGCGCTCCAGCTCCGTGGTGCGCTCGCGCACGGCATTTTCCAGGCGCTCGTTTTGCACGATCAGTTCATGGCGCGCGTCGAGCAGGCGCTGCACCAGACGCGAAAAAGCGCCATACAGGCGGCCGACGTCGTCGTTGGCGTTCATGCCCGGCAGCTCGGGTATCTGTACCAACCGATCGGGCTGGATGCTGTCGGCAGTCCGCACCAGGTTTGCCAGCGGGCGTCCCACCGCACGCCAGAGAATGCCCTGTTGAATGATCAAACCGACGACGAAGAGCCCGAACGCACTTGCCACCAACCAACCGACGCTGTTCAGCGTTGCGTGCAGGACAGCGGCGTCATTGACTGCGACGACGGCATAGCCCACCACTTCGTTCTTGCTGCGCATGACAGGATGCAAGACGAGTATGCCGCTGGCAGATGCCGCGACGGTTCTCGCGCGATTCGCATCGGGCAACTGGACGGCGAAGGGCCAATCTATCCGGTCTGCGCCGCTAGAATATTGTTGTATGCCATTGGTATTGAACAGCGCGGCGCTGCGCAACATCGGATCGCTGCGGATGACCTCCGCGCACTGATCGTCGAAGCGCAAGAAATCGGCGAAATCCATATCCAGGGAAACGAGTCGATTCGCGCGCGTCGCCAGCTCATCAGCTGCCAGCGTGGCACGGATGACGGCATTCGCCGTTTGTTCGCGGTGCAGGAAAAAGCCGCCGAGCGCCGTCAGCACGAACGCAACCAACGCCGAGAAAATCAGCGAGATCAGGTTGATGCGCAGCGGTAGCGAACGCGAAAGCGACATCCCCTACGGGCCCCACGCGAAGCGCGTCAACACTTCCGCGTTGAGCAACACACCACTATTGATCGATAGCCCCAGCTTGCGGGCACGTGCCAGCGAAATCATCGGCCGGCCCTTGGCGGTGGGCTCCGGCGCAATGCTGGAAGGCGCTACCTTGTCGACGAGAATGCGCCGCGCCATGCGACCGGCGAGCAGACCTTGCTCCACACCCGAGACCGTCACGGCCAGCAGCGTGCCGCGTTCGATGCGTGTATCCCAGAACGAGAAATCGATGAGTTTGCTGTTGTCAGCTGTCCAGTGCAGGACCTCTTCGTAGTCCGCAAACTTGCCGTCAGGCTTCTTGAATAGAAAGACCCCGAGTAGTCCGACCGCGTCAACCTTGCCTTGCAAGGCAAGCATGGCTGTCTTGTATTCCTCGAAGGTCTTGGGCTGCAGCCACTCCACGACCTCTACGTCACTGCGCGTGGCTAGATCGGCACGGATGCGGTTGGCAACGCCGACCCAGGTGGGATCATCGTCGAGCACGATGGCCAGGCGCAGATGTGACGAAGGCTTGATCTCGCGCAGCAGGTTCAATGTGCCGATGAAATGTTCGCGTTCCAGCACACCGGTAATGTTCGAGGCCTTATCGAAGCCATAGTCTTTGTGTTCTTTGTTGACACCGGAATAGACGAAAGGAATTTTCGAGTTGATGAACTTGACCGCCACTTCGGTCTGCACCACGTCATCACTGGTATAGACGAGGTCGGGTTTCCATGCTTCTATCATATCAATGGCTTCTTTCGCGGCCGCTTTGATTTGCTCGGGGCTATTGTGTTTGGCATCGAGTTCCACGACGCGTAACGTGATATCGGAGATGCCGAGCCCTTCACGAAAACCGCGCAACTGATCCTGAGTCCAGGACCAGTCGGCGCCGTAACTCATGACGTGCAGAATCTTCAGTGGCTCAGCGTAAGCCAGCGATGCGAGTGCAGCAAAACATGCGGCAAACGTGAGACGAAAATAGCGCGCAAATTTCATGGGAATGCTCCTGTACACAACTCATATCGGTTCGACACAAAGAGACTGAATCGACGCTTGCGGTTCTTTCGGGGTCTACCGTGAATTTGGTCCGCATTGTCCGCAAGTGATGTCAGTGCGACGCATAGATCTGACCGGCGGTCAGCGCTCAAGATCATGATCGGGTCCTGACAAAGGCGTCGCACACGGCAATTTGCAGACGTGGATATCCCGCTCAGAGCGGCGAAATCAGGCCTTGCGTTTCATCGATCGGGGGACCGAAAGATTCAACTGGCGTCGGTTTCCCGGTGAGGTAACCCTGTAATAACTGGAAACCCATGTCGCGACACACCTGGGCTTCGGCTTCGGTTTCCACGCCCTCGGCCAGTGGTATGGAGCCGAGGTCGAGGATCAGGCGCACCAGATCGCCGACCACACGACGCTTGCGCTCACTGGCGCGGTCGATGTCGCGGATCAGCCCCATGTCGAACTTGACGAAATGCGCCGGTGTTTCGCCGAGTTCGTTGAGGCGTGCCTGACCGGCGCCGAAATCGTCATAGGCGAAGCGCACGCCGATGTCCTTGAGGCGTTCTGCCAGGATGCGCATCTGCGCCGTTTCCGTGACGGCGGTTTCATGCACTTCCACCACCAGGTCGAGCAACGGGAAATCCCGCAACAGGCGCTGGAGCGAGCGATAGAACTCTTCGGTGAAGGTTTCCTTGGGGTGCGTGTTGACGAAGACTGCGCAGCCGTTCAAAAAGGGCACCATGGCACGCAGGCCGTATTCGCGAAAGGCGACGCTCAGCTCGACTTCCCTGTGCAAGGTAGCTGCCAGTTCGAACAGTCTGATGGGCGAGGTCGGCAGCGGCGGCATCTTCGCGCGGCCGAGCAACTCGTAGGCGAACACGGTGCTGTCCGCCGCATGCACGATGGGTTGTGCCGCGCCGGTCAGGCCCCTGCCGGCGAGCAGTGCCATGAATTCCGCTTCGTGCGCGACGAAATATTCCGATAGCATCGTCCCTGGAGAGATGACAACGGTATGTGTCGAGGTGGTCGGCGCTGCCTCGCCCTCGACAATCATGTATTCCTTGAGGCGAAATTCCGCCGTGCCGAAATGCAGGATGTCGCCGACCTGCAGCAGACGCGAGCCTTCGACGCGTTCCCGATTGACGAAGGAGCCGTTGGTGCTGTCCAGATCGGTGAGTTTGAGGCGGGTACTGACGTCGAGCGTCAGATAGGCGTGGTGACGGCTCAGGCCGACCGCGGCAACGACGAGATGATTGTCGGCATCGCGCCCGATGCGATAGGGTAGCTGGTCGATGTTGCGCGTGACGATGGAACCGTCTGCCGCAACGGACTCGAGAAACCATTGTCTTTCCACGACAGGCTGCCCCCCACAGCTGGATGCGTGCAGGCGCGCCCGCGCACCCGGTTTCGGCAGTCTAGACCAAGAGCGCTGTGTTGAGTGTGCACCACTGCCCGTTCGGGGCGTCTTTTGGGCAAATTTCCTGCTCTGTACCGGTCAGTAGAGCTTCGGCTCGCCAGGTGGCCGCGTCTTGAAGCGCTTGTGCACCCAGTAGTATTCGGCGGGGATGCGACGCACCTCGTGCTCGATCCAGGCGTTCATGCGTGCCACGTCGAGGCTTACGTCCTTGCCGGGGAAGTCCGGCCAGGGTTCGCCGAATTCGCCGACGTAGCCGCGGCCCCAGCGCTTCATGCGTACCACCAGTGGAATGACAACGGCATTTCCAAGGCGGGCAATTCTTGGCAGACCCGGAATCGTCGCCGTCTGGATACCAAAGAAGGGCACGAAGATCGACTCCTTCGGACCGTAGTCGAGATCGGGCAGGTAGTAGAACGGACGGCCCTGCTTGATGGCGCGCACGGCGCCGCGAATGCCTTCCTGACGCGACAACAGCACCTGCGAGCGAAAGCGTGTGCGGCCGCGCAACAGCATTTTTTCGAGCAGCTTGTTGAGCTGCGCGGCATACATGCTGACGCAGTCCATTTCCATTGCCATACGTGAACCGGCCATATCGAGACCGACGAAATGCGGCACCAGCATGACGACGCCGCGCCCCTGCGCATGCGCTGCGCGTACCTGGTGCACGCCATGCAGTTCCACCAGGCGACGAATGCGCCGTTCGCTCGCCCACCAGATCACGCCGCGCTCCAGCATGCTGCGCGTTACTGCCACAAAATTGCGACGTGCCAACGCGCGGCGTTGCGCTTCGCTGAGTTCAGGAAAACACAGACGCAGATTGGTCATGACGACACGTCGACGTGCGCCGACGAAGACATACAACAGATGGCCAAGCGTCCAGCCGAACACTGCCTGCAAGGGTAAGGGCAGCCAGTGCAGCAGCCACATGAAAGCGAGAAAGGTGCGCGTACCGATATGCTGCATTATTACATTGTCATTATTCTTGTGGTGCCGGTGTGACGCCGGCGGGCACCTTGTAACGGTTGTAAGCCCACAGGTATTGCGTCGGGCATTGGCGTACGAGATGCTCGATATTGCGGTTGATGGCATGTACGCGTTCATCAAGCGTGCCGCTGACTTCCTCGTGCGGCTCGAACACGTGGATGCGCCAGCCCCGGCCGGCAATGCGCTCACCCCAGAACAGCAGCACGGCCGTGTCCTGCACTTCCGACAGCCGTCCGGCCAGGGTCATGGTGTAAGCAGGTTTGCCGAAGAAGGGCGACCACAGTCCTTCGCCTTTGCCCGGCGCCTGGTCCGGCAGCAGGCCGGTGGCTTCGCCTTGGCGGAGCGCCTTGATGAGGCGCCGCACGCCGCCCAGATCGGCCGGTGCGAGTTTGATGTTGCCTTGTTCGCGACCCGCGCGCAGGATCGGTTCGATCACGCTTTGCTTGGGTGGGCGATAGAGCACGGTCATCGGCATGCGCTCGCCAATGTATAGCGAGACGATTTCGAAACAGCCCAGGTGTGGCGTCAGGGCCAGCACGGCGCGACCATCGGCGCGCAGCGCTTCCACTTTCTCCCAGCCGACGACTTCGACGACATGGCCCAGTACCTTGGCCAGGGGACGCTGCCAGATGTAGGGCAATTCAAACATCATACGGCCCGTTTCGGCAGCTGCACTGCGCAGCTCGCCCGGCGTTGGTGGACGCTGCAATGCCAAACCCATATTGTCGCGCATGCGCAGGCGATAGCGGCCCGATAGCCGATATGTCAGGAGACCGACGATTGCTCCCAGTCGGTGAAGCGCAGGCAGCGACAAGTGGCCGAGCCAGCGGAAAAGCGAAGAGGTCAGGGTGTGCGGCAAATCGGATCAGGGGCATAACAGAATGGGCGTAGTTTGCCGCATTTGTCGATTGCCGAGTGTGCTCGGACGGCGCTTTGCTTGAGGCCGCACAAGGTCCGCTTGCGTTGTCGGGGCGTTCATCCGCTATAATCGCTACTTCGCCGAGTTAAAGACAACTTGCAGGGCGGGGGCTGGTCAGTCGGACTTTTGTTCGAATGGTCGATGCCAAAATACTGCTAAAGCGTCGTCCGCTCGAACCCCGGAGTTGGCCGCGCCCAACGAAATCCGGGGTTTTTCCGTTTCAGGAGCAGACATACATGAGCAATGATTTTCTCTTTTCTTCCGAGTCGGTCTCGGAAGGCCATCCCGACAAGGTCGCCGACCAAATCTCCGATGCGGTGCTGGACGCGATTCTCGCTGTCGACCCGCGCGGCCGCGTCGCTTGCGAAACGCTGGTGTCCACCGGCCTCGTCGTGATCTCGGGCGAGATCACCACCAACTCGCACATCAACTACCGCGAGATCGCGCAGGACACCGTGCGCCGCATCGGCTATGACAATTCCGATATCGGGTTCGACTACAAGAGCTGTGCCATCCTGACGGCTATCAATCGCCAGTCGGTCGATATTGCGCAAGGCGTGAACGAAGGCGAAGGCCTCGACCTGGACCAGGGCGCGGGCGACCAGGGCCTGATGTTCGGCTACGCCAGCAACGAGACCACCAGCCTCATGCCGTTGCCCATCTATTATGCGCATCGCATAATGCAGCGCCAGGCCGAAGTGCGTAAGGACGGCCGCTTGCCATGGCTGCGTCCGGATGCGAAGAGCCAGTTGACGGTCAAGTACGTCGACCACAAGCCTGTCGCTATCGACACCGTCGTCGTGTCCACTCAGCACAGCCCGGATATCTCGCATGCACAGCTTACCGAAGCGGTGATCGAGGAGATCATCAAGCCAGTACTGCCCAAGGAACTCATCAGCGGCAATGTGCGTTACCTGGTGAATCCGACCGGCCGCTTTGTCATCGGCGGCCCGCACGGCGATTGCGGCCTCACCGGTCGTAAGATCATTGTTGACTCGTACGGTGGTGCCGCACGTCACGGCGGTGGCGCGTTCTCCGGCAAGGATCCCTCCAAGGTCGACCGTTCCGCCGCCTATGCCGGCCGCTATGTTGCCAAGAACCTTGTTGCCGCCGGCGTTGCCGACCGCATCGAAGTGCAGGTTGCCTATGCTATTGGCGTAGCGAAGCCGGTGTCGTTGTCGGTCAATACTTTCGGCACGGGCAAGATCAGCGATGACAAGATCGTGGCCCTCATCGAGCGCCACTTCGACCTGCGCCCCAAAGGCATCATCCAGTCGCTCAATCTGTTGCGTCCGATTTATTCAAAGACCGCCGCCTATGGCCACTTCGGTCGCGACGAACCGGAATTTACCTGGGAGAGCACCGACAAAGCAGCGGCGATTCGCTCCGATGCTGGCCTCTGAGAGAAACACTGCGTGACAAAAAGGGCCGCCTGCGCGGCCCTTTTTTTTGAGCTGCCTCAAGGGACACGGTCAAGTCCGCGGCTGCGCCGCCGATAAGTTCTGAGGGATGCGCCGTGTTGCCTGGGACTTGCGGCGCGCAACCGAACGACAACCCTTCGGACCATGCTCAAGCGCATCAAGGTCAATCAGCTTCGCGTCGGAATGTACCTCCACGAGCTTTGTGGCTCGTGGCTGGAGCATCCGTTCTGGCGCACATCCTTTCTCATTGCGAGCGATAAGGAGCTTGCGCGCATCCGGAAAAGCGGCGTGCGCGAGGCGTGGATCGATACCGCTCAGGGCCGCGATGTCGATCCGGAGGCGGCGCCAGCGGCGCTCGACAAGCAGGCGTCCGACAAGGAAACCGACAAGGAACTGGCGCGCATCGGAGTCAGCGCGGTGCTTCCCGAACGCTGTTCCATGGCCGAGGAAATGCAGCGCGCGGCGAGCATCTGTAACAACACGCGCGATGCTGTCGCCACGCTATTTACCCAGGCGCGCATGGGCCGCGCGCTGGATGCCGCCGATGCGATGCCACTGGTGGAGGATATTGCCGCCTCGGTGTTCCGCAACCCCGGTACGCTGATCAGTCTGGCTCGGCTGAAAGTCAGTGACGATTACACATACATGCACTCCGTGGCGGTCTGCGCGCTGATGATTGCGCTGTCGAGACAATTAGGTCTCGATGAAATGCAAACGCGCGATGCCGGTATGGCCGGTCTGCTGCATGACGTTGGCAAGATGTATATCCCGAATGAAATCCTCAACAAGCCCGGACGCCTGACCGACGAAGAATTCGAGATCGTGAAGCGCCACCCCGCAGAGGGGCATCGCATGCTGCTCGAAGGACACGGCGTGGGCGAAATCGCGCTGGATGTATGCCTTCATCATCACGAGAAAATGGATGGCACGGGTTATCCACATCGCCTCCTTGCCGAAGATATCAGCCTGTATGCACGCATGGGGGCCGTCTGTGACGTGTATGACGCCATCACGTCGAACCGAGCCTACAAGCGTGGCTGGGATCCGGCCGAATCGCTGCGCAAGATGACGGAATGGTGCAAGGGGCACTTCGACGAGGCGATCTTTCACGCCTTCGTACGCAGTCTGGGCATTTATCCGGTGGGCTCGTTGGTACGTTTGCAGTCCGGGCGCATCGGCGTGGTTGTCGAGCAGTCGCAAGCGTCGCTGCTGGCCCCCGTCGTGCTGGTTTTCTATTCGACGCAGCTCAGTGCGCGCTTCGAGCCGGCGCGGGTGGATCTTTCCGATCACGCGTCGGCCGACGGCATCGCCAGCCGCGAAGACCCGAACAAATGGAAGTTCGCCGACCTGGATTCGTTGTGGATGAATAGTGGCAAAGTGCCTGCCTGAGGTGATATCGCGGGGATGTGCTGGTTGCACTTTATCCGTATAATCCGCCTTCTCCGAGGAGCGTTGCGAGATGCGATGTAAGCATCCCAGGCTCGGACCCGACAATTCATTGTCGGTCAAGATTCAACCGCGCTCACCTGTTCAACCGTGCCGGGCACGGGAAGACGGTGAGCCGAGACATCTCCTCCCTCTCCCTCCGGCCATACGTTCAAGGAGCAAAAATGAACGCTGTGGCAGATTCAATTTTCAATGACTATGTAATCGCTGATCTCAAGCTGGCCGACTGGGGCCGCAAGGAGATTCGCATCGCCGAAACCGAAATGCCGGGCCTGATGGCCATTCGCGAAGAGTTCGCGAAGGCGCAGCCGCTCAAGGGCGCGCGCATTACCGGCTCGTTGCACATGACCATCCAGACGGCGGTGCTGATCGAGACGCTGGTCGCGCTCGGCGCGCAAGTGCGCTGGGCATCGTGCAATATCTTCTCGACACAGGATCACGCCGCTGCCGCGATCGCCGCGTCGCAGGTTCCCGTTTTCGCCGTGAAGGGCGAAACGCTGACCGAGTATTGGGATTACACGCATCGCATTTTCGACTGGGCCGATGGCATCCACTCGAACATGATTCTCGATGATGGCGGCGATGCAACCTTGCTGCTGCACCTGGGTGCCAAGGCCGAGAAAGATCTATCTGTCATTGCCAAGCCAACTTCGGAAGAAGAGACGATCCTGTTCGCGTCGATCAAGGCCAAGCTGGCGACCGACCCGACCTGGTATTCCGTGCGCCTCGCCGCAATCAAGGGCGTCACCGAAGAGACCACCACCGGCGTGCATCGTTTATACCAAATGCATGCACGCGGCGATCTCAAGTTCCCCGCTATCAACGTCAACGACTCGGTCACCAAGTCCAAGTTCGACAATCTCTACGGTTGCCGCGAATCGCTGGTGGATGGCATCAAGCGCGCTACCGATGTAATGATCGCTGGCAAGGTTGCCGTCGTGGCCGGTTACGGCGATGTCGGCAAGGGTTCGGCACAAGCACTGCGCGCACTGTCGGCACAAGTCTGGGTCACCGAGATCGATCCGATCTGCGCGCTGCAGGCCGCCATGGAAGGCTATCGCGTGGTGACGATGGATTACGCCGCCGACAAGGGCGACATCTTCGTGACCACCACCGGCAATTTCCATGTCATCACCCATGATCACATGGAGCGCATGAAAGACCAGGCCATCGTCTGCAACATCGGCCACTTCGACAATGAAATCGAAGTTGCGGCGCTGGAAAAATACGAGTGGGAAGAGATCAAGCCACAAGTCGATCACGTCATTTTCCCGGACGGCAAGCGCATCATCTTGCTGGCCAAAGGTCGCCTCGTGAATCTCGGTTGCGGCACGGGACATCCCAGCTACGTCATGTCATCGTCATTCGCCAACCAAACCATCGCGCAGATCGAGTTGTTCACGCGCAATGCCGATTACCCGGTGGGCGTTTACACGCTGCCCAAGCATCTCGATGAGAAGGTCGCGCGTCTGCAACTCAAAAAGCTCAACGCAGTACTGACCGAGCTGACCGACGAGCAGGCCAAGTACATCGGCGTGCCGCTAGAAGGGCCGTACAAGGCTGACCACTATCGGTATTGATCGTGAGGAGTCAGGAGGGAGGAGTGAGGAGAAAACACCGTGACTTGCTTGTGTGGCAGCATGCCATTGCGCTGGTTACAGCGGTTTATCGAATCACTGCCACCTTTCCTGACTCTGAACGGTTCGGCCTGACTGCACAGATGCGCAGAGCGGCAGTTTCGATGCCGTCCAATATTGCGGAAGGCGTAGCAAGAAACACGACTCGGGAATATCTGCATTTTCTCGGTATTGCGCGCGGTTCTCTCAGCGAACTGGACACCCAATTCGTCATTGCCGCTGAGTTGGCCTACACGGATCAGATCGCTGTGATTGAAGCCGCCATCAGTGACGTCTTCGGCTTGTTGAACGGACTGATCAATTCCCTGAAAAGGGTGGATAAACCATGACCTCCTCACTCCTTACTCCTCACTCCTCACCGCGTTTCAGTATCGAGTTCTATCCGCCAGCCACGCCTGAAGGCATGGAGAAGCTACGTGGCGTGCGTGAGCAATTGGCTGCACTCAAGCCCGAATTCTTTTCGGTGACTTATGGCGCGGGGGGATCGACGCGGGACCGCACCTTGCAAGTCGTGCGCGAGATCTGCGCCGCCGGGCTGGATGCCGCGCCGCACCTGTCCTGCATCGGCGCGACGCAGGCGAGCATCCGCGATCATCTGGCGGAGTTTCGTGAAATCGGCGTCAAGCGCATCGTGGCGTTGCGCGGCGATCTGCCTTCGGGCATGGCCGATCCCGGCGAATTCCGTTATGCCAATGAGCTGGTCGAGTTCATTCGCGCAGAGTCAGGTCGGGACTTCATCGTCGAGGTTGCGGCGTATCCCGAAACGCATCCGCAGGCGCGTAGCGCGAGCAGCGATCTGTCGGCTTTTCTCAAGAAGGTCGAAGCAGGGGCGAATTCGGCAATCACGCAGTATTTCTACAACGCCGACGCCTATTTCTATTTCGTCGAGACTGTGCGCAACGCTGGCGTCGACCTTCCCATCGTGCCCGGCATCATGCCGATCGCCAGCTTTACCAAGCTGGCACGCTTCTCGGAATCCTGCGGTGCGGAAATTCCGCAATGGATGCGACGCAAGTTTGAGGGTTTTGGTGACGATATAGATAGCATCCGCGCTTTCGGCCTGGACGTGGTGACCACGCTGTGCGAGAGGCTGATCGAAGGCGGCGTGCCGAGCATGCATTTCTACACCCTGAATCAGGCCGCGTTGACCAGCGAATTGGTGAAAAGACTAGGACTTGCCTGACGGATTTTCCGATCCGGCCAGCTCCTGCGGAACACAAAGGAGCCTGTTTTGGCCAGGAGCGCTTTACGCGTTGGGTTTGTTCTGTTCGATCCGCGTTTCGGCGCGTTCATCTGGACCGTGGGCGAAAACTGCCTCCGCACAGAAGCCATGCGGCGTGGCATCCAGTTCACGACGGTGCAGGTGCTTAACGTCGACGAGCAAGCCGCCGAGCTGAGCAAGTTCGTCGAAAAGGGCGTGGATGCCATCGTGCTCAAGCCGATGGCGTGTCAGCATCCCGCCATCATCGCGGTCCTCGAGCAAGCCCGGGCAGCGCATATCCCCGTCGTCAGTCTGGACTCTCCTGTCGACGGCGTGCGTTGTACCGTCGGGTCCGACAATGCCAAGGGTCAGGCCATTGTTGTCGAGCATGTCCTGGCTCGCTTGGGTCATCGCGGCAAGCTGGCATATTTTTCCGGTGATGAGCGCGTACCCTCTGGCGCAATGCGCACACATAGTTTTCACGAGACGCTTGCGCGATATCCCGACGTGGTCGTGGCGTATGAAGCGATGCTCGATTGGACCGCTCTGATCAACCGGCGTGAACAGGGAGCAAAGTTTGCGCGCGAGGCTTTGCGCCAGGTTCCCGACCTCGATGCCATCATCTCCGCGACGGACGAAGGAGCGCTGGGCGCCGCCGAGGTCATACAGGAGATGGGTTTGTCGGCGCGTATACTCATCGCCGGCTTCGATGGCATTCCCGAAGCCTTGCTGGCCGTGGAGTCTGGCCGCATGCTTGCCACGGTCCGACAGTTGCCGCGTGCAATCGCCACGCGCACGCTGGACATCATTAAAGCGCTGATCGACGGTGAGGACGTGCCGCCGCTGTCGTATGTCGATGTCGAACTCACAACTGCGGCAAAGGTGGGTAGCGCCGCCCTAGATTCGCTGGAACTGATCCCCGGTCTTATTGTGAATATCGCTTCCAATCACGAAGAACAGCGCAAGTTGCAGCAAACCATCATCACGACGCAGCACAATATTCTGCAAACGGTCATTGCCGTTTCTACCGCGGTGGGCAGTATCCGCGATCCCGACGACATGATGCACAAGGTCGTGGACTTGCTGCAGGACCGTTTCAAGCTCGTTTGCGCCAAACTCTACACGTTGCCGGACACGCATGACGGCGACGGGGCATTGACGTTGCGGGCATATGGCGGGAAAAATGTAAATGGCATATGTGAAATCCCGTTGCCAGCGCTTCCCGCCGAAGGTGCAAGCGAAGCGACATTGCGTGTTGCTGCGCCCGCGCCCGACGGCGAGCTTTCCGCGCTATCGGAATTGACGATACCGCTGATCTCCAGCGAGCATGTGATCGGCGTCCTGGAATTGTATGGCGCCAACGAACACGCGTTCGACGAGGATTCGGTATCGGTTCTCAACGTGATTGCGCATCAGGTCGCAGTGGCCATCGAGAATGCCAATCTTTATCGCGAGACGGTGTATAACGCGCGGCTCCAGGAAGAGAACCGCGAGAAGCTGATGATCGCGGAAAAAATGGCTTCGCTCGGCCGTCTCACCGCTGGTATCGCGCACGAAATGAATACGCCGTTGGCTGCGGTGCGCGCGGCGGTATCGGAGCTGGCAAGCCTGGTCAAGGAATACAACGAATCGATTGGCGACGATAGCGTCAACGAGGACGACCATCGCGAGATCGCCGCAGAGATGTCGAAGTCGCTGCACCTGGCAGAAAGTGCCGCAGAGCGGGCATCGGGTTTCGTGCGTGGCGTGAAGTCACAGACGCGCGATCTGAGCGCGCAGCAGCTGGTCAGCTTCAACGCCGTGACGGTGATCCGCGAATCCATCCTGCTATTGAGTCACGCCTTGCGTGAAAAGCGTTCGACCACCAACTTCGAACACGAACACGATGTGATGGAAATCCTCGGGTCGCCGAGCCGGCTGGCGCAGATCATTACCAACCTGGTGACCAACGCGATCGATGCGATGGCCGAACGCGGCGGTGGCAAGATCGATGTAAGGCTCAAGCAGCAAGCAGGCTTTCTCGTGTTGCAGGTTAGCGACGAGGGTTGCGGCATGCCGCCGGAAGTGCAATCCAAGGTATTCGATCCGATGTTCACCACCAAGCCTTTCGGCGAGGGTACAGGCTTGGGTCTCACCATCGTGCATGACATTGTCAAGGGCGATTTCAACGGTTCGATCGACATCGACAGCCACGTCGGCGTGGGTACCACCTTCATCATTCGCCTTGCCAAAGGTCAATGAGCGACGTGCGTGGTTGGGCAATGCAGCGTTCTGTGGCGGCTGCCTGCGGCCGCTGCGCTATATCCCGGCCTGCCCGCGTTTCGACAAGGGAGCCCAAGGCACAGGCGAGCCCTGTTTAGTGGCTGCCGTCCGTTTGATGTCTGGCCTTGCATAGCGCGCGGTCGGCTTCATTTAATAATGTGTATGCCATGTTTTAGAAACATGACGAAGGAATTTATCGAGGCGCGCGAGCAAGATCGAAATCATGTAGCGCCAATACGCTGGCCGATGCGGCACTCGATGGACAGGGTAAGTTGCGAGCCTTCCACGGCCTTGCAACGCATGACGTTCAGGTGCTGCTCTTCGATAGATGCAAGATGAAGGTCGTGCCCTCGCCTATTTTGGTCTGGACGTCGATGCTGCCGCGAAAATCGCCGGTGACGATGTCATGGACGACGGTGAGGCCGAGGCCGGTGCTTTGACCAAATGGTTTCGTGGAGAACATCGGGTCATACATCCTGGTGAGCACTTCGGCGGGAATACCGCAACCGGAATCCGTAACCCGGATCTCTGCCTCGGCGGCGGTCTGGGCAAGCACCACTTCGATGCGACCGCCTCCCTTGGTGGCGCTGGCGTCGATGGCATTGCCGATCAGGTTCGTGACGGCCTGGGCCAGGCGTGGAGGTGAGCCAAATAGCGCCACGTAGTCTTCTGTGAATGAAAATTGCATATCGCAATTTTCCTTGCGCAGTACGTGGCCCAGCAGGACGATGGCTTCCTGGATCACTGGTACGGCGTTGAACGTGACGAGTTGCTGGGTCGATATGTCACGGGTTTGTGCCTTCACGCTGCGCACGAATCCGGCAGCTTTTTCCGCCGAGCTGCTCGCCAGGCTTAATGCCGAATCCATTTCCTTGGCGATTTCGCGATGGTCGTCGGCGTTCACGTCCGGATCGTCAATGGCTTCGCGATACTCCTTTACGAGGGTTGAAAGTTCCAGCACCGCCGAGCGCACGGCCGCCAACGGTGTATTCATTTCATGTGCGATGCCGCCGGTCAAACGTCCCAGCGAGGCCATCTTCTCCGCAATCAACAGCCGCTCGCGGTTCTCCGCTTGTTCCTGCGCGTTGCGTACCGTTTCGGCATACAGGCGCGCGTTGTCTATGGCGATGGCTACCTGTTCGGCAATCGCCAGCAGCACCATCTGCGCCTCGGCATCGAATGCCCTGGCGTCGCGACTTTGCAAATCGAGCACACCGATCAGTTGCTGGCCAGACTGCAGTGGCAGCACGAGTTCGGATTGCACGCCTGGCCGCCGTTGCACGGCTGGCAAGCGCGGGGCGTCCACCTTGTCGTGCCATGTTGCCGGGAGCTGGCTCGCGGCGCACTCCGCGAGCAGCGCACTGTCGGTCTGGTTGATCCGGATTTGCGTGCTGCTGGCTGCTTCGCCGCTGGCGGCACGCAGCAGAAAGTCGGATTCCCTGGCCGGGTCAGTCTTGCCGTCGTCATGGAAGTACAGGGCGACGTGCTCGAGCTCGAAGCGCTTGGCCAGCATGTCGACAACCTGCGACATCATCTGATCCTGTTCGCGAATCTGGCTGACGGCATTCGACACCGCGGCGACCGTTTCCAGGATTTTCTTTTGCGTGCTGATGATTGCCTGCTGCAACTGGCGATTGCGTTGATGGTGCTCGGCCAGATCGCGGATCAAACCCGGCACGGTTTGCAGCGTATCGAGCGACAATTCGTCGGCATTGTCGTGGGTGACCAGATCGATGTCGGCATACACGTAGTCCGGCAGGTCTTCGCCGTTCAGGGCGCTGGTCACCGCCTCCAGCGCTTTGGCGGCAATGGAGCGCGGCGACTGGCGGGTGGTGGCGGTCATGCGTCCGGTGCGGATCGCGATGAAGGCTTCGGGGATGGCATCGAAGCCCGAAACAAGGATTTTTCCCGTCAGGCCATGCTCGGCGATGACGCTGGCAACGTCCAGCGCGCCCACGTCGGTGGCGACGACCACAGCACCCAGGTCCGGGTGCTGGTCAAGCGCCTCCCGCATGTGACAGACACGACGCTCCCTGACTGTGGCAGGCGTTTCCTTGTTCCAATCCAGTGTCGACCGATATGCCAGATGTATGTCGGGATATCGTGGCAGTAGTTCGAGAAAACCTGCGGCGCGCGAGCGGCCGATGTTGAGGCGTTGATCACCTTCGAAGTAGGCGACCTTGCCGCGTCCCCCCATACGTTCGAAAATGTGATTGGCCACCAGCGCTTGCCCCTGCGCATTGTCGGAGCCGACCGTGCAGGTGTTGATCTCCCCCAGTTTGGAGTCGACGGTGATGATGGGGATCCTGGCGGCGAGTGCGCGGTGCGCCAATGCTAGCAATCTCGGATCTTCGCTATTCATCGGTTTGATGATCAGCGCATCGACATTCAGGTTCAGTTGCCGCTCGATCTCGGCAAGCTGTTCGTCGATGGTCGTGACCGGCACGATGGTCAGCTGAATGCCTCTACGCTGGGCTTCCGCTTGCATCATGCTAGAGGTCACCGCCCATAAGAAGACGGGATTGATGAGGATGAAGGCAACGTGGATTGAGGCACTCTGGGTCATTGGGCGTCTCGACGTTACGTGGCGCTGATTGCGCCGACTGGCATTGTTTCGGTCGACAATCTGAGGACGAAGGTGGTGCCTTGCCCTACTGTGCTTTCGATGTTCAGCGTCCCTCTGAAGTCGGTCGTGACAATCTCATGCACGATGGCCAGGCCCAGCCCCGTTCCCTTGCCATAGGCCTTGGTGGTGAACATGGGCGTCAACACCTCATCTAGGATCTCCGTCGGAATACCGCAGCCCTGATCGCTGACACGCAGCTCCAGGTACCGCTCTTGCGGCAGCAGTGTCAACGTAATCGGACAGCCGCCTTTTTCCTGACAAGCATCGATAGCATTGGTGAGCAGATTGGTGATGACCTGGGCCAGGCGTCCAGGCGAGCCATGCAGGACGGGCTGCTCCACGTGAGATTGCAAAGTGGCCGGGCAGTTGGCTTGCCGCAGCGCGTGGCTGAGTAGCAGGATCGATTCCCGGATAATCGGAACAGGATCGAAATTGATATGTTCGCGTGTCGATAGGTCGCGCGTCTGCGACTTGACGCCTTGCACGAAACTGGCGGCGCGTGCGGCCGAACCGCTGGCAAGGCTCACGGCACTCTTCATCTCTTGCGCAATACCGTGGTGATCTTCGGCATTGACTTGCGGATCGTCGATGGACGATTCGTACTCGTCGATCAATTGTCCAAGCTCGCTCATTGCCGAGCGGACTGCCGCCAGAGGCGTATTCATCTCGTGGGCGATACCCGCCGTAAGACGGCCGAGAGAGGCCATCTTTTCTGCCGTCAGCAGTTTCTGCTGGTTCTCGACCTGCTCCTGTGCGCGACGAAGTGTTTCTGCATAAAGGTTGGCGTTCTCCAGCGCGATGCCGACCTGATGCGCGATGGCCTGCAACACCGTGAAAGTATCCTGATCGAAAGCGTGGTCCTTGAGACTTTGGATGTCGAGCACGCCGATTGCCCGAGTACCCGCGCTCAGCGGGATGACCAGCTCCGAGCGTACATCGGACATGCGCTGCACGCAGCCCGCCTCGCCGTCTTTCAGATCGTGAGCGATGTGTGCTTGCCTGTCCTGTATGCACCGCGCCATCAACGCGCTTTCGCCGAGTGCGATGGTGGCGTGCGCCTGCGTCGTCAATTGCATCTGCGGGCCGATATTGAAGGCTTTCAATGCAATATGGGTCGGGACATTGCCGTCGTCATAGGGCTCGACCAGGTACAGGGCTGTGTAGTCAAAATCGAAACGCTGACAGATCAGCTCGATCACCTGGTCCATCAACTGGCCAGGGTCGCGAATGTGGCTGACTGCGCTCGAAACGGCAATGACCGTTTGCAGGATGCGTTGCTGGTTTGCGATGACAGCTTGCTGCAAGCGCTGCTGGACCAAGTGATTGTCCGCCAGATTGAGAATGAGCCCTGGCATCATTTGCAATGCATCCAGGGAGGACTCATACACGTTGTCTGCCGTGATCAGATCCATTTTGGTAAAAATCATCGGAGGCAGGTGCTCGCCGCGCATCGCAGCGAGCACGGCGTCCAAAGTATGGGAAGCAATCAGATCCGGTCGCTGTCTGAGCGTGACCACCATCCTGTTGTCTCTCACCGCCAGCAAGGCTTCCGGTGCGCCGTCGAAGCCAGCGACCAGGATCTTGCCGGTCAAGCCGGCTTCCTCAATTACTTCGAGTGCCCCCAGGGCCTCCTCATCGGAGGACGCTATCAGGGCCGCGAGATCTGGCGTTTGCGCGAGTATCTTGCGCATATGCCGCGCGCCTTCCGCCCGACGCGAGACATGGGTAGTCCATGCCACCGTAATTTCATGACATAGCGATATCTCGGGATAGCGGCTCAGGGTTTCCGTGAAACTCCTGGCGCGCAACACGCCAGCGGGCACGCCCTGGTCGCCCTGGAAGTAGGCGACCTTGCCGCGTTTGCCCAAGCGTTCGAATATGTATTCCGCCGTCATGGACTGACCCTTGACGTTATCGGAGCCGACCGAGCAACTTACCTGGCAGTCCGAAATTTTCGAGTCCAGCGTGATGACGGGAATGCCGCGCAGATGTGCCTGATGCAGTATCGCCGCGATATCGGCGTCGTGCGCGGACATCGGCTTCATCACCAAGGCATCGACAGATTGTTCCAGTAGTTGCACCAGCGCGGCGGCCTGTTCGGCGACAGTCTGCACGGCGACCGTCGACAGGCGCACACCGCGTTGCCTCGCCCCGGTGTGCAGACAGTTCGCCGTAAACGTCCACAGGAACGAGCCCACGTAGGTGTCGAACAAAACCAGACCAACATGGGGTTGACGTTGATTCATGACCGGACGTCCGAGGAAGTTCTTCTGCCTGCAAAGCGGATGTAGCGAACAAGGTTTGTTACGCACATAGCGGCCATCGAACACGGAAAGAGTGGTTTGCGAAAGCCGACTCAAAAAGCGCCAGGGAATTAAACCTTTCGAGGTTTGAAGTGCTAACGGCTCAGCACTGAAAAAGCTGAGGGTGGGGAAGTTTGGGCGGAAGGGACGCAGGCGCGCGTAGGGATACCATGCCGATCAATCGGGCGATCAGCCATCGCACTTCGCAAAATGACGCGTCTTCAGGGCTTCCCCGGCAACTCGCTCTTCGACAAGGCTCCCCATTGAATGGGCTCGCCCTGTTCGTAGTGACAGCCATCTAACTGATGCTTGGCTCGATACAACGCGCGGTCGGCCTCGTCGATCAGGATGTGGGCCATGTTCTCGAAATAAGACAACGGAATAGGGCGTGGCACCTTCGACAGATCGAACTCGTGGGACCGCAATACGCTGATACCGATACTTGCCTCGACGGGCAGGGAGACTTGCTGGCCTTCCACCGTCTTGCCGCGCAGCGCTTCGAGGATTCGCTTGGCGATGAGCTCGCCACCTTGCGAGCCGGGTTCGCGCAGCAGGACGGCAAACTCGTCGCCGCCGAAACGCCCGCAGATGTCGATATCCCGAATGCTTTGACGCAGTACTTTGCCCATGATGGCAAGCGCCCGGTCACCGCCCAGGTGTCCGACGCTATCGTTGATCTGCTTGAGCTTGTCCAGGTCCACCATCAGTACGGACAAAGGGCGTTGGGCGCGGAAAGCCGCGCGCAGCTCGCGCAGGAACCACTGGTCGAAGAAGCGGCGGACGTAGACGCCGGTGAGCGGATCCAGCGTGGCCATCTCGTAGAGTTGGGAGTTGCGAATGGCGACGGCTGCCTGATTGGCAAATATCTGCAGCAGTTCGATATCGCGCTGCATGTTGATCGAGCGGTCCAGGTAGACGATGCCGATGACGGCTTCACCGACGCACAGCGGCACAATGGTCGAATTTTCGACTACGCATATGTCATGTTGCTGCAGGGTGGTACGCACGACTTCCAGCTCTTGCTCATCGAGGCAGTCGGCGGCGTGTTTGTAGCCGGCGAAGCGACCGGTACTGGCGTGGATGTCGAGTTCCATTTCGTCGGCGACCATGACGAGGAAACCTTCGGCTTGTGCTTCGCCGGAGCGTTGTACGCTTTTCGGGTCGATGGCCAGGAAGGAGTTCGCCGAGCCGAGCAGGCCGGCGATCTGCAGGATCACGCCCTGAAGCAGATCGTCTAGCGGCTGGATCTTGTGCAGCTCGGGTGTCGCATCGAGGATATAGCGCAGGCCTTGGCGACTCTTGTGCAGCAATTGCACCGTGTAGGCCGCTTTGAGTCCGACATCGGTCCAGATGAGCAGTTTTTCCGGCCCTTCGCTCTTGTCGTGATAGCCCTGAATGTCCAGTCTCCGGAGCAACTCGCGCGGCGGTTGCTCACTGGCATAGCCGGTTTGCAGGATCACTTGCGTGTAGTCGTTGAACTTGCGAAGCTCTAATACCGTTTCTTCACCCGTCATGCCGGGCATGAAGTAATCGAGCAACAGCAGATCGACATGTTGTGCGCGTAGCATTTCCAGCGCCTTGGCGCCGCTGTCGGCCCATAGCACCGTATGCCCTTCGCGTTCGAGCAGGTTGCACGTGGCTTGTGCGTAGTCGGGGTCGTCCTCAGCAAGCAGGATGGTCCAGCGAGAAGCGTTCGCTACTTTTGACTTCCGTGCCATGCATCTCTCCAGTGCGCAGCGCATCGAGAATGATGTCGCTACGGCCGCAGCCAGCAATGAACCTCGCGAAACTGCCGGATACGTGTGCTGCCAAAACTAACGGCAGTTAGCGTGCCCGACTTCAATCGTACACGTTGCTCTGACGAAAAATCGATGTCTGCGGACCGAGTAGGCGTGGTTTCGAGTGCCTAGCGCAGCAGCAGGTATGCCACAAAGCCTGTCAATGCCGCCACGGCCAGCATCAAAAGCGTATTGATACGGTTTTGTCGCGCCAGGTGCGAGTGTATCGCGGCGTTCTGCGAAGCGGCTTCGTCGCGCTGCGATTGGGTCAGCGCCGTATGCAGCAGGCGTGGCAACTGCGGCAGCGTGGTCGCCCACGACGGCGCTTCTTCCTTGAGATGGCGTAGCAGGGCACGCCAACCCACCTGATCGTTCATCCAGCGTTCGAGGAAGGGTTTTGCCGTGTCCCATAAATCGAGTTCGGGGTCGAGCTGCCGGCCGAGCCCTTCGATATTGAGCAGGGTTTTCTGCAGCATGACCAGTTGCGGTTGCACTTCCATGTGGAAGCGACGCGCAGTCTGGAACAGCCGCAGCAGGGTCTTGCCGAAGGAGATCTCCTTTAGCGGCCGGTCAAAAATGGGTTCACAGACAGCGCGGATGGCGCTTTCGAATTCATCCACGCGCGTATCGGCCGGTACCCATCCAGCATCGAGATGGGCTTGCGCGACGCGCTTGTAGTCGCGTTTGAAGAAGGCCAGGAAATTCTGTGCGAGGTAGGCCTTGTCACGGTCGGTGAGCGTACCCATGATGCCGAAATCGAGCGCGATGTACTGGCCGCGATCGGGCCCGTCGGTGGTGACGAGAATATTGCCAGGATGCATATCGGCGTGGAAGAAACCGTCGCGGAAGACCTGCGTGAAGAATATCTCCACACCCGCGCGCGACAGCGCCGACAAGTCGACGCCCTTGGCAAGCAGGGCATCGGTTTGCGAGATGGGTATGCCGACCATGCGCTGCATGACCATCACCGACGGGCCGCAATAATCCCAATAGACTTCGGGCACGGCGAGCAGCGGCGAGTCTTTGAAGTTGCGCCGCAACTGCGAGCAGTTGGCGGCTTCGCGCATCAGGTCCAGCTCGTCGCGCAGATGCTTGGCGAATTCAGCGACGACTTCGCGCGGTTTGAGGCGGCGGCCATCGGCCCACAGTTTTTCGATCAGCGTGGCGGCCACGTCGAGCAGCGCCAGATCCTTGGCGATGACGCGATCGATGCCTGGCCGCAGCACCTTGATCGCTACCTCGGTGCCATCCGGCAATTCGCCGAAGTGCACCTGCGCCACCGAGGCGGATGCGATCGGCGTCATATCGAAACGCGAAAACACTTCGGTGACGGGGCGACCATATTCCGCCTGCAAACATATCAGGGCCAGTTCGGTCGGGAAGGGCGGCACGCGGTCCTGGAGTTTGGCCAACTCATCGGCCAGCAAGGGATCGAGCAGATCGCGGCGCGTGGACAGCATCTGGCCGAACTTGACGAAGATCGGGCCAAGCGATTCGAGCGCCAGGCGCAGGCGTACCTCCGGCGGCTCCGCAAAGTGGCGCCGCGGCAGCAGACGCTGCAGCCATGCACCGATGCGCGTGGTGGTGGCGTGGTCGAGGATCATCTGATCCAGACCATGACGCAGGCCGACCAGGGTTATGCGGGCAAGGCGGAGAATGCGCACGGTGATCGTTGCGAAGGCAAAGCGGCGATGTTAGCCGATGCGCTGCGGATGAGGGTCGTTTCGACTACAGACCTTTTGGCGGACGTTCGTGCACAGCAGCTTGCGCGGATTTCGGCAGATGGCACAATCGCGGCTGTGGTACTGATGACCTCAGACAATTTGCCCAGACAAATAAAACAGGGAGCGTGCATGTCAATGTCTTTCAGACAACAGTATCTGGCACCGTACATCTTCCTCTCCGGGCGCATGCCTCGCTCCCGTTTCAACGGGCTTCTCCTCGCACTCATCGCTGCTTTCGTCGTGCTCTTCGTGTTTATCGAAGGGACGCTAGGGTATCAACAGACCTTGGGGCTGTATCCGTTCTTTGTATGGGGTCTGCTGGCTTTGAGCAGCCAGCGTTTGCATGACCATGGCAAGTCGGTGGCTTGGCTGCTGCTATTGTTGATTCCGATATTCGGCCCGCTGTGGTGCTTCATCACACTGTGTTGCCGCGCCGGATCTGCCGGCGAAAACCAGTACGGCGAAGATATGCTCGCCCGCCACGCTGACTACCTGACGGTGCAATAAGCCATGACAGCACAGCAGACCATCGTCAACGATGTGAGCGGACTCAATCCGATGCCGGTGTGGGTCGTGTCCGCACCGACCAGCATCGAGGATGTGCAGGAAGCGATGCGCCGTACCAATGTGCCGATCTCCATCGGTGGCGGCCACTTCAGCATGGGTGGGCAAACGAGTAGTCACGGCAGCTTGCATCTCGATATGCGCGAAATGAACAAGGTGCTGCTGTTCGCGCCGCAGGACAAGATCATTCGCGTGCAGGCCGGCATTCGCTGGTGCGACATCCAGAAATTCATCGATCCGCACGACCTGTCGGTCAAGATCATGCAGACCTATGCCAACTTCACGGTCGGTGGCTCGCTGTCGGTGAATGCGCATGGTCGCTACATGGGCGCGGGGCCGGTGATCCTGTCGGTGCGCTCGATCCGGCTGGTGCTGCCCAACAGCGATCTCATCGACGCCTCGCCGACGCGCAATGCCAATCTTTTTTACGCCGCCATCGGTGGTTACGGCGCCGTCGGCGTCATCGTCGAGGCCGAGCTGGACTTGGCAGACAACTGCCGCCTCGAACGCATCGAAACCAAGATGCCGTTGCGCAAATATGCCGAATGGTTTGGCAAGCAGGTGCGCAATGCGCCGGCAGTCGTGCTCCACAATTCGGACATCTACGCGCCGCATTATTCGCGTGTTCGTGCGGTGAGCTGGGTCGAAACCAAACGTCCCGTGTCGGTGCCGCATCGTTTGCAGCCGCGTCGCACGATGTATCCGCTGCAGCGCTATTTTCTGTGGGCTGTTTCGGAGACGCCGCTGGGCAAATGGCGCCGCGAGCACATCGTCGATCGCGCCGTGTATTTCAGCCGCCCGGTTCACTGGCGTAACTACGAAGCTGGCTACGACGTCGCCGAACTGGAACCGTTGTCACGCAAGAAAAGCACCTACGTGCTGCAGGAATACTTTGTCGCCGCCAAGCGCATCGACGAATTCCTGCCCGGCATGATCCGCGTGCTGCAGCGCCATGACGTTAACATATTGAATATTTCCGTTCGCCACGCGGCGGCCGACCCAGGCTCCCTGATGGCCTGGGCGCGCGGCGAGACCTTCGCCTTCGTGCTGTACTACAAGCAGGGCACGGGCGACGATGCACGCGAACGCGTCGCGGTGTGGACGCGCGAGCTCATCGATGTGGTGCTCGGCGTCGGCGGTACGTACTACCTGCCTTACCAGCCGCATGCCACGCCGGAACAGTTCCATCGTGCCTATCCGCGAGCACGCGAGCTGTTTGCCCTCAAGCGCGAACTGGATCCGCACTACCGCCTGCGCAGCGTATTGTGGGACAAGTATTACGCACCCACGCTGCAGGGTGAAGATGGTACCCGCGCCGACGAGTCCGAGCACATGGGCGAATTGGATGAGTTGGGTGAATTCCACCGCGTGTATCACGATGTCGTCCGTCGCGATGATTTCTATCGTTTCCTGCAGAATATCTTCCATCTCTATCCGGAAGAGCGCTTCCACGCACTCATCAAGAGTGGATGCCAACGGCATGACGACGACTCGTCGATCTATCGCTACGTCCAGCAGTTTCTGCCACGCATCAAGCCCTTTCTCTCCGAGCTGACTTACGCCCTGCCGGCACTGCGCACGCAGAAGCGCGAAATGGCGCGCCAGACGCTCGAATTGCTCGGTGAGCGCCACAATATCAGCGGCTACATCGAGATCGGCACGACTGGTCGCTACATCAGCGCATTGCGGCGTCATGTGCGCTTCCGCGGCGATGTGATCCTGCTCAACGACGTCGCGCCAAGCAACTCACCGGCCGACATCATGGAGCGCGGCGGCTTCGGACAGGTCGGCCGCTGGCTGCCGCTCGATCTCTACGCACCGATCGGTCCAGACGCCGTGCGTGACAACAGCATCGATGTGGTGAGTTGTTACATCGGCCTGCATCACATCGAACCGGCTGACCGTGCCGCCTTTCTCGCTTCCATTCATCGCGTGTTGCGGCCGGGTGGCTTGTTCATCCTGCGCGATCACGATGTCACGACGCCGGAGATGCGCACTTTCGTTTCGCTGGTTCACACCGTTTTCAATCTCGGTCTGGGCGTGCCCTGGGAAACCAATTTCGAGGAGCCGCGCTATTTCGCCTCGGTCGACGAATGGGTGCAACGTCTCCATGCCGCGGGCTTCAATGACACCGGCGCGCGGCTGCTGCAGGAGAACGATCCGACACACAATGTGCTGATGTCATTTACCAAGCGCGGCCTGTCGCCATCGTGATAATGACAAAGGCATTTAATCGCAGCCGTTTTGTGTGCCTCGTCCTCACGGCATTCGTGCTTTTCTGCAATGTCGCGAAGGCCGACCCGGTGGCACCGCCGGAGCAGCGCAGAGGTGTGGAGCAAACCTATCTCACTTTTCCGGAGTGGTATCTCGTGCATAGCCCGGCCGAATATGCCGGCTATCTCGCGGCCGACCGTTCGCCGAGCGACTTCCCTTTCTGGGGACACATCGGCCAGTTGTGGAGCAGTTACGCTCACGTCACGGCGGCAACGCGCGATCGGCCGCTCAACATCGGCTACCACGTCATGATCATGGTCATCGCCACCAGCACCACGGTCGAATACGCATTGCGCTCCGCCTACGAAATCACGATCGGCCGCCTCGCCGAATTGACGCGCGCGCATGCGCCAACGAGCGAAGAACGTTACGCAGCGAAGACGGCACAGGACTATGTCGATTTCATTCGCGTGCGGCCCTGGTACGAGTTCGATTTCTGGTCGCGTCTCAAGGGCGTGTGGACCGAAACCGGCAGCACCGGACCGGATGGCGTGCGCAAGTGGGAACGCAAATATGCGCTGACGACCGAATACGGCGTCAAGGCTGTTTATGCATATTTCATAAAAAAAATGACGCAGGCGACCTACGAGGCGCCACGTCCCACAACAGCGGTCCTGGTCGACCGCTGGGTCGACGGCATCGCCGGCAACTGGCCGGAAATGCAGAGAATACGCAGCCTTCCCAGCGGCGGTGAACTGGTGCTCCTACCGCGTTATGACGCCTTCAAGACAGTGGCCGTCGCTATCGCGCGCACGGGCGCCAACTTCGCGGAAGTCGCGGGGAACGGGCCCGACATGCGCATCCTCGTCAGTGTCATCGTGCCGCGCGATTGGCACCCGGATAGCGAAGGCTCTGCGACACTGTTCGAGCAACCGATGCTGACCTTGCCCGAGCAGAAGCGCGTCGCGCTGACCGTGCCCATTCGCAACCTCGCCCAGACCCTGCGTGAGCTCGATGGCATGCAGGTCACGATAGAACACGTCTACGACTATTGAGCCGCAAAGCAAATCGATGCCAAGCCCCGCGGCACTGTTCGCTTCCATCCTGTTCGGCCTGATCGGCGCCGTGGCTTTTGGCTATGGCAAGAAGAACGCCAGCTGGCGGCCGATGGTCGTCGGCGTTGCGCTGGTCGCATTTCCGTATTTCGTCTCTGAAACATGGTTGATCTATGCAATTGGCAGCGTGCTTTGTGTGTTGTTGTTTGTCCTTCGCGACTAGCCGTCAACACCATCGCAAATTCGTTAGCATTGGCAAATTCGCGGCGTTACAATCCGCCTCCCAACCCACTGCGGGGTGATGCGCGATGAGCCGTCCCACCAATGACACACTGCTGCGCGCGCTGTTGCGCGAGCCCACCGAATACACGCCGGTGTGGCTCATGCGCCAGGCAGGGCGCTATCTGCCGGAGTATCGCGAGACGCGCGCGCGCGCCGGCAGCTTTCTGGATCTGTGCAGGAATACTTCCTTTGCGACCGAAGTGACTTTGCAGCCGCTGGCGCGTTTTCCGCTCGATGCGGCCATCCTCTTTTCCGACATTCTGACCGTGCCGGATGCAATGGGACTCGGACTGTATTTCGCCGACGGTGAAGGTCCGCGCTTCGAGCGACCACTGCGCAACGAGACGGCCATCCGTGCGCTCAGCGTGCCCGACATGGAGTCGCTGCAATACGTCTTCGACGCAGTCAGCGAAATCAGCAAGGCGCTCAAAGGCAGCGTGCCACTGATCGGCTTCTCGGGCAGCCCCTTCACGCTGGCCTGCTACATGATCGAGGGCGGTGGCTCGGATGACTTCCGCCACGTGAAGGCATTGATGTACAGCCGCCCGGAACTGCTGCATCACATCCTCGACATCAATGCGCAAACGGTCGTGCGTTACCTGAATGCGCAAATCGAGCGTGGCGCGCAAGCTGTGATGCTGTTCGACACTTGGGGCGGCGCGCTATCGACGCACGCCTATCGCGAATTCTCGCTGCGCTACATGCAGCAGATCGTCGATGGTGTGACGCGCTCGCGTGATGGCGAGATGGTTCCGCTGGTGCTGTTCACCAAGGGCGGCGGGCAGTGGCTGGAAGATATCGCGCGTACCGGTTGCGATGCAGTCGGGCTGGACTGGGCGACCGATCTCGGCGTTGCGCGCGCCCGAGTCGGTCATCGACTCGGTCTGCAAGGCAATATCGATCCCGGCGTGCTGATGGGCAGCCCACAGGGCGTGGCGACGGAGGTGAGGCGTGTGCTGGAAGACTTCGGCCCACATTACGGACATGTCTTCAACCTCGGTCATGGCATCTCGCAATACGCGCCACACGACAACGTGCGCGTGCTGGTTTCGACGGTTCACGAGCACAGCCGCCGCATGCGCGCCGAGCAGGAATTCAGCGAAGTTGCGCCGCCAGCGGATGACTGGACGGATCCGGCCTTCCAGCTTTGATGAGTGGTCAAGCCATTGTGCAGCGATGACCGGGCGGGAAGCCAGCATGTGACGTATTTCACATCGTGCTGTCTTCCGCAAGCCATATCCGGCGCGGTTTTTGGCATATGACATTTACGTGAATGCGATACGTAGTCCCTCCCGTGGGGCTTGACTTATGCACACATAGCGGCTCAGCCGCATGGCAACTGGGGTTGGGACTGTAACAAGCCTGAAATACGCGCTTAAGCCATTGTTTTAAAATGACTATTGCGCATATTTTTGGCGCTAGCACGAAATTGAAGGCTTGTGCAAGCGCCTTCAAGCGATCCACTACCGACCCCTTTTCCCACATTTTTGTCCACAGACTCTGTGGACAATGAAATTTGGAATTCGCTGGCAATGGCTTGCAGTCAATAGCTCACCAAAAATCTCATCAATGCGCTGCAAGTTACTGATACAAATCAAGTTGAAATCTTGTTGCCGCTCCTCTTCCAGCGCTGAGCCATTTTTTGTAGCGGAGCGTACAGCGTGACGTCGCCCGAAGCGCCATTGCGCGTCGTCCGCATTGCACTGCCGCTGCCCAAACCACGCTTGTTCGACTACCTGGTTGAAGCCCACGTGGGGTTGGCTGTGGGCCTGTGCGCAAGAGTGCCTTTCGGTCCTGGAGAAAAGACGGGCGTGATCGTCGCGCTTGATCCCGGCGACGCGCCCGCGCGCGAAAAACTGCGGTCCGTGCGCGAATTGCTGCTCGACGTGCCGCCGTTGCCTTTTCCCTGGCTGGCAATGGCTGAGTTCGCCGCGCGCTACTATCAGCATCCGCTCGGCGAAGTCATTGCCACCGCGCTGCCACCCGGCCTCAAGCGCGCCGTGCGCCTGCCGCGCGAGGACGATCCGCTTCTGTCGGCTACCGCCGAAGGCCGCGCCGCGCTGGCCGACGCGAAGAAACTCACGCGTGCGCTCGCGGCGGTCAGCCTGTCGTGCAGCGCCGGGCCGATGCGACGCAGCGCCATGCTCGAACACCTCCACGAAGGCGCCGCCGAAGGGTTGCGAGCGGCGCGCGGAAAGGGCTGGCTGGAGGTGGTGGCGGCCAGCAGCGATATCCGCATGCTCGACGCCATGCAGCTCAACGCGCAGCAGGCTGCGGCAGTGGCGGCGGTGAGTGCGGTGCTGACCGACCCTGCGCGCCGCTTCGAGTGTTTCCTTTTGCATGGCATTACCGGCAGCGGCAAGACCGAGGTGTACCTGCACCTCATTGCCGAGACGCTCGCGCGTGGCAAATCGGCCCTCATGCTGGTGCCGGAAATCGGACTGACGCCGCAATTGCAGGAGCGCGTGGCTGGACGCTTTCCTGGCGCACGTATCGTGTCGTTGCACAGTGGGCTGGCCGATGGCGCGCGCTCGCGCGGTTTCGTGCAGGCCCTGCGCGGCGAGGTCGACATTGTCCTCGGCACGCGCCTGGCGGTGTTCGCGCCGCTACCGAATCTCGGCCTCATCGTCGTCGACGAAGAACACGATGCCTCCTTCAAACAGCAGGAAGGTTTGCGCTATTCGGCGCGCGATCTGGCCGTGTGGCGTGCGCGCAACGAAGGCTTTCCCATCGTCCTCGGCTCGGCCACGCCGTCGCTGGAAACATGGCTGCATGCCGACGCCGGCCGTTATACGCGTTTGTCATTAACGCTCCGCGCAGTCGCCGAAGCACCGCCCGCAGTGAAGCTCGTCGACACGCGCCGCATGAAGCTCGACCAAGGCCTCTCACCGCATCTGCTCGATGCCTTGCGCGAGCGCCTGATACGCGGCGAGCAAAGCCTGGTCTTCCTCAATCGTCGCGGCTATGCACCTGTCGTAGCCTGCCCGAACTGCAACTGGGTCAGCGCCTGCAAACATTGCTCGGCCAACATGGTATTCCACCAGGCCGATGCGGTATTACGGTGTCATCACTGCGGGGCCGAGGAGAAAGTTCCGCGCACCTGTCCGGTATGCGGAAGTCATGATGTGCATGCCTTCGGGCGTGGCACACAGCGGCTCGAAGAGCGACTCGGCGAACACTTCCCCGCAGCGCGCATCCTGCGCGTGGACCGCGATTCGGTGAAGACGCCGACGCAGTGGGAGACGGTGCGTCGACAGATCGACGCGGGGGAGGTGGACATCCTCATCGGCACGCAGATGCTCGCCAAGGGCCACGATTTTCCGCGCCTCACATTGGTCGGCATCGTCGGCGCAGACGCTTCGCTGTACTCGTCGGACTACCGCGCGCCCGAGCGCCTCTTCCAGCAGCTCATGCAGGTGTCGGGCCGTGCAGGGCGCGCCGAGTTGCCCGGCGAAGTGCTGATCCAGACCGAGTACGTCGATCATCCCTTGTTCCGCAATCTCACCACGCACGACTTCCCGGCCTTCGCCGCGATGCAGCTTGCCGAGCGCCGTCAAGCCGGCTTTCCGCCTTACAGCTATCACGCTGTACTGCGCGCCGAGGCGCCCGAACTGAAAGACGCCGTGGCGTTTCTCAAGGCAGCGCGGGCCGCTGCGTTGGCGTTCGAGACAAACGTGCGCCTGTTCGACCCGGTGCCGATGCGCCTGGTGCGTCGCGCACGTCTGGAGCGCGCACAACTCGTGCTGGAGGCGGATTCACGACCCGTGCTGCAGGCTTTGCTCACGGAGTGGGTGACGCAGCTATATGCCATACGCTTGACGCGTGATTTGCGCTGGCATCTGGACGTGGATCCGGGAGATTTGTGAGAGGCCTTGAGAGCGAGTCATTCCCGCGAAAGCGGGAATCCACTCCCCAGCGAAAAAGTAAGTTCATTCAGTGTGGTGGATTCCCGCTTTCGCGGGAATGACGAGTCAGATCGTACGTTCATCCATGATGTGCGTCGCGCTCACGCAGCGCTCATTGCCCAGGGTGATCAAAGCAAACAGTCATGTAGGGTGCGCAATGCTGCGCATTTCGCACCCTACGATTCATGCGGGCGTGACGCGTTCGCCAAGAATATGTGTTGCACTTACGCAGCGCTCATCGCCCAGTGTGATCAAGGCAAACAACTTCTCTTCGATGCTGCTTGCATGACGCATGCGCCAGTCGAGTTCTGGCGTAGCGTTGAAATCGAACACCGCAAAGTCGGCTTCCTTGCCCGGTTTGAAGTTGCCAATGAAATTATCTAGTGCAAGTGCCTGAGCACCGCCCAGCGTTGCCAGATACCAAGCACGCATTGCCGACAAGGGCTTGTGTTGTGCCTGACCGACCGTGTATGCCGATGCCATGGTGCGCAGCATCGACAGGCTGGTGCCACCGCCCACGTCGGTTGCCAGGCCTACAGGTACGCCAGCCGCATGCGCGGCATCGTAGTGGAAGAAGCCGCTGCCGAGGAAGAGATTCGAACTCGGGCAGAACGCGATCGCCGTTCCGGTTTCTGCCAGTCTTGTGCGCTCGCTGGCGTCCAGATGTATGCCATGGCCATAAATTGCGCCGCGGCCGAGCAGCTTGAAATGATCGTAGACGTCGACGTAGTTTCGATGTCCGGGGAAAAGCTCGCCGACCCATTCGATCTCGCGCCGGTTTTCCGACAGGTGCGATTGCAGGTGCATGTCAGGATAGCCGTTGAACAATTCTCCGGCCACTTGCAATTGTTCGGGCGTCGAGGTCGGCGCAAAGCGCGGCGTGACGCTGTAGCGCAAGCGGCCTTTGCCGTGCCAGCGTTCGATCAGCTTGCGGCTGTCGTGCAGGGCGCTTGCTGGTGTGTCGCGCAGGTTCTCCGGGCAATGGCGATCCATCATCACCTTGCCGCACAGCATGCGTAGATTGCGCGACTGCGCCGCTTCGAAGAACGCTTCGACCGAATGCGGATGCACTGTGGCAAACACAGATGCCGTTGTCGTACCGTGGGCAAGCAGTCGGTCGAGAAAGAACGCGGAAGTTTTTTTGGCAATACCACGGTCGGCGAAAGTTGCTTCGGCGGGAAAAGTATAGTGTTCCAGCCAGTCGAGCAATTGCCGCCCGAAGGAACCCATCACCTGCATCTGTGGGTAGTGCACATGCGTGTCGATCAGTCCTGGCATCACCAGCTTGCCGCTGTAATCGAAGGTGCGCGCCGTCTGCTTGGTCAGCGTCGGCAGCGCCGTGATGATCTCCTTCCAGGCGCCGACGCGTATGACACGGCCATGCTCCAGAAGGAGCGCGCCGTCTTCGAAGAACTGCCAGGCGTCCGCATCGTCGTTCTCGCCGGGGTCGGCCAGAAAATGCAGGATGCTGCCACGTACCAGCGTGGCGGAAGTTTGTGGATTCATAGGTTCCCCTGCTTTTTTCGGATTATGGCCCCACGGGCTGCGCCGTGGATCGCCAATGGACAAATGGCGGTGTCGCAATCCGAATGCCTGAGCGATTTACACCTGCTTACACTTGCATGCAGAAGCTTGCGGCCGACGGCGCCAAGATGGCCTCACTTTGATGAGCGGACTCGCCGCTCCAACAGGAGGCAATCATGAAAAACGTGTTGCGTGCTGCCGTGACAAACGCGGCAAAGGTGTCGGTGAAGACACTGCCGGGGATCGTGACGATGGCTGGCTTGATGTTGCTGGCATCTGCCGCGCAAGCCAATGAATTTGCGCCGGTGATCGCCAAGTCCGAGATTTTGAAGGACGTCGTCGTGCCGCATCAGGTGTGCCGTTCCGATACGGTCGAAGTGCAACCGCAGCGCTCCGGCGCGGGAGCGGTCATTGGCGGCATTGCTGGCGGTGTGCTCGGACACACGGTTGGCCAGGGCGGCGGCAAGACCGCTGCGACGGTGGTGGGAGCCATCACTGGTGCCGTGGTCGGCGACCGTGTCGACAATCGCGACAACGCACCGGAGGCGCGCCAGGTCGAGCGCTGCCATACCGTGCAGGATCATCAGGATCAACTCGTCGGCTATCGCGTGACTTACGAGTACGCCGGCAAGCGTTACACCACACGCATGGCGCGCGATCCGGGTGACCGCGTTGAACTGCAAATCAATGTGGTGGGCGGAGAATATGAGCAACCGGCAACGTACCGCGATGACAGGCCGTATCGTCGTAACGACCGTTAGGCGCCGCTGAGACTGTCAAGCGAACATCACTGATTGGTCGAGGCCACTCACGCGGCCTCGGCCAATTCTCTTGCCAGCCGATTATGCTTTTGGACTATTGTCGCTGCGTCGACGGTGATCAGAACGCTCTCACGCACCACGACGCGGCCGTTGATGACTGACCAAGTCACCTGCGATGGCGCACAGAACACCAGGGCGGCGACCGCATCGTGCACGGCGCCGCCTGCCATGCCGATGTGATCCGTCGGGAAGGCAACGCAATCGGCGCTCATGCCGGGTGCTATCGCACCGATGTCATCCCGCCCCAATACTTTCGCGCCGCCCAATGTGGCGAGTTCGAGCGCCTGACGTGCGCTCATCGCCGCCGGGCCGAAGCCGACTCTGGCGAGCAGCATGGCCTGGCGCGCTTCGCCGAGCATATGGGCGCCGTCGTTCGATGCCGAGCCGTCGACGCCGAGACCGACCGCGACACCCGCCGCTCGCATCTTCGGGATCGGTGCAATGCCCGACGCGAGACGCATGTTCGAGCAGGGGCAGTGCGCGACACCGGTGCCACTATGGGCAAACAGATTTATGCCTTCATCATCAAGCTGCACGCAGTGTGCATGCCATACGTCGCTGCCTGTCCAGCCCAGCGATTCGGCGTACTGCGCGGGGGTCATACCGAATTTCTGCAAGCTGTAGGACACATCTCTCACGTTCTCGGCCAGATGCGTATGCAGGCGCACGCCGTAGCTGCGCGCTAGCTCGGCCGATTCGCGCATCAACTCGCGACTCACGGAGAATGGCGAGCAGGGCGCGACGGCAATGTGCAGCATGCTGTGACGGTTCGCATCGTGATACGTTTCAATCAGGCGACGCGTATCGCGCAGGATGTCTTCCTCCCGCTCCACTACGCGATCCGGCGGCAGGCCGCCCTGCGATTGGCCCACGCTCATGCTGCCGCGGCTGGCCGTAAAGCGCATTCCAATGTCATGCGCAGATGCGATGGCATCGTCGAGACGACAACCGTTCGGATAAATGTAGAGATGATCGGAGGAGGTCGTGCAGCCGGACAGGATCAGTTCCGCCATGGCGGTGAGTGTGGACACGCGGATCATCTCCGGTGTGAGATTCGCCCAGAGCGGGTAGAGCGCCTGCAGCCAGTCGAACAGCTCAGCGTCCTGCGCGGCAGGAATCGCGCGCGTGAGGCTCTGGAACATGTGGTGATGCGTGTTGATCAGCCCCGGCATCAGGACGTGGCCACGCAGGTCGATGACCTCGTCGGCCGCCTGCGGCAGCTCGTGGGCCGTGCCGACCGTTTCGATGATGTTGTCGCGAATGAAAACGCCGCCGCCGGGAATTTCACGGCGCGCCGCGTCCATCGTGACAAGTACATCCGCATTTTTCAGGAGGAGAGTCGGCATGGCGCTTTATGTAGGTTGGTGCTGAGCCGATTGTGGCAAATGAGGAAGCCCAACTTTTGGCGTGACGGTGGCGTTGGGCTTCCTGCGTCAGCCCAACCTACGCCTTCCTCAACCCCCAGCAATGAACGGCTTGCCCAACGAAGCGGGCAGGTTGAGTTGCAGCAGCTTGCGGTCACGCGAGATCAGCACCAGCACGACGATGGTCGCGATGTACGGAAGAGCGGAAAGGAACTGCGGCGGAATCGCTACCCCCAGCCCCTGCGCGTGCAATTGCAGGATTGTCATGCCGCCGAAAAGATATGCTCCAAGCATGAGACGCGCCGGTTTCCAGGTGGCGAAGACGACCAGCGCTACGGCGATCCAGCCGCGTCCTGCCGTCATGTTTTGCACCCACAGCGGCGTGTAGACAACCGACAGATAGGCCCCTGCGATGCCGGCCATGGCGCCGCCGAAGAGCACGGCACCGTAGCGAATGGCGATGACGGGATAACCGATGGCGTGTGCGGCTTCGGGCGACTCGCCCACCGCGCGTAACACCAGCCCGAGTCGCGTTTTGGCCAGCACCCAAGCCACCAGGCCGAAGGTGACGAAAGACAGGTAGACCACGATATCCTGGTTGAAGAGTACCGGCCCGAGCAAGGGGATTTTCGACAGCAGCGGAATGGCGATGGGTTTCACGCCGGACAGGCTGTAACTGACGAAGCCCTGCCCGATGAAGGCGGAAAGGCCGAGGCCAAAGATGGTCAGCGCCAGACCGGATGCCGCCTGATTGGCGCCCAGAGATAGCGTCAATATGCCAAATGGAAGAGAAGCCAACGCGCCCGCGAGCGCGCCCGCGATCAGCCCGACTGCCAGATTGCCGTCGGTGGAGACGGCGGCCGCGAACGCAGCGATGGCACCGATGAGCATCATACCCTCGACGCCGAGGTTTATGACGCCGGTCTTTTCGGCGACGAGTTCGCCCAGTCCGGCGAAAACCAGTGGTGTGGCGGCGCCGAGCGTGCCGACGAGAATGGGGGTTAGATTTTCGATCATGCCGTGACTTTCTTATGCAGGCTGCGTGGCTTGCGCCGTTTCAGGCGATAGTTTACGAAGGCGTCCGCGCCGAGCAGGAAAAACAGCAGCATGCCCTGGAACAGGCCGGTGATGGCGGACGGCAGTTGCAGCGACACCTGGCCCGCGTCGCCACCGATGTAGATCATCGCCATCAGGATGCCCGACAGCACGATGCCCAGCGGATGCAGGCGACCGACCCAGGCGACAATGATGGCGGCATAACCGTAGCCCGGCGACAGCGATAAGGTGAGCTGGCCCACCGGCCCGGCGACTTCGCCCGCGCCGGCGATACCCGCGGCGAGGCCCGAGATGACGAGACTCAGCCAGACTGTCTTGCGCGAGGAGAAGCCCGCGTAATGCGCCGCCGCTGGCGCCTGGCCGCCGACGGCAATCTGGAAGGCGGTGAAGCTGCGCGACACGAAGACCCAGAAGATCAGCACGGCGGCGATGGTGATGAAGACCGAAGTGTTGACGCGCAAGCCCTCGAACAGCAGCGTGAACAGGGCATTGTCGTTGAACATGATGGACTGCGGAAAATTGCTGCCGCCGGGGTCGCGCCACGGCACGCTCACCAGCCATGACAACAGCAAGGTGGCGACATAGGTGAGCATCAGCGTCGTGAGCGTCTCTTCGGCATTGAAATGCGTTTTCAGCCATGCCGGAATGGCACCCCAAAGCCCGCCACCGATGGCGCCTGCCACGACCATCGCCGGCAGTACCCACCAGGCTTCAGCGCCATTGCTGTAGATCGCCACGCCACTGGCGCAGATGGCGCCGATCAGTAGTTGCCCCTCGGCGCCGATGTTATAGATGCGCGCGCGAAAACCGAGCGCCAGGCCCTCGGCGATGAGGATCAGCGGCGACGCTTTCAACGCCAGCTCGCTCCAGCCGTTGCTGGTCTCGAGCGGTTCTATGAAAAATACATAAAACGCCTTGAGCGGACTGACATGCAGGCTGTAGAACAGCAGTGCGCCGACCAGCAAGGTGAGCACGATGGCAATCAGCGGCGCCGTCCACTGCATCAGGCGGGAAGGATTGGCGCGGGGTTCGAGTAAGGGCATGGTTTGTCGTGTTGTTGTTTTCTGCGCCGAAATTGCGTTTTGGCAAACGGGTCAATAATGTATTCGTCATTCCCGCGAAGGCGGGAATCCAGCGGCGTTGGTCTTGCGCTCAATCATTGATCTGTACTTGGAGAAAAACTGTAACACCACTGGATTCCCGCCTTCGCGGGAATGACGGTGCAAGAAGCTGGGGTAAATCGTGCGTGGGTCAAGCCACTTCCTTCTCTGCCTTGCCTGCCATCAGCAGCCCTATGCTTTCGGCATTGGTCTGCTCCTTGGGCATGGCCGCCGAGAGTCGTCCTTCCGACAGCACGGCAATGCGGTCGCAGATTTCGAACAGTTCGTCGAGTTCTTCCGAAATCACCAGCACGCCGACGCCGCTGCGCGACAGGTCGATGAGCGTTTGACGCAGGAAGGCCGAGGCGCCGACATCGACGCCCCAGGTCGGTTGCGCGACGATCATCAGCTTCGGCGCCTGCATGATCTCGCGGCCGACGATGAATTTCTGCAGATTGCCGCCGGAGAGACTGCGCGCCGCCGATTGCGGACCATTGCAGCGCACGTCGAAGCGCTCGATGCAGCGCTTGGCGAATTCGCGCGTGGCGGCGTAGTTAAGCAAACCGTAGTGCTTCATGCCGGCCTGACGGTGGGCCGTGAGCATGGCATTGTCGGCCAGCGACATGGCGGGTACGGCCCCGCGGCCGAGACGTTCTTCAGGCACAAAAGCGAGCCCCAGATCGCGGCGTTGGCCGGCATCGAGCTTGCCGACGGGAATCCCATCGAGTATTACATTGTCATAGTCGACGCTGTCTTCGCCGGACAGCGCGGCCAGCAGCTCCGCCTGCCCGTTGCCGGAGATGCCGGCAATGCCGACCACTTCGCCGCGCTGCACGTTCAGGCTGATGTTCTGCAGCGATACGCCGAACGGGTCGACGGAGACGGCCGACAAGTTGCGCACTTCCAGCGCAAAACGGCTGTCGCCGGTGTACTCAGGCGATTGGCATATCGGCAGGTCGCGGCCGATCATCATGCGTGCGAGGCTGCCGGTGGTTTCCTGTTTGGGATTGGCGTGGCCGGTCACGCGTCCGCCGCGCATGACGGTGGCACTGTCGCAGAGATCCTGAATCTCGTGCAGTTTGTGACTGATGTAGAGAATCGATACACCTTCCGAGGCGAGCTGACGCAGCGTCTCGAAAAGTCTGCGCACCGCCTGCGGAGTCAGCACCGAGGTCGGCTCGTCGAGAATCAGCAACTGCGGGTCCTGCAGCAGGCAACGCACGATCTCGACGCGCTGCCGCTCGCCGACGGACAGGCTGTGCACCAGGCGGTTCGGATCGAGGGGCAGTCCGTAACGCTCCGACACGGCCTTGACCCGCACCGCCAGCGCCTTGAGATCGAAAGGCGCGTCCAGGGCGAGTGCGATGTTCTCGGTAACGGTCAGCGTCTCGAAAAGCGAGAAGTGCTGGAACACCATGCCGATGCCCAGCGCGCGCGCAGCGGAGGGATTGGCAATCGCCGTCTCGCGGCCATTCCACATCAGCTGACCACCATCAGCCTGCACCGTGCCGTAGATGATCTTCATCAGTGTGCTTTTGCCCGCACCGTTTTCGCCGAGTACCGCGTGGATTTCGCCGGGCATGACGGTGAGACTTACATCGTCGTTGGCGACCACGCCGGGGTAGCGCTTGGTGATGTGCTGCAAGCTCAGGCGCGGCTCGACGTGGGGGCGCTCGCTGGCCTTGCCGGCAAGATCGACAGTCTTATCGTTCGTCATATGCGTCATCATGCATGGGCTCTCTTTCCTCGCCACTGGCGTACCGCTCCTTTGCTTGCAAGAGCTGGGCCACAACCGCAATGGCAATGGCGTGCGGCGACTTGTCGCGGATGCCGGCCACGCCGATCGGGCAGGTCAGGCGCGCCAGTTGTGTCGCCGAGATGCCGCGTGCCTGCAGGCGGTGCTCGAAGCGCGCCCGCTTGGTGCGCGAGCCGATCAGGCCGAACCAGGCGAAAGCTTCGCGGCGCAGGATGCGCGCCGTGAGTTCGAGATCGAGTGCATGACTGTGGGTGAGGACGAGGAAAAAGCTGTCCGGCGGCGCCTTGTCGACTTCGTCTTCGGGTGCGTCGGTGGCGATGCACGTGACATTGCGGGGCGGCGTACCGAACAGGTCGTCGCGGACGTCGACCCAGCGGATGTTTACGTCGAGTAAAGCAAGGACTTGCACGATGGCAGCACCGACATGACCGGCGCCGAAGATGACAACATTGAAAGGCGTCGGCCTGATGTACTGGACGAAAGCCCAGCACGAATCGTTCAAGGCGAGCGCTGTTTCCGCAGCCGGTTCCTGATGATGCGGATAGCATGATTGCCACAGCGAGCCGGCGCTGAGCATGTTGTCGCGTTGTTCTGGAGCAATCTCACCCGCTAACTCGCGCCGCCAGACGATGCCCTGTTCCATCGATGCACTGCGTGCGGCCCAGGTTGCTTGCGCGCTGCGCGCAATGCGCTCGAACACCAGCCATACGACACCGCCGCAGCATTGCCCGAGGCTCGCGCCGAGCGACAACTTCAGCAGGCTTGGACCGGGCGGCTGCAGCAGCATCGCACGGGCATGCGCCATCGCTTCCCATTCGAGATGCCCGCCGCCGATGGTGTCGACGGTCCGCGTCATGCTGACGAGCATGCTAACGCCAGCTTCGCGCGGTACCGAGCCGCGCGTCCGCGCGACGGTCACGAGCACGATGTCTTCGTGCGCGAGCAGCTCGGGCAAGGCGCGGCAGCAGTTCATGTCTGCTGCCCTATCGCCCGCAAAATCGCTTCCGCTGTCGCCGGGGCCTGCAGCGGTGCAATGCTTCCACGCGAGGCCGTACAGGCTTCGCGCAGGGCAAAGAACACCGCGAAGGCGAGCATCAATGGCGGCTCGCCGACGGCTTTGGAGCGATGGATGCTGTCCTCGACATTCTCGCCCTCGTAGAGCTTCACATTGAGAATCGGCGGGCAATCGGAAGCTGCGGGAATCTTGTAGGTGGAGGGCGCATGCGTCATGAGACGGCCTTGTTGCGCGCCGGCGGGGCGGAACCACAACTCCTCCGTTGTCAGCCAGCCCATGCCCTGGATGAAGCCGCCTTCGATCTGGCCGATGTCGATGGCCGGATTGATCGACTTGCCAACGTCATGCAGGATGTCCACACGCAGCACGCGCGACTCGCCGGTCAGCGTGTCGATCACCACCTCGGCACAGGCCGCGCCATAGGCGAAGTAGAAGAACGGACGGCCCTGCATGGTGTGGCGGTCGTAATGAATTTTCGGCGTGCTGTAAAAGCCGGCGTCCCACAATTTGATACGCGCGCGGTAGGCCTCGATGACGAGATCAGCGAAGACGACACGATATGCGCCGGCACTGACCATGCCATCGGCGAAATGCACGGCTTCCACGGGCAGGCCGTGTTGGTTGGCGAAGAACGTGGCAAGGCGCGCGCGGATCGTCTGCGCAGCCGCCTGTGCGGCCTTGCCGTTGAGGTCCGTGCCGCTCGAAGCGGCGGTGGCCGAGGTGTTTGGCACGCTGCTGGTGTCGGTGCTGGCCATGCGAATGTCATCGAGTGGCAAGCCGAACTCGTGCGCCACGATCTGGCGGATCTTGGTGTAAAGCCCCTGGCCCATCTCGGTGCCGCCCTGCGTCACCAGCGCTGTGCCATCGGCATAAACGTGCACCAGCGCGCCGGCCTGGTTGTAGAGCGTCGCCGTGAAGGAAATGCCGAACTTCACCGGCGTCAGCGATAGGCCTTTCTTCAGCACGCTATTGCTGGCATTGAAGGCGGCGACGGCCTTGCGGCGTAAGACGTAGTCGCTTTCGGCGGCAAGCTGTTCGACGAGCGCCGGGGCGATGTTGTCTTCCACCTTCATGCCGTAATGCGTCGTCGTGCGTGCATCGCCCGCCGGGTCGCCGTAGAAATTCACGCGTCGCACATCCAGCGGATCGAGGCCGAGCTTGCATGCAATTTCTTCGATGATGTACTCGATAGCGAACATGCCTTGCGGGCCGCCGAAACCGCGGAAGGCGGTGTTGGAGACGGTATTCGTCTTGCCGCGCAGGCTGCTGATCGTCACTGCGTCGAGATAGTAAGTATTGTCGATGTGGAAGATGGCGCGATCGTTCACCGGTCCCGACAAGTCCGCCGAAAAACCGCAGCGCGAAGCGAGCAGGGCTTTCAATCCCAGGATCAGGCCGCTGTCGTCGAAACCCACGTCGTATTCGATGTGGAAATCGTGACGCTTGCCGGTGATGCTCATGTCATCGTCGCGATCGAGCCGCAGCTTGACGGGGCGACCCGTCTTCCACGCAGCCAGCGCTGCGGCGCAGGCGATCTGCGCGGACTGCGATTCCTTGCCGCCGAAACCGCCGCCCATGCGCCGACACTCGACGCTGACCTGGTGCGAGCGCCAGCCGAGCATATGCGCGACGACTTGCTGCATCTCGGTCGGGTGCTGCGTCGAGCTGAAGACGTGCATCGTGTCTTGCTCGCGTGGCATCGCATAGGCGACCTGGCCTTCGAGGTAGAAATGCTCCTGTCCGCCGAGTTGTACCTGTCCCTGCAAGCGATGCGCCGCGCCGGCCAGCGCGGTCTCGGCGTCGCCGCGCCGCACTTCCACCGGCGGTAGCACCCAGGACTCGGCCGCGACCGCTTCCTGCGCCGTCAGGATGGCGGGCAAAGCTTCGTATTCGACGACGGCCTGGCGTGCTGCGCGGCGTGCTGCATCGTGACTGTCGGCGATGACCAGGAACATCGGCTGGCCGTAGAACTGCACGAGGCCGTCTGCGAGGACGGGATCGTCATGTATCACCGGACCGCAATCGTTCCTGCCGGGAATGTCCTGGGCGGTGAATACTTTTACGACGCCCGGTGCACGACGCACGGCGTCGAGGTTCATCTTCACGATGCGTCCATGTGCGCAGGTCGACAGGCCGAAGGCGCCGTGCAGCGTGCCGGCAATTTCTCCAATATCGTCGATGTAGGTCGCCATGCCGCTGACATGTAGCACGCCGCTTTCGTGCTCAATGCTGAGCCCGATGGTGTGCTCGTGCGGCGTGCCGATCTGTGGCTCGACGGCGTTCATGCCATCACCTCGCCGACGCGCAACGGCGTGTCCGTCGTATGCTCCAGGAATAAACGCCACAACAGGTTCTGCGCGACCTGCATGCGGTAGTCGGCTGAGGCGCGCATATCGTCGAGCGGCTGGTAATCGCTGCGCAGCGCCTGCATGGCGGCACGGATGCTGGCCTCCGATAGCGCCTGTCCCGTCAGTGCGGCTTCGGCAGCACTGGCGCGTCTGGGTGTGGCCGCCATGCCACCGAAGGCGATGCGCGCCGAGGTAACGACATTGTCATTCGACAGACTCAATGCAAAGGCGGCGCACACGGCTGCGATGTCCTGGTCGCGACGCTTGGAGATTTTCCAGGTGCGGAAAAGTTTCGGCTGCGCGCTCTGGCGAGGGATGCGCAAGGCACGCACGAATTCGCCGGGTTCCAAAGCGTTTTTCTGGTAGCCGAGATACAGCTCTTCGAGTGGCAGCTCGCGAATGCCCGCGCCCTGCTGCAATACGACCATCGTGCCCAGTGCCATGAGGCCCGGCATACTATCGCCGATGGGCGAGCCGTTGGCGACGTTGCCGCCGAGGGTGCCTGCATTGCGGATTGGCACCGAGGCGAAGCGCTGCGCGAGTTCCGTCCATTGCGCTTCGTCGGCGATGAGCGTGGCGAAGGCGTCGGTCAGCGACACGCCGGCGCCGATCTCGATCCATTTGTCATTGTGCGAGATTTGCGCGAGTTCTTTCACCTTGCCTAGATAGATGATGTCACCCAGATGACGCAGCTGCTTGGTGACCCACAAGCCCACGTCGGTGGAGCCGGCCAGCAGCTGCGCCTGCGGTTTGGCGCTGTACAAGGTCGCGAGTTCGTCGACCGAGCGCGGTGCAAAAAAGGTTTGTGTGCCGTTGGCATATTCCAGGGCGGGCAATTCGGCCAATGCATCGAGCACGGCGCGCACCGGTGCGCGCGACATGGTGGCGCAAGGCTTCTGCCATGCGGTTTGCGCCGCTTCGATGATGGGTCGATAGCCGGTGCAGCGACACAGGTTGCCGGAGAGCGTGTCGGTGATTTCATCGCGCGTCGGTGCGGCACGGTCGGCGCGATTGTTCTCGTAGTGCGCCCATAGCGACATGATGAAGCCGGGCGTGCAGAAGCCGCATTGCGAGCCGTGGCATTCGACCATCGCTTCCTGCACGGGATGCAGCGTGCCCTCGCTTGCCAAGTCCTCGACGCTGAACAGGGCCTTGCCGTCGAGCGTCGGCAGAAACTGGATGCAGCTGTTCGCCGCTTCGAGTCTGAGCCCGCCCGGCGCGCTTTCGTCGCGGCTGCCGAGCACCACCGTGCACGCACCGCAGTCGCCTTCGCCGCAAGCCTCCTTGGTGCCGGTCGCGTGCAGGTCCTCGCGCAGCCATTGCAGCACCGTGCGCTGCGGCGACGCGTCCGACACTTCGACGATGCTGCCGCGATGCCAGAAGCGGATTGCTCGCTGCGTCATGCCATGCCTTTCCTGCAGTAATCAGATTTGCCCGAACGGTTGCTTCAGGCTAGCACGCGTTGTGCCGGTTGATGGGGTGCTGTGCCGATAGCATTGATAAGCAAAAGGCCATATTCCGCTGCAGTGAAGCATGCTCGAAGTAGGGCGTCAGTGAGCGCCGCGAACTGCGCCGCATGGTCGGCGTGCAATGCTGCAGTTCGCTGCGCTCACTGACACCCTGCCTCAACACTCAATTACGCCAGAACTGTTTGTGCGGCACGACCGCTTCGTCTTCCAGAAACGGACCCAGGACTTCCACCTGACGCTGACCGCGCGCGAAGACTTCACGACAGGGCAGGGATAGCGTGGGGTTTTCGGGATCGTTGCCGGTCAGTGTCAGCAGACGCGCTTCGGACAAGGCATAGACGACGCGGCCGATGCCACACCAGTAGATCGCGCCGGCACACATGGCGCAGGGCTCGGCGCTGCTGTACAGCGTGCATTCGGCGAGTTGTTCCGGTGGCAGGATGCGCACCGCTTGCGCGGCAGCGAGGCGCTCGGCGTGGCAGGTCGGGTCGCCGGTCGGCGGCTTGGAGTCGTTGAAGCATTCCACCCAGACATTGCCTTGGCGGTCGGCGACCAGCGCAGCGAAAGGGTGGCGTTTGCGCGAGCGGCTTTCTGCCGACAGGGCGATAGCCTGGCGCAGCAATTGCAAATCGAGTTCAGTGAGAGAGGCTGCGTTCATGCGGTCTTCCTATGCAGGGTTGCTACGCGTCGCATCACATTGAGTGGCAGACATGACGCCGACAATGCGGAGTGTCAATTATGCGCGAGCGATGCAAGGGAATGGGCAGAGCGTTCCATTGTCGCCGCGCTTGCTCGCAATCAGTGCATGGCGCACATATAAGTCTCATAATTGAGCAGCGATGGTATCCCCTCTTCGACGGGATTACAGTCTGTGTCGGTGCTTGCTAGGCAGCCAATGGTTTGCGCTCGGCAAAATCATTTGCCATCACAGTCCGGCCTTGATTGCCGGCACTACACAGGAGAATCGGGATGTCATCACTCTTTAAGGCGTTGGTCAAAGGGGGCCACCTTGTCACCGGCGCAGCCGTGTTGTCCGTGTTTGCGCTGACGGTCCACGCTGCCGGACCGGTCAAAGCAGCGTTCATCTATATCGGTCCGACCGGCGATCATGGCTGGACTTACTCGCACGATGTGGGCCGTAAAGGCGTAGAAGCAAAGATGGGTGACAAGGTCAAAACCCAGTACGTTGAAAATGTACCGGAGACGGCCGATGCCGAACGTGTCATCCGCGATCTGGCGGCGAAGGGTAACAACATCATTTTCGCCACCTCGTTCGGCTACATGAATTCGATGGAGAAAGTTGCAAAAAGCTTCCCCAAGGTGGCTTTCATGCACGCAACCGGCTACAAGACCGCGAAGAACTTTGGCACTTATGACGTTCGCACATACGAAGGTGCCTACATGCTCGGTGTCGTTGCTGGCAAGATGAGCAAGACGGGCAAGCTCGGCGTGGTCGGCTCCTTCCCGATTCCCGAAGTGATCCGCAACATCGATGCCTTCACCATCGGCGCACGCAGTATCAATCCGAAAGCCACCACCAGGGTCATCTGGGTGAGTACCTGGTTCGATCCGGGCAAGGAACGTGAAGCTGCGCTGACCTTGATCTCGCAGGGCGCTGACGTGCTCATGCAGAACACCGACTCGCCGGCCGTCGTGCAGGCTGCCGAAGAGAAGGGCATCTACGCCTTCGGCTGGGATTCGGACATGACCAAGTTCGGTCCGAAAGCGCAGCTTGCAGCTTCTGTGCTCAATTGGGGCGTCATCTACAACCAGGAAATCGGCAAGGTTGCGGCGGGCACCTGGAAGCCTTCGCAGATATGGTATGGCGTCAAGCAGGGCGCGATCAATATCGACAACTTCGGCACCTCGACGCCCGCCGATGTGAAGAAGCTCGCCGAAGACCGCCGCGATGCGATCCAGGCCGGCAAGTTACATCCTTTCACTGGTCCGTTGAACGACAATTCCGGTAAGGAAATCGTTGCTGCAGGCAAGACGCCGACGGATGCGGATCTGGGCAAGTGGAACGTGTATGTCGATGGCGTAGAAGGCACCATCCCGAAATGAACGCGCCATGAAGCGGGCTGCGCACGCCTCCAGCGTTGTTGGCTCGCTCGCCGTGCATGAGCACTGCTCTGCGCGAGCCGCCTAGCTGGAAGCGCGCTCGCTCCGCTTCCTGACGCGTTCATCACCGGCGGTTGTTTCAAAGCAAAACGTCATTCTCGTGGAGAATGACGTTTTGCATTTCTGGAGAGTGAATCATGGACGTCCTGCAACGCGCGCTGAGCTGCCCCAAGGCCGAACTCCACGTTCACATCGAAGGCACGCTGGAGCCTGAACTCGCTTTCGCGCTGGCGCAGCGTAATAACATCGACTTTCCGCACGCCAGCATCGAAGACCTGCGCGCGGCTTACGATTTCAGCGATCTGCAATCCTTCCTCGATCTTTACTACGCTTGCGCCGACGTGTTGCGCACCGAGCAGGATTTCAGCGATCTTATGCTAGCTTATCTGCGCCGTGCGCGTGAGGACAATGTCATACACGCTGAAATATTCTTCGATCCGCAGACGCACACCGCGCGCGGCATCGCTTTCGAGACGGTATTGAAGGGTCTCGAAGCGGGCGCTGCCATCGCGAAAGCCGAGTGGGGTATGAGCACGCGATTGATCCTATGCTTCCTGCGCCATCTTTCCGAGGAGGATGCGTTCGCTGCGCTCGAAGACGCATTGCCTTTCATCGAGCGCATTCATGGTTTCGGCCTGGACTCTTCCGAGCGCGGACACCCGCCGTCGAAGTTCGAACGCGTCTTCGCTCGCTGTCGCGAATTGGGCAGACCCGTTGTGGCGCACGCAGGCGAAGAAGGGCCACCCGCTTACATCGTCGAGGCGCTCGATCTGCTCAAGGTCAGCCGCATCGATCACGGCGTGCGTGCCATCGAGGACGTTGCATTGACGCAACGTCTGGCGCGCGAGCAAGTCGCGCTGACAGTCTGTCCGCTGTCGAATATCCGGCTATGCGTCTTCAAGGAAATGCAGCTGCACAGTCTGCCGAAGATGATTACGGCAGGCCTGTGCGTGACGCTCAACAGCGATGACCCGGCATACTTCGGCGGCTATCTGGGCAACAATATCCGCGCGGTGCAGGGCGCGTTCAACTTCGATCTGGCGACCTGGCGCACGCTGTTGCGCAACAGCTTCACTGCGGCATTCGTCAACCCGGCGCAGAAAGAGGATTGGCTGGCGCAGGTCGATGCGCACATGCTTGATTGAATGCAGTTCCGAAAGAGAGGCTTGTGCTAGAAGTTATAGCGCAGCTGCAATGCTACGGTCACAGGATCTTTGGTGTAGCGCGGGATCACAATGATCGCCATTTCGATCGGCTTCCATGCAATGATCATTTCGGGTAGTACCAAGGCTTTGACGCCGCCGATATAGCCTGACACCGCACCGCCGACGACACCGATACGCATCGCGCGTTCGCTATCGCCAAACAGCCGCCATTGCCATTCGCGACCCGCATAGACGGACCACTTGCGTATGCTGTTGTAATAAGTCCCGAGCGTCCATCCATCTTCTGCGCGAAAACCGATGCCAGTGTTGTGGCGGTTCAGGTCGTCGCGGTTGTTCGAATGCCAAGATTCGAAACCAGTCACCAGCGCTGGCCCGAGATCTTCCGACGCATAAGCATTCGCGCCAGCTAAGCTGATCAACAATGCCAAGAAGACGATAGTCTGTTTCATGACGGCACCCATTTTGGTTAGCGCGTTTGTTGTCGCGCATAAGCCAATTTACGGTGTGCGTTTTTGAAACTTCAGAGAAATATTGTATTCGGTCAATAAAACACAAACCGCCGACTGCACGACACAGCGACGGCTTCCATGCGGGTAATCCCGCGAAAAGGCGATAAAAAAAGCCCTGCCGGACAATGCCCGGCAGGGCCGTTTCGTCTTCGCGCAACAGATCAGAAGTGGTATTCGGCGCGAATCATCGACGTGTGGGCGTCTGCGCCAGGACCGGCCGCACCTTTATGGCTGTTGCCGAACTTGTTGTGCCATAGCTGGTATTCGAAGCCCACCTTGATCGTATTCTTGGGCAGACCTGTGATGGGCGCCACGTCGTACATGATTTCCGAATCAATATTGGTCTCAGGCGAGGTACCGCCACCAAATTCATTTTTACCCTTGGATGAGATGAAGTTCATGAAACCTTCGTATGACAGCGCTACCGGGCCAATGCTGAATGGGATGCCCCAGGCCGCCGTCAGCATCGGGTGCGTATCGTAGGAATAGCGCCGAGTCTGGACACCGGAGAACTTGTTGTACGGGGAATTGCTCTCCCAGAGCGCAAGCACACTGACACTCAGGAAGCCCGGCACCTTGAACATGACGGTCGGACCGAACACGAGCATGCGCTTCTTGGAGTTGTAGCCAGCGTCATTCTTGCTGTTGAAATCGAAACCGGTTGTCATGCCATAACCGCTGAACGGCCCCCAGCCAAGATCCTTGCCGATGATCTTCCCGAAATCCAGCGTGTTGCGATAGACGATATAGGCTTCCTGCGCCCCCGACGAGCTGCCCGGACCCGAAGGATCCTTGCTATCGGACATCAGCAAATCAACATTCAGGAAGTTCGTGCCGTACTTGAAGCCGCTCACGTGCGACAGATTGACGATATCTTTGGAAATGTCGGTCGCGCCGAACGGCTCGGCAAACTTGGTGCCATAGCGATAGCCGATATACGTATCGCTCCAGTCAGCCGCCTGCACGCCGGCGGAAACAAGCAGCATTGTGCCGACACCGGCGCTGATGCAGGACTTCTTGAACGTTCTCATCTTCATACCTCCGCATTGAATCAAAATAGATTGGGCTCCGGGCCGGGCTTTGCCCTGACGCGTTCCTAATACAATTTGATTCTAAGGAGGACTTCCTGCGCGCTGACACATGAGCAGCATATGCAAATTCATATGTGCTGGCTTGGTGCAGTACCAATGTCGGACGATGCACAAAGATTGCGCAAAGGCACCCGCAGCGCGTCAGCTCACGAGCCCTGTGGGGGAGTGCTCGCGGAGTGCTCGAATTATGCCATATGGATAGGCGCCAAAACGCAGCACAAAGCCGCTCCAGCATGGTGCAAGGCCACGAAGTGGGGCGTATTTGCGGTATACAAGTTTGTATATATGTTTGTTGCGGGTACGCAACAGTCGTCCGCCGACGCACTTCAGCGGAGTAAGTTGGGCTGACGAAGGAAGCCCAACGCCACTGTCACGCTAAGCGTTGGCTTCCTCATTTGCCACAATCGGCTCAGTGCCAACCTACACTTTTTGCCTACTTCAATACTTCAAAGAGATTATTGAAATCGTCGGTCCACACGCCGAGACCAGGGATCGGTTTGATGTCACTCGTGGCTTTGCGGATCGGTTCCTTGTCGAGCACTGCGGCATCGCGTGAGACCAGTATCCAGTCAGTGTTGCGCAATGCCGGGTTGTCGTTTTCGTCGTGTATGAAAGCGACATATAGTCCCTTGGCAGCGGCGATCTTCGCGACTACCGGCGCCAGCCGCAGGAAGCGGTTGGTGACGTGGAAGGCGATGATGCCATCAGGCTTCATATGTCGCAGGTACACATCCATGGCTTGCGCGGTGATCAGGTGCACCGGGATCGAGTCGCCGGAGAAGGCATCTACCGCGAGCACGTCGAAGGCTTGCGGCGCCTCACGTTCCAGCGACAGGCGCGCGTCACCGAGCACGGTGTCGACATGTGCCTTGCTGTCGGCCATGAAGCTGAATTCGCTCTTCGCCAACTCTATGACTTCGGGATTTATTTCGTACATGCGATAGGTGTCGCCAGCCTGGCCATAGAGCGCCAGCGTGCCCGCGCCGAGGCCGATGACCCCGACCTTCTTGTTGTGCGGCTCGGTGTTGGCAATCGCAAGGCCGATGCCGGCGCTGCGACCGTAGTAGGCGGTTGGCTCCTGCCGGCGTGCGGCGGCGAGGAACTGCTCGCCGTGCTTGATCGAGCCGTGATAGAGCTGGCGCACATCGTCGTTCGGATTGTCGCGATGCGTGTCGAGGCTGATCAGCGTGCCGTAGAAATTGCGCTCGATGCGCCGGCTGCCGGTGAAGTCATCATGAATCTGCACGTACAGAAAGTAGGCACACAGCACCGCTAGCGCACCGGCAGAAACGCGCAGGACGAGGCGTGCCTTCAACGCCACCATGGCCAGCAGCGCGGTGATGACCAGGCCTATGCCAAGTTCATAATAGGCAGGCAGAACTCGTGGTGCGATCAGGCCCACGGCGATGCCGCCGAGGGCACCACCGAGCGACACCATGAGGTAGAAGCGTGTCAGGTGACGCGGGCCGGGCCGCATGCGTGCCAGCTCGCCATGCAGGAACATGCAGAAGAAGAATAACCCGATGGCATACAGCGGGATGGCGATCCAGATGTCCGTGCCGATGCTGTCCTGCAAGCCATAGGCGCACAGTGCCAACAGCACCGCGCCTATCGGCAGGAAGACCGGCCGGCGGTACCAGCGATCGCTCTCGAAGCACAGCACGAAACTCAGCAGGTACAGCGTCAGCGGCAGCAACCATAGAAAGGGAATGGCGGCGACGTTTTGCGTGATGTGGTTGGTGATCGCCAGCAGTAGCCACGAGCCCATGGCGGCCGGCGTCAGCCACAGCAGGTAGTCGCGCAGGCTCGGGTCCCAATCGCCTTCGGCGTTGTGGCGCGCGGCATGAGCGGCGGGTGGTAGGGCGTGCACATGCCGCATGAAGTAAAACGCCGAGCCTGCGCAAAGAACCGCGAAGGCAGCGTAGGCAGCAGACCAGCCGTAGGCCTGACCGACAATCGCTGCATGTCGCTCAATGACAAACGGATAGCAGATCAGCGCGATCAGCGAAGCGAGATTGGACAGCGAGAAGTAGCGATACACATGTGTGCCGATCTGCGTGCGGGAGACCCAGGATTGAACTAGCGGGCCCGTCGTCGACAGCAGGAAATAGGGCAGGCCGATGGTGCCGAGCAGCAGGCGGATGATCAGTAGCGAGGGGTCTTCATTGCCGGTGGGTTTCCAGTGCGGACTGGCAATGATTGGGAGGAAGCTGAGACTGACAGCGAGCAACACGACATGCAGGATCACCTGTCGTCGCGGCGTAAGCTTGTTCGAGATCCAGTCCGAATACGCGTAACCCGCCAGCAGCACGATCTGGAAGAACACCATGCAGATCGCCCACACGGCAGCCGAGCCGCCGAACCAGGGCAGAATCTGCTTGGCGATGATCGGTTGGACCAGGAAGAGGGCGAAGGCGCTGGTGAAGATCGTGCCGGCGAAGACGAGTTTGGAGGAGGCTGTGGTCATGGTGGCCGTGACGTGGATGAACTTCGGAAGCGTGCTGTGTCGCGCGCTGGCGCATTGTCGTCGACATCGCGCACACAGAACCGGCTTGCCTTGCGATAAATTGTCTCCGAACCTGCCTCAGCGGCGTAGGTCGGAAAAGCGCAGTGCCTTCGGACGTTTGAGTGGCTGTCATACGACAAATGTCGGATAACGCCTGCGGCTCATCCAACCTACGTCAGATCGTCGGAATGACGGCAGTCGGGGCGAGGAACACTTCGTCGCAGTTGTCCCCCGACCCGCTGCGATCGATCACCAGAAAATCACTCACCTCATCCAGCGCGAGAAGCGGGTGATGCCATACGCCTTTGGCATAATTGACGCCTTGTGCTGCCGTGGCGAGGAAGCAGCGCAGGTCGCGGGCGGTCGGTGGTTCACCGGGGGGCGCGACGACGACGAGATAGTCGCGACCTGACAAAGGGACGAAGGCCTGCGAGCCTTGCGGGTGGCGCTCCATCATGCTGACGGTGAAAGGCAGCTCGCGTGGCTGGCCGCGGAAGATACTGGCGATGATGCGGCCATCCGCACCGGGGTCGAGATTGGCGAGATCGTGGTAACGCTCGGTGTTGCCGTCGTTGATGGGGAAGTGACGTACCGCGTCGCTGGCCTCGATGACGTCGCCGAAGGGTGTGAAGGCTTCGCGGGTGAGAGGTTCGATTTTCAGTGTGTATGCTTCAGTCATTATCTGGCTTGTTTCGCGAGCAATTCCAATTTCGTCATTCCCGCGAAGGCGGGAATCCAGCGGCGTCAATCGATCTTAATACCGAAGCATTTGCATCTTGAGAGTTGTGTTCAAGGCGCGTTTGAATCCGGATTCCGGCTTGCTTCGGTGTGACGTAACGCCACTGGATTCCCGCCTTCGCGGGAATGACGGTCTCACGCCCCAGCAACCTTGCCAAACAACCGCAAACGACTCACGCCACCATCCGGGAAAATATTGAAGCGCACATGCGTCACCGGCCCGAGCACGGCGAGGGTGTTGAAATCGTGCACTGCATCCATCGACAGTTTCTGCATCGGCAACAACTCCTGCCAGAACATGCTCTGCGTGATCAGCGATTGATCCGTGCCTCCTGTCATACGCGCAGCTTGCAGCGAACACGAATCCGGAAAGTTGCCCTTGAAGTAAGCGGTATCGACTTCCACTCTTTCGATCACGCCCGGCGCAGCCAGTGCAATTATGCACCAGTCATTTCCGGGTTCGCGGCGGCGGCGCGTCTCCCAGCCGTCGCCCATGTTCACACCACGGCCCGGCAGCAGCAGGGTCGAAGCGAGGCCGAAATGCTCGTTGTTGGCAGCGACGACGTAGGCACCGTTGATTGCGGCGGCCAGGTCGAGTTCCGCGCCGGCTATCGTCGCATCGCTGCTCGGGCGACCGTAGATGCGCAGCCGCGCGATTCCGCCATCGGGGAAGATCGACAGGCGCACATGCGTCCACGTCTCCTGGCTTGCCAGCGCGTGATAGTGGTGCGAATTACCCTTCAAGGCGACGGTAGGCAGCAGTGAGGTCCAGCGCGCGTCGGTACCGGGAATGTCCTTCTCGCTATGGCAGGCTTCGAGCGATGCGCCGGGCGGGTAGTTGCCGGTGAAGTGGCGCGTGTCGATGTCGATGCCGAAGATGCGTCCGGGCCGCGCCAGCTTTACCACGCACCAGTCGTTGCCGGGGCCGCGCTTGCGGCGCGACTCCCAGCCATCCATCCACTTGCCGTTGTCGTCATATTTGCCGGGGATGAATACAGGTTCAGCGGGATCGAGCATGCGATCCTTCGGCGCGAAGAATTCGTCGCTGGCAGCGACCGCCTGTGCGCCCAGACGCGGGTCGGCGAGGTTGGTATAGCGACGCGTGAAGTCGGGTGCATCGGGATCAAGTGCGACGGCAGCCATGGTGTTCCTTCGAGGATATATGCCTGTGCGTCTAGCTTAACGCTGTGACGCCCGGCTGGGTTGTATAAGCACCATTCATGCGGAGCTGAAATCGCGTGAGGCTGTGCCGTCGGAATTCAGGCACAGAAGCACCGTACTGGATCCCGGCCTCCGCCGGGATGACGACTCAAGGAGCGTGCATCTCTCAAATGCCTTCCCGGCGCATGTCATACTTCATTCCAGTCGCGCCTGCCCAGGCGCATTGTCCAAGTTAGCACTCATGAAACGACGCCAGCCCATCGCGGGAGAAATCAAACCCGCTCGCCGCCGTGACGCTTCGGTCTCCGCCGATGCGCGCATCTACGACTCGATCTTCCAGGCCGTGATGATGCAGCGCCTCAAGCCCGGCATGAAGCTACCCGAGCCGCAACTGTGCGAGCTCTTCGGCGTAAGCCGCACGCTGGTGCGCAAGGCATTGCAACGGCTCGCCGGCGATTACATCGTCGAGCTGCGCCCTAATCGCGGCGCCATCGTCGCTTCGCCGACGCCTGAGGAGACGCGCGAAATCTTCGTCGCGCGTCGTGCCATCGAAGCGGCCATTATGCCATTGGCAATTGCCAATGCCACCCCCGCGCGCATTGCTGTGTTGAAGAAGGCACTCAAGGCCGAGCACGATGCCCTACACAATCCCACGCAACTCGATTGGGCACAGCGTGCCGGCAATTTTCACGTGCTACTGGCTGAGCAGGCGGGCAACCGCGTGCTGGCAGCTTTTCTCACGCAGCTCATGTCGCGCTGCTCGCTCATCGTCACGCTTTACGAAGTACCCGGCGACTCCGTCTGCGAGCACGAGGAGCACGAGCAACTCGTCAAACTCATCGCATTCGGCGACGTGAAGGGCGCGACCGCGCTGATGGACGCGCACCTGTGCGCGCTCGAAGCACGCATCCGCCTACCCAAGCTCGACGACGCGCCCGATCTCGGCGCCTTGCTGGGTATCTCTGCCTGATTCCAGGCAACATCATCAAGAATTAATCGTATACACTTTTGGCGGGTCTGCCAAGGGGCTCCTGTGCGCGTCGGCCATGCACCGTCGAGGCGCAGTGTTTGGTAAAATGCTGCACATGGGTGCGCGATCGGCAATCTGTATGCGCTGCTGAACGTGCGCGCAGTCGCGCAGGCGCGCGGCTTTTGGCAAGAATTGGCAAATTGGAATGGTTGTTGCGTGTATACACTTTATAAACGTATCGGATACGTTTTTAAGACATCAACCAACCCATATTTCGGAGAAATTCATGCAACGTCGCCAATTCCTTCTTTCCTCGCTCGCCGCCGGCGGGGCTTTTGTCCTGCCCGATCTCGCCCAGGCTGCCTACAGCGCAGCCTCGCCGCTCAAGATCGGCTTCTGTTATTCCGGCCCCATCGGCGACGGCGGCTGGACCTATCAACACGAACTGGGCCGGCGCCTGGTTGAGAAAACCTATGGCGACAAGGTCAAGACCCTGTTCGTCGAGAATGTGCCCGAGACGCCCGATGCCGTCCGCATCCTGCGCCAGTTCACCCAGCAAGGCTGTGGCATGGTGTTCGCCACCTCGTTCGGTTTCATGGAGTCCACGTTGCGCGTCGCCAAACAGTTTCCCAAGGTCGCCTTCGAGCACGCCACGGGCTACAAGATGGCGCCGAACGTTGGTCTGTACCAGACGCGTTTCTACGAGGGCGCCTACCTGCTTGGCATACTCGCCGGCAAGATGACCAAGACCAACACGCTGGGCTTCGTCGGCTCAGTGCCGATCCCCGAAGTGCTGCGCAATATCAACGCCTTCACGCTCGGCGCACGCAGCGTCAATCCCAAGGTGCAGACCAAGGTTATCTGGATCAACTCCTGGTACGACCCCGGCCGCGAACGCGAGACCGCCGAAGCGTTGGTAGCGCAGGGCGCCGACATTCTTTATCAGGGCACGGATTCGCCTTCGGTCGTGCAGGTTGCGCAGGAGCGCGGCCTGTACGCTTTCGGCCAGGATTCGGACATGAGCAAGCACGGTCCGAAATCGCATCTCTCCGCCAACGTAGCAAACTGGAGCGTGTACTACGTCAAGAAGATCGGCGACATGCTGGATGGAACGTGGAAGCCGGAGGACACGAAGTGGGGCATGAAGGAAGGCATGGTCCAGCTCTCACCGCTGAACCCGGCCGTGCCGGCTGACGTGGTGAAACTTTTCGAAGCGAAGAAGGCCGAGATTGTCTCTGGCAAGTTTCAACCCTTCACCGGCCCGATCATGGACAACGAAGGCAAGGAGCGCGTGGCGGCCGGGAAGGTGTTGTCTGAAGATGAACTATGGTCTCTAAAATGGTACGCAGAGGGTGTCGTTGGTAAGGTTCCTGGTTGAAGAAATGTCCATGTCATTAGTGACAGACCATGGTCCGTCATCCCGGCGAAAGCCGGGATCCAGCACAACGCGTGGCACTGGATTCCGGCCTTCGCCGGAATGACGATAGCGGGTTGAAGCATGCCGCTGTAGCTTTTGATCAGGAGTAACAAACAGATGGACATCGATTTCACCAGCATCACCGAGTACCAGCGCTACAAGCTGATGGCCAGTCTCATCGTGCCGCGGCCGATCGCGCTGGTCACGACGATAGGCGAAGACGGCGTGATCAACGCGGCGCCCTTCAGCATGTTCTGCATGGTCGGCGAAGAGCCGCCGCTGGTGATGGTGAGCATCAATCGCAAGAAGGACGGTAGCCTCAAAGACACGGCGCGCAATATTCTCGCGAACGGCGAATTTGTCGTGCACCTCGCTGACGAGGAAATCGCCGAGCGCATGCATTTCTGCGGTGACGGTTTGCCACCCGACAGCAGCGAGATGGATCACGTCGGCTTCAATGCCGAGCCCTCGCTGGCGATACGCCCACCACGCATCGCCGAGGCGCCTGTTGCATTCGAGTGCCGCATCTACGAAACGCTGGTGACGGAGAGCCGCCACATCTTCCTCGGCCGCGTTCTGTGGCTGCATGTGCGCGAAGGCTTGGTCGACATCGAAACATGGCGTGTGCGTCTGCAGGAATATTTCCCCGTCGGGCGTTTCGGCGCCAGCTTCTACACGCGCACCCGCGACCGTTTTTCCATCGACGTCGCTGGTCACGACACGAGTGAAGGCCGTTCCACATCCATTGACGAGATATGACATGAGCACATTCACGACGCAGGACGAACACTACATGCGCCTCGCCATCGAAGCCTCGCGCGAGGCCGTCGCTGAAGGAAACTTTCCTTATGGCGCAACCCTGGTGAGCGCGGACGGCAAGGTGCACGTCTCACGCAACAATCAGGTCACAAGTGGCGACTGCACCGGTCATGCCGAGGTCGTGCTCGTGCGCGAAGTTGCGCAGACCTTGGGTGCGCAAGCATTGGTCGGTGCCACCGTCTACGCCAGCGGCGAACCCTGTGCGATGTGCAGCGGCGCCATGTTCTGGGCCGGCGTAGCGCATATCGTGTACGCCATGCCGACGCGCGTCATCAATGCCGTCGGCGGCGCACCTTACCTGCAACCGAAGACGGCGGAAGTCCTCGCCGGCGCATCGCGTGCGGTCAGAGTGGATGGCCCGTTGCTTGAGGAAGAAGCGACAGCCGTATTGCGCGACTTCATGACAAAGAAGTAGGTCGGAAAAGCGCAGCGCCTTCCGACGTTTGGAGAGCCCGCTATGTATGCGAGGACTACAAACGTCGGATGACGCCTGCGGCTCATCCGACCTACAAGCGGACATTGCGTCCGCTCCTTGTTGTGCCAATCAAATTGCTACTGCAGCCCCGCCATGCTCGATTTCCGCAGGTTTCGGCGCGACGATTGCAAACTTCGCGCAACCGGCCAGCACTGCCGATACGACGAGGTAGCTTAATGCCATCACCATACTCTGGCCGACGCCGATGGCCTCGCCGTGCATGAAGCCGAAGAAGGTCAGGATGGACGCTGCAAGTGCGAAGCCTGCCGCTTTCATGAATAGGCGATCTATCACGCAGACACCGATGGCGCCGAGCATCAGGCCGGCGAGAATCGCGCCGCCGCCCATGACTTCGAGGCCGTGGTAGAGCACACCCATTTGCCCGAGTTTGTCGAGACCGACTGCCGCGGCATTGGTGCCCGCAGCGCCGAGCGCGTTGTCGATCAGTAGCTTGCCCCAGGCTGCAAGGTGCGGCGTCAGTGCGAGAATGATGGCAGGCGCGTGGCTCTTCGGCGTTTCCTGAAAGGCCTGCGAACCGATCAACATACCGATGTAGAGCAGGATTGGCGATATGGCCACGATCGGGATCAGGGCCATCATCAAGGCGATGATGCCGAACCATGACAAGCAGATAACCACGATACCGGTGGCAGCGGAGTAACCGATGCGCCCACCCATGGCCTTCCAGCCGGGATGGCCGATGTACACCGCGTTGATGAACGGGTTGCCCATGCAGCAGCCGACAAGACTGATGATGCCGTCGGCGGTCAACACGCGCGTCGTCGGGAAACTGTCGCCCGCCACCGAAGCGCTCTCGACGTTATCCATGGCCTCGACCAGATCGTAAATGCCGAACGGGATCGCGGTGACGAGAATCACGCCGAGAAACTGGAAGCCGGAGAAAATGTGATTCACGGCAGGCAGCGGCACGGAGAAGCCGAAGCTCGAAATGGCCTGCGATACATTTGCACTTGTCATACCGCCGTAGTTGTAGCCCAATGCCGTCGAACCCCAGGCAATCAGGCTGCCTACGGCAATCGCCACGAGACCTGCCGGTATGCCTTTGAAGTAGCGCACGCCACCGAACCAGCTGATCACGATCAGCGCAAAACACACCACACCGATCAACGGCGTCATGAACATTTCTTCAGCCGGGCGCATCGAGATGAAGGCAATCGAGACGCCGGCAAGTGTGCCGAGCAGTGCCGCGCGTGGCGTGATCTTGCGGATCACCGGGGCGACGAAACCGCCGACCATGAGCACGAAGCTCTGCACGAAGACCCAGGTCAGCCCCGCTTCCCAGCCCTTGATCGGGTCGCCGGTCTTGAGCGCGATGGGCAACATGATGACAAAGACCACGACGAACATGTGCGGCACGCTGATACCCGAGGGCAGGGCGCACACATCCGTTCGCCCGGTTTTCTGCGCCAGCTTGTAGGCGAGGTAGGCGTAGTAGAAGGTGCTCAGGCACATCATCAGACCCACGGCGGGCAGAATGCGGCCAAAGACAATGGCATCTGGCATCTTCAGCACAAAGCGCAGCAAGCCGGTCAGCACCAGCATGTTGACGAGGATATTGGTACCGAATCCGAACAGCGCGTTCCAGTCGCCCGGCGTCCACAACCGGGGTTTGAAGGTGGACATACTCATCGCATCATTCATGGCATTACTCCCAATTTGAACGCCCGGCGAATGAGGACGCTCGACGACAATCCCGGTTGATCTGGCTGGTGCGTGTTCGTCATGGCCGCGGGGTCAGGGCGAGGGCGCGCATGCTCTTGGTGGCATGCCGGATCAATATTTTTGGCAACGCAAAACACGTATACATACGTCATCCAAGAGAAAGCCGGAATGACGCTGGATCAGCATCGCCGCTTACTCAGTCAAGTGCGGTAAGGATCTTTTCCGAATCCGACACCCAACCGAAGATTCCTCCCTGTGCTGCAATCATGCGCAGGCCTATCTCATGAAATTCGGGGAAGTAAGAGGCGCAGCAATCGCCCGGCACGATGCAGCGATAGCCGCGGTCATTCGCTTCGCGCACCGTCGTGTGTACGCAGACCTCGGTGGTGACACCGCAGACGATCAGCGTCTCAATGTCGCCATTGCGCAAAATATTCAGGAGATCGGTGGCGTAGAAAGCGCCCTTGCCGGGTTTGTCGATGACCGGCTCGCCTTCGAGTGGATACAACTCGGGAATGATGTCCTGCCCCGGCTCGCCGCGAATCAGGATGCGGCCCATCGGCCCCGGATATCCAATTCGCATACTCGGTGCGCCGCGCTCCACCTTGGCGCGCGGTGCATCCGACATGTCCGGTCGATGCCCCTCGCGGGTATGGATGATCAGCATGCCTTTGCGGCGCGCGCCGGTGAGCAGCGCCTTGATCGGCTCGACGGCGGCCTGCAGCAAGGCCACGTCATTGCCCAGCGATTCGCCGAAGCCCCCCGGCTCCAGGAAGTCGCGCTGCATATCGATCACGATAATCGCCGTGCGTGCCGGATCGATCGTGATCGCCTCCGGCTTGGCATCCACAACTGTTGTCGCCATCGCAAACTCCCTTCAAGACATGCCGCGAAGGGGAGTAAGCAAAAGCCGAACCAGCTTGCATACATGATTGTGGACAAGGCCGAGAGCCGCGCCGGATATGCTTCTCGGCCGGGTTGCGCGGTGTCACGGGTCGGCAGCGGCCGCACCGGGCTGGTTCCGTGAGGCGGCGGCATGCGCAATGGTGAGGCGTGGCTATTGGGATGGAGCAATATCCGGACGAATTTCGACTCCGGCGTAGGGCGCAGTGACAACTGCGCCGTATGTTTTCTTCATCATTCGGCGCAGTTGTCACTGCGCCCTACGGCTACCGTTTGCGCAGTGCGGACTACGCTTTGCGCATCCGACCTACTTTCCTAGAAAACGCTCATGCCACCAGGTGAACACGATATCCCGCAAGGCCGCACCTTCGTCATCGCCGTAGCGGGGATCAGCCACCGACTTGAACAAGGCATAGTCCTTGGCGCTTAACGCGACCGCGAAATCCTCGTAGCGTATGGGCGTATTCGCAAACTCGGCCTGGTACGCGGGGTCTTTGCTCAACGCGCGATCTGCCTTGATCTTCGGCTGACGGAAATCTGCGGGCGTGCGCTGGCTGGGCAGCGGCGCAAAGGTCGGCACGGAAGCAATCTCTTCTTCGGTTGCCGCATAGATAGACAGCCTCACCGGCCGGATGGCGAAGTTGCTGGTCTTCATGATGTCTGCCCCGCAGACGTTCGGCACCGCCAGCAAATCCATGACAGCGAGGAACTCGACATAGTCGCCCGGCACAGATGACTGGCGATCGATCCACATCCTGCCATCGGCGTCGACGCCCGTTTTCATGAACAAGTTGAACGAGTCGTGCACATCGTCCGGTGTGAGGCCGTATTCGCGCTGCGCCTCGCTCTGGATGTCGTGGCAATTGGTGTGCGTGTGAAAACCGTAAACGCTCTCGTACAGGTAGGCACTGCAACGCGGAAACATCACATCGTTGCAGCCGGCCGTGTCTTCGAGGATGTAGGCCATGGGCCGCTCGCGTGGCGGCGCCGACCACATGAAGTGCCCCTTCGTGGGATTGATGCCATACAGCGTGCGCGTGCGCCCCGTGTGCATATACTCCTTGTAGTCATGCAGGTTGAAGCAGTTGAAGTCCACGCATTGGCTGCCTTCGATCTGCTCGATGCGCAGGATCTGGCCGCGCAGCAATTCGATTGCCTTGCCAGTGCCGGGCTGCAGCACCCAGCTGCTGACGAGCTCGCGTTCGTTCAGCTGAGAGTTCATTTCAACGCTCCCGCATAACCCTTCGTGATGCGCCCGCTGGCGACCATCTCCGCGTACTCGCGCAAGGCCAGGCGCACGAGGTCTGCCTGATTGGCTGCGATGCCTTTCTGTACGGTGCGTTCGAGCAATTCCTGTTGCTGCTGATTGAGCTTCAGCACGATTTCATGTTCCTGCATTTACAAATCTCCCGGAATCGACTTCCTGCCTTGGCGAGGCGCGCGCGGCAATGCGTTCAGTCGATTCTAAAATGTATACGAAAACAAATAAAAAAACACCACTATTGGGCATGGTGACGCGATGTTGGTGCGCTTGATCGATGGGCCGCTTGCGTCAACCTTGCCTCAAGGGTAATCAATAATTTAATATAAAACAAACATATACGACATTTTTGAGTGCGCTAAAACGAACGCGCCTGAAAGCAGCACGGTTTGTGCTAGCAATTGTCCTGCCACAAATAGTGTATCCACTTTACAGCTTGAATTGACCGGGAGAGAAGCCATGCATGAAATCCGTACCAGCCGCCGCACGTTCCTCAAAAGTAGTGCCGCAGCCTCGATCAGCCTCGCCTTTGGTGGGCAGGCGAGCAAGGTATTCGCCGCCGAAGGCCTGACCATCGGCATCATCTACGTCGGTTCGCGCGACGACTTCGGCTGGAACGCCTCGCATGCTGTCGGCATAGCGCCGTTGTCAAAATTGCCCGGCGTGCGCATCGTGCAACAGGAGCGCGTGCCGGAGACGAAGGAAGTCGCCACCGCTATGGAATCGATGATCCAGCAGGAAGGCGCGCGCCTGATCCTCGGCACCTCGTACGGCTACTTCAACCCCTTCATGATCGAAATGGCGAAGAAGTACCCACAGGTCGAGTTCCGTCATCCGACGACCTTATGGCAGGCCGACAAGCATCCGAAGAATCTCGGCGGCTATTTCTGCTACCTCGATCAGGCACACTATGTCGATGGCATCGCAGCAGGGCTGTCGACAAAATCGAACAAGATCGGCTTCGTCTGCGCCAAGCCGATCCCGCTCGTCCTGCGCAACATCAACACCGTGCGCGTGGCGCTCAACAAGGTGAACCCGAAAGCCACCCTGCAAGTCGTTTTCACTGGTGACTGGACCCTCCCCGTGCGCGAGGCCGAAGCAACCAACGCGCTGGCCGACGCGGGTTGTGATGTGATCCTCACGCACGTCGATAGCCCACGCGTGTGTATCGAAACGGCAGAGCGCCGCGGCGCCAAATCCTGTGGCCACAATGTGTCGCAAGCCATCATCGCGCCAAAGGGCTTCATCACCGGCGCCGAGAATAAATACGAAACGATCTACAAGGCCTACACCGAAAATCTCAAGAAGGGCGAAAAGCTGCCTAATATGATCATCGGCGGCTATGACAAAGACATGGTGCAGAATACACCTTTCGGCGCCGGCGCCACCGAGCCCGCGCGCAAGGCCGCGCTCGAAGCCATCGCCGACCTCAAGGCCGGCAAACCCATTTTCACGGGCACGCACAAAGACCAGAACGGTAAGGTCGTGCTCGACAAGACCTATGACAACTACGATCCTGTCCTTGACCAGATGAACTACATGCTCGAAGGCGTGACAGGGGCGTTGAGCTGAAGGGAAGGCTGGCTGGCCGCGCTTTCAATCTATTGCTTGCGGATGCGCACCGGCACGCCTTTCGCCGCGGGCGTCTTCGATGCCTCATCGTGATACCACAGCGGCACCAGGGGGTTCATCTCGGGGGAGTAGCCGCCGAGGCAGCCATCGGGCAGATCGAAGGGCGTGACGCTAAGGTCGGCGACTTCGCGATGCACGCCGTCGCCGGCGTCGCTGACCAGGCTGGCCTTGTCGCCTGCATGGAGATTTTCGCGTGCCATGTCGGCCGGATTGATGAGCAGGACTGTGCGCGAGCCTTCAAGGCCACGCAGGCGGTCGCTGAAGCCGTAGAGGGTGGTATTGAGTTGGTCGTTGGAACCTATGACGATGAGATGGTAGTGGCCCCGTACATCGTCGACGCCGAGTACAGACATGACGTCGGGATTGTCGGTGGGCGAACCCGAGCCGCCAGCAGGCCTGTCGACGTGCTTCAGTTTGTCCGGCTTGTTGGTCGTCGCTTTTTTTTTCTGTGAGGAATTCTAATGTATGTCATATGCATTCATGATTCTTTATCAATTTCGCCGGGATGACGGCCCTGAGAGGCTGCTCACGATCTTTCCGAAGCATGGCCAGCAAGGCCGCAAGAAACCCTGAATAGCTTTTAAGCCGCACCTGTCGTACCGCCCATGATCGGTAACACCACGCCGGTAATAAAACTGGAGCACACGGGCGCGGCGAGGAAGACGTATGCCGGCGAGATTTCCTCGGGCTGTGCGGCGCGTTTGAAGTCAGTGCTGCTGTTGAACGCCGTGACCCTTTCCGCAGGCCGGTCCGAAGGATTGAGCGGCGTCCACACCGGGCCTGGCGCGACGGCGTTCACGCGGATGCCCTTGGGTGCGAGGTTGGTCGCCAATGCGCGCGTAAAGGCGTGGATGGCGCCCTTGGTGGTGGAATAGTCGAGCAATTCGGGTTCGCCGAACAGACCGGTCTCGGAGCCGGTGTTGATGATGGCTGCACCCTCCTTCAGGTGCGGCAGTGCGGCCTTGGCCATGTGGAAGTAGCCATATACGTTGGTGCGTAGCGTCTCATCGAAATGCTCTTCGCTGAGATTTTCGAGATCGCTGGTATGCAATTGGAATGCGGCGTTGTTCACCAGGATGTCGAGCCGACCGAATCGCTGTACTGTCAGCGCGACTGCTTCGCGGCAGAAATCCATGTCTTTCACGTCGCCGGGCAACAGCAGGCAATGGTGGCCTTCGCGCTCGACGTATTCGCGCGTCTCCTGGGCGTCGCTCTCTTCATCGTCGAGGTAGACGATGGCCACGTCGGCGCCTTCGCGCGCATAGAGCACGGCGACGGCGCGGCCAATGCCGGAGTCGCCGCCGGTGATCAGCGCAACGCAATCACGCAGCTTGTCGCTGCCGCGATAGTCGCGCGCCAGGAATTGTGGACGTGGGTCGATCTCGGATTCCAGACCTGGCTTTAAGTGGTGCTGTGCCGGCATGGGAGGCCTGGGGCGGCTGCCGGTCTGCGCGGCGTCATTGAGCTGGCTCGGCGCTCTGGCCGTGCCCCTTTCGGATGGCGAATTTGCGGCGCCGGTCCGGGTCGGTTTGCTGCCCTCGGCGGCGTCGACTTCGCGCTGAATCTTGCGCTGCTTTTCGCTGACGGCGCGTGTGCCGAAGCCAGGGGATGCTTTGGCCGAAGGCTTGGCCGCAGAGGTGTGTGAGGAGGGGGCGGACTCCGCTGCGGTTTTTTTGCTTGCCATGAGGGTCTCCTTGGCACTTGTCGAATCGTGGGATGAGATCTGTTGACGGATATGCAGCAAAAAGCGCGCCCCGCGCCTGGGCTGCAGCGTGATCGGGCGACGTGAAGTTGCCGACGTCATATTTTTGGCGGAAGACCTGAGGTTTTGCAGGGTGCAGTGAGCAAAGCGCGCTGTGCCGGATGTAACTACCGGACTACGGGCTGTTGCCGTATCGCGTGCGGAACGGTGCAGTTTTGACTGCACCCTACGAAATGCGAAAGCACTACACTTGGTGTATCCGCACAGTCCGACCCGATGCCATGTACAAAATCCGCGAAATCGATCTTCACGTTCTGCGCGTCATCGGGCTCCTGCGGAGCTGCGGGCGGGCAATTCGTGGTGACCGTCGAAGGTGAGCTGGGGCGCGTAGGCGGCTGCGCATCTGGTGTGGAAGGGCGCAACATGGATCACTTCTGCTTGCGCGCCGACCCCTTCGATGCGGCAGCGATCGGCGAGCATTTGGGCATTTGCAGCCTTGACATGGGCGAGCTTATTCCCGGATATGGTGCTGAAGGGCACGGGCCGTCGCTGTACATTACGGACCCGAAAAGCAATCGGGTGGAACGCAAGGGGCCTCCCACATTGTGAAATGAGCGGGTGTCGGGTCGCCAACAAGCCTTCGTCGTGTCACGCAGCTTGGTGCAAAATGGCGTGCTTGCTGAAATGATTGGATCAGGCCGGCGCGGCGCCAGCCGTTACGAGCCGACGGAGACTTATGAATTCATCGACCACCCAACCCGAAAACAATCCGATTGCCGTGCGCGTGCGCGCCCTGACCATCGAGGCGGAAGGCGTGCGCAGCATCGACCTTGCGCCAGCCGAAGGCAGCACGCTGCCACCCTGGACGCCTGGCGCGCATATCGAGCTGCTGCTGCCTGGCGGCCTGTCGCGTCATTATTCGCTATTCAACGGCCCGGAAGAAACCGACTGTTACCGCATCGCGGTCAAGCTCGAACCTACCTCGCGCGGCGGCTCTTCGACGCTGCATGACATTGCCATCGGCGACACGCTGCAGATCCGCGCACCGCGCAATCTCTTCCCGCTCGATGCCAAGGCCAAGCGACATGTGCTCATCGCCGGCGGCATCGGCATCACGCCCATCCTCTGCATGTTCCGCGCGCTGGTGGCCGCAGGCAGCGACGTGACGCTGCATTACTTCGCACGCAGTCGCGGTTACGCAGCCTTCGCCGCGTGGCTCGAAAAACATCCGGCGGCCGATCGCATCCACTGTCATTTCGGTCTCGACGAAGTCGCCACGCGTGCGCACATGCATGCAGTGCTGGCTGGTCAGACGGTGGCCGCCACCGATGCGCTCTACGTCTGCGGACCGACGCCGCTGATGGAGTTGGCAGCGACCGAAGCGCTCAACGCAGGCTGGCCGAGCACTGCGATTTATCGCGAATCCTTCGGCGCGCCGGCCGTCACCGAAGCGCAGCACGAGACCGAAAAATCTTTCGAGGTCGTGTTTCAGCGCAGCGGCAAGAACTGCATGGTTGCACCGGGCCAGACCATCGTCGCGGCCGCCGCGCATATCGGCATTACCTTCTGCACTTCGTGCGAACAAGGTTTTTGCGGCACTTGTCTGACCAAGGTGATCGAAGGCGACATTGATCATCGCGACGGTTATCTCACCAAGGCCGAACAGGCCAAGGGCGATCAGATGATGCCGTGCATCTCGCGCTGTCGTAGCAAACGCCTGGTGCTCGACGTCTGATATGGCGATGGCATTGTGCTGACGCGTTACTCGGTAGTTTCACGTTGCACTTCTTGCTGAGGGGAAATCATGGCTGGCTCTAGTGCTCCAGGACCGACAGGATCGGACACCAATGCCCCCGTCATCGATCCGGGAACATCCGCCAGGGCCGCCACGCCGCCCCCGGGCCCGGTCGGCACGAGCCCGGGCAGCACCGCACCGGCTGCCGAGGTGCTCGATGCCGAGATCGAAGCCCTCGACCTCGCGGCAACCGCGCGCACTGCCGCCTATGCATTGAAAAAGGCGCACCCTGCCGTGAAATTCACGAGCGGCAGACGCGACAAACAGGATCAGGCACGCGCCATGGCGAGCAATGTGGTGAAAAATCGCAAGTGGATCGAAGCGACTTACAAGGACAGCCCTTTGCGCAAGAAGCTGCAAGACTGGGTCGACAACAATCCCGACAAGAAAACGCAGGCAGACATCCAGGCAGGCTTATCCTCCGTGTTCGATAGCGTGGGCGATGACGAACTCGGCAAGTTCAGCAAGCACCTGTCCGGCATGGCCTTCGACGTGCAGCCGGTCACGCAGGATGCCGATGCCATCAAGAAGACGATTCGTGGTCTTGCAGGACTCGACCTGTTTCTCGAAATGGAAGGCGGCCTGGAGCGCTGGCATGCACAGTTCTGACTCTCGCGGTTTTGGCAATCGTCTGGTGCGACACAGCGCGCTGTGTTGCGGCGTTCTGCTCGCAGCGTGTTCCTGGGCGGACACGCAAAGTACGGCTGCGGTTCGTATGCCATCTGCATGTACCGTGGTGGAAGGCAAACCGACGCCCGAGAATATATCGACGGCGCGGGCGCTGCAAAGCCGCATCGAAACCAGTCCGCTGTATGCGGTTCCCGCTGCCGCGCCGGGTGCCTCGTGCCGCATTCATTACCAGGCTGATGGCGTCGTGTTGCTGGAATATCAATTCGCCCATGAGGCATCGCTGCATGTGAAGCGCGATCAGGCCATCGAATACACCGAGCAGGAGGCGCGCTTTAACCCCGGTACGCAAACGCCCATTGCCATCCTGCAAGGTGCGGAAACAGCGGTGTTCGGTGAGAAGGGTTGTGGTATCGAGTGGGGAAAGCCGGAAAACAAGTCATCGGAAGCCGGTGGAACGGAAACGATATTTCGCGGCGATGTATGCAATTGTCAAGCGCGTTTCCATCGCGAGACGGGTGGGATGGTTGGATTCAGAATGACGAGTGCTTGCTGAATTTTTCGAGCGCTGAAACTCACGATGTTCCCCTCGAGCGGCGCGCACGGTGGCGATGAACCTCGGCTCCGGCGTAGGGCGCAGTGACAACTGCGCCGTATGTTTTCCTCATCATTCGGCGCAGTTGTCACTGCGCCCTACGACTCTATATGACAGACGTGGCGTAAGTCATTTAGCATAAGCCTGCTTCAGCCCAGCAATATCGAGCTTCCTCATATCAAGCAAGGCCATCATGACCCGATCCGCCTTTTCCTGGTCGGGGTCGGACATCATCTCGGGCAGTACGGTCGGCACGACCTGCCAGGAAACGCCAAACTTGTCCTGGAGCCAGCCGCACTGCTGCGCATTCTTGTCGCCGCCCGCACCGAGCTTCTCCCAGAAGTAATCCACTTCCTCCTGCGTTTCACAATTGACCTGCAACGATATGGCCTGGTTGAAGGTAAAAAGCGGCCCGCCATTGAGAGCGGTGAATAAGTGACCATCCAGCTCGAAAGCCACCGTCATGACAGTGCCGGCTTTTCCGCCATGAATTTCGTAGCCCGCTTTGCCATAGCGTGCAATCTTTACGATCTTTGAATTCTTGAAAATGCCGGTATAGAACGCGGCGGCCTCTTCAGCCTGACGGTCGAACCATAGACATGTACCGATCTTCTGAACGCTTGGCATGATGTGCTCCTTTCAGTTGGACATCGCAGCCAAGCTGCAAACGCCATGCCGGTTGGTTCCGTCTTACACTTTGTGCCTTCAACAGGAGTACGAGATGACGCAAAATCCGGAACGAACCTTCGCCGCGGCGAAGGACAAGGCTCCTGCGATGCAGCCGGCCAGTACTGCCGCACGCCGCACGCTACGTCCGCCGCGTATCTTCGTTTACGTCGACACGGTGGTGCGCCATGGTTCGATACGGAAGGCGGCGGAGGCCTTGCACATGGCCTCGTCGGCGCTCAATCGCCGCATTCTCGATCTGGAAGAAGAGCTCGGGTCGACGCTTTTCGAACGCGTGCCGCGCGGCGTGCGACTGACATCCGCGGGCGAGCTATTCGTCGGTTACGTGCGTCGCTCGCTGACCGACCTGGAACTTGTCGGCTCACAGATCGAGCATCTGCGCGGTCTGGTGCGTGGGCACGTGAAAGTGGCGGCAGCCGAGTCGCTGGCGGGCGATCTGTTGCCGCGCGCCATCACGCAATTCCAGGCGACACATCCCGGCGTGCGTTTTCATGCGAGCATCAGCGGGCCGACGGATATGATAACGGCATTGATTGCCGATAATGTCGATCTAATTCTCGCCCACGATCTGCCCGCGCGCGCCGATGTCAGTGTGCTGGCCAGCGTGCCGCATCCCTTCTGCGCGGTGGTGGCGAAAGACCATCCACTGGCCGCGCGCAGCACGCTGCGTTTGCGCGATTGCGCGGCCTATCCGGTCGCCCTGGCCGATCACACGCTTGCCGGGCGGGCGCTCATCGACCGCGCGCTGGCCAAGGCTTCGTTCCACTTTGAGCCGGCCTTGGAGTCAAACTCGGTGGAAGCGATGAAGGCCTATGCACGCATGAGCAAGGCCATCTGCTTCCAGTTTCGCGCCGGTGCCATGCGCGATGTCGCGCTGGGCGACATGGTGGCGATTCCGCTCAGCGACACTGGCCTCGATCAGCCGCAGCTCATGCTGGCAATACGCAGTGGACGCGCACTGCCCGTGGCGCCAGCCGCCTTTTCCGAGTGTCTCAAGGAAGCCCTGAGCCAGCTTTAGCGCGCCCGGAGTGCGCTGTTTTTGGTATCACCCTGCAGTGAATTTGCTTCTAGTCACGCGCAGCGACTGTGACGATGATGGGCCCGAATGCGGAGACAAGCTGAGCTCCGCTGCCAACTAATAGGGAGGGGCATCATGCGTGGTTTGCGGCAGTCGATATTTTTTGGGACGCTTTTTGCGTTGTGTTCTGGCGCGACGCTGGCGGCGGATGCGGTGACGCTGCGGCTCAAATGGTTCAACCAGGCGCAGTTCGCCGGCTTTTACGTTGCCAAGGAAAATGGCTTCTACAAAGACGCCAATCTCGACGTCGCCGTGCAGCCGGGCGGGCCGGATTTTCCCGCCGTGCAGATGGTCGCGGGCGGTGACGAGCAATTCGGCGTGACCAGCGCGGACCAGATCCTGGTGGCGCGCGAGAAGGGCGTGCCGGTGGTGGCGATTGCCGTGCTCTACCGCAAAGATCCCTTCGTGCTGTTCTCGCTTAAGACCTCCGGCATAGACAGTCCGGAAAAATTCCGTGGTCATAAGATCGGCGTCAAGCTCGGGGGCAACGAGGAACTGATCTATCGCGCGGTGATGAAGAAGGCCGGTGTCCCCACCGATGCGTTGACCGAAGTGCCGGTCAAGTTCGACCTCACGCCGCTGCTCACCAAACAGGTCGACGTGTGGCCCGGCTACACGATCAACGAGGTCATCGCGACGCGCGAGCAGGGCTTCGACGTGAATATCATTTCGCCCGCCAGCTACGGCCTCAGTCTTTATGCCGATACGCTATTCACTACCGAGAAGATGCTCAAGGAAAAGCCTGATCTTGTGAAGCGCTTCGTCGCCGCCACACTCAAGGGCTGGAACTATGCCGTGTCGCATCCTGAGGAAGCGGCGACGACGACAGTGAAGTACGGCAGCAAACTCGGCTACCCGCACGAGCTGGCGATGATGAAGGAAAGCATTCCGCTGCTGCAACCGGACAAGGCGCCCATCGGTTCGATGGAGGCGTCGCAATGGCTGGCGCTACAAAACCTGCTGCTGCAAGGCGGTTTCCTCAAGAAGCCGCTGGCGCTCGACAAGGCTTACAACGCACAATACGTGACGCCATGAGGCTGGCAGCACTGCGTAATATGACAATCGCGTTACCGGAGGAGGCCCCGCCTGCGTGCATCGAAGTGCGCGACCTGGGCGTGCGCTTCGGCGCACTGAGCGTCATCGAAAAGCTCAGCTTCGTCATTCGTCAGCACGAGTTCGTGTCCCTGCTCGGGCCCAGCGGCTGCGGCAAGTCGACCTTGCTGCGCGCCGTCTCCGGCCTCATCGCCGCGACGGAGGGTGAAGTGCTTATAGGCGGCGAAACATTGGGTAAGCAGGCACCCTCGTTGCGCCTCGGCATGATGTTTCAGAAGCCGCTGCTGCTGCCGTGGCGCACGACGCTGGAGAACATCGTGCTGCCGGTCGAGATCGAGTTGGGTGGGCAGACTGTCTCGCACAATGATTTGGCACGCGCGCGCAGGTTGTTGTCTCTGGTACGTCTGGATGGCTTCGAGGACGCCTATCCGCAACAACTTTCCGGTGGCATGCAGCAGCGAGTCGCACTGGCGCGTGCCCTGATGGCCGACCCTGACGTGCTACTGCTCGACGAGCCTTTCGGTGCGCTCGACGAAATGACGCGCGAGGCGCTCAACGAAGAGCTACTGCAGGTGTGGCGCAGCGCCGATACACGCTTGAAGACCATTGTCATGGTGACGCATTCCATCCAGGAGGCGGTGTCCATGTCGGACCGCATCTTCGTCTTCGCCGCGCGGCCAGCGCGTTTGCTGGAGGCGCTCGAAGTGAGTCTGCCGCATCCGCGCGCGCCCGAGAGCGTCGAGTTCGCGCGCTGCCTCGGCCGTGTGCGCCGGCTGGTGCGGGAGCAGGCATGAAGAGCGCCATCTATATACCAATGGCATTTTTCACCAGCGCACTGTTACTGATGGAAGTTCTGGTGCGCGCGCTGGATGTGCCAGCTTACTTATTGCCCCCTCCATCTGCGATCTTCGCGGCTTTCGACCTGTCGCTGTTGCGCAATCTCGCGGTCACCCTGACCGAAGCTTTCATCGGCTTTGCCCTCGCCGGCTGCGCTGCTTTCATCCTGGCGCTGCTCTTCGTGCGCTCGCCGACGCTGGAGCGCGGCCTGTTCCCGATCGCCATCACGCTCAAGACGACGCCCCTGGTTGCCATCGCGCCGCTACTGGTGCTGTGGCTGGGTACGGGCTGGATGTCGAAGATCATGGCCGCTGCGCTGATCAGCTTCTTCCCGGTACTGGTCAACACAGTCAAGGGCTTGAAAGCGGCTGACGCGGAATACTTCGAATTGTTCCGCACCCTGCGCGCTTCTGCGTGGCAGGAGTTCGCCAAGTTGCGCATTCCCTACTGCCTGCCTTACCTCGCATCGGCGCTGAAAATCTCTTCGTCGCTGGCCATCGTCGGCGCGATTGTCGGCGAATTCGTGGGTGCCACGCAGGGTCTGGGTTACCTCATCATGGTGTCGTCGGCCCACCTCGAAACGGCTGTGCTGTTCTCCGCCATCTTCGCTGCGGCCGCCGCCGGTATTCTCCTGTTCAACCTGCTTGGCTGGGCAGAACGGCGGCTCATCTTCTGGCAACGCTTCGATGCGGAGTAGTTTCGATGCCTCAGAAAATTAATCTATTTCGCATACCCATGCGCGGTCCCGGCGATGTGTCGGGGTTGGCGTCGCTACTGGACAGCGGCGAGATCGCGGCGGCGGATATCGTCGCCATTCTCGGCAAGACCGAGGGCAACGGCGGGGTGAATGACTTCACGCGCGAATATGCTTCCATGTCGCTGGCCAACCTGTTGGCATCACGCATGCGGTGCAACGTCGAAGCCGTGGAGAAACGCGTCGCGTTGGTGATGTCCGGTGGCACCGAGGGCGTACTCAGTCCGCATATGTCGGTATTCGCCCGCAGCCGGGTCGACGACAAGATCGGCGGCGGCAAGCGACTTGCTATCGGTGTGGCGCAGACGCGCGAATTCCTGCCAGAGGAACTGGGCCGTCAGGCGCAGATCGACGAGACGGCGAAAGCGGTACGCGAGGCCATCCTGGACGCGGAGATCGGCGTTGAGGATGTGCACTTCGTGCAGATCAAGTGCCCACTGCTGACCTCCGAGCGTGTCGAGTCGGCGCGTGCACGCGGGCACGAACCGGTCACCGATGAGGCTTATGCATCGATGGCCTATTCGCGTGGCGCTTCGGCGCTGGGTGTGGCGGTGGCACTGGGCGAGACGCGTGCCGATGTCGGCGAGGCCGAGTTGCTGCGCGACTGGAGTGTGTACTCGTGCGTCGCCTCCACTTCGGCCGGCATCGAGCTGACGCGCAGCGTGATCGTCGTGATGGGTAACTCGGCGTCGGCTGCGGGCGAGCTGATCATCGGCCACGCCGTGATGCGCGACGCCATCGATCTGGCCGGCGTGCTGGACGCTTTTGCCAGCGTCGGACTGAATGGCGATCGCGGCCTCGATGCGGTTTCTGCCGGTCGCGTGGTGAATGTTTTTGCCAAGGCGGAGCCGTCGACGGACGGCAGCATACGAGGCTTTCGTCACACCATGCTAGATGACAGCGACATAACGCCGACGCGCCATGCACGTGCCGCTGTCGGGGGAGTGATTGCCGGCGTGGCGGGCTCGGGCGCGATCTACGTGTCGGGTGGTGCCGAACATCAGGGCCCGATGGGTGGCGGCCCGATTGCGGTGGTGGCGCGCGCGGAGGTTTGAATGCGTGGGCGGTGAGTTCCTGCAACAGCGCCGCATCGATCTGCGGTCCTGACGTGACGCGCAGGACGCACAATGTCGCGTGCAGTCTGAGCACAAGGACGGGAGTGGTGCTACAAAGGAAACCTCCTTCATTTCCTCCAACTGCCATGAGCCTGAATGCGGATGCCATGTCGCTGACCACGCCAGCCTTGCTGTTCCCGGCAATTTCCTTGCTGTTGCTGGCCTACACCAATCGCTTCCTGACGCTGGCGACGATCATTCGCCAACTACATCCGGGGCCACACGGCGAAGTGAGCCGACTGGCGCGACGTCAGATTTCGAGCCTGCGTTATCGTGTGAGGTTGATTCAGCACATGCAGACATTCGGTGTGCTGAGTTTTCTGCTGTGCGCGCTATCGATGTTCTCGCTCTTCGTGGACCGCCCGACTGCCGGCCAGGTGCTCTTCGGATTCAGCCTGCTGGTGCTGGCCATATCGCTGGTGGTTTCATTGATCGAGGTGTTGCTGTCGACGCGTGCCTTGAACATCGTGCTGGAGGACATGGCGACACGCGAGGATGAGGTGGGTGGGGATTGATGGTCTGGACGGTTCGCGACGTACTGACGTGATCGCAAATTCCTAACTTACATTCGTCATTCCCGCGAAAGCGGGAATCCACTCGACCGCACAAAACTTGCCTATCGCCTAGAAGTGGATTCCCGCTTTCGCGGGAATGACGAATCAAATAAGCTTGTCCAGCGTAATCGGCAGATCGCGAACGCGCTTGCCCGTCGCGTGATACACAGCATTGGCAATCGCGCCGGCGACGCCGGTGATGCCGATTTCGCCAATGCCCTTGGCGCCCAGCGGATTGATGATGCGATCGTCTTCGGGCACGACAATGATGTCTATGTCATGCACGTCGGCATTTGCCGGTACGTGATACTCCGCCAGATTGTTGTTGACGATGCGACCGTAGCGCTTGTCCAACAGGGACTCTTCGAGCAAGGCCATGCCAATGCCCCATACGATGCCGCCCATCAACTGACTGCGTCCGGTCTTTGCGTTCAGCAGGTTGCCGACGCCATAGGCACCGACGACGCGTTGCACACGTACGATGCCCAAGTCGCGGTCGACGTTCACTTCTGCAAAGACAGCGCCGAAAGAGTGCATCGAATACTGCTGTCTTTCGTCGCCCGGTCTGGCGTCGCCGTCGGCTTCGATCGGCACGCTGCCGTGGCGTGCCAGAACGGCGGCAACAGGCTCGCGGCGTGTCTGATCGCTGCGCGAGCGTAGCCAGCCGTCGACGATGTCGAGATCATTCGCGTCCGTGCCGCGCCACAGGGTGTCGGGCCCTTGCAGGGCCAGCGCGATGAGCTTGCCGCGCGCGGCCAGCGCCGCAGCACGCACGGCGGGTGACACGCTTGCCACGGTTTGCGAGCCACCCGAGTTGGGGGCTTCGGGCAGCAGGGTATCGCCGAGCTCGAAGCGCACCTTGCTCACAGGATAGCCGAGCGCATCGGCAGCGACCTGGGCCATGACGGTGTAGGTGCCGGTACCAAGCTCCTGCGAGCCGCTCTGTGCGATGGCAGTTCCGTCCGGCATGAGACGCACTTTCGCTTTCGCCGCGCTGCGCCGGGTTGGATAGGTGGCGCCCGCCATGCCCAGGCCGACTTGCCAGTGGCCGTTGCGCATCGAACCCGGTTGCGGGTTGCGTCTTGCCCAGCCAAAACGCTCCGCGCCGGCGCGATAACATTCGCGCAGCGATTTGCTCGAGAAGGGTAGCTTCCTCTCCTGGTCCTGTTCGGCATAATTGCGCAAGCGGAATTCGATCGGATCGATGCCAACGGCATAAGCCATCTCATCCATTGCAGATTCGAGCGCATACGAGCCGGTCGATTCGCCCGGTGCGCGCTGGAAGGTCGGCGTGCCGAGATGGAGTTTGGTCATGCGATGCGAGGTCGTCTGGTTGTCGCATGCATACAGCATGCGCGTGACCATTGCCGACGAATCGGGCCAGTCCTCGATTTGCGAGGTGTACGAGGTGGTGTCGTGCGTCATGGCGGTCAAGCGGCCGTCGCGTGTGGTGCCGAGCTGGATCTTCTGCTCGGTGTTGGGCCTGCCTCCGACCGGCCCGAACATCTGTGGGCGATCGAGCACGAGTTTCACGGGCCTGCCGACATGGCGCGCGGCCATCGCCGTCAGCACGACGTGCGACCAGCTCGATCCCTTGCCGCCGAAACCTCCGCCGACATACAGGCACACAGCACGGACCTTTTCCGGCGCAACGCCGAGTGTCCTCGCCACCGTGTTCTTTACGCCGGAGATGTATTGCGTGCTGTCGTAGATCGTCAGCGTGTCGCCCTCCCACACAGCGACGGTGGCGTGCGGTTCCATCGGGTTGTGGTGTTCGAACGGCGTGGAATAACTCTGCGACACGCGATAGACGGCGTTGCGCATGCCGGCCGCAACATCGCCGCGACTGGAGTCTGCGTCGTTACCTTGGATCTTGCCAGGTGAATAAGCGATCTTGCTTGCCGCTGCGAAATCCAGCTGTGCTACCGATTTGGCATATTCGATCTGCAGCGCACGCACGCCATCGCGCGCATGCTCGAGCGTGTCGGCAATGACGACGGCGATGGGCTGCTGGTTGTAGTGCACCTGATCGTCCTGCAACAAGGACAAGACGCGACCTTGCGGTGGAATTTTTGGCAGTTTGGGCGCATTCAGGTGGCTGAGTACGCCGATGACGCCTGCTGTTCGCTCTGCCGCCTGCGTGTCGATGCGCGCAATACGACCGCTCGGAATGGAGCTCAGGACCATCAGGCCGTACGCCATGCGTGGCAATGACCACTCGGCCGAATACTTCGCTGCGCCGCAAACTTTGAGGCGGCCATCGGCGCGGTCGATGCCCTGGCCGACGATCTTCGCGCTGTCGTTCGTTACGTCGCTCATGCTACGCCTCCCGCTATCGTCAGCGCCCGTACCACCGAGCGTTTTGCCAGTTCCACCTTGAAGCGATTGTATTCATACGGCTGCGCGCCCTTGAGCAGGATATCGGCAGCGTTACGCATGACATTCGCATCGAGGCTCTTGCCGATCAAAGCCTTCTCTGCCTCGCGCACGCGCCAGGGTTTGTGCGCCACACCGCCAAGTGCAAGGGTTGCGTCGTGCACGGTGCCATTGCGCAAATCGAGCGCAGCTGCGACCGAGACGAGGGCGAAGGCATAGCTCGCACGGTCACGTACCTTGAGGTAGTAGGCATGGTCTGCAAAGGGCGACTTGGGGAGATCGACGGCGACGATCAGCTCGCCCGGCGCAAGCGTCGTGTCAACGTCGGGGCGATCGCCTGGCAGGCGATGAAATTCAGCGATCGGGATGGCACGTTCGCCCTTGATGCCGCGCACGCGTACCGTGGCATTCAGCGCCATCAGTGCGACGTTCATGTCGGACGGATTGGTGGCGATGCATTGCTCGCTCGCGCCAAGTATGGCGTGCTGGCGATTGATGCCGCCGCGTGCGGCACAGCCGGAGCCCGGTGCGCGTTTGTTGCAGGCGTCATAAGAGGTGTCGTAGAAATAATAGCAGCGCGTGCGTTGCAGGAGATTGCCGCCGACCGTTGCCATATTGCGCAACTGCGGCGAGGCGCCAGCGAGCAGAGCCTGTGACAGCAGCGGGTAAGCGCTGCGAATGGCGGCGTGATTGGCCAGATCGCTGTTGCGCACACCGGCACCGATACGTACGCTGCCGTCGCCGAGTTGCTCGATTTGCGCAAGCTGCAATCGACTCACGTCAATCAGCGTTTGCGGGCGCTCGACGCCGCCTTTCATGAGGTCCAGCAAATTGGTGCCGCCGCCGATGAATTTTGCGCCGGGTTGTTGCGCCATGCGGATGGCATCTTCAGTCGAATCGGCACGCTGATACGAGAAGTTGTTCATGTCTCAGGCCCTCACGCGTTACTGGTTTTGTTGGTGGCGACGCGCTGGATGGCCTTGACGATGTTCGGATACGCGCCGCAGCGACAGATGTTGCCGCTCATGCGTTCGCGAATCTCGTCGGCAGTGAACTCGACGCGCTGCGTGCGAACATCCGGTGTGACGGCGCTGGCTTCGTTACGCTTGATCTCCGAGAGCAGACTGACGGCCGAGCAAATCTGCCCTGGTGTGCAATAGCCGCACTGGAAGCCGTCTTCCTCGATAAATGCCGCCTGCATGGGGTGCAGATTGTCCGGTGTGCCGATGCCCTCGATCGTGACAATGTCATCACCCTGGTGCATCACGGCCAGGGTCAGACAGGCGTTGATACGCCGGCCGTTGACGATCACGGTACACGCGCCGCACTGGCCGCGATCGCAACCTTTCTTCGTGCCGGTCAGCGCCGCGCTGTCGCGCAGCGTATCAAGCAGCGTGGTGCGTGGTTCCAGGTTGAATTCATGATCGACGCCGTTGATGCGCAAGCTCATGCGCACGGCGGAAGCGGAGTTCGCGCCATTGCTTGCCGCACTGCCTGCAGGGGTGTCGGCCTGCACGCCTTCCGTCACCGACTGGGCCACCAGGCCGCCCGAAACCAGCGTGCCTGCGATGACGCCGGAGGACTGCAGGAATGCGCGACGGCTGACCTTCACGCCTTGTATTGACGGGTCTGCCTGAGACTGCGCGTCCGACGAATATCCACGTGGCTTGGCTGGGGAATCATCGGACATGGCCTGCTCCTGAGAGGTGAAAAGGAAGCTGGAAAAAACGTGGAAAGCGCGCGAAAAAGAACGGCATGAGCGTCGCAGACAAGATTTGCGATGCTTGACGTAGGGTCAATGTAGCAAAGCGCGTTCCAAATAAAATGCGTCATCGCTTGCCACGAAACACATGAAGCAGCGCGCATTGCGCGCAATGAAATGATGGGCGTGGACGGAGTTTTTACTACGCCTTGTAAAAATTGTGAGCGCCATCCATGTCTGCCGGAACGTCTATGTCCTGGATGACTCCAGGGTCGTCGCAATCCATCCTGTAGAGCGGCCCCTCTTGCAGCAGACGACGCGCGCCTTCATCACCCGACAGAGTGGCGAGTGCAGGAAGGAGGGCTGCGCCAAAACCGACGGGATGACCGCGCTGCCCCTCGAAGACGGGCGCGACGGCCGCGTGCAGCGCCAGCATGGCGGCGACCTGCGTAAATGTTGCAGGACGTATCCATGGCATATCAGCCAGCGCGACGACACAGGCCGAGGGCTGCGCGAGACAGGCCCTGGCCGCAAATGCCAGGCTGGTGCCCATGCCCTCCGCGGCGGTCGGGCATGGCAGGATCGCTGCGCCAGCGCCCAGCAGCAATTCGCTCAGCGTCTGTGCTTCGGGGCGCACCACGGCGATGACGCGCTCGCTGATGGTTTGCAGCAGGCGCAGACAGGCGAGCGCCATCGGCGTGCCATCGGGCAGGCGCATAAGTAGTTTGTCCGCGCTGCCGTCCGGGCTGAAGCGGCTGCCGCTGCCGGCGGCGAGGAGAATGCCTGTAATCGGGAGCGCGCGAAGGGCCACAAGAATGTGTCTGCAGTGAAGACGCTTTACGCTACGCGACGCTCGGCTGCCGTTGCTTGTTCGGGTGACGCAGTCATCGCCGTTGCAACGCAAGGGATGTTGACCGGCTCATGTCTGATGCCCGAGTTTCGCACCGCGATGATCTCGGCCATGATCGACACGGCGATTTCAGGCGGCGTGCGGCTGGCGATGCACAGGCCAACGGGGCCATGCAGGCGATTGATTTCATCGGGCTGCAGATCGAACAGCGCGAGTCGTTTTTTGCGCGTTTCCGTGTTGCGTTGCGAGCCGAGCGCGCCGACGTAGAAGGCATCGGACTTGAGCGCTTCGAGCAGTGCCATGTCGTCGAGCTTGGGGTCGTGCGTCAGCGCTACGATGGCTGTATGCGCATCGGGCTCGAGCCCCAGCACCGCATCATCAGGCATGCCATCGACATAGTGCGGCCCGGCGATTTTTTCGCCGGCGTATTCTTCGCGCGGATCGCAGATGAACACCTCGAAGTCGAGCGTGCCGGCGATCTGTGCAACGTAGCGCGAGAGCTGTCCGGCACCGATGAGTAGCAATCGCCATTGCGGGCCATGCGCCGCGCTCAGTACATGACCATCGAAGCTCAGGCTCGCGCCGCGCACACCGGGCCGCAGCTGCACACTGCCATCGCGCATCGACAATTCGCGCAGTACGATCTCATGCCGCTCGCAGCGCTGCACAAGCTCGTCGATCCAGCGCGCGTCGGTGAGTGGCTCGCACACAAGTTCGAGAGTGCCGCCACATGGCAGGCCAAAGCGGAAGGCTTCATCGCGCGTCACGCCATAGGTGAGCACGCTCGGCATGTGCAGCGCGGCGGCATCGCGCCCGCGGCAGATGCGATCAACCAGATCGTCCTCGACGCAGCCACCGGAGACGGAGCCCTCGATCAGGCCGTCGCCGCGTATTGCGGCAATTGCACCGACCGGTCGCGGCGCGCTGCCCCATGTGCGCACAACGGTAAACAGTGAAACGCAATGGCCGGCCTTGAGCCAGTCCGAGGCGATTCGCAATGTGGAGATATCGGCGCTGACCATGAGCATCATCATCCTGAAAATGACAATTGGCAGGAGTGTTGGCAAAAACGTTGGCAGAACAGCGCCTGACGCCTGCGTCCGGGCATTTCCCCCAAAGCCAGCCATCAGCAATCGCTATGCCGTGCCTTCCGATCTTACCTTTCTGGCAGGGCCTGGTTGAATCGCAGGCGGTTGCCGAAAGGATCGATGACCTACATCACTCTAGCATTCCACTCGGCCAGCGTGACGCCAAGCGAGCAGTTGACGTAGAACGCTCTGGCCATGACGACGGCGAAAATGCGAAGCGCTGGAATGGCTGCCTGGCGTGTCATGATGAATATGCCAAAGGAATGTAAGGCCGAGGCCATTATTCTGCGGCGCGGCGCTCCATCAGAATCAGGGTCGAGGTCGCCGACGCGTAGATCTTGCCGCTGGCATCGGTGATGCGGCCTTCCGTAAATGCCACGCGCTTGCCGAGTGTGATGACCTTGGCCTCGGCGCGGACCGGGCCGGTGTCGACCGTCATGGCGCGGTGATAGGCGATCTTCAGTTCCAGCGTAGTGTAAGCCTGATCGGCCTTGAGGCAGGAGTGCACGGCACAGCCGCAAGCCGAGTCGAGCAGTGTCGCCGCATAGCCGCCATGCACGCTGCCGAGCGGATTGTAAGCGTGCTTGCCCGGCGTGCCCGCGAACACGGCGCGCCCCTCTTCAACCTCGACGAGATTGAAATCGAGCGCATCGGCAATCGGCGGTCGACGCCCGCCTGCGAGGAAGGCCTGGAGTTGTTGCAAGCCATTGAGCTCGCCCTGGTTTTCTTCGAAAACGTTCATGGTGTCCTCGCTTCGCGACTACATAAAGCTAGAGGCTACCAGCTGAGCGGATTGACGCAATAGAACTCGCTGAGCTCGCGATACAGCGCCGGGTAGTGCGCCGCCATGACATGTGCTTGCTCGAAGAAAACTTCCGAGGCAACCGCAAAGAATTCGGCCGGATTGGTGGCACCGTAGTCGCTGAACAGTGAGGGCTGCTGCGCGGCGACCTGTTCCTGCAGGCGCGTGAACTCGGCGTTGAAGACTTGCGACCAGCGTTTGTAGCCTTTGCGATGCGAGAGATAGGGCGCACCGTTGGCGTGGCCCTTTTCCTGATCGAGCTGATGCGCGAATTCGTGAATCACCACGTTGCGGCCATCGTCGGCCACCGCCGCGCCATCCACCGCATCGTCCCACGACAGGATGACTTGCCCGTGCGACCACGACTCGCCAGCAAGCACCTGGCGTTGATCCTGCAGCACGCCGATGCTGTCGGTGTGCACGCGATCCACGATGAAGGCGCCTGGGTACACGAGGATCTGTCGCAGCTTGCGGTAGTAACCCGCCCTGCGATTGAGCAGTAGCAAACAGGCTTGCGCCGCGATGGTGACGCGCATCTCGTCCGTGACTTCGAGGCCCGCGCAGCCAACGAAGGATTTCTCCGCGAGAAAAACTTGCATATGGCGTTTGAGCTGCAGTTGCAGGTCCGCCGGCATGGTGTGCACATAGGGAACACGTCGCCGCATGATTTCGCGCCACTCGGCCGGAAAGGGGCGACGACGCAGCCGCCCGCGGCGCAGCTCGATGAGCAGGGGCTCGCTGGCAAGCCACAGTACGAGCGCAAAGGCCACGCATGCAAGGATGATCATTGGCACAGCAAGCCTTTCCGCACGGCTGGTTGAAGCTCATAGATGGCATCCCGCGTTCGCTTTTCAATGGGCAAAAGATCGGCTGCGGCGACCTCCGTGAGTTTCGGCACGAAGAGTGCGAGACAGCCAAAGCTGCCCTGTAACTCTAGGCAAAAGCTGCAATTCCATCGCTACAAACATGTAAGACCTACATGCTTGACCCATAAAAGGGCTTTAATATGCCATCGACATACAAGATTTCAGAGGGAAATCCGTTTCCACTTGGTGCAACGTGGGACGGTGAGGGAGTGAATTTCGCGCTGTTCTCGGCCAATGCCACGGCCGTCGATCTGTGCCTGTTCGACTTCGACGGCACGCGCGAACTCGAACGCATCCGCTTGCCGGAATACACGGACGAGGTTTGGCACGTCTACGTCAGGGGCCTGCCTGCCGGCACCGTCTATGGTTATCGCGTGCACGGCCCATATGAGCCGGACGCAGGGCATCGCTTCAATCCCAACAAACTGCTCATGGACCCGTACGCCAAGGAGCATGTCGGCGAGCTGACCTGGGGCCCTGAGCTATTCGGCTACGAACTGGGCCATGCGGATGGCGACCTGTCCTTCGATGAACGCGACAGCGCGGCGCTGGTGCCCAAGTGCCGCGTCGTGGATACATCATTCACGTGGGCGATGGACAACAAGATCCGCGTGCCCTGGGATCGCACCATCTTCTATGAGGCGCATGTGCGCGGCTTCACCAAGCTGCACCCGGCCATTCCCGAACACGAGCGCGGCACCTTTGCGGGCATGGCCAATCACGAGGTGATCAACTACATCAAGTCACTTGGCATAACCTCTGTCGAGCTCATGCCGATCCAGACTTTTCTCAATGACAGTTACCTGCTCGAAAAAGGCCTCACCAACTACTGGGGTTACAACACGATCGGCTTCTTCGCGGCGGACCCGCGCTACTTCGCCAAGCCTGATATTCGCGAATTCAAGCGCATGGTCGACAGCTATCACGCACATGGTCTCGGCGTGATTCTCGACGTGGTCTACAACCACACACCGGAAGGCAACGAGTTGGGACCTACCTTGTCTTTCAAGGGGATCGACAATGCCTCCTACTATCGCCTGCTGCCCGACGATAAGCGCTTTTACATCAACGACACCGGCACCGGCAATACCATCAACATGTCCAGCCCGCGTGTGCTGCAGATGGTCATGGACAGCTTGCGTTACTGGGTCACCGAGATGAAGGTCGACGGCTTCCGCTTCGATCTGGCGACGATCCTGGCGCGCGAAGATCATGGCTTCGATGAGGGCGGTGGCTTTCTCGATAGCTGTCGGCAAGACCCCGTACTGGCCAGCGTCAAGCTCATCGCCGAACCCTGGGATTGTGGCCCGGGCGGCTATCAGGTGGGCGGTTTCCCACCGGGCTGGGCCGAGTGGAACGATCGCTTCCGCGACACCGTGCGCGCGTTCTGGAAAGGTGACGAAGGCCTGGCACCGGAACTGGTGACGCGCCTTACCGCATCGAGCGACCGCTTCAACAAGCGCGGCCGCCGGCCGTGGTCCAGCGTCAACTTCATCACTGCGCACGATGGCTTCACGCTCAATGACATGGTCACGTACAACGACAAGCACAACGAGGCCAACGGCGAAGACAATCGCGATGGGCACAGCGACAACCGCACCTGGAATTTCGGTGTCGAGGGCCCGACGGATGACAACGACATCATCGAGCAGCGCGAGCGTCAGAAACGCAATTTCCTCGCCACGCTGCTGCTTTCGCAGGGTACGCCGATGCTGCTGGCCGGCGATGAATTCGGCCGCAGCCAGCAAGGCAACAACAACGCCTATTGCCAGGATAATGAAATCAGCTGGGTGAACTGGAAGGACGTCGATGACAACGGCAAGGCCCTTGCCGAATTCGTACGCAAACTGCTCTACCTGCGCCAGGCTTTACCCGTGTTGCGTCGCGGACGCTTCCTCAGCGGCGAATACAACGAAGCGCTGGGGGTGCATGAAATGCGCTGGCTCTCGCCCGCTGGCGATGACCTGACCCAGGAGCACTGGGATGACACGAACATGCGTTGCTTCGGTATGGTGCTGGACGGGCGCGCGCAGGTCAGCGGTATCCGCAAGACCGGCTCGGATGCGACTCTGCTGATGGTCTTCAATGCCTACCACGATGTCGTCGACTTCACCTTGCCAGATATTCCCGGCGACACGGTGTGGATCAATCTCATCGACACCAATCAACCAGCGCGCAATGAATTGCCGCAGTTCGTGACCGGCGATGTCTACCAGGTTACCGGGCGATCATTCCTGCTGTTCGCATTGCGGGCGAAGGGCGCGACGGCGCGCGTGTACCGCGACCTGGCTGAACTTTTGACGAGCGATGGCGAGGAAGTCGAGTTGCCGCAGTGAAAATCGTAGGGCGGAGTGCCAACTCCGCCGTTACAGCATCACCACGTGCATACGGCGGAGTTGGCACTCCGCCCTACGGGTTACGCAGGAAAATTCTCGCGCCAATGCCGTGCGATATCGACGCGGCGACACACCCACACCTGCTCGTGCGCTTCGATGTGATCGAGGAATTTCTGTAACGCCTTGAAACGCCCCGGTCGGCCCAACAGCCGGCAATGCATGCCGACGCTGAGCATCTTCGGCGCTTCGTCGCCCTCGGCGTAGAGCACGTCGAATGCATCGCGCATATACGTAAAGAAGTCGTCGCCCTGGCTGAAGCCCTGCGGCAGCGAAAATCGCATGTCATTGGTGTCCAGCGTGTAGGGCACGATGAGCTGCTGCACGCTGCTGCCATCGCTCTTCTGCACGGCCATCCAGAACGGCAGGTCGTCGCCGTAGTAATCGCTGTCGTAGAGGAAGCCGCCGTAGTCGGCCACAAGACGCCGCGTGTTGGGGCTGTCACGGCCCGTGTACCAGCCCAGCGCGCGCTCGCCGGTGAGCTGTTCAATGATCCCCATGCCGATGCGCATGTGCTCGCGCTCAGTCGCTTCGTCCATGTTCTGATAGTGAATCCAGCGCCAGCCGTGGCAGGCGATCTCATGCCCGAGTTCCTTGAAGGCGGCGGTGAGTTCGGGATGGCGTTCGAGCGCCATCGACACGCCGAAGACCGTCAGCGGCAGGCCGCGCTTCTCGAATTCGCGCAGGATGCGCCACACACCGACGCGCGAGCCATATTCGTAAATCGACTCCATCGACAGGTGTCGGTCCGGGTAACTCGCCGGATTGAACAGTTCGGAGAGAAACTGCTCCGAACCGCCATCGCCATGCAGCACACTGTTTTCGCCACCTTCCTCGTAGTTGAGGACGAATTGCACCGCGATGCGCGCCTGGCCGGGCCAGTTTGCGTGAGGGGGATTGCGGCCGTAGCCGACAAGGTCGCGAGGGTAGTTGTTTGGCATAGTTGTTTGCTTTAATATTGCTCGAAGCGTAGCGGAATCAGGGAAGGGTGTCTTGTTGCGGTGCTTTGAGATTTCACGGTGATTGACGCGTTCCCCTCTCCCGGCCCTGACGGGCCACCCTCTCCCTAATGAGAGGGGACGGCAGCGTTCGGTGCCAGCAGTCCCTCCCCCGCGGGGGGGGGAGGGTGGCCCGGCAGGGCCGGGAGAGGGGAAAGGGTGGATCAACGAAACACACAAATTTTGGCCAATCGAACCCCTTACTTCGCCCCCGCCAAATACCACGCTCCAATCTTCGCCCGTTCCTCATCCGTCATCTGCGTCATGTTTCCCAATGGCATATTCTTCAATTGCACCGAGCGTTCATAGACGCGTTGCGCATACTGCTTGACGCGCTCCGGCGTGTCCAGCTTCACGCCGGCCTGCGCGACGGGCAGGATGGTGGTGTGATCCGAATGGCAGGCGGCGCAGCGTGCCTGGGTGATGGACGCCACTTCCTGCAGTGTCGGTGCCGCATGCGCCGCGTCGGCCTCGGCATGTCTCGGCGCGATCCACATCAGCACGGCGAGGATGATCGCCATGCCCGCAATCGGGAATTCCCAGCGCACGATGCCGAAATGGCGCAGATTGAAAAAATGCCGGATCAATACCGAACCGAGCATGATCAGCACCAGCACCAGCCATGCATACGGATGTGTGTAGGTGCTGGCGTAGTGGTTGCTGATCATCGCGAATATGACGGGCAGCGTGAGGTAGTTGTTGTGATAGCTGCGTTGCTTGGCTTTCTTGCCGAGCGCCGTGTCCGGTACGTCGCCGCGCTTCATTGCCGCAATCTGCTTGCGCTGGTTCGGCAGGATGATGAAGAACACGTTGCCGCTCATCGTGGTCCCTATCATCGCGCCCACGTGAATGAAGGCCGCGCGGCCTGCCAGGAGATGGCACAGGACGTAAGCGACCAGGGCGACCCAGGTGACGTAGGCGATGGCGAAGACGAGCTGGCTGCGCTCGATCAACAGTTTTGCCAGCGTGTCGTACACGATCCAGCCCACGATCAATGTGGTGATGCCGGTGCCGATGGCATTGGTGGGCGAGAGCGGCATGACACTCGGGTCGATCATATAGGTCGACGCCTGGAAGTAGTACAACACCGAGATCAGCAGGAAGCCAGTGATCCACGTCGAGAAGGAGGGCCAGTAGAAGAGATGCAGGTCATCGGGTAGATGCTTCGGCGCGCCTGCATACTTCTGCGGATTGTAGAAGCCGCCGCCGTGCATGGCCCACAGTTCGCCGCCAACGCCGTCTTCGATCAGTTTGGGATCGGTGGGCGGTTTGAGACTATTGTCGAGCCAGACGAAATAGAAGGATGCACCGATCCAGGCGATGCCGACGATGACGTGCAACCAGCGCAGTAACATGCTAATGGCATCGATCACATAAGAAATATCCATGGTCTCTTGAGCCGCGGATCAAGCTACTGCACGGGCCAATCTTGAGTCTCCCCGAAGTGGAGTACTGAGCCGCTGTACTCACGTACAGGTCCGCTCCTCGATTCAACCTTGGCCCGCTCGCTACGCTTGCTCCACGACTTCTCCCGTTTGTTTGATGGCGCTGCGCGCCCGAAAGCAATCTCGGTTAGCTTCCCCTGTACGTGCTGTACGCCCACGGCGAAACCAGCAAGGGCACGTGGTAGTGCGCCGTGACATCGGCAATGCCGAACTCCAGTGTCACCACGTCGAGAAAAGGTGGCTGTGGCAGCTCGATGCCGCGTGCGCGAAAGTAGGCGGCGACTTCGAAACGCATGGCATACGTGCCGGGTGTGAACGCGTCGCCTTGCAATAGCGGCGCATCGTAGCGGCCGTCGGCATTCGTCACGCCGCGCAACAAGGGTTGGCTCTCGCCCGCGCGAAACAGCGCGAAGCCCATGCCTGCAGCGGGGCAACCATGTGCTGTGTCGAGTACGTGCGTTGTCAGTTGTCCCATGCTTTTTGTTTGCCCGTTGCGCGCCGCGTGCGAGTTGTTGTGTCTGGCTCGATTATAGGGAGCTTTGCAATCGAGCCGGTGAATAGAGCCTATGTGGCGGTGGTCATATTCGCACGGACAGGCTGCGTGCGAGTGCGGGCGAAATGCCGCTGTAGGCGACGCCGTCCGGCCCGGGCGGCTGGTGGCGCGTATCGATTGCCGCGCCTAATGCCCGCGCTGCGGCGCTCACGCTGTCGATCACCGGCAGACCGAGTTGTGCGGCGAGGATGTCGCCGATGCCGGCCAGCGCAGCACCGCCGAGAATAATGACGTCGGGATTACTGACGCTGACGGCTTCTTCGCACGCTAGACCGAGTAGCCTGATTGCGGCATCGCGGTCCGATGCGAGTTCAGCGCCCGACTCCTGCAGGATGTGCGTGTGGGCGAGTTGGGCCTCAAGCCCGGCCGCTTGCGCGCGCCGTTTCAGGATAGGCGCCCAGCGTGGCCCGCCCGTCACGATCGTGAAACGACCGTAGCCTGCGGCTTCGCGCATGGCGGCTTCGGCGAGGCCGACCACTGGCATCGGGGCTATTTCGCGCAGCGCTTCGAGACCGGGGTCACCAAAGCAGCCGATAAGCACGACGTCATATTTATCATCTTGTGCCTGCGCCAAGGCATCTAGCGTGGCATGCGCTGCAATGGCGTAGGCAGTTTCGGAAGCAATGTATTGCGCGCCAAAAGTCGCCGTGACGGCGTGCAACTGCCATGTCGCGCCGAGTATGTCAGCGACATGTTCGGTCAGCATCGTGGTGACCGAAGTCGAAGTATTGGGGTTGAGGATCAGCGCACGTGGCATGCTGACTTAGTGTAGTGCTCTGTAAATCATGGAATCCTCACATATCGTCATCCCGGCGAAGGCCGGGATCCAGTACCCACGCGTGCAACTGGATTCCGGCCTTCGCCGGAATGACGGAGAGCTGCTGGCGTGGCTCCGTCAATTCAGAGCACGACACTAACCACTAGCCCATCGAAAAGATTTCTTCGATGTCGCCGCTGTCCGACTCGTCGGGTACGAAACGTATGGCACGTTCGAGCTGGCTCAGATGCCGCTTCATGAGCCGCTTTGCACCCACCGTGTCGCGCGCAATCATTGCATCGAGCAGCGCGCGGTGATCATCGCAGCCACAGCCTGTGGCGTGCTGCACGTTGTCATAGGTCATGAGGATCAGCGAGGTGCGCGAGACAAGTTCACGCAGCATTTTTTCGAGCGTGCGGTTTGCCGCGCGCTCGGCGATCAGCAAATGAAAGTCACCGGACAGGCGTATCACTACGCGTCGCCTATCGTTGCGCCGCGCAGCTTCCTCTTCCGCAATGATGCGCGACAGCGCTGAAAAGTCGCGCGTCTGCGCTACGGAGATAAAGGCTTCGACGACGGTCGGCTCGATCAACAGGCGCGCGCCGAATACTTCGTGCGCTTCTTCCGGTGTCGGGCAGGCCACCGAGGCGCCGCGATTGGGTGTGAGCACGACGAGTTGCTCGGATGCCAGACGCACGAGCACCTGGCGGATACGTGTACGCGATACGCCGAAAGCGCGGCCGAGTTTTTCTTCAACGAGCTTGGTGCCGGGTGCAAGGCGGTGATCGAGTACCGCATCGACGATGCGCTCGTAGATGTCGCCATCGGTCAGCGACTCGGTCAGCTTTTCGGCAGGGGCCGCGCTCATACCGCAATGCTCATCTGCTGCTCTTGCCGCGAGCACGACGGCGCGCAAAAGCCATGATGCTGATGGTGATGCCGACGACGATGAAGGAAATCACCGTGGTCAGTGTGCCGAGCGCGTAGATGACGGGCGTGGTGACGGTGGTCGTCAGCCCCTGCAATTCGAGCGGCAGCGTGTTGAGATCGCCAATGGCCTGCGAGGAGCGCGCGATTTCGTCCCACGACAAGGTGAAACCGAACATGCCGACGCCGACCACCGAGGGCGCGATCAGTGGGAAAACCACATGACGAAAGCTCTGCCACGGCGTGGCGCCGAGATCGAGTGCAGCTTCTTCGTAAGCGGAGTTGAATCGGTTGAACACGGCGAACATGACCAGCAATCCGAAAGGCAGCGTCCAGGTAAGTTGGGCGCCAAGTGCTGAAGTATATAGCCCCATGGTGGTCGTGAATGCGTCAGTCATGCCATCCCAGCCGGCCCATACGAAAAAGGCCTTGAGGGCGGTGTCGATCAGGCGGAAGGATAGGCCAATGCCGAGCGAGACAATGATGGACGGCATGATAAGGCTGGCCACTACGACATAGAACAGTACGTTGCCACCGCGCAGTGTTTTGCGGAAAGCCAGGCTGGCACTCACCGCAAGCGTCACGGTCAGCACTGTTACGACCGCTCCAAGCTTGAGCGAGCGCACGAAGGCCGAGCCGATGTCGACGACGCCAATCCCCTCCATGAGTTTGTAGAACCAGTGCAGCGATACGCCGCGCATCGGGAAGGTCAGGCCACCGTCCGGCCCCTGAAAGCTGAGCACGAAAATAGTAATCGTCGGCCCATACAGAAACAGCAGAAAGAGGCCAAAGAATGCGGCGAGCGCGTAGAAGCCGAAAGACCTGTTCTCGTGCATTAGAGTTCTTTCCGAATATCGACAAGACGCGTCAGCGCCCAGATGATCATGAGTACCATCGCGAGCAGGATGACGGCATTGGCCGCCGCCAGCGGGAATTGCAGATAGCTCGTCTGCACCTGGATGATCTTGCCCACCGAAGCAATCTGTTGACCGCCCATGACGCCGATGGTGACGAAGTCGCCCATGACGATGGTGATGACGAAAATGGAACCGATGATGATGCCGGTGCGCGACAGCGGCACGATGACATTCCACAGCGTCTGCCACGGCGTGGCGCCGGCATCGAGCGCTGCTTCGAGCAGGGCGCGGTCGATGCGCATCATCGAGTTGAAGATCGGCACGATCATGAAAATCGTGAACAGGTGGATGAAAGCCAGCACCACCGAAAAAGAAGAAAACAGCAACCATTCCTGCGGCTGCGAAACCAGTCGCAAACTGATCAGCATGTCATTGACGAGCCCGTTGCGACCGAGCAGCGGTATCCACGAAATCATGCGAATGACATTCGAGGTCCAGAATGGAATCGTGCACAACAGGAACAGCACTGTCTGCATGGCAACGGTACGCACGTGGAAGGCCAGGAAGTAAGCCACGGTGAAGCCGATGCCGAGCGTGAAGATCCAGGCGAGGAAGCAGAATTTCAGCGTCGACACATACGTCTTGAGCGTCACGCACAGATCGCCGAACTGACCGCATCCTTCAAAAATTGCGATGTAGTTCTTCGGCGTGAAAGCCGGGATCAATTCATATTCCGTCGCGTCCCAGAAGCTGACCGCGAGGATCAGCACCAGGGGCACGATGAAAAACAAGAGAAACACCAGCCCCAACGGCGCCGCCTGGAGCCAGGCAGCAGGTCCCGCACGCCGGGCTGCAGGTGCGGAAGTTTTGGCCGTTGGGGTGGTTGCACTCATGATCAGAACACGTACTGGAAGCCAACGCCGAAGACGCGCTGGTTCTGTCCGGCAAGACCGTCACCGTAGAAGTGCTGGGTCGCTTTCCCGCTGTTATTCAAATAAATGACATTGCCATATACGCTGACCGCGTCGTCGATGGCATACACAGCGCGGATACGATAGAACTTCGTGTCATCCGGGCTCTTCTTCTCGTTGCGCGACACGAAATCGAATGACAAGACCAAGGGCATCGTCACCTTCCAGTCGACGCCGGCATCGAAGACGGTGGCGGTGGAAGGTATGCTCGGATAGTGGGCTATAGAGACACCCAGGCGTGGCGTGACCGGGCCGATCGCGTAGCTGACGCCACCCGTTGTCAGGCGATCCGTTTTGATGCCAGAGGCATCCTTGCTCGCGTGGTAGCTGAGTGCCGTCTTGAAGGGGCCGGCGGCGTAGGTGACGATGGCTTCGCTGACGTTGCCGCCATCATTGCTGGTTGCTGCTTCGCCGGCGCCAAACATCAGGCCTGCCTGGAAGCCACCGAAACTGGGTGTGTAGTATTTGATGGAGTTGTTGAACAGGTTGCTGACGTCGCCGAAATCGCTGAACCTGAAGACGGCATAACCGCCGAAGACGAAGAAGTTGCCCATGTTGTCGTCGTTAAGGTTCCACTGGCGGCCCACTTTGACGTCACCGAATTTGCCGTTGACGCCGACCCAGGAGCCGCGATTGAATAATTTCCCCGCAGTGGTGTCGCCGGTATCGGGCGCAAGGCCTGCTTCGAGACCGAAGTTGATCTTGAAGTCATCGTTGACGGTGTGCGAGCCTTTGAAGCCGAGCCGGGACGAAGTTTGCGCGCCATTGTCGATGTAGTACTTGCCGAAGGATTTCTTGGACGCCGCGTTGTATACGTCACTGGCGCTGACGGCATCGACACTGATGACGCCGTAGATGGTCGTGTCCATTTGCGGCATTGCCGCTTGGGCAACTACTGAAGTGAGACCGGAAGCAAGGGCGCAGGTGGATGCCAGCGCAAAGGTTTTGGTACGCATGAAACTCTCCCTAGAAGAAAAACAAAACTGAGGCCCGCTGCGTGGTCACCTGTGGCGACCACCGCCCCGTGCTCAAGGATGGATGCGCTCTACGACGCATTTAATTGTCATAAAAATTTCCAGCAATGTATTTTCAGAAATAATTCCGTGCGCATTGCAAACCCTGATCGCAAAAAGCCCTTTTTGCGCAATCACGCTGCCACGAATTCATTCCACTTCTTGACCATGTATTCGTTCTCGTCCATCACCGCGTTCCAGCATGCAATGGAGCCCAGGCGTTGCTCGTAGGAGCCGCCGTCACGCACCTTGCCGGCCTTTTCGATCAGGTCACCGTTGGGGGACTTGATATCCTTCTCGGCGGGCTTGCCTTCCATCCAGTAAGCCCATTCATAGGGCTCCATATTGGCTTTCGCAGTTTCCAGCACAGCCGAGTAATAGCCCTGGCGGTTGAGGTAAGCGCCCGCCCAGCCATCGAGGAACCAGTTGATGAATTCGTACACCGCGTCGGATTGTTTGCCCTTTAATGTGGAAGGCACGCCGAAGCCCGAAGCCCAGGCGCGATAACCTTCCTTGAGCGGCTGGAAGGTGCAGGCGATGCCCTTGGTACGCACGGCGGTGACCGCAGGCGACCACATCGACTGAATCACCACTTCGCCCGAAGCCATCAGGTTCACGGACTCGTTGAAGTCTTTCCACAGCGAACGGAACTGACCATTCTTCTTGGCCTCGATCAGCGTCTTGATGGTGAGATCGATTTCCTTCTTGGTCATGTTTCCCTTGTCGGGATACTTGTAGATACCCATGGCCTCGACGACCATCGCCGCATCCATGATGCCGATTGAGGGGATGTTGAGAATCGCCGCCTTGCCCTTGAACTCGGGATTCAGCAATTCGGACCAGGACGTGATCGGGCGCTTGATCAGGTCGGGACGAATGCCCAACGTGTCGGCATTATATACCGTTGGGATAAGTGTCATGTACTGCGTAGGCGTTGCCGAGAACTTCTTCGACTTCGGGCCTTCGAGGAACATCACCTTCTTCGGCGCCGTACCTTGGTCGCCCACCTTCTTGCCATTCACTTCACCCTTGGTAAACAGCGTGGTGATCTTGTCGGCGTTCTTTATGCGTTTGACATCGATGCCGAGAAGATTGCCGGTGGGGATGATCTTCTTGAGCGAGAAATACTCGGTGTCGATCAGGTCGAAGGAGTTCGGCGCGGTGACGGCGCGCTTCGTTACTTCATCCGTTGTGACAGGGATGTACTGAATCTCGATGCCCGTGTCGGCCTTGAATTTTTCGCCAATGGCCTTGTCCTGATTCACTGCGGTGCCGAGATAGCGCAGCACCAGCTTGTCAGATGCCTTGACGTAAGGAAAGCCGGTAATTGCAACGGCTGCGACACCGGCCTTGAGCAGGGTGCGGCGTGTCGTACTGGATACCTCGTCGGTGGTCGACGGGATTGCTGGCTCTATTGCGGGCTGTGCTTCAGACTCATGTTCACTCATGCTGATCTCCATGCATCGTTGAATGGAGGCAGGTCGCACTGCGTTGTACGAACTGCCGTAATAAAACCATTGTTAACCTCATTGCCTCGCAGCTCACTGCGCAGAATGACGTATAGCCGTGAAGCAGAACGCTCCTTAAGCTGGGAGCTGGTGCGCGTCTGTCGCGCTCCAGGCCACTTGCACAGAAGTGCCAACTTCAAAGGGCGCATTGAAGAATTCGGCCTCCTGCAACATGACCGATAAATCGTCGCTCGCATTGGCCTCGGCATCGAGCGAGACCAGTACGTAAGTGCCCTGATATTCGATGCCACGCACGGTAGCGTTCAGTGCATGCGACGACTGGCCCGGCGTGCGCAGAAGCTGCATGCGATCCGCGCGTATGGCGATCGTCTGATCATTGCGCTTGACGACGTTGTGGCCACCCATGAAGCGCGCGACAAATTCGCTGGCAGGCGCATTGAATAATTCGTGCGGTGTCGCAACCTGCTCGATGCGGCCGCCGTTCATGACAACGACCTGATCGGCGAGCGCCATGGCTTCCTCTTGCGAGTGCGTGACGTGCACGAAGGTGAAGCCCAGTTCGAGTTGCCAGCGCTTGAGCTCGGCGCGCATGCGGATGCGCAGGAAAGGGTCCAGTGCAGACAGCGGTTCGTCGAGCAGCAGCACGCTCGGTTCGGTGATCAGTGCGCGCGCGAGCGCGACGCGCTGTTGCTGACCGCCGGAAAGCTCCGCTGGTTTGCGTTGCGCATAGCTGCCCATCGCCACGCGTTCGAGCAGATCGTGCGCACGCTTTAGGCGCTCGGCTTTCGGCACGCCACGCATCTTGAGACTGAAGGCGACGTTCTCCTGCGCGGTGAGATGCGGGAACAACGCGTAGCTCTGGAACATCATTGCCGTGCCGCGCGCCGCAGCGGGCAGCACAGTGATGTTGCGACTGCCAAGCAGGATGTCGCCATCGCTGACATCTTCATGCCCGGCGATCATGCGCAAGGTAGACGTCTTGCCGCAACCCGACGGACCGAGCAGGCAGCAGTAACTGCCCGACGGTATGCGCAGGTCGATGGCATCGACAGCTGTTGTATTGCCATAGCGCTTGGTGAGCTTGATGAGTTCGAGCTCGGACTGACGTGATGGCTGCATGACAAATTCCTTCCCTTGAGCCGTTGCGGCGGTCCTGTTCTTCGGTCATCCGTAAGGCAAGGGCACACGCCACGCACTCGGGACAAAGTCAGGTTCAAGTCGCAAAAGCATCGGTCATGCCAGAACGTCCGTGTCGCGTGGGAAGGCCCTTTCCACCTGCGAGGCAGCTCAGGATTGCATACAATCCATTAAAAAAATGCACACAAAAAGTGCTCGCGCGCATCGTTTTGAGGCGCCTCGAATTGGTGCTTGAGCGTTGTCAAATGTATAGGGATATGAGTCTGTATATGCGCGCCATATGGTTTGAGTTATGGCTTCCGACGCATCTCTTCGCGAGCCCCGCGTTTGAGTATCCCGCTTGCGTGAATGCCAATATATGGCGACCGCTCTAGCCGCGCGTCCAACGATTGCTTAAGCTGCATCAAGGCTGCAGCGAATCCCGCCTGTGCAGCACAACGCATGGATCTGCAAATGGTGACGGCTCAAGCATTGTCGCAACTTGATCAAGAGGAATTCGTGGCGGCGCTCGATGGTCTTTACGAGCACTCGCCGTGGGTCGCGCAGCGTGCGTGGCATGCGCGTCCTTTTGCATCGCGCGCGCAATTGTTTGAAACGCTCTGCGGCGTTCTGAGGGAAGCCTCAGGCAAAGAGTTGATGAAGCTCGTACGCGCGCATCCTGAACTCGCAGGCAAGTCTGCTGTGCGTGGCGAGTTGACGGAGGAGTCCACACGCGAGCAGGCTGGCGCCCGCCTGGACGCCTGTACGCCAGAAGAATTCGAGCGCTTGCAGCAACTCAACGCGGCGTATCAGGAGAAGTTCGGTTTCCCATTCATCATTGCCGTGCGCGGGCTGGATCGTGCGCAGATCATTGCGCAATTCAGTGCGCGTCTGCATAACGATACTGAGACGGAATTCAGGGAAGCCTTGCGGCAGATAGAGCGCATCGCTGCGCTACGCCTCGAAGAGCGCGTCACGGCTTAGAGCCGCAACGAAAAGAGCGCACGCTTGACTATCAGGCGCACGCTCTCTTTGTCATGAGTTCTTGGAGCTACGTCTCAAACCATCAAAGGCGCGCCGCCGTACAGGCGTATCGGCATTGTCGGCGCGGGACGAGCCGGCGGGCTCGCGTAGTGGCGCACGATGGACACGATCTGCTCGCGGAACCAGCGACCTTCATCGGCGTAGTGCGTCCTGTCGTGCCACAACAGGTAGAAACTCATGCGGGGGAAGTCGATCGGCGAGCGTGAAATCACTACCGGCAACAGCTTTGCATAATGCTCGGCCAGCATACGCGGGCTGGTGAAAATCATGTCTGATTCCAGCAGCATATACGGTGCGAGATTGAAGTAGGGCACGTAGGCCACTACGTTGCGCTTGAGGCGTTCGCGCGCCAGGTGCATGTCGATCACGCCACGCCGACCGACCGAGTACGGCGTCGGCGCCACGTGCTCGGCTTCGAGATAATGCTTCATGGTCAGAGGCCGGCCGGCAAGCGGATGGTCGGCGCGCATCATGCATACGACTTCGTCCTCGAACAGTGGCGTGATGCGCAGTTGTTCCGGCGGCTGTGGCCAGTTGCCTATGACAACGTCAAGTTCACCGTTCTCCAGCGTTGCGGTGAAATCCTGGTCTGGCCCCAACGAGTGGAAGACCACCTGCGAGTGCGGCGCGAGCTTACGCATGCGCGCGACGATACTGCCCAGCAGGGCGGCGTTCAGGTAATCCGGCGTGGCGATGTTGAACACGCGGCGCGAACAGGCCGGATCAAAGCGCGTCTGCTGCACCACAATGGACTCGATACTGGTCAGCGCCTGCTTGACCGGCTCCAGCAGCGCTGCACCGCGCTCCGTGGGTGTCATGCCGTTCTTGCTGCGCACCAGCAGCGGATCACCGGTCAAATCGCGCAGGCGGCGCAAGGCCGTGCTGACTGCCGGCTGGGACTGATTCAGGCGGCGCGCGGCGCGCGACACGCTGCAATCGGTGAGCAGGGCGTGCAGAACGCGCAGTAGGTGAACGTCGATGGATTCCCAATTCCCAGCATGTGCCATGAGCTACCCCGGTCTGTTAGTTCTCTACGAAAAGCAATTGATGTGCCGGTTGCTATACATGCATTGGCCGTGGACGCCGAGGGGTGATATCCGATAAAATTAGTCGGGTATTGGCATGCGTGCCGAATCCCCGTATGGAGTTGCAAATGAACACTCACGAAAAAATCCACCAAACCGTCACCAGTAATCCCGTCGTGCTTTTCATGAAAGGCACGCCACAATTTCCGCAATGCGGTTTCTCGTCCACCGTGGCGCAGATTCTCAAACTGAGCGGCGTCGATCACTACGCATCGGTCAATGTGCTGGCCGACGAAGAAATTCGCCAGGGCATCAAGGAGTACGCCAACTGGCCGACAATTCCGCAGCTCTACATCAACGGCGAATTCGTTGGTGGCTGCGATATCGTCAAGGAGATGTACCAGGCCGGCGAGTTGCAAGCGCTGCTGGCTGATGTGGCGAAATAGGGGCTAAGACAGAAGCATAAAGGCCGCAAAGCTGAAAACTTTGCGGCCTTTATGTTTTAACGATGAGAAATGACAAACGCATTGGCGCTTCTCTAGCGCTGTGCCGGCACCTCATCCTCGTTGGTCGGATACTCCGGCATGCCGGTCCAGCGAAACCACGTCTTGCGCGCCAAATGCGCAGCAAGCAGGTGCGGTGGCATGCGCAGCCAGTGAGCACGTACATACAGTGCCCAGCGCGCCAGTGGCGTCCAGCGGTCGTTTGCAAGCGGATGGTCGGCGCGCAACGCGCGCTTGTAGATGGCATCCATGAGAGGCAAACGCAGACCGCCGAAGCGGCGCAGTTCGCGGACGATGTCTTTCGGTACCGGCGTGCGCAGCATGGTCGTGCACATGCGAATCGCATAACACAATGGCCGGCGCAGATGCAGCAGGCCGGCGCGTTCCGACAGCGTCGCCCAGAAGCCATCCTGTGGTCCGAAGTGGCGCAGCAGGCGATCGAGGTCGGAGAGGTCGCGCAAACCGTTGCCGAGTTCGCCTTCATGAAACAGATGGCAGGCACTGTGCAGCACCATGTCGGCCGGACACAGCACGAATACCCCCGGCATATCCGGCAATTCGCGCGCTTGTTCGAGCAGCAACTTGGCGTCGGGCGGATGACGTGAGGTGGCGGGCAGGATGTTGTGGTGCACGTCGAGCACGCTGTGGCGCTTGATGTGCGTGAGCGGTGGTAGTTCGTGCATCCACTGGCGGTAATAGCGCTGGTCGTACTCGGAGATCGCACCGCTGGTCCAGCCATGCAGAATGAGCGTGGACTCGGCTTCCGGCAGATCCTCACGGCGGAACAACAAGTCGATGTCACCGAACATGCGGCCGCGTGACAATGGCATATTCGCGGCCAGATAGGCGCCGCCCTTGAGTAGCACCGTTGGCAGTTTGCTGGCGGTGAGCGCATCGCGCACGCGTGCGATCTCGGCCAGGCCCGCCATGCGTTGGCGTCGCCCCAGCAGGCGCGCAGCAATGAGATGATCGCGTGGCGCTTGTGGCACCTGGTCGAGCAATCCGGCGACGGCCAGGTCTTCGGCGAGGCGAGCGAGCACGTTGGCGACGCGCGCCAGGCGAATGACCTGATCCCAATCGCCGAGCGTGTAGGTCGATGCTCGCGAAGTGTCACGCATCAGGCGCAGCAAGGCGTCCTTCCTCATGCGACTACCTCGGGTGTGTCTTCGCGGAGTGCGCGTGCGGCCAGATCTTCGAAAATGACGATGGCATCTTCGAGGCTGCTGTAGTTGAAGGATAGACAATCGCTCATGTCGATGACTTCGCCGAGCACTTCGAATCCCTGTCTGCCCAGGGCGGCATAGTTGAATGCGTTTTCCGCAAGCTGCAGGAAAGCCGTATGCCTCGGCATGGGGGCCAGCGTGGGCGCCGCGCCTGCCTCGTATTTTGGAAAGATGATCCAACGCGGTCGTGCCGTTTCGTCAACGCGTTGCACGCTTTCGCGTGGCGCGCGCAAGTGAGCGACCGTGCCCTTCTTGGTATCCGGCACGATCGGTCCCAGAACGGCGTCTGGCGCAAAGCTACGCATGATGTCGATGGAGGCGTTTTTCAAATTGATGGGCCGCGCCAGGCCGAGGATATTGCACGTTGCCGGATCGATCAGCGTCATCTCGTCGGACAGCAGTCGCCAGCCGCGATGTACCAACGCGGCGCACAGCGTGCTCTTGCCCGAACCCGGTGGTGCTGGCAGGATCGCCGCAAAGCCGTTGCGTTCAATGACGGCGGCATGTGCCATGAGATACTGGTGGCAGTAATTGGCGATGCACCAGTTCATGCCCCATTCGAGCAGAGCGAAGGCTTGCGGCTGCGGCAATGCCAGAAAGGGCGCGTGGCCATCGTGTTCGAAGATGATTTGCGGCTTGATCCACCGACGCAGCAAATCGGTGCTGCGCAGCTCGACGTGGAAGTCGGCAAATCCGCCCGGTGCTTCGACAGGGTAGTTGGCGTAGAGCAGCGACAAGGTGGCGGCGACGTCGTCACGGCTGCAGCGGATCGCCATGCGGATCGGCCCGCTGCGCAAAACTAGCTCGCCGCGCTTCAGGCGCGCGCGCAATTCGGTGCTCGTTAGCTGAGCCAGTATTGTGGGAGCGGCGATCGCGGGTAGTGCAGGTGGGGCAGGGTTCAAGGCGCTTCGAGCTGACGAATACGATCCAAGGCGCCTAGGATGGCACGCCGTAGCGTTTCGTCAAGCGGCAGTCCCAGATATTCGGCCAAATGTTCGGGCAGCGTGGTATCCGGGATGCCTTGCAGGCGCGAGGCAGAGAGTACTTCGGCGGTAAGCGGATCCATGGCATGCGTGTCGCCATTCACCGCATTCCAGGCTACGGCGCCTTCGTCCCACATGCGCACATGCCAAGCCGCGCGGGCATCTAGCATGGGTTATGAACTGCGGAGCAGGAATTCATGTTGAAAGCTCGCTGAGCGTCCAAGTACCAATTCGCGTCGGATCAAGGCACGAAGTAGGTAAGGTAATGGCTGACCTTGGTGCTATCCCACGGGGCGGCACCAGCATATGGCGTGTACGAACCCTTGACGGCCCATTCGTTCCACATATCGATAAGCGCCTGCCCAGTTCCGGTCGCTGTTGTCGTACCACCAACCGGGAACAGCACTTTGTTGGCGCAGACATTCAGATAAGCAGCGGCGAACTGGCGCGCGATCTGCACGCCCGTTGCGGGGTCCGTCAGGCACAGCACTTCGTAGAAGCTCATCGGCGTGGCAACGCCGCTGGAACTCGTCTTATACAGGTAGCAACCACTCAGGCCGCTTTGCTGGGTGAAGATGCTGTGGAACTTCATGTCGCGCCATGTAATTTGCTGCGACGAAAGACTGGAGCCGCCGAGCGTACCTTGCCAAGTAGCTGCGCTGCTAGGTGTCGAGCAATTGCCGAGTTGTGTGGTCGCATGGCTCTTGGCAGCGGAAAGCGTTTGCGAAGGCGCGACGCAATCGATAGCAAAAACCGAAGGGCTCGCCAGCGTGGCGACGACTGGACCCGTGGCCAGACCTGCTCGGATCAGCTTGCGGCGAGCATCGCTCATGGCGGCGCGCTCGGGGCTTGCGGTGTGCTCGGGCTTTGTCGGGTTCATGATTGCTGGATTCCGTGAAATCTGGTTGCTGCGCCAAGCGCCTGTTGCCGCGATTGTCACCCGATGCGTTGTCGCATGGGCAGAACTATGTCACGCAGGCCGCGTGGAGCGAATGATTGTCCGTCACCAAGCAATAAAAGTGCCTGGCTTTTTTGGCAAATAATACATTTTAAATTCAAAGACCTAGCTGCGTGTTACAGCACCTTGGCAGCGTGATACACGACGAGTGTCAAATCCGTCGACGAAGACATTTGCGTGGGCCCTCTTGCTTTAGGGATGGGCAACGCGGGCGCTCGTTTGTGCAAGCCGAGCGGCAAGTGTGCCGAGGAACGCACGATAAAAGCGTTTCTGACAGTCCGGCGAGGCACGCTCTAGCGCTTCCTGTCGAATCTCCACAATCATGCAGTCCGAATCGGCGATGACGTCGGCAGTACGTGTGCCGTTGCCGCCGGTGAACATGGCCATTTCGCCAAAACATTCGCCGGGTGCGAGCGAATGCAGGCGTTGGCCGTCGAGGCAGATACATGCTTGACCCGCAGCGAGCAATGCGAAATAGCCACCGGGTTCGCTGCGGCGCATGACCAGACTGCCCGCGCTGACAGCACGCCATTCCGTCATGCGCAGCGTTTCCCATATTTCTACTTCACTGAAGTCGGCGAGGAAACGCATTTCGCGCAGCGTCTGGAAGCGCTGGGTTTCGGACGCTGCCGGGCGCTGTGCATGCAGACGCAGACTGCGCGAGGCCTGTGCCAGATCATGCGAGAATTCCAGCCAGCTGGCATAACGCGCGGCAAGGGACTTGTGTGTGGCGCGCGCTACGATGCGATCGAGCTCGGGTGGAATGTCTGGGCGCAATGACGACGGAATCGGCGTGTCCGTATGATTGATCTGGTAGGCGAGGCTTACCGGATTGGTGCCGGAAAATGGCAGCTGCCCGGTGAGCAGTTGAAACATGACAATGCCAAGTGAATAGATATCGGTCTGATGGGTCAGGCCTTGTTCGCGCACTTGCTCTGGCGACATGTAGGCAGGTGAGCCCAGACCAATGACCATGGTGCGGTCGACATCCTTGAACAGCGCGGCGCCGAAATCGGAAATCTTGATCTCGCCGCTTTCGGGTTCGACGAGCAGGACGTTGGCCGGTTTGACGTCGCGATGGGTAACGCCGTGCATGAATGCGAAGTCCAGCGCCCGCGTGCATTTGAAAAGGATTTCGATGAGTCGCTCAAAAGGCAGCAGATTGTCTGGCGAGCAGAAGGCTTCCAGGGTGCCGCCCTTCACGTACTCCATGACGAGATAGGAGTCTTCCTCGTTGATGCTTACGTCATAGATCTCAACAATGTGCGGGTGCTTGAGGCGGCCGGCCAGTGCTGCTTCGGTTTGCAACTGTTGGCGGTAGGCAGTGCCGCGCAACGGATCTCGCAGTAGTTCGTTGAAGATGCGTTTGACGGCGACCTGGCGCTGCGCGAAGGGGTCATAGCCGAGAAAGACGTCGCTGGTAGAGCCTTCGCCTATCAGGTGCAGTATGTCGTACTTGCCGATGCGTTCCATGATGCTGCCGCTGCGCCCGTCTGAGTCGTCCCCGAAGCCCCATGATACCTTCGGGGCGCCGGCTTGTGGTTTGTGCGCAGCTATTCTGGCGGAAGACCACAGTGACATGACGCCATGATGGCATCATGTGCCCCGTTGTCAGGCGAGCCGCTGCCGGGCGCGCGCGATTGCAGCACGCACTTGCGCCGGCGCGGTGCCACCGATGTGGTCGCGGGCGGCCAGTGAGCCTTCGATGGTAAGCACGCTGGCGATATCGCCGGCCAGCCTTTCACCGGCGCCGCTGACGTGGCACATCGCGGCGCGCAGTTCGTCGAGCGTGAAATCGGCGAGGTCGCAGCCACGCATTTCGGCGGCACGTACGGCCAGCGCGACGGCTTCATGCGCATCGCGGAACGGCAAACCCTTCTTGACAAGGTAGTCGGCCAGATCCGTGGCGGTGGCAAAGCCCTGGGCCAGCGCTGCACGCATGGCATCAGCTTTGACGCGGATGCCGAGAATCATGTCGGCATAAATGCGCAAGGTGTCGATCAGCGTATCCGCTGCGTCGAACAGGGGTTCTTTGTCTTCTTGGTTGTCCTTGTTGTAGGCCAGTGGCTGGCCTTTCATGAGAGTCAGCAGGGCAACCAGATGGCCGTTCACGCGGCCGGTCTTGCCGCGTACGAGTTCGGGCACGTCCGGGTTTTTCTTCTGCGGCATGATCGAGCTGCCGGTGCAGAAACGGTCGGCGAGATCGATGAAACCGAAACGCGGGCTCATCCACAGGATCAGCTCTTCGGACAGGCGCGACAGGTGCGTCATGGTGATCGCCACAGCAGCGCAGAACTCGATGGCGAAGTCGCGATCAGAGACCGCATCCAGCGAGTTCTCGCAGACGCCTTCGAAACCAAGCTCACGTGCCACGTATTCGCGATCGATCGGGAAGCTGGTGCCGGCCAGTGCCGCAGCGCCGAGTGGTAGACGATTGGTGCGTTGGCGCACATCGCGGAAACGCTCGGCGTCGCGCAACGTCATTTCAAAATAGGCCATCAGATGATGACCGAAAGTGACCGGCTGCGCGACCTGCAGATGGGTGTGGCCGGGCATCGGTGTGGCTGCATGCGCTTCGGCGAGCGTCAGGATACTGCGCTGGAAGTCGCCGATCAGAATCAGTATCTGATCGATGGCATCGCGCAGCCACAGGCGGATATCGGTGGCTACCTGATCGTTGCGCGAACGGCCTGTATGCAGGCGTTTGCCCGCATCGCCAACCAGCGTGGTGAGGCGGCGTTCGATATTGAGGTGCACGTCTTCGGCGTCGAGGCTCCAGACGAAACTGTCGGCGCGGATTTCGCCGAGAATTTGTGCCATGCCACGCTGAATGTCCGCTAGGTCCTGGGGGGTTATGATGCCCTGCTTGGCAAGCATGGCAGCATGTGCCAGCGAGCCACGGATGTCCTGTTCGGCCATGCGTTGATCGAAAAAGACGGAGGCGGTGTAACGTTTGACAAGCTCGGAAACAGGCTCGGAGAAACGGCCCGACCAGGCTTTATTGTCGGCCGCCGCCGCAGCGAGGTCAGTATTGGGGGTGTTTTGTGTTGAATCTGTCATGATCCGGGCAGGTCTTTGTGCGCTCCAATGGAATCTTGGCTCGTACGCACCGATGAAATGAACCCCAGTATAAATCAAGCACCTCACACCGAGATCGTCAGCCCGCCGCAAACGCGTATGGGCGGCATGCCGAAGGCGCCAGCGAAGCGTTCGGCAAGCGAGCGCGCGCGCATCGCCGTGCCGGACTTTCGCAATCTGGGGGCGGTGGCGCGTATTCTCATCGTCGTCAATCTGCTGGCACTGGCCACTATGCTGGTACGTATGGATACCGCGTCGAAGGTCGGACACGACTGGTTGTTGATGGCTGGACGCATCCAGATTCCGCTACTGGTGGCTGCGCTGGTTATGTACCGTCTCGGTTCCTGGCTGACACGCCTGACGTGGCGCGAGCTGTGCGTGATGGCGGTCTGTCTGGCGCTGCTCGTGACCGTCTTCGCGCATGGTTTTGGCATGCTGCCGGGCTCACGCGACGCGCATCTCGGCCACCTCGCCTGGGCCGCCACAGCCGCGTTGCTGGTCGTTGCGTATTTTCGTTGGCGTCAGATCGAGCAGACACCGGCGCTCGATGAAGCGCGCATATTGGCCCTCACGGCGCGCATCCGCCCACACTTCTTTTTCAACAGCCTCAACGGTGTGCTCGGCGTGATACGTTCCGATCCGCGTCGCGCCGAACAGGCTTTGGAATCGCTGGCGGAACTGTTTCGCGAACTGATGAAGGACAATCGCGACCTGGTGACGCTGTGTGACGAAATCGAGTTGTGCAATCGCTACTTGGAGCTTGAGCGTCTGCGTCTCGGTGATCGTCTCAGGGTTAACTGGGAGTTGAAATATGCGCCGCTGAATGCCAAGGTGCCGCCCTTGATGCTACAGCCGCTTATCGAAAATGCCGTTTACCATGGCATCGAGCCTAGCGCCGAACCGGGTACCATCCACATCGGCATTGTGCGCAAGGGGCGCACGCTGGAGATCGGCATCAGCAATCCCTCGACACGTGCTGTGCGACGGTCCAGCGGTAACAAAATGGCGTTGAACAATATCAGAGAGCGTTTAGCCTTGTTTTTTGATCTCGAAGCTGTACTGACAACCGAAGAGCGTGAAGGCGAATTCCGCGTACGCATTCGCATGCCCTTACGCAAGGAGGATAAATGATGGAGCAACTGGATGCACTCAACGTACTCATCGTCGATGACGAAGCGCCTGCTCGCGAACGCTTGCGCGACTTGCTCGGCGATATCGCCAGCGAGCAGCCGACGAAGCTGATGGGTATGGCCGGCAACGGCATCGAGGCGCTGCGTTTTCTCGAAGGACAACGTCCCGATGTGCTATTGGTCGACATCCGCATGCCGGCCATGGACGGTATCGAGTTCGCGCAACATGCCACGCGACTGGAAAACCCGCCGCACATTGTCTTCATCACTGCCTATGACGAATATGCTGTGCAGGCTTTCGAGCTCAACGCTATCGACTACCTGCTCAAGCCGGTGCGTGCCGAACGCCTCGCCTCCGCGCTCGATAAGGTGCGTCGTGTCGCACCGGTCAGCCACGAAAAGCTCGATCAGTTTGCCGAGCCGCGCCGCCATCTGACTTGCAGCGAACGTGGCCGCATTCACCTGATTCCGATCGGCGATGTAGTCTTCCTCAAGGCTGAACTCAAGTACGTCACCGCGCGTTCGACCGAGCGCGAATACCTGCTCGAAGAATCTCTCGTGCAACTGGAGCAGGAATTCCCCGAGCGCTTCGTGCGCATCCATCGCAATTGTCTCGTCGCACGCGCGGCCGTCGTCGGTTTCGAACGTGCGTTAGGGGAGGATGGAGGCGAGGGGCATTGGTCGGTGCGGCTCAATAGCGTGCCCGAGGCGCTGCCGATCAGCCGCCGCCAATGGGCACATGTCCGCGCCGAACTCGGCGGTTGAGAATACTGAATAAACCTACTGCGCGGCTCGATCTCGAAACTCCGGCGCTCAACGTACTAACGTACGTATCCGCTCCTCGTCTCGACCTCAGGCCGCTCGCTACGGCTTCTGCGGTATTCCCGACGGTCTGGAAAAAAACCAGCATCTAGTCCGAACTTGGTTGCGCTGCGGCGCATCCGCGGCGGTGCGCTTTATGCACTACCACCTTCCCCATATCGCAATGCGGTTGATGACATTTGCATGCACACCGAATCCGGCGGGCTGTTTTCGGGCGATAGCTGCTGTTCAGCCGTGGGAGTCTGATGCAAACTCTTTTTACATGGCTGGACAAAGCTCACGCGTTGCTGGAGCACGTTGGATCGCTTCAGAGGTAGAGTGCCGCTGTTGCCGTATGATGTTTGCGTATAGTCTCTGTTCTGCAGATTGAAGTTGAGAAATAAGGCCGAACAAGTTGAGTAAAGAAACTCTAAATTTCAGTCGTGCAGAAATTGATCGCGCTGGCAGGGTGCTTCTGAATAGTGATGCAGAACAGGAGTCAATGGAAAGCGCTCGCGATGTTCTTGCGAATTGGCGTTCGATCCATGCATTTCCATTGAATACGATCACAACCGATTTACGACAGAAGGTAAATCGCATTTTGCCCACTGCGTTGGTTGTTCAAAGGTTAAAGCGGACCCGATCAATCCTTGCCAAGCTATCTAAAAAATCAAGCATGCGGCTTACGCAGATGCAGGATATTGCTGGATGCCGTGCTGTTGTTGAGACGATTGATCAGGTTTACAGCCTAAGAGACGCTTATAAGCGCAGCAGGTCACTGCATGGGTTTGTAAGTGAGGACGATTACATCTTGAATCCTCAGTCGTCGGGGTATCGCAGTCTCCATCTCGTTTACAGGTTTAAGAGCCGCAATCATCCTGAGTGTGACAGGCTGCTATTTGAAATACAGTTGAGAACTAGGACGCAGCACGCTTGGGCAACTGCCGTGGAAACGGTTGGGGCTGTTATCGGTCAGGCTCTTAAATCAAGCGAAGGGGAGCGAAATTGGCTTATCTATTTCCAGAGCGCTGCCCTTGCCTTCGAATTCTCAGAACCACCGAAATCCGTTATTCGTGGTTCAAGATCGCAAGGGGCTGTTGCACGAGTGCTTGCAGAGTTGGATGACAAACTTCAGGTTTCCAAAAAACTGAGTGCATATCGGAATGCTTTGCGGGCGACGGAGGGTTTGGACGCCAAGTCCGCCGGGTACTTCTTGCTGATACTTTTGCCAAATGAACCCGAGCTGCAAATAATTCCATTCTCAAAAATTGATGTTGCTTATCGCGAATACGAAAGATATGAGCGTTTGTTACTACCTCTGTATACCGAGGAGAGGCAGCAGCTTTTACTCTTTCCAGAGCTGGCTGATTATTCTGGTGCTCAGGCAGTGCTAGTCGGCGCTGACTCTCTTAAATCAATTCGTGAGTCTTACCCAAACTACTATCTAGATACTGATGTCTTTTTGCAGCGTATTGAACAATTTGTACAAATGTATCGGAATGTCATTTAGTTCAGCGAGATTCGCAAGACTCTTGTTTTGCGTTACCTTCCAGAGCTTCATCGCTTCTTGAATGCCCACCACGCGGCGATGCCTGTAAAGCTGATGATCAAGACGACGACGATCCAGAAGCCATTGGCATGTTGCGCCAGTGGTATGCCACCGACATTCATGCCAAACAGGCCTGCGACGATGTTGATCGGCAGCGCCAGCACGGTGACGATCGTAAGTACGTAAAGGCTGCGGTTGTTTTCTTCGTTGACGTGAGCGGCGATTTCTTCTTGTAGCAGCTTGATGCGCTCTTGCAGGGCCGTCATGTCGCGCAGCACGACCGAGAATTCTTCGGTCGATTGACGCAGTTCCATGGCGTCTGCCGCGTCGATCCATTCTGGTGGATGTTGCAATAGACGAAATAGCGAGGCCGGTTCCGGCGCGAGCAGGCGTTGCAAGCGCACCAGCAGGCGGCGCAACGAGCCGAGGCCGGCACGCGTCAGCCCGAGTTTTCCCTCCAGCAATTTGTCTTCCACCTGATCGATGCGCGTGGTCACGCCGCGCACGATGCTGACGAGTACATCGGCCTGATCGCGCAGCAGGTGAATCAGCAGCTCCAGCGGCGAGCGGATGATTTCACCCGCCTTTACCGCAGTGCGCAGTTTGTCTATGGAACGCAAGGGCCGTCGCCGCGCGGTGACGACAAGCCGGCGATTGACGCAAAGCCACAGCGTGGAAATTTCGGAGGGTTCGAACGAGAAGTCGTAGTGAACATCATTGACGATGGCCAGTAACGAGGATTCGACGAGTTCGATACGCGTCGAATGCGAACCTTCACGCAGCGTGTCGAAGAATTCCTCCGGCAGTGCTGCATGCTGAGTCAGCCATTTCTCGCTGGCGGTGTGGCCAAGATTGAAGTGCAGCCAGAGGAAATCCTCGCTACTTGTTTGCGGCCCCGCCAACCATTGCGCGGCACCCGCCGAATCCAGCGCCGTGGCGTTTGCGTTGGGCCGCATGACAAAGCCGCAGATAAGGCCATTTGCATCGCTGCCGTAACGGGTTTCGGGATTTGGCATCTCGTCTCGATTGCTTCGGGCAGAAACGCGTCCCTCGCAGCCTACACGGACAAGATTACGTAAGTGTTGCAAAAAACAAAGGGCCGCGCTGCGGCGAGCCCTTTGCTCAAACGGAGAACCAATAGTCGCTATGAAGATTCACGCAGTGGTTCAATGCGCCGCGGACGGCATTTGCCTGACACATTGCTTTCGGATTTATTCAATCGACATACCGTTCGATCGGTGATGATCCGTTACCAAGTATCACCATAGCGGCAATTCGAGGTTTGTAGGTTGGCCGATCCGAAATCAGAAAGGGTTTAGTGCTTACCCCTACCAGGCGGAAACAAATTTTCGGAGGGCCTGAATGCTGCATTTGGAAGGCTAAAACACAGCACTCGTTGCGAGCTTATTTTGTTTCTTTGTCTTGGGAGCGGAGTGTCTGGACGCTTTCCCGAATGCTCAGACGCGGCCCCGTTTCGACGCGTTGAGCGGGTTCGTCTGGATGCTGATAGCGATGGATCAACTGCTTGACGGCGACACGTCCCAGATGAGAGCGATCGATGCCCACCGAGGTAAGCGGCGGCGTGCACAAAGGCGCGAAAGGCAGGTCGTCGAAACTGACAACTGAATGATCTTGCGGCACGCGGCGACCCGTACGTTGCAGTCCCTGAATGACGCCGAAGGCGGTGTAGTCCGACACGCAATGCAGAGCGGTCGCATGTAGTTTTCCCTGCCGGACCATGGTGCTGATTACGTTGCTGGCGCGTTGGGCGGAGAAGATCTGGTTGTCGATATTGATCAGGTGTCGCGATGCATCGAAGGGGATGCCGGACTGTTCCAGTGCTTCGCGAAAACCGTCCAGCCGTTGCTGGATGAACGGCCGGTTGAGGTGTGTGACATGCACGATCTCGCGATGCCCACATGCCAATAAATGTTGTGCAGCCATGTAGCTGCCAAGACGTGCCGCAGGCGAAACGCTGTCGAACATGCCGAGAGGATCGTTGCCATTAACGATGAGAATGGCCTTGCCGGTTCCGCGCAGCGGGGCCAGTAGTTCCAGACTGTCGATGCCGACGCTCAACACGCCTTCCACGTCACCATGCGCCTTGAGTTGCCGGCGATAGGCCGCCAAGTCGCGCGGCCCGTCGCGATCGAGCAGGATGCTTTCCACGCTGATGCCGAAATGGGCGCACTCGGAGGTGATGCTGCGTATGACTTCGGCATGGAAGTAACTGGTATCCAGCGACAGAAACTGGAAATAGGTGACAAGGCAGATGCGGTGCGGAATGGCGCCCATTCTGCGTTGCGCCTCATCGGGCAGGTAGCCCATTTCCTCCATCGTCTGCAGCACGCGACTGCGTAGCGCCGCGCTGATACCGGCGCCGCCGTTTATGACTTTCGACACCGTGGCGGGCGACACGCCAGCACGGCGTGCGACCTCGACCTGTCGCAGGGGTACGGATTTGGCGCTCATGGCGCGCAGGGCGTGCGCGTGGGCTGCGGGGTGGGGCAACGATTCACTTCGGGATGTTTGCTATTTTCATGCCGTACAGATATTTTTTTGTCCATCGGTTCTTGCATGTTGCGAGCCACATCGGGTTGCCAAGCTGGCATCGTAATCGCCTGCACGGACGTCATCAACGATGAGAACCCGTACTGGACCTGGGAGCGGGGTCAGCCGCTATTGCGCAATCCGCCAGCGATGCCGTTGATCGACAGCAGCACGCCGCGCCGCACGCGGTCGTCGGTATTACCATCGCGGAAGCGATGTAACAGTTCGACTTGTACGTGGTTGAGCGGGTCGAGGTAGGGGAAGCGGTTGCGGATCGAGCGCTTGAGCAGCGGGTTTCCGTCGAGCAGTTCGGCGTGACCGGTAATGGCCAGCAGCGCCTCGACGGTCTTTTCCCATTCGCCCTTGATGCGCGGGAAGATGGCGTTGCGCAAGGCTTCGTCCTTGACCAACGCGGCGTAGCGTGATGCTATTGCCATATCGCTCTTGGCCAGCACCATGTCCATGTTGGAGAGTTGCGTGGCGAAGAAAGACCATTCCTTGTGCATCGCCTGCAGTAGCTCCAGGCCGCTCTGGCCGTGCTTTTCGATGTAAGCATTCACTGCAGAGCCGAAGCCGTACCAGCCTGGCAGCATGACGCGGCTCTGTGCCCACGAGAAGACCCATGGAATCGCGCGCAGGTCTTCGATGGCGGTGCTCTTCTTGCGCGAGGCCGGGCGCGAGCCGATGTTGAGATTGGCGATCTCGGATATGACAGTGGATTCCCAGAAGTATTGCTCGAAGCCCTCGGTCTCGTAGACGAGATTGCGGAACGCCTTGAAGGCGTGATCCGAAAGTTCGTCCATGGCCTGCAGGTATTCCGGGCGCGGTGCTGCGTCCGGGTGGGCGAGCAGGGTTGCCTCCATCGTTGCGGCGACGAGCACTTCGAGGTTGCGGCGACCGACTTCCGGATTGGAGTATTTGGAGGCGATGACTTCGCCCTGTTCCGTCATGCGTATCTGCGCCTGCACGGCGCCGCCCGGCTGCGCCAGAATGGCCTGGTAGCTGGGGCCGCCGCCACGGCCAACCGAGCCGCCACGGCCGTGGAATAGGCGCAGGCGGATGTCATGCTTGCGGAATACGGAGACGAGTTCGATCTCGGCTTTGTAGAGCTCCCAGCCAGAGGTGAGGAAACCACCGTCCTTGTTGCTGTCGGAGTAACCCAGCATGCATTCCTGCGTGGACTTGCGCGAGGCCAGCAATTGTTTGTAGAGCGGGGTGGACATCAGGCGATCCATGATGCCAGCGGCATTCTGCAGGTCGCCGATGGTCTCGAACAGCGGCACGATGTTGATGGCAAGTTTTTGTTCGTGCGGGCTCAGCAGACCGACTTCCTTGAGCAGAACGCCGAGTTCGAGCATGTCGGAGACACCGTCGGTCTTCGAGATGATGGCATGCGGAATGCATGCCGGCCCGAGCAGGCGATGGCCTTCGGCGACGGCGCGGAAGATGGCCATCTCGCCTTCGGTTTCTTCCGAATAGGTAATTGCGGGCGAACTCAGGACACGCGGCGTGCCAAGCTCTTCGAGCAGCAATGCGATGCGGCCTTCTTCATCGAGGGCCAGGTAGTCGGTGCCGGGGCGCGCTACGGCAAGCAGTTCTGCGACCGTGCGCTCATGCACGTCGGAGTTCTGGCGCACGTCGATGGCAGCGAGGTGAAAGCCGAAGACGCGCACGGCGCGACGCAACATGCGCAGGCGACCATGCGCCAGATCGGCAGTGCCGTTGTCCACCAGCGAGCGGTGCACGATGTCCAGATCGGCGAGCAGCGCTTCTGCGTTGGCATACGGTTCGGCCGGGAAGTCGGGGGCGCGATTCAGTGGCGTCCCTGCAAGCAGGCAAGTGGTCGCATGCACACGCGCATAAACGCCACGCAGGGCGCGACGATAAAGCTCGTCCTCGCCATGCGAACTGCGTGATGGGTAGGCATCGGCCAGCGCCTTGAGTTCGTCGGACATCTGCACCAAGGCTGAAGACAGGGAAATACCAGCCGACAGGCGATACAACTCGTCGAGGTAGAAGCTGAATGCCACCTGCGATTGCATGCGCAAGGTCTTGCGCAGCACATCGGCCGTCACAAAAGGATTGCCGTCGCGATCGCCGCCGATCCAGCTACCCATGCGCAGGATTTCCGGCAGCTCGGTGTCCTTCCATTTGTCATCGTGCGAGGCGAGGATATCTTCGAGGCGCGCGTACAGACGCGGCACTTCGCGCAAGAAGGTATAGCCGTAGAAGGACAGGCCGTTGGCCACTTCATCGGTCACCGAAAGCTTGCTCGGGCGCAGCATGCGCGTCTCCCACAGCACCAGCACGGCACGGCGGATGTCCTCTTCGCTCTGCGCCAGTTCATCCGGCGTCATCTGGATGCGGTCGCGATTGTCCAGCAACTCGGCGATGCGCAACTGGCAGGTGAGAATGCTCTTGCGCTGCACCTCGGTCGGATGCGCGGTCAGTACCGGGCTGATCAGCGCGTTCTCGAAAAAGTCGCGCACCTTTTCGCGCGGCACCTTGGCCGCATCGGCCAGATCGAGGGCGTGAGCGACGCTGCCCTCGCGCGGCGTCGAACCCGCGCGCAAGTGCAGACGCGAGCGGCGGATGTGATGTTGATCTTCCGCAATATTGGAGAGGTGCGAGAAGTAGCTGAAGGCGCGCACGACGTGGATCGTGTCCTCGCGCGACAGGTCATCGAGCAGGCCTTCGAGTTCATTGCGCGCGGCGAAGTCTTCGTCGCGGTGAAAACGGATCGAGGTCTTGCGAATCTTTTCGATCAGTCCGAACACCGCTTCGCCTTCCTGCGAACGTACGGTGTCGCCGAGGATGCGGCCCAAGAGGCGCGTGTCCTCACGCAAAGGGGAGTCTTTGTCTTGCTCGTTGAGAGTGTTCATATTCTTCTTCGCCGGTCCGCTTTGCCAATACCGTACGCGCTCACCAAGTCGTCTATGAGGGCATGTTGGGAAAAACTTCAAGTTTATCAGTCGGCTGCCCGGTTCTGGTGCCTGTCGGACACGTCTGCCGACAGGCAAGGCACCAAAAAGCCGCGCAGAAGCTGCATGATAAGATCGACCCTAGGGTCTATTTATGCTCATCCGACGGATTGCGTTGAAGCCTATGGCTTGCGGGGCAAGGCGCGCGACGCCGTGCGGAGTGGACCTCCGCACAAGGAGTGCAACGCAGCACCGCGAGCCATAGGCTTCAACCCTGCGGGCGGGAACTGAATTCGACGCAGCACTGCGTTGCAGCGCCTTGACAGGGGACCCACCCTGACTGTGGCGCTACGCCTTGTTCTGCGCCGAATTCAGTTCCCGCGCAACCGCCGGATGAACATAAATAGACCCTACAATCGCTTCTACCGAACGCAACAAGTATGCCGTTTTGCGCGTGCCTACCGTACAGAGTCCTTCTTGGTGAGTTCCATGTCTATACCCGCTCCTGAACGTCTCGTCATTGCCACCCGTGAAAGCCGTCTCGCCCTGTGGCAGGCCGAGCACGTCAAGGTGCGTCTCGAAGCGGCATGGCCCGGCTGCGAGGTCGCCCTGCTGGGCATGACCACGCGCGGTGACCAGATACTCGACCGCACCCTGTCCAAGGTTGGCGGCAAGGGCCTCTTCGTCAAGGAACTGGAAGAGGCCTTGGCCGATGGTCGCGCCGATCTGGCCGTGCATTCCATGAAGGACATGCCTGCCGAGATGCCCGATGGCTTCGCGCTCATTGCCACGCTGGCGCGCGAACGCCCGCTGGATGCTTTCGTCTCCAATCGCTATGCCAGTCTCGACGATATGCCGCCCGGTGCAGTGATCGGTACTTCCAGTCTGCGGCGCGAGTCGCAGTTGCATGCGTCATATCCGTATCTGGGCGTGGAACCGCTGCGCGGCAATCTCGATACGCGTCTGCGTAAGCTGGATGAAGGCAAATATGACGCTATCATTCTTGCCGTGGCTGGCCTGCAGCGCCTGGGCCTAGGCGAGCGCATTCGCAGCGTGCTGCCGGCCGAGGTTTGTCTGCCTGCAGCCGGACAAGGCGCGCTGGGCATCGAAGCGCGCGCCGATCGCGTCGATGTCGCAGCCTGGCTGGCGCCCTTGGTGGACCAAACTGCGACCGCCTGCGTGCGCGCCGAGCGCGCGCTGACGCGTCGTCTCGGCGGCAGCTGTGACGTGCCCATTGGCGCTTATTGCGAGTCGATTGATGGCGAGCTGTGGCTGCGTGCCATGGTGGCCTCGCCGGACGGCCAGCACATTGTGCGCAGCGAAGGTCGTGCTGCATCGACCGATGCGCAGGCGCTCGGCGAGCGTCTCGCAGACGAGCTGCTTGCCAGCGGTGCCGATGTCATTCTCGCAAGCCTGGGGCATGACTGAGCGCGCTGGCATGCGCGGCCTTGCAGGGCGCTGTGTCGTCGTGACGCGGCCGGCGCAGCAGGCGACTGCCTTGCTGGATGCCTTGCGTGCCGCTGGCGCCGAACCGCTATTCTTCCCGGTGATCGAGATCGTGCCGCTGGCGGATACGGCGCCGCTGCAGGCACTCGCAAGCAAGCTGGGTGATTACGATGTCGCATTCTTCGTCAGTGCCAATGCCGTCGAACAAACGCTTGCGGTCATCCCGCGAGCGCAGTGGCCCGCATCGTTGCGTATCGCCACCGTCGGCCCCGGCAGTGCGCGCACATTGCATGCCCAAAGGTTCGACGATGTTATGCTGCCGTCATCGCGTTTCGACAGCGAAGGCGTGCTCGCGCTTCCCGCCATGCAGGCCGCGTCGATCGCCGGCAAGCGCGTGCTGATCCTGCGTGGCGATGGCGGTCGTGAATTGCTGGCACAAACGCTGGTCGAGCGCGGCGCACACGTCGACGTGCACAGTTGCTACCGGCGGCGACTTGCACAGACAGACCCGACAAATTTGCTGGCGCGCGTCGCCGCTGGCGGACTCGACGCCATCAGCTTCACCAGCAGCGAAGGCGCGCGCAACTTCGTGGAGATTGTTGCTGCAGCCGATGCGCGTGGTTTGCTCGCGACCGTGCCCTGTTTCGTGCCGCATTCGCGCATCGAAGAGCGTCTGCGTGCGCTTGGCGCGCAGCACATTGTCCTGACCGATGCCGGCGATGCCGCCCTGATTTCGGCATTGCAGCACTACTTCAGATAGCTTTGGGTAAAATCCGTCCATGACAGAACCTACACAACAATCGTCGCCCGAGAGCAATGTCGCCGCACCGCTGTTGCCACGGCGCGAGGCACGTTGGCGCGTGCCGCTCGCGGCAGTGGTGGTGATCGCCGTTGCCTTCCTGGGCTGGCAGTTGCTCGATACCCGCAATGAATTACGCACGCTGCAGACCGATGTCGTGCGGCGCCTGGCCGAGGCCGATGCTGCCGGGACGGAGGCGCGTCTGGTTGCGCGCGGTGGTCAGGATACCGCGCAGGCACTGCAGGGTCGCGTCGCCTCGCTGGAGGCGCGCATCGTCGACACCGAAAGTCAGCAGTCGGCGCTCGAAAAGCTCTACCAGGAATTCTCCCGCACGCGCGACGAACGCGGCTTGCAGGAAGTCGAGCAGGCCATCTCCATCGCCAGCCAGCAACTGCAGCTTGCCGGCAATGTGCCCGCGGCGCTGTCGGCCCTGCAGGCAGCCGATGCGCGTCTGGCCGGCATGGAGCAGGCGCGCTTGCTGCCCTTGCGCCGATTGCTGGCGCGCGACATCGATCGCCTGAAGGCCTTGCCGCTCGCGGATGTCAGTGGCATGTCCTTGCAACTCGAAACGATGCTCGGCCGCATAGACGGTCTGCCACTTGCCTTCGAGCATAGTCCGCCCATGCCATCGGCATCATCGCCGCTGGCCCCCAAGACCGCTGCAACGGCGAAGATCTCCGGCAGGGGCGCACGCAAGAGCGCCGCCTCGTCGTCTGCTTCGGCGCCTGCCGCCGCGCCTGTGGCGGAAGAGCCGGGTCTCAGCAGCAAACTTGGTGCGCTCGCCACGGACTTCATCAATGGCTTTCGCGGACTGGTGCGCATCGAGCGGCTCGACAAGCCGGATACGGCTTTGTTGGCGCCGACCCAGGTGAATTATCTGCGAGAGAATATCCGTCTGCGCCTGCTCGCCGCGCGTCTGGCGCTACTGCAACGCGATGGCCGCACCTTCGCCGAGGACGTGCAGCAAGCGCGCCTCCTGCTCGAACGCTTCTTCGACACCAAGGAGCGCACCGCTGCCAGTCTGGTCGAGGAATTGCGGCAGATGGAGTCCGCGCGTCTCGTGGTTGAATTGCCGCAGCTGACCGAGACGGAGGCCGCCCTGCGTCGCCTGCGTCTGTCGCGTTAGGAGCGGCCATGCTACGCGCGCTCATCTGGCTGCTCGCCCTCTTCACCGCCGCAGTGGCGTTGATCCTCGCCTTTAACTACAACGTGGCCTACGCCTTGTTTGTGTGGCCGCCGTGGCGCGTGCAGATTTCCATGAATCTGCTGATCGTGTTGACGCTGGTCGGGTTCTTTCTGCTGCATGCACTGTCGCGCCTGATCGCGCAGACCTTGCGTCTGCCAGTGGAGGTGCGCGCCTGGCGCACCCAGCGCAAACGCGACAATGCAACGCGCCTGCTCCACGAAGCCGAGCGTCTCTTCATGGAAGGGCGTTTCGGGCAGGCCTTGAAACATGCCGAGGCCGCCATCGAGATCGGCGCGCCGCAAGGCCTCGGCGCCTTGCTGGCCGCGCGTTCGGCGCAGGCGCTGCGCGAGTACGAGCGGCGCGATCGCTGGCTGGAGTTCGCGCGCGGTCATGACAAAGACATACGCATGGCGCGCCTCGTATTGGAGGCCGAGTTCGCCGTCGCCGATCGGCGTTTCGACGATGCGGCCAGTCGCCTCGACGAATTGCGCACTGCAGGCCATCGTCATATCGCCGTGCTGCGCCTGGCGCTACAGACCGAGCAGGCGCGTGGTCGTTGGGACGAAGTGGCGCGCATCGCCCGCCAGCTGCGCAAAGTCAAAGCCTTGTCGGCGGACCAAGCTGCGCCGCTGGTGCGACGTGCGCTGATCGAGCAGATGCGCGAGGCCGAGGGCGAGCTCGAACCGCTGCAACGCATCTGGAACAGCATCACCACGGCCGAGCGCCGCGATGTTGGCCTGCTGCTGCGCGCCGTACCGTACCTGGTCAATTCGGGTGACCTGGTGATGGGCGTCACCGCCATCGAAGAAGCGCTCGAGCGCGAGTGGGAACCTGAATTGGCCGTGCTCTACGGTCGTTGCCGCACGTTGGACCTGCACCGCCAACTGGTGACGGCCGAAGGCTGGCTCAGGCAACATCCCGAAGACGCCGGCCTGCTGCTGACGCTGGCGCGCCTGTGCCTGCGGGGCCAATTGTGGGGCAAGGCACAGAGCTATCTCGAAGCCTCGCTATCGATCAGTCCGTCGCGTGCCGCACACCTCGAACTTGCCAAGCTGGCGGACTCGCTTGGCCGCCAGGAAGAAGCTCAGAGCCACTATCGGGCGGCCGCCGAACTGGGTTTGTAGGCGGGAGCTGCCACGCAGGGTTTCGGCTGCCGCTCGTCAGCAGTGTGTGAAACATCATCGCTATAGGCTTCATGTTTGTGGCGCACTGCCGCTAGTTTCAGGAAGTCGTACACGCTGTTCGTGTACCCCCCTTCTGAGATCGGCCGCCATGACCCGCAAGATTCTGCAATTTCTGTTTTGGCCGACGTGCGCTGCAGCCGCGATAATTCTTGCCAGTTGCGCGGCGCCCTCCCAACTCCCGCCGGCTTATGTCGCACCGAGTTCTGGCGCTGTCGCCAAGTTGCAGGTGCGCTCCCAGAAGCTGGCCGGGCCGGCGATTTTTTATTCGTTCGACGATCCGCGCGCGTGCAGCGGCGGCCGCATCATCACCGACACCTGGGCGTCGAAAGGCGTGCTCAAGGGGAGTACCGCCTTACGCGCAGGCGAACCAATCACCTTATGGCTCTCATACCTCGCACCCGGTGAGCGTTCGTGCAATATCGTGCGCACGTTCAGGCCGAATGCGGACAAGAACTACCTTGCCTATGCCTTGGCGACAGACAGCGGCTGCTCGCTGTCGATCCAGGACATCACCGATCCGGCCAATCCGAAAAGTGAGCAGACCTACGTGCCCCGCACCTATCTGCCGACCGCAGCCTCGCAGTTGCCGCATTGCGTGGCGGCCGACGTCGACACCCTGCTCGCCAAGCCGCATCGCAGCAATCTGAGCGGCATGAAGATAGAAGAACTGCTGCCCTTGCTGCCGCCCGACTCCGCCCCCGCCAAATGATGAGGCCTGCCATGTCACTACATAAACTTTGCTTGCTATGTGGATTGATTATATGCGTATCGGGTACGGCCTCCGGCATGGAACCGGACAAGCTCTTCAAGATGGTGTCGCCCAGCGTGTGGCTGGTGCGCACTTTCGATCACGATGGCTTGCCCTTGAATTCGGGCTCGGCGGTGGTTGTCCGGGCACACCAATTAATAACCAATTGTCATGTTCTCGGCGAAGCCAGTTCTTTCGCCCTGGTCAAGGATCACGTCAGTTTCAAGGGTCGGCTCGAACAGGTCGATCTCGAACGAGACCTGTGCCTGATTGCCGTCGCGGATGAGCACTTCAAGGCACCGCCGGTGAATCTGGCCGATAGCGATCAGCTTGCGGTCGGCCAGCACGTCATCGCTCTTGGCAATCCGCGCGCGCTGGAAATGACCTTGTCGGATGGATTGATATCGCGCCTGCAAAGGAGCGATGACGAACAACTGGAAGCCATCCAGACCTCGGCGCCGTTTTCGCCGGGCTCCAGCGGCGGGGGCCTGTTCGACATGGACGGCAAACTCATCGGCATCACGCAACGCATCGACGTGCTGGCGGGCTCACAGAATCTCAACTTCGCCTTGCCGATCAACTGGTTGAAGGAGTTGCCGGAGCGCAGTAAAGCGCAGCTGGACGAATACTACGCGGCGAGAAAGGCGCGCGAGTCTACGGCGAAATGATCCTCTATGCCTTTGCGGTAAAAGACAGCCATCAAAGCTGATGCGCCGCCTTCACCGCCAGGTAACGATTGATCGCTTCCACTGCCAGTTTCTGTGGCGGTACATCGAGGCATAACACCCCCTCCGCGCGCAAGCGCTTGAAGGCCGCGTCGCGGCTGCGTCGGTAGCCCGTGGCGGCGCCGAGGCGGGCTGCGTCGCGCAGCTCGCCCACTTGTTGCGATTGTGCTTCGTCCAGCGCCGCCTCGCGCAGGCTGGCGACGAGGACAAGATGACGTTGTCTTAACAGGCGCGTCGCCGCCAGCAAGCTTTCATCGTCTTCGTCGCGCAGATTGGTCAGCAGTACGACCAGCGCGCGTTTGCGCTCGTGCGTGAGCAGGCGTTGCGCCGCGCGTTCGAAGTCGCTGGTCTGCGTGCCGGGCTCCAGATCGTAAAGCGCGCCGAGCAGATTACTCACGGTGCTGGCCGAACGTTGTGCGGGGACGAAGCGCTCCGGGCCGCCGAGCGTCATCAAGCCGACGCGATCGCCGTGGCGCAGGGCGACGTAGGCGAGCATCAACGTGGCATCGAGCGCGTGATCGAAGTGCGACAGTTCACCATCGCGCGCGCCCATGCGCCTGCCGCAGTCGACGAGAAGAAGGATGCGCTGGTCGCGCTCGTCCTGGTATTCGCGCGAAATCATCTTGCCCATGCGCGTGGTGGCTTTCCAGTCGATTTGGCGCAGCGAATCGCCTTCGCGGTATTCGCGCAGTTGGGCGAAGTCCATGCCCTGACCGCGGCGGCGGCGTTGCTGCAGCCCGAAGCTGGCATTGCGATAGTCGACCGCGCGCAGGGCGTGGCGCGCCAGCGGTGCAAAATTGGGATAGACCTTGACGGCCTGCGCTGCGCCGAGTTGCATCGAGCGTTGCCAGGCACGCATGGGCGAGCCGACGCGCAGACCGAGGCAGTCGAAGCTATGATCGCCGCGCGCCAGCGGACGGATGCGGTAGCGTATGACAAAGGTATTCCTGCCGTGCGTCTCCAGACGGGCCGGCAGACCTTGCTGCTCGAAATCCTGCGGGTGATGATCGAAGGCTTCAGCGCCGGGCGCGACCCGCCCATGCCAGTGCAGACGGATTTCCACGGGCGACCATTCGCCAAGCGGCAGGCTGCTATTGACGACGCGCTGCATCGACGGCGCCGGTTGCCAGCGCGCCAATAGAAAATCCACGAAGCCCCACAGCAGGATCGTGGCGCCCGTCAATTGCCACGCGGCCTGCAGTGGCGCAACGAAGGCCGTGCAGATACCCAGCACCAGCCAGGCGCCGATGGCAAACAGCAAGGGCTTTGCCGGAACAATCATGCGCGCGGCGCGTCGGTGCGCGCCAGCAGCGTAGTGAGTACGCTGTCGACGCTCAGGCCTTCGATCTCCGCTTCGGGAATCAGGTTGATGCGATGGCGCAGCGCGGGCAGGGCAATGCGTTTGACATCGTCGGGCGTGACAAAATCTCGGCCTGCCAGCAATGCCATGGCCCGCCCCGCGCGCACCAGCGCGATGCCGCCGCGTGGGCCCGCGCCGATGCCGATGCCCGGCCACTCGCGCGTCGCCCGCACAATGCGGACGGCATAATCCAGCACCGCCGCGTCGACGCGCAACGAGGCGGTGAGCTGCTGCATGGCGACCAGTTGCTCGGGTGTGGCGATGGTATTGATGGCACCGACATCGAGGCGGTCGCCGGTGCGGCCGTCGCACGAGGCCTGCACCAGTGCGCGCTCGTCTTCGAGGATCGGATAGTCGATGAGAATCTTGAGCAGGAAGCGGTCGAGCTGCGCTTCGGGCAGCGCGTAGGTGCCTTCCTGTTCGATGGGATTCTGCGTGGCCAGCACCAGGAAGGGCGGCGGCAAGGCCAGCGGTTTGCCTTCGATGGTGACCTGTCCTTCCTGCATCACTTCGAGCAGCGCGGCTTGCGTCTTGGCTGGAGCGCGATTGATTTCATCGGCGAGGATCAGGTTGGCGAACACCGGCCCGCGACGCATCACGAACTGGCTGCTGCGCGCGTCGTAGAGCGTGTGGCCGGTGATGTCGGCGGGCATCAGATCGGGCGTGAACTGGATGCGTGCGAACTGACCGCCGAAGGTGCGCGCCAGCGCCTTGACCAGCAAGGTCTTGCCGAGACCGGGCACCCCTTCGAGCAGGACGTGGCCGCCTGCCAGCAGTGCGCACAGCGTGTGTTCCACCGTCGCATGCTGGCCGACGAAGACCCGGCCGATGGCGGCACGCAGTTGTTGCGCCAGTTCGCTGGCTTGCTGCGGCGTTGCGGGCAAGGGGGCTGTGCTCGTCTCGTTTGTCATGTTCTGCTTCCTTCTGGAGAAAATGCGGTTTGCATGCTGCTACAGTGTTTGCGCAAGACGGCCAGGGTACGGCTGCGGCGCTGGAATTCATGGGCATCGGCCGGGTCAGGCGTGAGTGCCAGACTGACATCGCGCAAATCGAGTTGGGCAATGTGCGCGCCCAGCGCCGGGAGCGACGTTATCTCTGGATGGCGGCTGCGCAGATGTTCCAGGCGTATGACAACGTCCTCACGCAACGGCGCGATCAGGGCCTCGTATTGTTTCTCGCGTAGCAGGAAATCGCCGACCGCGCCCAGGTGTTCGAGTAGTCCCGGCCGCTTCGGCGCAATGCCCGGCAATTGTGGGCCGAAGCGCGGCATGGCACGCCACAGCAGGGCGGCGAGTAGCGTGGCCAACGCGATCAGGGCTTCGCCGGCATGCTGCACGAGCCAGGTGCCCAGTCCTGGATATTCCGCCGTCAGCGCAATGTACACGGGGCGCTTGTCGGCGGGCAGCGTCATGAGGCGCATGAAGAGATTGGCGTGGTCGTTGTCTTCGATATTGACGTTGCGGAAAGGCGTGAAGCTGCCGGCCGTGACATGACCTTGCCCTAATTTCCAGCGGGCATAAACGATGTGGCTTTCCAGTTCGCTGCGAGCGACGCTATTCAGCTTGTCGCTATGGAAGGCGCGCGGCGGCAAGGGTCGATCCGTTTGCCTTCCCGTGCCATCGTCTTCATCTTCGTCGACGGCGGCTTGTCGCGAGCGCTGGAAATAGCCGGACAATACGGCGGCCCACTCCATGGTGGAGTCGACATTGAACAGCACCGTATCGCGCAAGTCGACGTTGGTGGGTTCGTCTTCGACGAAGAGGGTTTGCCGGACTGCCGAACTCTCGTTCCAGCCCAGGGGATGCACGCCGAGTGCTTGCAGCAGCAGGTCCGGATCGCTGCGACGGCTCAGCGGCAATACCAGGTGACCGCCGCTGCGCACCCAGCGCGCCAGCTTGGCGGCTTGCTTGCGATTGTTGAAGAGCGCCGGGCTGTTGAGCAGCAGAGTGCTGCGCGGAGACAGGCCGTCGAGCGCGATAGCATCGTCGAGGCGCTTCGCCGGGTAACCGGATTGCGTCAGCAGCAACATGCCAGCGTAATACTGATTGTGACGAGCCTCGCCGCTGAAGCCGCTGCGCGTGGTCTCATCGCGCCACTCCAGGTGCAGCGCGATATAGGCGCCGCACGCCACCAGGATGGCGACAATCCCAATACGCCCCCACAGCGGACGCCAGCGTGTCGGCTTAGCCATGGCTCTTCTCCGTTTGCGCGGCAAAGTGGCGCGGCCATTCGTTGCAAAGCGTTTCTACGTCGCTTGCGGCAATAATGCGATGAGCATAGGCAAGTTCCTGCCACTTGCCGAGCAGGCGGGCAAGATAGACGAAGCGCGCATTGGCATGTTGGCGCACGCGGTCGAGGCAATCGCCTTCGGTGTCGCCGCGCGTGAAAGGCACGTGATCGCGGTGCGCAAGCACCGACAGTGCGCCACGAAACAAGAGACTCATGGCCTCACGCGTGCGGCCTTCACGCAATAATTGTCGCGCTGCCGCCGGCACATCGGGCGGCAGTGACTGCGGGCGGATGTCGAAGCCGGCAAGCTCGGCAGGCGGCGGAGTGCGGCGGGCAACACGTGACCAGCCGCGCGCGTAACGCATGATGACGTAGAGCACGGCCAGCGCCAGACAGGCAATGAGCAGCCAGCCGCCGACGCGCCCTAATGCCGCCAGCATCTTGCCCAAGCCTGCCAGCAGCTTACCGAGACCCAATAGCCAGTTGCCGAGCCAGTCGGGGAAATTCCAGGGCTTGTCGTCGTCTGTATCGGTGTTGCGCCAGCGCAGCACGGAATGCTTTTCGTCCTTGCCGAACTCGGGGCGCTGCATGATCTGCTTGAGCTTTGCCGAGGCATTGTCGATGGCGCCTGTACGTGCCATATCTTCCGGCTCGGCATTGCGGCGCGGGGCCTCCTCGTCGACTGGCGCGGAGGCATCGGGCGCTTCCTCGGTATAAGGCTGAGCGCCTTCTGCGGCGCTCGTGCGTGTCGGCACACACACCGACATGGCGATACATAATGCCAATAGCATCGAAAATAGCGCTGCGCCAGCATTGGCTGCAGCGTGCCGCTGCGCGATGCGGCGTAGCTGCAGTTCAACGTCCCAGGCTTCCAGATCGTTGCGCCGCTTGAGGTAAAGCATGAAACCGCCAGCGACGTACATCGGTTCGAGCGCCAGGTGGCAGGCGACGTACAGCACCATGGCAAGCTGACCGATGAAGCGCACTTTATCGTCCTGGCGGAACAGCGTATCCCAATTGACTTGCTCCATGATTTCGCGCGGTACCAGCAACACACACAGGCCGAACAAGCTCAGCGTGAGGATCACTTCCAGCATCAGCCAGGCAATGCATTGCCATGTGGCCGCGCCCCCCACGCGCCGCGCGATGAGTGTGCGCCGCTGGCGCGCAGCCGGGCCATGCAAACCTTCCAGCATCTCGACGGGCGTACGCAGGCTACGCTGCGTGCCGATGCGGCGTAGCGTCAGCGCACCGAGCAGACTCCGTGGCGACAATAATCGCGGTAAGGCACGCAGCGTCGCGCGCACACTCGGCGCTTCATCGAACACGGCGTGGCTGACCACGTGCAGGACGACGCGATCGAAAGCCGGACGCAGCCACCACATCAGCAGCATGGCCCAACCAGGATGCTGCATGCCGATACCGAACACACCGATGATGAGCAACGCGCAGGGCAGTGTGACGGCTAGCCAGGATGCATAAACGGCGCGGGCGTGCTGAATAGTCAGGCGCACACCGAGATCGAGCGCTTCCCAGGCGTTGCGTGGACGTAGTTCGATGGACAGGCGTTCAAGTTCCATCGCGGCGCCCGGCGAGGGTGAAGTAGGCGAGGCTCAAGGCGCACAGCACGCCGCCGACGGTCAGCTTGATCGGCAAGCCCAGCTTGAGCGGCGACCAGAAGGCTTCGGTGAGCGCGGCGGCGAACAGCATGACGGCCAGACCGCACACCATGCCAATGATGCTGCGCCCTGCCTGACGCAGTGCGACGCCGCGCGACATGCGATGCGGCGCGAGAATCGCCGCGCCCAGCTTGAGGCCTGCCGCGCCTGAAAGCACGATGGCGCCCAATTCGAAAGTGCTATGTCCGACAACGAAAGAATAAAAATTTTCCGCCAAACCGGCCTCGCCCAGGCGTGCCGCCACCACGCCGATCGAGAGACCGTTGTAGATGAGGTAGAACACGGTCAGCACACCCGCTGTGAGGCCGCCCGCGAAGCAGCGGAAAGCGATGCTGACGTTGTTGTACACGTAGAAGCCGAACATGTGGAAGTCCGTCGACGCATCGCGTGCGACACGCCCGAGGGCGCGCGAATCGTTGCCGTACATGCTCTCGAATTTGGCAACCTGCTCGGGTGAGAGCATCAGATAGGCAAAGTCCGGCCACAGATGCACCGCCAGCATCGCCGCCAGCATCGGACCGAAGAACAGCAATGCCGATGCCAGTACCCATTTTGCATTGGCGCGCACATCCGTCGCGAAACCGCCTGCGGCGTATTGCAGCACACGACGTGTAAAGCCACTTTGTGCGCCATAGAGTACATCGTGTCCGAGTTGTGCCAGACGATGCAGATGCTCGACGAGTGCCTGCGTATAGTCACGATCGCGTGCCAGTGCCAGTTGCAGGCAGATGATACGGTAACGCTCCGGCAACTCCCTGCTGGGGAACGGCGCCTTGGCAAAGCCCTTCTTGCCGTCTTTGCCGGGGCGCTTCGCGTGGCGCTTGTGCCGCCACTTGAGCCACTCCTCGAAATCCTGCCAGCTTGCCTCGTTATGCTGTTCGAATTGTTCCTGTTTCATGTGCGCCGCCCAACGAGGTAGTTGGCGAGTCCGATCAGGCGTGCGGCACCATGCTGGCCGCGCCCCTGATCCGCCAAAAAGGGTACCAGATCGGCCAGCTCTTCCTGGCGCGCCGGCGTCAGGCTGTTGGCGCGTTCGGCGAAGGCAAGCAGGGCACGTTGTGTCATGCGATCGAGCGGTTCTTCAGGCGCCAGCGCCGGGGCGTTGGCAATTGCCGGCAGGCCACCGAGTGCATCGCGATAGACCACCACTGTTCCGGCGACAATATCGCCGAGGCGCCTGAACTCGCGATGCAGCAGCATACTGACTATGCCAAGACCATATCCGACGGGAAGAAAGTCGGCGGCGCGCAGCAGGTTGCGCGTCAGCGACGGTCCCCAGCCCACCGGCGTTCCGTCATCGTTCAATACCTTCAAACCCAGCGAGCGTTTGCCCGGCGTTGCACCGTCGCCGAGCACTTCGAAAAACACCGGGTAAAACCATTCGAGCAGAAAGTAGACCAACAGCAACAGCCCACCGCCGAAGCGGCCCAGGGCGGACAGGGGAACGCCCAGCGCCATCGTGATGCCCATACGCACGGCCATATCGATCATCCAGGCCAGCGAGCGCGGCATCAATCCCGCCGGATGCAATTGCAGCTCGATCAGCTCGGGCGTGGTGACGGGGCGCAGGGTGTCCAGCATGCACGAATACCGGGTGCCGCCAAGGGCAGCTGTGGAGTCAGAAAGGATGGAACTTACTCTTCGATGTAGATATCGCGGTAAGAGACGTACATCGACGCCCACATTAAGGGTGCCAGTACCAGCCAGCCGAGCAGAATGGGGAGGCTTGCCAGGATGGCCCATACAAACATGCAGATGCCATATATCAGTCCGGGGAGTATGTTTTTGATGCCGCCTGCGAAGCTCATTTTCATCGCATCGAAAACCGATAAGTCTTGTAGCACTATCAGGGCCGGCGCATACCAAGCAGCGGCGTATACAAACGACATGGCAATGATGCAGCCAATCACGACTGCCACGATCGACCCAGCACCGAGTCCTGCCAGCGCAACTTTCATGCTGTGACCGCCAGCCAATGCACCGAACACACTCAGATACATGATCAGCATGACCAGCGACATGACGGCAATCGTGAGGACGAAAGTCATTAAGCCGAGCAATGCGAGCGAACCGAACTTGCGCTGGAGGCCGGCGAACAGATCGCCAACTTTCAATTCGCCACTCGCATGCTGATTTTCACATGCGATCATGACGCCGCCGGCCAGTACCGGAAACAGCACGACGTTGAAGAAGTTGATGAATGGAATGAAGCCAACGACTAGATAAACGAGAGCGAAGACGATGAAAAGCCCGATCCACGGGCCGGCCTGCTGTTTGAACATTTCCCAGCCATCGCCGATCCAACTCACACCATTGCCTGCGGGGACACGGCGCCCGCCGCGAATCAAGGTTCCCGGTGCGCCGGGCTCAAAAACGTCCTGAACGGATGCCGCTGGTGGCGCGTAAGGATTTCGACTGTCTTGTTGCATCACTGGCATCCCCCGTTTTTTTAGTGGCCGGCGTGTGCTTCCGGCTTGGAAGAGAATGCTATATGAAAATTGACTGAAGCAGTCACAACGCCCGGTGCGCAAGGCGCCAAATGCAGAAAGATCAAACCCAGTCGCGCGCCGTCAGGAACTCGGTGTACAGACGCTCTTCGGCGCTGCCCGGTTCGGGGTGCCAGTCGTAGCGCCAGTTCACTACGGGCGGCATCGACATGAGGATGGATTCGGTGCGTCCGCCCGATTGCAGGCCGAACAGCGTGCCGCGATCGAAGACAAGATTGAATTCGACATAACGGCCGCGTCGATAGGCCTGGAAGTTGCGCTCGCGTTCGCCGTAGGGCGTGTCGCGATGGCGCTCGATGATGGGTAGGTAGGCGTCGAGAAAAGCATCGCCGACGCCAGCGGTGAGGCCGAAGCATTGCTCGAAGCTCAGTTCGTTGAAGTCGTCGAAAAACAGGCCGCCGATGCCGCGCGGTTCGTTACGATGCTTGAGGAAAAAGTAACGGTCGCACCAGGCTTTGAAGCGCGGATGCAGATCGGCGCCGAAGGGGCTCACTGCCATGCGGCATGCCTGATGAAAATGACGTGCGTCTTCTTCGAAGGCGTAATACGGCGTGAGATCCATGCCGCCACCGAACCACCAAGCCGGTGTTGCGGTAGCGGCGCGCGGCGCGGCTTGATGTGCTTTGGGCGCTTGGCCATCCAGTTTGCGACGCAAGGGCGAAGCGGCAAAGCGTGGCGTCGGGTTCTCGTCCGCATCGCTTTCGCTACGCGTCGAGAAGAAACGCACATTCATATGAACCGTCGGGCAATACGGATTGCGTGGATGCAGTACGAGCGATACGCCCATCGCTTCGAAAGCCATCCCCGCCAGTTCGGGGCGCAGGGCACTGGCCGACGGCGGTAGTTTGTCGCCTATGACATGTGAGAAATTGACGCCACCGCGCTCGAAAAAATTGCCGCCCTCGATGACGCGCGTAATGCCGCCACCGCCCTCGGGGCGCTGCCAGCTGTCGGTGTGAAAGGCTTTGCCATCGAAGGCTTCGAGCGAAGCGACAATGCGGCTTTGCAGCTCAAGCAGGTAGGAACGTACGGGGGTTGCAGACATTGTTCAGTGTAGTCAGTCGGCCGTGCGTATTGTGAATGGACGGCTAAGTTTGACGCTTCTTTACGCAATTTGCCGTGATGTATGCCCTATTGAGCACCTGTCCAGACAGGCATTGTCATGCGTTTTCAACGCTTGATGGCGCGATGCCCGATGTCTTTGCGGTATTGCATGCCATTGAAATGGATGTGACCGACCGCTTCGTAGGCGCGCATCTGCGCTTCCTTCACCGAATCGCCCAGCGCTGTGACGCACAGCACACGGCCGCCCGCACAGACCGTCTGGCCACCTTCGCTGCGCGTGCCGGCATGAAAGACGTAAGCATCTTCCAGTTTGACATCCAGGCCTTCGATGACGTCGCCGCGCCGCGGGTTGTCGGGATAGTCCGCTGCTGCGAGCACCACACCAAGCGCCACGCGGCGATCCCAGTTCGCTTCGGCCGTATCGAGCTTGCCGGCGATGCCCGCTTCCACCAGCGCCACGAGATCGGTCTTGAGACGCATCATGATCGGCTGCGTTTCCGGGTCGCCCATGCGGCAATTGAATTCGACGACACGCGGTGCGCCGCTTTCATCGATCATCAAACCGGCATACAGGAAGCCCGTGTAGGGCCGGCCTTCTGCGGCCATCGCGGCCAATGTCGGATGGATAATCTCGCGCATGACGCGAGCATGAATCTCTGGTGTGACCACCGGCGCCGGCGAATACGCGCCCATGCCACCGGTGTTGGGACCGAGATCGTCGTCGTGCAGACGCTTGTGGTCCTGGCTTGTGGCCAGCGCCAGCGCGTGCTTGCCGTCGGCCATGACGATGAAGCTGGCTTCCTCACCACGCATGAATTCTTCGATGACGACGCGCGCGCCGCCTGCGCCGTAACTGACGCCCAGCTTGTTGTCGAGCAGCATCATGTCGATCGCTGCATGGGCTTCGGCCAGCGTCGTGGCAACGACGACGCCCTTGCCAGCGGCCAGCCCGTCGGCCTTGATGACGATGGGTACGCCTTCCTCGGCGACGTAGGCATGTGCCTGCGCAGCGTCGGAGAACGTCTTGTATTTTGCCGTTGGAATATTGTGACGAACGAGGAATTGCTTGGCGAAATCCTTGGACGATTCCAGTTGCGCGGCGGCGCGTGTCGGGCCGAATATCGGCAGCCCTTCGGCACGGAATGCGTCGACGATACCCGCCGCCAGCGGCGCCTCCGGGCCGACGACGGTCATGGCGATCTGCTCGCGGCGAACGTAATCGATCAGATCGGCAATTGCCGTGATGTTTACGTTCTCCAGATCGGGCTCGCGCGCCGTGCCGGCGTTGCCTGGCGCAATCATGACTTTCTGTATGCGCGGCGACTGGGCCAGTTTCCAGGCCAGCGCATGCTCACGACCGCCGGAACCGATGACAAGTATTTTCATGACAAAGACATTTCGTGATGGCGGATCGGTGATGGATCAGTGACGGAAATGGCGATAGCCGGTGATCACCATGGCTACATCCTGCTCGTCGGCGGCGGCGATTACTTCGGCATCGCGCATCGAGCCGCCCGGTTGAATGACGGCGGTCGCGCCCGCCTGGGCGAGCACGTCGAGACCGTCGCGGAACGGGAAGAAGGCGTCGGAAGCGACGACGCAACCAGGAATCGCAAGACCCGCATTCTCGGCCTTGATCTTTGCAATGCGCGCCGAGTCGACGCGGCTCATCTGGCCGGCACCGACACCCACCGTCATGCCGTCCTTGCAATAGACGATGGCGTTGGATTTTACGTACTTGGCCACGCGCCAGGCGAACAGCAGATCAGATAGTTCCTTGTCGCTCGGTGCGCGCTTGGTGACAACTTTCAGGTCAGCTGCCGTAATGCCAACAGCATCTGAGGTCTGCACCAGCAGGCCGCCGGCAACGCGCTTGTAGTCGGTCTGCTTCGTCTCGCCGAGGGTGCAGCGCAGGACGCGCACATTCTGTTTGACCGCCAATAGGGCCAGTGCTTCGGGAGTGTATGACGGCGCAATAAGCACTTCCATGAACTGGCCGGAAACCGCTTTGGCGGTGGCTTCGTCGACCGTGGTGTTGAAAGCGATGATGCCGCCGAAGGCTGAGGTCGGATCGGTCTGGAAGGCCTTGCGGTACGCCTCTTCGGTCGATGCGCCGAGGGCCACGCCGCAAGGATTGGCGTGCTTGACGATGACGCAGGCGACGTTCTCATTTAATACGCCTCGGTCGAAAGCCTTGACGCATTCCCAGGCCGCATCCGCGTCAGCGATGTTGTTGTAGGACAGCTCCTTACCCTGCAGCTGCGTGTAGCCGGCGATACCGCCTTCCACCGGATGCACGTCACGATAAAACGCGGCACTCTGATGCGGATTCTCGCCGTAGCGCAAATCCTGCACCTTGTCGAAAGCCAGTTGCAGCCGTGTCGGATAGGTGGCGCGCACCGGCGCAGCAGCGGGTTCGAGCTTGTCGGCATCCACCGCGGTGAGCCAGTTGGCGATCGCCGCGTCGTAGCGCGCGGTGTGGGTGTAGGCCTTACGCGCCAGCTCGAAGCGCGTCTTGTAAGACAGCGCGCCGTTATTGGCTGTCAGCTCGGCAATGATGTCGGCATAGTCTGCCGGGTCGGTAACGATGCCGACGCCGCCTGCTTCGCTGCCGTGATTCTTGGCTGCGGCGCGCACCATGGTTGGACCACCGATGTCGATGTTCTCGATGGCGTCTTCCAGCGTGCAGCCGGGCTTGGCAACCGTTGCTTCGAAGGGGTAGAGATTCACTACGACGAGGTCGATGCGCGGAATCTGATGTTCTTCCAGCTTGGCCAGATGCTCGGGCAGATCGCGGCGCGCGAGGATGCCACCATGCACCTTCGGATGCAGGGTCTTGACGCGGCCATCGAGCATCTCCGGAAAGCCGGTGTAGTCGCCGACATCGGTGACGTCGAGTCCTGCCTCACGCAATGCCTTGGCGGTGCCGCCGGTGGATAGCAGCTTGATGCCAAACGCGGCGAGCTGACGCGCGAAGTCAACGACGCCGTGCTTGTCGGAGACGCTGAGGAGGGCCTGGGTGACTTTCATGAGCTGATCCTGAATAGTGTGCGGAAATATCTGGATGCGCCGGAGGGGCTGCGTCAAGCTGTCATCGCGTGCAGGGACATGTCACAGCAGCCCGTACTCGGTGAGTTTGCGACGCAAGGTATTGCGCGTGATGCCGAGGATTTCGGCGGCCTGCGTCTGGTTGCCGCGGGTTTGCCGCAGTACGGACTGCAGCATTGGCTTTTCGACTTCGCGAATGACCATGTCATAAATGCCGGCCGGCTTCTCGCCGTCGAGATCGGAGAAATAACGGTCCAGCGCCTGCGTGACGCATAGCGAGATTTCGTTGCGGTTTTCGTTGTTCGTGCTCATGCCGCAAGCGCTTCCGGTTGGTCAGACATCCGATCAAGCATCTGGTACTGCAGACGGTTGCCACGTGCGGCCAATTCGTCGAAGAATTGATCGACCGCGTCGCACTGCGCGCTGACGCTGGGCAACAGGTACATATTGCTGCGGAATACGGCCGACCCTACCAGCCCCTTGGTATACCAGGCGATGTGTTTGCGCGCGACGCCCACGCCCGAAGCCTCGCCGTAGAAATCGTAGAGATCGGCAAGATGCTCACGGCATACGCGGTGAATTTCGCCCACTTCCGGTGGTGGCAATTCCTTGCCCGTTTGCAGGAAGTGTTCGATCTCGCGAAAGATCCACGGTCTGCCTTGCGCCGCGCGGCCGATCATGACGCCATCGGCGCCTGTGTAGCGCAGTACGGCACGCGCTTTCTGCGGGGAGTCTATATCCCCGTTGGCAATTACCGGAATGCCGACACGACTTTTTACATCGGCAATGGTGTCGTATTCGGCCTCGCCCATGTATTGATCGCAGCGAGTGCGGCCGTGAATGGCGATCAGGCGGATACCTGATTCTTCAGCGATATGCGCGATGCGTGACGCGTTGCGCGTATTGCGATCCCAGCCGGTGCGGAACTTGAGTGTGACGGGCACATCCGGTATCGCCGCGACGACGGCGCAGAGGATGCGCGCGACCAGCGCTTCGTCACGCAGCAGGGCAGAGCCGGCGGCGACGTTGCACACTTTCTTGGCGGGACAACCCATATTGATGTCGATGATCTGTGCGCCACGCTCGACATTGAAGCGCGCTGCGGCGGCCATCATCAGCGGATCGGCACCGGCGATCTGTACGCTGATCGGATCGACCTCGCCTGCGTGATTGGCACGGCGCTGTGTCTTGGTGCTGCCATAGAGCTGCGCGTTGGAGGTCACCATTTCGGAGACCGCCAGGCCGGCCCCCATCTTCTTGCACAGCTGTCGGAAAGGGCGATCCGTCACGCCAGCCATCGGCGCAACGAACAGCGAATTTTTCAGACGGATGCCGGCGAATTCCATGGGCCTGAGGTGTCACGCGGACATCACGCGAGGCGCGTGACGTGCAGTGCACATGTGTGGGGAAAGGGCGCAATTCTACCCCGCTCGGGGAAGAGAGGTAAGCGAAACCTGCCCGGAAGGTCGACGGCGGTAAAACCAGGTCAAAGACCTCACCACAGAGACACAGAGGGCCACAGAGAAAAACAGATTGAACCCGCAAATATTGCTTGATGGTCCTGTTTTCCTCTGCGGCCCTCTGTGTCTCTGCAGTGAAAGATTGTCAGTGCTGGCGCCGCGCGAAGATGAAGGCGGAAATCAGTTCGAGCAGCTGATCTTCCTGGTACGGCTTGCCGAGGTAGTGATTGACACCGATTTCGGCCGCGTAGTTGCGGTGTTTGTCGGCCATGCGCGAGGTGATCATGATGATCGGAATCTCGCGCAGGCGCTGGTCGGCGCGGATGTTGCGCGCCAGATCGAAGCCATCCATGCGTGGCATTTCGATGTCCAGCAGCATCACATCCGGGATCAGTTCGGTGAGCTGTTCGAGCGCATCGACACCGTCCTTGGCCGTGACCACCTGGTAGCCCTCGCGTTCCAGCAGACGGGTGGTGATTTTGCGCACGGTGAGCGAATCGTCTACCACCATGATGGTCGGTACGTAAGCGACTTCGGGCGCTGCCTCGGAGATTTGCGCTGGCGCCAGATCGTCGACGCCCGAGGCCTGCCTGCCGGCCATGACAACGGGATTAAGAATGAGCGACACTTCGCCGTCCGGCAAGACGGTGGCGCCGGCATAACCTTGCAGACGCACGAATTGCGGCCCGGCGTTCTTGACGATAATTTCCTGGTTGCCACGCAACCCGTCGATGTACAGGCCGACCGAAGAATTGCCGGCGCGCAGCAGCAAGATCCAGTGGAAGCGCGCCTGTGCCGGTTGCGCTTCGTTGTCGCCGAGCAGGCGCGGCAGATAGCGCAGCGGATATTGCTGGCCCTTCCATTCGGCATATCCGCGCGCGCGGATTTCAGCCAGCGGTCCTTCCTTGACTTCGATGGCCTGCTCGACCATGTTCGACGGAATCGCGTAGGTGCGTGTGCCGGCGCGCACCAACAGAGCTTGCGTGACGGCCAGGGTGAGCGGCAGATGGACCAGGAAGCGCGCCCCTTGACCTGCCGTTGACGACACGTCGATACGACCACCGACCGCCATTGCTTCGTTCTTGACCACGTCCATGCCGACACCGCGACCGGCGATGCCTGACACGGTCTCGGCAGTGGAGAAGCCGGGCTCGAAAATCAGTTGCGTCAGGCGGCTCTCCGAGGCTTCCTCGTGCTCGCCGATCAAGCCGATCTTGCGGCCGCGTGCGGCGATGCGTTCGTAATTCAGGCCCTGGCCATCGTCGTTCATCTCCAACGCAATTTCATTGGAGAGCTGGTTCAGTTTGAGGGTGATCTGTCCGATCTCGGCCTTGCCGGCCGCTACGCGCTCGTCCGGCATTTCGATGCCGTGGGCGATGGCATTGCGCAGCAGGTGTTCGAGCGGCGCAATCATCTTGTCCAGCACGCCGCGATCGATTTCGATATTGCCGCCCTGGATGTCGAGATTGGCGCGCTTGCCCACTTCCTTGGCGGTCTGGCGCACGACGCGATAGAGACGATCGGCGGCGTCGTTGAACGGCACCATGCGCACGCCCATCAGCGCTTGTTGCAGATCGCGCGACAGGCGACCCTGTGCATGCAGTGCGGCATCCGCACCGTCGAGATTGCGCAACAGGTTTTGCTGGATGGTGGTCACGTCACCGACGGACTCGGCCATCATGCGCGTGAGTTCCTGCAGGCGCGTGAAGCGGTCGAATTCCAGCGGATCGAAATTGTCGTGCTGCGATTCGGCGGCGGCGATGCGCGACTGCATCTGCGACTCGGCCTGGATTTCCACTTCGCGCAACTGGTTACGCAGACGGATCACGTTTTCCGTGAGATCCAGCAGCGAGCGTCGCACGGTGCGCATCTCGCCTTCGACGCGCGTGCGCGCAATGCTGATTTCGCCTGCCTCGTTGACGAAACGGTCGACCATGTCGGCGCGCACCCGTACCAGCGCGCGCGTGCCCTGTGCGGTTTCGGGCTCATCGACCTGTGCCGTCTGACGCAGTACGGCGGGAATCAGTGGACTGTCGACCAGCGCGCTGAAACGCAGCGGGCTGAGAGCACTGATCGCTTCCGTGGGCACGAGCGCTGCATCAGGCTGCGCCTCGATAATGTCACTGTCATCTTCCGTGATGACAGGTGTGGTCGCAACCGTGGGATTGCGCAAACCTTCCAGCAGGGTTCCGACCTGATCGAAACCATTTTCCAACTCGTCCACCAAGGCAGCAGAGGGCTGTGCGTTGCCTGTGCGTTCCAGACGTCCTTCGAGCGCGTGTACATACTGGCCGACACGCATGGCGCCGGCCATGCGCGCGCTGCCCTTGAGCGTATGCATCAGGCGCGCCAGTGCGTTGCGCGGCTCCGGGTTCTCCGGTTCGTTGCGCATCTGGCGCAACGAGTTGCCGATTTCCGTCATGAGCTCGTCCGCTTCCTCGAAGAAGATCGGCAGCAACTGCTCGTCCAGTTCGTCGTGGATGGCGTCGAGATTCAGCTCTTCATGCTGCGCGGGCGGGTTGTAGAGCGCACTCGCGAACACTGGCGCGGCTTCGGTCTGCGGCGCCGGTTCGGCAGCGGGACTGGCCGGAAACAGCGGGCGCAGATTATTGAGTTGTTCGTTCAGTTCGGGCGATGACAATGGCAGTTGCTGACGCACGATTTCCGTCTGCATGGCTTCGAGCCGGTTCAGCGTAGTGCTGAGTAATGCGGCTTGATCCGGCGTGGGTGGAATCTGCGATTCGTGCAAACGGTTCTGCGCATGCTCCAGCGCCTTGGCCAATGCATGTACCGACTCGAAACGCGCCGTACCGGAAATGCCGGCCAGTGTATGCGAGGCGCGTACGGCCTCCACGCTCGGCACGTGCAGCGGGTTGTTGTCGATCAGGTGCTGATCCGCACGCAGCGTGGCCAGATGCTGGGCAGATTCGCCTAAGTAGAGATAGTAGAGGCCATGCGACAAGACATTGTCGCCCACCATGATCTCGCTATCCGGCGAGGTATCTTGCGAACTTGCTGGTGGATACGCGTGCGCGCTCGGCTGGATGTCCTGCGGCGCATGGGCGTAAGCCTCGTGGCCACTGTGCGACGTGTCCTGCTGCGGGTTGTCGAGCAGTTCGGCAACGCGCGACACCATGCTGTCCGGCGATACACCGGTCTCCGAATAGGCCGTCAGGTTAATGACAGGTAGATCGATGCCGGCGTCCTCGTCTTCGATCGGCACTTCGACAAGTTCGTCGCCGTTCGCATGTTCCGGCGTGAGCGCCGATTCGGAGGGCGCAGGCTCGGCGGGTGTCGGTTCGGATATGGATTCGAAGAATGTCGATTCGAACGGCATGACATCGGCATTTTGTGGCACAGGCTCTTCGACGGGCACGGACTCTTCGAAGATGGCGGGCGCTTCGGTGGGCCATACTTCTTCGATAGCAACAGGCGCCGTGAAAACATCGGCGGCGGTTGTACTCTCCTGCGCAGCGTCGACATCCAGTTCGTCCGGCGCGAGATGCTCGAAGAACGGTTCGCTCAGCGGCTCTTCGTCGCCGCGCGCAAGGTCGCCACCCAAAGCAGTGGTGGTCAGGTCGATTTCCGTTTCCGGGTTTTCGCCAAGATTCAGATCCAGATCCGTACTCGTCAGGTCCGTGATGTTGCGGTCTGACAGCGAAGCATCGTCTGCGGGCGATAGGCCTTCGAGCAAGGTTGCCGTCAGATCGAGCTCGGACATCTCTTGCTCGCCATCGGAGAAGCGACCGAAGTCGGCCTCCATCAACGTGCTGGCAAGATCCATTTCCGACAAGGTTTCGTCCTTGTCGTAGGGCTCAACAAGTTCCGGCAGCGCCTCTTCGTTCGCGCTAAAGTCCAGCAAAGGACCATCCATGCGCGTTTCTTCGAGTGACATCTCGAATTCCTGCACGCCGTCTTCGGCGGGCACATCCAGATCGAAGTCGAGCAGCGCGGGGCCGTGACCGCCAGTGTTGCCAGAAGATGTGCTGAGAGGAACCGCTTCCTGGTCGGGAGTGGCGTCGTTGTCCGACTCCAGGCCGAAGTCCAGACTCAGGTCGAGATCAATGCCCGCTGACGCGGTGGCCGGGTCTTCTGCCACCGCCTCCTCAGAGATCGGCGGTCTCGGCGCGGATGCTGGTGGGATAAATGCATCTTCGGGGCTCGCATCGAGCGAGGCCAGTATGCCCTGTGCTTGTTGCGTCAGTGCCGAGGCATCGCGCCACAGCCCGCCGCCCGATTCGAGTTGCTCCACCCACGCAGCGAACACGGTGGTGCCCGCATCAATGAGGCTGACCAGCTCGGCATTGGAATCCTTGTCGAGTTGCAACCAGCGATTCATGGCGGCTTCGACGTGTCGTGCGGCTTCCGAGAAGTCCACCAGACCGACCATGCGGCTCGAACCCTTGAGGGTATGGAAACCGCGGCGTACGGTGGTGAGCGCTTCCTGGTTGTGCGGCTCGCGCACGGCAATGTCGCGATGTTCGCGTTGCGTGGCGAGCACCTCGTGGGCTTCCTCGAGGAAGATATCCAGCAGCTCTGCATCCAGCTCTTCGTTGCTGACCTGCATCAATCGCGCAGCTTCTTCCGAAGGTTGCGGCGTGGCGGCGGGTGCGACGGTAGACAGCGCTTCCTGAATCTGCTCGCTGGAAATACTCCCGCCCGCCTTGAGGCTGGCAATCACGTCCTTGGTCTGTTTCTCGAGCGAGCTGTCGGCAACGAGTTGCGCATCTTCGCGGATGGCTTCCAGACTGTGCACCAGTTGATCGCGCAGGCCACTGTCTTGCGGCGAATCGCGCAGCGCATCGGCGAGGTTCTTGGTCTCGCGCGATTCGCGCACGAGCTGGGCTTCGACACTTTCGTTGGCCGCTGTTTTTTCCGCTTCAGGTGCGAAGGCACTTTCCGGATTCAGGAAATGTTCGAGCTTGGCGGGCGCCGTCTTTATGGCTTCGACATAAAAGCCGAGGGCCGACAATTTGTGCGCAACGTCGTCGCACACTTCGCGTGCCGGCGGCTCGGTGTCTCTGGCAAGAGCGGCGACTGTTGTCGCACTTTCGCGCACCAGTTGCGCGGCAGACATTTCGCCCAGCATCGAGAATGCGCCCTCGATCTGTTTGAGCGGACCGGTGAGTGTTGTCAGTGCCTCGCGCTGTTCCGGATTGCGGAAGAAGGTATCGAGGGTTTGTTCGATCTGACCCAGGTTGGTGAGAATTTCGCGCGCCAGCTGATTGAACAGCAGCTTCTCTTGTGCGCGTTGCGAGGCTTCGCCGAACAGCGCGTCATTCATCTCAGGCGGCTTGCCGCCCTTGGCGCGTACTTCGAAAATGGTGCTCAGCAATTCGACCTGACGGCGTAGCAACTGCGGATCGTAGGCCGGCGATTCAGCGGCTTGTTCGATCACCAGCAGGCCGGTCGCCAGCTCCATCGACAGCGCGTCGTTCTGGCGCAGCGGATCGGCGCGAAGCCAGTCGCCGACACCGGTCATGGCAGCGAGCAAGGTATCCAATTGCGGCATATGCATCGGTGCTACGCGCTGCACTAGCTCGGTAAGCTGCTCCTGGAACTGCGGCAGGGCCACGGCTGCGCCAGCACTGAAGCGGTTCCATGCATCCTTGGTGTTTTCCAGCGACTCGCGCACGCGCATGACAAGTGGTTGGCGTAGCGTATCGGAGAGTTCCTGGTCCGGCGCGGGCAGGGCTGCATCGAGACGGTAGACCGAGCGCACCGACTGCGCGTGTGGCGTGGCGATGTTCGCGGTTGCCACGTAATACAGGACGTCACGCACCAGTCGGTCGGCGACGATTTGCGAGCCTTCGATGAGACGCCGCATTTGCGTGTCGATGCGGCGGCACAGGCGCTGCGTGGCGCGCTCGACGGGAATGACTTGTTGTGCCAGACCTTCGAAGAAGGCAATGGCGGCCCACCAGAAAGCGCGTGTCGAAGGTTGCGACTGGATCTGCTCGATGCGTTGCACGGCACGCAGCATGTCTTGCGCGCCGGTTGCGCTTTGCGGCTGGCGAATCCACAGTAGCAAGCCCTTTTCGAAGCGGCCGCGCAGCAGGCGCAATTCATGGGCGGCTGTCTGTGCATCGAGCTGCGGGCCTTGCGGCAACGTCGGACGCGCCCGCAGGTCGGGGAAGAACAGCTCCGAGGCTTGCGGTGCTTCTTCGCCGCGCGCGGCGATGAGGTCGCGATAGGTCGGGAAGAGACGCAGTGGCTTGTGCGGCGCACCTGCCAGCAGTTCGCTCAGATAATTGGCGAGCACGGCCAGACTGCGGCGCGCCAAGGCGAGCGATTCTGCGGGCGGTGTGTCTTCGGCGCCGGCCAGGGAGGAGAGCAGCTTGTCGATCGCTTCGGAGAACTGCGAGACGCCATCGAGCCCGACGACGGACAACGCGCCGCTGGCTTGATGGACGTGGCTCTGCGCGAAGCGCAAGGGCTCACGCTGTTCCGGGTTGGCTTGCGCCTCGCCCAGGCTGTCGCTGGCGCGGGCAAGGGCGGTGTCGATCTCCGCCTTTACCCAGGTCAGTGGGCCAATGTCGAAATCAGTCACTTGACTCATCTATACCTCTCGGGCAATCCAGTGCTGCAGAAAGCTGGCTCGAACATGACTGCAGAGCCGCCTCCCATTATTCAATTGTCATTCAGACCTTGAAGCCGGAAACGGAACCCTTGAGTTCCACGGCAAGATCGGCAAGCTGGCCGATCGACAAGGCGGATTGCTGCGTGCCGCGCGTCGTTTGTTCCGTGATGGCCAGAATCTCGCGCATGGATTCGGACACATCGGTAGCGACCGCGGCTTGTTTCTGCGTGTCCGACGAGATGCGTTCAACCAGCGTCGCCATTTCTACCGACACGTCGCCGATTTCACCGAGCGCCTGACCCGCAGCGTCGGAGAGCTTGGCCCCTTCGACCACACCCCGCGTCGAGTTTTCCATAGCGGCCACGGCATCCTGCGTATCGGTCTGAATCGTTTTCACAATGGCCGCGATCTGCTTCGTCGCTTCCGCTGAACGTTCGGCGAGGCGCTGCACTTCTTCCGCAACCACCGTAAAGCCGCGGCCCGCTTCACCGGCGGTCGCCGCCTGAATGGCGGCGTTCAGCGCCAGCACGTTCGTCTGTTCGGTAATATCCGAGATCAGTTCCACGATTTCACCGATCTCCTGCGAGGATTCGCCGAGGCGCTTGATACGCTTCGAGGTTTCCTGGATCTGCTCGCGGATTTCATTCATGCCGGAGATGGAATCCTGCACAGCTGTCGTCCCCTTGCGTGCGGCTTCCAGTGAGCGCCGCGCCACCTGCGCGGTCTGCAACGCGCTGCTCGATACCGCCGAGATCTGCTTGGCCATGTCCTGCACCTGCGAACCGGCGTACTGGATGTTGCGCGACTGACGCTCGGATGCGTCGAGCAATTCACCTGACATACGTTGCGCAGATTCCGTCGCTTGCGTCAGACGGTTCGCCGCGTCGTTGATGCGTCGTACCAACACCGAGAGTTCTTCAATCGTGTAATTCACCGAATCGGCGATGGCGCCCGTCACGTCTTCCGTCACCGTCGCGCGGATCGTCAAGTCACCGTCGGCCAAATCGCCCATTTCGTTCATCAGGCGCAAGATGGCCTGCTGGGTGTTGTTCCGGTCGCCTTCGGCAGCGGCTCGCAGCGCTTCCGCTTCGTCACGGCGCGTCGAAATGTCATCGCTATAGACGAAGACCATGTAGGCCAATACCAGCAGTGCCAACGCAGCAAACAGCACGATCAGCACCGTCAGCAGGTTCCAACCTGTGTAGGCTTTGCGATAGCCCTCGGCAAGCGCATTCGTGCTTTCCAGCAGCGGCACCGAATCCTTGAAAATCTGCAAACCTGCGCGCTTGGCTTGTACCAGCGGTTGCACGTTGGACAGAATGCCGCCGACCGCCAGCAAGTGACGTGTCGCGAACTTGCGCAAGCCTTGCAGCTTCTCGTCCATCTCCGCGTTGTTCTTCATGTTGCCGAGGTCATCCAGCAACTGGCTGAGCGTGTTGGAATCCTTGCCGAGCAGGAACACGATTTCCGGATCGACCGATTCGGAAGCGAGTAGCGCATTGGCATTTTTAGCCATACGCTGGGTCAGCATCACAACCTGGTTGGAGGTGGCGATTTCGCCAGCAGGCGCGCCGAACTGCAGCTTGAGGGCAGCGACCTGCTGAGCATAGTCGAGCAGCTCGGCATTGTTATTGTTGATGATGTCGACCGCCGTACCCAGGCGCGTGATGTTGAGCTGCTGGCCGGTCAGCTGCTCGGCATTCTTGCTCATCTTGTCCCACAGCGTGGTCAGATCCTCGAGCGCCTTGTTCACGGAGCGCGGGCTGCTGGGCACCGATACACCATCGATGTCGCCGCCCTCAGTGACCGCTTTGAGCAACTCTGCCATGCGGTCGCGCGATTCCTTCAATTCGGTAAAGCCCGTGCCGCCGCGGCTGGCGCCGCCACTTACCGCGCGCCCTTCACGTGCGCCGCCGGTCACCGTGATCTGCGCGGACTTGGCGATAACCTGCGATTGCGTACCCATTTGGGTGGCGGCAGAAACGAAGGCCGTCCCTTGGGTTGCCGCGTGGATCTGCAGGTAGGTCAGCAACACGGCGACAGCGGTCAGGATACCGAACACGATACCGAGCATGCGCAACTGGTCGCCGACCGCGCGGCCACCGATCCACCTCGGCATCACTTTGCTCAGGCCTGACATGAATCCAGGTTTGGGCGCACCGTCGTCTATCGCGGGGCTATCCATGACCGTGCTGTCTGAGCCCCCCTCTGGGCTCTCGGCGGCGGGCTTCGCGCGGGGCTTGAAACGATCAAGAAATTTGAGTGCCATGCGTATGCTCCGGTGGTGCAGTCTGATCCAGATTGTTGTCAGCTTGGCTTCCCTGGCGACATCGCCGGGGAGAGCGGCTACCTTAATAAGCAGCTACCTTTGTCTCGTCATGCATTTGTCATCACGTCTACGGGCAAATGCGGTCTTCATGGGCGAGTTCAATGCTGTCGTCATGTGTGGCTGTCGAGGGTGGCGTCCAGAAAACGCGCATCGGCCAGCAGCGGCCTAACGGTCAGCTTGCGCCATAGCCGATCTTGCGAATCCCTCACCGCGCCCCCAACCCATGCGCGGGAATCCACGACACCATCGTCCGGATCGAAATCTTCCGGATTGCGCAAACCCAATGCGCGACTAACCAGCAGCGCCGTGTTCATACCCTGACGCGTACCGATCAGCAGGATGCGCGCGTCGCTTGTCAATTGCGTCGGCGACTCGCCACAAAATGCCGAGAAGTCGACCACGCTGTACAGATTGCCGCGCACATTGGCCAAGCCGCGAAACCAGTTGCGCGTCAGCGGCACCGGTGTCAGCGATGGCGTGGCGATGATTTCGCCGGCTTCGGACAAATCGAGCAGCCAGTTCTCCGGCCCCGCATTCACAGCCAGCAAAGCGGACCGACGCCCCGTCAGCTTCACCTCTGCCAAGCGACGTGTCAGGTCCTGCTGGAATTCTCTCAGGCTCTGTCGTTTTTTTGCCATGTCTTTGCCGGTGAGGAGGTCTCTCGGAAATCGCGTCTATCAGCCGATTGCTTCTATCTTCTTGATCAGCTCGTCATGGTCCAGAGGCTTGGTCATGTAGTCGAAAGCGCCCTGGCGCATGCCCCAGATCTTGTCGGTTTCCTGATCCTTGCTGGTCGTCATAATCACCGGAATATGCCGCGTCGTTTCTTCGCGCGAGATCGTGCGTGTCGCCTGGTAGCCATTGATACCGGGCATCACCACGTCCATCAGGATCAGGTCGGGTAGCTCGGCTTTGGCCTTGACGACACCGTCTTCGCCGTTCTCGGCAGTAACGACATTGAAGCCGCTCTTGATGAGGAATTCGGTCAGTGCGAAGCGCTCGGTAGGAGAGTCATCGACAACCAGTATTTTCTTGATAGGCATGATGGGCTCCTTGGATATCTCTATTTGCCAATACGTACAGCGGTGTGGGCCGACACGGCCTTGAGCAGACTGTCCTTGGTGAACGGTTTGGTCAGGTACTCGTCGGAACCGACCATGCGGCCGCGCGCGCGATCGAACAAGCCGTCCTTGGAGGACAGCATGATGACGGGCGTGCCCGCATAGCGTGGATTCTTCTTGATGAGTGCACAGGTCTGATAACCATCCAGACGCGGCATCATGATGTCGACAAAAATCAGGTCAGGGTGATGGTCGGAAATCTTCGACAGCGCATCGAAACCATCCTCGGCCAACAAAACCTGGTAACCCGCCTGGGCCAGGAATATTTCGGCGCTGCGACGGATCGTGTTGCTGTCGTCGATGACCATCACTTTGACGCCGGTGACGTCAGGTCCTTCTGCCAACGCGATACTCCTCTTGTTGAGCCATCCGCAACGCCAATATTACGACGGCATCTGCGGACGGGTTCGATTTCCTTTGAGGTTACCCGGAGCCGTCCTTCTTCAGGGCGTTTGTCCGGATTAAATGTGGCTTTTTTTGTGCATTTTGCCCGCAATGTAACTTCTTTTGTTTGCACCTGCTCAGATTTCAATCATTTCAAAATCCTCTTTGCGCGCGCCACACTCCGGGCAGGTCCAGTTCGGAGGTATGGCTTGCCAGCGTGTGCCGGGAGCAATGCCGTCCTCCGGGCTACCGGTCTCTTCCGTGTAAATCCAGCCGCAAATCAGACACATCCATGTCCTGTAGGGAAGATCGCTATCAGCCATGACTATCGTATTCAGTTAAAATCCAAACGATCTTAGCGCATTTTGGAAAATGTGCTGCGCTCATAAAACATCGGCATTTCCCCTTTGTTTCTTGAGCAACTTATTGATCGGATCGTTGATCAATCATCCTCCATCTTCTGCGGTAGCCTGCCATGAATCCCGGCGCACGCCCTGTTACTCCCCCCATCGTTCTGACTTTCGCGGCCTCCGACCCGACCGGAGGCGCCGGCGTGCAAGCAGACATACTGACCATCGCTGCGCTCGGCGGCCATCCGCTGTCGGTGCTCACCGGGCTGACCGTGCAGGACACGCGCGGCGTCGAAGGCACGCAGGCCGTCGATGATGATTGGGTGGTCGATCAGGCGCGCGTGCTGCTCGAAGACATCAGTGTGCAGGCGTTCAAGATCGGTGTGCTGTGCAGCGTGGAAAACGTCGCAGCGGTCGCCGAAGTACTTGCGGATTACCCGGATATTCCGGTGGTGTTCGATCCGGTGATCGCTTCGGGCCGCGGCGATCCGCTGGCCGACGAAGAGATGCTCATTGCCATGAGCGAGATGTTGCTGCCGCTGACGACGGTGCTCACACCCAATAGCATCGAGGCGCGCCGACTGACACAGGAAGAAGATGAGAACGAGGACGTGGAAGACATCGCCTTGGCCGACTGCGCCAATTACCTCATCGAACTTGGCGCGCGCCACGTGCTGATCACGGGTACTCACGAGCAGGCGCCGCAGGTGGTCAATACGCTCTATGGCCCGAGCGGCGTGATCTGCACCGATGCCTGGGAGCGTCTGCCGGGCAGCTACCACGGCTCGGGCTGTACGCTGGCCTCAGCGATCGCTGTCATGTTGGCGCGCGGCATGGACGTACGCGAAGCGGTGCAGGCAGCGCAGCGCTATACCTGGAATACGCTGGCGCAGGCCATCCATCCGGGCATGGGCCAGGCCATTCCGAACCGCTTCTACGCGCACAAATTTTGATGAATGCACTTGCGCAGCCGAAGATGAAACGGGGACTTTATCTTGTCACGCCGGACTGGGATGACACGCCGAGATTGCTCGCCGTCACGCGCGCCGCAATCAAGGGCGGCGTCGTCTGCGTGCAATACCGCCACAAGACGGCCATGACTTCGCGACGCATGGAACAGGCGCTGGCGCTATCGGCGGCGCTACGCGACTCGGGTGTCACCTTCATCGTCAATGACGATGCTGCGCTTGCCGCGGCCGTCGGCGCCGACGGTGTGCACCTCGGGCGCGACGACGGCGCCGTGGCCGCCTGCCGTGCCAGGTATGGCGATGCATTTGTCATTGGCGTGTCGTGTTACAACGAATTCGCGCGTGCCGAGCGCGCGGTGGCGGACGGCGCGAGTTACATCGCTTTCGGCGCCATGTTTGCTTCGCCCACCAAGCCCGACGCCGTGGTTGCCCCGATTGAATTGATCAGGCGCGCCAAGGCCGAACTACCTTTGCCGGTAGCCTGCATCGGCGGCATCACGGCCGACAACGCTGCACCTTTGGTCACCGTCGGCGCCGACTGGCTGGCAGTGATCAGCGACATCTATGCCGCGCCCGACCCCCAGGCACAAGCCGCGCGCATTGCAAAGCTGTACGACCCATGCGTGCCGGAACTCCTTACTCCTTACTCCTAACTCCTCACTCACGATCACATGTCTCGTAACGAAGAACTTTTCGCACGTGCTCAGCGCAGCATCCCGGGCGGCGTGAATTCGCCGGTGCGCGCTTTCCGCTCCGTCGGCGGCACGCCGCGGTTTCTCGCCAAGGCGCAAGGGGCTTACGTGTGGGATGCCGACGGCAAGCGCTACACCGACTACGTCGGTTCGTGGGGACCGGCCATTCTCGGCCATGCGCATCCCGAAGTGGTCGAAGCCGTACAGCGCGCCGCAGTCGATGGCCTGTCGTTCGGCGCGCCCACCGAGCGCGAAGTCGACATGGCCGAGTTGCTCATCGAACTGCTGCCGAGCATGGAGATGGTGCGCCTCGTGTCTTCCGGCACCGAAGCGACGATGAGCGCAATCCGCCTGGCGCGCGGCTTCACCGGACGAGATGCCATTGTCAAGTTCGAGGGTTGTTATCACGGTCATGCCGACAGTCTGCTGGTCAAGGCCGGTTCGGGTTTGCTGACCTTCGGCAATCCGTCCTCGGGCGGCGTGCCGGCCGATTTCGCCAAGCACACCATCGTGCTCGACTACAACAATCTGCCACAGCTGGAAGAATTGTTTGCCCTGCGTGGCAGCGAGATTGCGGCCGTCATCATCGAACCCGTGGCAGGCAATATGAACCTCGTGCGCCCTTCGCAAGCCTACATGGATGGTCTGCGTGATTTATGCACACAGCATGGTGCCGTGCTGATCTTCGACGAGGTGATGACTGGGTTCCGCGTCGGCCTTACCGGCGTGCAGGGGCTCTACAACATCACACCCGACCTCACCACGCTGGGCAAGATCATCGGTGGTGGCATGCCGGTCGGCGCTTTCGGTGGGCGTCGCGACATCATGCAATGCATCGCGCCGCTCGGTTCGGTGTATCAGGCGGGTACGCTGTCGGGCAGTCCGGTGGCAGTGGCGGCGGGACTGGCGACCTTGCAACTGATCCGGCAGGCAGGCTTCTACGAGAGCTTGTCGGCGCGCACCCAGGCATTTGCTAGTGGCATAGCCGCGGCCGCCATGAAGCACGGCGTCGCCTTCAGTGCACAATCGGTCGGTGCCATGTTCGGCCTGTATTTCAGCGCCACGCCGCCGACGAGTTTCGCCGAAGTCATGGGCAGCGATCGTGAACGTTTCAATCGCTTCTTCCACTTGATGCTGGAGGCCGGCCACTTCCTCGCGCCCTCGGCGTTCGAGGCGGGTTTCGTGTCTGCGGCACATACGGATGAGGATATTGCCGCGAGCGTCGCAGCGGCGGACGTGGCGTTCGCTGCGTTGTAGGGCGGAACTCCGCAGGAGGTTCCGCCAGCCGCCATCAGGCGGCCTCAAGGTCACACTGTGATGCTGCGGCGTATCGCAATATGGCGGAACCTCCTTCGGAGTTCCGCCCTACATCAACAATCGCGACGCCAAGCCAAGGAAGATGAAAAAGCCACCGGAGTCGGTGCAGGCGGTGATCATCACGGACGAGCCGAGTGCTGGATCGCGGCCCAGGCGCACCAATGTCATTGGGATACACACACCCATCATGCCGGCCAACAGCAGGTTGAGTGTCATCGCCAAGGTGAGCACCAGCCCCAGCGATATGCTGTGATACAGCGCCGCGGCGACCACGCCCAGCAAGCCGCCCCACACGATGCCGTTGAGCAACGCTACGCTCAGCTCCTTGCGTAGCAGGCGCTTGAACATATCGCGGTGCACCTGTCCCACGGCAATGGCGCGCACGATCATGGTGATGGTCTGGTTGCCGGAGTTGCCGCCGATGCCGGCGACGATGGGCATTAGCGCGGCGAGGGCGACCAGCTTGGCGATAGAGCCTTCGAAGGCGCCGATCACGCGCGAAGCGATGAAGGCGGTAACGAGATTGACAGCCAGCCACGACCAGCGGTTGCGCACCGAGTCCCACACCGAAGCGAAGATATCTTCCTCTTCCTTCAAACCGGCCTGGCTGAGCAGTTCGGATTCGGATTGGTCGCGGATGAAGTCGACCACGGTTGCCACCGTCAGTCGTCCGATGAGTCGCCGATCGCGATTGGTGACCGGCGCGGAGACAAGGTCGTAACGCTCGAAGGCCTTGGCTGCGTCGGTAGCTTTGTCGCCGGGATGCAGGCACAGCATGTCGGTCAGCATCAGCTCGCCGACGCTGCTTGCCGGGTCGTTGATAAGCAAGCGATGCACTGGCAGTACGCCGAGCAGGCGTTCGTCGCGGTCTATGACAAATAACTGGTCAGTGTGATCGGGCAATTCGTCGAAACGGCGCAGATAGCGCATGACGACTTCGAGCGTCACATCCTCGCGCACCGACACCATTTCGAAATCCATCAGCGCGCCGACCGCGTCCTCTTCGTAGGACATAGCCGCGCGCAACTGTTCGCGCTCCTCGGCATCGAGGCCGAGATAGACGTCGTCCATGACCTGCTTGGGCAGGTCGGGCGCCAGATCGGCGAGTTCGTCGGCGTCGAGTTGCTCGGCGGCGGCGACCAGCTCGGCCGTGTCCATCGATTCGATGAGCGACTCGCGCACGGCATCGGAGACTTCGAGCAGCACCTCGCCGTCGCTGATCTGCGAGTCTTCGCCGCGAATCAGATCCCATACGAAGAGACGATCGTCGAGCGGCAGCGCTTCGAGCACGAAGGCGATATCGGCCGCGTGCAACGCCGAGAGCTTGCCGGTGAGCCGCGTCACGTTTTGCTTGTGAACGAGGTTCTCGACCAGCTCGTGGTTCTTCATCTCCTGGCGATGGACCAACTCCTCTTCACGTTTTTGACGGGCGAGCAGCGCCTGCACCTCGCGCAGGGTGTGCTGCATGTCATCGTGATGGAGCTGTTCGGGCGTGTTGACCATGGCAGGATTATGCTGAAGTGCCGATGGGAAGAGCGGGCGAGTGTAACCCAGCTTTTGCGCCCTAAATCGGGATTAGTGCATGCTGATCGATGCTGCCATGCGCGAACATCAATTCCCCGTCGTCGATTTGCCTTACGGCACTTCGGCGTAGGCCATGCGCGCGAGTACCCGGCCGGAATGTGCGATCAGGCGCGACGGATAAGTTTTCTCGAATTTGCGCGGATTGGGCAGCATCACGGCGATATGCGCGGCCTGGTTGGCGTTGAGCTGGGCAGCAGGAATATTGTAGTAATGCCGCGCAGCGGCTTCCGCACCGAAGATGCCATTGCCCCATTCCACGACGTTCAGATAGACCTCGAGAATGCGGCGCTTGTCCCAGAAGGTCTCGATCATTACCGTGATGATCGCCTCCTGCGCCTTGCGCACATAGCTGCGCGAGGGCGAGAGAAACAGATTCTTGGCGAGCTGCTGGCTGATGGTCGAGCCGCCAGCCACCGACTTGCCCTTGCGCTGATTCTTCTCCAGCGCCTTCTGCATGCCTTCCCAGTCGAAGCCCTCGTGGTCGACGAACTTGTCGTCCTCGGCGGCGACGACGGCGCGTTTCAGATGCACCGAGATGTGCCCGTAGGGAACCCATATGTATTGCAATTGCGCGCCGGGATTCTTTTCGCGCAGCTCGCTCTGGCGCAGCGACATGAAGCTGGTGGTCGACGGCGGTACCCATTTCCACCACAGCACATGACCGAGCAGCCAGACCTGGTAGGCCAGCACGAACAGGACGAGGGCGATGAGGGTGCGTTTGATCAGACGTGCGACGGTACGCATGAACGGGCTTTTGCCGCAGATGTGGGTTGCTGAGGGCGCAGAGGATTGCAGAGACGCCGCGCCGACGCAAGCGCCGTGCATCGTCGCGCGCGACCGGGAAATATACCCTTGCGGGCGAAGTGTCTCGCCAAGACATATATTGCGGTATTCTCCGTGCATGGCGTAGCGCTGATCGATAGATTTCAGCTGACGGCTATGTCACCCCACTCGCAGCACAAATACTCGCAGCACAATTTCTTGCCAAGGAGTTTGCTTTGCCAGTTAGCGAGGTCGTCCCCTTTACATCTGCCGATGGTTTTCAGTGCAACCTGATCCATGTGCAAGGTGACGGTGCGTCGGTGCCGCACAAGGGCCCGGTGCTGCTGGTGCACGGCGCTGGCGTGCGCGCCAATATCTTCCAACCCAAAGTCGAGACCACGCTGGTCGACTACCTGCTTGCCAGCGGTTATGACGTCTGGCTGGAAAACTGGCGCGCCAGCATCGAGTTCGCACCGAACCGCTGGACGCTCGATCAGGCTGCTGCCTACGATCATCCCGCCGCCGTGCAGAAAGTGGTGGAGCGCACCGGCGCCGCCGAGATCAAGGCGGTGATCCACTGCCAGGGCTCGACCAGCTTCATGATGAGCGCGGTCGCCGGCCTCGTGCCGCAAGTCACCACCATCGTCAGCAATGCGGTCGCCCTGCATCCTGTCGTCCCCACCCTTTCCCGCTTCAAGCTTGCCGTCGCTTCGCCGCTGGTGGCGAAAATGACCGACTACCTCAATCCACAGTGGGGGCTTCATGCCGATGGCATCGTGCCGAAGATACTCGCCGGCCTCGTGGCGATGACGCACCACGAATGCGATAACGCCGTCTGCAAGTTTTCGAGCTTCACCTATGGCACGGGCTTTCCCGTGCTGTGGCGTCACGAGAATCTCAACGACGAAACTCACGAATGGCTCAAGCACGAATTCGCCAGCGTGCCGATGCGCTTCTTCGATCAGATCGGTCGTAGCGCGCGCAAGGGCCAGCTCATCTCCGTCGAAGGCCTGCCGCAGTTGCCTGCCGAATTCGCCGCGCAGCCGCCACGCACGAGCGCACGTTTCGCTTTCCTGGCGGGCGAGCAGAACGTCTGCTTCCTGCCCGAGAGCCAGGCGCGCACTTTCGATTTCTTCGAACAGCAGCGCCGCCATTTTCATTCGCTGCATATCCTGCCTGACTACGGACATCTCGATGTCTTCATCGGCAAGAATGCGGCGCGCGATGTGTTCCCCATCATCCTCGACGAACTCGATCGACCTCACTAGGACTCATTAGGAGTAATAAGCATGGGCAGGCCAAAAAGATTGGAAGAACAGGCAGGACGCTACGCACTGGTGGACGGCATTCCCTTTCTATTGCCGGTTAACTCTTTCAAATCGCCGGCGTTGATGGCGGCCTTTAGCATCGACGCCGACAAGGCCGCCGCGCTGATGCCCGGCAATGAGCTGCATCCCTTCCGACTATGGAACAGGGGCTTGCTGGTCATCACCGTGGTGAATTACGTCGAGACCAATATCGGCAAGTACATCGAGTACAGCATCGCGATTGCCTGCACGCATGGCAGCAAGCCCGCTCCGCGTCTGCTGCCGGGCATGTTCATGAAAACCTTCGGCACCGGCCAATATGTATTCGACCTGCCGGTCAGCACCGAGGTCTCGGTGAAAGGTGGAAAAGGCATATGGGGCATGCCCAAGCATCAGGCCAATCTCGATTTCGTTGTTGGTGACGAATGGGTCAGCAGCCAGTACGATCTCGACGGCCAACTTGCCATGCGCATAGACGTAGCGCGGCCGAAGAAGGCGTGGTTGCCGCTGAACCTGGGTGCCGTCAACTACTGCGCATTTCGCGGCCTGTTGATGGCGTCATATATCTACTTCAAGGGCAAGCTTGGTTTCTCGCTGATGAAGAAGGGATCTGCGCGTCTGACCATCGGCGACCATCCGCGCGTGCAAGCGCTCAAGGGCCTGGACATCAGCGCGGACCCATTGTTCTGCGGATTTTTCCCCGAGACGGCCGGTGTCCTCGACGACCATTTCGAAGCATGGTTCCTCAGCGAGAAGACACCGCCTGCCAAGCCAATGGAAGGGATGGAGAGCGTCGTGAATCTCGAACAGAAACAGGAGTGGCTGGCGCCGCCGAATCGCAAGGACTAATAAAGTCATCCGTCATTCCCGCGAAAGCGGGAATCCACTTAGTGGCAATGAGCGTTTCGTAGAAGTGGATTTCCGCGAATTTGCCAACCTCGCGGGAATGACGATATGTAAGGGGGAGCGTCATATGGGGGAATGCACTGCATGAACAAGCTGAAAAACTACCTGGGAACAATCGTCGCCCTGATCGCCATCCTCACCATCGTCAGCGGCGCCGTACAGATGCTCTGGCCGTGGCTCGTGCTCAAAATGATCGGCGGTTCGCTCGACGCCGGGTCGCAGCACTCCTTCGGCATCATCGGCATGTTCATGATGCTCTTCGGGGCGCTGACCTTGCACGGGCTTATGACAGAATCATCTCCCGCGTTGTTGTGGGCTAGCATCCAGAAACTCGGTGCCTTTCTCGCCGTGGCACTTGGCGTGCATAACCACGTGTTTTCTTCACTCGCCATGGCGGTCGCCTCCTTCGATCTGCTGTCCTTTTTCCTGATGATCGTCTTCTGGCGCAAGATGGTCACCGGCGGGTTGGCATCATGAAGACATCAGTCGCACTGGCGGCCGACGCCGCCGAAACCACACGCCGCTCGCTCGTCCTCGCCGGCGGTGGTATGCGTGTGGCATGGCAGGCCGGCGTACTCAAGGCTCTGTACGAAGCCGGCCTGCGTTTCCAGCATGGCGATGGCACTTCCGGCGGCACGATGAACCTGGGCATGTTGCTCTCCGGCTTGACGCCGGACGAGATGTGCGAGCGCTGGCGCAGTCTCGATGTGAAGGATTTCGTCTCCCTCCTGCCGTTGCGCGATTACCTCAAGGGCCTTGATGCAAAAGCGATGGGCAGTGCCGATGGCATCGTCGAGAAAGTCTTCCCGCACCTGGGTATCGACCCAGCGCGCATCCGCATGGCAGAAGGCATGGCCGGCAGTTTCAACGTCTGCAACTTCAGCCTCAAGACCAATGAAGCGGTGCCGCACACCGAGATCGAGCTCGACCTGCTGGTTGCCGGCATTTCGCTGCCGATCTTCATGCCGGCGGTCAAGCGTGGCGATACAGAGTACCTCGATTCGGTGTGGATCAAAGATGCGAATGTCATGGAGGCGGTCAGGCGTGGTGCCGAGGAGTTGTGGCTGGTGTGGTGTATCGGCAATACGCCGCGCTATCGCGATGGCGCCTTCAACCAGTACGTACACATGATCGAGATGAGCGCGGCCGGCAAGCTCAACGAAGAGTTGGCCTGGGTGCGCGACCTCAACGAGCGCATCGCGCGCGGCGATTCGCCATACGGGCAGCGCAAGCAGATCACGTTGCACGTGATCAAGCCGGTGAAGCCGTTGCCGCTCGATCCCGACTTCTACCTCGGCCGCATCGATGCTGCAACGCTGGTTGACCGCGGTTATGCCGATGCCATGCGCTGCCTGCGCGCCGGTGTTGCGCAAGGTGTGGCATTGACGCCTGCCGCGACACAGATGCAGGACGCCGGCACGGGCATCGCCTTCCGCGAAACCATGGCGGGGTTCTTTGCGCTCGGCGCCAGCGATCCCACGGCAGGCGCTGTGCAGGGCAAGACAGCCAATACGCATTTGGCATTGCATGCCAGCATCGACATCGACGATATCGCCGCCTTCATCGCCGACCCGCAACATGTCAGCGGCCTCAGCGGGCATATCGACTTTGCGCCGATGGGCATGAACATCCCGGCCTCGCACGGCGTGTTCGCACTGTTCATGCCGGGCGACGAGCCCAGTTTGCGCTGGATGGTGTACGAACTCGGCTTCCAGCATGGCGGCAAGGACTACTACCTCGCCGGCAAGAAGGAAGTGCGCGTCGCTTCGATCCTGCATATGTGGTCGGCGACGACGACCTTATACACGCGTCTGCATGAAGGACGCGACGCCAGTGGTCCGGTTGTCGGTGCCGGTGTGCTGACGCTGGGCGTGAGCGCCTTGATGAGCCTCGCTTCTACCTTTCATGCGACCAATGGCCCCTCGATAGGAAAGCGCTTCGCCGCGATAAGTCAGTTCATTGGCTTCTTCACCCGTTCGCTGGTATCCACTTATGTGATGCGCCGTTAAGTCATGAAGACACAAGCGCAAGCAAAGACGCTGGAGAAGGTGCCAGACTCCGCGGACAGCACCGTGCCGCAGGTCAGTGCGTCGCTCACCTGGATGCCGCCCTACAACTGGCTCAATCCCGGCCAGCTGGCACTGACGGCCGTGCGTGCTTTGCTGGGGAATATGTTCGGCGCATATAGCGATCGGCGTGAAATGCAGGCGGCGCTGTGTCCTGACGCTGCCCAGCAGGATATCTTGCACCTCAGTTATGCGCATCGCGACGAACTGTGGGTGGACTACGTGGCCGATCTGGGCGACGGTTGGGATGCCACCTACAGCATCGCCTGGCTGCTGTCGCAATCGGACCTGAAAGTCACCGAAGGCGCAGCCGAACACGTGCTGCCGCGCGGCGAGCTGCTGCTTATGGGCGGCGACCAGGTTTATCCCACGGCTTCGCGTACTGCGTACGAGCAGCGTTTCAGAGGGCCTTACACCGCAGCGCTGCCATATGTCAAAGGCATTTCACCAAGGCTCGTCGCAATCCCTGGCAACCACGACTGGTACGACGGCGGCGGCGGTTTTCTGCGCCTGTTCTGTCAGCAGCGCTGGGTGGGTGGCCGGCAGACACTGCAGCGGCGCAGTTACTTCGCTTTGCGCCTGCCGCACCACTGGTGGATATGGGCGGTCGATATCCAGCTCGAAGCAGATATCGACAATCCGCAGAAACAGTATTTCCAGCAGTTCGCCGAGGAGCTTGAAGCGGGCGATCGCGTCATCATCTGTCCGCCGGTGCCGAGCTGGATCGATGCCGGCGATATGCGCATGGTGCCGGACCCCGATGCCATGGCCGCACATCCCAATCTCACCTATCTCGAATCACTGATCCGCGAGCAAGGCGCCGAGGTGCAACTCTCGCTCTCGGGAGACCGTCACCACTACGCGCACTACGAGCAGCTCACGCCAAACGAGGGCAAACGGCACAAGCTTACGGCGGGCGGTGGGGGCGCGTTTCTATGTGGTACGCATGATCTGCCCAGCACGCTCAGCTTGCAGGAAGACGGGCAGCGCACCGACTACGCGCTGAAGAGCCCTTTCCCGAGCTTGGTGAAGTCGCGGGCCATGTGCTGGTACAACCTCGCACTATGCTATTTCAATCCTGCATTCGCGCTGTTTCTCGGCGTGCTGTATCTGTTCGAGGCGTGGATATGGCAGAGCGCCAGCAAGACACTCAGCACGCCACTGAGTGGTGTTGGCGAGGGTGCCGGTGATTCGCTGATGCTTGAGCTGAGCCGCAGGTCATTCAGCTTGCATAACGCGGTGTACGAAGCGATACCGGCGCTATGGCACAGCATCTCTCACCGGCCGGGTACCTTGCTGGTGTCGCTCGTTCCCGTGCTCGGTCTGCTGGCCTTTGCTTCGGCACCCTCGCGCAAATGGGCCACCTTGCGGCGCATCGTGTGGGGCGGTCTGCATGGCTGCGCGCACGCCTTGCTGGCCCTGGCGTTGTTGTGGTTTTTCTCGCGCCTCAACCTGAGTGTGGTCGCGCATCGCTACGGCCTCAATCCCGAAATTTGGGTGGATAGTGCATCGCAGATCGGTTTGATTTCGATGGAGATCGCGAGCTGCGGTTTTGTTTTCGGCGGCAGCATGTTCGGGCTCTATCTGGTGCTCTCCAACTGGATTTCCGGCATGCACGAGCAGGAAGTCTATTCGGCGTTACATATCGCCGATTACAAGAATTTCCTGCGCCTGCATCTGACTGCGGACCGACTGACGATTTATGCCATTGGCGTCAGGAAGGTGTGTCGGCGTTGGCGCATCAGCGAGTTGGCGCGCGATGTCGTGAAGTCGGGTGGATGGTGGCGGCCGCGTAGTTGGCGTTTCAGGATCGACGAAAGCAGCGAAGTGCCATGGTTCGAGCCGGCCAGCGGCGGCATCAAGGTGAAATTGCTGGAAAAGATAGAAATCCAGATTCCCACCGGGAGCAAAGAGAGTGTGTAATGAATAACTACGATGTCATTATCATTGGTAGCGGCTTTGGCGGCGCTGTGAACGCTTGTCGTCTCGCCGAAGCCGGCCTCAAGGTGCTGGTGCTGGAACGCGGCCGACGCTGGACGCCGGAGAGCTACCCGCGTGGCGAAGGCGATGCGTGGATGTGGGACCAATCGCGGCCGCAGTCGTGCAATGGCTGGATCGATCTGCGCATCATGGACGATATGACAGTGGCACAGGGTGCGGGTGTCGGCGGCGGTTCGCTGATCTACGCCAATATCTCCGTCGAAGCCAAACAGGACACGTTCAAGAGCTGTTGGCCGGAGCAGATCACCTACGAGGAACTCAAGCCTTATTACGAGCGCGTCGGCAAGATGCTCGACGTGCAGACCCTGCCCGAAAATCAGCTGACCGAGCGCTATAAGCTCATGAAGGAAGGCGCAGAGAAGCTCGGCTATGGCGATCGTTTTCGTCCCCTGCCGCTGGCGGTGAGCTTCAGCCAGGAATTCAGCTACGACCGCCCGGACCCCTTCAACGATGCGCACTCGGTGAAGTTCACCAACCAGTTCGGTGTGGAGCAGGGCACTTGCGTGCATTGTGGCAACTGCGATATCGGCTGCCAGGTGAAAGCCAAGAACACGCTCGACCTCAATTACATTGCGCGCGCCGAACAGCTCGGCGCCGATGTTCGGCCGCTGCATATGGTCTACAACATCTCGCAGGATCGCGGTCGCTACATGGTGCACTTCCACCGTATCGAAAACGGTGAGCTGGTGCCGGGCTTCGAGACGGCCGAACGCGTCATTCTCGCCGCCGGTTCGCTCGGCTCGACCGAACTGTTGCTGCGCGCACGCGACCAGTACCGCACGCTGCCTGACCTGAGTAGTTTTCTGGGCAGGAACTGGAGTTCGAACGGCGACTTCCTGACGCCGTCAACTTATGCCAATCGCGAAATCTCGCCCACGCATGGACCGACGATTACCTGTGCCATTGATTTCCTCGATGGTGCCGTGAATGGCAAGGAATTCTTCGTCGAGGACGGCGGTTTTCCGAATGTGTTGCGCGACTTCCTGCAAGCCGGTGCCAAGGGCGCGAAGGCCAAGCATCGCGTGCTCATCAAATGGCTGGAGAATCTCAGCGGCGTCAAAGACCCGCTTGGCAGCGTGATGCCCTGGTTCGGACAGTCGATGGATGCATCCAACGGCAAGCTCTACCTCGGCCGCACCTGGTACGCGCCATGGCGCCGTCAGCTCAAGCTCGACTGGGACGTGACACGCAGCGAAGCCACCGTGCAAGCGATGGTGGACATGCACATCAAACTCTCGGAAGCGACGGGTGGCGACGCGTCTGTGCCGTTCACCTGGACGCTGTTGAAGAATCTGGTGACACCGCATCCGCTCGGGGGATGCAGTATGGGTACGACAGCAGAAGACGGCGTCGTCAATCACGCCGGCGAAGTATTCGGCTATCCGGGCTTGTATGTGGCCGATGGCGCCATCGTGCCACGTGCCGTGGGCCTGAATCCTTCGCGCACGATTGCGGCGCTGGCCGAGCGCATTGCCGGGTTAATCGTGAAGAGCCGCGTCGCAGCCTGAAATATACTTATTGCTCTGTCATTAAAAAAGCGGCAGGCAACAAAAAACCCACGGCATGCCGTGGGTTTTTTGTTGGTACTGAACGCAAGGATGCGTTTCGAGTTATGGCGATCCGGCTTGTGACCGGAGCGCCGCCCGAAATTACATACCCATACCGCCCATGCCACCCATACCGCCCATGTCCATACCGCCGCCACCGCCGCCGGACTTGTCGTCCGGCAGTTCAGCGATCATGGCATCGGTGGTCAGGATCAGGCTGGCAACCGAAGCGGCGTTTTGCAATGCCGAACGGGTAACCTTGGCCGGGTCGAGAACGCCGAGTTCGACGAGATCGCCGTACGTGTCGTTGGCAGCGTTGTAACCGAAATTGCCCTTGCCTTCCAGCACGCGAGCAACGACGACCGACGGTTCGGCACCGGCGTTCTGCACGATCTGACGCAGCGGTTCTTCCACAGCGCGCAGCACGATCTTGATGCTAGCGTCCTGATCGGCGTTGTCGCCCTTCAGGTCGCCGATGGCAGCGCGAGCACGCAGCAGTGCAACACCGCCACCAGCCACGACGCCTTCTTCCACGGCAGCGCGGGTAGCGTGCAGTGCATCTTCAACGCGCGCCTTCTTTTCCTTCATTTCGATTTCGGTGGCAGCGCCAACCTTGATCACTGCAACGCCGCCGGCCAGCTTGGCCTTGCGCTCTTGCAGCTTTTCGCGGTCGTAGTCAGAGGTCGAAGCTTCGGACAGCGCTTCGATCTGTGCGACACGAGCCTGGATGGCTTCTGCCTTGCCAGCACCGTCGATGATGATGGTGGTTTCTTTTTCGACTTCGATGCGCTTGGCTTGGCCCAGATCGGCCAGCGTTGCTTTTTCGAGCGACAGGCCGACTTCTTCAGCGATGACTTGACCACCGGTGAGGATGGCGATGTCTTCGAGCATGGCCTTGCGACGATCGCCGAAGCCCGGTGCCTTGACGGCAACAGTCTTCAGGATGCCGCGGATGTTGTTCACCACCAGCGTTGCGAGGGCTTCGCCATCGACATCTTCAGCAATGATCAGCAGCGGACGGCCAGCCTTGGCAACTTGCTCAAGGATCGGCAACAGGTCACGGATGTTCGAAACCTTCTTGTCATAAAGAAGCACGAACGGGCTATCCAGAGCAGCGATCTGCTTTTCCGGATTGTTGATGAAGTACGGGGACAGGTAGCCACGGTCGAACTGCATGCCTTCGACGATGTCCAGCTCGTTGTCCAGGCTCTTGCCGTCTTCAACTGTGATGACGCCCGACTTGCCGACCTTGTCCATCGCGTTGGCGATGATGTCGCCGATGGAAGTATCGCTGTTGGCGGAGATCGAACCGACTTGGGCGATTTCCTTGTTGGTGGTCGTTGGCTTGGCGTTCTTCTTGATTTCAGCAACGATGGCGGTCACAGCCTTGTCGATGCCGCGCTTCAGATCGGCCGGATTGAAACCGGCAGCGACGTACTTGAAACCTTCGCGCACGATGGCTTGTGCCAGCACGGTTGCGGTGGTGGTGCCGTCACCGGCGTTGTCGGAGGTCTTCGAAGCGACTTCCTTGACGAGCTGCGCGCCCATGTTTTCGAACTTGTCCTTCAGTTCGATTTCCTTGGCGACGGACACACCGTCCTTGGTCACGGTCGGCGCGCCAAAGCTGCGCTCCAGAACCACGTTACGACCCTTGGGGCCGAGGGTCACCTTGACCGCATTGGCCAGGATATTGACGCCGTTGACGATCTTGGCACGAGCATCGTCGCCGAACAGAACTTGTTTAGCTGCCATTTTTTATGACTCCAGAATAATGAGAAGTTTGAGCGGAGAACCGGAAGAGCCACGCACAGAGCGCAGCGTCAGAATCAGGCCTCGACGACGCCCATGATGTCTTCTTCGCGCATGACCAGCAGCTCTTCGCCATCGACCTTGACGGTCTGGCCGGAGTACTTGCCGAACAGCACGCGATCGCCAACCTTGACGTCCAGCTTGCGGACTTCGCCGTTTTCGAGAATCTTGCCGTTGCCGACAGCCAGAACCTGACCTTGATCGGGCTTTTCACCAGCGCTGTCCGGAATAACGATGCCGCTGGCCGTTGTGCGTTCAGCTTCGATGCGCTTGACGATCAGGCGATCGTGCAGGGGACGAATTTTCATATCCACTCCTGTTAGAGAAACTAAGGATCAAGGGCGCTGAACGCGCCCAGCTACAAGACAGGGGAGGGTCCTGTTAGCACTCTCTCCCGAGGAGTGCTAATAATAGGTGCGGCGTCGCCGTATTTCAAGGGGGTCCTGCCGTTGGGAAGAATAAATAAAGTGGCAGACAAGGTTTACAGAACATCGCTACATTCATCGTCCGCACCAAATTCTTGGGGTAGACGTATGTAAGCAGCTAAAAATCGTTTGGACCGGCTAGCTCACAAAGGTCATGCCGCGCGTTCGCCTTGCGGTCACTACATGGTGTTCCCCTTGCCGCAATGGCTTCGACATTCAGGCCGATCGGCAATTGGTTGTTGTAGCCCGCTATCTTTTCGTTCAGCACTGCACTTCGAAGAGATCCGTCGCCCGATTTGTCGATGGCAAAGCGACAGACTTCCGTACAGGGTTTGAGCTGCAGTGAAACAAAAGCTCGCGATAAGCATTTGTCATGTTCGTTGCCAGGCCTTCTCAACCCGCACGATAGGGGTACGTGAAAGCCATAAAGTGCACGGCATTGACAAAGAAATGCGTCAAAACGGCCGCCTCGATGCGCCGTGTCCAGGCATAGACAACCGAATAGCCGAAACCGGCGATCGCCGTGAGCAAGACAAACAGTGGGCCGCCCGAAATGTGGGCCAGCGCAAAAAGCAGCGTCGAAATGGCGACGGAAATCCAAAGGGCGGCGACTTCGCTAGAACAAAATCGAGCCAACAATTTTCCCGGCACCTTTCCTTCGACGAACGAGATCGTGCGTTCCTGAATGAGCCCCCGAAAAAACGCTTCCTCTGCAATACAAGTGAAGAACAAATTCGTTGCGAGAAACTCAAGGGCAATTGACGGCAGCTTCAGCTCTGGGCGGACATAGCCCGTGACGACTGCGGTACCCAAAACGGCAGTAGCCGTTGCGAGCATTACCACCAGCGTTCGTAACGCAATGGCACGCCACGCTGCACCCACCATGCAGCGCCGGGCGTAGGCCGCGAGCAGTAGCAACCCTGCGGCGCCTTTGTCGAAATTCAGGTACTGCGTGAACGGTGCCGCATCCGGCGTCAGTCGTGTCGCCACGATCAGTGGCATGTTGTGAAATCCTGGGAAAACGTGAAGTGACAGCGCGAGCGCAACGAGCCCGGCCAAGCAGGTCAGCGCCGTCGCCCATGCTTTGTTGACGACGCGACGCGAACTCCATACTGACGCCGCCAGCGCACCCAGCGAGAGCAATGCGAAAGGCTGCAATACTGCTGAGGTCAGGCCAGCAACGATCGCAAACATGAAAAACACGACCCACAGCGGTAGTTTGCCGTCACGCCCGAGCGGAATCGATGGAAACCAGACGGCACATATTGCAAGGACAAGTAGCACGTAGGACATCTGCATGGTGACTCCTTGCACATCTGTTCAGCTGATTCAAAAATCAAACTTCGCAACGAAGGGTTGGTATCTTTCCCTGAGAAGCCAAAACTTTAGTTCGATGACAAAGCTAATGTGTGCGCTCTTCAATTGCCTGGAATGTACCTATCATATTCTTGCAATGCTTTCTTGCATCGTGACTATTCTTACTACGCAGCTCGCAGCAACTGTTCTTTAAGAATCGTCGCATTTCACGCGCAGAGCCAAAGTACAGATCGGTCCGATCGATCAAACACAACAGGGAGATGCCGTGACCGACGTCAGCCAGATGCTGGTGCTACGACTCGATGAACAACGCTATGCCCTCGGTCTTCAGGTGGTCGAGCGCGTAATCCGCGCCTCGGCGATCACGCCTCTGCCTGGAGCGCCGGCCGGCGTCGTGGGCGCGCTTCAAGCACAGGGACAAGTCGTACCCGTGTTCGATATGCGCCATCGTTTCGGCCTACCTAGCCGGTCGCTGCGCTTGAGCGATCAGATTGTCCTGGCTCACACGTCGCGAAGGCTTGTTGGCGTGTGCGTGGATGTAGCCGACGAAGTGCTGTCCTATCCAGTCGACCTCATTGTCGACGCGCAGCAACTGGTCGAGGGCGCACACTACGTCACGGGGGTTGTCAAACTTCCCGATGGTTTGCTGTTGATTCACGACCTCGACACTTTCCTGTCTTCTGACGAAGCGCAACAGCTCGACGCCGCACTTGGACAGACAAGCTGAACGCAGACACATGGAACACATCACAGACCAAACCGTGCTGCCGCGTTTCGTCGAATTCCTGACGCCAGTTCTCGGCTGGTCGTTTCCGCCGAACCGTTGGCCCAATCTCCTGCGTGGCATGACAAGCGTTGCACGCGAACTCGAATGCGAGGATGCCGAGTCCTGCATGCAACAGTTGATGCAAGTGCAAATGGGGCCACGCGAAATCGGCGCCCTGACACGTCATCTGACAGTGGGAGAAACCTATTTCTTCCGCGAACCCGCAGTTTTCGAAGTGCTCGAACGACAGATACTGCCCGAGCTGATCGACAAGCGGCGACGCGCCGGCAATCGGGGCCTGCGCATATGGAGTGCGGCGTGCTGCAGCGGCGAGGAAGTCTATTCACTTGCCATATTACTCTCGCGCCTCATACCCGATCTGGACGATTGGCACATCACCTTGCTTGGCACCGACATCAATCCGCATGCCTTGCAACGCGCCGAAGCTGCCGTCTACACGCAATGGTCTTTCCGCAATGTGCCGACCTGGATACAGCGCAACTATTTCCAGCCGGTAGCAGGTGGCCGGTTCGCCTTGCTGCCGCGCATCCGGCGCATGGTGACACTCTCTCAACATAATCTCGTCGACGACAATTTTCCGACGCTGACGACGAATACCCAGGCGATGGACCTGATCTTTTGCCGCAATGCCTTGATGTATTTCGACCGCCCGCGCGTACAGCACGCCGTGCGCAATCTGCGCCGTTCGCTGCTCGATGACGCTTGGTTGATTGTCGGCGCGGCAGAGACGGATCAAACCCTGTTTGCCGATTTCGAGCTGGTTAGCTTCGCAGGCGCGTCGCTCTATCGCAAATCCGGCACGTCGCGGTCGACGCTTGTCAGCGGGCACTCCGCCCTCGTCGCTGAGGCGATCTCGCCCTTCTCCTCTGCGCTGCAGCCGCGAGACATACCGACCCCAAGCGTATTCGAAATTCCGAGGCCATTGCCGACGCAAGCGCCAGAAATATTGCCTTATGACAAGGCAATGGCCGCCTATGAAACCGGCGACTATGCGCAAGCCGAGACCTTGTTGATGCCTCTGCAGGAAAACCCAAGGGCGATGCTTTTGCTCGCGCGTGTTTTCGCCAATCTCGGGCGGCTGGGCGAAGCGGAAGCATGTTGCGAGAAGGCCATCGTGGCCGACCGCATCAACCCGGTATGCCAGTATTTGCTGGGCGTCATTCTCGAGGAGCTTGGTCAGGAAGAGCGCGCCATCGTCGCTCACAAGCGCGCGCTCTATCTCGATCCAGGTTTCGTGCTGGCTTACTTCGCGCTCGGCAATCTCGCACGCAGGCGTGGCGAGCCGGACGCCGCCAGACATTATGACAATGCGCTGGAATTTCTCGTCACCTATGAGCCGAGCGCCCTTCTACCCGAATCGGACGGCCTGACTGCCGGGCGCTTGAGCGAGATCATTCACACCAGTAAGACCGCAACAAGAGGTGCCGCATGAAAGCCCGCAAACCGCAACACGCGATCGACTGGGACAAGCTGCATCGGCAGATGGCGCAGGCCAATGAAGCCTTGCAGCGACAGTTCGAGCCGCCGCCCGAGGTACGCGACGCCATCTTGCAGCAACGCGCCTTGTTGCTGGCGCGAGCGCCCGTTGCCGTCGCGGCTCCGGGAGAGTTGCTGGAGGTCGTGGAGTTCATGTTGGCGCACGAGCGCTATGCGCTTGAGACGCTTCATGTGCGCGAGGTCTGCCAGTTGCAGGAGTTGCTGACACTGCCCGGCGTGCCGCACTTCGTACTCGGCGTCGTCAATCTGCGCGGCCACATCATTTCGGTCATCGATCTGAAACGCTTTTTCGGCTTGCCGGAGAAGGGCCTTACCGATCTCAACAAGGTCATCGTGCTGCATGACAAAGAAATGGTCTTCGGTGTACTCGCCGATCAGATCATCGGCGTGCGCACGCTGCCAGCGTCAGAGATGCAAGCGTCATTACCCACGCTGACCGGCATACGCGCTGAATATCTGCGCGGTGTCGCACCGGGCAGACTGGTTGTGCTGGAGGCGCAAAAACTGATTCACGACCCGGCATTGATCGTGAACGATGAAGTGCTGCAATAAAACTGTGATGAGTGAACAACAAAGCATCAACAAGGAGTGTGTTGCATGAAATTCTCAATCGGCGCGAAATTGTGGACGAGCTTCAGCGCAATCCTGCTCATCATCGTGTTTGTGGGCAGCGTGTCCTACCGCAATACCGTGAAGCTCACCGATACCGCCCAGTGGGTGGTTCATTCGGGTCAGGTCTTGAACAAGCTGACAGGCTTGTTGTCCGCACTGGACGATGCGGAGACAGGCCAGCGCGGCTTCGTCATTACCGGAGAAGATCGCTATTTGGCGCCCTACCTGGCCGCTCAGCAACAGATCGACGACAACTTCCGCAGCCTCAAATTACTCACTGCAGATAATGCGGAACAGCAGAGCCGGCTCGAACGGCTTGTGCCGCTCATTGCAGACAAGCTCGGTGAGCTCAAGGAGACAATCGAACTGCGTCGGAGCAAAGGATTTGAAGCCGCGCGGCAAGTGGTAGTGACGGATCGCGGCAAGAAAGCCATGGACGATATCCGCACCAGCATAGGCGATATTGAAAAGGAAGAAACACGCTTGCGGAAAGTGCGCGAGCAGGAGGCTGCGGCGAGCGCCGAAAATGCCAAATGGGTCATCATCGGCGGCCTGCTATTGTCTGCCGCGCTAGTAGTCGCTGCTGCCCTTTTCCTGACCACGCATATCGCCAAGCCTCTGGGTCAGATTGTAGCGTTCGCAGAGCGCATCAGCCGCGGCGATCTATCTTTCACGCCCACAACAAGTCACCGCAACGATGAAGTCGGCGTGCTGCAAGCGGCCTTTGTACGCATGCTGCAATCGTTGCAGGAAAAAGCGGAGATGGCGCGTCAGATCGCCACTGGCAATCTCACAATCCAAGTCAAACCGCACTCCGACCAGGATGCACTCGGCCACGCTTTTGCACAGATGACGCAGAGCCTGCGCGACATCAACAGCGAGATACGCGAGGGCGTGAATGTGCTGACCACTGCTGCCAGCGAGATCGTGACGGGTGCGACGCAGATCGCCAGCGGCGCCGAAGAGACCGCTGCTGCAGTCAGCGAAACCGCCACCACTGTGGAAGAGGTCAAGCAGACCGCGCAGGTATCGAGTCAGAAAGCCAAGTACATGTCTGAGACAGCGCAGAAATCCGCGCAGGTCTCACAGAGCGGCAAGAAAGCCGTGGAAGAAGCCATCGAAGGCATGCAACGCATTCACGACCAGATGGATCTGATTGCCGAGAGCATCGTGCGCCTCTCGGAGCAGACGCAAGCCATCGGCGAAATCATCGCCACGGTGAATGACCTCGCCGAGCAATCCAATCTGCTGGCGGTCAACGCCTCCATCGAAGCAGCCAAGGCAGGAGATCAGGGCAAGGGTTTCGCGGTGGTAGCGCAAGAGGTCAAGAGCCTGGCCGAGCAATCGAAACAGGCCACCGTGCAGGTGCGCAGCATCCTCGGCGAAATCCAGCGCGCCACGAGCAGCGCCGTGCTCGCCACAGAACAGGGTAGCAAGGCGGTGGACGCCGGTGTCAAGCAATCGAGTGAAGCCAGCGAAGCGATTCGTCTGCTCAGCGAAAGCATCGTGGAGAATGCCCAGGCCTCGGCCCAGATCGCCGTTTCTGCGCAACAGCAACTGGCGGGAATGGACCAGCTTGCGATGGCGATGGACAACATCAACGTCGCCAGCACGCAGAATATCGCCAGCTCCAGACAGGCCGAAACCGCCGCCCAGAATCTCCACGATCTCGGGCAAAAGCTCAATGACATGCTGACGCGTTTCAAGGTCTGAGCATCCGCCAACGGGGAAAGCCATCAAGGAAAAATCCACGATGACGGAGAACGAGCAACGCCTGCTACAGAGACTACAGGCGACATTTCGCGTCGAGGCCGACGAGCATCTGCTGTCCATGAACACGCTGCTGCTGAAGCTCGAACAGGCAGACGCAACCGAGCATCGTCCAACGCTCGTCGAGGCCCTGTTTCGCGAGGCCCACAGTCTTAAAGGCGCGGCGCGTGCCGTCAATCGCCTCGACGTCGAAGCCATATGCGGATCGCTTGAAGGCCAGCTCGCCACGCTCAAACAAGGCAAGGGCGAAATCTCGGCGACGTTGATCAATGACTGGTCGCGCGCGTTGGCACAGCTGGGGCATTTGCTGGCGGCCGAATCTGGACCTGCGCGGCCGGCCGAGCCCGCATCCGCCCGGCAGGCACAATCGGTAACAACGCAACCAACGGAACCCGCCCGGGAAACGATTCGCATCTCGACCAGCAAGCTCACCACCCTGCTGAACCAAGCCGAAGAGCTTTTGAGCCTGAAATTCACTGCCGCGCAGTTGAATCTGGAACTCGCCCATCTGCATCAGGAATTCGGCGTCTGGAAAAAGGAGCGCGTGAAACTTGTCCGTGACTTGCGCGCCACGCGGCGCAGCAGGGAACGCCGCAAGACCGGCATAAGCCATTATGACAATGGCAAATCATCGCTGCACCTCGACAAGGTGCTTGACGCCGTTGAGGGTGATGAACTGCACCTCAGACTACTGGACGAAAAGCTGCGGCGCCTCGTCAAGACAAGCGCACAGGAAAAATATACGTTGTCCGGCATGGTCGACGGACTGCTCGATGACATGAAGCAGGCACTCATGCTGCCGCTGTCGTCACTCATGGAACTTTTCCCCAAGCTCGTGCGCGATCAGGCCCGCGACAGCGGCAAGGAGGTCGAGTTGACCATGGAGGGAGCCGATCTCGAAATCGATCGTCGCATCCTGGAGCAACTCAAAGACCCGCTCATCCATCTGCTGCGCAATGCCATCGACCACGGCATCGAAGCTATTGCCGTGCGGCGGCAGAAGAACAAGCCGGCGCGCGGCAACATCGTCATTGCAGCTAGCCCGCAAGACGGCAACAAGATCGAACTGAGCGTGCGCGATGACGGCGGTGGCGTGTCATTGGCGCGTGTTCGCGAGGCCGCCGTGCGACTCGGCCTGCTGTCCGCCGATGCCGAAGGTAGCGAAGCGCTCTTATGCAATCTGCTTTTCGAGTCGGGCTTGTCGACCAGCCCGATTCTCACCGACATATCGGGCCGTGGCCTTGGCCTGGCCATCGTGCGCGAGAAAGTCGAGAAGCTCGGCGGCAGCATCGTCGTCGAGTCGAGCGAACAAGGCGGCACCTGTTTTCGCCTCACGCTGCCGACCACGCTGGCAAATTTTCGTGGCCTGCTCGTCAGCGCAGGCGAGCGTCAATTCGTGCTGCCATCGAGCAGTGTCGAACGTGTCGTGCGCGTGCCGACAAGCAGCATCCAGACAGTCGAGAATCGTGAAACCATTGAACTCGACGGCATGACCATGGCATTTTCGTGGCTGGCTGATGCGCTGGACATTCCGCGCAAAATGGCAAACGAGGAAAGCCGGTTCGTGCAGACCGTCGTGCTCGGCACGGGCGTGCGGCGCATTGCCTTTGCCGTCGACGAGATCGTCGATGAGCGCGAGGTGCTCGTCAAACAACTGGGTCCGCAACTCCAACGGGTGCGCAACGTGGCCGGCGCTACCGTATTGGCAACGGGACGCGTTGTGCCGGTGCTGAACGTATCAGACCTGCTCAAATCCGCGATCAGGCAGGCGCCGGCCAGGGCGCCCGATCTCATCCCGGACAAGACAGCGCAACGCCGGTCCTTGCTCGTCGTCGAGGATTCGATTACATCGCGCTCGCTGCTCAAGAACATTCTCGAATCCGCGGGCTACGACGCGACGACCGCGGTCGACGGCATCGACGCGTTGACAACGCTACGCACCGGACATTTCGACCTTGTCGTATCCGACGTCGAAATGCCGCGCATGGATGGCTTCGACCTGACGACGCGGATACGCCAGGAGCCGAAACTGAAAAATCTTCCCGTCATACTCGTGACGGCGCTTGATTCACGCGAAGACCGTGAGCGCGGCATCGATGTGGGTGCCAATGCCTACATCGTCAAGAGCGGTTTCGACCAAAGTAACCTGCTCGACATAGTCCGGAGACTATTATGACGAACGGGAATGGCGATACATCGGCAGTTGCCGCGGACTCTTCTGCGATAAAGAAACCGATCCGCGTGCTCGTGGTGGACGACTCGCCCACAGCGCGCGAACTGCTCATCTACATCCTGAACAGCGATCCAGCCATTGAAGTTGTGGGTATGGCCGAGGATGGCGAAGCGGCCGTTCTCGCCGCCGTGCGTTTGAAACCGGATGTCATAACGATGGACATCCACATGCCGCGCATGGACGGCTTTCTGGCAACGCGTCGCATCATGGAGAGCCATCCCACCCGCATTGTGATTGTCAGTGCGACCATGCCCTTGCACCCGACGGCGATGAATTTTCGTGCGCTGGAAGCCGGGGCACTGACGGTGCTGGCGCGCCCGCTCAGGCCTGGCGCGCCTGATTTCGCCACGCTGGCGCGCGAGCTGACCGATACGGTAAAAATGCTCGCTGAAGTGAATGTAGTACGTCGCTGGAAACAGGCTCCAAGGCGCCCCGATGCGCTTCGCGCCATACCCGCGAAGCAAAATGCCATTCGACTGGTTGCCATCGGCGCCTCTACCGGCGGACCCCAGGCGCTGCGAATCATCTTGTCGCAACTGCCGAAGGACTTCGCGGTGCCCATTGCCATCGTGCAACACATCGGCAATGGTTTTTGTGCAGGCTTTGCCGAATGGCTGGGAAAGGGGAGTGGCTACCCGACGCGTCTTGCGCAGGACGGTGAGCAGATGCAAGCCGGCCTTGCCTATGTCGCGCCTGATGGCTTGCAGATGCAGGTCACGGTTGCCGGCACCGTAGCCCTTCTCGCCGACCCGCCCGAGCACAGTCTGCGGCCGTCAGTGGCCGCACTGTTTCGTTCTGTTGCCGCAGCCTACGGCAACCAAGCCCTGGGCGTGTTGCTGACCGGTATGGGCCGCGATGGCGCTCAGGAATTATTGCAAATGAAACTCGCTGGCGCCACGACGCTGGTCCAGGATGCGGAGAGCTGCATCGTGAACGGCATGCCGGGAGAGGCAGTCAAGCTGGGCGCAGCCAGCTATGTGCTGACGCCTGAAGACATCGCAATGCATTTGACATACGCAGTGAACGGCAAGTGAGTGACGCGCCAGGCAAGGGGATAAAAGTGGAAGAAGCACCAGACAATCCGGAGAATCTGTTCCGTAATGTAACGATCCTGATCGCCGAAGACAGCCCGACACAGGCTGAGCAATTGCGCTTCCTGCTGGAAGCGCACCACTTCACGGTGATCTCCGCTAACAACGGCAAAGACGCCCTGGCCCTGGCGCATCTTCACAAGCCCACACTCATCATCACCGATGTCGTCATGCCAGAGATGGATGGCCACCAGCTATGCCGGGCGATTAAATCCGACCCAGCCTTGAAGAGCACTCCCGTCGTCATGGTGACTTCGTTGACGGGCTTGCAAGATATCGCCCGTAGCCTGGAGTGCGGCGCCGACAACTTCCTGCGCAAGCCCTGCGATCCGGCAATGCTGATCTCGCGCATCCACTACATCCTGCTCAATCTCAATCTGCGCAAGACGAGCAAGGTGCAGATGGGCGTCGATCTCTACCTGGCGGGCAAGAAGCACTTCATCACTTCGGAACGTTCGCAGATCATCGATCTGCTGGTGTCGACTTACGAAGAAGCGCTGCACATGAATGATGAGCTGCAATTGCGGCAGAAGGAGATCGCTCGCTCCAACTTATTGCTGCGGGGCCTGTACGACATCGCAGAAGGTTTGATGCATGCCTCTACCGAAAACGAGGTTTGTGAAAAGGCGCTGCAGGGGCTTATGCAGTTGCCATGCTGCCAGGCAGGCTGGATTTACCTGAGCGACGCTCAGACAGGGATTCACTATGCCTGCGGCCGCAACCTGCCACCTGACCTGAACGTGGCAGAGCTGCGGGCGGACCGCGACTGTCGCTGTCAACGCCTGCTGCGTGGCACCAGCAGCACGCCAAACGTCGAGTTCATCACCTGCGAGAGACTGTCGGACAAATCCGCGAGCCAGGACAGCCATCTCACAGTCCCCTTGCTCGCAGGAAAAAACTGCCTGGGTGTGATGAATATCCTCACGCGCCCCGACGCTCCCGCCAATGACGATGACATGAAGGCGATCAAGGCCGTCAGCAGCGAAATCGCCATCGCACTCGAACGGGTGCGCTTGCTCGCAAGCCTTGCGCAACGCGCCGGGCAACTCGAAGCGGCCAACAAGGAGCTGGAAAGCTTCAGCTACTCCATCTCGCACGATCTCAAAGCACCGCTGCGCGCCATCGACGGCTTTGCCGCCATGCTCGCTGAACGCGCCAGCGACCGACTTGACGACGAGGACAAGCGATTGCTCACCGTGGTGCGTGACAACAGCGAAACCATGCGCCAGCTCATCGACGAACTGCTGAGTTTTTCGCGCACCGGCAACGCGCGGATGACGAGAGCCAGCATCGACATGACAGCACTGGCACAACAGGTGTTCGACAGCTTGCTGCCGCCCTCTGGAGAGAGCGGCATTCGCTTTTCGCTCGCGGAATTGCCCCCAGCCTCGGGAGACAACACACTTATCCGCCAGGTGTGGGCTAACCTGATTGGCAACGCGATCAAATATTCGGGGGGGAAAGCACATCCGAGTATCGAGATATCATGCCAAACGGGTGAAGCTGAAAACATCTACTGCGTGCGCGATAACGGCGCTGGCTTCGACATGCGTAACGCGAATCGGCTGTTCGGCGTATTTCAACGCTTGCACGGCGCCGACGAGTTTCCCGGCCACGGCATTGGACTGGCCACGGTGCAACGCATCGTGACGCGCCACGAAGGCCGTATTTGGGCGGAAGGTTGGGTGAATGCTGGTGCGGTATTTTATTTCTCGTTGCCCCGCTCTAAATAACACGAGGCGCCCCGATTGGCTGGATAAGGTGGCACTCCCCATCGTTGTGCAGCGTGAGCACGGGATTCAACAAAGTACCCCGCAGGCCATCTCGCCGCCCGAGCACCGACTGTGCTCAAAGGGCAACTCTGACAACTGTTTGACACGCTGGACTAGCTGAATGCCCGCCGCACTTTATGGACCCACAACGTGCTACCGGGGAGGCAAGAATTTAGCTGCAAAAAACTGTCTTCAACATTGTGGTTCTTGGACGGTTTTTTCATTGCGCTAAGAAACTGATTCTTAAGGGAAGGCTGTATGCCACTTTATTTCAATTTTCCATCGTTCTTTGGGAAATACAGACGGACCAGATGTGTTTCATCGTTGGTCCGGCAATGGCGCTTTGGGTCATGCGTGCGCGGCACGGTGGGTGTCTGCTCGTGGTTTTGATCGCCGCGGTGAGTGGTGCTCACGCAATTGGCAATTGAATGCGCCTCGGCGGGAATTTGAACGCGACAAAACGTTACAAAACCAACACCCTGGCTGTTTGTTTCACGCCTAACATACGATCAGGCGTTTTCGTGCCGCTGCCGAGGTCGGTACGAAAATATTCATTCGTCATGTTTTCCGTCGTCTTCGACCACAGTGCTTGCGATACGGCGGCCCGTCTTGCTTGCGAATTGGCTCATGGTCAGCGAATAAGCTGCGTCTGACCCATCCGGTTCCTGTTCGACTTTGGTGTGTAATTCACTTTGGCGCGTGATTCAAAGTCCGGTCCGCCGGATGTTCATTGCATGGTCCGAAGTTTCGGACAAACGAGATCTTCGATGAATGACATTCGGATTCCACACGATGTACTCTGCAAACGCGTCGCGAACGCCCTGGGCGCCTGCGGTGTAGCAGCAGATCGTGCCGAGGCCGAGGCCGCCATCATGGTCGAGGCCGATCTCTTTGGCACGCCGTCGCATGGTGTGCGCATGCTGCCCGGCCTGCTCGCGGCGCTACGCCAGGGCCGCGCGAAAGCCATGCCGCATGTGCACAAGGTCCGCGAATTTGCCGCCTGCGCCGTACTCGATTGCGACAATGGCCCTGGCCGCAGCACTGCAATGCAGGCTATGGAGATCGCGATCGACAATGCCGAACGATTCGGCGTCGGCATCTGCCTGGCGCAGCACACCACACACTGGGGTCGCGCCCACGCCTATGCCATGCGTGCCGCCCAGCGCGGCATGATCGGCCTCTGCACGACCAACGCCATGCCGACCATGGCGGCCTTCGGCGCGCGGCGTGCGGTGATCGGCAATAACCCGCTTGCCATTGGCATACCTTCTGCAGACATGGAGGCGCCCATCGTTCTCGACATGGCCATGAGTCAGGCTGCGGTCGGCAAGGTGAACACCTGGTTGCGCGAAGGCCACGCATTGCCGCAAGGCTGGGGCCTGGATGCCGACGGCAATCCGAGTAACGATGCCAAAGCCATATTGGCGGGTGCGGTATTGCCGATGGGCGGACACAAGGGTTCCGGCCTGGCGATGATGATGGAGATCATGACAGCCGCATTGGCAGGCGGACTGTTCGGTTTCGAGATGGTCTGCAACGACGCCAGCGGCCTGGACCCGGACGCCACGAAATTCTTTCTCGCCATCAATCCTGAAGCATTCGGCGGCAGCGAGAAGCTGCGCGAGCGGGTGAGCAGCTTGGTCGGCTATCTGCAGGAGAACAGCGGCGAGCGCGAGACCTTTCTGTGGCCTGGACAACGTGGCTGGGAAGCGCGCCACCGCAATCTCGCCGACGGCGTGCCATTGCATATCGAGATCGTCGAGCAATTGCGCGCCGTAGGCCTTGCGCTGTAACAAATTAAAAAAAGATGCTGCCGGGAGACCACGGACGGCGCTACAAAAAAACTGCAACTCCAAGGAGGAGGAAGACATGAAAACGCTCTTTGCCATTTCCAACCGAACACTCATCGACAACATCTTCGACCGCGAAACCCTGGATCGCCTTGCCAGGATTACTGACGTTGACTGGGCCGATACCGACGGCAGCTTCACGCAGGAATGCTTCGAGCAGCGCATTGGCAATTATGATGCGTGCATCACCTCGTGGGACTCGCCCAGGCTGACAGGCTTGGCAGGCACCCGCGCGCAGCGCCTGCGTTTTCTTGGGCACGCGGCCGGCACCTTGGCCACCTATGTCGAATCGAACTTTTTCGAGCGCGACGTCACGGTCGTCACCTCGAGCGAAGTGCTGGCCTTGTCCACCGCCGAATGTACCTTTGCCTTGATCATGGCCGGCGCCTGGAATCTTCGCGGATACCAAATGGGCCTTCAAGAAGGTCGATGGTCGCAGTCGCGCAAGGAGACAGTGATGGGTGTCCATGAGCAGACTATCGGCCTGGTGGGCATGAGCCGGGTCGCGCGCCAGCTGATCACGTATCTGCAGCCTTTTGGGCCTAACATTCTAGTGCACTCGCAGCATGCCTCGCCCGACGAAGCGCGGCGTCTGGGCGTGACGCTCGTCCCGTTGGACGAGTTGCTGGCAAAGAGCCAGATCGTCGCCCTGACCGGCACGCTCACGGACAGGACGCGCGGCATGATTGGCGCGCGCGAACTCTCGTTGATGCGTGATGGCGCGTTATTGGTGAATACAGCACGTGCGAAACTCATTGACGGCGCGGCACTCCTTGCCGAACTGCAGCGTGGCCGCTTGTTCGCTGCGCTGGATGTCTTCGACAAGGAGCCCCTGGTGGCGGACAGTCCGCTGCTGAAGCTACCTAATGTTGTATGCTCTCCGCATATCGGCGGAATATCGTCGCATTGGCGCAAGAAAATCGGCCGTAACATCGTCGACGGCCTGGAAGCTTTTGTTGCCGGCAGAGCCATCGATGATCGCATTACCGTGCAGCGCTTCCAGGCAATGTCGGTGCCCTGAATGGGCGCGGCGGGTATTGCGACGGTGGCTGCTTACCACACGCAGAGTTGCGTCTGCGGGGCTCTGACCGCAAAATGCCTGACATCGATTTTCAGGAACACCGAATCATGAGATCCATGCCGGGTTTGAATTGCACGCGTGTCATGGCCGTTGCGGGTCGTGGTGTTATTTCTCTTGTTTGCTTGATCGGCATGTTGGGTGCTGCACCCGCGGCCGAGGTGCAGGTGGCTGTGGCGGCGAATTTCGCTGGACCCTTCGAGAAGATCGCTGCCGATTTTGCCGCCGAGACGGGCCACAAGGCGGTGTTTGCCGTAGGGGCGACGGGCAAGTTCTATGCGCAGATCAAGAACGGCGCGCCATTCGAAGTGTTGCTTGCGGCTGACGACGAGACACCGAAGAAACTTGTTGCCGAGTCCGAGGGTGTTGCCGGTAGCCAATTCACTTATGCCAAAGGCAAACTCGTGCTGTGGTCGGCGCAGCCAGGGGTCGTCGACGATAAAGGGACTGTGCTGGCGCGCAACGGATTCGCGCATATTGCGGTCTGCGACCCCAAGCTCGCCCCTTACGGACTGGCCGCCGAACAAGCCCTCAAGGCCAGCAAACTCTACGACACGCTCAAGCCGAAATTCGTGACGGCGGAGAGTATTGCGCAGGCATATCAGTTCGTGGCGAGCGGTAATGCGGAAGTCGGTTTTGTGGCGCTCTCGCAGGTTGCCGTGCCAGGCAAACCGCAGCAAGGTTCATACTGGATCGTGCCCACGAATCTCTACGAGCCGATCCAGCAGGACGCGGTGCTCCTCAAGAAGGGCGAGACTAACCCCGCCGCCAGCGCCTTGCTCCAATATCTCAAAGGCGACAAGGCGCGTGCGGTAATCCGCTCCTACGGTTATGAGCTGTAGCGTAGGAGTAGGTCGGATCAGCCGCAGGCGTTATCCGACGTTGGGAGAGATATCGACAGACCACAAACGTCGGATAACGCTTCGCTCATCCGACCTACGCAAAAATCTCTGTGTCATATACTGAAGCGAATGTGAGCTGGGCAATGGCACATGACTTTGCCTGACATCGATACCTCGTCTGTATTGCTGACGCTCAAGCTGGCGAGCGTCACGGTGCTGCTCCTGCTACTCGTCGGCACACCGATCGCCTGGTGGCTGGCGCATACGCGCTCGCGCCTGAAGGGGCCTATCGGCGCCGTGGTGGCCTTGCCAATTGTGCTGCCACCCACCGTGCTCGGTTTCTATCTGCTGGTCCTGCTCGGGCCGCACGGCGCCATCGGCAAGCTTACGCAGGCTGCGGGTCTTGGTTTGTTGCCGTTCAGCTTCGCCGGCTTGGTATTGGGCTCGGTGCTGTATTCCCTTCCCTTCGTCGTGCAGCCGCTGCAGAATGCCTTTGAAGCTATCGGCCCCCGTCCGCTCGAAGTTGCGGCAAGTCTGCGTGCCGGGCCGTGGGATCGCTTTCTCAGCGTGGCCGTACCGTTGGCGCGCCCCGGATTTGTGACGGCCACCGTGCTCGGTTTCGCGCACACCGTGGGCGAGTTCGGCCTGGTGCTGATGATAGGCGGCAATATTCCTGGCAAGACACGTGTGATGTCGGTGGACATCTACAACCACGTCGAGGCCTTCGAATATGCTCAGGCGCACTGGCTTGCCGGCGGCATGCTGGCGTTCTCCTTCATCATTCTGTTGATCCTCTACTCGTTCAATGCCAAGCCCCGTGCCTTCTGAGGTTGGCGATGCGCGCCCGGACGCACGCCCGAATGCACGTCTGATCGCGCGCCTGAGCGTTCGCCATGCAGATTTCGCATTGCAGCTTGCGCTCGACTTGCCTGCGCGCGGCGTAACGGCGCTGTTCGGCCGTTCCGGGTCTGGCAAGACCACGGCACTGCGCGCTATTGCAGGTCTGCATCGGCCGAGTGAGGCCTTCATCTCGATCGGCGGCGAAGTCTGGCAGGACGATGCCAAAGGCATTTTCGTGCCAGTGCATGAACGCGCGTTGGGGTACGTCTTCCAGGAAGCGAGCTTATTTCCCCATCTCGATGTGCGTGCCAATATGGCATATGGCATGCGCCGCGTGCCGCACGCGCAACGTCGCGTCAGCTGGGACCAGGCCGTCGAATTGCTCGGCGTGGCGTCCTTGCTGGAGCGGCGTCCCGATCAGCTCTCCGGCGGAGAGCGCCAGCGTGTGGCAATCGCGCGCGCCGTGCTGACCAGCCCGCGCCTGCTGTTGATGGATGAGCCTCTGGCGGCGCTGGACGCCACCAGCAAGGAAGCGATCCTGCCCTACCTGGAGCGTCTGCATGACGAGCTGGCGATTCCGGTGCTCTACGTCAGTCACGCGATCGATGAAGTCGCGCGCCTTGCCGATCAGCTCGTATTGCTCGACACAGGATGTGTGACAGCAAGTGGAGCGTTGCAAGAGCTGCTCACGCGCCTGGATCTGCAAGCGGTTTTCAACGACGACATGGGCACGGTGATAGATGCCATCGTCATTGAGCTGGATGAGGCCTACGGTTTGAGCCGTGTCGCGTTTTCCGGTGGTTCATTGTTGGTCGGCGGCGTGACGCGCCCTCTGGGTGCTCCCGTACGCGCCCGTGTTCTGGCCCGCGATGTCAGCCTTGCTGTTGATGCACCTGGCATATCCAGTATTCTCAACGTGCTCGAAGCCGTGGTGCTTGAAATTAGCGGGGAGGCTGGCGACAAGGTCAGCGTGCGCTTGCGCCTCGACGCGCGGAAGGATGAAGGCGCAACGGGCGAGGGCACGATCCTGATTTCGCGCATCACCCGTCGTTCGCGCGATCTGCTGGCACTGCAAATCGGGCAACGCGTGTTCGCGCAAGTGAAAAGCGTGGCGCTGGTGACCTGAGCGAAAGCAGAGCATGTTTGTCCATTGATGCGCGGTTTCATGCGGGCGGCCAGTTATGCGTTTCGGCCTGGCAGTGCCTGCACCACGCGTACAAAGCGTCGTAGAGCACCATGCCATGCCCCAGCATTTCATGATCGTCGGCGAAGGTCTGCGACAAGCCTAGTGAAATGGCATACAGGCCGGCAGACTGCGGCGTCAGGCTCAGCCGCGACGTATCGGCGCCGCGCACAATGATGGCCAGCTGCTCAAGCGGCGGATCAGACAACCCATACTTGTTGATGAAGGCATCGAAACTGCACAGCTCACCGACGTGAGTCAGTTCGACATCCGGTACATCGTAGGGAATCGCGCCGGTCTGCGCGGCGATCTTGATCACGCTGGCCGCAGGCACATAGAGAAACTCGGCATCCTTGTCGATGAAGCGCGACACCAGCCAGGGACAGGCAATGCGGTCGATCTTCGGTCGTTCACGTGTCACCCATTTCATGTGAGTCTCCTGGCTGTTGTCTTGATGCGCTAGGCAATCAGTCTGGCAGCGCTTTGCGCGTGCTCTAGTCGCGTGGCTGCGATTTCCCAATTGATATTGGTAAAGAAGGCGTCGATGTACTTACCGGCCGCGGCGCCGTAGTCCATTTGGTAGGCGTGTTCGTACATATCCATCACCAGGATCGGCAAGGTCGCGGCCGGGCCGTGCGCGTGATCGGCCATCCAGTAATTTTCCAGCATGCCGCGATGCACGTTGTAGCCGAGGACGGTCCAGCCGGAACCGCCGCCGAGCCCATTGCCGATCTGGCGGAATTCTGTTTCCCAATTGTCATAACTGCCGAAAGCTTCTGCCAGATTACTGCGTAGCTTGGCGTTCGCGACGCCCGATCCGCCGAGATTGTCGAAGTAGTATTCGTGGAACACCACCGAGCCCGTGCGCATCAGGTGCTCGCGCTTCATGTCGTTGTAGATGTATGGCGGAATGTCCTTGTTCGGCAGGGTCTGTGCGAGCTGCTTGTTGACCGCATTGAGTGCCTTGACCGCGCCGCTGTAGTTGTTTTCCCAATGCGAGCGAATCAGGCGTTCCGATATGCCATTGAGTTTCGCAGGATCAAAGGGCAACGGTTTCGGCGCGGCGGGCCGATCAAATGCAGCGGAACTCATGGCTTTCTTCTCCGGGGTTTGTGCGCCGACATCGGCAACGCTGGCGGCCAACACGACGGCCGCGCCCTTGAGCGCCGTGCGGCGCTCCACATCAAATGCATTGGTCATATGGAACTCCTTCCAGGTAAAGAGAAACGCTTTACCGAAGGCCCCCGGTCCTTCAGTGCAGCAAGGGATACAGCACCAGACCCAGCAAGGCTGCTCCGGCCACGACGACGGGCTCCTGCAGCTTCTTGAAACGCCACAACAGTGCAGCCGTTACGATGGCGAGCAGCGCAGTTGCCATATCAACAATGGAACGTTGCGCCAATACGATCACCGACCCAGCAATCGCACCGACGGCCGCCGCAGTAACGCCGTCCACGAAGGCGACGATGGCGGGCAGCTTGCCGTATTTCTTCATGTAAGGCGCCGGAATGACAGTGAAGAGATAACAGGGCACGAAGGTGCCGATAGCAGCAACAATCGCGCCTTTTAGACCAGCGATGAGGTAACCGATGAAGGCCACGGTGATGACCACCGGCCCCGGCGTGATCATGGCTACCGCCACCGCATCGACAAACTGTTTGTCATTGAGCCATCGATGCTCGGTAACCACGCCGCCATAGAGAAACGGCACGATGGCCAGGCCGCTGCCAAATACGAACGAACCGGCCTTGGCGAAGAACAGCGCGATCTGGGTCAGCGTGTGCGTCGAAGCGACGGCGGGCACGGCCGGCATCGGTAGCGCTGCGATAGCCGCCATGCCGCCGCCAATCGTGCCACTTCCTCCGCCACGCTTGAAGGCCTTGGGCGGCACGCGCCACAACCACACGACGATTCCCGAAGCCAGGAACAACCACGCTACTTCGTTCTGCGTAATGACGGTCACTGCGGTGAGCAACACGAAGATCGCCCACAGCAGCTTGTCGCGACCGATACTTTTCTGCGTGAGCTTCTTGGTACTCATCGCGATGATGCCGATGACCAAAGCCGCCACGCCATAGAACACAGCCTGCATCCACGGCAGGCCACCGAAGCGCACGTAAGCCCAGCCAATAGCAAGCACCATGAAAAACGAAGGTATGACAAATGCAAGACCTGCAAGCGTTGCCCCGATGAGGCGGTAATGCACATAACCCAGGTAGATCGACACCTGCGCGGCCAGCGGCCCCGGTGCAAGCTGAGCGAGCGCCATGCCTTCCTTGTAGTCGCCTTCCGAAATCCAGTGGCGCTCTTCCACCAGATCGCGATGCATGTAGCCCACCAGCGCAACCGGCCCGCCGAAGCCGATAGTGCCAAGCTTCAACATGTAGAGCACCATCTGCCACAAGGTATAAGTGGGTGCGTTTTCTGGTTGTACCGCTGCATCACTCATTGCTCGCTTCCCGTTTCGTTCTTGAAGTGTTCTTCGAGTGCATCGAATACCTGGCAGGCCGCTGCCAGCAGTCGATCGTCATCAGCTTCCCTGCGACGCAAGCCGTCGAGAATCGCCGATAGACCCGCCGCTTCGATCACCGGCACGCCGCCCACATCGAGCACGTGCACCACAGCGGCAATACGCACCAGTTCCTTGCGTGTATGCAGGCCGAAACTCTCGAGCACGGTCTCGAAGCTCACCCGCCCTTCGACGTGGGTAAAAGCGGCGCCATCGAAGTCGAAGCCGAGCGCATCTGTGGGGCAGCTGGTAGGCGATTCCAACCACACAAACCGCGCTTGGGCATCAACGTGTCGCTGGATGAGCCATGCTGTTGCCAGCCGATCCACCCAGGGGCGGCTACGTGTCGCCCACATGCGGCCCTGGTAGTCCTCGATGTCGAGCGGCGTGATGGCGCGTGGCACCGAAGACGGCTCGCCCGGCGACACGAGCGGTGCTAGACGTTCGAGGCAGGACTGCAAGGCACGGCGGGCCTGTGCCTGCGCTTCGGTGGGATAGAAATCGATGGCCGCCAGTTGCTCCAGCGAGCGCTGCCAGCTCGTCAATCGACGTTCGAGCAGATGTGCCGGTACGGTGGCAGCTTCCGCTTCGATTTGCGCGAGTTGCGCGATGAGTTCGCGATAGGCGTCGGTGCGCGAGAACAGGCCGATGAACCGCTGCGCCTGCTCCGCGTCGCGCGATGTTATCGATAGAAGCTCCGCCGTCCCGTCCGCACTTTCAACATCTCGCGCGATGTCTTCCAGTGCTGCCAGATGTTCGAGTGAAGAAGGCAGCACGTATACACCGTCACGCAACACGCCGGCGCCGAGCGCCTTGAGTGCGCGCCAGGTGCGGCTTCGGGGTGTCGGTGAGCTGCTTGGCAGGGCGACGGCCAGGGCACAAAGCTCGATCTGATCTGTCATGCATCAACTATGGCAGTCAGCAATAGATATTGCAAATAATTCGAAGCTATTGCCAAGGCTTGTGTACTGAATAATAATGCGAACCATTCCTATTTGTAATTTAGACCTGCCATGTCACCTCGCACATCGTTTTTGCGCATCTGTCCTGCGATATTTCAGCTGTTTGCCGGCCTTGTGTTGGTGGTGTTCGGGAGCTTTGCACAGGCCGCTCCTCACGTTTTTTCGCCCATTGTCGAGCAAGGCGAACTCGAACTCGAAACGCGGGCGGACAGCACATTCGACAGGCGCGAGGCGCTGCATCACGCGCGCAGCTACAACGTCGATGTGGGCTACGGTGTTAACGAATTCTGGGCGGCTGAAATCGAGACGCAATGGAAGCAGGCGCCGATGGAACCGCGTCAGTACGACTCCACTTCCTGGGAGAATCGCTTTCAGCTGACGCCGCAAGGCAAGTACTGGCTCGATGCCGGAATCTTTGCCGAGTACGAACGTGTGGTGCGCGACGGCGATCATGACAATGTCACACTCGGTCTGTTGCTGCAAAAAGAGTTTGGCAACAATCTGACCACCTTCAATCTTCTATTCAATCGTGAGCTAGGTACCGACAGGGAACATGGCCTCGGTGTGGAGTACCGCTTCCAGAGTCGCTGGCGCGTACACCCGACTTTCGAACCTGGCATCGAGATTTATGGCGAGCCCGGACGCCTCGAGCACATCGATTCGTACGAAAACCAGCGCGTGCGTGCAGGCCCCGCGCTCGTCGGCGCATTACCCTTGGGTTTGCCCGGCAAGCTGAAATACGAAATCGCCTATCTGTTCGGCGCGAGCCGCGCAAGCGAGCATCGAACCGTGCGCACCATGCTCGAATACGAAGCGCATTTCTAATTGCTGTGAAGAGCCAAGCATGAAACACATATCCCGTTTTCTGGCCGTGACATCGGCACTACTTTTCTTGGGCATTGCCGCGCCTGTTCGCGCAGACGAAGATAGCCTGGTGCTGATCATCAGGAATCATCGTTTCGAACCGCAAACGCTCGAAATTCCGGCTGACAAGAAGGTCAAGCTGATCATCAGGAACATGGACGCGACGCCGGAAGAATTCGACAGCGACGATCTGCATCGCGAGAAACTGATCCCGGCAGGAAAGGAAGTGGCGGTCTATATCGGTCCGTTGAAACCGGGCAGTTACAAGTTCATCGGCGAGTACAACGCCGCGACCGCCGTGGGTACGGTAGTCGCAAAATAGTTCAACGTCATTTCCGTGGTGGTGCCATGGTTGCGACGAGCCGTGACGTACGGAGGTGCGGCTTCGGAGGCGGTCGAAATTCTCGCCAGCCCGGATGTTATCGGCGCGGCGGCGGTTCGTTGAGCAGCAGCCAGTACAGTCCCAATTGTCTGGAAGCGATGACGAACTGATCGTAGTCTACAGGCTTCTGGACGTAGCTATTGGCGTAATTGTCATAGGCGGCCAGCCGGTCCCGGTCTTCGTTCGACGAAGTCAGGATTATGACGGGTAGATGTTTGATGCGCTCGTCTGCGCGGATCGCTTTGAGCACCTCGATGCCGGATATACGTGGCATATTCAGATCCAGCAGCACGACGGCCGGGATATCGTCGACCTGACGATGCGCGTAGCGGCCTTGTGCAAAAAGATAATCGAGCGCCTCCTGCCCGTCGCATACTCGGACGAGCGCATTGCCGATATGTGCGTCGGCAAATGCCATGGCGGTTAGTTCGGCATCGGCGTCGTTATCCTCCACCAGCAGGATGATTTGCTCGGTCCTCATCAACTCTTCTCCAGGGCGAAATGAAATGTCGCGCCTCGCGCCGGTTCAGCTTCAGCGCGAATGCTGCCACTATGCCGGCATACTACGCGATGCACCGTCGCCAGACCAATACCCGTGCCGGGGAACTCCGCGTCCGTGTGCAGGCGATGGAACGGGGTGAACAAGTTCTTTGCATGTGTCATATCGAAGCCGACGCCATTGTCCTTCACATAAAATACCTGGGTACCGTCTACGCGATTCACACCCAGCTCGATCATCGCCTCAGCATTGCGCGAGGTGTATTTCCAGGCATTCCCCAATAGGTTGCGCAACAGCACCGCAAGTAAATGCGGGTCGGCGTTCACGACCAGCCCTTCCCCGACCGAACATGTCACTTTGCGTGCGGGTTCGGCATCGGCGAGTTCGGCCAGAATATCCCTGGACATCTTCGTCATGTCCACTTGCTCGGCGCGTAGCGGAGCGCGCGTGATGCGAGACAGGTTGATCAGATCGTCGATCAGTGCGCCCATGCGCTGGGCTGCGGTCCTTATGCGATCCAGATAATGACGTTCACTGTTGTCGCTGTGCGGACCGAGCCGATTGAGCAAGGCTTTGCTGAAGCCGTCGATAGCCCGCAATGGCGCGCGCAGATCGTGCGAGACCGAATATGAAAATGCCTCGAGCTCTTTGTTGACTGCGGCCAATTCGCTGGATTTGCGATGCTCGCTTTGGTGCGCCTCTGCCAAACGCGCATAGAGTCTGCCGTTTTCGAGCAGCAGCACAAGCAGCACGCCGCTGGCCGCTACCAGGCCGTATATGCGTCCGGCATAGAAACCAAGATCGAAGCGGCCGGCGTTGAGTACTGCCGATAGCGCGATGTCGAACAGCCAGGCGCACATTACGACGCCTAGCCATAGGTCCAGCACGGAGTGCGGCCGGCGCAGATACAGCATGACGACCGATATCAGGCTCAGCAACCAGACGCTGCCCACGATGCCGGACATGACAGGCGTGTAATGATTGCCCTGCATGATGGCGGGTAGCGCTTCGCGACCAAGACTCGCTACTACTGCAAACAACGCCACCAGGAGAATCGTGGCGGCGGCGCAGACAGCGGCATTGAGAGGCCGTTTATCGCTGGCACGCCACGAACCATTTTCGCTCTTGAGAAAGGCATAGGCGATGACGAACAGCGGGAAGCCCCCATGCCAGAACATGTAGAGCCAGGCAGTGGTCTGCGGGCCGGCGCCGAGCAGGCCGGCTGGCGCGAACAGGCCGGGAAAGGTGAGCGCGTGAACGACAGCGATGCAGGCTGTGAACAGATAGCCGCAAGCCAGCACGCACAACGAGCGTGAGCCGAGAATCTTGAATTGGCCAAAGAGCAGGGCGGCCGTGATCAGATCATTGGTGACGAGTGCCGACTCGTAGATGGGGATGAATGCCCACACTTTGGGCAGAGGCAGTTTGGCGTAGGGGGCGGCGAGGATGAAGCACAGCGCGGATATCGCGATGATGCCCAGCGCCCACTTTTTTTCACGCGGTCTTGTCGACAGTGTCGCCAGAAACGCTGCATCTTCTGCCGGAACTTCCTGCGCCATGTCGTCTCCACAAGATCGTGGTCGATTTTGCACCAGACGGTGCAAAAATTCCATGGGCATTCACCCGACCTGCGGATTTAGCGGGTCAGTAAGTTTTTGTCGTGAACTTTTTGCTGTCTCAGCACGCGTGATTCCTGTGTGCGACTCAGGCACCAAAATAGGAATAAGCAAGCGGGCCGCTCTTCTCTATTTCGTCTTCGGTCGGACGATATGGCGGCACAGCTGCAGGTGGAACTTTGGCGATCTGGAAGTCTTCGTCACACAGTGCCAACTGGCTCAAAAACAAACGGTCGAAGACTTTGGAGGCGACGTTACTCAGGGTTTGCATGGCTGGAGTCCTTCGTTGTTTCCCTTGCGATACATTGGTATCCGCAAACCCCATGCCGAAACATCGCGTGTCCAGTGATTCCCTTATGTAGGTTCGTTGACCGCCACGCGCAGCCCTTGCGCGAAGCGTTCGACATCGCTGGCCGCGCAGTCCGAGATGGCCCAGAAATTCATCCCTTGCGCCGTCCAGTGCATCAGATGGTAGCCATTGCGCGTCTGCGTAGAAGCTACATCGTGGCTACTCGCCGGCCATACGTACAAATTGATGGGGTGCTGGCGTACGTGATAGACGAGTGCCGCGACCGCGTGACCATCGAGATAGTCGAGACGGCCGCCGACCAGCGGGAATCCTTGCGTGGCGAGATCGACCACCGGCGGCGCGAAATCGAGCTTGCCGTTGAACCAGGGCTTCACCGTATGTTGATCCGTCGAGGCGACGTCCGACAGATGATCGACCTGTAGCGAGCGCACATGGTCCGAGACGATTTCTTCGGCGAGACGCTCTTGCGCCGAGGGCTGCATGACATACAGGCCCAGGCTCCATGCGGCGACGAGTGCGCATGCCATCGCGATGCCGGTGTGCAACCAAGGTGCGCGCCACTGCATCGTCCAGCGGCGCGGCGCGGCAGCATTGCTTTTGGGCAGGCTGGCACGCAAGCGCGCTTCGAGATGCGGCGGCGCCGTGAAGTAACTTGCCCGTGCCTTGATTTGCGCACCGAGATCCCGCTGCGCCGCATGTTCGCGTCGGCAGTCCGGGCAATTTTGCAAGTGTTCGTCGATGCCCATCAACTCACCTACGCCGAGCTCCTGGTCGATATAGGCCGGCAATAGCTCAGCCACTTTTTTGCAGTCCATCATGCCTCCTGACCATTGTGTGCCAACAGCCCGGCGAACAGCTTGCGGCCGCGCGCCAGTCGTGACATCACCGTGCCGATGGGTATGCCGATGACATCGGCAATCTGACGGTAGGACAGATCGTCCAGCTCGCGCATCACCAGTACCTCACGAAATTCTATCGGCATTTTCTCAAGCGCCCTATTCACCATGCGTTCGTCATCGCGGCGCTGCAATGCATTTTCGGCAGTCTTGGCGCCATGCGCCGATATGTCTTCCATGCTATGGCAGTCTTCATCGAATTGCTCGCTGCGCGAATGCTCCTGGCTCTGGCGGTAATGCGTATAGAAAGTATTGCGCACGATGGCCAACAGCCAGGTGCGGCCATCGCCGCCGTGAAAACGTTCGAAATACTTGAAGGCCTTCAGATAAGCCTCCTGCACGACATCTTCTGCGTCGTGGTCGCTACGCGTGAGCCAGCGCGCCAGATTGAACGCGCTGTTCAGGTGAGGTAACACCGTCGCTTCGAAGCGCTGTGACTTGGTCAAGTCTGTCATGGAGGTCCGCCTGCTTTTACCGGCTCTTGCCTGTTTCTGCCTACTTCTACTTGCGTGTACCGGCTGCAGCCGGATTTTATTCCCGTATGACGTGCTTTTTATTTTTTCGGCTTGTTGCGACAGCCCGCGGAATAAATCGCGCGACCCGTCGGTACTGCAGCATACCGATCAGTCGATCGGCCCCTGACAGGAGAGAACCATGGACAAACCCATTGATCGACGTAATTTCATGAAGCTGGCGGGCCTGGGCGGTGTGGTGTTCGCGTCCGGCCTGGCAGGCTGCGCGCACATGGCCGGCTCGGCCTCCGATGCATCGAATGAAGACTTTTTCTTCGTACAACTTTCCGATTCGCACTGGGGCTTCGAAGGCGACGTCAACCCTGACGCCAAAGGCACGCTGAAGAAAGCAGTCGCTGCGGTTAACAGTCTTGAAGTGCAACCGGACTTTATCGTGTTCACGGGTGACCTCACGCACACCACCGACGATCCGCGCGAACGCCGCAAGCGCATGGGCGAATTCAAGGAGATCGTCGGCGCGCTCAAGGTGCCGACCCTTTACTTCATGCCCGGCGAACACGACGCCTCGCTCGATCGCGGCAAGGCCTATCAGGAATTCTTCGGCCAGACGTACTACAGCTTCGACCACAAGGGCATTCATTTCGTCGTCATCGACAATGTATCCGACCCCAGTGCCAGCATCGGCGATGAGCAACTTGCCTGGCTTGCCGCCGATCTCAAACCGCTGGCCGATGACGCCAGGATTGTGGTCTTCACCCATCGGCCCTTGTTCGATCTGTATCCGCAATGGGACTGGGCGACGCGTGACGGCGACAAGGCCGTGAGCTTGCTGATGCCTTACCGCAATGTCACGGTATTCTATGGGCATATCCACCAGGAAAATCATCACATGACCGGGCACATCGCGCACCATTCCGCCAAGTCGCTGATATTCCCCTTGCCCGCGCCCGGTTCCCAGCCCAAGCGCCTGCCGTTGCCGTGGGACGCCGGCCAGCCCTATCGCGGTCTGGGCTTTCGCGAGGTGACGGCCAAACCGGTACGTGCCGAATACACACTCGTCGAATTTCCGGTGCAGAAGGGATGACGATGCGTACATATATGACAAACGTATTCAGGCGGCGTCTATTGACGGGAGCCGCCGGGGTGGCCGGGCTTGGCATGCTCGGCACCCTCGGTTTTGCCCAGTCGGGCGAGCGCGTGATCAAGGTGGTAGCCAAGAAATTCGACTACACGCCGGCCACTATCGAACTTGCAAAGGGCGAGACGGTCGTGCTGGAACTCATCTCGATGGATGTGACGATGGGCTTCAACGCGCCGGATTTTCATGTGCGTACTGACATCGTGCCAGGCAAGACCGCCAGCGTGCGCTTGACGGCTGACAAGACCGGCAAGTTCGAGTTCTATTGCGATGTGTTCTGCGGCGACGGCCACGAAGACATGGGCGGCGTCATCGTCGTGACCTGAAGGCAGTGAAATAGGAGGGCCGTGGCACTCAAGCTGCGGCCCTCGATGCCGATATTCTCCGGAGAGCATCGCTACGCATGGAACTGTTCCGCGCGTAGTAAGGCAGGGCGCTTTGGCCTTGCTCATGTGAATCCGGGAGTCGTCTGTGGCACGTAAGAGCAAGGTCGATAAAACTTCCGATTGGACCGTCTTGCTGGTCGATGACGACGATGATTATCGTGAATCGACAAGCAGGCTGCTGGAACGCGAAGGGCATCGCATTTTGCTGGCCAACAGCGGCAGGAGCGCACTCGACATACTACACAACGAAAATGTCGACCTGATGCTGCTCGACTACTTCATGCCGGGCATGACCGGCGAGGAGGTGGTTGCCGAACTGCGAACTTTCAATCCCTATGTCCAGGTCATTCTGCAGACGGGTTACGCCAGTGAGCAGCCGCCGCGCGAATTGCTCCGGCGCCTGGACATCCAGGGTTATCACGACAAGAGCGAAGGCCCTGACAAGCTGTTGCTATGGACAGATATCGGGCTCAAGGCCGCGCATACTGTGCAACTGCTGCACAAGGGCCGGCAGTGCATGCGTTATCTCATCAACGCCACCTTCGATATTCATAAGATCCAGACGCTCGACACGTTGCTGCAAACCATCCTGCAGCAGGTCATGACGATGATCCGCACGGCGGATTCGTTTCTCGCCGTGGTCGGTGGCAATGTCACTGAAGCCGGCAAAGGCGAATCGCCACTGTTCATCAAAGCGGCCGCCGGTTGCTTCGAGTCCGCTGCGAGTGCGCAAGCCTGTCTTGCCCCCGAGCGCTACCGTGCCACCTGCGAAGCCTTGACAAGGCCGCAGATCACGCGGCTGGAAAATGCCACTATCATTCCGCTCAGTGTCGAAGGCGTTGCCGTAGGGGTGATCTACGTCGACATGGCGGTGAATGCCGAGAGCGATCTTGAACTGTTGCAGATATTCGCGAGCCAGTCGGCCATTGCCATACAGAATGCCAACCTTTTTGCGCAGGCGCAGCAGCAAGTCATTCAATCGGAGAAACTCGCGTCGCTCGGTCAGCTGGCGGCCGGCGTTGCGCACGAGATCAACAATCCCATCGGCTACGTCTTTTCCAATTTCGGCACACTGGAGAAATATCACGAGGGCATCTTCGAAATGCTACATGCATACGAAGAAGCTCAGCGTCAGGAGATGACCGACGATACGCTGCTGCGCCTGAACACGATCCGCAATCGCCTGGAATTGGATTTTCTCCTGGAGGACATTCCGGTGTTGATGCATGAGTCGCGGGAGGGCCTGTCGCGCGTGCAGAAGATCGTGCAGGATCTGAAGTGCTTCTCGCGTGTCGATTCCGTCAGCGAATGGCAACTGGCGAAGCTGCACGAGGGCATCGACTCCACGCTGAACATCGTCAACAACGAAGTGAAGTACATCGCCAATATCGTCAAGGAGTACGGCGACATTCCAGAAATAGAATGTCTGCCTTCGCAACTGAATCAGGTTGTCATGAACCTCGTGGTGAACGCTGCGCACGCAATGGGTTCGCAACGCGGCACCATCACGATACGCACGGGGACGGAAGAGGACAGGGTCTGGCTGGAAGTGCAGGATACCGGCTCGGGTATCCCGCAGAATATTCTCGCCAAGATATTCGATCCGTTCTTCACGACCAAGCCGGTGGGCAAAGGCACCGGACTAGGCCTGTCACTCTCGTATGGAATCATCAAGAAGCATTGTGGGACGTTCGATGTACACAGCGAGGTTGGCGTCGGCACGACCTTCCGCATCACCTTGCCAATATCCCAAAGTCATTAAAAAGGCAGGCGTTCATCATGCAGCTTTGCGCCCCGCCAGATCGTCGAGTATCGGGCAATTAGGGCGACTGTCACCTGCGCAGCAGCGCACAAGTTCCTTCAGGGTGTTGGTCATGCTTTGAAGCTCGCTGATCTTGGTTTGCAACTCATCGATATGGCGTGCGGCGATCTTCTTGACTGAAGCGCTGGAGCGCCTGCGATCCTGCCACAAACTCAGCAATTCCCTGATCTCTTCCATCGAAAAGCCGAGCGTGCGCGCGCGTTTGATGAAACGCAGTGTATGCACATGTTGTTCGGTGTACAGGCGATAGTTTGCTGCCGTGCGCGCCACGTTTTTGAGGAGACCGATCTCTTCGTAGTGGCGAATCATCTTCACTGAAACGCCGCTCGCTTTCGTGGCGAGACCAATGTCGATGAAGCCATTTTCAAATGCCTCGGCGTGTTGCAGAAGTACCCTTTTCATATTTGTTGCCTCCGTCCGATGCGGCGCTGCCGCGCCAGCGCCCAAGCAACAAAGCATTGCTGACGACACTGACACTCGAAAACGCCATTGCCGCCCCCGCGACCACCGGATTGAGCAAGCCGGCTGCAGCAAGCGGTATGCCAACAATGTTGTAAATGAAAGCCCAGAAAAGATTCTGCCGGATTTTTTGGAAGGTTCTTTGCGAAATGTCAATTGCATCATTTACCAGGCGTGGATCGTTGCGCATGAGCGTGATGCCTGCTGCTTGCATTGCAACGTCCGTGCCACCCCCCATGGCAATACCGATGTCCGCTGCAGCAAGGGCCGGCGCGTCGTTGATGCCATCGCCGACCATGGCGACGAAGCCGTATCGATGGCGCAGCTCTGCCATGATGGCTGCCTTGTCCGCTGGCAGCACTTCGGCACGGACCTCCTCGATGCCGAGTCGCGCGGCGATGGACGCCGCGCTGGTGGCATGATCGCCCGTGACAAGCACCGGCGTAATGCCGCGCAGGCGTAGCACCTGAATCGCGGCGGATGCCTCCGGTCGCGGTTCGTCGCCGAAGGCGAGCAGGGCCATGAGGCGCTGCGGCGCTGCGCTCGCCATCCACGATACCGTGCGACCTTCAGCCTGTAATTGCTCGGCTCGCGCCCGCAATGGCGCGAGGTCTACCTCAAACTCCTGCATCCAGCGTGAGCTGCCAACGAGGATATTGGCGCCCGCGACGTGCGCGCGAATGCCTCGGCCTGCCTCCACTTTTAGGTCGCTTACCGCAGGCAGCGCCAAGCCTTGGCGATGCGCCTCCTGAACGACTGCCAGTCCCAGCGGATGTTCGCTGCCCGACTGGATCGCCGCAGCAATGGCGAGCGCTTCCTCCGGCCTCCCGGCGACAGATTCTATGGCGACCAACGTCGGCTTGCCCGATGTGAGTGTGCCGGTCTTGTCGAAAGCGATGACGCGCAGCTTGTGGGCGATCTCCAGCGCCTCCGCATCCTTGATGAGAATGCCGCGTCTGGCCGCGACGCCCGTGCCTGCCATGATGGCCGTTGGTGTGGCAAGCCCCAATGCGCAGGGACAGGCGATGACCAGCACGGCCACTGCATTCAGAATCGCGCGTTGCCAGTCGCCGCCGGCCAAGCCCCAACCGACCAGCGTCAGCAGCGCCAGGGCGAGTACGACGGGGACGAAGACGGCGCTGACCCTGTCAACCAGTCGCTGGATGGGCGCCTTCTTCGCTTGCGCGTTTTCCACCAGGGCGATGATGTGCGCCAGTTGCGTTTGCGTGCCGACCGCTGTCGTCTCGATAGCGATCATGCCGTCGGCATTGATGGCGCCGCCGATCACAGTGTCACCGATAGCCTTGAAGACTGGCAGGCTCTCGCCGGTGAGAAGGGACTCGTCAACGTGCGAACTACCTTCGATGATGCGACCGTCGACGGGGATGCGCTCGCCAGCGCGAACGATGACAATGTCATCGACGTGTACTTGGCCGAGGGGTACGTCAAGTTGCGTGGCGGCTTTACGCACTCTGGCCGTCTCTGGCCGCAAGGCTTGCAGCGCCCGGATCGCGGAGGTGGTCTGGCGTTTCGCGCGTGTCTCCAGCCACTTGCCCAGCAAGACCAGGGTGATGACGGCAGCCGAGGCTTCGAAATAGAGATCGGCCATGTGGCTCGGCGCCGACAGGAGCTGATAAATGCTCAGGCCATAGGCGGCACTCGTCCCCAGTGCCACCAGCAAGTCCATATTGCCAGTGCGTGCCACGAGCGCTTTCCAGCCGGCGCGGTAAAAGCGCGCACCGAAGACGAACTGCACGGGTGTTGCCAGCAGCCATTGCCATGTGCCGGACAGCATCCAGTGCGTGCCGAAGACCGCGCCCAGCATCGGCAGCATCAAGGGTAGCGTGAACAAAACGCTGGCGAGCAGTAGCCACTTTTGCGTATCGCGCTCGGGTGCCTGAGTCGTTTCTGGTGTGATCCGCCTCGCGTCGTAGCCAGCCTTGGACGCTACCGCCAGCAAGGCCTCCTCGCGCGTGCCATGCGCAACGACACGTGCGCGTTCGGTCGCGAGGTTGACGACGACCTCTTCGACGCCATCGACGGCGCGCAAGGCCTTTTCAACGCGAGCGACGCAACTGGCGCAACTCATGCCGGCGATGGCAAGGTCGATCGTCGCGGCAGGAACGGCGTAGCCGGCGCGCTCGATTGCTTGCACGAGCTGCTCGATGGTGGCTTGTGGTTTGAAACTTACATTCGCTTGCTCGGTGGCGAGATTGACGTTCGCCTCGGCCACGCCGTCGACAGCACGCAAGGCTTTCTCGACGCGGCCCGCGCAGGAGGCGCAGCTCATGCCGGTAACGGGCAGGGTAATGTTGCGGTTCGGCGAAGTCTCGCCAGAGAGTGCATTTGTCATATTTTCGGTCGTCTGGATCGTGGACGCCTGAAATGCGCGATGCACGGATTGTGGACCCTACCCCCATGGGAGGGTCAAGCGCTATGAACACACAGTTGCACAACGACGCGACAGATCATAAGTCTTGCGTTGCGCGGTACGAGAAGTTATTTGACATAAATAAATTTCACCAACCAGAAGTGTCGTGACTGAGCTGTCGTTCATACGCACGTTAAAAAGCCCGCAACTGCTGCGGGCTTCTGGCTGGAGTGGGCCAGGGGCTAACTCCGTAAGGAATGCCTGCTTAGTTAGTGCCGCTGGTGCTGGAGCCGCTCGGCATGGTTGAGTCGCTCCCGCCCGACGTACTCGACGGAGCGTGCTTAACCTGCGTTTTGCGCTTGGTCGTGTGCTTGGCCTTCGGTTTGGCACCAGCCGTATCTGCCGAGGTGGTGACGTCGGGCTGGCTGTTGTACGAGTTGGCCGACGGAGTGACCGGGCTCGGCGCCGTGTCTGACGGCCGCATTCCACCATTGCTGTCCTGCGCTGGAGCATTGGGTGTCGGACCGGGCGATGCATCCGGCGCCGTACCTTGCGACAAAGCCAGCAGTGGACTTGCGCCAATGGCGGCGATTAATGACAAACGAATCAGTGAGTGTTTCATGGCGATCTCCATTCAAAATTATTGATGTCATAAGCGCTGAATTGTCAGCGCTGCGAACGGCGTATTGAATTACCGCTTCATTCCAAGGGCTGCAATCGGCATGCCTGCCTTCGACCCACGACTATTACCAGACATGAAGGGTATGAGAGGCTTGCAGGCGCACAGCCAAGGAATATTTACGCTCCGGCTGTAAAAAATGCAGTACTAGACGCTGCTGCGCGCTTATGCCTTGTTCAGCAGTGCTACTGTCGTGAAGGCCCGCAAGCAACCTTGCTTGAGCAGCGCCATCGCATTGACGCGCGTTTCCAACAGAACCTCGGTGTCGCTCGCGAAGGGTGCAGACGGGAAAATCAATCTGTCGCTGGAAAGGTTGGTGTACAGCGTCAGCACTGTGTCATCACCCATCCGCCAGCTTGCCTTGACGGCTTTCTCGCCGAGTACCACCGCGTCCAGCGCACGTGCGCCGCACAGGCGCGGAATGATGCTGGCGTGCCTGACGGTCAACACTTCACGGTAGAACTCTAGCCATTGTGCATATTCTATTTCCCTGCCGATCGGATGATCGGGAACCGAGCTGTGGTAGGTCGACATTTCGCTGGGATCGGGAATGACGCTCTGATCATCGTTCGGGTCGGCGGCGAGCGCGAATTCCTGCAGTCTGCCTTGGCGGATAGCCTCCGCTAGTTCGCCTTCGTGGTTCACGAAATAATTGAACGGCTTGGTGCTTCCCCACTCTTCGCCCATGAACAACATGGGAATCTGCGGCGACAGCAGCAACAGCGTCGCTGCCGCCCTGATGCCACGCGAATCGGCCAGCGTGGTGAGTCGGTCGCCGTGTGCGCGATTACCGATCTGGTCATGATTCTGCAGGAAGGCCACGAAAGCGCTGGGCGGCAGATCGGCGCTCGGCTCACCGCGTTGCTGCCCGGCGTGAGCTGATGATGGCTCGCCTTGATAGGCAAAGCCTTCTTTCAGACAACGTGCCAGCTTGTCGGCTGTGTCTTCTGCGTAAGCGCTGTAATAACCGCGTGTCTCGTCTGTCAGCATGACGTGCAACACGTGGTGCAGATCGTCGTTCCACTGCGCGTCGAAATGTTCGCGCAAATAGTGCGAAGCATTGCCATCGTGTTCCAGCACAAGATGAATGTGCCGCGCCGGATCAAAATGGCTGCGCACGCGCGCGACGAGCTCGCTCATGAAGCTACCATCGGGGATGGCATGTACTGCGTCGAAACGCAAGCCATCGAAGCGATACTCTTCCAGCCAGTAAATTGCATTTTCGATGAAGAAATCGCGCACTGCACGTTGACGATAATCGATCGAAGAGCCCCACGCATTCTTCTGCTCTTCACTGAAAAACGGCGAGGCGTACTGATTGAGGAAATTGCCATCTGGACCGAAGTGGTTGTAGACCACGTCGAGAAATACCTGCAGTCCGAGCTCGTGTGCGCCATCGATCAATGCCTTGAGCATTTCCGGCGCGCCATAGCTTGTGTCGGGTGCATAGGTTAGAACACCGTCATATCCCCAATTGTGCTTGCCAGGAAAATCGGCGATGGGCATCAACTCGATAGCCGTGACACCCAGCGCCGCGATTTCGGGCAGGCGTGCCAGTGTGCCGCGAAAGCCTCCCATGGCACCGACGTGCAATTCGTAGAGCACCGTTTCGTGCCAGGGACGCCCTCGCCAGTTCGTGTTGCGCCAGACATAGGTGCTCGGATCGACGACGATGCTGGCGTCGCGCACATCGCCCGCTTGCAGGCGTGACGCGGGGTCGGGCACCAGCACGTCCGGGCGCACCCGGTAACGATAGCGCGTGCCAGCAACGCAGGGCACTTCCACCTCGTGCCAGCCGTCTTCGAGACGCCGCATGGGAAATGACTTGCCGAATTCGAGTTCGACACTGACCGACTCCACGTCCGGCGCCCACAGGCGAAATCGTGTGCGTCCCGGTGCGATGACCTGGGCGCCGAAAGAGGGCGTAAAAGTGGAGGCGGTGATAGCAGGGGGCGAGATATCACGCATGAAGCTTGCTGCAAGCGAGCCTGAAACCTTGACCGTTCGCAAGCGGCGATCCCGCCACCCTAGTTGGAATAGATTCTTGACAATTCCGTCAGTCAAGGAACTTGTGCCGCTTGTCGTTATTTATTCGGACCATGGCGCATCGCACTAACGCCGTGCCCGACTCTCGCACCATAATCTGCCGGATATAGCGCAGGGACGCGGACCGAGGCGCAATAACAATAAGGAGGTAGTTGATGGATATGTACCGCATCGTGTTCAGCGGCCAGCTGCTGGACGGATTCCAGATGCAGGACGTGCAAAAGGCAGCGGCGATCCGCTTGCGTCTGGGCGACGTCCAACTGGCACGCTTGTTCTCTGGCGAACCGACCGTATTGAAAAAGGCCGTCAGCGCCGAAGCGAGCAGTCCTTACCTCGCCGAACTCGAACGCATGGGAATGAAGGCGCGCCTGGAATCGCTCGCGCCACTCAACGATGCGCAGGCCACCGAAGTGACTTTCAAAGTGGTGTTCTGGGGCAAGACCATCCACGGCTACAGCAAGGCCCAGGTAATGCGCGCCGTGCCACGTCGTCTGCGCGTCGATGAGGCCCAGGTCGTGCGACTGTTCTCGGGCGGCAAGGCGGTATTAAAGCGCGGTGTGACGGCTGAAGGGGGCGGGCGCTACGTCACCGAGCTGGCACGCATCGGCATGCAGGTCGAACTGGAAATCGAAACCGAATCGCTGCCGGTGCGCAATGCCACGGCCAGCCAGGTCATGGCTTTCAATTCGACCACGGGCGGCGTGACAAGCGCACCCCTGGTCGAAGAAGAAAGCTATGGCAGTTTTCTGCAAACGCAAGTGGACCTGCAGCGCAACGGCACCCTGCTCGGCACGAATATCATGGGCGCACTGGCTGCGCATGAAGCGCAGGAAACTCAGCAGGCTGCGCCTCGTCCTCCTTCTTTTCCTGCGCCGCCACCCGTCATGCCATCGCCGGCCGAGACCAAGGCGCAATCGGTGGAACGACTTGCTTCAGCCATCGAACTGGCTTACGCCGCCGAGCTGGGCGCAAAGGAAGACAAGTCAAAGGGCAAGGCAGCGTTGGAGACGCGTTGCGCACAGTGCGGGCATCGCCAATCCAAGGGCAATCGTTGCGAAGCCTGCGGCTGCGCACTGTCACCCAAGCGGCAAGGCCTATTCGTACCCGCTGACGACATGACACGTTCGCTGCACGACGAGCTGACTGGCAAGTACACCAATGGCGGCCTTGCCACCCTGATGCGCGAAATGCGGCGGCAACCACGGCGCCAGGAGAGCGGCCCGCGTCGCGTCAATCCTGTTCCCGTGCTGATCGGGGGCGCCTGTGTGCTGGCCGTTGGTGGCTGGCTATTGTTGTCGCATTGATACTGGAGAATCGAATGTCCGAAGATGGCTTTCACGTGCACGGCCCGCATGATCACGAACTCGAACATGCAGGAGCACATGGTGCGCAGGACAGCTTTGCCGGACGCATCGCGGTGACGACAGCCATTCTGGCGACGCTGGGTGCGCTGTTCGCCTACGAAGGTGGCGCGACGCAGGCCGGCGCCATGCTCGATAAGAACGGCGCCGCCATCAGCAAGACCGAAGCATCTGACCAGTGGAATTACTACCAGGCCAAGAGCGGCAAGCAGAATCTTGCCGAGCTGGGCGCCGTCCTCGCGCCACCGGACAAGGCAGAACAGTTCCGCAAGGATATCGAGCGTTACAAGAGCGAAAAGGCTGACATCCAGAAGAAGGCGGAAGAACTGGATGCCGAGTCCAAGCGCTGGGATGTTTCTTCAGAAGCACAGATGCATGTGCATCATCGCTGGGCGCAGGCGACGACAGCCATGCAGGTCGCCATCGCATTGTCGGCCATCGCTCTGCTGACACGCAAAACCTGGTTGCAATATGGCGTCTATGGTTTGGCGGCGATAGGCTCGGCGCTCGGTATCGCAGCTATGCTGCATGCATAGCCGCTATCAAATCACGCCAGGGCATCCCACAGCAGCTTGATGCCCGATGCTCCCAGCATCAAGGTGGCGCTCAGGAAGAAAGCGCGCTCCGGCACTTTGCGCATTACATGTAAGCCGAGCCACACACCAAGCGGCGCCAGCGGCGCGAGTACGGCCGCCAGCACTAGCGTTTCGTGCTTGAACAGACCCAGCCAGAGGTAAGGCAGAATCTTCGCCGCGTTGATGACGGCAAAGAACACGGCCGAGGTGGCGACGAAGTTTTCCTTCGGCAGTCGCCGGCCCATCAGGTACACCAGGATGGGTGGCCCGCCTGCGTGCGCCAGCGTGCTGGTCAAGCCCGATAGCGCGGACCAGATGCCGCCTGCTACCGCGCCCGGTTTGCCATCCGTTTTTTTCGCGGCGCGCAATCGGTCGCGCAGGCCCAACAGACGATCGAACATGAAGAGCACGGCGATGGCGCCGATGCACCCCTTCACCGCGTTGTCGGGCAATGCACCGATGGCCAGCGTACCCAGCGCGATGCCGACCAGGCCGCCGGGAATGATGATGCGCAGATCGGCAAGCGACCACTTCTGCCAATAGGCGCGCACGCCGAACATATCCATAAAGCATAATATCGGCAGCATCACGGCGACTGCCATGCCGGGCGGCAACCAGAGTGCCATCAGCGGCACACCGATGCCGCCGAGCGCGCCGCCGAAAGCGGATTTCGAGATGCCGGTCAGCAGCACGGCGATAGCTGTGACGATCCAGCCGATCAGGGTGAGATGTTCCATGTGCGGAAGCTTATTGTTTAATTGATGACAAAAGCATTATTGCCGCGTCGAGCGTTTCGTCCCGCTTGGCAAAGCAGAAGCGCACGAGTTTCTCTTCGCGATGGTCGGCATGAAATACCGAGACCGGAATGCAGGCCACGCCGTGCTCGATTGTCAGCCAGCGCGCGAATGCCACATCGCTCTGCGCCGACGCGCTGCCTAGCGCGCTGAAATCGGCCAGCTGGAAGTAGGTGCTGCGGCTGCGGCGCAGCCTGAATCCGGCGTCCGTGAGCCCTTGCGCAAGACGATCGCGTTTGGCCTCGAAGAAGGTGGGCAGGCCTTGCCAGTGCGAGGGGTCGGCAAGGTGCTCGGCCAGCGCGTGCTGCGCGGGCGCGTTCACGGCGAAGACGAGAAACTGGTGAATCTTGCGAAATTCCGTTGTCATGTCCGGCGGCGCCACGCAGTAGCCGATCTTCCAGCCCGTGGCATGAAATGTTTTGCCGAAAGAGTAGATCGCAAATGTGCGTGCGCGTAGTTGCGGATGCACCAGCACGCTGCAATGCTCGCGTCCATCGAAGACGAGATGTTCATAGACTTCATCGGCGAGCACGAACAAGTCATGACGTTCGGCAATCGCGGCAAGCGCATCGATGTCGGCCTTGCTGAACAGGCTGGTCGAAGGGTTGTTCGGGTTGTTGACGATGATCAGCCGCGTGCGTGGCGTGATGGCGCGCTCGATCCGATCCCAATCCACGGCGTAATCCGGCGCGGTCAAACCGATGCGGACCGGCCGCGCGCTCAGTGCTGCAATGGCAGGTGCATAACTGTCGTACGACGGGTCGAGCACGATGGCTTCGTCGCCCGCATGCAGCACCGCGGCAATGGCCGTGAAGATCGCCTGCGTGGCGCCTGCCGTGACGGTGATTTCCTGATCGACATCGACCATGACGTCGTGACTGAGCAACAGCTTGGCGGCAATGGCCTGACGCAACGCGGGCAGGCCGGCCATGGGCGCGTACTGGTTGTGCCCTGCCGCGGCGGCACGTGCCAGCGCATCGAGCAAGGCAGGGTGACACGGATAGTCCGGAAATCCCTGCGAGAGATTGATGGCGCCATGCTCGTTGGCCAGCTGGCTCATCACCGTGAAGATCGTTGTGCCGACATCCGGCAGCTTGGAGATGAATGACTTGCTCATGGCGACAGTATCGCAGCTGTTGCCGCCGGGCTGAAGCGTCGACTCGCAGGCTGTCCGGTTTTTAGCTACATTGAGGGCCGTCCCATAAAAGGAGCGTGATCGATGAAGAACCTGACTTCAATAATTGCGGGAGGTATCGCCGCCCTGAGCTTCGCCACAGCAAGCTTTGCGGTCGACATGCCGCATCGCAAACCGGGCCTGTGGGAGACCACAATGAACTCGCCAGCGATGAAGGGACGCAATGTCGTGGCACAGCAATGCATCGACGAGAAAACCGATGCCGACATGCTCAAGCAAACGATGGCAGGCAAGGACAATAGCTGTACGCAAACGGCGAGCCACGCGATCAGCGGCGGTTGGGAGTTCAGTGCTACCTGCAAGCAGGCCGACAGTACCACGACCTCGCATGGCACCCTGACGGGCGACTTCAATAGCCAATACACCATGCAAGTACAAGGTCATCGCACGCCGCCCATGAACGGCGTCAGCGATTTCCAGACCAACATCAGTGCCCGCTACATGGGGGCTTGTACGGCGGACATGAAACCGGGCGACATGAAAATCAACGGCATGTTGCTTCATGCCGGCGGCATGCCTGAAAATCTGTCGCCGCAGCAAGCTGCGCAGATGAAACAGATGATGGAGCAAATGAAGAAACAGAGGCAGCAGCAAAAACAGCAGCAATAAATACATCGCCGTCGCCACAACAAAACAGGGCCTGCGTTGTGTCACGCAGGCCCTGTTGTTTATGCGTTTGGCAAATCAGCTGGTGGGCGTTTGCGGCGAGGTGTTCTTGCCAGTGCCGCGCAGATTGACAAGTTTTTGCAGCGCGTCGAACCAGAACGGCGCGCCGAACAAGGCCGATGAGGCCGTAATGAACCAGCCGAAAAGGCTAACCAGCATGCTGATGTCCCAGGAAGGTGGCCTGTTCCAGCCGATCGGCAAGACTTGCAGTTCAGAGATGATCTGCGGTGTGCCGGCCGAGACCAGATTGGCGTGCAGCTCGTCGGCCAGCGTCGGGTGTTTCCACAGCGTCGAGAACAGGTGGACCGCATCGACATTGAGCACTATCGCCAGCGTCAGCGCGATGATGAAGCAGGTGAGTTACGAGCGACGCTTGTAAGCGCCCGAGACGCGATCCATGCCGCTGTTGAACCAGTTGGCGAGTTCGGTCTGCATGAGATCGGCACGACCCGCCGCACGGTCATACATGCCACGCAGCAATTGCCGGATCTGCTTGTTCTCGATCTCATCGAGAGCCTGCCCAAGCTCTTTGAGCCCGGCACCGGTTCCCTGTATCGATTCGACCAGCGCAATCGCAAAATGCCGTGGCTCGATATAGGAAGGCCGATGGACCAGTTCATGCTCCGTTTGTGCCTCGCCGGGCGAACGCGGATTGACCAGGCCGTGGTTGTACACATCGCGCGCCAGACCATCGAAGCGGTGGTCGTTGAGCAGCGCCTTTACACCGTCCAACAGTGTGTTGGCGCGCAGTTTGAGGGCCGAGGCCAACGCTTCATTGAGCGAACTGGCAATGAGCGAAATCGAGGCAAAGGTAAAACAAAGCCCGATGGCAAGTTCGAGTACCGTGCTATTGAACATGTGCGTCCCCCCGAAAGTGGTGTGAGGCAAATGTAATTGAAATGCGACACAACCGTATCGTCCATGCGGGCAGCCAGCGACCCGACAATTCCAGGCGATGGCTTTTGCAACAAAGTTGCATTTGTACTATCATACCTTCTGGTTCCAAACTGGTAGGTCTCCGCCAGTTTCCGATTGGCAGGGTTCGGTAACATGTTTTTCTGATGCGTCCATGCAATAACCGCCTCATCGTAATGTTCGTCGCCGTGTTCGTACTGTTTGCACAGTACGGCGCGGGGCTGCATGCCTTGTCGCACGCGGTGCAGGACGTGGCCGAGAGCGGCCACGTGCAGCAGGACCGACACGGCCCCAGCGGTCACGAAAGTTGCGAGCAGTGCCTGTCTTTTGCCGCAGCGGGCCCAGCGCTCCTGGGCAACCACACATTCTCCCTGAGTACCTTCGCGCACGATGTGCGCACGCCGTTGTATGTCGTACGCGTTTTGCGTAGAACGACAACGGCATATCACTCACGCGCACCTCCCCAGCGCTTCGTCTGAGCATTGCCACGACCGGGTTCGCGCCGCTTGTAAGGCTATGCGGCGGCAGGTCGTTGCTTTCGCTCGCCTTCAGGTTCGGCCACTGAGTTTCAATCCAGCCGCGCCTGTCGTTCATCCGTATTGCGCCGTGCATGCGCCTTCTGAGGCGCATGCAGACCACTTATTGACGATCACTCGTGACGAGGACTTCGCATGTTCAAACATACTTCCCTGGCGGCCGCGCTGGCCGCTTCGGCATTGGCTCCTGCGCTTTCATTCGCGGCCGACAGTGCTGACCTGCAACAGATACACAAGGAGATTGCCGACCTGCGCCAGCGCTATGAAGTACGCATTACGGAGCTTGAAGCGCGTCTGCAAAAAGCCGAGAGCACCGCCGCCTCGGCGCAGGCCAAGGCCGAGCAGGCCGATCAGAAAGCCAGTCAGCCCGCGCCCGGCGTTTCCGCACCTGATGCAACCTCGCCGATCGCTTCCGCGCCCGCCGGCGGCAGCTTCAATCCCAATGTGTCCTTGATTCTCTCCGGCCTCTACACCAATCTGTCGCGCAAGCCGGAGGACTATCGCATCGCCGGTTTCATCCCCGGCGGCGACATCGGCCCAGGCTCGCGTGGCTTCAGCCTCAGCGAATCCGAGCTGGGCTTCGCGGCCAACATCGATCACCTGTTTTACGGCCAGGCGAATTTTTCCGTCTCGCCGCAGAACGAGATCTCGGCAGAAGAGGCTTTCATCCAGACGACGGCGTTACCTGCCGGCATGAAGATCAAGGCGGGGCGCTTCTTTTCGAGCATCGGCTATCTCAACGACCAGCACTCGCATACGTGGGATTTTGTCGACAACCCGCTCGTCTACCAGGCTTTTCTCGGCACGCAATTCAGCCATGACGGCGTGCAGCTGAAGTGGCTGGCACCGACGGATACCTTCATCGAGCTGGGCGCCGAAGCGGGGCGCGGTTCCGATTTTCCCGGTTCGGATGTCGATCGCAATGGCGCTGGCGCGCAGGCCTTGTTCGTTCACGTCGGTGATGACATCGGCGTAAGCAGTAGTTGGCGCGCGGGGCTGTCGTATCTACATGCCACACCGCAGGGACGTACCTACGCCGATACCGATGCATTCGGCAACAGCGTGACGAATTCCTTCTCCGGTGGATCAAATCTGGTGGGTGCGGACTTCATCTGGAAGTGGGCGCCGAACGGCAACGGCGAGCGACAGAACTTCAAGCTGCAGGGCGAATATTTCCGCCGCAAGGAATCCGGCGACCTGGCCTACAACACCGCCGCTACAGCGCAGGCGAGTCGCTACAGCTCGTCCCAGTCCGGTTGGTATACGCAGGGCGTTTTCCAGTTTCTGCCGACCTGGCGCGTCGGTCTGCGTTACGACCTGCTCGATAGCGGTGTTGTCGACTACGGCAGCAATGCCGCCAATCTCAACGCGACCGATTACAAGCCAACGAAGACCAGCCTGATGTTCGACTGGAGCCCCAGCGAATTCAGCCGCCTGCGCTTGCAAGTGGCACGCGACAAGTCGCGGCAAGGCGCAGCTGACAACCAGCTCTTCGTGCAATACCAGATGAGTCTCGGCGCCCATGGCGCTCATAGTTACTGAGGAACATGAAAATGAAGAATGCATTTTTCTACTTGCTGGCCACGCTTGGAATCCTGTTGCCCGTCACCAGCCAGTCGGCGTTGCGCGTCATGGCCTGTGAGCCGGAGTGGGGCGCGCTGGTGCAGGAGCTGGCGGCCGACAAGGCCAGCGTTTACGCGGCCACAACCGCGCTGCAGGACCCGCATCATATCCAGGCCAGACCCAGCCTGATTGCTGCCGTGCGCAACGCGGACTTGCTGGTATGCACCGGCGCCGAACTTGAGATTGGCTGGTTGCCAGTGATGCTGCGTCAGTCAGGGAATCCGAAGGTTCAGCCGGGTCAGCCAGGTTATTTCGAGGCGGCGGATTTCGTCAGCAAACTCGAAATACCGACGCGCCTGGATCGTGCTGACGGCGATGTACACGCCGCAGGCAATCCGCATATCCAGACCGACCCGCGCAATATCGCACTCGTGGCCGATGCGCTGGCCAAGCGCTTGGCGCAGATCGATCCTGCCAACGCGGCCTTCTTCCAGGGCCGCTATCAGGATTTCGCGGCACGCTGGAAGAGCGCCACACAGCGCTGGGAGAAAGATGCGGCGCCACTGCGCGGCATGCCCATCGTCGTGCAGCACAAGGCCTATCCGTACCTCGAAAATTGGCTCGGCCTGAATGAACTGGCAACACTGGAACCCAAGCCCGGCGTCGAGCCGAGCAGCGCGCATTTGGCCGAGGTGCTGGCACTCCTGCAGCGCCAGCCCGCGAAACTGGTTATACGATCGGCATATAACGATTCACGTGGCGCGGACTGGCTGGCCGAGCACGCAAAAATTCCCGCCGTGGTCCTGCCCTTCACAGTCGGCGGTAGCGACCGGGCCAAGGATCTCTTCGGTCTTTTCGACGACACCATTGCGCAGCTATTGAAGGGCACAAAATGAATCTCGCCGGCCTTGACATTGGCATTCTCGGGCCGGCGTTCATCGCCGGTCTGCTGGTACTTGCCACGCACGTGCCGCTGGGCATGCAGGTGCTCGATCGCGGCATCGTTTTCATCGACCTGGCGATTGCGCAGATTGCAGGTATCGGCGTTATCGCGGCAGACGCGATGGGTTGGGACGGCGGCGAAAATGCCTGGATCGTGCAGCTCTCGGCGGTAACTGCGGCGCTGCTCGGCGCACTGCTGCTGAACTGGACAGAGCGGCGCTGGCCGCAGATACAGGAAGCGTTGATCGGCGTGCTGTTCGTGCTCGCCTCGTGCATCGGCATCCTGCTGCTGGCCGGCAACCCACACGGCGGTGAGCATCTCAAGGACTTGCTGGTCGGGCAGATCCTGTGGGTCAGCACGACACAACTCATCGTTGTGGCGGTGCTTACTGCTGCGGTGCTCGCGGCTTGGTTCGGCGTCGCGCGCCGTCTGGGTCGCCTGGCCTTCTACTTGCTCTTCGCGCTTGCCGTCACAGCGTCGGTGCAACTGGTTGGTGTCTACCTCGTGTTCTCCAGTCTCATCGTGCCTGCCTTGGCGACGCGCCATTTGAAGAAACGACGTTTGCCGACGGCATACGCCATGGGCGCGGCGTCGTATGCATTTGGCTTGATGTTGTCGGCGATAGGCGATTGGCCATCGGGCGCGGTCATCGTGCTCGTCATGGTCGTATTCGGCATGGCGACGAGTTGCGCATGCGGCTTCAGAAGGAGTGTGGCATGAAAGCAAATATTGTTATGTATGTGGCATTGTCCGTCGGGACGCTGATGTGTGCTGCCTGCAGCACGGTCTATGAAGGAAAATACGAACGCGATGCGGGCTGGCGTCGCGGCACGATTCTGGAAGTGGCGCAAGGCAAGGGGATCGTGCAGGCGGGCTGGCGCGATTGTCGCAAGGACATGCCTGAAGAAATCGTCGCCAAGCGCGTTTTCGCGACGGTCAAATTCTTCGGCAGTCATCGAGAGTCGACTATAACGGTGCCGCTACAGGAAGGCGCGCACTTCAAAGGCGGCGATCAGGTGTATGTCAATATCAAGAATTGCCAGGCGCCTGTTGAGGTGCGGTTGCAGGACTAAGGAAATAATGACTTCGTTATTCCCACGAAAGCGGGAATCCATTTCTACGCGATGCTCATGGCGCCACTTGGTGGATTCCCGCTTTCGCGGGAATGACGGGAGTGAATCCCGCGAAGCGAAGTATGTCATCGAGATAATCGCGCCAGCGCGTGAAACTGTGATCGCCACCGGTGAGCACAGTCTGACGCGCGCCGGCGTAGCGTGCCACGGCATCGCGATAGTCGAGCACCTCGTCGCCTGTTTCCACCATGAGCCAATAGCGCATCGAGTCGCTGAGATGCTTGATCTCAAGTGCGCGCAATTCGTCCAGATGCGTCGTCGTAAAGTCGAATTGCTCGCCGGTGTAAATCATCTGCTGCGGCCCCAGATGCGGGGCCAGCGAGATGTGCGAGAGCACGGCGGGATTGACCAGCACGGCGCGCAAGCCATAGCGCTCGGCAAGATGCGTGGCATAAAAGCCGCCGAGCGAACTGCCGACAAGCGTCGGTGGCTTTGTACAGGCCTCAATCACGCGCGAGATCTGCGCGATTGCAGCGGCAGGCCCCCATATGAGCTGCTCGCCCCACCATTCCCCGCCAAGCCCGCATTCGGCCATGCGCGCCGCAAGCAGCTGCGCCTTGTGCGATTGCGGGCCCGAGCGAAAGCCGTGAAGGTAGATAAGCACGGCTATGCTGTCATCATGGAGGGTGGCTGGCGATCCGGGCCGCTTTACTTATCTACCCACACCACCCAGTTCATGTACCAGGTCAGCAGGATCACCAGGCCGAATGCGATGCGGTACCAAGCGAAGGCTGTGAAGTCGTGACGCGAGATATAGCGCAGCAACCAGCGCACGCACAGAAAGGCGGATATGAACGCGGTGATGAAGCCCACGACCCACATGCCGAGGTCGGCACCGTGCAGCAGCGCGCGATCCTTGTACAGCGAGTAGAGCGAAGCCATCGTCAGTGTCGGGATGGCGAGGAAGAATGAGAATTCGGTGGCGGCTTGACGCGACAAGCCAAACAGCAGGCCGCCAATGATGGTCGCGCCCGAGCGCGAGGTGCCGGGAATCAACGCGAAGGTTTGCGCGATGCCGACCTTGAGCGCATCGAGCGGTGTCATTTCGTCCACGGTGTTGACGCGGATGGTGTGCTTGCGCCGCTCCGCCCACAGGATGACCAGTGCGCCGACGATGAAGGCCGTGGCGACGACGGGCGCATTGAACAGGTGTGCCTTGATGGCCTTGCTGAACAGGAATCCCAGCACTGCGGCAGGAATGAAGGCAATGACCAGATTGAGGATCAGGCGCTGCGCATTGGCATCGCTCGCCGCACCCGCCAGCACCTTGCCGATGCGCTCACGGTATTCCCATACCACTGCCAGGATGGCACCGGCCTGGATGACGATCTCGAACAGCTTGCCGCGATCATCGTTGAAATCGAGCAGGCTGCCGGCAAGGATCAGGTGGCCGGTCGAGGACACGGGCAGGAACTCGGTCAGACCTTCGACGATGCCGAGAATGGCGGCTTTCAGAAGCAGCAGGATGTCCATGTTTTGAATACCGTGGAGGATGGATTTCGAGAACCGCGATTATAAAGGGTGGATCCTTGCGGCCAGGTTTCAGCGCCCGGATTGCTCGACCGCGGGCGCGGTTGCCATTTCGAGCTGCGTCAGCCACAGCAGGGCATGCTCGCGGCTTTCGCCGCACATTTCGCGCGATGGCTGCAAACCGCCACAGAATGCAGGCCGCTCGGGCTTGCCAAACAAGGCGCAGCGCAGATCGCTGGTCAGTTGCACGCAGGGCACGCCCGCCGGTTTGCCATACGGCATGCCGGGCAGAGGCGTGTTGATCGACGGCGCGATGCAGCAGGCGGCACACGCGGAACGGCAACTCAGGACTGGCATGGCGGATTTACAGGTCAAGACTGCGTGTAGTTGTCAAAAGCGCAAGCATTTCTTCTCCTTGTTGCTGAGGCCATGTGCCACGCACTCGCAGCGCTCCTGGCCCGTCAAAAATAAAGTGACGAATTCAAGCGGTTTGCCTGTCATAGCGCGTCACACGAAGGGTCAGCATGACTGCCCTTTTGGACAGCAGTTTTTACACCTGACCCGCCCTTCAGGACGGTTTGTTGTAGGACGTTATCTGCCTAAGATGTAGGAAAGCATCGGGCATCTTGCAGCACGTCGCAGCTTCGAGGGGATCGCCGCCAGTCACGGGGCACTCTGGTTTGCGGCAAAGGGCTTGGCATGTTTCTTGTGAGAGTAGTCGGGTCAGCATGGAGGACAATAATGTTTGATGTCGAAATTTTCTATAAGACCGAACTTGGACGCATGGCCATCAGCGACCGTTCTTACGGCTTGCACCAACGCATGCGCTCAGCATTGATCATGATCGATGGCAAGACGCCGTGGGCGGCCTTGCACTTCATGCTCAGGCCCTTGGGCGATCCGACAGAAATCGTTTCGCAGCTAAGCGAACTTGGCTTGCTGGAGTCTGATCATCAACTGCCATCTTCCTCACTGATCCAGCAATCCTTCTCGGAAGGCGCGTCGGCAAGCGCACTTTGATCGAAGTCGAGCGGCTCGCGGCTGAACCACTCGCCGAAGTGAATTTGGCTCTCGCACCTGCCGAGGCCGAACGTTCCGTGATCCACTATCTCCAGTTCTCCGCCGTGCCAGAAGCGCGCGACAAGCTTATCGAGCGCCTCTTCTGATGACACCTGCGCAACCAGTGCCACGGGCAGGCGTGATGTCGATATGACATCGTGGTAGCTCGCCCAGTAATGACCCGTCAGCATTTCGCGCACGCTGCGTTGCCACGCCTGTGAAGTTGTTTCGTCGCGCGGGGCAATTTGGCCCAGCACGTTTGAAAACAGGATTGCGTGGTTCGCGAAGCGTTTGCTTAGCCAGGCCAGATCGTTGATGTTGCTTAACACGTCCAGACTTTCGAAGCGCCAGCGCACCTCGGGATAGCGCCATCGCAACAGGCGGCGGGCAAGCGGGTCGGGTTCGAGCACAACGATTTCCTGCCAGCGATGCAGAAAGTCGGCGTTCAGCGTATAGCCCGCGCTGGGGCCAACGATGATCAATTTGTCCGTCGGCGGTTGCCACTCCCGCAACCAGCGTTGCACTTCATTGCGAAAAGGTCGCCACAGACGGTTGCGATAGCGGAGTGCGCGCAGATGTCAGAACAGGCCGCCACTGGCGTGCAGCCAATGACTTCGCAAACGTGGTGGAGTGTTACTCCGGGTCATCAACCCGCGCAATACCGAGCTCGCCCGCGATGCGTGCCAGTTCGGTAGAGAGCTGCACGACCTGCGCTTCCAGCGTTGCAACCCGTTCTGCCAATGCTGCGGTCGAACCGTTACTGGCTCCGCCAGAGTGTGCGTGTGTGGGCTCGCTACTGCTGGCAACGGGTTCGCCACAGAGCAGGTGCGCCCAGCGTGCTTCGCGCGCACCGGGCACGCGCGGCATGAGCTTCACCAGTGGACCGTCCGCGCGTTGCGAGAGTTCTTCCAGGAATGCTTCGATCGAGGAAACATCTGCGAAGCGATACAGACGTTCGCAATTGGCGCGCAATTCGGCGGACGTCTGGTGGCCGCGAAGCATCAGGGTGATGACAATCGCTATGGCGGGTGTCGGTAGATTGAGCACGCGACCGATATTGTGACCGTAGCGTGTGACGCGATTGCCGAACGTTTCGAGCACCAGCGTATGCGTCTTCAAAGCGTCGATGGCGCTCAGCGCATCCGTCTCAGTCACTTCCATGACCGGATCACGGCTGGTCTTCTGATTGCAGCCGGTAATGATGGCGTTGAGCGACATCGGATAGGAATCGGGCACCGTCTTTTCTTTTTCGGCGAGGACGGCAATAACGCGTGCTTCAGTGAAACTCAGTTGCAGCAGTGGCATGGATGAATGAGGAGCTGATAGGGAAGGTGAAGTGTACGCGCAAATGCGGGCAATCTATTTGCGGGCGCGTTTCATGGAGCGTTGCATACGAAAGCGCGTGAAGTGTTCGCCATGGCGCTCGACCACTTCCTCGCCCTGATCGACAAAACCGAAATGTGCAAGAAGTGGGCGCGCGATGCTGCTTGCCTCGGTGGTGATGGCTTGCGCACCCATGGCCTCGCCAAGTACCAGCATATCGTCGAGAAGCTGCGTGGCGACACCACGACGTGCAGCGCGCGGCGCTGTGTAGAGCATGGCGATATGGCCGGGCATATTGATCTGCGCGAATCCGATAATGCCTTCGTCATCAACGGCGATGCGCACCCAGCCCTCGTTGAGGGCGAGGCTAAAAGCACCTTCATCATCGGCAGACTGCGCCCAGGCCGCGAGCTGCCGCGGCGAATAGGCGCTGGCGGCAGTCATATGGATTGCGTCGCGAAAAAGCTGTGCGATTTCCGCAAGGTCTTCCGGACGAAAATCGCAGGTCTCGAAATCGGGGTTTTCTTCGGGCTTGTCTTGCTCGCTCATTTGTTCAGGAATATTTCGAGAAGGTCATTCAGGAAGTGGCGTCCGTGTTCGCTTGGACGCAACTGCGTCGCATCGATTTCCAGCAGTCCGCGCGCTTGCGCAAAGCCGAGCTGGCGATCGATGCTTGCCAGTGGCAGGCCCGTCGTGAGTTCAAGTTGGGTGCGCGGCACGCCGTCGAGCAAGCGCAATGCATTCATCATGAATTCGAATGGCAGATCGACAGCCGCGACCCAATTCGCTTCCTGGATGAAATTCCCCGTGGCTGCGGCTTCGAGGTAGGCATTGGGATGCTTGTGGCGTATCTCGCGGCGCACGCCTTCGTGCGAAGTGAGTTTTCCGTGCGCACCAGCGCCTATGCCAATGTAATCGCCGAAACTCCAGTAGTTGAGATTGTGGCGGCAGCGATGGCCGGGTTTCGCAAAGGCCGAGGTCTCGTAGTGTCGATAACCCGCATCGGCGAGGCGCGCTTCGATCATGTCCTGCATGTCGGCTGAAGCATCTTCGTCGGGCAGCGGCGGTGGGCTGCGGTGAAACAAGGTATTCGGCTCAAGCGTCAGGTGGTAGCAGGACAGATGTGGCGGCGCATAGCCGAGCGCTTGTTCAAGATCATTCGCCGCTTGGGCCAGGCTTTGCTGGGGCAACGCGTACATCAGATCGATGTTCCAGGTTTCGAAGTGGCGGGCAGCAAGTTCGATCGCTGCACGCGCCTCGCGGCTGTCGTGAATGCGACCGAGGCGTTCGAGCTGAGCATCGTCGAAGCTCTGGATGCCGAGCGACACGCGCGTTATGCCGGCAGCATGAAATTCCGCGAAACGGCCAGCCTCGACGGTGCCTGGATTGGCTTCGAGCGTGATCTCGGCTTCGGGGTCGAGCGGCAGCAGGGTGCGCACGCCAGTTAGCAGGCGATCCAGTTCCTTCGGTGAAATCAGGCTGGGCGTGCCGCCGCCGATGAAGATGCTGATGATGCGTCGTCCCCAGACTTGCGGCAGCACCGACTGCAGATCCTGCAGCAGCGCATCGACATACGCCGTCTCGGGAATGCCGTCGCGCACCGCATGCGAGTTGAAGTCACAATACGGACATTTTTTGACGCACCACGGGAAGTGAATATAGAGCGCCAGCGGTGGCGGTGCTTTCAGTGTCGCTGTGGGGTTTTCAGGCAAGCTGGTGTTGGCCGATTGCTGGAAAATCGGGATGACGCGAGAGCTCATAAAAAATACATTGTCATTGTCGCGCGAGCCGACGCGTGAAGGGATGAAGTGTAAGGTTTGAAGGTGTTTTTGTTCAGTGTGCTGTGATAACACACTGAACAAAAACACCTTCGTCACGCAGTTTGCGACGTAATGCAATGCGACTATTTGCGCGCTGCTGTTTGGGCGACTTGCCATGCGCCACATTGCGTGTCGTACGCAACATCGCGAGGTGCACGAGGTTGCGGGGTTTGGGTGCTTTCAGTTTCATTGCTTGCTCCTGTCGTAAAACATAAATTGCGTCATTCCCGCGAAAGCGGGAATCCACTTCTACGTGAAGTCTGTGCGCCATCAAGTAGATTCCCGCTTTCGCGGGAATGACGGGTTTTGCTACTTCGCCGCTGCATCCATCGCCTGACGTTGTGCCTCGGCTTGTTGCTGCGCCTGATCGAGCTGCTGCAGTATCTGCGCTTTTTGCTGCTGCGCTTCTTCGGCCTGCTTGGCCTGCAGCTTGGCAACGGTGGCGGCCGTGGTGACCGTTTCCACGCCACATGCCGATAGCAGCAGGGCCGCAAGGATAAGCGCGATGCGCTGATGGGTGTGATTCATGATGAACTCCTTCTTGCGGGAATCATGAGGCGGTATCATCCGACAATTTTGAGACTATGTGGTTTCGTAATCTACAACTTTACCGACTACCCCAGCACTGGGACATGACCATTGAGCGTCTGGATGAACAACTCGGTCGCCTGCGCTTTCGCCCCTGCGGTAGTCAGGATCTTTCAACCTCCGGCTGGATTGCGCGCTTGCCCGAGGGTCCCCTTGTTCACAGTGTAGGCGGCCAATGGCTGATTGCCTTGGGCATCGAAAAACGCTTGCTGCCTTCCTCCGTCGTCAAGCAGGTCGCCGCTGAGCGCGCCGAGGAAATCGAGCAGCAGCAGGGCTTCAAGCCCGGTCGCAAGCAGATCAAGGAAATTCGCGAGGCAGTTACGCAGGAGCTCTTGCCGCGTGCTTTCACCAGCCGTCGCCGCGTGTTCGCGTGGATTGATCCCGAAGCCGGTTGGCTGGTGGTCGATGCGTCCAGCCGCAAGGCAGCGGACGGCGTTGTTGAAGCCCTGCACAAGGCGCTCGATGAGCTGCCGCTCAAGCTGCTCAATACGCGCCGCAGTCCCGCTGCCGCGATGACGGAATGGCTCGTCGCCAATGAGGCGCCGATCGGTTTCACGATTGATCAGGACTGCGAACTGCGGTCCATCACCGAAGAGAAAAGTGCCGTGCGCTACGTGCGCCACGCGCTCGACGGCAAGGAAGTGCAGGAGCATATCGTCGGCGGCAAGCAGGCGTCGAAGCTGGCACTGACTTTCGACGATCGTCTGAGCATCATCCTCAACGACAAGCTTGAACTCAAGCGTCTGCAATTCCTCGACATCGTCAAGGAAGCGGCTGGCGGTGATGGCAAGGATGCCGAAGAGCAGTTCGACAGCGATTTCGCGCTTATGACGGCGGAATTACGACGCTTCATTCCGGCGATGATCGAAGCGCTGGGCGGTGAAGAGCCGACGGTCTAGCATTGTGGTGAAAATCGAGACGATGAAAGTCTACATTGCCGGACCCGATGTATTCCGACCCGATGCCACCGTCTGGGCCGAAAGCGTGCGCGAGCGTTGCGCCGCACTCGGCCTGAGCGCGCTGATCCCGCTCGATGGTAAAGCTAGTACGCCGCTTGGAATTTATGCCAACAACATTGACATGATTCGCGCTGCAGACGTCGTCATCGCCAACCTCAACCCGTTTCGCGGCGTCGAGCCCGATTCGGGCACTTGCTTCGAAGTGGGATTTGCGCTGGCCTTGCGCAAGCGAGTGGTGGGCTATATCCGCTCGAGGGAGTTGCTGAGCGATCGCGTGGCGCGCCTGCAGGGGCGGCCACTCGCAGTGAAGGACGGTTACGAACTGGATGCAGATGGATTGCGCGTCGAGAATTTTGGCTTGCCGCTCAATCTGATGCTGGCTGTGCCGGTGGAACTGGTCGAAGGCTTGGAGCAGGCTTTGCGGGCGATCTTGTTGGCGTCCGACGCGCGAAGCTGACGTGTTATCCGTAGGGCGCAGTGACAACAGCGCCGTATGTTAGCGTAATCATTCGGCGCAGTTTTCAAAGCGCCCGACGCCGAAGCCGAGGTAGCACGCGTAGCGGTCTTTCGCCCCTGTCAGAGGGTCGGTTGCCCGATCCACCGTCACGTGTTCGCGCGCTACGCGCGCAAAACCTACGCAGCGTCGCGTATCACGGGACCATCCCCGGCCTGCTTGTAGCGCTCGCCAAGCTTCGGCAACCAGCGCTTGAGTCCGGGCGTGGTCATGACATTGGAGACCAGCGCCATCAGCACCAGCATGGTGAACAGCTTCTGCGAGATGAAACCCATGTCGAGGCCGATGTTCAGCACGATGAGTTCCATCAAGCCGCGTGTGTTCATGAGCAGGCCCAGAATCTTGGCGCTGACGTGATCGCTGCCGGCCATGCGCGCAGCGATGTAGCCGCCGCCGAATTTGCCGAGCGTCGCCACGCCGATGAGCAGCACGCACCAGCCCCAATCGGAGGCGGCGGCAAGCGAGCCGACGTTGGTGCGCAGGCCGGTGAAGGTGAAGAACACCGGTAGCAACAGCACCTGCACGAAGCGGCCGACCTTGTCCGCCCATTGTTCCGTGAATACGCGTTCGTCATGTACCAGCAGGCCGAGCATGAAACCACCGAAAATCGCAAATATTCCAATCGCGTAAGTCGTCAGCGCCGAAGCAAACAACAGCACCAGCATGCAGGCCAGCAGGTTGCTAGAAAGCCCGGGATCGCGGCGCGATTCGGCACGGATCAGCCGCTTCAACTGTGGGCGGATGAGATACCAGCAAGCCGCGCCATAGAGCGCCAGGGCCAGCAGCCTGAGCGAGAAATTGCCGAAGGAGAAGCTCGATATGGCGAGCGCGGACACGACCATCAGGATCAGCCAGCCGACGACGTCGTTGATCGCCGCCGCGCTGATCGCCACGACACCGATCGGTGCGCGCGTCAGGCGAAATTCCATGAGGATACGGCCAAGCGTCGGCAGCGCGGTGATCGAGAAGGCGGTGGCGACGAACAGGGCGCAGCCCATTTGATCGATACCCGGCGCCAGGATCGGCGCTGCGTAATAGCCGAACAGAAGGCCCAGCGAGAAAGGTACGACAATGCCAAAAATGGAGACCAGCGTCGTGGCGCGCTTGTGGAGATTGTGCGTGAGCAGCGAGAAATCGAACTCCATGCCGATCTCGAACATCAGCAAGATCAGGCCGATCTGGCTTAGAACCACCATCGGCGCCGCGGGAATATCGGTGAACACAATGCGGAACAGGTCCGGTGCGATGGCGCCGAACAGCGTTGGGCCGAGCAGGATGCCGACCAGCATCTCGCCAACCACGCGCGCCTGGTTGCAGCGCGCCGCCAGTTCGCCGCCGATGCGGCCAGCCGCCACGATCAGCGCCAGTTGAATCAGGATGCCCGAAAGCAAGTGCTCGGTTTGGTGTACGGACGATTGAGCGGCATGGACGATTGTGGACATGGGCAAGATGCTTTCATCGAGGTGGGCCGCGCCCCGCCGATGCTTATGAGGGTTGCGACATGCTATCTTTGGCAGATTATACGGATGCCGCTTTGAAAATCAGGGGGAATTGTGAACAGCATGGTGATGGACAAGGCAGGGGAGGGGGTGGAAACAATGCCGACGGGATCGGAGCAACAAGAGGCCGGTCAGACAATGGCGCAAGGCATGCGCAGGATGGCGTTCAACACGCTGGCGCCAGACGTGCTGATCATTGGCGGTGGGCCGGCCGGTTCGACGATGGCGGCCTTGCTCGCCGATCGTGGCTATGACGTTGTCCTGCTGGAAAAAGTACATCACCCGCGTTTCCACATTGGCGAATCTTTGCTGCCGATGAATATGCCGCTGTTCGATCGCCTCGGTGTGCGCAAGGAAGTCGAGAAGATCGGCATTACCAAGTACGGCGCCGAGTTCGTCTCGCCGTGGCATGAACACACCAGCGATTTCCTCTTCGCCGAAGCGATGGATAAGTCTTTCCCCTATGCCGTGCACGTGCGTCGCTCGGAGTTCGACGAGATGCTGTTCCGCAATGCCGCCAAGCGCGGCGCGCGGACGCTGGAGGGGCATCGTGCCACGCACGTCGACATGGATGCCGGCAAGGGCAAGGACGACCGTGCGCTGGTCAAGGTCAAAGATGACAGCGGCGTAGAGACCGAATGGCGTCCGCGCTTCGTGGTCGATGCCAGTGGCCGCGACACGCTGCTCTCCAACCAGTTCGGCATCAAGATGCGCAACCCCAAGCACAGCAGCGCCGCTTTGTTCGGCCACTTCACGGGCGCGCAACGCGCACCGGGGTGGCGCGAAGGCAATATCTCGCTGTTCTGGTTCGATCACGGCTGGTTCTGGTATATCCCGCTGCTGGACGGTACGGTCAGCGTTGGCGCTGTCGCATCGCCAGCCTACTTCAAGACGCGCAAGTCCGACCCGTCGAGCTTCCTCATGGAAACCATCGCGTTGGCGCCCAAGCTGGCCGAGCGCCTCAAGGATGCCAAGATGGTCGAGCCGGCAACCGCGACCGGTAACTACGCCTACAACTCGCGCTACTGCCGTGGCGATCGCTTCGCCATGATCGGCGACGCCTATGCCTTCGTCGATCCGATGTTCTCCTCAGGCGTTTATCTGGCGATGAATAGCGCCTTCGAAAGCGCCACGGCGGTCGACCACTGGCTGCGTGGCGACAAGAAAATGGCAGAGCAGGCTTTCCGCCGTTTCGAGCGCCAGATGGTGCATGGCCCGAAAATGTTCTCATGGTTCATCTACCGCATCACTTCGCCGGCCATCCGCAAGATATTCATGCAGCCGCGCAACGTCTGGCGCATGCAGGAGGCGATGCTGTCCATTCTGGCCGGCGACATCTTCCGTCACACGCCGGTCGGTCCGCGCCTGCTCGGCTTCAAGTTCATCTACTACTGCTCCTGCCTCAGCATCTGGCCGCAAGCCTTCAAAACCTGGGTCTGGCGCCGTCGCAATCACAAGGCCTCGCTGGCTGCTGCAGAAGCCAGCGCCGAGGCCAGCGCACCGGGCTGAGTCGACGCAGCGGTATCTCGCAACGAATCGGATAAAATCACCCTCTTTCGCGCAAGGGTTTTGCCATGGACACGCTCGAACAAGTCAGAGATTACATTTCCAAGAAAGTCGGCACACCCGCCGAGAACATCACGCCGGAGGCCACGCTGGAATCCATCGGCGTGGACTCGCTGATGCTGCTCGACCTCATGTTCGATTTTGAGGACCAACTCAAGATCAAGCTTCCCAACGATTTGCCGCGCCCTGAAACCGTAGCCGAACTGATTGCCGTCTTTGACTCCTATCTCAAACAACCCACAGCAGATGCATGAGCCAGCGCCATTGACTGTCCCGTGCCGCGTCGCCGTGACCGGCGTCGGCGTCACGGTTCCGACAGTCGATAGCGCACATGATTTCTTTAACCGCCTACTTGATGGCGAATCGTTCATACGCCTGTTCCGGCACCCGCAAGCTGCCGCGCCGCTCGAAATTCCCGCCATCCATTGTGCAGATTTCGATTCGTTGGCAGCTGTCGGCCGCGTGCAGACCGCGACCATGGATCGTTACAGCCAGCTCGGCGCGGCGGCGGCCTACCGCGCCTGGGCCGATGCCGGCCTCGATGCCGATGGCATGAAAGGCGACGCGCGTTGCGGGGTTTCGTGGGGCACGGGTGTCGGTGGCACCATGACCTTCGAGCAGGGCTATCGCGACATCATGCTCACCGGCCGCGATCGCGTGCCGCCGCTCTCGGTGGTGCTAGCCATGAACAATGCCTGCGCCTCGCAGATCGCCATCCGCCTCGGCCTCGGCAGTGCCTGCACGACCTTTTCGGTGGCTTGTGCCTCATCGGCCGTTGCCGTTGGCGAAGCCTTCCAACGCATTCGCTTTGGGCAGGACAAGCTGGTCGTCGCGGGCGGTTCCGAAGCACCCTTGTCGGAAGCCGTGATTCGCGCCTGGGATGCCATGCGCGTATTGGCGCCCGGCACCGAAGAGACGGCCCATGCCGCGTGCCGGCCGTTCGATGCCAAACGCGCCGGCCTGGTACTGGGTGAAGGGGGTGCGGCGCTGGTGCTCGAAGAGTGGTCGCACGCCATGGCGCGTGGCGCCAAGATTTATGCCGAAGTCGTAGGCTATGGCACGAGTTGCGATCACACCCACCTGGTCAAGCCCAATGCGCAGGGTCAGGTGCGCGCCATCGAAGCGGCAATGCGGCAGGGCGGCCTGACGCCGGCGGATATCGGCTATGTCAACGCCCACGGCACAGCGACGCGCGAAGGCGACCCGGCGGAAATCGCTGCGCTATGCGAAGTGTTCGGTAGTCGCGCGGCGCAGCTGCCGGTGAGCGCCACCAAGGCATCGCATGGCCATCTGCTTGGCGCAACGGGTGCCATCGAAGCACTGATCACCGTGCTGGCATTGCACAAGCAAGCCATTCCCCATACGCAGCAGCTGGAATTCCCGGCTGATGATTGCCTCGGTGTGCGGCATGTCATGGGCGAGGCTTTGTGCACCTCTGGTATGCGAGCAGCATTATCCAACTCATTTGCGTTCGGCGGCAGTAACGCGGTCCTGGCTTTCCGGCAGGCGACATGATGGGTACGGTGTCGGCTCGAACTCCGCGCTGCCAGCCTGCAGGCGCCTTGTCGATGAGCGTTACCTGCTGCGACAGGCCTGATCTCGTGGGACACAGTGGCTTGCTGGGGACGGTCTGGCACGCCGAAGCGCCGACGGAAAATGACATTGACATTCATGCCGCCATGCCGCTGTTGCTGTCGAGCCACGCGGGCATGTTCGAGCAGTGGCAGGTCGACGAAGCTGTGCGCACCGGCCGCCTTGGGTCGGCCAGCTATCGCTGCAGCGATAGCCTGTTGTTTGCGGCGATCAGCGTCGACGAGCAGCAAACGGCGCATGGCAAAGACATCGCCGGCGCGGCGCAAAAGGCCTATGCCGTGCTCTTCGAGATCATGGCGGCGCAGGGCTTCACGCACTTCGTGCGATGCTGGAATTACTTTGCCGACATCAACATGGAACAGGACGATCCGCGCGGCAGGCTTGAGCGCTACCGTCTGTTCAATATCGGTCGGCAGGCGGCCTTCGAAGCCGCTGAGCATTCCGCCGATGTCGGCGCGCCGGCAGCCTGCGCGCTGGGTACGCGCAGCGGTCCGCTGACTGTCTACGCGCTTGCCGCGCGTTGCGCGCCACGCTGTGTCGAAAACCCGCGCCAGGTCAGCGCTTACCGCTATCCGCAACGCTACGGTCCGAAGAGCCCGAGCTTTTCGCGCGGCAGCGTACTCAGCGATATGAACGGCGGACACGTACTGTTCGTGTCCGGCACGGCCAGCATTGTCGGTCACGAAAGCGTGCATATCGGCGACGTGGTGGCGCAGACAGAAGAGTCTTTACGCAATATCGTGACGGTTGTGGCGCAAGCCAATCTCGGATTGGGGTGTGAGGCATTTTCGTCACACAAGCTGTGTTACAAGGTATTCGTGCGCCACGCAGCAGATGCCGCCGTCGTGGCCGATACGCTGCAGCGTGTATTGGGCATGAGTCCGGAAGCGGTTGACCTGGTCATCTTGCAGGCCGATGTTTGCCGTGCCGAATTACTGGTTGAAATAGAAGCAGTCGGTTTTGCCTGAACCCACGTTTGATGGGACAGCGCCTGGAGCACTAGAACTTGTCCGCAACTAAATTGTGCCGACATGACGGGGGAATGACGCGCATCGCAGCGTTTCACCGATCCTTGTCCTGCCCGCCATTTGCCGCCGCCTCACTCTCTTATTATTCGCTGGCAAATTTTCGATGAACCGATTTGCAACGGCACTCCGCCATCTGCGTGAGTATTTCGCCCTGTGGCTGGGCCTGGCTTCGCTGGGACTGGGTTGCATGCTGTGGACCCTTATTGCAATGCCGGCCGAATGGATTCTTCCGAAGCCGCTGGCACGCCGATTCGGACGCAACGGCGTGATGCTGGGTTTTCGCCTGTACCTGTGGTGGCTGGAAGTGCTCGGCGTGGCGCGCTTCAATCTGGAGGCGCTCGATGTCTTGCGCGACGGTCCGCCGCTGATCATCGCCCCCAATCATCCGACACGGCTCGACGCCTTGATGGTGCTCTCACGTCTGCCGCGCGTCGTCTGCGTCACCAAGGCGAGCCTGATCGACAGCTTCCTGATGGGAGCGGGAGCGCGGCTTGCTGGCTACATTCGCAACGACTGGTTCCTCGGAACCAGCGCATTGTCGATAGAGGCATTGGGAGAGGGTCAGCATGTACTTATTTTTCCGGAAGGCACACGCACCGAGCGGCCTCCCATCGATCCTGTGCGCGGGAGTGTCGGCGTGGTGGCGAGCCGAGCCGGCGTGGCCGTGCAGACCGTGATCATCGAAACCGATTCCGCATTCCTCGGCAAAGGCTGGGGCTGGCTACGCCGGCCCGACATGCCTATGCATATATCATTTCGTCTGGGTGAGCGTATTGAAGCGCCGCACGACTCGCGCGAATTGCCGGCCAAACTGGAAGCTTCTTTCCGACGTCAGCTGGAAGGTGTGCATTTACCCTCCGTTTTTGAAGAAACGGCAGCGCCACTACAAGTCTCGGGATCATGAACAGCGCATTTTCCGCTACGTCCTCCGCCACGCATCTGGTTCTCATCCCGAGCTACAACCCGGGCGAGAGCGTCTTTGCGACGGTTGTCAGCGCGCGCGCCCAATGGTCGCCGGTATGGGTCGTGGTCGATGGCAGTACCGACGGAACGGCGCAGCGTCTGCAAGCGCTGGCGCGCGACGACAAGGGTTTGCGCGTCATCGTGCTGCCCGAGAATCAGGGCAAGGGCGCGGCTGTCCTACATGGCATCGAACTGGCTGCGGCCGAAGGCTACACGCACGTCCTGACTATGGACTCGGACGGACAACATCCTGCCGAACTGATCCCGGATTTCATGGCACGTTCGCTGGCCGCGCCCTGCGCAATGGTGCTGGGCCGACCTGTATTCGATGCCAGCGCACCGGCCTTGCGCGTAGGCGGCCGCAAGATTTCCAATGGTTTTGCCAATGTCATAACCTTCTGGGCCGGTATTGGCGATTCGCTATACGGCTTTCGCGTATATCCGATTTCACCGCTTGCCAATGTCATGCGCGGCAATCGCTGGATGCGCCGCTTCGACTTCGATCCCGAAGCCGCGGTGCGCCTATGCTGGCGCGGCGTGGTGCCGCTGAACGTGTCGGCACCGGTGAAGTACCTGACCCTGGACGAAGGTGGCGTCTCGCACTTCAACTACCTGCGTGACAATATCTTGCTGACCTGGATGTATACCCGTCTCATCCTGACTGCCTTGTTGCGGCTACCTGCCATGCTGTGGCGCAAGCTGCCGGGGCTGAGCATGCGTAGCCCGGACAAGGCATAGCGCCGTTCCAGCGTAGCAGCGGATGACGACGTCAAATCATCCCGCCATTGATCGAAATGATCTGTCCCGTGATGTAAGCGGCAGCGTCCGAACTGAGGAAGCCGACCAGCGCGGCCACTTCGTCGGCGGTGCCGGCGCGTTTGACCGGCACCATGCGCTCAATCGTTTCGCGATCGAACACCCCTTCCGTCATTTCCGATGTGATGATGCCCGGCGCCACGGCGTTGACCGTGATGCCGCGGCTGGCGACTTCGAGCGACAGCGCACGCGTCGCCGATTGCAGTGCGCCCTTGGCGGCGGCGTAATTCACCTGACCGCGATTGCCCGCGATCGCCGCCACCGACGACATATTGATGATGCGGCCCCAGCGTGTGCGGATCATCGGCAGCATCAGCGGCTGGGTCACATTGAAGAAACCGCCCAGCGAGACGTCGACGACGCGTGACCACTGCGCGTGGCTCATCCCCGCGAATACGCCGTCGTCATGAATGCCGGCGTTGTTGACGAGAATCTGCACCGGCCCGGCTTCGACGATGGCGGCCAGCGCCGTTTCACAAGCGGCCGCATCGGTGACATCGAAGGCGACTGCTTCGGCCGCGCGCCCCTGACCACGCAATTCCGCTGCCAATGCTTCGGCGCGTGCCAGATTGCCATTGGCATGCACGATGACGTGATGGCCTTGAGCGGCGAGAGCGCGGCAGATGGCACTGCCGATCGATCCGCTGCCCCCGGTGACGAGTGCGCGTTTCATGTCTGTTCGTTCCTGGTCTTGTTGGCATCAAGCACCACGGCGGCGCGGCCGGTGAGTAGCAGCTTGTCGCCGCCACGCACAGTGAAGCTGTAGAGAACGTTTTGCCCGTCACCGCTGAGCTGGGTAGCTTCTATGACAAGCACATCAGCAATATCGTCCAAGCGCGAAACGTGAAACTGTACCTCGCGCATGCTGGCAAGAAAGCCCGCGCGCGGACGCGAGTCGTCGGCAAGATCGGCGAGCAGCGCGCCATGCACGGCCATGGCCTGCGCGGCATATTCGACGCCGCAGGCTGCGCCCAGTCGTCCATCCTCGCGTAAGGGATTGCTGGCATCGCGATGGCTGCATGCTGTGCAAGAGATTGTCTCGACATTCCAGTGCGTGACGGCATCCAGCAGGCACATGCTGCCGGCATGCGGGATACGGGCCGCGATCTCGTGCCTGCTCAGCAAGGTTCGACTCCGATGTGCAAGCTCAGGGGCGCGAGATACTCCAGGTCTAGCGTTGTCTGCAGACCCCTCGCCACGGCGTGCAGCAAGGGCAAGGCGCGACCGCCGGGCGTGCCGGATTGCAGTGGCGCAAGGCTGGCGAGCGGCGCTGGTGAAGCCGTGCTTTCGCTCAATGCGATATTGAGTTTGGCTAGCGCATGGGCGGCGGGTCGCGCCGACAATACTAGCGCAATGCCCATATTGTCGAGCATCGGCCGCACGCTGCCGAGCGGGTGAGGATAAACGCTGTCGTGGACCACCAGCAGGCAATCCTCGCTGTTGTTCGCCACCTGCATGGCCGCTTCGAGAAGACCTGCGGCGAAGCTGGCGTCATAGGCGCACAGGCTGGTCGACGGCGCCACGCAAGCGGTGGCGATGCTCCAGTAGCCTGACGAAGCGTTGTGCACGGAGTTGTGAAAACGTGTCGGCGAAATAAAACGATCACTGCCCGCCAGCGCATCGCACAGTGCATGGCAATTCTCGCCTTCCGCATTGGAGGCGGAGAAGATCGACGCCAGCAGCGCCGGGTCGCGATCGGCATGTTGTGCGGCTTCGAGACCGACGGCCAACGCCAGCTTGACCACGATGCCGATGCGGCGACGTTCGGCGGCGGGTAGCACTTGCAGTGCGGGAACCTGCGTGGCGGCACGCGACCAGGCTTGTTCTTCGCGCAGGATGGCGCGCAGCGCGGGCCAGTCGGCGAAGCCGGGACCGATGGCGCCGATGCCGAGAAGATATACGGGAAATGTTTTTGTCATTTCAGTGTTCTCCGCGCCGACCGAACACCAGGCTGCAATTGGTCCCGCCGAAACCGAAGGAATTGCTGAGGACATGCCGCAATGGTGTCGCCACATTGCCGAGCTGATAATTTACGTGCAGTGCCGGGTCGCGTTGAGTGATATTGAGTCCGCCGGGAATCAATCCATGCCGTAAGCATAGTGCGGAGATAATCGCCTCGGCACCGCCGGCTGCCCCCAGTGTGTGGCCGGTCGCGCCCTTGGTGGAACTGCACGGCGTGCGCATGCCGAATTCCGCCGCCACAGCCTGCGCTTCGGCGGCGTCATTGCTCGGTGTGGCGGTGCCGTGCAGGTTGATGTAGTCGATATCGCCAGCTTGCAGACCGGCACATTGCAAGGCCGTGCGCATGGCGATGCGCGCGCCCAGGCCTTCGGGATGGGGTGCCGACATGTGATGAGCGTCGGCGGATTCGCCGACACCGAGTAGCAATACATCGTCATTTTCCGCGGCATGGACATCGCCGCGTTCGAGCAGTATGAAAGCCGCCGCTTCACCGATCGACAGACCATTGCGCGTCGCGTCGTAGGGCTTGCAGGGCTCGGTCGACAGCAATTGCAGCGAATGGAAACCATACAAGGTGGTGAGGCACAGCGAGTCGACGCCGCCGACGATGGCCGCATCGATCAAGCCGGCAGCGATCATGCGTTGGGCATTGCCGAAAACCTTGGCGCTGGAAGAGCAGGCGGTGGAGACGACAAGCGCGGGGCCGGCCAGATCGAACACGTGGCGCACGAAGTCGGCGATGGAATAGGTGTTGTGGGTTTCGCGATAATTGAAATCGGGCGACAGATTGCCAGCCTCGTCGCGGCGGCGAAAGGCCTGTTCCGTTTCGAGAATGCCCGAGGTACTGGTGCCGAGAAAGACGCCGATACGGCCGGCGCCGTGGCGCGCGCGTGCAGCGCTGAACGCCTCCATCAGGCCATCCTGCTGCAGGGCGAGCCAGGCCAGGCGATTATTGCGGCAGTTGAAGTGCCGCAGGTGAGCGGGGAGTATGACATCGTCAACACCGTCCACATGGCCGATCCAGGTCGCCAGTTCCACCGTTTCGAACGGCCGCGCCGACAAGCCACTGCGCGATTCGCGTAGCGCGCCGAGGGTGGCGTGCAGACCCAGGCCGAGACTCGAACTCAGGCTCATGGCGGATAGATGCAATGGAAGAAGCGAAGAGCGCGCTACATTGTTCGTTGGCATCAGGCGGTGATCAGCTGGTATGAGTTATGTTTAGAGCTTGATTCTATCAAGATGCGCCTGTTTGGCGGCTTCCAGTGCCCACGGCCCATTGTCGAGAAAGTCACGCCAGAGCATGCGCCAAGTCGTCCAGTCATGTCCGCCCTCGATGAAGTTCACGTGCGTAGCGGGGAGGAGCTCGGCGAGCATTTGTTGACCCCCGAACAGCCGATCGGATTTTCCGGTACCGATGAATATCTGGGGCACGTCTGTGGCTTTCGCGTGCTGCATGCTGCCCGCAGCGGCGAGCCAGCGCAAGGCATGACGCTCATTGCCACCCGATGCCAAGGGCGTGCGCGCCCAGGCGAGTAGGCCGCCGGCCTGACGGATTTCGGCGAGCACGCTGTCGGTGCCGGGAAAGGGTGCAATCAACAGGATGCCTGCAACCGTGCCCGGATATTTTGCGCTGTACAGCAGCGAGCCGAGTCCGCCGAGCGATACGCCGACGATCCATATTTCCTTGTAACCCTGCGTGCGCGCCGGTGCGAAGATGTCCGCTTCGAGGCGCGCGTCTATGTCGCGGGCTTCATAGTAGGCGTAGTGTGCTTCCGGCATGAGAACGTCAGCGTCGATGCCGCGTGCATGCAGATCGGCGACGAAGCCCTCGCCGATGAAGTCGCCGGCCTTGTCGTAGATGCCCGGCAGCATGACGATGAGCCGCTTGGCGCGTTCCTCTCCGTCATGGTAGTCCTGCAGGGCAGGCATCGGTACCGTGTGCGGTTGCGGCAGGAAACCGCAGGCCGACAGCAGCGTGCTGCATGCGGCCAGGAGCAGATACGCGAAGCGATTGCCGCGGCGCGCGCGCAACCCGGCGAGCTTGAGCCAGAGCGAGGTACGCTGCGCAAAGCGTTGGAATACCTTTGCCGTCATCGCCGCATCGTTGCCGATGTGCCGCGCTGCGTCGGTTCGCTGGCGCACAGGCGCATTCACGCGGTACTGCGTTGTTGTGAAAGTTTGTTCGAAAGAATCGCCGCCAGCAGTAGTGACAGGAATGCGCCCGGTCCGACGGTGGCGCCGAGCGCACTGAGCACTGATACCGACGAGGTCGCCAACAGGCCGAAGCCGACGACAGTTGCCATATTGGCCAGCACCAGCGAAACCAGCGTGCGATGCTGTTGCTCAGGCGTCACACTGGCGTCGGTCTGATCGAAGAATAGCGCGTAGTTAGAACCGACGGCGACAGTCAGCAGTAGACCGATCAGGTGCAGGATGCTGAGCATGTGGCCGCTCAGCACCAGTCCCGCCATGACCAGCAGCACGCTGCCTGCTAGCGGCAGCAGGACGCGCAGGACGCGGCGTACATCGCGTAACGCCAGTGCAATGACGGCTATGACAGCGGCAAGTCCCCAGGCGGCCAGACGGATGGCTTCGTCGAGATAACCCGCGTAAAGCGTCTCGGCCTGATCGCGCAGATCGATGATATGCAGTGCTTCCGATGTATTGCCCAATACGCTCGTGAGCGCTGTACGAATGCGTGCGATGTCGAGCCCGTGTTCGGGCGCGCTGAGCGGCACTAGCAGGGTGTAGCCGGCCGATTTTTTGGCGAGCATGGCATCGAGCGCCAGCGCGCTGGCCGTACCGTTGAGGTCTGCACGCGTCAGCGGCGCGCGCGTGCGCGCGCTCTGCACATCGTCGACGAAGCCCTGCAGCCGTTCGGCGCGCAGCGGCATGTCGTGCAGCGCCTGCTGCAGATTGGCGCGCAGTGTCGCAGCATCCGGCAGCGCCGCCTGGCGTGCTTGCTGCGCTGCGTGACTGGGCAGCATGTGGGCCGGCGAGTCGAAGCCGACCAGGACATTGTCATCGACGAGCTTGCGTAAGGGCACTTCGAGTTTCTCGGCGGTTTGAAGTGCGCTTTGTTCGTCCGGGGCATTCAGCGCCAGCATGTAGCGCGAATCCGGCGCACCGAGTTCGGCACGCAGTTTCATGTCGAGTTGCTGGTCGGCAAGCGGCACCGGGTTCAGCGCGGAGATATCGTGGTTCCAGATGTGCTTGTGCTGCACGCAGAGGAACAGCGCGGCGGCGACGATCAGTACCCAGGCGACGATGCGGCCACGGGCAAGCCAGCGCACAGCCGCCGCCAGCTTGGCTCCGAGCGGCTCGATGTCGCGCATGCGGACATTCTTCGGCATCAGTGGCGGCAGCACGTAGCGCGTCACCAGCACCGCCGCCAGCAGGCCGCTGATCGAATACATGCCGAGCTGTGCCAGACCGGGAAAGCCAGAGACCAGCATGGCGCCGAAACCGCACACCGAAGTGGCGACGCCGATCACCACCGTGCGCCAGAATTTGCCTTGCCAGTCTTGCTGCGCCGAGTCCTCGCCGGAACGCGCGGATTGCACGAACAGGTAGATGGAATAGTCCACGGCTTCGCCAATTAGCGTTGCGCCGAAGCCCAGCGTCAAACCATGTACATGACCAAAGCCCAGGCTCACCGCGGCGATGCCGACCAGCGCGCCGCTGAGCACCGGCATCAGGCCCAGTACGAGCAGGCGCGGCGAGCGATACACCGCCAGCAGCAGGGCGATGACGAAAGCCATTGATAGGCCGGCCAGCAGGCTGCCGTCGGACTTGATGGCTTCACGCGAATGCACCGAGAACACGCCAGCGCCAGTGAGCAGCACGCGCATATTGGCCATGCCGCGCACCGCTTCGAATGCCTCATGCACGGTGGCAATCGTATCGGCCTGCGCATCGATGTCGGAACCTGCCGCGCTGGTCTGCAACAGCAGCAGCGCCCGCGAGTCATCGCGCGATATCCAGACGTCATCAGCGACGCGTGGGCCGCTGTCTTGCTTGAGGTTGTCGATGAGTTCCAGTGTCTCGCCGGTCGGGTCATGTGCGAGCAGGCTCTTGAGCATCAGGCCTGCCGTGCCGGAGAGGTTTTCCAGCGAATTGCCGATGGCGTCGTGCAAGCCTTGCGCGCTGAAATGCTGTGGCGTCACGGCCGGACTCAGCAGGTAACGATTATTGAAGTAGAAAGCGCGGTCGCGTTCCAGCGTCGCCGCTTCGCCATTCTGCACGCCGATGAAGTGCGGCGACTGGCGCAGCTGCGCGGCGAGATCGCGCGACGCGCGATGGCGCGATGCCGCGTCGCCGCCCTCGATGCCGACGATCATCAGGCGCGCGATCGTGCCGTCGCGCAATTGCTCGACGAGTACGCGTTGTTCGGCATCAGGGTTGCTCGGCAGGAAGGCCGACATGTCGGCCACGAAGTGGGTGCGCGCGATCACGCCGATGCACAGCGCCAGCGCGACCAGCCAGATCAATAGTGCTGTCTTGCCGGAAAAGGCTGACAACGAGGCGCGGCGGATCGCGCTCACGGCGCAACGACCTTGCTGATGGTCATGATGGAATGATCGCCATCGCGCTGCTCGATGTCGATCTGGCGTACTTCACCGCGCACGCCGTCGATGCGGATTTTCGCGACAATGGCATTGGCATTGAGTGGCGTGAGCACCAGGCTCCAGCGCGCAGGCGCACCGTCGAGCTGCACCTTCCACACGCGCTCCAGCGCACGCTGGTCGCCGACCAGGGTGGCACGGATGCTTTCGACGAAGGCGGCGATGTCCGGGTGCTCCTGCAATGACATCTTCATCGAACGCTTGCCACGCTCCAGCGTCAGCTCGTCGCCCTTGAGGATCAACGCCTCGGGGCGTGGCTTGAGTGTGCGCTTCTCCAACTCGTCGGGTGCCGTGAAGCTGAGCTCGCCGGAAGATTCGACCGGCTTGTCGAGCATGCCGATGAATTTCTGCTCGACGAAGGTGGCGTGACCTGCCGGTGTTTCGGCCAGCAGCTTCATCAGATCCGGCAACTGCCAGTCGGCCGCGGCGGCACAGGAAAAGAAGCTAGCAGCAAGGCACGGCGCAAGGGCGTGGAGAAAACGTCGTATCGAGTTCATGATGAAAGCGTGCTGTCGGGTTGTTTGCTTTGCTTCGTGTTGACTGGCGTCGCGGCGTCGGCGTTCCAGAACTCGAAGAAATTGAACCAGTTGTAAGGTGCTTCGCGGCAGAAGCGCGTCAGCATATTGGCATAGTTGCGACGCGCTTCCTCCATGACGGCTTCTTTTTCTTCCGGCAGGTAATCGCGAAAATTCGCCAAGGGTTCGAAGTACACGTCGTAGCGATTGCCGCCACGATACAGGCTGACCATGAAGAACACCGGCACTCGCAGCAAGGCGGCCATGCGGAAAGCGCTGATCGGCAACGGCGCCGGCGTGCCGAGCACAGGCATCGGACGCATTTCGCTCTTGCCGAAACTGCGGTCCGCCAGAATGCCGACGATCTGACGACCGGCCAGACGCTCCTGCACCTGCAGCATCGAATCGATGCGCCCCAGCGGCAGGATTTCGCGCGCCGCGGCCGGATTGATGTCGGCCAGCATGCTCGATATCAGGCGCGCATTCTCTTCGTACATGGCCATCGTGATGGTGCGCTCGGTGAGCGTACGCGCAGCGGCGCGCAACGCGTCGAAGCTGCCCATGTGCGCACCGAACAGCAGTAATCCACCGTGCATATCGTTCATCTGATGCATGGCGTCTTCACCGTGCATGCGGATATCGAACAGGTCCGCCTGTTTGTTGAGGATGAACACGCGATCGTGAATCGTGATGGAGAAGCACAGGAAGTGCCGGAACACCTGCCACAGATTGGCACGATGGCCGAATATGCGACTCAGATAATCACGCGAAGCGCGGCGCGCATCGTGCGCGGCCATGACGAAATAAGCGGCAATCAGCCACAGGATGGGGCGCGTCAGGCGCCGTCCCAGCGTGAGCGAGAGGCGGATCATCAATTGAATCGCCCATCGCGAGCCGCGTTCGCGCCGCGTCGTCCAGTGCGTGCCGTCGGCCTTTAGGGTGTCGCGCGGTTCTTCGGGCGCGCTCATGTCGGCTGTTCGCCCAGCGTGAAACGGCCGGTGGCCAGTTTGCGATGTGCGCTATCGCCTGCGGCTTGGGTGTTGTCGCCTATGGCTTCGATCTCGAAGCGCACAGCGTTGCCGTTGGTCTCGTACAGCAGCGCGAGGGCTTCACCCGGCGTCGCGGGGCTGAGAAACTTGGCTTGCGCGATGGCCGCGACGTGACGGCCGCTGGCCTGCTCGACAGCGCGCACGGCCAGATCGATCAGCAGCGCGCCAGGCACGATGGGGCTTCCCGGGAAATGCCCGGCGAAGGCAGGATGATTCGTAGCGACGAAAAGCGCGACGCGTTCAGTCATGCGTGGTGCTCTTGGCGGACAGGGCCTGCAGCGCGGCGCGCGGCAGCTTGCCAGTGTTGTTGCGTGGCAGCTCGGCGACGAAACTCAGCGGACGTGGCATGAAGACAGGATCGATATGTTGGCGCAATGCGTCCAGGATATCGTTCGGCTTCAGGCCCGGTGCGACGACATAGGCGGACAGTCGCGCAGCGGCACCCGGCATTTCATCGTCGGGCTGCACGAAGACGCCATCGACGACGCCATCGATGCCGTTGAGTATGCCGTTCAGGTAAGCCAGCGAAGTGCGCTTGCCGGCGATATTGATCATGTCGCCGAGGCGGCCGTGCAGGATGAAGCGCGCGCGGCCATCGTCGTCGGATGCGCAATGTTCGATGATATCTCCGAGCGCAATCGCCTCTTCGATATGGCCGCCGGACGCCCAGGTGCGGTCATCGCGATCCGTAAGATGAATGCCCTTGAAACATAGCCACTCATTTGTCATGACCGTGCGGCGCGTGGCGATCTGACCTGTCTCCGTCGAGCCATAGATTTCGGCAAGCACGGTGTGCATGGCGTTTTCGGCCTGCGCGGCCAATTGCTGCGACAGCGGTGCAGTGGCGCAGATGATCAGGTCGACTGGCGGCAACGCGACGCCCGATTCGAGCAAGGTGCGCAAATGGTAAGGTGCCGTGATGAAGGCTCGTGGGCGCGGCATGACGGCGAGCGACGCGGCGATGTCGGCCGGAAAGAACGGGCGCTCGGGCAGCAGTATGCCGCCGCCCAACAAGGGCAGCAGCACGCTGGATTCAAAACCGAACATATGCTGAGCGGGTACCGTGCCGAGTACGCTGCAAGGGCCCTGCGTCCACGCCCATTGTGCTTGCGCTGCGGCGAGGATGTTGGCAATCAGTTTGCCCCAGCGCTTGTCGTGCGGCTGCGGAATGCCGGTCGAGCCCGACGTGTAGAGCCTTGCAACCACGCGCTCGGCGGGGATCTGCGGCATTTCGAGCGGCGCCGCGCCGTGGCCTGTGCGCGTCACCCGTAGTTCGGGCAGGCCACCCGCGTTGCAACCCGCTTCCGAAAGTGCCAGCAAGTTCGGAAACTCACCGCGCAGTTGTGCGTACATTTCGGCCGACACGGCATTGGGCAGCAGGGTGATGGTGTTCCTGAGTGCCGCAGCGAAAAATCCGAGCGCGAAAAGATAGCGGTCGGTGCACAGGTTGATGACGTGTACATTTTCCGGCAATTGCGTGGCCAGCGCTTTTACGTCGCGAACGAACGCCGCCAGCGTGACGGTTTGCCCGGCATGCAGGGCGACCTGCCCATGCCAGTCGTTGCGCGGCAGCAAGGGAAGCGTGATCATGACAAAAGCATTCTCATTGTCGATCCCCTGACAGTTCAGCGCCAGTGGTTCCTTGCTGACTGAAGGCCGCCACCGAACGGATCGTCTCGGCGATGCCCGAGCGCTCGGCCTTCGGCACGACACACAGGCGCACCAGATATTCGACGACGAACATGGCGCCGACCAGGGGCAGGTTCAACACGTTTGCGAACCACGACCAGGCCGTCACATGCCCGCTCAGGAAAAGTGCTGCGCTCAACAGCACGCAGCCGGCGAAAAAACCGGCCCAGGCGTAGGTGACGCTGCGCGTGTAGCGCTCGACGCGCGGCGTCATCTTGCTGCGTGCGAGCCGGGCCAGGCGTGTGCACAAGGCTTCCGCTCCGGGTCGCAGCGACACGGCGAAGATGCTTGCGGCAAACAGGTTGCACGACAGGTCTTGCAGAAAATAAACCCACACGATCTTGTCGATGAGTGTCTGGGTGAATGCATGCAGCAATACGAAGACACCGAGCACGGCAGTCAGGGTCGGCCAGCGCGCGCGGCTGTGCCATGTATAGGTGACGAGCATCGCGGCGAGCGGCACGAAACCGCTGATGACCACCAATGTGTTGGGGTGCGGAGCGGTCGCCGCCTCATGCGCCATCCACAGATAGGCAATACCGAATGCGCTGAACAGCGCGATGCGCAAAGCCGTGCGCGCCATCTGGATAACGCTTACTTGCTGCGATGCTGGGCGATGTGGGCCGCCAGCGTACGCAGCGAGGTGAAGATGTGCGTGTTGTCCTGATTGTCGGCACGCAGCTGCACGCCGTAGCGCTTGGAGACAACCAGCGAGACTTCGAGAACGTCGATCGAGTCCAGTCCCAACCCCTCGCCGAACAGCGGCGCTTCGGGGGCAATGCTTTCGGCCGGTGTTTCGAGATTGAGGGCTTCAACAATGAGCTGCGCGACTTCCCGCTCGAATGCGATCGAATCTGTTTGGTCTGTGGACATTTTTTATGAACCTGTCATGGCAGTGCCGGAAATCCAGCGCATCCAGCGTGCATGGTGGTGAGGCCTGATCTGATACCTGATCTGATACGTTATACGCGTCGGATTATATCAGGCAGGCGGCCCCAGCTGTCTCTTCAGCGGGAAGGCTGCCATCGTGACCAGCACCGCCAGCGCGGCGCCGGCCAGTGCATCCAGCGCAACATGCTGTTTTGTGGCGAGGGTGGAATAGACGATGCCGAAACACCACAATGCGCTGAGCACACGCAGCGCGGCGCTGGACCGCATGGCGCGCAGCAGACGGTCGAGCCAGATAGCGGAAAACACCGCCGAGGCAACGTGCAGCGAGGGGCAGGCGTTGCCGGCGGCATCGATATGCTGCAGGAAGGCGAAAGCGGGATAGCGCACCCAGTCGATGTCGGGACGGGCGATGGCAGTCGGCCACAGGTAGAAACAGGCCAGGCCGATCAGGCATAGCACGCAGGCGGCGAAACCATAGCCGATCAGGCTTTTATGCGAACCGAATAATAGGGCGGGCAGCCCCACGTAGACCCATAACGAGACATACAGCAGCAGCGTCTCGGGCTGGAACGGAATGACGCGGTCCAGCGCAGTGAGGGGCATACGCGTGACGGCATACATGGGATGCTTGAGCAGCCACAGGTAGATGATGAAGAAGATGGTCAGGAACACCGACAGACCCAGCGTTTTCAGCAGGGGGGCGACTTTCAGACGCGGCCACACTTCGCGCTGCCACAGGTTTTGGGGTGGCGCAACACTGGCGGGTAGGGCGAGGGCGTCTTCGGGGTTCAAGGCTCGTTCGGTGTGGCGACATCGGGAGTGGCGATTATGCCTCGCCGGACAATTTCTTTGCCAATGCTGATGTTGTGAGCGTCTCTTGTCGCGCCAGCTTCGTTAGAATTGGGTAGAAATTTCAAACTCGCCTTTGGCAGACGACACGATGACGCACGAAATGCAGCACGACCACGCAAGCTTGCTCGATGAAGTCCGAAAGGTTCGTGCCGAAGCCGACTGCCTGGTCAGCCCAGCGCAGATCGAAGAGGCGCTCGACAATATGGCGGCGGCCATCACGGAGCGTCTTGCCAACGCCGATCCGCTGATCTACACGATCATGAACGGCGGGCTGGTGCTGGCGGGGAAAATCCTGCCACGCCTGGATTTTCCACTTGAAGTGGCCTACTTGCACGCCACCCGCTATGGCCACGCCATGAACGGCACGCTGCTCGACTGGCGCGTGCGACCGACGCAGGATTTGCGCGGCAGGAACGTGCTGGTGCTCGATGACATTCTCGATGAGGGCTACACCTTGCTGGCCGTCATGGAACATCTGCGCAAGGAAGGGGCAGCCGAAGTGCTCTGCGCCGTGTTAGTGGACAAGCAGCATGATCGCAAGGCGCAACCCGGTATGCGTCCGGACTTTTGTGGGCTGGCGCTGCCGGACCGCTTTCTGTTCGGTTGCGGCATGGATTACAAGGGATACTGGCGCAACGCGGCTGGCATCTATGCTTTGAAGGACAGCTAGTCCTTGAGCAGATGTTCGGTCTGCCAAGCTTCGAGATCAGCCTCGTATTGCTTTCGCATGGCGTAGTAAATCGTCCACACGCAGGCATCGCCGCATTCGTTGTTGCAGCAGTCGAGCGGATCGGGCTCGCGCGGCGGCATGGGCGGTTGGGTAAGAGATGGCTCTGGCATCGACATATTCTACAAGCAGTGCCTGGCACTGAAATCGGGGAGTAAACAAAGCATGAGGGATGTTGTAAAGCGTCTAGGTGGGGCACTGATATTCACCATCGTTGCCAGCGTCGCGCCTGTCACGGCCGCACCGCAGGATCAACTCTTACCCTTGCTGTCGGCCGATATTCCCGCGGGGTGTGGCTGCAACTTCACGCGCTACAAGAGCAAGGGCGAAGGGCCAATCCTGCATTGGTCGAGCGACGGCAAGAAGCAAGCGATGGTGCGTGCCGACAAGCTGTACCTGCTCGATCTACGCCAGGAGAAATACATTCCGCAGCGCACCGAACATCCTCAGCCCGACGACCGCATGGTGCTCTTCGTCGCCAATGGCGATTGGCAGATACAAGCACTAGGCACCGCGGTGGCGGGCACATGTGGCGCGAAACGGCAGTGCAGCCAGACCAGCTACCAGGGGCGCCTGCTGGTGCAGCAGGAAGGTGGCGCGCGCAATGAGATCCCGGTTGAGGGCACCTGCGGTTGCCCGAAACCTTAGGGATGAAAACGGTGTGATGCATCCGTGCTGCGCTGCGCGTGGCAGTCATGTCGGGCCGATGTAGAATCGCCCGGCATTGTTTCATCCAACTATTCAACTGATTCAAAGGCTTTCTCGTGCAAATCGTCTGTCTCGACATGGAAGGGGTTCTCGTTTCGGAAATCTGGATCGAGTTCGCGCAGCGCACCGGCATCCCCGAACTGCGCCGTACCACGCGCGATGAGCCAGACTATGACAAACTCATGAAATACCGTCTCGGCATACTTGCCGCGCACAAACTCGGCCTGCCGGATATCCAGTCCGTCATCGGCCAGATGGGTCCGATGGAAGGCTGCAAGGACTTTCTCGATAGTCTGCGCAAGAGCTACCAGATCGTCATCCTGTCCGACACTTTCTACGAATTCGCCAAGCCCCTGATGGAACAGATGGGGCAACCCACGCTGTTCTGCCACAGCCTCGAAGCCGATGCCAGCGGCATGCTGGTGAATTACCATCTGCGCATGCCGGACCAGAAGCGTGCCGCGGTGAAGGCTTTCAAAGACCTCAACTTCAAGGTCATCGCCGCTGGTGATTCATACAATGACATCAGCATGCTTGGCGAGGCCGATGCCGGTATCCTCATGCATCCGCCCGAAAACGTTGTGCGCGAATTTCCACAGTATCCGGTGGTGCGCTCATACGATGAGTTGCGGGTTGAGATCGACAAGGCGTCGGCGCGTATATGAAAACAAGTCTTACCACAGAGGCACAGAGGCACGGAGGGCCACAGAGAAAAGCTCAAAGTATGCGGATGGGCTTTGGGGCGTTGTCAAATGCAGGGCGCCAGATTTTTTCCTCCGTGGCCCTCTGTGCCTCTGTGTCTCTGTGGTAAGGGCGTTCGAAATGCACACCCAACGCTTCTACACCCTCACCATTTCCTGTCCCGACCGTGTTGGCATCGTGGCGCGCGTGTCGACCTTCATCGCCGGGCATGGCGGTTGGATTCTCGAAACCAATCTGCATGCCGATCGCGATTTCGACCGCTACTTCATGCGCCTGGAAATCAAGGCCGATTCGCTGCCTTTCCACCTCGCCGAATTCCGTGAGCGCTTCGCACCGCTTGCGACCGAATTGCAGATGGACTGGAAAATCTCCGACAGCGCCATCAAGAAACGCGTCGTACTGTTGGTGAGCAAGCAAGAACATTGCCTCTACGATCTACTCGCCCGCTGGCAGAGCAAGGAACTCGATGTCGAAATTCCCTGCATCGTCTCCAACCACGAATCGCTACGCGGCTTTGTCGAATGGCACGGCATACCGTTTCATCATGTGCCGGTGACGTCCGACAACAAGGCACAGGCCTATGCCGAGATCGGTCGCATCTTCGACGAAGTCGGTGGCGATTGCATGGTGCTGGCGCGCTACATGCAGATACTGTCTCCCGAGCTGTGTGCAAAATATCCCGGACGCATACTCAATATTCACCACAGTTTCCTGCCCAGCTTCGTCGGCGCCAAACCCTATCATCAAGCCTATGAGCGTGGTGTCAAACTCATCGGCGCCACCTGTCACTATGTTACCGCCGACCTCGACCAAGGGCCGATCATCGACCAGGATGTGATCCGTGTCGATCACTCCGATTCGGTCGAAGACATGGTCCGCTACGGGCGAGATATCGAAAAGGCTGTACTGGCACGTGGGTTGCGCTATCACCTCGAAGATCGGGTGCTTTTGAACGGGAACAGGACGGTCGTGTTTCGGTAGCCAATGATCCGGAATGCCTTGATACCGAATCAAGAAGTCAGATACCATTCTCTGCAGGACTGCACTTCTATCTGCTTGTCGTATTTCGAGGTGAAATTTTCAATTCAAAACATAGCGCGACCATGAAGGCCAAACTCCCACAATCCCGATATGAGCAGGCAGCTTACTCAATGAGTGAAGCAGCCCGCATTCTCGGAATGCCTTCTGCAACTGTTCGTGCCTGGAGCTGTGGCTATCCATACAAATCGAGTACGGGGGGTAGTCGACAATTCGAGCCTCTCATCACGCCTGCGGATGTGAAATCCAAACTGTTGTCGTTTGCCAATTTGTGTGAGCTTCATGTGCTGTCTGCTATCCGTAAACGCCACCGTGTTTCGCTTCCAAAAGTGCGTGCCAGTCTTGAATTTGTCCAGACAAAGCTGAACTCCGCCAGGCCTTTGCTTGATACGCAGTTCCGGACCAACGGGATAGATCTTTTTGTTGAGCACGCATCGACGTTGCTGAATGTGTCGAGCGACGGACAACAGGCGTTGAGGGGGGATTTTGAACGTGCGTTGTCGCGTATTGAACGAGATAGTTCCGGTACGCCTATTCGCCTGTTTCCCTTTACACGCGTGTCTGGTGGTGATGCGACTCGTGCTGTTGTTGTAGATCCTATGCTTGCATTTGGGCGGCCGATTATTTCGGGCGCCGGTGTCAAGACCGATGTTATCCGCAGTCGTTTCAATGCAGGAGATTCGATAGCTGAGATGGCCGCAGACTATTGCGTCGAAGCTGAGTCCATCGAAGAAGCTCTGCGTTTTGAGCAACTCGCAGCCTGAGCGTTCGGTCACTCTCTTTGTTGACCGCGATACGTGGAGCGGCAAACTGGATGCCGCGCTGGTAGCTGCGGGAATTCCATTCGAAGCCCATAAAAATCATTTTGCGCACAATACGCCTGATTCCGATTGGCTGCGTGAGGTGGGCCAGCGGGGTTGGGTAGTTGTTACACGAGATCAGAATATCCGGCGAAAACCGGATGAGCTGATGGCATTGCGAGAAGCAGGCGTATTCCTGTTTGCCATGACATCCGGCAATCTCTCCGCACAAGATACAGCTAACCTTGTCATGGCAGCATGGCCAAAAATTCAGGAGTTAGTGAGAATTACTCAGCCACCGGCCGTTTTTTCGATTACTCGCGGGTGCGAAATTCGGCTTATCAAGCGTTGATTCCGGAAGAGTCTCCCAACGTACCAAATCTGCGTGAGTGGTTCTTTGCCAGAGTGATCGCGACAATAAAACCTATCACCGCCAATACCGGCCAATTGCCCCAACGCGCATACGGCGTCATGCCGCTGTAGCCTCGCACCAGGGCGTTCAGTGCGCCCGTGGTGAAGGCTGGTAGTACTTGCGGGACCGATCCATCTGGCATAATCAGCGCAGTCATGCCGGTATTGGTACTACGCAGCATCGGCCGGCCGGTTTCCATCGCCCGCATGCGCGAGATCTGCAGATGCTGCGGCTGCGCGTGGTAGTCGCCGTACCAGGCAAGATTACTCATATTGAGCATCATGGTGGCTTGCGGCAATGGGTAGATGAGTTCCTCACCGAAGACATCCTCGTAGCAGATGTTGATGGCAACAAGCTGATCGCCGACGCGTATCGGCGCCTGACCTGACGCGCCGCGGGTCTGATCGCCCATGGGGATGTTGACGAGATCGAGCAGCCAGCGCATCGATGGCGGCACGAATTCACCGAAAGGCAATAGATGGCGCTTGCTGTACACCTGACGCGGATCGCTGCCGACGGATAGGGCGCTGTTGAAGATGTGTCCGGCCGCGTCGCGGGTGAAGGTGCCGGTGATGACATCGCCATGAAAGCGACGGGCAGGTTCGCTGAGCGTCGCCAGGTATTCCGCTGGCAATTGTGCTTCGAGAAGCGGTAGGGTCGTTTCCGGCAGCGCGATGAGTTGTGCGGGATTCTCTCGCACCAGTTCGAGATTGAGCTGCAACCAGTGATTGAGATTGCTGGCATCCCACTTCAGATCCTGCGGAATATTCGGTTGGATCAGCGAAACGCGGATCGCCTCGCCAATCGGAGAAGTCCATGGCACGAAGCGTAGGGCGCCGCCCAGCACGATGAGGGCGAGCGCGGTGAGGCACGCACGTTGGCGCAATACTTTGTCGGTGCAGCTCACCAGCAGCAAAGCCGTTACCAAGATCAGGATGAAGCCTACGCCGTAGCTGCCCAGGACAGGCGCATAGCCGGCAAGGGGGCTGGGCGGTGTCTGTGTATAGCCGACAGCAAGCCAAGGTACGCCGGTGAACACCCAGCCGCGCAGCCATTCGCCGAAGCTCCAGCAGGCTGCCACGAGCAACGCATTGAACAGCGCATTTCCACCCCGCAGTCGCGCGAACAAGCCGCCTGCCAGTGCGCCCCACAGCGACATGTATGCAAAGAAGATAGACAGCAGAAATACCGTCAGCCATGGCGCCATGCCGCCGTAGGTGTGGAAGGCCACGTACAGCCAGCCGCCGCCCGTCCAGAACATGCCGAAGCCCCACACCAGACCGAGCCACACGGCGCGGCGCGGTGAGGCGTGTTGCCATAGCAGCCACAGTACGGCCCAGCATACGGCCGCAAGCGGAAAGACATTAAAGGGTGCGTAGGAAAATACGCTCAGCGCACCGGCCAGCAATGCGATGAAGGATTGGCTGCGCAGGCTCAACGTATGCAAGGTGAGCGTGCGGGATACGAACCGGCGGAGAAAGGAGGCGTGCATGCGTGTATCGACCATGATTGCAAGGAGCCCGATTAAACCCGCAAAGTGTTGCGCTGGCTAGATCTAGCCTTCTGCCGCCGATTTTTTTTCGGGCTGGTGCGATTTATCCTGCGCATGCAGCGCATACGGCGGCAGCTTCAATGCGATGCCGATTGCGATCGCGATCACCACGGCACAGCCAAGATATGCATTATGAATCCCATGGACCAGGCCTTCACGTGCTTGATCCATGAGGTGCAGCGCGTCGAAGTGCAGACTTTGGCCGAGCTGTGTCAAGACGGCCTGGTCCTGCGCGCGCACCAGCACCTGTGGCGTATTCAGCAACGCCGTGACGCGCGTGTCGCTGAGGTGCGCATCGGAAAGCAAGCGGCTCGCATGGCGTGCGAAGCTGGCATTGACGATGACGCCAGCGATGCTCGTGCCGATCATGCTGCCCAGCATGCGCATGGTCTGGATCAGCGCCGAGGCGATACCGATATCGCGACGTTCGACCACGGACTGAATCTGCAAAGTCAGATTCGGCAACTGGAAACCAAAACTCAGCCCGCTGATGCCGAACACGAACATCACCCAGGCGCGCGGGCTGCTTTCGTTCAAGGTAACGAGCAACAGGCAACCTACCAGCAACAACATTTGTCCCTGTGCGATCAGCCGCTCTGGCCGCTTGAGACGCGGCAACAGGCGACCGTTGAGCAAGCTGCCGATGGTGATCATCAGCAGCAACGGCGTGATCAGTACCCCGGCCGAATTCGGCGACAGGTTGAAACCGCCTTGCAACATCAGCGGCGAGTAGAAGACCAGCACGAACATCGTCAGCCCGGTGAACGTCGCCAGCAGAGCGAGCTGGCGCACCGCGTGATTGCTGAACAGACGCGGTGGAATGATCGGCGCGCGGGAATGATATTGATGCCATACGAATAACGCGCCAGCAACAACAGCCATGCCAAGCAATGCCAGGAACAGCGGGCTGCCGAAGCCATGCGACTGGCCTTGCTCGGTGGCTAACAGCAAACCGCAGATACCCACGGCAAGCAGCACAGCGCCAAGCCAGTCGATGGATTTGTCATTTCCCTCGTGATGCACAATATGCGGAAGGAATTTCATCACGATCGGCAAGGCCAGCACGGCCACCGGTACATTCACGAAGAACACGCTGCGCCAGCCGACGTGCTCGGTAAGCCAGCCGCCCAGCACCGGGCCGGTGGCCGTTGCAATGCCGAAAGCGCCCGACAGCATGGCTTGCCAGCGCACACGTTGCAGCCGGTTCGGGAACAGATCGCTGACCGAGGCGAAGGCCACGCCCGTCAGCATGCCGCCGCCGACACCTTGCAGACCGCGCGCCAGCACCAGTTGCAACATGCTTTGCGACAGGCCGCACAGCACCGAGGCGAGGGTGAACAAAATGATCGACGCGATGACAAATGGTTTTCTTCCGTACAGATCACCCAGACGCCCCATGATGGGAATCATCACCGCGTTGGTCATTAGGTAGGCCGATGCTGTCCATGGGTACAGATCGTAGCCCCTGAGTTCGGCCACGACGCGTGGCAGGGCCGTGCTTACCACCGTCGAGTCAACTGCGATCAGCATGATGACCAGGCTGATACCGATCATGGCTGCAAGGGAGGCGGAGAAACTACGTGATGAGGCGTTCATGGGGCCTTGTCCTGGAAGGACTGATCCTTGGTATGGTTTGAAGAATGGGAAGAGGAGGGACGTTGCAGCGCCGCGCAGAGTTCCTGCAAAGCGCCGACGACGCGCTGACGTTTCGCCGTGGGCAAGCGATCCAGCACCTCGCTGGCATGCGCACTCATGCGCGCATCCACCGCACGCGCGGCTGCCTTGCCGGCCGTCGTGAGCTGCAATTGCACGTTGCGGCGATCCGTTGCCAACGTGCTGCGCGCCACCCAGCCTTGTTCGACCAGCTTGTCGACCGAGCGACTGACCCAGCTTTTTTCGAGTCCGAGCAGACGTCCGAATTCCGCCTGCGTCAGCCTGCCGCGTTGCAAGAGCATGACCAGCAAACGCGCTTGCGGTGGCGTGCCTTCTTCGTGCAAGAGACGGCGTTGCTCGCAGATGAATAGACGCATCGCCTCGCGCAGGAGGGCGGCGTCGTTTTGGTTTTCAGGCCTGGATTTCGAAGTGCTCACGGCAGAACAGACAAACGGAAGATTTGGATGTTATACGCAACCGTTGCTGATGACAACTATTTGTTCGGATCTTTGCCAGTGCTTGCCATTTGGCCACCGAAGCAGGCATGGCGCTCGAAACGCTTACCCGCATTGGCTACAGGCAGGTGGTGAATTACGACAATCTGGAAGACGAGCGCAAGCGATTGCAGCAGAAACCGTAGCAGATCGCGCATGCTTTATGCCGATGCACGCGGCTGTACCTATCCCACAAAAATTCCGGCAGTTGCATTGGGGCTGTAACGCCGCTTCTTCTCGCCTAGCTGGCTGAAGCGCCTGCCGGCTCATCGCTTCGTGGCACGACGCGCCTGACGGCCGTGACTGGCATGATGGCATTTACTGGCGGTGGAGTTGTGTCGTTCGGCGAAGACGGAACGAACACATTCAATTCCTTGCCGAACGAAGTCAAGCCGCTGGCCAGCGCCGCTTGCTGATAAGGATCGAGATTGGTGTTGAGCAAGGGATCGTCACTGACAGCCGGTGGCGTCGTTTGCGCTGCAATGACGGTGTCATTGGTGGCGTTGCTGACCGGATTGTTCTGCGTAGGCTCTGTGTTCGTTGCGGCGAGATCTGTGCTCGGCGGACTCGTGTTGTTGGTGGCGAGAGACGCGTTGGGCGCTGTGACGACACTCCGACTTTCTTGGGCAGAAGGAGGTGGCGTGCGGGTCGGCGCGTCGTTCGCGGGATTGGCATTGGCGGTGGGAGTCGCGACGACGGGGGGATTGGCGCTAGCATCTGCCGGTGGCGATTGAAGCGCCTCAATGAGCTGCTTGTCGTTGGCACTGATGGAGCCATTGCTTTCAAGCTGTGAAAGCAACAGCGAACTCGTGAATTGCTGCAATAGCCCGGCCGGCGTAAAAAGCGGGCCGCTGGCAGAAGATGCTAGCGGAAGGTTACCCAGATTGCGGGCCAGTGCGGCATCAATGCTCAGGTTTGGGTCATTAGCCTGCTGGGCCAACAAGCTTTGCGCGAATGCCGAAAAATCGACGATGACGGAGGGCTCGATGAGAGCGGACGTTGCCGCCGGAGTTCCGCTGCCGGAAACAGGCGCAGTCAGCCCCGCAATCGCGTTGCTGGCGGCTATGTTCGAGACGGCTGTGAGATTGTCCATGGCAGAGAGTCCGACGAAAGTCAGTATGGCTGTCCGATTCGCAGCTTGCTGATTTTTCCTCGCAAGAAATGTGCTCGCGCCGGATAGGCTGCGTAGGTTCGATGAGCCGAAGGCGTTGCGCGAGGTCGGCTTATCACAGGTATTCCCAATTGTCGGAAGGCGCTTCGCTTTTCCGACCTATGCAATTGGCATCAAGCCCTCAACGACAGGTATTGATCTCGTCACGCGCAACAAGTGCAGCTTTGCGCGCGGCTTCGGCAAAGTCTTCGCCCTGGCCCGCGTACAAGATTGCCCGAGATGAACTGATCATCAACCCCGTGCCTGCGGCGCTCTTGCCGGCACTCACCGTCGCTTGCACATCACCGCCCTGCGCACCGATGCCGGGTACGAGGAGAGGCAGGTCGCCGACGATGCTGCGCACGTCGGCCAGTTCTTGCGGGAAAGTAGCGCCGACGACGAGCGCTGCCTGATTATGACGATTCCATTTTTCCGCAACCAGCTGCGCGACGTGTTGATAGAGCTTCTTGCCACCCGCCACGTCGAGATTCTGTAAATCCGAACCGCCGGGGTTGGAGGTGCGACACAGCACGATAAGGCCGCAATCGGAATAGGCGAGATAGGGCTCGATGGAGTCGAAGCCCATATAGGGATTCACCGTCAGCGCGTCGGCCTGGTAGCGTTCGAAGGCTTCGCGTGCGTACTGCGCTGCGGTGGCGCCGATGTCGCCGCGCTTGGCGTCGAGGATCACCGGGATGCCGGGGTGATGCAGATGAATGTAGTCGATCAGCGCTTCGAGCTGTTCTTCGGCGGACTCGCCTGCGAAGTAGGCGATCTGCGGCTTGAAGGCGCAGACCAGGTCGGCGGTGGCGTCGACAATGGCGGTGCAGAAGGTGTAGATCGCATCGGGCGCTTCGCGCAGATGCGCTGGAAACTTCGCGAGGTCAGGATCGAGACCGACGCACAGCAGCGAGTTGTTGCGCGCCCAGGCGGCCTGAAGGTTTTGGATGAAGCTCATAGGGAATTCCGGCTGAGGGGGATTCCGTTAGTTTACCGCATCGACTCGTTGACGAAAAAACAGACCCTGAACGTCTCGGAACTAAGGGCCTATGCTGCGGAGTAGGGCGGAGTGGAACTCCGCCGATGTCGCCTCGAACATGCGGCGCAGTTGTCACTGCGCCCTTGCGCTCAAGCCGAGTCTTGTCACCGATAAAATTCCGCTCGCGTGCCTACTCCGGGGTGCTGACGAATCCCAGCTTGGTCAGACCGGCACGCGCTGCGCTGGCCATGATGCGTGCAACGGTTTCGTACGAGGTGGTGTGATCAAAACGGAATTGCAGTTCTGGCGCCTGTGCGGGGTCGCTAACGCTTTTGCCAGCAGCCAGCAGGCGTTCGGTGAGTGTTGCTTCGCTGACGATCTGGCCATCCCAGTACAGCGCTCCCTTGCTATCCACGGCGATATCGATCTTCTGTGCGATATGCGTATTGACTGCGCTGGACGCGCGCGGCAGATCGACTTTCACGGCATGCGTGAGCAATGGTGCGGTGAGGATGAAGATCACCAGCAATACCAGCATCACGTCGATGAGCGGCACCATGTTGATCTCTGCCATGGGGGCAGACGTCGCCTGTTTGTTGAAGCCACCGAAAGCCATTACGCCGCTCCTTGCGTGAAATTGCGCACCTTGCTGCCGGCTGCCTGCGATGCTTGCGGGCCGGTGGTGAGGTACGAGAACAAGTCGTGCGCGAAGGCATCGAGGCGCGCCATGGTGACGCGGTTGGCGCGCGTGAAGCCGTTGTAGCCGACGACCGCGGGTAAGGCGACGGCGAGGCCGAGACCGGTCATGATCAGCGCTTCACCGACCGGGCCGGCGACTTTGTCCAATGTGCCTGCGCCCGACATGCCGATGGAAACCAGCGCGCCATACACGCCCCACACGGTGCCGAGCAGGCCGACGAAGGGCGCCGTTGCGCCCACAGTGGCGAGCACCGTCAGGCCATTTTCGAGATGCGAGGTTTCTTCGTCGAGCACCTTGCGCATGGCCCGTGTCAGTGATTCGCCGAGCGTGCCTGCATCGCCGAGCTTGCCACCGCCGATGCGGTCGTGATGCTCGGTGGTGTACAGCGCGTGACTGGTGAGGTGCGAGAAGGGCTCGTGTGCGCCGTGCGTAGCGATCTCATTCTTCACTTCCTCGACTGTGGTGGCGTTCCAGAACATTTCGACGAAGCGTTCGCTGTCGCGACGTTGTCGCAGATAGGTGATGGCTTTGCCGACGATGAAGTACCAAGATGCCAATGACATTATGGTGAGCAGTACGAAAAGCGTCTTGCCGAGGCCGTCGGCGTTGACGAGAAAGTGGGCGAAGCCCAGGGTCTGTTCGGTAGGCATTACGTCAGTCCTTTAGGGGGAGGGCAACACAAAAACGATGGGGATTAGGGCTGGACCGCCGGAAATTTGATTTCCATGCTTTACCGGACATACCCATTGCCTCACTGCAGCCTGTGCAGCACGATCTAAACCGGGAAATTTACTGCTCTCAAGAACATCAACTTGCAGCATTTTGCCCTGCTGGTCTGTGAGCACGCGCAGCATGACGGTCCCTTCATTGCCGTCCCTAATATCTGCGTTCGGATAGCGCGGAGGCCGCGTTTGAATGCAGTCAATATCAGCGCGCAAGGTTGGCTCAACTGGGGTTTGCTTCTGTTGCATGACGGGCTGCTGTGGCGCGGGCGCTGCGACGGGCGCGTGGACTGGCGCCGGTGGCGGCTTGGGCGCTTCCACTGCCGCTGGTGCGGCCGCAGGCGCCTGCACCGGCGGTGCCTCCACCGGTTTGGCGCGTGGTGGCTCGACGGGCTTGGCAACTGGGGCCGGCGATGTTTTGGCCGGTGGCGGCTCTTTCGGCTTGGGCGTCGCCTGTGGCAACTCGGGGCGCTGGGTCGGTAGCCAATGCACGGTCAGGACAGGCGGCTCTTCGATGACAGGAGCATGAAGCTGCATGGAGAGCAGCGCAGCGGCAAGAACCAGGTGCAGGCCGATCACCGCGAGCAGTGTGAGGCTTTGCTGCGGCCACGGTTTATGTTCGTGGTGGACCGCTGCCGGGCGTCTGGGGTCGATTGTGAGGCTCATGCGAATATCATACGTCCGACCACATCCTGAGCAGGTTGTGGTAGGTGCCGGTCAGGGCGACAAGGGGTTCGGTATCGCCCTGCTGCTGACGCAAGGTAGCAATGGCGCTGTCCATGTTGAACAGCAACTCGCGCTTTGCGTCGTCGCGCACCATGCTCTGTATCCAGAAGAAACAGGCCTGGCGCTCGCCGCGCGTGACGGGCGTGACGCGGTGCAGGCTGGTCGATGGGTAGAGGATCATGTCGCCGGCGGGCAGCTTCACGCGATGTTCGCCGTAAGTGTCTTGCACGATGAGTTCGCCACCGTCGTAGCTGTCCGGCTCGCACAGGAAGAGGGTGGCCGAGATGTCGGTGCGCATGTAGCGGCTGCCATCGGGCGCGAGGCGCACGGCGTTGTCGATATGTGCGCCGAAATTTTCACCGACGCCATAGCGGTTGAAGAGCTGCGGGTAAATCGTGCGCGGCAAGGCTGCCGAGAAAAACAGGCCGTGACGCGACAGGGCGGTGCCTACGATGGCGCGCGCAGCGGGGACTTGCGGCGCGCTCTCCGGTAGCTGGCGATTCTGCTTGGCCTTGGCGGATTGCGTACCGGCGGTGATGCGCCCATCGGCCCACTGCGCTGCGTCCAGCAGGGCACGCAAGCGCGTCAGCTCGTCGGTATTCAGAACGTTTTCGACTTGTACTAGCATGATGTTCGCATACATCAAAACCCGCTTGCGCGGGCATCGATTGGTGATTAGAACTTCAGTGTCGTGGTGAGTTGCACATTACGGCTCGGACCGGCAACCGCCCAACCGTTATAGACCTGTGGCCAATACACCTTGTTGAACACGTTGTTGAGGTTCAATTGGATGTTGTAGCGCGGCTGGTCGTAACTGAGCATTGCATCATACTTGACGAAGCCGGGCGCCACATTGCTCGAACCGGCGGCGAAGTTACGCTTGGACTGACCGTCCGCGCCGAAGCCGAATTGCCAGTTCGGCATGAACTGGTAGGTCGACCAGATGGCGCCGCTATTGGTCGGCGTATTGGCCGATGGGCCGCCGACCGAGGCTGCGGAACCTGCAGCGTTACCGGCACGATCGACATTCGACCACATGTGCGCAAAGTTGAAGAACAGTTCCCACTTCGGCGTGAGGTGACCGGTGGCTTCGATTTCCCAGCCATCCGTATGACGTTGGCCTGAAAGCACGCTGCCACCAATTGGGGTGGTCGAGTCGGTGCTGCGCTCATTGAACTTCTTGGAGCGGAACAGCGAGCCGCGCAATGCCAGATCGCCATCGAACAGATCCCACTTCGTGCCGATCTCGGTGTTGCGGCTTTGTTCCGGCGGCGTCTGAGCGCCCGGCGCATCGTACTGATACAGATCGCCCGATGTGCTGTACGAGGTGCTACGCGAAATGTAGTAGCTCTGCGTCGGCGTTGCCTCCCAGATCAGGCCGGAGCGATAGCTCCATAAACGATCCTTACGTTCATAGCGCGTTCGCGTCGTGCCGGTTGCGTTGGCATAGTCACCGGAAAAACGGTCCCAGCGCCCGCCCGCCAGTAGCTTCCAATGCGGCACGAACTCGATGGTGTCCTGCGCGTAGATGCTTTGTGAGTACGCCGTGAAGTAGGTGTAGTTCGTGCGTTGCATCGCATACGGCGTCGTTATGACATCCGAATCGGAAGGCGAGCCGACTGTCGTTGACGGTTTGCCTGGCGTTCCGGCATAACGAAATTGCGCCGAATATTCGCGACCCAGTTCCACGCCGGTCAGCGCTTCGTGCTTCATGCCGAACAGGTCGAAACGCGAACTCAGGTCGGTCTGGCTGAACATATCCTGGTCGTTGGCGCCGCGGGCTGGCGGGCTGCCGCGTGTCACGGGTGAGTTGTCGGTGACAGCGCCTGCCAAGGTTGGTTTCTCTTGCGTGGAAAACAGATCGCGCTTGAATTCGCCGTAACGCAAGGCTGTGCGCACCTGCGTCTTGTTGCTGAAACGGTGGATGTATTCGGCGCTGGCGATGTCCGCGGAGTCGGTCTGGAAGTCGCTCTTCAAGCCGTAAAACTTGTCGGCGGCCGCGTCGACCGGGCGATTACCGACCCATGCAAAGCCATTGTTGGGCGTGTTGTCGTAGTTCAGATGATAGTAGCCAATCTGGAATTCGTCCTTCGTGCCGATGCCGGTGCGGAAGGTCGGCGCGATGCCCAGGCGTTTGCTGTCCGCGCCGGTGGGGTTGCCAGCGTCATAAGTGGACATGGTGTTCACCCGCAATGCCGAGGTCTCGCCGATGGCTTTGTTGAGATCGGCGGTAGCACGATAGTAATCATGAGTGCCGACCGTGGTCGTCACGGTGTTTTCGTCGGCAAGGAACGGCTGCTTGGAAACCTGGTTGATGACACCGCCCGTCGACCCATGACCGTACAGCATCGAAGCAGAGCCGCGTAACACTTCGATGCGGTCGAGACTGAACACTTCACGGTTGTACTGGGCGATGTCGCGCATGCCATCGAGGAAGAGGTCGCCGTACGACACGAAGCCGCGCAGGTTGAGGTTGTCGCCGATACGACCGCCTTCACCGGCATTGAACGAGATGCCCGAAACATGCTGCAATGCCGATGTCATGCTATCGTTCTTGCGATCTTCGATCAGCTTTTCGGGGATCACCGTGACAGACTGCGGCACATCTTTCGCATCCTGTTCGATCTTGCCGATCTTCGTTGTCGAAGGTTTGTATTCTGTCGCACTGGTCGTCTTGCCGGTTTCGCGCTGGCCCTTGACGATGACCGGCGCAAGCGTCGGCTCTTGAGAAGCGGCGGGCGTTGTCGGTGTCGCGGCCGTTGCACTTTGGCTGGTCTGCGGCGCGGCGGGCACTTCGGCGGCGTAAAGCGGCGCTGCAACTGCGCCGCTCGCCAGCATGGCTGCCACCAGGCGCGACGGCGCCTTTCCCTTGGATTTCTGCGAACGCTTCATTTTTTCTCCACTGAGTGTTGTTTCGCCGAGATTTGCGGCCACGCAGTGATGTGTGCCCGTCGATCATATTTCTGTTTGAGAATTATTCTCATTTGAGACGTTCGTGTCAACGAGAATTATTCGCATTTGCGTTTGGAGGGCTGGAAAATGGGAGTTGGAATTGGCGCTTTTGGATACCCGTGATGAGGTCATGCATAGACACGTCCGCGCATTCACGCGGCACCGAGCCTGAGCAGGCGGTGGACTCGGGTCTGGGGCACAATACCAATCCTTGTCGAAGGAATTTGCCCATGCGTTTTGATGACGATAGCGAAAGCAGTAATGTGGAAGACCGGCGTAGTGGTGGCGGTTTTCCGGTGGGCGGCGGCACCATCGGCATCGGCACCGCCGTCCTGGCGCTTGCGGCCTGGTATTTCGGTATCGATCCCTCCATCGTTCTTAACGGGAGCCGCGCGCTGCAACAGCACACGCAGCAGACGCAGACTGCCGGCCAGCCAGTTAATGCCAGCAGGGAAGAGCAGCAGTCGGTGCATTTCGTGAAGGTGGTCTTGCACGACCTCGAAAAGACCTGGCACGAGCAATTTCCATTGCAAGCCGGCAAGGCCTACGTCGACCCGCGCCTCGTGTTGTTCCGAGGCGCTACGCCGACAGCATGTGGCACCGGGCAGACTGCAATGGGGCCGTTCTATTGCCCAGCGGACCAGAAGGTGTACATCGATCTGGCGTTTTACGACGAATTGCAGCGCCGCTTCCACGCACCCGGCGATTTTGCGCAGGCGTATGTCATCGCACATGAAGTCGGACACCACTTACAAAACCTGATGGGAATTTCCGCCCAGGTACATCAGGCGCAGGAGCGCGCATCCAGCGCAGCGCAGGCCAACGCGCTATCCGTGCGCCTGGAGTTGCAGGCTGACTGCTTCGCCGGTGTGTGGGCCTACTACGCCAACAAGGAGCGGCACGCACTGGAGGCCGGCGATGTGCAGGAAGCCATCACGGCTGCAACAGCCATCGGTGACGATGCCCTGCAGCGGGCCGCACAAGGACGGGTCGTACCGGACAGTTTCACGCACGGCTCTTCGCAGCAACGCGTGCGCTGGCTGCAGCGAGGTCTGACGTCGGGCAGCCTGGATCAATGCAATACGTTCAAGACACGGGAACTCTGATCAATGATGTCAAGCTTCGGCATAATGTCCGCCGGGGTAAAAGAAAAAATTCGATAAAAAATTCGATAAAAAATTCGGGGGACAGGTATGAGTACAGGTCGGGAGGCTGCTCAGTCGAGGTGGCCGGCGCACGCCGCCGCGCGCAACACACACAATCGTGTTGCAGAATTGGTTTGTCATTATCTCAAGGATGAAAAGAGTCTGCGTGTATGCGATCTGCCTTGCGGCGCAGGCTTGTTTTCAAAACGCTTGGCCGACCTTGGCATGAACGTCACGGGCGTAGACATCGAAGCGGTGTCGCCGTTTCACTTTGATGAAAGCTGCCGCGTATTGGCCGATGCTAATCTCCGCCTCCCCTTCGAGGATGGCAGCTTCGACGCCATGGTGACTATCGAAGGTATCGAGCATCTGGAGAATCCATCATTTTTTCTGCGCGAGTGCGCGCGTGTCGTTCGCCCTGGGGGCTTGATCTTTCTCAGCACGCCCAACGTGGATAGCTTTCGTTCGCGCAAGTACGTGTTGTCGTACGGATACCATCGCTATTTCACGCCACGTGAAGACGGCTCGAAAGATTCGGGGCATCTGCATCCCATTGACATGTCCTTCATCAGACAAGCGTTGGCAAAAAATGGCTTGTCCTTGCTTGAGACCAGCATCAATCAGATTGAAGGTCAGACCGCGTGGAAAGAAATGCTACGCCCGTGGCTGACACGGAAACTGCCTTCCTATATGCAAGGCGAAATTCCGTTTTATGGAGATGTCATCATCTACGTGTTGCGCAAAACAGAGGCGTGATGCAATAGATGACCGGCATGAAAAAGGCCTGGCGACTTCGTGTCAGGCCTTTTTACGTAAACGACGGCGTGTCAGTGATGCAGTATCTTCGACAGGAACTGCTGCGCCCGCTCTGAACGTGGCTGGCCGAAAAATTCTTCTTTGGCGGCGTCTTCGACGATCTTGCCCTGGTCCATGAAGACCACGCGATTTGCCACCTTGCGTGCAAAGCCCATTTCATGCGTCACGACCATCATCGTCATGCCTTCGTGCGCAAGCTCCACCATCACGTCCAGCACTTCATTGATCATTTCCGGGTCGAGCGCTGAAGTCGGTTCGTCGAACAACATGCAGATCGGGTCCATCGACAACGCGCGCGCAATCGCAACGCGCTGCTGCTGCCCGCCGGACATTTCGCCTGGGTATTTGTTGGTGTGTGCCTTGAGACCGACGCGCTCGAGCAGCTTCATGCCTTTGGCATTAGCCTCGTCCTCACTGCGGTTCAACACCTTGACCTGCCCGATCGTCAAATTCTTGATGATGCTCATGTGCGGAAACAGCTCAAAGTGCTGGAACACCATGCCAACGTGTGCGCGTAGTTTCGGTAGATCGGTCTTCGGGTCGTTGATTGCCGTGCCATTAACCAGGATATTGCCTTGCTGAATGGGTTCGAGCCCGTTGACGCACTTGATCAACGTGGACTTGCCGGAGCCCGAGGGGCCGCAGACAACGACAACTTCGCCCTTGCTCACCGATGTCGTGCAATCGGTGAGCACCTGAAAACTACCGTACCACTTGGAGACGTTCTTGATGTCGATCATGGGCGTTTTCCGGGCTCTCTAGCGAATGATGGCGATGCGCTTCTGCAGGTGTTTGACGAGCGTCGATAGCGAGAAGCAAAGAGTGAAGTAGATGATGGCCGCAAAGATATACATTTCGACGGGTCGACCGAAAGTCTTGCCGGTGGCCTCCGACGTGTGCAGCAGGTCGGAGGCGCCGATGGCATATACCAGCGAAGTGTCCTGGAACAGCACAATGGTCTGGGTGAACAGGATTGGCAGCATGTTGCGAAAGGCCTGGGGCAGGATGACGTTGCTCATGGTCTGACCGTAGGTCATGCCGAGTGCATAACCGGAAAAGACCTGGCCGCGCGGAATGCTCTGGATGCCAGCGCGGATGATTTCGCAATAGAAAGCGGCCTCGAAAAGCGTAAACGTGATGTAGGCGGAGCGCTCCGGCGTGATGCTCGTGATGAAGATCGGCGCGAGCAGGAAGAACCATAGGATCACCATCACTAGCGGTATCGATCGCAAGGTATCCACGTAGATGGCTGCGAGGCTGCCCAGCACTGGACCACCGGAGAGCCGCACGAGGGCGAGCAGGGTGCCGAGCACGATCCCGCCGCTCATCGCAGCGAGTGTCAGGCCGAGGCTGAACTGGAAGCCCTTCCACACAAAGGGCAGGCTGTGTGGAATGACGCTGAAATCGAAATGCATGGCCATGTGCGTGTTCGCTGTTTGGTTCGGTGTTTGGTTATTTCGCGACAATCAAACCGGGAACCCGGCTGCGGTTTTCGATGACATACATCAAGCGATTTGCGGCAAGCGCACACAGGAAATAGAGCACGGTTGCCGCGGTCAGGGTCTCGATGACTTGGCCGCCGGATTCCTCGACCATCTGCCGCGACACAAAGGTCAGATCCCACACGCCGATGGCGAACGACACTGCGGAATTCTTGAAGGTATTCATGAACTCGGAAGTGAGCGGCGGAATGATGATGCGGAAAGCCATCGGCAATATGACATATCGATATGTCTGGGCCTGTGTGAAGCCCATCGCCAGACCGGCATAGCTTTGCCCGCGCGACAGACTCTGAATGCCGGCGCGCACCTGCTCGGCGATACGCGACGAGGTGAACAGACTGAGCGCCAGTACGGCGGTGATGAATTCCTTCGCGGGCATGTCTTGCTTGACCCACAGACCGAGGCGTTCGGGCAACAACTCGGGCACGACGAAGAACCACAGGATGAGTTGCACCAGGATGGGGATGTTGCGGAACAACTCGACCCACGCCGTGCCGATGAAAGCGAGCTTGCGGTTGGGCACAGTGCGCAGCACGCCCATGATGCTGCCCAGGATCAGACCAATCACCCACGCGCTGAGCGAGACGGCGAGTGTCCAGCCCAAGCCGATCATCAGCCAGTTGAAGAAGGTGTCGTCACTCGACGAAACCTGCTGAAAGAAGATGCCCCAGTTCCAGTGATAGTGCACTGCCAACGCTCCCCTTGTTCTGTGCGCTCACGCGGCTTGGCCGGCGTTTCCGGGAGCACGCATTTCTTGTTCATTCCCGGTGTGGCGCATGCCACACCGGGCGAGGCGGCTTACTTCTTGTACGACTCTGCCGGATTGTCGTTCGGGTTTGCAATGGCAGCCTTGAGCTGCTCGCTCATGGTGAAATTGAGGTTCGAGTTTTTCGGCGGAATCGGCGACAGGAACCACTTGGTGTATAGCTTGTTGATCTCGCCGGATTTCATCATGCCCTTGACTGTGTCATCGACGAGCGCCTTGAACTGGGAATCGTCGCGGCGAAGCATGATGGCGATCGGCTCTGTCGACAGTGCCGGGCCGACGATGGCATATGCCGAGGGATTCTGCGAGTTGGCGATATTGCTGGCTAGCAGATTGTCATCCATGACAAATGCAACGGCGCGATCGCTTTCCAGCATCTGGAACGAGTCGGCGTGATCCTTGCCATAGACTTCCTTGAAGTCGACGTTCTTGCCCTTCTCATGTGAGCGCATCAGTGCCACGCTTGTCGTTCCTGTCGTCGTCGCGACAGGTTTGCCGGAGAGCTGGTCCAGATCGGTTATGCCAGATGATTTCTTGACGGCCATGCGCACATTGGTCACGAAAGTCGTCGGTGCGAAGGCCACTTGTTTCTGACGGTCCGCGTTATTAGTGGTCGATCCGCACTCCAGATCGACCGTGCCGTTGACGACCAGCGGAATGCGGTTCTGCGAAGTCACTTCCTGTTCGGTAACCTTCAGGTTCGGCATCTTCAGCTTCGCCTTTACGGCATCGACGATTTTGTAGCAGATGTCGATGTGATAGCCGACCACCTTCTGGTTTGCATCGAGGTACGACAATGGGCCGGACGATGTGCGGATGCCGAGGGTGATAGCCCCCGAGTCCTTGACCTTCTTGAGTGTGCCGTCGAGTTCTTGGGCAAGAATTGCTTGCGAACTGAGGCTGGTTACTGCAATGGCAAAGAGTGCTTGTTTGAACATGCGGTCCTCCGGAAGTAACTCGGCACGTGCCGAATAGATGGCATTGTAGGCAATTTGTAGGCAATAACTGCGCCAGCCGGTCCAGAAATCGAAGCTCGCAGCTTGTGCCCGACAAAACAATGGGGGCTTGCCCGAGGCCTGTCGGGCCGTGACAAACATTTACCGGTGAAAGTGGATTGAAATGCCATGACGCCGATGGCCGATTGGGCATCTTGTCACGGGGCTCAATCCGGGTAAGCCCTATACTGGCGGGCCTAATTGCGGCCCGCAGGCCGTCGTTGGGTCCGTACCCGGTGTCACTTCGAGGTTCCAGATGCTTGTGAGATTCTTCCTCCAGCGCTTTGCGTCGCGTCGGCTGATCGGCATGGTCGCGCTGGCTTGTTGCCTGAGCGCGCCCATAGCCTGGGCAGTGGACACGGACCGGGCAGGAAAATTTTATGAAGATGGTCTGGCGCGCTTCAAGAAGAACGATGTCGACGGCGCCATCATCCAGCTCAAGAACGCCCTGCAGCAAGACAATCGCCTGCTGGCCGCGCACGTGCTGCTCGGCAAGGCGCTACTACGCAACGGCAATCCGCCAGCCGCCGAAGTGGCGTTCAACGACGCGCTGCGCCTGGGCGTGAGCCGCAGCGAGGTGCTTGCGTCGCTGGGGCGCACCTATCTGTTGATGGGTCAGCCGAAAATGCTTATCGAGCGCGTGACGTCGGACGATCTGCCTACCCAGGCAAAGGTCGACGTGTTGTCGTTGCGCGGCGAGGCCTATGCCGAAATGGGCAACTATCCGCAGGCTTCGCAGTCGTTTGAAGATGCGCGTTCGGCCGACCCGGCGTCGATTGTGCCGTTGCTGGGCGAGATACCCATTCTGCTTTCACAGGGACAAGGCGAACGGGCGCGCTTCCTCGGTGAGCGCGCCGTCGCGCTGGCGCCCGCCAGCGCGGATGCCTGGAACATGTACGCTTCCGTCGCACATGCCGCGCTCGATCTGCGCACTGCACTGGATCGATACGGCAAGGCCCTGCTGCTCGATCCGAATCTCGTCGACGCACGCATCGCCCGCGCTTCGATTCTCCTCGACCAGAAGCGTGACGCCGAAGCGGAAGCCGATCTCATCGTGCTAAAAAAGCTGGCTCCCAGCGAGGCACGTGCGGCCTATCTGCGCGCTGTGTTGGCGGGGCGCAGGGGCCAGTCCGAAACGGTGCACGCGGCACTGACCGAGATCGCCCAGACCATTGACAGCCTGCCACGCAGCTGGCTGGCAGGTCGCGAGCAATTCCTCATGCTCGGTGCCGTGGCGCATCATGGTTTGGGAGCAAATACCAAGGCGCAGGCTTATCTCGAAGCCGTCATCGGACTCAATAGCCGCAATCTCGGCGCGCGTCGGTTACTGGCCATGATCCATCTCGACCAGAACGATTTCGGTTCCGTCGAAAGAGACCTGGATCCGGTGCTACGCGATGCACCGAATGATCCGCAGGCCCTCTATCTGATGGGGCAGTTGCGGCTTGCACAGAAGCGCTACGTACAGGCCAGTCAGCTGCTCGACCGCGCCGCCCAACTAGGCGGTGATACGGCGGATGTCCGCGCCGCCATTGGCTTTACACAACTTGGACTGGGCGAAGGGGAAGCCGGCGTCAAGAGTCTCGAAGCCTCTTTTGCCAAGAAGCCGGGCGACGCCAAAGTCGGCCTGGCTCTGGCGATCGAATACGTGCGCATGCGACAGGGCGCCAAGGCGATTGCCGCGGCCGAAGCAGTCGTCAAGGCTGACCCTGCCAACATCGCTGCGCTCAACGCGCTGGGTGCGGTGCGCGCCGCAGCAGGCGACAAAGCGGGGGCACGCAAAGCTTACGAACAGGTGCTGCTGAAGGATGCCTCGTTCGGGCCTTCCGTACTCAATTTGGCTAAGCTCGACCAGGCGGACGGCCGGCTCGATGACGGACGCAAGCGCCTCAATGCCTGGTTGGCGCGCAATGCCGATGATGACAACGCCATGTACGAGCTGGGGCGCATCGAGTTGAGCGCCGGCCGCCGCACCGAAGCGCAGCATTGGTTCGAGAAGGCGTTTGCCCAACGTGCGACCAATGAGCGCGCCGGCATTGCCCTGGTCGATCTGCTGCTCGGTCAGGGTGCCGTTCAGCCAGCACTCAAAGTCGCACGGGATCTCGCCGACGCCAATCGCAACAGCCTCGATGCGCAGAGTGCGCTTGCGCGCAGCGAGCTCGCGGCAGGCGACCGTACCAATCTGTTGCTGACGCTCAAGGACATGACGAAGCAGGCCGAATACGACGCGGTTGTGCAGATACGCATCGGCCGCCTGCAATTGCAAGCTGAAAATCCCGACGGTGCTGCCTACAACGCGCAAAAGTCGCTTGCTGCCGTACCGAATAATCTCCCTGCCCTGTCTCTCATGGCGGACGCCGAAATGGCACGCAAGGATTTGACCAAGGCCGAATCTATCGGCAAGGACATCATCGCGCGTTACCCTGCCAGCGCCGAGGGCTACCGCGTCGGCGGCGATGCCGCCATGTTGCGTGGCAATTCCGCCGCCGCCGCGCAATCCTATCGCGGCGCGCTCGAGCGCGAGCCCAGCACGGCGTATACGCAGCGGCTGGCACACGCCTTGTCTCAGGCCGGCGACGTGCCGCGGGCGTTGGATGCGTTGAACGCGTGGCTGAAAAAGAACCCAGACGACCTCGCTGTCCGTGCCACCCTGGCCGAGATCAACATGCGTACGGGCAACTGGAAGGCCGCGCGCGAACAGTTCGACAAAGTGCTGGCCGTTCAACCGAATGCAGTCGGTATTCTGAACAATCAGGCAACTGTCCTGCAGCGCCTCGGCGACCCGGCGGCCATGAGCGTGGCGGAACGTGCCTACAAGTTGGCACCGCAAAATCCCAGCGTAGTGGATACTTACGGCTGGAGTCAGGCCATGGCGGGCAAACTCGACGTCGCGTTGCGGCTCTTGCGCGATGCGCGCTTGCGCCAGCCGGAAGATGGCGACATCCGCTACCACCTTGCATGGACGTTGTCGCGTCTGGGGCGCAAACCCGAGGCGCGAGAAGAATTGAGCTATGCCTTGAAGTCCAGCGCCCGTTTCGATTCGCTGGCCGAAGCCAAGGCGCTGATGAAGGAATTGGGCGGATGAGCTCGTCCGCTCAGATGACTGTCGCCAAATTTGACGCTTCTCTATGAAACACTCTGGCGTTTGTTGGTTAGCAATTGATTTATAAAGATATTTTAGGCGTGGACCGAAGTTTGCTTATTGCACTGCGACCGCATCACAATTTTTGGAGTATTTCCTCATGAGTCACACGAAACGGATAGCACTCGCGATTTTGGCTGCCTTGGGCGCCTTAAACGCACCTTCCGTTCTTGCTTCGGCGACGTATTCGTTCGATTGCAGCAAGACTGACTGTAGCAACTCCATCGCGCCGAGTGGCTTGGCCTCGTCTTCCTGGGGCAACACGCGCAGCTTTTCAGCTGTGGAGTCAGTGACAGGCTCGACCATCACGGTAACGGCTCAGGCGATTGCCAACACGAATGGCACCAGCGCTACGAGCAACGCTGCGGCGCAGACTATTGATACGGCTTACCTGGCCGCATATGGCACTGTGGGCCAGGCATCTGGAAGCAACGGATTGGGCATTTCCAACAAAGACATGTACGGCGTGGGTGGGGATCTGGACACAAGCGAAGGTGTCGTGCCAGAGCATGCCATGGACAACAATCAGCGTTATGACATGGTTCTGCTGACTTTCAGCACAGCTGTGACGCTGTCCCAGATTCAGTTGGGATGGTCCAGTACCGATTCTGACGTCAGTATCTTGGCCTACACCGGAGCTGGTGTTGCGCCGCTGATTGGTAAGACTTTTGCGCAACTCGTTACGAGCGGCTGGTCTGCAGTTGGTAGCTATGCCGATGTTGGCACGGGCACCGCAAAAACTGTCAATGCCGGCAACGTCAGCTCGACGACTTGGCTGGTAGGTGCATACAATCCACTGAGCGGCGATACATCCTGTTCGACCTGTAACGTTGGCGATGACTACGTCAAATTGCTGGGTGCAACATTCAAGGACCTGCCTAAGCCACCTACAACGGATGTGCCGGAGCCGGCTTCGTTGGCACTAGTTGGCTTGGCTCTGGCGGGTGTAGCAGTTTCACGCCGCCGTAAGAAATAAAAACAAGAAGACAGTCGATGCAACAGCGGGAACGGCGCCTTTGGGCGCCGTTCTTGTTTTGGCGATGGCTTAACGTAGCGATGAAGAGGGTGCTAGGAGGCTGTTGGCGATCTCTCGAATGTCATGTACGCCTGGAAATCTGGCGCATGAGCGGACAGTCATCGGCCTTGCGGGCGGCTTACCGCAAGGGGGCAAAGGACGGACGCAGAGAAGATATTCAAGGTTCCTCCCTTGAAGCCAGTCAGGGCTGCGCAGGAAGCTCGTCATCCCGGCGGAAGCCGGGATCCACTCGGAGGCGCCGTACTGGATTCCGACTTTGCGAGCTTTCCGCTTCGCGAAAATGCCCGCTTACCCCTCTATGCCGGAATGACGACGCAAAGCATGATTGTGCGACCAAGCCTCATTCTGAGGCGCATCAATCGACCAGGCTTTCCTCTTGCAACTGCAACGCCCACATCTGCGCGTAGCTACCATCCTTGGCCAGCAGCGCTGCGTGCGAACCGCGCTCGATGATCCGGCCGGCTTCGATGACGACAATCTCGTCTGCGTTCATGACGGTGGACAGGCGATGCGCGATGATCAGCGCGGTGCGCCCCTTGGCTGCCGCTTCGAGCTGCGACTGAATGGCTTTCTCCGTCTTCGAGTCGAGCGCCGAAGTCGCTTCGTCGAAGATCAGGATGGGTGGGTCTTTCAGCAATGTGCGGGCGATCGCCACGCGCTGCTTTTCGCCGCCGGATAGTTTTAAGCCGCGCTCGCCTACCTTTGTTTCGTAACCGTCCGGCAGACTCAGAATGAAGTCGTGCAATTGCGCGGCGCGCGCTGCGGCTATGACTTCGTCATGATTGGCTTCGGGCCGTCCGTAGCGGATGTTGTGGAGGATGCTGTCATTGAACAGCACGGTATCTTGCGGCACGATGCCGACGGCGCGGCGCAGACTGGCCTGCTTGAGCTGGCGCAGATCAATGCCATTAAGCTTGATGGCACCGCCAGTGACATCGTAGAAGCGGAATAGCAGGCGCGACAGCGTCGACTTGCCTGCGCCGGAATGGCCGACGACGGCAACCGTATGGCCGGGCGAGATGTCGATGCTGATGTCATTCAGCACGGGGCGGCGCGGATCGTAGGCGAAGCTCACATTCTCGAAACGCAGGCCGACAGGGCCGGGCGGCAGGTCGACGGCATCCGGCGCGTCCTGCACTTCGCGCTCGGTGCGCAGCAGATTGAACATGCGTTCGATATCGGTGAGCGCCTGACGGATCTCGCGGTAGAGCACGCCGAGGAAATTGAGCGGGATGTAGAGCTGGATGAGGAAGGCATTGACCAGCACGATATCGCCGAGCGTCATGTGTCCCGCCGCAACGCCCGCAGCAGCGCGCCACATCATGGCTGTCACACCGCAGGCGATGATGAAGGCCTGACCGATATTGAGGCCGGACAGCGAGTACTGGTTGCGGATTTGCGCATTCATCCAGGCGCCCAGCTGTTCGTCATAACGACGCGTTTCGTAGCCTTCGTTATTGAAGTACTTAACCGTCTCGTAGTTGATCAGGCTGTCGATGGCGCGTGCGTTGGCGGCCGAGTCCAGTTCGTTGGCCTGGCGTCGCAAGCTGGTGCGCCAGTTGGTGACGCGTACGGTGAAAAAGACATACACGGTCAGCGTGGCGACCGTAATCAGCGCAAAGCTGATGTCATAATTCTTGATCAGTACACCAAGCACCAGCGCGATTTCAACGATGATCGGCAGGATGCTGTAGATCGCATAGCTGATCAGTGAGCCGATGGAGCGTGTGCCGCGCTCGATGTCACGCGTCAGTCCACCGGTCTGGCGTTCCAGGTGAAAGCGCAGCGACAGTGCGTGCAGGTGTTGAAAGACTTCCAGCGTAATGCTGCGCACGGCCTGTTGTGTGACGCGCGCAAACAGGATTTCGCGTAGTTCCGTAAAGGTGGAAGTCGCAAAGCGCAGGGCGCCGTAGGCAAGCAGGATTGCTGCCGGTACGACGATGACCGCCTGACCCTTGCTGAGATTGAGCGCATCGACGACGTGCTTGAACACGATAGGCACGCCCACGTTGGCGACTTTTGCGCCGACCAGGCAAATCAGTGCCAGCGCTACCCGGCCATGCCAGCGCCAGACGTAGGGCAACAGGGATTTGATGGTGGCCCAGGCTTTGAGATCGCCTGAGGCATGAGGGACAGGCAGGGGCAGGGAAGAGGCGCGTCGCATGCCGGCATTGTAGGGCGGATGAGCCGAAGGCGTTATCCGACACTTGTGAGAGATTACGAACGTCGGATAACGCTGCGCTCATCCGACCTACGAAAGTGGTGGGGGGAGGGCGTAGGGCGGAGTGAAACTCCGCCGGATGTTGTGACGAACATGCGGCGCAGTTAGCACTGCGCCCTACTTCACCTGTTCGCTGATCTCAATGTGCAGCGCCTTGCTTGCCGTGCCCAGTACCTGTTCGGAGAAGCCTTGCAGATCTCCCGCTGCGGGCAAGGGGTTGCCGCTCTTCGAGATGCGTGCGCCGATTATGACTTTGTCCTGCGGACCGATGCTGCCCATCATCATCTGCGCCTTGCTGAAATCGAAATTCACGGGCAGTTCGCTGGCCTTGAAACGCATGCCGGCGAGCGGACGGCCGCCGGCCGCTGGCCGTGCAAAGATGAATAGCGAATCGTCCTTGCCGACTTGCGATTTCAGCGCAGCGGCGAGTGTGACTTGCCCCTTCAGCGCGAGCGCGGCAGGGGCAGAGGCAGAGGCAGGTGCAGCTTCAGACGCGGATGCGACTTGCGGCGCGCCACCGGCAATGCCGCCTCGTTTGCGGGCTTCGGTAATCATGGCCTGGACGGACTGACCGAATTCGCTTTCTGCGGGCACGATGGTCGCGATCTCTTGCCACTGTTTGATCGCGCGTTTGTAGTCCTTGCGGTCGAAGGCGATGGTGCCGGACAGGGCCAGTGCCTTGACGTTTTTCGGATCGATGGCAAGCGCCTTAGCAATGAGTCTCTCCGGATCGCCATCCAGTTTGCGGTCCTGGGCGCTTGCTGCGGCATCGGCCCAATCGGCGAACACCTGCGCGTCGTGCGGCTGCTTTTCGGCCAGCAGGGCGAACACCTTTGCCGCTTCGCCGAAACGATTCAAAACCATGTAAGAACGCCCCAGCATTTGCATTCCCTGTATGTCATCGGGATTTTTCTGGACGCGCTCGGCGAGCCTGGCAACCATCGCATCGATTTGCTGCGGCGTGACTTGCTGTTCCTGCCGGGCCACGGCGTTCGCCGGATTGAGGCCTGCAGGATTACCGATGATCAGATACAGGCCGATAGCCGTCGCGGGCAGTGCAATACCAACCGCGATGGCCCACGCAAGTCTGGGCTTTGTCGTGACAGTGGCTTCTGGTGCGACGGATTCTTCCAGCGCTCGCCGCTCGATTTCGCCGAGGGTCTGAACGTAACTGGCCTCTTCGATTTTTCCGGCGGCGCGTTCGGTTTCAAGATCTTTGCGTTGTTCGCGCAGGATTTTGAGCGCCGGGCTTTCGGTCGCAGCGGTTTCGGCGGCGCGACGTATCAATGGCCATAGCAAGGTGCCGGTCACGGCCAATACAAGTACGGCGGCGGCAATCAGGAATGCAGTCATGCGGGGTTCTCGTTGTTGTTGCGGTTGTCGCCAGCATCGTCGAGCAGGGCGCGTGCATGCGCCTTATCTGCGTCGGAGAGCATCGGCGCGCTGGCTTGCCTACGACGCGCGCGCACCGTCCAGGCAAAGCCACTTAATGCAATCAGCATAAGTGCGGCGGGGCCGCCCCAAAGCAGCAGGGTCGTCATCTGGAACGGTGGATCATAGAGAACGAAGTCACCGTAGCGCTCCACCATGAAGTCGAGTATGTCTTTTTCCGACTTGCCGGCGACGAGCATTTCACGCACTTGACGGCGCAGGTCATTGGCGAGATCGGCCTGTGATTCGGCAATCGACTGGTTCTGGCAAACGAGACAGCGCAGGCGCACAGCGATCTTGTTGACGCGCGCTTCGAGCACAGGATCGGGCGCGTCGGCAAATGCCGATGATGACAAAAGCATCAGACCGAATGCCGTAGCTAAGACCCTCAGAAGCTTAACCACGCTGCAGCTCCTTGATCTTCGGCAGCAACACCTTGTCCAGCACTTCGGGCGTGATGGGGCCGATCTGCTTGAAGCGGATGCGACCATTGCCGTCGATGAGGAAAGTCTCCGGCACGCCATATACGCCGTAGTCGATACCGACGCGGCCGTCGGTATCGACTACGGAGGTTGTGTACGGATCACCGCCCGCCGCGAGCCAGGCGAGGCCGTCATCGCGCTTGTCCTTGTAGTTGAGGCCGATGATGGGCAGCACTTTCTTCGTGGCGAAATCCACCAGCACGGGGTGTTCCTCACGACAGGCGACGCACCATGAAGCCCACACGTTGAGCAGCCACACCTGCCCCTTCATGTCGGCCAGCGACAGCGTTTTGTCGGGCGTGTGCAATTGCGTCAGCTTGAAGGTGGGCGCTGGCTTGTCGATCAAGGGCGAGGGAATTTCATGCGCGTCGCGCGTTTGTGCGTGCCACAACGCCACCGCGAAAAAGCCGAGCAGCGCGACGAAGAGGGCGAGTGGAACAAGAGCCTTGGCTTTCATTGCGTAATCCTAGACGGGCTGTACGACGGCGGGCTTGCTTGCGTCGCGAGTGGCCATTTTGCGATAGCGTTTGTCGCTCGCTGCCAGCACACCGCCGAATGCCATGAAGATGCAGCCCCCCCAGATCCAGCTGACGAAGGGCTTGTAGTAGAGGCGCACGATCCAGGTGTCATTACTCGTTGGTTCGCCGAGAGAGGCGTAGATGTCGCGGAACACACCATTGTCGATCGATGCTTCTGTCATGGGTGTTTGCGTCGCCGTGTAGAGGCGCTTTTCGGGTGCGAGCGTGCCGATGTGTACGCCGTGGCGTGACAGGTCGATGATGCCGCGCGCCGCCATGTAGTTCGGCCCGCTGACATCATTGATGGCCTTGAGCGTGAAGTCGTAGCCCGCCAGCTGCGTGCTGCCACCGATCTTCATCGGTACATCGGCATTCGTCTCGATGCTTTTCACCAGCGTGACGCCGATGACGAAGATACCGATTCCCAGGTGTGCGCACCACATGCCCCACCATGCTGACGGGATATTCGAGAATTTCGAGGCGAGGGATGCGCCCTTGCGCTCGCCGAGGCGCTCACGCAGCAACTGGGCGCTGCCCAGCAGCACCCACGTCGCCAGTGCCAAGCCCAGCGCACTGCGCCAGCTCAATACATGCAGCAAGGAAGCGATGCCGATGCCGATCACGGTGCTGATGCTGAAGGGCAGCGCGAATTTGCGCAGCAGCGGTCTCAAGTCATGTGCCTTCCAGCGCACGAAAGGCGCGACCATCATCAGCAGTATGATCGGCGTCATCACCGGTACGAAGACAGCTTCGAAGTAGGGCGGCCCCACTGACAGCTTGCCGAGATTGAGCGCGTCGAGCAGCAGCGGGTAGAGCGTGCCGAGCATCACTGTCGCGGCGGCGACGGCAAACAGCACGTTGTTGGTGAGCAGGAAGGTGTCGCGCGAAACAGGCTCGAACTGGCCGCCGCCCACCAGCTTCGGTGCGCGCCAAGCGTAAAGTATCAGCGAGCTGCCTATGACAACGGCAAGCAGGACGAGCACGAAGATACCGCGACGTGGATCGCTGGCAAAGGCGTGCACCGAGGTGAGCACACCGGAGCGCACGAGGAAGGTGCCGAGCAGCGAAAACGAGAATGCGGCGATTGCCAGCAGCACGGTCCAGCTCTTGAACGCGCCGCGTTTTTCTGTGACGGACAGCGAGTGAATCAGCGCCGTGCCGACCAGCCAGGGCATGAAGCTGGCATTCTCCACCGGGTCCCAGAACCACCAGCCGCCCCAGCCGAGTTCGTAATAAGCCCAGCCCGAACCGAGCGTGATGCCACAGGTGAGGAAAGTCCATGCGGCCAGCGTCCATGGTCGTGACCAGCGCGCCCAAGCGGCGTCGAGGCGGCCCGAAAGCAGCGCGGAAATGGCAAAGGCGAAGGCCACCGAGAAACCGACGTAGCCCATGTAGAGCAGCGGCGGGTGAATGATCATGCCGGGGTCTTGCAGCAGCGGATTCAGGTCCTGGCCTTCAACCGCGCCGGGTAACAGGCGCTCGAAAGGATTCGAGGTGAACAACATGAAGGCGAGGAAACCGGTGCTCACCAGGCCGAGCACGGCGAGCACGCGCGCGACGAAAATTTCCGGCAGGTTACGCGCCAGCGAGACGGCTAGAATCCATACCGTCAGCATAAGTGCCCACAGCAACAGCGAGCCTTCGTGGCTGCCCCACACTGCGGTGATGCGGTAGATCAGCGGCAGTTTCGTGTTGGAATGCGAGGCGACGTAGAGCACTGTGAAATCGTTATTGATGAACGACACGGTCAGGCATAAAAAGCCCAGCGCCACCATGGCGAACAGCAGGCGTGCGGCGGGACGCGCAATGTTGATCAGCGCCGCGTCGCCGCGATGTGCGCCGATCAGTGGCAAGGTGCCGAGCAGGATTGCGACGAGCAGCGCGAGGATGAGGGCGAAATGGCCGAGTTCGGGAATCATGTGTTCATCGCCTCATGGTGCGCGCGGCTTCGCGTGCTTTGTCGACTGCGGCTTTTGCTTCGGGTGGCATGTAGTTCTCATCGTGCTTGGCCAGCACTTCGCTGGCGATGAAGCTGCCGTCCGCGTCGAGCTTGCCTTGGGCGACTGCGCCCTTGCCGTCCTTGAACAGGTCGGGCAGCGCGCCCTTGTATGTCACTGGAATACTCTTGACCGTATCAGTGATGACGAAGTGCACCGTCAGACCGTCGGGGGCGCGTTGCACCGAGCCTTTTTCCACCATACCGCCGATGCGGAAGTTGCGGCCCTTCGGTACCTTGCCGTCGACGACGTCGCTGGGCGTCTGGAAGAACACCAGGTTGTCATTGAAAGCGTTCAGCACCAGCGTGGCGGAAATGGCGAGCAGGGCCACGCCGGCACCGATCCAGAGAAAACGTTTGTGGCGTGCTTTCACTGCAGCGAGCCCTGCATGGTTTGATGTATGGTCATGATGATTGACTATCGTTGCCGTTCAATTCGTCGCCGTTGAGTTGCTGCAAACGGGAGAGCCGGCGCAGGGTGTCCCTCCGACGCTGTGACAGCGTCCAGAGTTCCGCAACGATCAGCGCAAGCGTGACGCCATACGAGCCCCACACGAAAGCGCCACGCCCACCCATGTCGATGAAGGCCGATAGCGAATCCCAGTTCATGCCCGTCCTCCCTGTGCTGCGATCTCGACGCCGGCCCATTCCGTACGCCGCTCGCGCTCGAGGATGATGCTGCGCACACGCACCAGCGCGACGGCGATGCTGTAAGCCCACGCGGCGAGCGCCATGATCAGCATGCCGATGAGCATCGTGTTGACCACGCTGATTTTCGTCAGGTTGATCGACGAGCCCTGGTGCAGCGTGTTCCACCACTTCACCGAGAAATAGATGACGGGAATATTCACCGCGCCAACCAGTGCGATGATGGCGCCGGCCTTGTCGGCACGACGCGCATCCTCGATGGCGTTGGTTAGCGCGATGTGGCCGAAATAGAGGAATAGTAGTAACAGTTGCGAGGTCATGCGCGCATCCCAGGCCCAGTAGGTGCCCCAAGTCGGGCGGCCCCACAGCGCGCCGGTCCACAGCGCCAGAAAGCAGAACAATGCGCCGGTCGGTGCCAATGCTTTTGACATATAGAAAGAAACCCGCGTGCCGAGACCGAGACCGATAGCCGACCAGAAAGCCATCGCCAGGTAGATGACCATGCTCATCCAGGCGGCGGGCACGTGGATGAAGATGATGCGATACACCTCACCCTGCACGGCATCGGTCGGCGCGACGAAGAACGAAATATACAGCCCGATCGCTGCGAGCACGGCAGCGATCACGCCGAACGCGGGCGCCAGTTTGCCGGCGAGGGAATAGAAGGTCTGCGGAGAAGAAAATTTGAACAAATTCATGGTCTAGGGTCTGGAGACCGCTTGAGCGCTGGCTGCGGGATGATACGCACAACGCGCCTACCATGCCATTGATTGACTTCAAGAAATGCGATCTTGCGGCGGGCCTGACGCGACGGCGCGTAACGGCTTCAATCCATCTTCAGTCCATCGTGATACGCAAGGCTGCAGCGCTGGCAAACGGCGCCAGCGCCAGTGCGGCGAACAGCCCGCCACCCATCAATAACAAGTGAGCACGCAAGCCTATTCCACTCGCCCATGCATCGACGCTGCCCGCGCCGAAAATCAGCACTGGCACCATCAGCGGCAGCACCAGCAGCGCCAGCAACGAACCGGCGCCGCGCAGGCCCAGCGTCAGCGCTGCGCCAATCGCCCCGATCAGCGACAGGATCGGTGTGCCGATCAGCAGGGCCAGCGCCAGCACCTCGATGGCACTAGGCTTCAGCCCGTACATCAGCGCCAGCAGCGGCGAGACCACCACCAGCGGCAGGCCGGTGCTCAGCCAGTGGGCCGCGATCTTGGCGCTGACCCACACCACGGGCGGCTCTTGCGACAACAGCAATTGCTCGAGCACGCCGCTGTCGAAATCCTGGCTGAACATGCGTGGCAGGGCCAGCAAGGTGGCGAGCAGCGCCGCCACCCACACCACGCCGGGACCGATGGCGCGCAACTGATCCGGATCGGAACCGACCCCGAACGGGAACAGGCTCGCGACGACGACAAAGAAAGAAAGCGCAACGAGCAGGTCGGCGCGCGAGCGCCAAGCTAGCAGCAGGTCACGGCGCAGTACGGCGATGAAAGCCTTGCTCATGCGCTGAAAGCTCCGCCGAATTTGCCAACATCCAGGGTACGTACCGGCATGCCGAAATCCGCATCCTGATGCGAGGTGAAAATCACCATGCCGCCCGCTTTGGCGTGCTGCGCGATGACCTGCGCCAGCTCCGCCGCCGCCGCGACATCCAGCGCCGTGAAAGGCTCGTCGAGAATCCACAGTAGACGCTGTGTCGCGAGGAGCATGCGCGCCAGACCCACACGTCGACGCTGTCCCTGCGACAAGACCTTGGTCGGCAGATCGAGCTGCTGCCCAAGGCCGATGCGTGTCAGCGCCGCACTGCAAGCCGCCGTGTCGACCGCATCACCCGCCGCCGCGCAAGCGAAGTGTAGATTTTCGAGCGGCGTCAGCAAATCATTGAGTGCCGACGCATGGCCAAGATAGAGCAGGGCGGCATGAAAGCTTTCGCGCTCCTGCTGGATCGTTTTGCGTTGCCAACGCACCTCGCCCTCATCGGGCGTTGCCAGTCCGCACAGCAAGCGCAACAGGCTGGTCTTGCCAACACCGTTGGCGCCCGCGATGCGCCATAACTCGCCGGCCTGCACCGACAGGCCCAGGCGGCGAAACAGTAAGCGGTCGCCGCGCAGGCAGGCTAGATCATGGATTTCCAACATAGGCGTGCATTCAACCACACGCCAAGGCGTATCGGGCAAACGCTTGGTGGTCAGGAAGATCACCACATCTGGATTACATTTTTGTCGCGCTGTTGGCGCGGCCTTCGCAATGGAGTTCAGGCCGGTTCCCGGATCCTGCCATTGCACTTTCGATACTTATCGCAGGTGCTGTTGCGCAATCACGCCCAAATCCGTCATTCCCGCGAAGGCGGGAATGACGGCACCGGATGACCCCAGGCTACTGGATTAGCCTTTGTGCGCCTATGCGTCCGGTTCAGTGATAGCGCAAGGTCCAGGCAATGGTGAAGGGCTTGTTGAGCGTGGTGGGTCCGGATTCGCATGTCACACGCGTATTCATTGCGCGCATTGGCGAGCGATAGACTTCGTTGCCGGCCACACTCTCGACCTTGCATCGATCCAGCCCGCTGACTTCGATCGATTGCGCATCGCCCTTGCCAAAGCGGATCGTGTTGCCGTCAGCGACAGCATCCTCACTGAAGCCGGCGAATTCGAATGCGATCTTCACGCCGTCGAGCGAGCCTTGAGGCGTGTAACGGTCGTTGCGAGTTATGACGCCGGAATCAAGCGTGTACGTCGTCTCCACTTTCAGGCGCGCGTCTTTGACCGGGGTACGCTCGCCGAGCTTGTCCAGTTCATCCATGCGATAGCTCAGCGTCAGTGCCGAGCCCTTTTGCTCGGTCTTGATATCCTTGATGAATGACACTGGAATGAGCTGCGAGCCGTCGGCCAGGGTGAAGCGCGGGATCAGCTGCGGGAAGCCGGCATCGGCAGAGCCCTGCACCATATTGTTGGAGAAGGGGATCGGGGAGTACGGATTGTTCATGTGCTGGGAGACACCGCCATTGACCATGGGCAGACTGACGATGCGAAAGCCGTCGCGGAAGGTCAACAGCGCTCGGTCATACTCGCCCTTGGCGAACCAGGTCAGCGTGAAGCGCGGCTGCTTCGTCAGCCAGGGGACGAAGTTTGCCGATGGCGTTTTGCCCTTGAAGCCGATGCTGTTCCATATGTTATTGGTATAAATCTCCTGGTGCAGCAGGCTCAGGTTTTCGCCGAGGATGCGGTATTTACCGCGATAGGCGTCGGTGCGACGACCCTTGTCCCACAGGTTCACCGAATGCGTCTCCTGGTCGAACCAGAATTCCTGGTACTTCGCCGCGGAGCGCACCGCGAAGGCGTAAGCCATTTCGCGCTCTTCCTTGTTCAGCACGCCCAGCTTGGCGGCGGCCGAGAGCACTTCGAGGAATGAGGTGTCGCCGTATGCGCCGATGGAGCGGCCGAACTCGAAGCCGTTGCCCCAAGGATTGAGGCGCGGCAGGATGACGTTGACAGAATTGCGCAGCCATTTCTTGAGCTGCGGTGTCACTTCCATATCGGTCTCGATGAAGCGCTGGCAGATCTCACCGATCAGCAGGATGCTGTAACGATCGAAGCGGCCATCGCCATCGGTCTCATCCGAAAAACCGAATTCGCCTGAATACGTCTGGTAGTGATGGACCATCTTCTCCAGCAGTGTCTTGCTGGCCTGCGCATCCTCCCAGCCAAGCAGGTAGCGCAGGCGCGCGATGCTGAAGGCCACGCCGTAATAGTTGGTGGGCAGCTTGATCAGCGTGAATTCCGGCTGCGCGACAAAAGTGCGCCAGTCGAGTTTCTGCTTCAGGCGCGCCAGCGTTGCCGGACTCACCGCTTCTTCGAGCAGGCCGGCCTTGCGCAGCTTGTTGAGTGCCGAGACGTAGTAGTAGATGCCCCAGGTCTCGTTGTCGTCATCGACCGTCATGTCGGCGATCTGGCGGAAACCTTCGAGGTAATGCTTGAACTTTGGATCGGTCCGCGGCGTGTTGATCAGCAGATAACTGAAGCCGATGGCGATCTTGCCGGGCAGGAATTTGTCCTGCCCGTTGAAGGCCTTGGTGCCGTCCAGCACGATGTCTTTCTTCTCCTTGAGCAACTTGTCGAAGAAGTAATCGAGCTGCGGCAGAAAACCCTGCTCCACGATCTGGTTGAGCGCGATGCTGCTGAGCAGCGGCGGTGGCGGACTATAAGTATCCAGCTTTGTTTCACCCGCAGCGGTTGCAGCGACCGAGCTTAGCGACAGTCCGACTGCAAGCATTGTTATGACAAATTTATAAACTTTCACGCTCGTCTCCTTTTTCTAAAAGCCTTGCCGTGGATTGATACTTCCAACAGGGTAAGGTTCATTTGAAATACATGCCATCGTCGTGTTGCGATGGTGACGAGTCCAGGGCTGCGCAGCGTGAAAACATCGGGGTTAACCCGGTTGACTTGGGGTAGGTTAGTCGTATCATTCAAACGTTTGTTTGAATTCTGCCCTGAGGAGATCCAGTGCCGCAAGCTGCCGATGACAACCGCTCTGCGCCAGACACGGCCGAACGCATCCTCGATGCGTCGGAGTGGCTGTTTGCCGAGCACGGTTTTGACGGCACCTCGATGCGTATGATCACGACACGCGCAGCGGTCAACTTGGCATCGGTGAACTACCACTTCGGCAGCAAGGAAGCGCTCTTTCAGGAAGTGTTTCATCGCCGTCTTGCCGAGCTTAATCGTCAGCGGCTCGAAGCCATCAACCGCATGGAGGCCGATGCGGGTGGCACAGCGCTCAAGCCCAGCCAGGTGCTCGACGGCTTCTTCGGCCCGGCACTCGAGATGGCGGCAGATACCGAACATGGCGGCTACACCTTCATGCGCCTGCTCGGCCGTACCTACACCGAGCCTGCAGAATTCATTCGAAAATTTATGGCGGTTGAATATGCCGAGGTTGTCGAACGCTACACCGCAGCGCTGTATGCGGCGTTGCCCGAGGTGCCGAAGGCCGAAATTGTATGGCGTTTGCATTTCATGATGGGCGCCGTTTCCTACGCCATTTCCGGCATCGACGCGTTGGCATTGCTGACGGGACACTTCGATGATGACCCTGCATTGCTCAAGCCTCGACTGACCGCATTCTTGCTCGGCGGTTTGCGCGCTCCGCTGCCCGAGTCGGCGAATACAGCTACACGCAAATGACAATGATTAGGAGACAAGAATGATCTGGATGATCCTGCTGTTGCCGGTACTGTTCCTGGCGCTTGCAGCATGGCGTGCGACGCTACCGACCTGGGTCGTGGCGGGTGTTGTCTGGCTGCTGGCTCTCAACGCGGTGGGCGGCGCATCCAACGCGACGACGGGTACGGCCATTGTCGTGTGGCTGGCGCTGAGCAGTTTCTTCTTGCTCAAGCCGGTGCGCCGCTTCTTCTTCAGCAAGCCGTTGTTTGGCGCTTACCGCGTCATTCTGCCGCCGATGTCTGAAACGGAAAGAGTTGCGCTCGAAGCCGGCACGGTGTGGTGGGAAGGGCAGCTGTTCAGTGGCAAGCCTGACTGGAAAACGCTTTTGTCATACCCGCAGCCGCAGCTCTCGGCCGAGGAACAATCCTTTCTCGACAACGAGACCAGCGAGCTATGCCGCCTGATCAGCGACTGGGACACGACGCACATCCACAACGATCTGTCGCCGCAAGCCTGGCAGTACATCAAGGACAAAGGCTTCCTCGGCATGATCATTCCGAAAGAATATGGTGGCAAAGGCTTCTCCGCCTACATGCATTCGCAAGTCATCGTGAAGCTGTCCACACGTAGTTCGGCAGGCGCAGTGAGCGTGATGGTGCCGAACTCACTCGGGCCGGCAGAGTTGCTGCTGCACTATGGTACCGACGCGCAGAAGTCCCACTATCTGCCGCGTCTGGCCAAGGGTCTAGAAGTGCCAGCGTTTGCGCTGACGAGCCCACAGGCCGGTTCCGACGCGGCGGCGATTCCCGATTTCGGCATCGTCTGCAAAGGCATGTACGAAGGGCGCGAAGTACTCGGTATGCGCGTGACATGGGACAAGCGCTACATCACGCTCGGCCCGATCTGTACCGTGCTCGGCCTGGCCTTCCGCCTCTACGATCCGGACAAGTTATTGGGCGAAATCGGCAAAGGCGTGGAAGACCTCGGCATCACCTGCGCGTTGGTGCCGCACGATCATCCTGGCGTGAACATCGGGCGCCGTCATTTCCCGCTCAACGCGGTTTTCCAGAACGGTCCGAACTGGGGCAAAGACGTTTTCATGCCGCTGGATTTCATCATCGGCGGACCAGCGATGGCCGGGCAGGGATGGCGTATGCTGATGGAATGTCTGGCGGCTGGCCGCTCCATTTCCCTGCCCGCCTCGAACACCGGCATGATGAAGCTCACGGCACGCGCGGTCGGCGCCTATGCCCGCGTGCGTGCGCAGTTCAAGACGGCCATCGGCAAGTTCGAAGGCATCGAGGAGCCGCTTGCGCGCATCGGAGGCACGCTCTACATGTCTGACGCAGCGCGCGTCATGACAGCCGGTTCCATTGATCTGGGCGAGAAACCCTCGGTGGTTTCCGCGATCGTCAAATACCACATCACCGAGCGTGGCCGTCAGGTCGTCAATGACGGCATGGATATTCTCGGCGGCAAGGGTATCTGCATGGGGCCGCAGAATTTCCTCGGCCGCGCTTACCAACAAATCCCGATTGGCATAACGGTGGAAGGTGCCAATATCCTCACGCGCTCGCTGATCATCTTCGGTCAGGGCGCGATCCGTTGCCATCCTTACGTGCTCAAGGAAATGCGCGCGGCGATGGATGAAGACAGGGATCGCGGATTGATCGTTTTCGACGAAGCATTGTTCGGCCACATCGGTTTTTCCGTCTCCAACGCGGCGCGTACTTTCCTGATGGGCATTACCGGTTCGCACTGGGTCGTCACGCCTGACGTGGCGCCTGCAGCGCGGCGTTACTACCAGCAACTCACGCGTTTCTCTGCAGCCTTTGCATTCATCGCCGATGTGTCCATGCTGACGATGGGCGGTGATCTCAAGCGCAAGGAAAAACTTTCCGCGCGGCTCGGTGACATCCTCTCCTACATGTACCTGTGTTCGGCGACGCTCAAACGCTTCGAGGCCGAAGGCCGTCAGGCCGCCGACGCGCCGCTGATGCACTGGGCGATGTGGGATGCCATGTACAAGACGCAGACGGCGCTCGAAGGCGTGATCTCCAACTTTCCCAATCGCGTAATCGCCATGCTATTGCGTCGCCTCATCTTCCCGCTCGGTCGCCCTTACGTCGTGCCGTCGGACAGATTGGGTCATGATGTCGCGCGCATACTCATCGAACCCTCGGCCGCGCGTGATCGGTTGGTCGCGGGCAGCTACGTGCAGGCCGGTGATGAGGAAGACCCTGTGGCAGTGCTCGAACTCGCACTTGAAGCCAGCATGCAGGCCGAGGCGATCGACGCCAAGGTACGTGTCGCGCAGAAGGCGGGGAACATCGCAGGTCGCGGGCAGGAAGCGCTGATCGCCGACGCTCTCGCCAAGGGCGTGATTACCAGCGATGAGAAGGCCACGCTGGAGCGCCGCGAAGTGCTACGTCAAAAGGTCATCCGCGTGGACGACTTCCCGCAGGATTTCGGCATAGGACAAATGGATGCGCATGTGCGGCCGGGATCGGTGTTGTCGGCAGTGTCGCGTGAGGCGGCGTGATGGATATTCAGTCGATCAGCACGAAGACCGTCATTCCCGCCAGCTTTGCATACGGCGAAGCCGCACGACGCTCCCCTCGCCCGCCTGCGGGGCATAGCAAGGGTTTCGGGTTGCATGCAACCCGCTTGCGCAGCCGGTCGGCAGTGCAATGCCGACCGTGGGGCGCGGAGCGGGGGCTGGGGAAGAGGGAAATGGCGGGAATCCACTTGTTGGTACCTCACTTGGAGGTGGATTCCCGCTTTCGCGGGAATGACGAAAGCATTTTTTCGCGAAGGTGCGCAGTGTGACCTTCAAACCCGTCTACATCGTCGACGGCGCGCGCACGCCCTTTCTCAAGGCGCGGAATGCGCCGGGGCCGTTTGCGGCGTCCGACCTCGCCACCATCGCGGGCCGCACCCTGCTTGCGCGTCAGCCCTTCGCTGCGGAGCAACTCGACGAAGTGATTCTCGGTTGCGCTTCGCCTTCGCCGGACGAAGTTAACATCGGTCGTGTCGCCGCGTTGCGCATGGGTTGCGGCAACAAGGTGCCGGGCTGGACCGTGATGCGTAATTGCGCCTCCGGCATGCAGGCACTCGATTCGGCCATCGCCAACATCCAGTCGGGACGTTCGCAGCTCGTGTTGGCCGGCGGTGTCGATGCCTTGTCGCGCGCACCCTTGTTGTTCTCCGATGCAATGGTGCGCTGGCTGTCGAGTTGGTACGCGGCCAAAAGCTTCGGCCAGCGGCTCGCGGCGCTGCGCCGTTTCAGGCTCGGTTATCTCGCGCCCGTCTTCGGTATCGTCAAGGGGCTGACCGACCCGGTGGTCGGGTTGATGATGGGACAGACCGCCGAGAATCTGGCCTGGCGTTTCAACATCAGTCGCGAGGAGATGGATGCCTTCTCCGTGCGCAGCCATCAGCGTGTCGCAGCCGCGCACGACGCCGGTCACTTCGCAAAAGAGGTGGTGCCGCTCGTTGAAGAATCGGGCGCGGTTCACGCGGCCGACGATGGACTGCGGCGAGACTCCAGCCTGCCGAACCTCGCCAAGCTGAAACCTTTTTTTGATCGCAAGTACGGCAAGGTCACGCCGGGCAATAGCTCGCAGGTCACCGATGGCGCGACATGGCTTGTGCTGGCTTCGGAAGAAGCGGTGAAACAATACAGGCTTCAACCCATTGGCATGATTACCGACAGCCAGTGGGCAGGCCTCGCGCCAGAACAGATGGGGCTCGGCCCCGTGCATGCAGCGACGCCAATATTGCAACGTCATGGACTTGGCCTGAACGACCTCGATGCCTGGGAAATCAACGAAGCGTTCGCCGCGCAAGTCATCGGCTGTGTTCGCGCCTGGGACGATGCGGCTTATTGCCGCGAGCAACTCGGCCTCGATGGCGTGATGGGCACGCTTGACGAAAGCAAACTCAATATCGATGGTGGCGCAATCGCGCAGGGACACCCGGTTGGCGCAAGCGGCGCGCGCATCGTGTTGCATCTATTGCATGTCCTGCGTCGCACGGGCGGCAAGAAAGGCATCGCCACGATTTGTATTGGCGGCGGGCAGGGCGGCGCGATGCTGGTGGAGGCGCTGTGATGGGGATTGCGATCGGAAGGATACCCGTTTATGAAAGATCAATGCCATGAGCGAACTATCACTACGCCATTGGCATGTTCGCCGTGACGAACAAGGCATCGCCTGGGTGACCATCGACGTCGCCGACAGCGCCGCCAATACGCTCGGCAGCGAAGTCCTCCTCGAATTTGCACAAGTGCTCGACGCGCTCGAAGCCGCGCCGCCGACAGGTATGGTCATCCAGTCCGGCAAGGCCGCAGGCTTCATCGCGGGCGCCGACCTGGATGAATACTCGAAGATAGATGACGTGGCTGGCATCAAGGCCATTGTGGCGCGTAACTGGGCGCTCTTCGATCGGCTCGAAGCCGTGGCATGGCCAACGCTTGCATTGATTCGCGGGCATTGCATGGGTGGTGGCCTGGAGCTATCGCTGGCCTGTCGTTATCGCGTCGCGGTGGACGAACCCGCTACACGCATGGCATTACCGGAAGTGATGTTGGGGATTACGCCGGGCTGGGGCGGCATGCTGCGTCTGCCGCGCACAGTCGGGCCGGCCGCGGCGATGGACATGATGCTTACCGGCAAGCAGATCGACGCCAAACGCGCCAAGCGTATCGGTCTGGTCGATGAATGCGTGCCGCCGCGCGTCATGGAAAATGCTGCCCGCATGTTGGTGCTTTCCGGCCAGCCGCGCCGCGAACTGAGCCGCGTGCAGGCATGGCTCAATGGACCGCTGAAATTCTTGGTGGCGACTGGCGCGCGCAGGCAGGTCGTCAAGCGCGCACGTCAGGAAAATTATCCGGCGCCCTACGCCATCATCGACACCTGGCAGCATTTCAACGGCAATTCGTTGGATGTACCGCCGACTCATCCCGCTTCGCTGGAACATATCTTTGCGCAAGGCACGGCGCGCAATCTAGTGCGTGTGTTCTTCCTGCAGCAGCGCCTCAAGGCGCTTGGCAAGGGCAGCGATTTTGCGGCGAAGCATGTTCATGTCATAGGGGCCGGTGTGATGGGCGGTGACATCGCAGCATGGTGCGCGCTGCGAGGGCTGACCGTGACCCTGCAGGATCAGGGCATCGAGCGCATCGCGCCGGCCATCAAACGTGCCGCGCAAGGCTTCGGCAAGAAGTATCGTGGCGATCGCAAGCAGGTGCGTTTCGCCATGGATCGGCTGATCGCCGATCCCGATGGCAGTGGCGTCGCGCAAGCGGATGTCATTATCGAAGCGATCTTCGAGAATCTCGACGCCAAGCACGCCCTGTTCCGCGATCTTGAAGCGCGCGCGAAGCCTGACGCCATTCTCGCTACGAACACTTCGAGCCTGAAGCTCGAAGACATCGGCAGCGTGTTGACGCGCCCCGAGCGTCTCGTCGGCATCCACTTCTTCAATCCCGTTGCGCAGATGCCGCTGGTCGAAGTGGTCGAAGGCGAGCATACCGACGCAGCAGTGTTCGCCCGCGCACAGGCTTTCGTGCGACAGCTCGATAAGCTGCCGCTGCCGGTAAAGAGCGCGCCGGGCTTTCTGGTCAATGCGGTGCTCGGTCCTTATCTTCTCGAAGCCATGCGTTGCGTGGACGAGGGCCATTCGCCGGAGACCGTCGACGCGGCGATGGTGCGCTTTGGTATGCCCATGGGTCCGATTGAATTGGCGGACACAGTAGGATTAGATATCGCCATGGCAACCGGCAAGGCGCTGACCGGTACCAGCAAGGTGCCACGCGCACTGCAGGAACGCGTAGCGGCAGGCAAACTGGGACGCAAGAGCGGCGCCGGTTTCTATGTTTGGGAAGAGGGTCGCGCGCGCAAGGATGACTTGCCGGACAATGTTGCGGGTCTGGCCGAACGCCTGCTCGAACCGCTCGTCGCAGCGACGCGCAGATGCGTTGCCGCAGGGATCGTCGCCGACGCCGATCTGGCGGATGCGGGCGTAATATTTGGCACCGGCTTCGCACCGTGGACGGGCGGCCCACTGCACCATTTCGCTGGCAGCGAAAGCAGTTAAATGGCATTGGCAAATACAGGATCGCAGCATGATTGATAGGACCGATGAGAGTGAGCAGCAAGGGGAGCAAGAGCCCGTCTCGTTGCCGAACCGCGAACCGGTTCTGCGCGTCATTCCCATGCCCAAGGACCTCAACGCTTCGGGCGATGTTTTCGGCGGCTGGATCATGGCTCACGTCGATCTGGCCGCTTCGATACCCGCTGTGCGCCGCGCCAAGGGGCGTGTTGTCACCGTGGCGGTGAATGCCTTCGTTTTCAGGGAGCCGGTCTTCAAGAGCGATCTGGTTAGTTTTTATGCGCACGTCATTCGTGAGGGAACGACCTCCATGACGGTGGACGTGGAGGTGTACTCCGAACGCGATCCCGCCGACCCGAAGATTGTCAAGGTTACCGAGGCGACGCTGACTTACGTGGCAATAGACGGCCAGGGAAAGAAGCGACCGCTACCCACTCTTTGACCAAATAGGTTTGATCAAATAGGTTTTGCCAAATAGGTTTGACCAACATCCAGACCGCAACATCACAGGAGAGCAAATGATGAAACATAGAAAGCAACAAAAAGTAATCGTCCAATCCGTCGTTGCAGCACTTGCCGTTCTGGGAGCGGGCGCTGCCTCAGCTGCCGGATTCCAGTTGCTTGAGCAGAATGCGAGCGGATTAGGTAACGCTTATGCGGGATCGGCTGCGGTATCTGAAAATGCCAGCACGATTTTCTTCAATCCAGCCGGCATGACACAGATACAGGGAAACGAGATTTCGCTTGGGGTCAATGCCGTGCGTCCCAGCTACAAGTTTTCCAACGGAAATTCAGCCGACACGCCAGCTGCGACAGGATCGAATGGCGGTGATGCAGGCGGCTGGGCTGCCGTTCCGAATATTTATATGGCGTTCGCAGTTGACAAGGCCTGGCATGTGGGCTTGGGTATCAGCTCTCCATTTGGCTTGCAGACGAAATATGACGCGGATTGGGCTGGCCGATTTCAATCTACCAAGTTTGAGATCAAGACCATCAACATCAATCCTTCGCTTGCATATCAGGTGAACGAAAAATTGTCGTTGGGTGGTGGCCTCAATTGGCAAAAGTTCGACGCCACCTATGAACGTCAAGCGGCTGTTGGCGTCCCGCCTTTCGTCAGCCCGGCGTTCAACGCGGCAGCTCAAAATACGGCGCTCCGACTTAAAGTCAGCGATGACAGTTTTGGCTGGAATATCGGGGTTTTGCTGAAGCCTTCCGAGACGACCAAAGTTGGTTTGTCATATAGATCGAGAATCAAATACAAACTAACGGGAGATTTGACATCTACGAATCAGACCATCGCCCCCGATTCGGGAGCGACAGCCAGCATTACGATGCCTGACACGTTCATCACTAGCGTCACACAAAAGCTCGACGATAAGTGGGAGATGCTCGGAGATCTGTCGTGGACTGGCTGGCACAAGATTCAGGACGTAGACATTTTCCGGACGAATAGCAGCACACCCGCTCAAACCCTGAACGCGAGGTTCCGCAATACATGGCGTATTGCGCTGGGGGCCAACTATCAGTTGAACGATGCCTGGAAACTTAAGACCGGCATTGCCTACGATCAGAGCCCTGTCCGCAGCGCTGATATGCGCCTGACTTCATTGCCGGACAACAACCGTACTTGGTTCTCCGCAGGTACTCAATGGAAGCCAACGAAGACCGCGACGATTGATCTGGGTGCTTCCTATCTCTACATCAAGAAGACCCCCATTCATAATGATCAGTCAGCTTCTGGTCGGGGCTTGGTGGACGGCACATACGACGGCAGCGTCTTTATTCTTGGCGCGCAATATTCTCAAGCCTTCTAACGCGCCGCGTCTAGGAATGCATTCGTCATTTTGTGATCGGACGTGTTTTTGTGAAACATGTCCGATTGTTTGGCGAACGAGGTGCTCATGAGTAATTTTATTATCCGCAAGGTTGCCGTACTCGGCGCTGGTGTAATGGGCGCGCAAATTGCCGCGCATTGCGCCAACGCCGAAGTGCCAGTGCTGTTGTTCGATCTGGCGGCAGGGGAGGGCGATGCCAACGGCATCGCTCGCCGTGCTATCGATGGTCTGAAAAAGCTTGAACCCTCGCCGCTGGCGACGGCCGACCGCGTGCAATACATCGAGGCGGCCAACTACGATCAGCATATCGGCAAGCTTGCAGACTGTGATCTGATCATCGAGGCAATCGCCGAGAAGCTGGAGTGGAAGCTCGATCTGTATCACAAGGTTGCGCCCTACATCCGCGTCGATGCGATCTTCGCCACCAATACCTCGGGGCTGTCGATCAACAAGCTCGCCGAAGGCTGCCCGCCGAGTTTGCGGCCACGCTTCTGCGGTGTGCACTTCTTCAACCCGCCACGCTACATGTCGCTGGTGGAGCTGATTCCGTGTCATGGCACGGACGCGGCGCTGCTCGATCAGCTCGAGACTTTTCTCACCACTACGCTGGGCAAGAGCGTCGTGCGCGCACTCGACACGCCGAATTTCGTTGCCAATCGTGTTGGTGTGTTCTCGATGCTCGCCGTCATGCATCACACCCAGCGCCTCGGTCTTGGTTTCGACGAAGCGGATGCGCTGACCGGCCCGCTGATCGGTCGACCGAAGAGTGCAACCTATCGCACGGCCGACGTTGTCGGTCTCGATACGCTTGCACATGTCATAAAGACCATGCGGGATCACTTGCCAGACGATCCGTGGGCCAAGTACTACGCGATGCCGGATTGGCTCGCTGCGTTGATTGCAAAAGGTGCACTCGGCCAGAAAACGAAAGCAGGCATTTATCGCAAAGAGGGCAAGCAGATCAAGGTGCTTGATCTCGCGCTGCGCGATTACCGCGACAGTGGTGCGGAAGTGGACGACGAAATCACGGCAATTCTCAAACAGCGCAATCCTGCTGACCGCTTCGCGCAATTGCGCGCAAGTGCGCATCCGCAGGCGCAATTTTTATGGAGCATTTTCCGCGACGTGTTTCATTACGTCGCCGTGCATCTCAATCACATCGCGCACAACGCACGCGATGTCGACTTCGCCATGCGCTGGGGTTTCGGCTGGTCGCAGGGACCCTTCGAGACCTGGCAGGCAGCAGGCTGGAAAGCCATAGCGGAAGCGGTGCGCGACGATGTACATGCCGGTCGGGCGATGAGTGAGGCACCGATGCCGGTGTGGGTCTTCAACGTCGACGGCGTGCATGCGCCGCAAGGCTCTTACGATTCACGTAGTGGCGTGCTGCAGGGCCGCTCAAAGCTGCCCGTGTATGAACGCCAGCTATTCCCGGAGCGCGTGTTCGGCGAACTGGCAAACCCATTGCAGGAGCTCGGCCGCACTGTCTGGGAAAACGATGAAGTGCGCATGTGGACGCTGGATGATGACAACGGCAAGCACGTGCCGGTACTGTCTTTCAAGAGCAAGATGTGTGCGGTCGGGCCCGTCGTACTCGACGGCATCATCGAAGCCGTGCATCGCGCCGAGAGCGATTACGCCGGCCTCGTCATCTGGCAGCCGACGGCGCCGTTCTCGGTGGGGGCCAATCTCAAGCAGATTCGTCCGGTGCTCGAAGCCGGCGACTTCGCTGCTCTGGAGAAGATCGTCGCCCGCTTCCAGGAGATGTCGCAGACCATCAAGTATTCGCAGGTGCCAGTCATCGCCGCCGTGCAGGGCATGGCGCTCGGCGGTGGCTGCGAGATCGTCATGCATTCGACGCGCGCGGTGTGCGCGCTGGAGAGTTACATCGGCCTGGTGGAAGTCGGCGTCGGCCTGATCCCAGCTGGCGGAGGCTGCAAGGAATTCGCCGTGCGCACGGCTGAAATGGCGGCGCGCACAGCGACCAATGACCCGATGCTGTGGCTGCAGAACATCTGGCAGAGCATCGCCATGGGCAATGTCGCCAAGAGCGCAAAGCACGCCAAGGAAATGGCGCTGCTGCGCGATCACGACATTGTCATTTTGAATCCGCATGAACTATTGCACGTGGCGCGCAAGACTGCACTGGGTATTGCCGCCGCAGGCTATCGCCCGCGTCTACCCCCGGCGGGTGTCGCCGTTGCCGGTCGTGGCGGCATTGCCACGCTGGAAATGATGCTGGTGAACATGCGCGAAGGCGGCATGATTTCCGCACACGATTACCGTGTGTCGAAAGCCGTTGCAACAGCGCTGTGCGGCGGCGATGTGGAAGGCGGCACGCTGGTCAGCGAGAAGTGGCTGCTCGACATCGAGCGATCGCTGTTCGTCGATTTGCTGCGGACCGAAGAGACGCAGGCGCGGTTGATACATATGCTTGAGACGGGGAAGGCGTTGCGGAATTGACCGTCATTCCCTCGAAAGCGGGAATACACTTATTGGCACCACAATCACGTAGAATTGGATTCCCGCTTTCGAGGGAATGACGTATTTGAGTGATGCGCGAT
>JAQGMF010000014.1 GCA_028292505.1 Rhodocyclales bacterium
ATCAATCTGCTCAACAGCGGTTCGACGCTGACCTTCCAGGTCGGTGCCGGTACCACCACCAATGACCAGATCACGGTCAGCACGGTGGACTTGCGCGCTTCGACCCTGGCGATCGATTCCAGTTCGATCCAGATTTCGGCAGCCTCGCTGGCACTGGCGGCGATCACCAACCTGGACTCGGGCATCAACACGCTGACAACCGCACGTGCGCGCTTTGGCGCGGCGCTAAACCGTACCGGCGCCGTGATCTCTTCGCTGCAGATTGCTGTCGAGAATCAATCGGCCGCACGCGGACGTATCGTCGATGCCGACTTCGCTTCGGAAACAGCCAGTCTGTCGCGTAACCAGATCCTGCAACAAGCCGGTACTGCCATGCTGGCGCAAGCCAACAGCTTGCCCCAGCAAGTGCTGAGTCTGTTGCGTTAAAAACGGTCACGCCCGCGGCAACGCGGGTACGGTCGCAAACGAAAACCGCCCCTTGGGAAACCAAGGGGCGGTTTTTATTTGGGACTTGCATACTTGGCCCTTGGCTTCCAAATCCGTCATTCCCGCCCGCTTTGCACACGGCGAAGCCGTATGACGCTCCCTTCGCTCGCTGCGAGGCGAGAGATTTTTCTGTTCCATGAAGATGACGTTGTATTTAAGAGCGCGGCCTTCTGCATACAATTTTCTCACCAATAATCTGCGGCAAAAAATGCCGCAGCGGCGAAACATGTATGTCGACCCGGCATCTATTTACCGATCGAATGCTGCTACACGTGTGCTGTGCGCGGAACAGCGGCACAAACATCCTCCATTTCCACTTCGCGACACAACTGGCCCGGTCTTTGCTGAATAGCGAGTGAGCCGGCCGCGACACATGCCCGACAGCGTGTTGTGACCCAGCCCGACGATAATGATTTCGGCATATATGCCGAGGTCATTTGCACAAGCGACCTTGCCAAGGTTTTCGTCGGAAATATCTGTTACAGCATTCATGGAGGAATGTAACCATGGCATTAACCATCAACACCAACGTGGCGTCGCTGAACGCCCAACGCAACTTGAACACTTCGCAGGCCGCATTGGCCACTTCGCTGCAACGGCTCTCTTCGGGCCTGCGCATCAACAGTGCCAAGGACGACGCCGCAGGCCTGGCGATCTCGGAGCGCATCAACTCCCAGGTTCGCGGTTTCAATGTCGCAATCGGCAACGCCAATGACTCGATCTCGCTGATGCAGGTCGCTGACGGCGGTGCGCAGCAGATTTCGGACAATATGCAGCGCATGCGTGAGCTGGCCGTGCAAGCGGCCAACGGCACGCTCAACTCCGGTGACCGCTCCAACCTGACAGTGGAATTCAATGCCCTGTCCGCCGAAGTCTCGCGTCTGGGTGAATCGACCAAGTACAACAACGTTAACCTGCTCAACAGTGGCTCGACCCTGACCTTCCAGGTCGGTGCCGGTACCACCACCAATGACCAGATCACGGTCAGCACGGTGGACTTGCGCGCTTCGACCCTGGCGATCGATTCGGCTTCGATTCAAATCTCGACTGCTGCATTGGCACTGAATGCGATTACCAATCTCGACTCGGGTATCAACACGCTGACAACCGCGCGTGCGCGCTTCGGTGCTGCGCTGAATCGCACCCAGGCCGTCATTTCTTCGTTGCAGATTGCGGTGGAGAATCAATCGGCCGCTCGCGGACGTATCGTCGATGCCGACTTCGCTCAGGAAACGGCAACACTGTCCCGCTCGCAGATCCTGCAGCAGGCCGGTACAGCGATGCTGGCGCAAGCCAACGCGCTGCCTCAGCAAGTCCTGAAACTGTTGCAGTAAGGCGATAGTCCTCCATCTGTCGCCGCGCGGGGCTAGTCGCAAGATTGGCTCCGCGTTTTCGTTTGCGTGATATCAGGTTAGTGCCACACCATGATCGTAGAATTGGCTCATGCGGGCGGCCCCGCATAGCCCTTCCGCGTGGGCCGGCGTATCCTTAGCGTCCTTGATGTTTCCGCAACGAGTTGGAGTCCGCATGATGAAAATGAGCTTTCGCTGGTACGGCGACAATGACCCTGTCAAGCTCGAATACATTCGCCAGATACCCGGCATTCATAGCATCGTTTCCGCGATCTACGATGTGCCCGTCGGCGAAGTCTGGCCGGTCGAAAAACTGCAGGCGCTGAAGACGCGCATCGAATCGGTCGGCCTGAAATTCGATGTCGTCGAAAGCATTCCCGTGCATGAGGACATCAAGCAGGGCAAGCCAACGCGCGATCGCCTGATCGCCAATTTCCAGCAGAACATCCGCAACTGTGCCGCCGTTGGCGTCAAGGTGATCTGCTACAACTTCATGCCGGTGTTCGACTGGACGCGCACCAGCGTTGCGACCGAGCTTCCCGATGGTTCGCTGACGCTGTCCTTCGATGCCAGCCAAGTGCAAGAGATTGATCCAGAGCAAGGCATCGCCCTACCCGGTTGGGATGCCAGCTACAAACCCGAAGAGCTCAAGAAGATACTCGCCGAATACAAGAACATCGGCGAAGAGCAACTGTGGGCAAATCTCGAATACTTCCTCAAAGCCATGATCCCTGTCGCCGAAGAAGCCGGCGTGCGCATGGGCATGCATCCGGACGATCCACCAAGGCCGATCTTCGGCCTGCCACGCATCGTCAAGAATCGCGATGATCTGATGCGCCTGGTGAAGATCGTGGATTCGCCCGCCAACGGCATCACACTGTGTTCCGGCTCGCTCGGTGCCGACCTGTGCAATAACATCGAGTCGCTGGTACACGAATTCGGCGGCATGGGACGCATCCCTTTCGGTCACCTGCGCAACGTTGCCGTGGAGGAAGACGGCACCTTCTACGAATCCGCGCATTTGTCCTGCGAGGGCTCGCTGGACATGGCGCGTATCCTGAAGGCATATCACGATGTGGATTTCGATGGCTACGTACGGCCCGATCACGGCCGCATGATCTGGGGCGAAACCGGCAGGCCCGGCTATGGCCTGTACGACCGGGCGCTGGGCGCGGTCTATCTGAACGGCTTGTGGGAAGCGATGGAGAAGTTCGCCCCGCACTGACAACAATAAGAACAAGGGGCCGAGATGCCGAAGATACGCTGGCTGATCATCTGGATGTGCTTCCTGGCCAACGCCATCAGTTACATCGACCGGGCCAACTTGGCCATCGCCGCACCTGCCATTCGCGCCGAGTTGGGCATCAATGCCGCGGAAATGGGATTGGTGCTCAGCGCCTTCTTCTGGACCTATGCGGTCATGCAGTTGCCAGCCGGCTGGTTCATCGACCGGGTCGGCGTGCGCATCAGCCTGGCTTTTGCCGTCACCTGGTGGTCGCTTTTCACCATCGCCACCGGCGCGGCGCGCGGCGTCTCCCACTTCGTGGGCGCGCGGCTGATGCTGGGGGTGGGGGAGGCCGCCTCCTTGCCATCCTTCACCAAGACCGCTTTCAACTGGTTTCCCCGCAGCGAGCGCGGCATGGCCTGCGGCATCTTCAACAGCGGCTCGACGACCGGATCGGCGCTGTCCTTGCCGCTGGTCAGCGCGCTGATCCTGGCGGTGGGCTGGCGCGGCGCCTTCATCGTCACCGGCGTGCTCGGAATCGTCTGGGCCCTGGCCTGGTGGTTTATCTATCGCGATCCCGAACAGTATCGCGCCATTGCGCCCGCGCAGGTGGATGCGCTGTTGGCCGAGCGCGGCGCCCCGGCTCCGACCCAACAGACGGGCAAAGTGTCCTGGCTGGACCTGTTCCGCTATCGCTCGATCTGGGGGCTGATGATCGGATTGTTCTGCCTGAATTTTGCGATCTATTTCTTCATTACCTGGTGTCCCTCCTACCTGTTGCAGGC
>JAQGMF010000020.1 GCA_028292505.1 Rhodocyclales bacterium
ACTTCCAGCTTGCCAGGCTGGCGGTGCTTTCCTCGTGTTGGGCTTAAAACCCCAGCGACTAGCAAAGGAGGTGTGTGATGGCAACAGCAAAGTCCAGTACCAAGACGAAGGCCAAGAAGGTTGTGGCCAAGCCCGCTGCGAAGGCTGCAGCTAAAAAACCCGCTGCGAAGAAAGCTGCGCCTGCAAAGGCTGCTGCAAAACCCGCAGCGAAAAAAGTAACCGCGAAGCCTGCTGCGAAAAAGGCTGCTGCAAAACCCGTCGCCAAAAAAGCTGCAGCCAAACCTGCAGTGAAGAAGGCTCCGGCAAAGGCAGCTGCAAAACCGGCAGCCAAGAAGGTCGCCGCAAAGCCAGCAGCGAAAAAAGTTGCAGCCAAGAAGCCCGTAGCAAAGAAGGTTGCTGCTAAGAAGCCAGCAGCAAAGAAGGTCGCTGCGAAGAAACCCGCCGCGAAAAAAGTAGCTGCCAAGAAACCGGCAGCGAAGAAAGCTGTTGCGAAGAAGGCTCCGGCGAAAGCTGCAGCCAAGCCCGCAGCGAAGAAGGCTGCCAAGCCTGCTGCGAAGAAGGTAGTAGCGAAGCCTGCAGCGAAAAAAGCTGCAGCCAAGCCCGCAGCGAAAAAGGCAGCTCCGGTCAAAGCCGCAGCCAAGCCTGCAGTGAAAAAGTCTTCGGCACCGAAGGCTGCTCCCAAGAAGGCTGCGCCGAAAAAGGCCGCTGCCAAAAAGGCCGCTGCGCCAAAGTCGGAACCTGCGCCTGCGGTAACACCTGCAGCAGCACCGGCTCCGGCTGCCGAAGTCAAGTCTATGCCATCCACGGCGGCAACACCCGGCCTCAAGTCGTCGCTCAATCCGACGGCTGCCTGGCCTTTCCCCTCTGGCTCCCGTCCTTCCTGATCGGAGTTGTTGGTGGATTCAAGGGGCGCGCAAGCGCCCCTTTTTCTTTGGGCCGACGCGGGCCCCTGCCTGAAATCCTCGGGCGACGAACGGTCATGCGGCAAGCAATTCGACTTTGCTTCCGGCATATGACAAATGCAACACCAAGGTGGGGCGGTGCTTTCCGGGCTGATTGACAAAATTCAATCAAATCAATACAATGGAATCGTCCTGAACTTGAGAGAACCTCAAAAAAAGCATTTCCAGGTATGTCAAATAAATCGGGCTGTCCGAGCATTTTCGGATTGACCTGAGCCATGAATCCTGCCGTTTGTCTGCCTCCAAAGCGGGAGCGGCGAGATCTTCAAGCAGATTCCCTTGCCTCATCCGAAGTGGTTTCGGGTACGCGTCGGGGGTCCGTAAAAATAAGACGGAAACCTGTCTGCAACAGGTTTCATCCGTTGAGAGTCTGTCCATGTACCGGGGGCCAATCGCGATGCGATTGACCCGGCTGCGCGCGCGAAAGATCATGCGTTACAGCGATCGGGTATGGCAACGATGTGGAGGTCAAGATGTCAGATGTACAGTCTTTCAAGCGATTCGCCGGCCATGCTGCCAGCTTTTTCGTGAACTTCGCGCACGGCAGTCTGCTTGTTGCCGGCATATTGGTGGTGAGTCTGGTCGGCTACCAATATGCAGCGCACGGTGCCGACGGGCTCAACCCGCACATCGTGTTCCAGCAGTCCGCGTCTTCTGAAGAATTGTTGGCGCAAACTCAGGGCGATGAAGCTGCGCAGCCGGATATGGATGTCGCCAACATCGAGCCGGGCAAATTGAGTACGGAATATGTGCGCTTGATCCAGTACATTGCCAAGCGTCACAAGGTCTCTGCAGCAGGACTCGAACAACTGGTGCGCACTGCTATTCACGAAGGACGCGTGACCAAGGTCGACCCCGTATTGATTCTGGCCGTGACCTCTGTCGAGTCCGGCTTTAATCCGCTGGCCGAGAGCGTCTTTGGCGCGCAAGGTTTGATGCAGATCATTCCACGTTTTCATCAGGACAAGATCGATGCTTCACGCGGTGCCGAGGCCTTGTTGGAGCCTTCCGAAAACATCCGTGTCGGTGCGCGTATCCTGCGCGAATACATGCACAACAACGCGGAGCTGGAAGCGGCTCTGCAGCAATATGGCGGTGTATCCGACGCGTCCGACATGACATACGCTGCCAAGGTCATGAACGAAGTGGCGCGTTTCCGTCAGATCATGAAGTACGGCAGCATCCGCGCCGAAGTCGCTGCCAACACGGCGCCCGCACCTGTCCCCGAAGTCGCCAAGGACGTCGAACCGGTCGGCAATCCCGGCTGACCTTGTCGCCTGCAGCGCTCGCCCTCTCCTGAGGGCGCGCAGGCGAAGCGCGGATTTCCACGGTGATTTGTGGTTTTCCCGGAGGCTTTCTTTTTATCCTGCGTCGTAGAATGTCTTTGTCCAAGAAATTCTTGGTTCGATGCCGCATGCTTTTGACATGCGCTGCATCGTAGATGGACTACGCGAGGTGGCTTGATGGATGAAAGAATTCGCGCAGAAGCGCTGGAGTACCACCGTCAAGGGCGTCCGGGAAAAATCTCGGTTACCCCAACCAAACTTCTCAGCAATCAACGCGACTTGTCGCTGGCTTATTCGCCCGGTGTGGCGGCGGCCTGCGATGCGATTGTCGACGACCCGGCACAAGTCAGCGAACTGACCGCGCGCGCCAATCTGATTGGCGTCGTCACCAACGGCACAGCTGTTCTCGGTCTCGGGCCAATCGGCCCATTGGCGGCGAAACCTGTGATGGAAGGCAAGGCGGTGCTGTTCAAGAAGTTTGCTGGCATCGATGTATTCGATATCGAAATCGACGAACGCGATCCCGACAAACTGATCGACATCATCGCTTCGCTCGAACCGACTTTCGGCGGCATCAACCTGGAAGACATCAAGGCGCCGGAGTGTTTCTACATCGAGCGCAAACTGCGCGAGCGCATGAAGATTCCGGTCTTTCACGACGATCAGCATGGCACGGCCATCGTCGTCGGCGCAGCAGTGCTGAACGGTCTGCGGCTGATGGGCAAGGCACTCGATCAGGTCAAAGTGGTGACGTCGGGCGCGGGCGCGGCGGCACTGGCTTGTCTCGATCTGCTAGTGATGCTCGGTATTCCAGTGAAGAACATCTGGGTCACCGACATCAAGGGCGTGGTATATGACGGACGCATCGAGGAGATGGAGCCGATCAAGGCGCGCTATGCTAAGGTGACTGCTGCGCGCACCTTGGGCGATGTCATCGACGATGCCGATGTGTTCCTCGGCCTGTCGGCAGCGGGTGTGCTCAAACCCGACATGGTGGCAAGGATGGCGCCGAATCCGCTGATTTTTGCGTTGGCCAATCCCGTGCCTGAGATTCTGCCGGATGAGGCGAAGGCGGTGCGCACCGATGCCATCATCGCGACGGGACGCTCGGACTATCCGAACCAGGTGAACAATGTTCTGTGTTTCCCTTTCATCTTCAGGGGCGCACTCGACGTTGGCGCCACGACGATCAACGACGCTATGAAGCTCGCCGCTGTGCGCGCCATCGCGGAGCTTGCGCAAGTGGAAGCGTCGGACATTGTTGCCGCCGCCTATGGTGAACAGCCGTGTGCATTCGGTCCCGAATACATCATTCCCAAACCCTTCGACCCGCGTCTCATCGTCAAGATTGCACCTGCCGTGGCGCTTGCGGCGATGGAGTCCGGCGTGGCGACGCGGCCGATCCAGGACTGGGACGCCTACACGCAACAGCTCAATAACTTTGTGTGGCAATCCGGTCTCATCATGAAGCCGGTGTTCTCCGCCGCCAAGCGTGCGCCCAAACGCATCATCTTTGCCGAGGGCGAATCGGAGCGCGTGCTGCGCGCGGTGCAGGCTGTCGTTGACGAAGGCTTGGCGCGGCCGGTGTTGATCGGGCGTCCCGATGTCATATCGCTTTACATCGAACGCTTCGGTCTGCGCATGCGACCGGAGATTGATTTCGAACTCGTCAATCAGGATTCCGACCCACGTTACCGCGAACTGTGGACGCACTATCATAGCCTGATGGAGCGACGCGGCGTATCGGTCGAATATGCCAAACGGGAAGTGCGCCGGCGTACCACACTGATCGGCGCGCTGCTCTTAAAGTTTGGTTATGCAGATGGCATGATTTGCGGCACCTACGGCATGCACGATCAGCATCTGTCTCTCATCAATACGGTGCTGGGGCGCCGCGAGGGCGTCAAGAATTTTTATGCAATGAATCTGCTGGTATTGCCGGGGCGCACGATTTTCCTGTGCGATACCTACGTCAATTACGATCCTTCGGCCGAGCAGATATTCGAAATGACTTGTCTTGCCGTGGAGGAGGTGCGACGTTTCGGCATGACGCCGAAAGTGGCCCTGCTGTCGCATTCGAGTTTCGGCACGGACGAGTCGCCGACGGCGGAGAAAATGCGCGTCGCTTTCCAGCTGTTGCAGGCACGCCGTCCCGACATCGAAGTCGAAGGCGAAATGCATGGCGATGCAGCACTGAGCGCGAATATCCGGCTGCAGATTTTTCCGAACGCGCGCATGCGCGAAGATGCCAACCTGCTGGTCTTCCCGACGCTCGATGCCGCCAACATCGCCTTCAACCTGCTCAAGACCGCTTCGGGCGAGGGCATGACCGTGGGCCCCATCCTGCTGGGGACTTCGCAGCCGGTGCACATCCTTACGCCCACGGCAACGGTGCGGCGCATTGTCAACATGACTGCGTTGACGGTCGTTGAAGCGGGTCGGGACAGCGAAGCGAGATAGTGCGCAAACGGGCGCAAGCGCGCGGCCATTTGTCTGACCCAAATCAAGCTCGGGCCGCGATATGCCGTAAGCTTCTCTCAGGAGGATGGTTTTCATGGACGAAGGCTTGGCGGGAGGCGTAGCGGCAGGCAGGGTCGGTCTCGTTCTGACCGGCGGCGGTGCCCGTGCGGCTTACCAGGTCGGTGTGCTAGGTGCCGTACGGACGATATGGGGACGTCGTGCAGGCAATCCTTTCCAGATCGTCTGCGGCACTTCGGCGGGTGCCGTGAATGCCGCGGCACTGGCTTGCTATGCGGAAAATTTCAGCGAATCGGTGCGGCGTCTGGCGTGGATCTGGCGCAACTTCACGGTGAGTCAGGTTTATCGCTCGGATACGCTTGCTGTCATGCAGTCCGTTCTTTCATGGGCCAGCGCACTATTGATGGGCTGGATTTTCCATCGCAGTCCGCGCTCGCTACTCGACAACACGCCGCTGCGCGAACTTCTGCAACATCATCTCGATTTCAATCGTATCGATGCAGCGATCAAGGCCGGCCATCTCTACGCTGTGAGCGTGACCTGCTCCGGATATTCCACCGGCGAGAGCCTGACCTTCTACGAAGCCAACGATGAAGTGCAGCCTTGGCGCCGGGCGCAACGTGTCGGGCTTCCACATCGCATAACGGTCGACCACCTCATGGCGTCGAGCGCGATCCCCTTCGTATTTCCCGCCGTGAAAATTCATCGCGAATATTTTGGCGATGGTTCGATGCGCCAACTGGCACCCGTGAGCCCTGCCGTGCACCTCGGCGCCGACCGTGTCCTGGTGATCGGCAATGGTCGCCGAGAGGGTGAAACCCGCCGCACGCGCTCCGATCGCTACCCTTCGCCGGCCCAGATCGCCGGCCACACCATGTCGAGTATTTTTCTCGATGGTTTGGCCGTAGATATAGAAAGACTGCAGCGCATCAACGACACGTGGGGAAAGATTCCTGCGGAGGTTCGCGAAAAAGCGGGTGTGGCTTTGAAACCAATCGAGGCGCTTGTTATCTCACCGAGCGAACGTCTGGACTTCATCGCCGCCAAGCATGTGCGTGCGCTGCCCTGGGCTTTGCGTGCCGTTCTCCGCGGAACCGGTGCTTATGGACGTTCCGGTTCGGCGATACTCAGTTATCTTCTGTTCGAGAAGCCGTACACACGCGAACTGATGGACCTGGGTTACCGTGACGCGATGAAAAGGCGTGCTGAAATAGCGCACTTTTTACGGATAGATGAAGCGAGCGACAGTTTAGACTGCGCGCCGCAGGCAGATATTTTCGAGAACGTATGAGGCAATACGTTAAGTTTCGATTCTATGTGTCTAATTTTGATGACTATTGCTACAATTTGTTTAAAGTTGCTGTTTGATTGGGGTTGTGGATGATGTCGAGTCGTTTGGTTTTCGCATTGATGAGTGCCGTTCTCATGTTTTCACTGACATGGTCTGCGGATGCCGCTGCCAGCCATCGTCATGGCACCCGTGCGCGTACCAAGGCAACTGCCTCGCCGCGCCTCACCAAAACCGTCCTAGTCCGCCGTAGCAAGGGCAGCGTGCACAAGGCCGTTTTCCTGCCGCGTGCCGAACCCGATTTCGACAAGGAAGGCAACCCACTCCTGAAGTCTTCCGCGTTCCTTGTGCAGGACATGGATTCCGGTCAGGTACTGCTGGAGAAGAACAGCACCATGGCACAGCCCATCGCTTCGATTTCCAAGCTGATGACGGCAATGGTGGTGTTGGACGCTAATCTCGACCTCACTGAGATGCTGGAAGTAAGCAACGACGACGTGGACCGTCTCAAAGGCACCAGCTCACATCTGCCGGTTGGCGCGCGTCTGAGCCGCGAAGACATGTTGCGTCTTGCGCTGATGGCTTCCGAGAACCGCGCTGCCTCTGCTTTGAGCCGGTATTACCCGGGTGGACATACAGCTTTCATTGAGGCGATGAATATCAAGGCCACAGCGCTGGGTCTGAACGAAACGCGGTTCTACGACAGCATCGGGCTGAACAAGAACAATGTGGCGTCGGCGCGCGACCTGGTGACGATGACGACTGCGGCATCGCACTATCCGCTGATTCGCGAATTCACGACGACAGCTGAATATACCGTTGCCATCAACGGCCGTCCGCGCGCCTTCCACAATACCAATGCACTGGTGCGCAATTCCGATTGGCAGATCAATCTGTCGAAAACCGGCTACATCAGCGAATCGGGCAAATGCCTGGTGATGCAGGCGGTACTGGCTAACAAGCGGCTGGCAATCATCCTGCTGGATTCGCTGGGCCGTTTCACCCGCGTGGCCGATGCCATTCGCATACGTAAATGGGTTGAGAGCGCTGTGGCACCGGCGCGTGTGGCCAGTGTCGGCGTCGTCAGCAGTCTGGATTAAGCTTAAGCCTTGGTCGGCGCGGTATAGCCGAGCGAGCGCGAAATTTCCATCGCCGTGTCGTGCACCAGCGGTGCCCAATCCGGGTTGAAACGCTCCGTAGGTGTGGATAGCGACAGCCCGGCGACAAGCTCACCTTCATCGTCGCGGATGCCCGCTGCGATACAGCGCACACCCACTTCTACCTCTTCCATGTCATAGGCCACGTGATGGCGACGCACGCGTTCGAGCTCCTGCTCAAGCGCGCGCAAATTCGTCATCGATGCCGACGTATTGCCGGGCAGGCCGGTGCGCTCGGCGTATTGACGATTCTGTTCGGGACTGTCCTCGGCGAGGAAGAGCTTGCCCGTTGCCGTAGTATGTAGCGGCGCACGCGCGCCCACGATATGCACAATGCGTACTGCCGAGCGACCGCTGGATGTGCGCTCCACATAGACGATTTCATCGCCGCTGCGCATGCCGAGGTTTACGCTCTCGCCGGTTGCGGCATGCAGGCGCAGCATGGCCGGCATGGCCGTCTCGCGCAGCGAGATGCGGTTCTTCACTATATTGCCGAGTTCCAGCAAGCGAATGCCGAGGCGATAGGCGCCCGCATCGGTTCGCTCAATGAAGGCATTTGCGCCGAGAGCCGCCAGAATACGGTGCGCGGTAGAAGGGTGCAGGGCAGTGTCGAGCGCCAGTTGCTTGAGACCGACCGGCTCGCCGTGGCGCGCGACCGCATCGAGCAGGCTCATCATCCGATCAATGACCTGGATCGAGCCACGCGCGTCCTTGCTGTCCTCCTTGTCTGGAGCGGTGCCAAGGGCAGAGCTGTTCTTGACATTTGCCATGAGCCAATCTTACTGCATAAGATTGAATTGCGTCTTGTGAAATAAGGACGCCTCTCATGGCCTTTAGTTCCTCTCGGGCAAGCGTTCTTCTCCCTGCGCGAGCAATTTCCTCAAGCAGCACGGCGGCGGAGGATTTGCCAGATGCATACGACGACGATCAATGCGAAGCAAACCAGCGCCCACTCGGCCATCGACAGTCCGAAAAGACTCCAGTCCACCTTGGAACAATCGCCTTCGCCGTGAAACAGCTTGGGCAAGGTGTCGGACAATGGAAAGTGGCTGATCATGTAGTTCAGATCCGGCCCACAGGTGCTGACTTCCGGCGGATAGTGCTGCAGCCAGCTTTGTCGTATCGATACGCAAGCACCTGCGATGGCGCTAACCGCGATCAGCCCGCTCCATAGTTTGAGCCAAATGCCGCGCGGATTGAAAAGTCCGCCGAGTAGGCCGAACAGTGCGATGCCGACAAAGGCATAGCGCTGCAGGATGCAAAGCGGACAGGGTTCGAGCCCCTTGTAGTGCTGCAGGTACAGGCCGTAGGAGAGCAATCCTGTGCAGAATGCGAAAAGAGCCAGAAAGACGACGCGTGGCGAGAGCCGGCTGAGAGCGTTCATGTTCTTGTGTTGTCGGATTGAAGGCAGCGTTCGGACAAGGCTTGTCCGGCGAGGTTCATTCTATCCGACCGTCACATGCCGCGCCCTTGCGCTGGCGCAGGTGATACCTTGGACCCACTATTTCGCGGGCGGCGGCGCATCGCCGCGCTGCTGCCGCTGCGCATGCATCTTCTCGTGCCAGGCCTTCATCTCGTCCCTGCTCAGCTTGCCGTCCTTGTTCGTGTCGGCGGCATCGAAATCTTGCAGTACTTGCTGATTGTGTTGCAGGATTTCGTCGCGGGTTATGACACGATCATGATTCGCGTCGGCGCCAGCAAATGGACCCATCCCATCGTGATGATGCCGCATTTTCTCGCCCGTTGCCTTGAGTTCGTCCGGCGATATCTTGCCGTCTTTATTGGTGTCGATTTCGTCAAAATGTTTGGCGAGCATCGGCAGGCTCTTCTCCGCTTCCTCGCGTGAAATCATGCCGTCCTTGTTAGTGTCCGCAGCCTTGAGGCGGTCCATCATTTCGCGGTGCATGGGCCGTTCGCCGACAGGTGCCGATTGTTGCGCCAGCGCGATACCGCTGGCAGAGAGAACCAGAGAAAGCAGAACGAGGTGCGGGATTTTCATGGTGAGGCTTCCTTTTTGTGGTGACGCGATCGAATCTTAGGACGTGACCGGGTAAAGGGTGTTGCACGCAGGCAAGCGTGTGTATCAAGTTGTAAGCAGTGTTTTGCTGATTGATGGATAACAGAGGGTTATGCTTTTGGCCGTGCCCCCAGCCACGCTGCAGTGCGATACTTCGGTCTTTACTTGGTGCGGGAGAAAGACAGTGAAAGTTCTGGTGCCGGTCAAGCGCGTGGTGGACTACAACGTGAAAATACGGGTCAAAGCCGATCAAAGCGGCGTCGATCTGGCCAACGTCAAGATGTCCATGAATCCGTTCGACGAGATTGCCGTAGAAGAGGCCGTGCGCTTGCGCGAAGCCGGCGTGGCGAGCGAGGTGGTCGTGGTGAGCTGTGGTGCGGCAAATTGTCAGGACACCTTGCGTGCCGCGATGGCTATCGGTGCGGATCGCGCCATCCTAGTGGAAACCGATGCGGAACTGCAACCGCTGGCTGTCGCCAAGCTGCTCAAGGCCGTGGCATTGAAGGAAGCGCCGCAGTTGCTGATTCTCGGCAAGCAGGCCATCGATGACGACGCCAACCAGACCGGCCAGATGCTCGCCGCCATGCTGGGTTGGCCACAGGCGACCTTCGCGTCGAAGATCGTGGTCGGCGACAAGTGCCTGAACGTGACGCGCGAAATAGACGGCGGCCTGGAAACGCTGGAAGTCAGTCTGCCGGCCGTAGTGACGGCGGATCTGCGCTTGAACGAGCCGCGTTATGCCACCTTGCCGAACATCATGAAAGCCAAGAAGAAGCCACTTGATAACGTGACACCGGAGGCGCTGGGCGTGGATATCACGCCTCGCCTGAAAACCTTGCAGGTGGTCGAACCCCCGCAACGCGTCGGTGGCGTAAAAGTGGCAAGCGTGGAAGAACTCGTCGGCAAGCTTCGCAACGAAGCCAAGGTGATTTAAGAAAGAAATGATATGAGCATACTCGTCATTGCAGAGCACGATAACAAACAGATCAAGGCCACGACGCTGAACACGCTCGGCGCGGCGGGCAAGATCGGTGGTGAGATTCACATTCTGGTCATCGGCGGCGCGTGCGCCGACGCAGCCGTGGCCGCCGCAAAAATTGCGGGCGTCGCCAAGGTGCGCGTCATCGACGCGGCACACTATGCCGATCAGACTGTGGAAAACGTCGCCGTAGCCGCCGCACAACTGGCGGGCAGTTATAGCCACGTGTTGTTGCCCGCATCGAGCTTCGGCAAAAATCTCGGCCCGCGTCTCGCTGCCTTGCTCGATGTGGCGCAGGTCTCGGACATCATCAGCGTCGTCTCGGCGGATACGTTCGTGCGACCTATCTATGCTGGCAATGCGCTGGCAACCGTGCAGAGCAGCGACCCGGTGAAGGTCGTGACGGTGCGCGTGTCGGCATTCGACGCGGTGGCAGCGCAGGGTGGCAGTGCGCCCATCGAAGCTGCGCCGGTCGGCCCCGATCTGGGCGTATCGAAACTGGTCGGCCGTGAGTTGACCGTATCGGCACGACCCACACTCGGCGCGGCACGTGTGGTGGTTTCCGGTGGCCGCGCGCTGGGCAGCCACGAAAACTTCCACGCCGTGCTGGAGCCGCTCGCCGACAAACTCGGCGCCGCCATCGGCGCTTCGCGCGCGGCCGTGGATGCGGGTTTCGCGCCGAACGACAGTCAAGTTGGGCAGACGGGGCAGGTCGTCGCACCCGATCTGTATATTGCCATTGGCATATCCGGGGCGATCCAGCATCTGGCCGGCATGAAGGAGTCGCGGGTCATCGTGGCGATCAACAAGGACCCCGATGCGGTGATCTTCCAGGTGGCCGACTACGGCCTTGTCGGCGATCTGTTCGAACTGGTGCCGCAGCTCACCGCGGCCTTGTAGGAAAGTACGGAACAGGGCCGCAAATGCGGCCCTGTTGCATTGAAGACGGCACTGAACGCATGTGTATCTTCGTACTGGACGTCACAACGTCATCCCCGCCATCTTTACAGACGGCAAAGCCGCATAACGCTCCCCTCGCCCGCCTGCGGGTGAGGGGTTGGGGGAGAGGGTATCGGCGGGAATGACGAAATTATGGGGCAATTCAATAAAAGGAGACCGGCATGAGCGAATACGTGGCGCCCATCAAGGACATGCAATTCGCATTACGCGAACTTGCCGGGCTCGATGATCTGGCTGCACTGCCGGGCTGCGAGGATGTTTCCCCCGATCTGGTCGATGCCATCCTGGAAGAAGCGGCGAAGTTTGCGGGCGGCATGCTCTCGCCGCTCAACCAGACGGGCGATCGCGAAGGCTGCCGTCTGGTCGGCAACGAAGTCACCACGCCATCAGGTTGGAAAGAGGCCTACCTGCAATTCGCCGAATCCGGCTGGACGGCCGTGGCTGCCGAAGCCGAACATGGCGGGCAGGGTTTGCCGACCGTGGTCTCGACCGTACTCAACGAGATGTGGAAGGCCGCCAACCTGGCTTTCTCTTTATGCCCAATGCTTACCAACGGTGCCATCGAAGCCTTGGTCCTGCGCGGTTCGGATGCGTTGAAACATACCTTCCTCGACAGGATGGTGTCCGGCGAGTGGACCGGCACCATGAACCTCACCGAGCCGCAAGCCGGCTCCGATCTCTCGGCGGTGCGCACGCGTGCCGAGCCGCAAGCCGACGACACCTACCGCATCTTCGGCCAGAAGATCTTCATCACGTATGGCGAGCACGACCTCACGCCGAACATCGTGCACCTCGTGCTGGCGCGCTTGCCCGATGCGCCGGAAGGCGTGAAAGGTATTTCGCTGTTCGTAGTACCGAAGTTCCTCGTCAACGCCGACGGTTCGCTGGGTCTGCGCAACGACGTGCGCTGCGTGTCGCTCGAACACAAGCTCGGCATTCATGGCAGTCCGACCTGTGTCATGGCATACGGCGATGAAGGCGGCGCGGTGGGTTATTTGGTCGGGCAAGCCAATCATGGTCTGGCCATCATGTTCATTATGATGAATGCGGCGCGTTTCGCGGTCGGCCTAGAAGGCGTGGCGATTGCCGAGCGGGCCTGGCAGCGCGCGTTGGCATTCGCCAAGGAACGCGTGCAGGGCTACGATCCCGCCGACAAAAGCGGTACGCGCGTGCCAATCATTCGTCATCCCGACGTGCAGCGCATGCTCATGCTCATGAAGTCGCAGACTGAGGCGATGCGCGCGCTGGCCTACGTCGTCGCCGCCGCGACAGACCGTGCCGAGCGACATCCCGACGAACTCACGCGCACGCGTGCGCAAGGCTTCGTAGACCTGATGATCCCTGTCGTCAAAGGCTGGTGCACCGAGACCGGTATCGAGGTCGCTTCGCTCGGTGTGCAGGTGCACGGCGGCATGGGCTACATCGAAGAGACCGGCGCGGCGCAGTACCTGCGCGATGCGCGCATCACGACCATTTATGAGGGTACGACAGCCATCCAGGCAAACGATTTCATCGGCCGCAAGATCGCGCGCGACAAGGGCGCGGCCATTGGCCTGGTGCTCGCCGAAATGCGTGAGACGGCGGCAACCTGCACCGTCATCGGCGGCGAAAATTTCGGGCGCATTGGCGCCTCGCTCAACGCCGGTGCCAACGCGCTGACCAGCAGCGTGGTGTGGCTGCTGCGCACCTTTCCGGAATTGCCCGGCGAGGCGTATGCGTCGTCGGTGCCGTTGCTGCGCTTGGCGGGTATCGTATTTGGCGGCTGGCAGATGGCGCGCGCCGCACTTGCTGCGCATCGGCGCGTCGGGGCCGGGGCGAACGACAAGGATTTTCTCGAAGCCAAGATCAATACCGCGCGATTTTATGCTGATCACGTATTGTCACAGGCTGACGGCATCGCGCACTGCGTGATCAATGGCGCTGCCGTGACATTGGCAAGTGGTCTCGCGGATACCTGATAACAGGCTTTAATGCAGGACAATCAGCTCGATGACAGCCGGGGCGAAGGCCAGAGCGACGGATGCCGTAACGATGGCGACGTTCGTAAGAGTCCTGATTGCACGGGTATATTGGGTTTTCATATGCTTCTCCTTCAGTTTCAAAAGGCGCCGGTTTGGCGTCCTTTATGGATTGAAGTATTGACTCGGCGGGACAAACAAGCCATTCGATCTTTTGGATGATGGTATTTGTCAGACTTATTTGCGGTCAGCAATGAGCCTCAATCGAAGCTAACAGAACGGCGCGCCGTATTCCTTCGATAACTTGCGCATGTCGAATGAGTTTTTACAAGTGAGTCCGGTTTTGCCTGGAGCCCGGTTTCAAATGGCGTTCAGCAATTCACGCGTGTAGTCCGATTCCGGCTCGTTCAGCACCTTCTCCAGCGTGCCCGCCTCGACGATGCGGCTGTCTTTCATCACCATGACACGGTGAGCCATGGCCCGCACTACTTCAATGTCATGTGTGACCAGCACGTAACTCAGGCGGTATTTGCGCTGCAGCTCGGCCAGCAATTGCAGCACTTGTTGTTGGATGGTTACGTCGAGTGCACTGGTCGGTTCGTCGAGAACGACGACGGTGGGCTTGACGATCAAGGCGCGTGCAATCGCGATGCGCTGGCGCTGACCGCCGGAGAACTCGTGCGGATAGCGCGCTAGCAGTGGTTCGATCAAGCCGTTTTCGGATAAGCCAACGTCATGCAGTGCGCCGATGACGCGCTCGCGGCGCTGCGCCAGTGTGAGCGACTTTTCGTGCACTTCGAGACCTTCGCCGACGATCTGCTCGACCGTCAGGCGCGGCGATAACGAGGAGAGTGGATCCTGGAAGACCACTTGCAAGCGGCGACGCAAGTCGCGCTTCTGGGCGCGCGATTGGCCCTTCCAGTTGGCGCCATTGATAAGGATGTCGCCCGACGAAGGGGTGAGATCGAGCAGGGCGAGCGCAAGTGAAGTCTTGCCCGAGCCCGACTCGCCGATCACGCCGAGCGTCTCGCCTGGCGCGAGTTTGAAGTTGGCTGCCTGCACCGCCGTGAAGCGGCCTTTGCTGACCCAACCACGCAAACCCGGTCGCGCGACGGGATAGTCGACATGCACGCTCTGCGCTTCGAGTACGCAACCTTCGCCTGCGAGGCCAACGTCGCGTTGCGGCCTGCTGGCGATGAGTTTGCGCGTGTAGGCGTGCTGCGGATCATTCATCACTGTGGCCGTCGCACCTTGCTCGACGAGCACGCCGCGCTCCATCACGGCGACGCGATCGGCGAAGCGGCGCACGAGGTTGAGATCGTGCGTGATGATGAGAATCGCCATGCCGGTTTCGCGGCGCAACTGGTCGAGCAGATCGAGTATCTGGTGGCGGATGGTAACGTCGAGTGCGGTCGTCGGCTCGTCGGCGATGAGGAGTTGCGGCCCGCATGCCAATGCCATAGCGATCATGGCGCGCTGGCGTTGACCGCCGGAGAGTTGATGCGGGTAACTGCCGACGCGCCGCGCCGCTTCGGCAACGCCGACGCGTTTGAGCGCGGCAATGGCCTGCATGCGTGCGTCCTTGCGATTGAGGCCCTTGTGCAGTTGCAATGACTCGACGATCTGATCGCCGATGGTCATAACGGGGTTGAGGGCCGTCATCGGCTCCTGGAAGATCATGGCGATCTTGCTGCCGCGCAGGTCGCGTAGCGCATCGGGCGGCATCGACAATACATCGCGTCCCTCGAACAAAATCTCCCCCGACAGTCTGGCGGATTCGACAAGACGCATCATCGACAGCGCCGTGACTGTCTTGCCCGAGCCCGACTCGCCGACCAGTGCAAGTTTTTCGCCAGCCTTGATCGAGAACGAGACTTTCTCCACCACGCGTCGCGTGCCGAAGTGGATGTCGAGATCGCGAACCGAGAGCAGGCTCATGCCGCGTCTCCCGCCGCTTTTGTCACAATAGCCTTGCGCGGATCGAGCGCGTCGCGCAGTGCGTCGCCGATCAATGTCAGAAGCAACAGCGTGCCGACAAGCACGGTAAAGGTCGCGAGCGAAATCCACCATGCATCCAGGTTGGCCTTGCCCTGCGCCAGCAACTCGCCGAGGCTGGGTGTGCCCGGCGGCGCACCCAGCCCCAGAAAATCGAGACTCGTCAGCGCGCCGATAGCGCCGGCCATTTCGAAGGGAATCAGCGTGATGATCGGTGTGAGTGCGTTCGGCAGGATATGGCGGAAGATGATGACGCGTCTTCTCTGACCCAGCGCGCGCGCCGCGCGAACATAGTCGAGCGTGCGATTGCGCAGGAATTCAGCGCGCACATAAGCCGCGATACTCATCCAGCCGAAGGCGGCAATGATGATCACGAGCAGCGAGATGCTCGGTGCGAAGAGCGCCGAAAAAATGATCAGCATGTAGAGCTGCGGCATCGAATTCCAGATTTCGACAAAGCGCTCCATTGCAATGTCGGTCCAGTTGGCGAAGAAACCCTGGATGGCGCCGTAAAGGATGCCCATGAGAGCACACAGCGCAGTCACGACCAGTGCGAAGAGCACCGATATGCGAAAGCCATATAGAAGGCAGGCAAGCAAGTCGCGACCGCGATCGTCGGTGCCGAGAAGATTGGCGCGAGTCGGGCGAGCAGGATTCGGATCGGTTGCGAAGTAGTTGATGCTGTCATGGTGATACGGATTGGGCGGGAAAATTGCAAAGTTGCTGGGTTTGGCCAACTGCGCGCGAATGAAGGGGTCGAGGTAGTCGGTCGGTGTATGAAAATCCCCGTCAAAGGTGGTTTCCGGCAAAACATGGAAGATGGGGAAATACCAATGTCCTGCGTAGCGAACAATGATCGGCTTGTCGTTTGAAAGTAACTCGGCTCCCAGGCTAAGCACGAAAAGTACGCAGAAAATCAGCAGGCTCCAGTAGCCGGGCCGGTGCGCGCGAAAGCGCCGCCACGCACGACGCGCGGGGCTTTGCGGAGAGTGGCTGACGGCTTCAGTCATATTTCACCCGTGGGTCGACCCATAGGTAGCTCAGATCCCGAATCAAGGTCGTAATCAAGCCGATCAAAGTAAACAGAAAGAGGCTGCCAAGTACGACGGGATAATCGCGTCGAATGACAGATTCATACGACAGAAGTCCCAGGCCTTGAAGCGAGAAAAGCGTTTCGATCAGCAAGGAGCCGCTGAAGAAAGCACCTATGAAGGCCGCCGGGAAGCCCGTCATGATCGGAATCAGGGCGTTGCGAAATACATGTCGCCAAAGCACGCTCTGTTCATCCAGTCCTTTGGCCCGAGCTGTCAGCACATATTGTTTATGGATCTCTTCGAGAACCGAGTTCTTGGTCATCATCGTGATGATCGCAAAGCTGCCGAGCACCATCGAAATGACAGGCAGTGTGATGTGCCATAGATAGTCGACGATCTTGGCGCCAAGGCTCAAGGTCTCCCAGTTCGACGAAGTCAGGCCGCGCAATGGAAACCACTGTACAAAGCTACCGCCGCCGAACAGCACGAGCAGCAGCACGCCCATGACAAAGGGAGGAATCGCATGGCCCAACAGCACGATGAAGGTCGACGTCGTGTCGAACCGGCTGCCAGCGCGCACGGCCTTGGCGATACCTAATGGTACGGAGATAAGATAGGTGAGGAGAAAACTCCACAGGCCGAGAGAAATCGAGACGGGGAGTTTCTCGCGGATGAGTTGCCACACGGGCTTGTTGTAGAAAAAGCTTTCGCCCAGATCAAAGCGCATGAACCGCTTCATCATCTGCACGTAGCGCACACGGGCCGGTTTGTCGAAACCGTAGAGAGCCCGGATTTCTTGTAGTCGCTTGGCGTCTACACCTTGTCTGCCGCGATAGGTTGCCCCACTTGCACCACCACTTTCGCCAATAGCGTTGCGGCCCTGCATCTGCGCTACGAGTTGCTCCACGGGACCGCCGGGAACGAACTGGATGACGATGAAAGTAATCGTCAACACGCCTAGCAGTGTTGGAATCATGAGTAGCAAACGTTTGAAGATGTAAGACCACATGCCTTAGTCCTTGCCGGGCTGCGCCCACCAGGTTACGGTCAACCAGATTTCTGCTTGATAGTACGAAGGCATAATTTCTGGCTGGGCAAACTTGCCGTTTTGCCACGCAACGCGGAAACTGTTGAGGTACCACTGCGGTATAGCGTAATGACCATGCCGTAGCACGCGGTCCATCGCGCGCACTGCGGTGATGAGCTGGGGGCGGGTGCGTGCGGCGATGGCCTGGTCGATCAGTACATCCACGGCAGGATCGTGCACGCCGGCGTAGTTGGTCGATCCGTTGGTGCGTGCGGCCTGCGAGGAAAACAAGTCCTTAAGCTCCTGTCCGGGGGCTTCGTTTCCTGGCGAGCGAAAACTGATGACATCGAAATCGAATGTTTCCATACGCTTTTGGTAAACGGCTGCATCCATGACGCGAATATTTGCCCGAATGCCCAGCTTTTCCAGATTCTTGAACATCGGTGCAAGAACACGGGCTATCGCCGCCCCTTGCGTTTGTGCTTCAAGGAACTCTATGACAAAGGCGTTTCCCTTCGCGTCGCGCAATGCACCGTCACGATAAGTCCAACCGGCCTGTCCCAACAGGTCGCGTGCATGGCGCAGATTGTCGCGCAGGCTCGATGGCGGTGCGGTCACCGGCGGTACGGGAGCCGGCTGCGTGAAGACGCGTTCCGGCAGCTTGCTGCGCAACGGATTCAAGAGCGCTAGTTCATCCTCGCCTGGCAAGCCCTTGGCCTCGAAATCTCCGCCCGGAAAGTAGCTCGTCACGCGTGCATAGCTGTTGTAGAAAAGCATCCTGTCCATCCACTCGAAGTCGAGAACGGACTCAAGCGCTTCGCGCACTCTCACGTCCGCAAACTGCGGGCGCCGTGTATTCAAAATGAATGCCTGAAAATCGCCGGCATTTCGGGTTGGCAGCACACGTTTGACGATTGCACCCGAATCGAATTTCGCACCCGTGAAAGTGCGCGCCCACTGTTTCGCGCTGAAGACTTGGGTGTAGTCGAACTCGCCAGCTTTGAAAGCTTCGGTTTGCACAATCTCGTCACTGTATATGCGGTAGTGAACGCGCTCGAAGTTGTACATGCCACGCCGCACGGGCAAGTCCTTCGCCCAGTAAGTGTGGTCGCGTTCATAGCTGACATCGCGGCCAAAATCTTCTTGGCCGATGCGATAGGGGCCGCTGGCAATGGGCTTGTCCATGACGACTTCGTCAAATTTCTTGCCCGCTCCCCATTTGTGACTGAAAACGGGAATGCCGCCGACGACCAATGGCAGGCTTGTACTAGGTTGGCTGAATTCAAAACGGATAGTGCGCTCACCGATCACGACTGCTTTCTTAATTTCGCTATAGAGGTTGGCCAGCATGGGTGAAGCCTCTTTGCTCGTGAGACGGTCAAAACTGTATTTGACGTCCTGTGCGAGCACCGGCGAGCCATCCTGAAAACGCGCCGCAGGGTTCAGATGAAACGTTACGGACAGCTTGTCCGAGGCGACGCTGACATCATCCGCAAGGAGTCCGTATGAAGTCGTCGGTTCATCCATTGACGGGGTCAGCAGGCTCTCGAAAACAAGACTATCTATTGGGGGTATGTAACTACCTAAGCCTGGCGCGGCTATGCCCTTGAGTGTAAAGGGATTGTATTTGTCATATTGGCTGATGACGAATGGCGTTACGAGCGTTACGTCTCCGCCCTTCGGCGCATCTGGATTCACCCAGTCGAAATGTTGAAAGCCGGCGGCGTATTTGATGTCGCCGAACTGCGCATAGGCATGCGCGGCAAACGTGTTTGCTGATTGCAGCAAGGCAACAAGAAATATGATAACGGCAAATGCGGTTCGCCCGCAGAGCTGCGAAGATGGATATGCGTAGCGCTGTGCTTGTTGTCGGACCATGTTTACCGGGAAGCTGAAGGCTGGCTCGGGGTTGAGCGTGACGTTAAAGCAATGAGGCAACCAGTGACAAGAGTACCAGCCATCGCGGCCTTCTGCCGCGCGCAGCGGAGTGTAAGATGAAGTTTGATCCCAGAAATTCCCGAGGCACGTCATGTTGCAGATCATTCCCGAAGTCGCGGCCCGCAGTGCCGCGCTGAGCGCGATTCGACGAGACATTCACGCCCACCCCGAACTGGCTTTCGACGAGCATCGCACCGCCGCGCTAGTGGCCGACCGCCTCGAAGCGTTGGGCATCGAGACGCATCGCGGCATCGGCAAGACTGGCGTGGTTGGCGTGATTCGAGCCGGCAGCAGTACGCGTGCAATCGCCTTGCGCGCCGACATGGATGCTTTGCCGATTCAGGAGAGCAACGACTTCGCACATCGCTCGCGCAATGCAGGCCGCATGCACGCGTGTGGACATGATGGGCACACGACGATGCTGCTCGGCGCGGCTGAGTATCTTGCGCGCACGCGCAATTTCGAGGGCACTGTCGTCTTGGTGTTCCAGCCAGCAGAGGAAGGACAGGGCGGCGGCGCGGCGATGATTGAGGACGGTTTCTTCGAACGCTTTCCCGTCGAGGCGGTGTTCGGCATGCACAACTGGCCGGGCATGCCCGCCGGGCGTTTCGGTGTCACGCCAGGGCCGATGATGGCCAGTGCGGACCGCTTCGATATTGTTGTCACGGGACGCGGCGCGCATGCAGCGATGCCGCATCAGGGTATCGATCCCATCGTGGCGACGACACAGCTGGTGCAGGCGCTGCAGACGATTGCTGCGCGTACAACCGATCCACTCGACGCGGTTGTCGTTTCCGTCACGCAGTTTCATGCCGGCGATGCCTATAACGTGATTCCGGACGCGGCGCGCCTGTGCGGCACCGTGCGCACGCTCTCCGCAGCGGTCCGTGCGGCCACGCGCGCCGCGATGCAACGCATCTGCGACGGGGTGGCGATTGCGCACAAGGTGACAGTCGATCTCGACTACAAGGACGGTTATCCGCCGACCATCAATACGCTCGCCGAAGCACAGCTATGCCGCGAAGTTGCGGCCGATCTGGTTGGCGCTGACGGTGTTGAATGGGCGCTGCCACCGAGCATGGGCGCGGAGGACTTCGCCTATTTCCTGGAGAAGCGGCCCGGTTGCTACGTGTGGATCGGCAACGATGGCGAGGCGGGAGAGGCGAGCGAGGGGCAGGGCTGCATGCTGCACAACGCCCGCTACGATTTCAATGACAATATCATCGTGCTCGGCGTGACGTACTGGGTGCGTCTTGCCGAGCGCTATCTGGCTGCAGCGCGTTAGCTGATCGGCATATCGCCGACTGCAAACGTCGGCGATATGACAGTCGCGTATCAGTGAAACGGGATGATGATGGGCGGCAGGCCAATACGCACTACGACGCCTGGTTCCTCGCGGTAGACCGGTACGGCGTGCTCATAGACGACTGGCGCGTAATAGCGCGGCGCGTAATAGCGCGGCTCGCGCACTACGTAACGGTGTTCGACGAAGCGTTCGCCGCGGTAGCCATGTTCGTAACGTTCGTGCCCCCAGCCATGGTTTTCATAGCGGTCATGCGCGCTGGCATTGGCTGATAAGGCCGCAACGCCCAAGCCGAACAGGATTGCTGAAATAAGGCGGTTTCTGGTCTTCATGATGGCATCTCCTCTATCGAAATCGTCAGCTCGGCGTGAGCTTTGCGTGACGATATGATGAGAGCTTAGCGAGGGCGTGGCAGGTAGGCTGTAAGAAGCTGTAAGCAAATGCTAAGGCGGTTCTGTTAGACAGAAATGTGTACAAATTGCGACGCATTCGGCGGACGCTTACACCCATTCGTGAGAAATTTGTAGTGGGGCTATTGCTAGGCGGGTAAGAATGCGCTTTGACGAATATGGTGTTTTTGATGGATTCGCTTATTGGCATTTTGTGGAACGCGAATGCACCTGGTAGTCATACTAAACAATGTCTATATTGCAGTGCACCACACTGCAAATAACACCAAGAAAAGCCCCGGCTCTGCATGTAAGCCCATGCGAGCGAGTGATCAATCTAGAACAATCTATTGAGCTATGACTGACGCGAATCCTGTCGTTGTTTCCGTTGCAACCCCCGCCATCATTCCTTTTGGTAGCAAGCGTCTGATCGATGGACAGGAGCGGGTGTACTACTACGGCTACTGGATCAAGACCTACGAGGCGCCGGAAGATACCCTGATGGCCAAGAAGCGTTTGATCGAGGCACTGACGCGTCGCCTGTTCAATCATGTCGAGCATGGCATCAACATCCCCGGCCATCGTCTTGCCGAAGCGCGCACGGCATTCAGCGAAGAGACCGATCCTGAGAAAAAACGCGTCAAGGGCGCCATGCTGGCGGGTGCGCTGTTCAACCGCGCAACCGACATCTTCACCAAGCTGGTGGAACTGCAGGCGGCTGGCGTGGAGATCGCGACCGACAATGCGCTGATGCGCGAATGCGGACGCTGCCTGCAAGAAGCCCTGGAGCTGGGCAAAACGGTTTTTCACCGCAGCGGTGAAGAGGGTATCGATGAGCTTTGGGGTGAGCCCTTCAAGGCTTTTTCGATTCCCGTGGAAGCGGTTTACGAGAGCCGCTACATCAAGATTGCTCAGGCCATGCGCGATATCGATACCTTGACCGAGGCGCTTATCGAAACCTTCGATGGCGATGCGATGTTCGACGGCATCGTCCAGGTGATTCGTCACTTTGCTGAGACCGCAAAAATCAAGACCGAAACGCTGCGCACGGATACAAATATCTTCGACATCTGGTCCGAGTTCGCGGTGGCCGGCGAGCGCTTGCGCAATTTTCATCCGCATCTGCCGCCGCGGCCCACCGACGCGCAGACTCGTCAAGCCGAGCATGGCGTGCGTCTGGCGCGTCAGGTGCGTGGTTTGGTGTGCGACATCACGCGCGCGCGCGTTTCGATGCCCAAGAGCGCCGAGCAGATCGTTGAGCGCTGCACGGTTTTTCGCGCAACTTATCCGAAGTTGTCGAAGACGGCCGCATTAGCTTGATCACAGCTTTTGCAAGCGCTCTTCAAGCGCTTCGATATATGCCGGAAACATGTGAATGTCATTATGCGTTGCGTCCGGCAGGACCAGCAGCTGCGCATCCGGTTTGAGTTCCTTGAGTCGCCTCGCATGCGAGACATTGATCAGCTCATCGTGTCCACCGTGCAGGATCAGCGTGGGTATGCGCACAGCGGGTAGCCACAGATCGGTACGCATCGGATAGCGCATTACGAAGCCGGGTACCCAGGGATACTGTTCGCGGGCGATCTGCAGCAGGCTGAGGTAGGGCGATACCAGCACCAGCAACGACACATTGTTCGACGCGGGTGCGGACGCGGCCAGTTCGGTGGCGAGTCTGGTTGCCAGGCCGGTGCCCAGCGAGCGGCCATAAATGACGTTCTTGCGCCCCGTGTATTCTTTCTCGACGTGTTTCCAGGCAGCCAGCACATCGGCATGTAGTTGCGCTTCGCTGGCGATTCTTCCGCTGCTCTTGCCGAAGCCACGGTAGTCGATCATGAAAAGGTCATACCCATTGCGTTGGTAGAAGTCCGTGCTGGTCAGCCAGCTTTGCAGGTTACCGCCGTTGCCATGCAGAAAGAAGATCACCCCTTTCGCATGGGGCTGACGAAAGTGCAGGGCGGACAGCGTCGCGCCGGGCACGGCAATCTTTTCTTCTGTCACGTCGGGCAACTCGAAGCGATAGTCTGCTGGCAGCGGGACCGGGAAGAACAGCAAGGACTCTTGCCGGAAGTACAGCCAGCTCAGCGCAAAGACGAATACGACGACGGTCAGCAGCAACATGCGGTAGACGAAGCGTCCGAGTATCGGCAAAAAGTTCGTGAGAGGCGTCTTCAGCTGTGTCTGAGGGGTATCTGTCGCTACGGACATGGCTGGGAAAAGTGGTAGTCGATGTCGCGTCTACGGCGCATGCCGTGTTCTGGATGCGCAGCGATCGTGCTTATTTGTCATTCCGGCGAGAGAGCCGGAATGACGAATAAATATCTGCGTGGGTAGTGCAGTGACTACTTGGCGTCGGCGACGCACTTCTTGACGAAACTATTCTTGGCCGCGCCCGCAAGTTTCTTGTCGGTGGCCTTGGCCTCGCAGGAAGCCTGGGCCGGCGAGGCGCTGGCGCCGTTGCACTTCTTGATGAAGCTGTTCTTGGCTGCGCCCGCCAGTTTTTTCTCTGCGGCCTGGGCTTCGCAGGAAGCGTCGGCGGCAAACGCGGCGTTGGCGGTGAGCACTGCAGCGAGAATGGCAGCGAGGGCGATGAGATGACGCATTAGTGGGCTCCTTCGAAGGTGACAGGTTAGGTGTGCGTAACTGACCAAGGCTTGCAGACGCATTCTAACGCCTGATCTGGCGGCATCGCCTTCAATTTCTAGCGTTCTTATTTCGCTTGCGCGTCCAGCGTGAAATCAGCGCTTGCGTCTTCGGCCAGTGCCTTGGTCAGCCAGGGCATGACTTGCTTGAGGGTGGCCGTCAGCGTCCACGGCGGATTGATCACGAACATGCCACTGCCATGCATGCCGAAGCCATCGCTCGTCGGGCCGCGGACACTCAAGGTGACGTGCAGCCAGTTGTCGCATTTGAGCGCGCGTAGTTTCTGCGGCAGGAAGCGCGCTTCGGGCTTGGGCAGCATGGGATGCCAGACAGCGTAAGTGCCTGTGGAAAATCGCTCCAAGGCTTCCTTGAGCGTCGTTGCCACGCGGCCATAATCCTCGCGCAATTCGTATGACGGATCAATGAGAACGAGTGCGCGTTTTGACGGCGGTGGAAGTAGCGCCTTGAGCGTCGCAAACCCGTCGTCGGCATAAACGATAGCTTGCTTGCCGGAGTGGCCGAAGTAGCTGGCCAGCGTGCGATGATCGGTACTATGCAATTCGAATAGCCGTAGTCGGTCCTGCTCGCGCAAGGAGCGCTGAGCCAGCCAGGGTGAGCCAGGATAGGTTTGCAAACGGTCATTCGTGTTGAGGGCGCGCACTTCGGCGACATAGTCGGCGACAGCAGGCGGCAGATCGTTACGCGCCCACAGACGAGCAATGCCACCTTCATATTCGGAGAGCTTCGTGGCGTGCTCCGAATCCAGCGCGTACATGCCGGCACCGGCGTGCGTGTCGATGACCCAGAAAGGTTTGTCCTTCTGCGTCATGTAGCGCAGTAGTTGCACCAGCACGAGATGTTTGAGAACGTCGGCGTGATTGCCGGCGTGATAGGAGTGGCGGTAGCTGAGCATGCGATCTTTCGGCAATGGAGAGCCGCAATGGAATGGCTGCGCGCGCGCATTCCATGACGTTCTCCGGCGTCCGATTGTAGCTTCAGTGCAGCTTGCCGTCCGCGTAAAGCTTGTCGAATTTTTCCCGTGCGCGAATGTACTCGTTGCTGCAGTCGACGCGGATGGCGTCATCCGTCGGGGCATCGCATCGCTTCGATTTCTTGAAGAAGTGTTGCCACGCAGCGTCCTTGCGCGCTTCTTCGGCTTGCGCGGCGACGGCCGCTTCATCGCGGGCACGCATGACATCGGCCTTTTTTTGTTCGCGTCGCGCCCGATCCTGCTCAAGCAGCGCCTCCTCACGCCGTTGGCGCTGGACACGGGCTTCGACGGCAAGACGTTCGTCTTCTGCCGAGTCTGTGGCGCTTGCATCGGCCGTTGGCACTGTCTTGGCAGCAACGATCGGCGCAACGGCGGGACGCAGGAAGTGGTCCGCCAGTTGGCGAGCGCCGAATACGATGACTGCGGCAATCAACAGCGCCAGGAGCAGATGTTTACCCGAGTCCTGGGTGGGGCGCGCTTCGTCAACGTAGTCGGGATCCTGCATCACGGCGTCAGCCATATTCTCGTTTCCGGTTCATGGGCGCTACCAGCATAGTCCCGTCGCAGGCCAGTTTGCCATCCTTCCACCGCCTCGTGGAAGCTGTCTGTCGCCTCGCACTTGGCATATGACCCCATACGCGGCTGCCGGACGTATGATTCGCCAAATCAATAACGGCGTCGACCATGTCACGAGGCGAACAGGAATCAGGATTGGCCGATCTGCTTTTCGGCGAGCGTTGGCACACAGCTGCCTGGCGCGCTGTGGCTGTCTTCGGCATTGCCTATGTATTGCCTGCGATGCTGTTCGGTCCGGCCAGCCGCCTGACGGCTTTTCTGCAATTGCTGGCAACCGTCATGACTTTTGGACTGACGGCCGCCGCCCTGTACCGGTTATTCCAGCTGCGTGCGGCGCAGGTATGGGGGCCCGATGACGAAGTGGTTGTTGAAGAATCGCCACCAGCCGCCGCAGACCTTCCTTCGGCCAGCGTCGAAGGGCATACGGTCGCGCAGCTGCCGCTGCAGTCTTCCGTACCGCTTGAGAAGCTTGGCCAGGTTGCGCTGGAACGCTTGTGCATGGCGCTTTATCAGTTCAACGGTTTGAACAGTCAGACGGTTGCAATCGGCGCGGACGGCGCCTATCGCATTCGACTCTTCCCACGCAATGCCGACAAGGCACTCGCCATACTCCAATGTCATGCAGGGGAGCAACTGCAGGAACTGGCTGCTTACACAGCGCTGCTGCGCGTCATGGAAGAAGAGGGGGTGGGCAAGGCCTTCTTCGTTGCGCCGGCCGGCTTTGCGGCCGAAGTGAGGGCCGAGGCGCGGTCCCGCCACGTGACATTGGTAGACCTCAAGCTGCTGCAGGCCATGCTCGATCATCTTCCCGAAGCGGCTCGGGCGACTACCATCGCGGCTGCTGACTAGGCGCGCGCTGCCGCGTTTTCCAGCGCGCGGCGGTTGATGAATATGCCGTCCGCTTCGATCAGTCCCATGTCGTTGTCATGACTGACGGGGAACATATTGCTCAGCTCGAATCCCATGCTCGTCAGTGCATCGATCATTTCGCGATAGTCGGGCATGCCTTGATACAAGGACTTCATCGATAACTCGGTCTGCAGCGCGACCACCCGCGACAAGGTCTGCGTGGCGCCGCGCAACACGGCCAGATCGAAGCCCTGTGTGTCCAGTTTCAGATAGAGCCGACCCGCCATCGAGGCCGGGGCGGAACTGGCGGAGAGTTCGTCGTCGAGCGTGGTTACGGGCACCTTGACGACTTCGCGTATGCGGTTCATGCCGGAGAAATCGCCGACCGCTGCGTAGTCGGGGGCCAGAAAGGAAGTGAAGACCGAGGCCTCCATGATGTTCAGCGACAGCTCGCCTGGCTCCGAACCCAAGGCGAGATCGCGGACGTGCCAGGCGCCGTCGCCGTTGGCATTGTCGCGCAGTTTCTGGAAGCAGGCCGGTTGCGGCTCGTAAGACAGGATCGGTCCATGATAAGGAACTTCGCTGCGCAGGAAATTGCGATACTGTCCCTCATTGGCGCCCACGTCGATGACAGCCTCGACACGATACTGCTCGAACAGGGCGGCCAGATAGCGCGCAAACGACAAACCGCGCATGCGCCATGCAGGAATGATTTCGTAACCGAACTGCTGCGCCAATTGTGCGACGATCTGTTTCATGGGTGGCCCTATACATTGACGATGCTGGAAGGGCCTATTATGCGCTGCACTACGTTGCGTGTTCCAGATGCAGTTCGCTTACCCCTTGCTACTGAAAGCCATGATATGGAAGACCGATTGATTGTCCTGGAATCCAAACTTGCATTTGCGGAGGATATGCTGGAGGCATTGAATCTGACTATCTTCCGCCAACAGGAGCAGATCGACCAGTTGCAGCAACAGCTACGTTTGCTCTATCAGCAGATGCAAAGCGTCCCCGCTGGCGAGAAAGCCAACGCGCGCGAGGATGTACCGCCGCACTATTAGCCTCTAGATCAGCGACGGTCCTTCGACAATCTTTTCCGCTTCCTTGACAGTGATGCGCACTGTGGCGCCGGCGATCACGTGGATGGTTAGCCATTCGTGCAGACGCATCGCACCCTCACCCTCGAAGGAGACGAAGCGACAACCGATCTGGCCATGCGGTTCGCCCGGCACGAAGTTCATCTGCTGGGCCTGTCCCTTGATTTTGTCCGGAATGCCTTCGAGGCGCAGCTCGAACGCAAACGCTTCGTCGCTCGTAGGTGGCGCGGAGGCGGCAATGCTGAAGCCTTCCAGCGACAGGTCGAGTAGTGGAACGCGTTGGCCATTGAAGGCCGCCCAAAAGAAAGTCGTCCCCGCGCGCTGTGCGAGGAAACGTTGCCGCTGACGGCGCTCACGGTATTCGTACTGACTCATCGCTGCGGCTCCTGCGCGAACAACGGCTGCCACACGGAATCGAGTGGCTCATCTGGATTGTCGGCACGGGCGAGCGCGGACTTGAGCGCTCGGCATCCCCTTGCATGCAGCCCATCACGGGCGACATGCGGGACGACTGACTATCTAACTATCTAACGCGATGTAGGAATCTGGATCGGCGTGGCGCCGTCCTTTCCGTCCTTCTTGGCGTGCTTGACTGCACGTTTTTCCTTCAGGCTCAGCGCGGGTTCCTTCTTTGTTTCCTTGTTGCTCTTTTGTGCTTTGCTCATGATGAAGCTCTCCTTCATAGCTCGACAGCGAGCGCTTCAAGTATAGGCCGATGCGTCATCGTGCGCACCCGCAACGGGCGCGCCGCACGCGTTCGCGCGCGGCGCTGGTGCAGACTACAGGCTAGAAGGCCGCAAACGCTAAGCTGATAACGAGGCATACAAAGTGCATGGAGCTTGGCACTCTAAGTGGAGCGGACACTCAATGAAAACTTTTATCCAGGCTACTGAAATCTGGGCGCCTTCCCGGGATCGCAGCATGCTGGAGTTTCACGCGGGCCTTTTTGGTACGCATCACGACTTTCGTGCAGTCACGCAAAAAATGTGTTTTGGATATGACGAAGGCTTGCCGGGCAAGGCTTGGGCATTGCGGCATCCGATCATTCTCAACAATCTGCAAAATCCCTTGTTTCGGCGTCGCGATGTGGCACGCACGGCGGAGCTGACCTGCGGTGTCGCCATTCCGGTTTTTGCGGGCGACATCTTGCTGGCGGTGCTGGTGTTTTTCTGCGGTGACGACGAAGACCGTGTCGGTGCCATCGAGTTATGGCACAACGATCCAGCACAGTCGGCGGAGATGGGCATGGTGGACGGCTATTTTGGTTTTGCCGAAAGTTTCCAATGGATAGCTCAGCACACGCGTTTCGCGCGCGGCTTCGGTCTGCCTGGCACCGTGTGGCAGAGCGGCATGCCGGAAATCATGAACGATCTGGGCCACGCCAACCGCTTCGTGCGGCGCGACGATGCGCGTCGTGTCGGCATCAACAAAGGGCTGGGGCTGCCTTCGCCGTACGAAGAGGGACAGAACTACGTCGTCGCCTTTCTGTCCGCGCTGGGTACGCCGATCGCCCGGCGCTTCGAGATATGGGTGCCTGACCAAGCCGGCACGGCCCTGCGTTTCCAGACAGGCCAGTGCGACAACACGCCCGATCTTGCCAGCGATTATGACAAAGCGGTATTCGAACGCGGTGTCGGGCTGCTCGGTACGGTGCTGCATACGGGCATGCCGGCCGTCGACGAATTCATCGCCAGCGAAGGCTCGGTCGTGGGCGCGTCTGCCTTGAAAGCGGGCCTCGCATCGATAGCGGCCGTGCCGCTACTCCAGGCAGGCCGTATCAAGGCCGTGGTGGCAATGTATTTCTGAGAGGCCGTCATGATCTTTTGCCTTTTGATGAGAGGCAATGAAAAGCAAGACCTTTCACCACAGAGACACAGAGGATCGCAGAGGGCCACGGAGGAAGATCATCAGCAGCTTCTGAGTAATTTCACGGCAATGCAATTGTCATTGACTGGCGTCTGATCAGCGCCGCAGGAACTCGGGCATACCTGGGGCCTGCGGCGCCGTGGCTTCGGACAGGTCCACCGGGCGGCTGATCTTTGGCTCAGGCGGCGCAAAGGCCAGCAGTTCGCTCAGCCACTGTGTGACAGGCTGCCACTCGGATAGATAAGTTTCCATCTTGTCGGGTGCAAAGTCGAAGATGCAGAGACCTTGTTCGAGACATTTGCTATTGACCTGTGCCGCCTTGATGGCGCCCAGAAAGGGCAGGGCGAGCGATTCCGACCAGGCTTGCAGTACTTCCGCATTCCGGGTGCGCCCGTCGATGCGCATGCCGATGCACGCAAGTATGCATTTGCCGCTGGCAACGCGCGGAAAGGTGCGCAGTTCCTTGATGCTGTCTTCGGCGGCGGTGCGATCGAAAATCGAAGTCGTGGCCGGAATAAGTATGGCGTCTGCATATAACGCGACTTTCATCAGGCCCACACCCTGGAAGCCGCCAGGGGTATCCAGTACGACGTGCTTGACCCCGATAGGCGGCCGCGCGAAGTTGCGCTCGTCCATGGTCCAGCCGTGAATTCTCGGCGTGCTGGTCGGGCGCAGGCCCAGCCACATGCGCGAGGATTGTTGCTTATCCACATCACCGAGCATCACGTCATGGCCGAGCGAGGCCAGGAAGCCGGCGATATGCGTAGCCAGCGTAGACTTCCCCGCGCCTCCCTTGCGATTGATGACGGCAATGACGGACATGGCTGCACAGTCTCCGGGCTGATGTCACCCGATGGTGTATCGGGCGTTCAAGATATCAGCCTGGCAAGGATAAGCGCACGAGACTACCGTCGAAAGCGTATTTAGACGTGTTTTTCGCCCGCAGTAAGCCGCGTAGCCGGTTCTATTTCTTCCACTTGCCGGGCGCGGCAGGTTTGGACGAGCCGGGTTTGGCGGATGAGAACTGCTTGTCGCGTGCGGGCGGCCGACTGTCGTTGAAGGCACGCTTGGGCGGCGCATCGCGGTAGGCAGGTGCGTCGTTCGTAGCCAGCGGTTCGCGGCGTGGCGCGCGCTGCGGCTTCTCGTCAACCTCGCCCGGTTCCACCGCCCGAATCTTGATCTGCAGCTGACACACCCGTGTGCGCTGCAGGCGCGTGAGGACTTCCGCAGGAAGGTTCGAAGGTAGTTCGACCGTGCTGTAATCGCTGAACAGGTTGATCTGGCCAATCTGGCGGCCTTCTATGCCACCTTCATTAGCGATGGCGCCCACGATTTCCTTCGGTGTCACGCCGTGGTTGCGACCGACCTCGATGCGATAGCGTTGCAGCTTGCCATCGGCCGCCGCGCGGCGACGTGCCAGGATTTCCTCGCGATGTTCGGGCGGCAGTTTCTCAAAGCTCTGACGTTCGCGCGTGGCCTGGTTGTAACCGGGATCGATGAAGCCGCCGCTCTTGACGGGTTTGCCCGACGCAGGTTTTTCGTAAGGTGCCTTGTCGCGCCCCGGGCGGCTGTCGCCAATGCCCGGCGCTGCATGCGGCGGACGTTCGCTATACCGTTCGTTGAAGCCCGATGCCGGAGCACGTTCGTTTCTGTCGCTTCGATCCGGCGCGCGTGCCTGCAGTACTTCCGGTTTGTCATTGCCCTCGGGCTGCAGCGGACGCTCGCGTTGCGCGAGATAGGCCAGCGCGGCGGCAATTTCCTGCGCACTGAGGCTTTGCTCCTCTTCGAGCTGCTGCACCACATTCATGAAGAAGCTCATGTCCGCGCTGTCCAGCGCTTCAATGACTTCCTGTTTGAATTGCGTCACGCGACGTTCTGCCACGGCCTCGCGGCTGGGTAGGGCGATCTGTTCGATCGGTTGCCGTGTGGCGCGCTCGATGGCGCGCAGCATGCCTGTTTCGCGCGGTGCGACGAAGAGGATGGCGTTGCCCGTGCGGCCGGCGCGGCCGGTGCGGCCGATGCGGTGAACATAAGCTTCGGTGTCATAGGGGATGTCGAAGTTGATGACGTGGCTGACGCGCGCCACATCGATGCCACGCGCCGCCACGTCAGTCGCCACGACGATGTCGAGCGCGCCACTTTTCAATTGTTCGATGACTCTTTCGCGCAATCCCTGTGTCATATCGCCATTGAGCGCGTCGGCAGCGTAGCCACGCGCGGCGAGCTTGTCGGCCAGCTCGACCGTTGCCGTTTTCGTGCGCACGAAAACCAGCGCCGCCTCGAAGCTGTCTTCCACTTCGAGAATGCGTGTCAGTGCGTCGAGTTTGCTCACGCCGCGTACCTGCCAGTAACGCTGCTTGATGGTGGCGACAGTGGTCGTGGCGGTCTTGATCTTGATCTCTTGCGGATCGCGCATATGGGTGCGTGCCACGCGGCGGATCGGATCTGGCATCGTCGCCGAGAACAGGGCGGTCTGGCGCTCCGCAGGCGTGTGGTTGAGTATCCATTCGACGTCGTCGATGAAGCCCATGCGCAACATTTCATCGGCCTCGTCCAGCACCAGGGCCTGCAAGCCGTCGAGTACCAGGCTCTTGCGATTCAGGTGGTCCATGACGCGGCCGGGCGTGCCGACGATCACCTGTGCACCACGACTCAGCTGGCGCAATTGCACGACCATGCTCTGTCCGCCGTAGATCGGCACGACATGAAAGTCGCGTAGGTATTTGGCATATTTCTGAAACGCTTCAGCGACCTGGATCGCCAACTCGCGCGTCGGCGTCAGCACCAGAACTTGCGTCTTCTTGCTGCCCAGATTGAGTCGCTCGAGCAGCGGCAGCGCAAAAGCCGCCGTCTTGCCTGTGCCGGTCTGCGCTTCGCCGAGCAGGTCGCGGCCCGCCAGCAGATGTGGAATGCAGGCCGCCTGGATGGGCGAGGGCGTTTCGTATCCGACTTCCGCCAAAGCAGTCAGCAGCGGCGCAGAGAGTTTGAGAGCCTCGAAGCTTTCGACTGAAGGCGAGGGGGAAGGGGCATCGGGTGCGGATTTGGTCATTGCATGGCTACCGGCATAAACGAAGCGCACGGCAGAATCTGCCGCGCCAAGTACGCCATTATCGCCGAGGTGGCGGCGTATGCCTGCATAAGTTGATTGCGCCGCACCAAATGCCGGGCTCGCAATGGTTACAGGTTATTCAGCTTGGCGTGCTCGCCGACGTCGGAGGCCGTCTTGCCGTGTGTGATGGACTTGGCCAGTTCGTAAAGCTCGACGATCTTGCTCGATGGGCTGTCCCAGTATTCCGCGGCGATGATATCCACGCGGATCAGCACGATATGCGGGTCGTCAACGCCGCGCGGAAACCAGGCCTTGTCCAGCGCATGCCAGAGCTGATGCACTTTGGTCTTGTCGTGGACGATGCGGGCCAGCCCCGAGACGGAAATGAACAGGTGATCGGCAGGCTCGGCGTAGCTGATGTTGACGTGATGATCGCGATTTACCTCGAAGCTCGTCGCCGCCTCGTCCGAGGTCATGAACCATAGGGTGCCGTCGGGCTCAACCCGTTTGTTGGTCATCGGGCGGCTGCGGATGATGCCTTTCCTCGGGTCTATCGTGGACAGCATGCCGAACTGGATTTTCTCGACCTTCTTGTAGAGAAAGTCGAGTTGCTCTTCTCGCGTTTTCATGGTGCTTCCTTTCATGTCAGTGAGCGACATGAAAGAGCGCCGCAAGATATATTCCGCTGCGATTCCGATGCGATTCCGGCGCGGGGCCGCTGCGAGCAATGGTGTCGCCGAGTCAGTCGCTCGTGCATTGCGGCAGCATGACTGCTTGCAGGATTTCGCCGCTCTTCGCATCCTGCACGAACGCTGCCAAGCCGCTGCGCGCCGACTGGATGTCGGCGCGGCGCTGCAATGTGTGGGAGAAATCGAGGCTGCCGTCAGCTGGTACGTGTCCGAGTTCGATCCAGTCGCGTACGACATTGTCATGAGTGAGGCGCACCCCCGAATTCTCGCCCGCCTTGACCTCGCTGGAGAGTCCGCTTTCGTAGCGCGCCAGCACGACCAGCGCTCCTGCGGGCGCGTGTCCGGATAGCGATGCCTGTGTTTTGCCGTCGATTGTGCGTGCATCGAGCGTCAGTACGGCCTTTGCCGGTTGTTGTGCAATTTTCGCGAGCGCGCGATCGAGGCCGCCATCCCAATCGCGGAAATCGCGGCCATTGAGCAAGACCTGCGGTGTATAGACGGCCGAGCTGCGGCCTTGGCGCACGGCTTCGCGCTGACGTTGCTCAAATTGCGACAGGGCGAAGCGGTCCCGCCAACCGATGTAATCCCAGTACGGCACATGCAGCGCCAGGGGCACAACCTGCGAGGGCACCAGCTTGGAATGCGCCAATGTGGCAAGCCATTTGTCCGCTGGCGGGCAGCTACTACATCCTTCCGAGCTGTATAGCTCCACCAGCGCCACTGGCTTGCTCGCCGTTGCGCGGCAGCTTGCCGCCAACACGCCAGTCGATAGCACACAGGCCAGAATCGTGAGAATGAGTTGTCGCATGGCATTTGCTCCTATGGAATGCTTATGAGGAGACCGGCAAAGTCGTCAGCACCTTACACACCAGAAAAACAAAGGCCGCAAGGATTTCTCCCTGCGGCCTTTATCGGGCAAATACCTGCACGTCGTTTTACTTCAATACCGCAGCAATCGCATCGGCCACGTAGTCGATGTTCTTGGTGTTGAGCGCGGCCAGACAAATGCGGCCGGTGGATACGGCGTATATGCCAAAGTCATTCTTCAGCTTTTCCACCTGGGCAACGGTCAGCCCGGTGTAGGAGAACATGCCGCGTTGTTTGGTGACGAAAGCGAAGTCCTGCGCCACGCCGCGCGCTACCAATTTCTCCACGAGACTGGTGCGCATCGAGCGGATACGCAGGCGCATGCCCGCCAGTTCCTCTTCCCATTGCGCGCGCAGCTCCGGCGAGGCCAGCACGGCCGCGACGAGGGCGCCGCCATGGGTCGGCGGGTTGGAGTAGTTGGTGCGCACGACACGTTTGACTTGCGACATCACGCGGGCCGATTCGTCATTGTTGTCGGTGACGATGGTCAGTGCGCCGACGCGCTCGCCATACAGCGAGAACGACTTGGAGAAAGAGCTGGAAACGAGAAATTGCAGACCCGAAGCGGCGAACAGGTTCAGCGCCACGGCGTCTTCTGCGATGCCGTCGGCAAAGCCCTGGTAGGCCATGTCAATGAAGGCAACCAGGTTGCGTTCCTTGATGGCGGTGACTACTTTGCCCCACTGGTCGGCCGTCAGATCGGCGCCGGTCGGGTTGTGGCAGCAGGCGTGCAGGACGACGATGGATTGCGCCGGCATGCTGCGCAAATCGGCGAGCATGCCTTCGAAGTTCACGCCGCGCGTGGTGGCGTCGTAGTACGCATAGGTGTTGACCGGGAAGCCGGCGGACTCGAACAGCGCGCGATGGTTTTCCCAGCTTGGATCGGAAATGTAGATCGTGGCGTTTGGCAGCAGGCGCTTGAGGTAATCGGCGCCGACCTTGAGCGCACCCGTGCCGCCGAGGGCTTCGACGGTCAGCGTGCGGCCGCTGCTGATCAATGCGGAATCCTTGCCGAAGAGCAGGTTGGCCACAGCTGTGTTGTAGGCGGCGGCGCCTTCGATGGGTTGATAGCCGCGGGGTGGCGCAGCTTTTATACGCACTTCTTCGGCAGCCTTGACGGCACCGAGCAGGGGAATCTTGCCTTCGTCGGTGAAGTAAACGCCCACGCCAAGATTGACCTTGGTGCTGCGGGTGTCTGCGTTGAATGCTTCATTCAAACCCAGGATCGGGTCACGCGGTGCCATCTCGACGGCGGCAAATATCGACGAACTCATGAATGCTCCAGCTGTGGAAAGAAACCCCGGCGCCTGTCGCGTCGAGGCGGGAAATGCAGACTAATACGAACTGACTAATACAGAGTAATCTAACGCTTCGGCCAATGTCCTGATGACGGCCAAACTCGATACAACTCAACATTTTAGCATGTCCGAAGAGTCCCCCAGCCCGACGATTGTCACGTTTGATGACAGTCCGTTTCGCCTGCACCAACCTTTTCAGCCGGCCGGCGATCAGCCTACCGCCATCGTCAAACTCGTCGAGGGCATCGAAGACGGTCTGATGTACCAGACCCTGCTCGGCGTCACCGGCTCGGGCAAGACTTACACGATGGCCAACGTCATCGCGCGCATGGGTCGGCCGACCATCGTGCTGGCGCCGAACAAGACGCTGGCGGCGCAGTTGTACTCGGAGTTTCGCGAGTTCTTCCCGGAGAATGCCGTCGAGTACTTCGTCTCCTACTACGACTACTACCAGCCCGAGGCCTACGTGCCCTCGCGCGATTTGTTCATCGAGAAGGATTCGGCGATCAACGAGCACATCGAGCAGATGCGCCTTTCCGCGACCAAGAGCCTGCTCGAACGCCGCGATGTAGTAATCGTGGCTACCGTGTCGTGCATCTACGGTATCGGCGACCCGGTCGATTACCACAGCATGATCCTGCACCTGCGCGAAGGCGAAAAAATCGCACACCGCGACGTATTGCAGCGCCTCGTGGCTATGCAATACACGCGTGCCGATATCGACTTTCATCGCGGCACGTTCCGCGTGCGCGGCGATGTCATCGACATATTTCCGGCGGAGAACGCCGAGTTGGCGGTGCGCATCGAGATGTTCGACGAAGAGATCGAGCACATTACACTGTTCGACCCGCTCACCGGCCATCTCAAGCAACGGCTCGGGCGCTTCACCGTGTTTCCATCGAGCCACTATGTGACGCCGCGCGCTACCGTGATGCGCGCCGTCGACAAGATCAAGGAAGAACTGCGCGAGCGCATCGAGTTCTACCAGCGTAGCGGCAAGCTGGTCGAAGCACAACGCATCGAGCAGCGCACGCGTTTCGATCTCGAAATGCTGGCCGAATTGGGTTTTTGCAAGGGCATCGAGAACTACTCGCGGCATATGTCGGGGCGCAACGCCGGCGACCCGCCGCCGACCCTGATCGACTATATGCCAAATGATTCGCTGATGTTCGTCGACGAATCGCACGTCGCCATTCCGCAGGTCGGCGCGATGTTCAAGGGCGATCAGGCGCGCAAGTTGAACCTCATCGACTACGGCTTCCGTCTGCCCTCTGCGGCCGACAATCGCCCGCTGAAGTTCGACGAATTCGAACGCCTCATGCCGCAGACCATCTTCGTGTCCGCCACGCCATCGAAGTACGAAGAGGAACACCAGGGGCAGATCGTCGAACAACTGGTGCGCCCGACCGGGCTGGTGGACCCGATGGTCGAAGTGCGCCCGGCCATCACGCAGGTCGACGATGTGCTGACAGAAATCCGCAAGCGCGTCGTGGAGAACGAGCGCGTGCTCATCACCGTGCTGACCAAGCGCATGGCGGAGGACCTGACCGAATATCTTGGCGAGCACGGCGTCCGCGTGCGTTACCTGCACAGCGACATCGACACGGTCGAGCGCGTCGAAATCCTGCGCGACCTGCGCCTCGGCGAATTCGATGTGCTGGTGGGCATCAACCTGTTGCGCGAAGGATTGGACCTGCCCGAAGTTTCTCTCGTGGCGATTCTCGATGCGGACAAGGAAGGTTTCCTGCGTTCGGTGCGCTCGCTGATCCAGACCATTGGCCGCGCCGCGCGTCACCTCAACGGCACCGCCATTCTCTATGCTGATCGCATGACGGATTCGATGCGTGCGGCCATCGGCGAAACCGAGAGGCGTCGCAACAGGCAGATCGCCTTCAACGAGATCAACGGCATCGTGCCCAAGTCGATCAGCAAGCGCATCAAGGACATCATCGACGGTGTCTATCAGCCCGGTGTCGACAAGGTTGCGCTCGGTGTTGCCGAACCGGGCGTGGACTACGCGCTCATGGACGAGAAGCAGCTGGCACGCGCCATCAAGAAGCTTGAAAAAGACATGATGGAATTTGCCAGGAATCTCGATTTCGAAAAAGCTGCCGCTGCGCGCGACGAGTTGTTCAGACTACGTCAGCGTGCTTTTGGCGCGGACCATCATTGATCCGGCAATGATGAAGCGCATTCTGTTCGTATGCACCGGGAATATCTGCCGTTCTCCCATGGCCGACGGCATCGCCCGTCACTGGGCCGCCAAGCTGGGCATACATGGCGAAATTGAATTCGACTCGGCCGGCACGCATGCTTATCACGACGGCGAAGCGCCCGACCCGCGCGCCCAGCGTGCCGCCAAGCGCCGCGGCTATGAAATTTCGCGCTTGCGTGCTCGCCCCGTCGTTGCCCAGGATTTCGAGCGCTTCGACCTCATCGTGGCAATGGACCGCGGACATCTCGTCTGGTTGCGCCGCGAATGCCCACCTGAGTATCACGCCAAGCTCGTTATGTTCCTCAGCTACGCTGAACGCTTCGCCGATGGCGACGTGCCGGATCCTTATTACGGTGACGAGGAAGGCTTCGAGCGCGTGCTGGACATGTGCGAGGACGCCGTACAGGGCATTCTCGACAAATTCCGCTAAGAACTCGCTTCATTTTGTTACGAGTTCTAAGCCGGATTAAGAGATTTTTAGGATTTTCGGCAGCGTCATGTCGTTACATATGCCGCAATAGTCACTAGACTTCACCCCTTTAACTTGCAGGCTCAAAAGCGCAACAAGGGGAGAAAGAAAAATGCTGAAAATCTGGTTTCTGCGACTGGCCGCCATTTACTTCGTCATCGGCGTGAGCTTCGGTTATGCCATGTCGGTAACCGAGAACTTCATACTGATGCCGGTGCATGCGCACATCAATCTGCTGGGCTGGGTGTCGATGGCCTTGTTCGGTCTGATCTATTCGGTGTGGCCCGCCGCAGCCAACACGCGTCTGGCCAAGACGCATTTCACGCTTTACAACATCGGCTTGCCGATCATGATGTCGGCATTGGCCATCTTTCTGCTTGGCAACAAGCAGGCGGCGCCAGCAATCGGCCTGGGTGCAACGCTGGTTGTCATCGGCATTTTGTGTTTCGTGATCAACCTGTTCCGGCAGGTCAAAGCTTAGCGTTTTCGCGGCGGATGTGACGGTTTGAGACGCGCCGGGCCATCCGACAGCAGGAGGAAAATGCTCGGCCGGCGTTCGAGGTCCGGGCGTGACGTCTTGCGCCATTGCGCGATGCTGCGCGTCATGACCCATTCGTCCGTGGTCGTTAGCGAGGTCGCGACGCATAGCAGCGTTGCCGGTTTACAGGTATTCAGCAGCGCTTCGAGCATGGCTGTATTGCGATAAGGCGTTTCGATGAAAAGCTGCGTGCGCTGCCACTGCGCGGACTCCGCTTCCAGCGCCTGGATGCGTTGTGCGCGTTCCACGACAGCAATCGGCAGATAGCCATGGAATGCGAAGCTTTGACCGTTGAGGCCGGACGCCATCATCGCCAGCAAGAGTGAGGACGGTCCTACCAGCGGCGCGACACGTATCCCTTTGTCATGGGCGCGGCGCACCACCAGCGAGCCGGGATCGGCGACAGCGGGACAGCCGGCTTCCGACATGAGGCCGATGTTGCGGCCGCCGAGCGCGGCCTGCAGATGCAGATCCACCCATGCGGTATCCGGAGTTTCGGGCAGCTCGTGAATTTCGAGTTCCTGCAGCGGGCGCGGATGGCCGAAGCGTTTGAGATCGGCCCGTGCTGTCTTGGCGCGTTCGACGATGAAGTAGTCCAGGGCTTGCAGCTGGCGCAGTACTTCGGGTGGATGGGTGACGCCGCTGTCCGCCGGCCCCAGGCCGACCGGGATCAGGTACAGGGTGCCGTTGCTCATGGCAGCGCGATGCCGACATTGCGTAGCATGCGGCACAGCGCAATCAGCGGCAGACCGATCAATGCATTCGGATCGTCGCCACGCATGTATTCCAGCAGACTGATGCCCAAGCCCTCCGACTTGGCACTACCGGCGCAATCGAGCGGCAATTCGCGCAGCACGTAACGGCGGATTTCCTCATCCGACAATGGTCGGAAACGTGCTTCGGTGCTCACCGCTTCGAGCTGATGTGAGCCGTCGCGACTGTCAAAAAGACACAGCGCGGTATGAAAGAATATCGACTTGCCGCGCATGGCTTGCAATTGCTCAATGGCCCGTTCGACGCTGCCCGGCTTGCCGAAACGTTGTGGCCCGCAGTGGGCGACCTGGTCGCTGCCAATGATCAGGGCGCCGGGATGGCGTTGCGCCACGGCCATGGCTTTGGCCAGTGCCAGACGTTCGGCGGTAGCGGTCGGCGATTCGCCCGGCAGCGCGCTTTCATCCACGTCGGGCCGGTCGGTGACGAAGGGAAGGCTGAGGCGTTCCAGCAGTTGTTTGCGATAGATCGAGGAGGAGGCAAGAACGAGCAGCGGCATGGATAATGCGGGCTCGCGTCAGCGCAAGCTTTGACAGGGCAGGGCCAAGATAATATCATTGACGGTTTATGTCGCACCACAACGCAAGCGTCGCGCACGAGTGAGCGCCGATTCATTCATTGCCGAGCCCTTCGAATTCGCGCGCCGTGGTGGCGTGCTGGAGGCTGAAGTGCTGGCGGGCAGTCTTGTCAGGCTCGCCGATCAGCTGCGCCCCACGGGAGCGGAACTTGCCGTCAAGTACCGCGTTTCGGGCGAGCGCATCGGGGACAAGGAATTTCTTGTCCTGCAGGTGAGAGCCGAGATAGTGCTTGGCTGTCAGCGCTGTTTGGGCGATGTGACGTTTCCCGTTGAATCGCGTATCCGCCTGTTGCTGGTGCGCGAGGGCGACGCGCTTCCCGACGAGGATCTGGCCGAAGACGACTTCGATCCGATTCACGCAAACCGTAATCTTGATGTACTAGCCTTGGTGGAAGATGAGCTGCTGTTGAGCCTTCCTTTTTCGCCAATGCATGAGGATTGCAGTATGTCGTCTGGCGAGCAGCGGCAACATTCGGTATCGCCTTTCGCGGTGCTGGGCAAATTGAAGCGTCCGGTCTAGCCGGTCGCTGAGTTTTCAGGAGTAGAAAAATGGCTGTTCAGCAAAACAAGAAATCCCCTTCGAAGCGTGGCATGCACCGTGCGCACGATTTTCTGACTGCGCCTTCGACCGCCGTCGAACCGACCACGGGTGAAGTGCATCTGCGTCACCATGTTTCCGCCTCCGGTTTCTACCGGGGCAAGAAGGTCGTCAAGGCCAAGGGCGAGTAATCCGCCCCCTTGCCGGGCAGGTCGTGACTAGGCTGCCCTCCGCATTGTCCGCGCTACAGCCACCATCGCAGGTCGCTATGGACGTCACAATCGCCATTGACTGTATGGGCGGTGACCACGGTCCTTCGGTCACGTTACCGGCTGCCTGCGAATTTCTGCGCGCCGATCCGACCGCGAAGCTCATTCTCGTCGGGCGCCCGGACGTCTTTGCCGGCCCGCTGGCTGCCGAGCTCGCCTCTTTCGGCGAGCGCGCGATTATTCGCCACGCCAGCGAAGTCATTGCCATGGACGAAGCGCCAGCGATTGCCATGCGTGTGAAGAAGGACTCTTCCATGCGTGTGGCGATCGACCTCGTCAAGAACGGCGAGGCGCAGGCCGCCATCTCGGCGGGTAATACCGGCGCGCTGATGGCTATTTCCCGTTTCGTGCTCAAGACCTTGCCAGGCATCGATCGGCCTGCAATCGTCCAGGTCATGCCTGCCGTTGCAGGGCAGACCTACATGCTCGATCTGGGCGCCAACGTCGATTGCAGCGCGGAGCACCTGCTGCAGTTCGGCATCATGGGCGCCATGCTCGTTGAAGCGCTTGAGCATCGCGAGCGCCCGGAAGTGGGTCTGCTCAATATCGGTGAAGAAGAAACCAAGGGCAACGAGATCGTCAAGGAAGCGGGCGAGTTGTTGCGCAAGAGCGGTTTGAATTTCATCGGCAATGTCGAAGGCAATGACATCTACAAAGGCTCCTGCCATGTCATCGTTTGTGATGGCTTTGTCGGGAATGTCGCCCTCAAAGCTTCCGAGGGGCTGGGCATGATGTTCGTCACCTTCCTCAAGGAAGAGCTCGGTCGCAACTGGTTTACGCGTTTGTGTGCAGCGCCTGCGGCACACATTCTCAAACGTTTCAAGCAGCGCGCCGATCATCGTCGTTACAATGGCGCGGTGCTACTCGGCCTGCGCGGCGTCGTGGTGAAAAGCCACGGTTCGGCGGATGTATTCGCGTTCGGTCAGGCTTTGCATCGTTGCGCCGAAGCCGCCCGCAATCGGCTGATCGAGCGCATTGAGCAACGCATGCTCGAATACACGCAGACACGTACACAGATTCTTACGCAGGCCTCGGCAGCCGAAGAACACAACAGCACTCAGGCGGTTCGTACAGCATGATTTTTTCTCGCATTGCGGGTACGGGCGGTGTCCTGCCTGGCTTACCCATTTCCAATAACGACCTCGTCGCACGCGGCATCAACACTTCGGACGAGTGGATCGCCGAGCGCACAGGCATTCGCGCACGCTATCTCGCCGACGCGGGGGTGACGACAAGTCAACTGGCCAGCGAAGCAGCGCGTCGAGCGCTGGAGGCGGCGGGCGTCGCTGCAGCGGAGATCGATCTGCTGATCGTCGCCACGACCACACCGGACATGATTTTCCCGAGCACCGCCTGCCTCGTGCAAAGCCAGCTCGGCGTGCCTGCGGGAGCGACAGCTTTCGACGTGCAGGCCGTATGCAGTGGCTTTGCCTATGCACTGGCTGTGGCGGACAAGTTCGTCAAGAGCGGCAGTCATAAGCGTGCCTTGGTGATCGGTGCGGAGACGCTGTCGCGCATCGTCGACTGGACTGATCGCGGCACCTGTGTGCTGTTCGGCGATGGCGCCGGCGCCGTCGTGCTGGTGGCCGACCAGGAAACCGGAATTCTGGCCACAGCTTTGCATGCAGACGGCAACCAATCGCCTATTCTCAATGCGACGGGTTCGATCACGAATGGCGCCATCACCGGTTCGCCTTTCCTGCACATGGACGGGCAGGCTGTGTTCAAGCTTGCGGTGCGTGTGCTTGGCGATGTGGCGCTGGAAGTGCTTGCCGCGGCGTCCATGCAGATCAGCGATCTCGACTGGTTGATTCCGCATCAGGCCAATATTCGCATCATGAAAGCAACGTCGAAGCGTCTCGGTATTCCTGACGAGAAGGTGGTTGTGACGGTCGACCGTCACGGCAATACGTCCGCTGCTTCAGTGCCGCTGGCGCTCGACGTCGCGGTGCGCGACGGGCGTATCCAGCGTGGTCAAAGCGTGCTGTTGCAGGGCGTGGGTGGTGGTTTTACGTGGGGCGCCGTGTTGCTGCGCTTCTAGAATCGGCGAACGAATCCTGGTGCGCTTTCGTGGCAGAGCTACGACTTTCCGGGAGTGTCTTGGCTGATATGCGGGGGATGTCTTGAAGAGATTTGCAGTGGTTTTTCCCGGTCAGGGTTCGCAGTCCGTGGGAATGATGGCGTCATACGGCGACTTGCCCGCGGTGCGCGAGACCTTTGTCGAGGCCAGCGATGCGCTGGGGCAGGATTTGTGGCAGATGCTCGTCGACGGTCCTGCGGAAACGATCAATCAAACCGTCAATACGCAACCCATCATGCTCACTGCCGGTGTTGCCGTATGGCGTGCGTGGCTAGCGCAAGGCGGCGCCACGCCGAGTGTCGTTGCCGGCCATAGTCTGGGTGAATATTCCGCCCTGGTGGCCGCTGGTGCTTTGCAATTTGCCGATGCCGTACAACTGGTACGCTTTCGCGCGCAGGTGATGCAGGAGGCGGTGGCCGTCGGCGAAGGCGCCATGGCGGCAATTCTCGGGCTGGGACCCGAAGATATCGAAGCGGTCTGCGCAGAAGCCGCGCAAGGTCAAGTCGTGTCGGCCGCGAATCTCAATTCTCCGGGACAGATTGTCATCGCCGGCCATGCCGCAGCGGTCTCGCGGGCGATGGATGTTTGCACGGCACGCGGCGCCAAGCGCGTGGTGTTACTGCCGGTCAGCGCGCCTTTTCATTGCGCGCTGATGAGGCCTGCCGCCGAGCGCTTGCGCGAACGTCTGGCAAGCGTCGCTGTGGCTGTACCGAAAATACCTGTTTTGAATAATGTCGATGTGGCGATGCCGACTGAGCCGGATGCGATTCGTGATGCGCTGGTGCGTCAGGCTTTCAGCCCGGTACGCTGGATCGAGACGGTCAAATGCATGCATGCCGATGGCATCGAAGCGGTGTACGAGTTTGGTCCCGGCAAGGTATTGGCGGGTCTGGTAAGACGTATTGAAGGCGCCCTGGCAATTGAGGCCATTGTCGATGCCGCGCGATTGCAAGCGGCGGCAACGCAGGCCTGACAAGCCATCAGCATTCCAACAGGAGAAAACGACGTGTTCAGTCTTGAAGGACAAGTGGCCCTGGTGACGGGTGCCAGTCGCGGCATCGGCAGCGCCATAGCGCTGCAACTGGGCAAGGCCGGCGCAACAGTCATTGGCACCGCGACTTCGGAGTCGGGCGCATCGGCGATTTCAGTGGCCCTTGCCGAGGCAGGCATCAAGGGGCGCGGCATGGCGCTCGACGTGACCAATGCGGCGGCGGCCGAAGCGATCATCGCGCAGATCGAGGATGAATTCGGCGGCGTCGCCATCCTGGTCAATAACGCGGGTATCACGCGCGACAATATCGCCCTGCGCATGAAGGATGCCGAGTGGGACGCGGTCATCGACACTAATCTGAAAGCCGTATTTCGCATGTCCAAGCTGGTCATGCGGCCGATGATGAAGGCGCGTTTTGGCCGCATCATCAGCATTACCTCAGTGGTCGGTAGTGCGGGCAACCTGGGCCAGGCCAACTACGCGGCGGCCAAGGCCGGCGTGGCCGGCATGACCCGCGCGCTGGCACGCGAACTCGGTAGCCGTAATATTACGGTCAATTGTGTGGCGCCGGGCTTCATCGATACCGACATGACACGCGAGCTGCCCGACGCGCAGCGCGATGCGCTGCAGGGCCAGATTGCGGTCGGTCGCCTGGGTCGTCCCGAAGAAATTGCCGCCGCGGTGGTGTTCCTGGCTTCGCAGGAAGCCAGCTATATTTCCGGCGTTACCCTGCATGTGAATGGGGGCATGTACATGGCCTGAACCCTTGGCTGTGCACGGCCTGTTTCCACCCTGGCAGAGGCGGCTCAAAGTTATGGCCGCTTTCTGCTAAAATAGCGAAGTTTTGTCCAATTAAGCACACGCATTAATTCAGAGAAGGAGCGATTCATGGAGAACATTGAACAGCGCGTTCGTAAGATCGTCGCCGAACAACTTGGCGTTAACGACGCAGACATCAAGAACGAATCTTCGTTCGTAGATGACCTGGGAGCGGATTCGCTGGACACGGTCGAGCTGGTGATGGCGCTCGAAGAAGAATTCGAGTGCGAGATTCCGGACGAGGAAGCTGAAAAGATCACCACGGTTCAACAAGCCATCGACTACGTCAGCGCCAATCTGAGCAAGGCCTGATCGATTTCACGAAGTCGTAGCGCGTCCGGCACCGAGCATTACTGCTGCATCGGCCGGGCAGCGCAGTACGGCTTCAAGCGGCGGGACAGGCCGGTTGCCGGATGTCCCGCCGTTCGTTGTTAATGTCTTCCGCTTTTTGCCACGCGCTTTGTCATGCGCCGCTTTTGCCGCACGCATGTGTCATGCTGCTCGGCACGTCAAGTCACTCCACTGGTTTTCAGCGTTAGGTGGTGTTGCTTGTGGCATGACGCGGGAGCCTTCGAAGGAGCGAATCCTTGACGCGTCGTCGGGTCGTTGTAACAGGGCTGGGGATTATTTCTCCGGTCGGTAATTCTCTTGTCTCCGCGTGGGACAACATCGTCAATGCACGTTCAGGCATTGCGCGTATCACGCGTTTCGACGCTGCCGGCCTGCCTACGCGGATCGCCGGGGAGGTCAAGAATTTCGATGTCGCTGCTTACCTTTCTCCAAAGGAAGCGCGTCGTTTCGACACGTTCATTCATTACGGCCTTGCGGCGGCCATCGACGCTTTGAAGGATGCAGGCATTGGCGAGAATCCCGATTTCGCCGAGCGTATCGGCGTGTGCATCGGCTCAGGCATCGGCGGTTTGCCCTTGATCGAGGATACACACGAGGCTTCGCGCGAAGCCGGCGTACGGAAGGTATCCCCGTTTTTTGTGCCGGGCTCCATCATCAACATGGTGTCGGGCATTCTGTCGATCAATTACGGTTTCAAGGGCCCGAACTTTGCGCTGGTGAGTGCTTGCGCGACGGGCAATCACTCGATCGGTGAAGCGCAGCGGCTGATCGAATACGGCGATGCCGATGTCATGATTGCCGGCGGCACCGAATCCACCGTTTCGTTCCTCGGTGTCGGCGGCTTCTGCGCAGCCAAAGCTTTGTCGACTCGTAATGACGATCCCGCAACGGCGAGCCGTCCCTGGGATATGGGTCGCGATGGCTTCGTGCTCGGTGAAGGCGCCGGTGTCCTGGTGCTCGAAGAACTCGAACATGCCAAGGCGCGCGGAGCGAAGATCTATTGCGAAGTAACAGGCTACGGTATGAGTTCGGATGCCTATCACATCACCGCGCCTGCCGAAGGTGGCGAGGGCGCGGCGCGTTCTGTCGTCAATGCCTTGCGCAATGCGCGTACCAACCTCGATGAGGTCGACTACATCAACGCGCATGGGACTTCCACCGGCCTGGGCGACATTGCCGAGACGATGGCCATCAAGCGCGCGTTCGGCGATCACGCTCACAAAGTTGCGGTGAGTTCGACCAAGTCCATGACGGGTCATCTGTTGGGTGGCGCAGCCGGTATCGAAGCGGTGTTTTCCTGCTTGGCGATACATCATCAGGTTGCACCGCCTACAGCCAATTTGCATGAACCCGATCCGGCGTGCGATCTGGACTATGTGCCGCTGATCGCGCGTCCGATGAAGATCGATGTCGTGATCTCCAATTCCTTCGGCTTCGGCGGTACCAACAGCACGCTGGTGTTCCGCCGCGTCTGAGCGAGCGGCGGGTGACTGTGAAGCCTCCCGCCGCAATTCCCCTGGCCTGGTCGCCCTTGCTGTGCGTGGCGATCGGGTTGGCGCACATACTTCCCTTTGCAAGCGTATTTGCCGAGAGCGTTCCAGGCTGGACGCGCTGGCTCGTCGCGCCGCTATGCCTGGCATCTGCACTATGGGCAGGCTTTGTCGGAAAGCGCTTGCGCACGGCGAGCCTGTGTCCGCATGGCGAAGGCATAAAACTCATATTGCATAACGCATCGCTCGATGGACGTGTATTGTCGTCGAGCGTGGAGATGGGTGCGCTGATCATCCTGCATTGGCAGGCGGATGCAGGCGGCAAGCTGCAGCGCTATGCGTTGCTGCGCGATGCTTTTACGGCGGAGGATTGGCGCGTGTTGAAGGTGTGGCTGCGCTGGTCGGTGACGAAATAGGCAGTGCAGTTGTCATGCTAATGTCATGAATTCCAACGCTTCATGCCCCACGGGAAACGCCGATTGGAGAGCACGGTCGGCGTGGCCCGCGCCGAAGTTTCCGGATAATCGCGCGAGAAGTGCAGGCCGCGCGTTTCCTTGCGGGACAAGGCGCTGCGCACGATGAGGTCGGCGGTGGTGACCAGGTTGCGAAGTTCGATCAGATCATTGCCGATACGGAAATTGGTGTAGTACTCGTTGATCTCGCGTTCGAGCAGGCGAATGCGGTGCTGCGCGCGTTGCAGACGCTTGGTGGTGCGCACGATGCCGACGTAGTCCCACATGAAACGGCGTAGTTCGTCCCAGTTGTGCGAGATGACGACTTCCTCGTCGGCATCGGCGACGCGGCTCTCGTCCCAGGCGGGCAGGGCATGTGCGATGGGACGCGGGTTGTTGAGAATATCCTGCGCCGCGGCTTCGCTGAATACCACACATTCCAGCAAGGAGTTGCTCGCCAGGCGGTTGGCGCCGTGCAGGCCGGAGCACGAGGTTTCGCCAATGGCATAAAGCCCCGGCAGGTCGGTACGCGACTGTAAATTGATCATCACGCCGCCGCAGGTGTAGTGCGCGGCCGGCACCACCGGAATGGCTTGCTTGCTGATGTCGATACCCAGTTCCATGCAGCGCGCGAAGATGTTGGGGAAGTGCTCGTGCAGGAATTCGGCGGGCTTGTGACTGATGTCGAGGAAGACGCTGTCGAGGCCGCGTTTCTTCATCTCGAAGTCGATGGCGCGGGCCACGATATCGCGTGGCGCCAGCTCGGCGCGCGGGTCGTGCGCTGGCATGAAACGTGATCCGTCGGGCAGCTTGAGCAGGCCGCCTTCGCCACGTACCGCTTCGGAAATGAGGAAGGACTTGGCTTGCGGGTGATACAGACAGGTGGGGTGGAACTGGATGAATTCCATGTTCGAGACGCGACAACCCGCGCGCCATGCCATGGCAATACCGTCGCCGGTCGCGGTGTCGGGGTTGGTGGTGTAGAGGTAGACCTTGCCTGCGCCACCCGTGGCCAGCACGGTATGCGCCGCAGCGAAGGCTGTGACGTGGCCGCTATTTATGTCAAGCAGATAAGCGCCCATACAGCCTGCATCGGGTTTGCCGAGCTTGTGGCCGGCGATGATGTCGACAGCGACGTGTTGTTCAAGGATGGTGATGTTGGTATGACGACGTACTCGATCCGTGAGCGTCTCCTGAACAGCCGCGCCGGTGGCGTCGGCAACATGGACGATGCGCCGATGGCTGTGACCGCCTTCGCGCGTGAGATGCATGCCCCAAGTCGTTTCATCGTCCGGTGTGAACGGCACACCTTGCGAGCTCAGCCATTCGATGGCGCCCTTGCCGTGTTCGATGACGAAACGCGTTGCCGCCGGGTCGTTGAGATAGCCGCCGGCGACGAGCGTGTCGTCATAATGCGAGTCGATCGAATCCGAGGGGTCCATCACTGCGGCGATGCCACCTTGCGCCCAGGCGCTGGCGGTATCTTCGATGTGTCGCTTGGTGACCAGCGCAACGCGCAGTTTGTCGGCCAACCGCAGCGCCAGGGACTGCCCGGCGAGCCCGGTGCCGAGGATCAAGACGTCGAACTGCTTCAAGGATTTGTGCCTTCGAAGGAATGCGGAAAGAGGGATGAAAAGGGAAGTGAAAGGCGGCGGCAAATACCATTTCCTTCGCCGCTCGGCCCTGCAACTTCGGCAGGAGCGCGCTGAAATATAGCATGCCGCCCGGATGCGGGAGCGGCGTGCTATCACGTTCGTCGTTCGTGCATGAACTTCCCCTCGCGCGCCGTGTCACAGCCGCAGTACGTCGCAAGGCATGGGCTATACTCGCGCGGATTCGTCGGCCGATAAGTGGCGGATTGAGACAGCGCAGAAAGAGTCGATGAGCGACAGGGAAATTGACCAGGAGTTGGTGGAGCGGGTACAGCGCGGCGACAAGCAGGCCTTCGGTCTGCTTGTGTCGAAGTATCAACGCAAGCTCGCCCGACTGCTGTCACGCATGATCCGCGATTCCGCCGAGGTGGAGGATGTGACGCAGGAGGCCTTTATCAAGGCTTACCGTGCGCTGCCGTCATTTCGCGGAGACAGCGCGTTTTATACGTGGCTTTATCGCATTGGCATAAACACGGCCAAGAATTATCTCGTGTCGCAGGGTCGGCGCGCGCCTACCTCCACCAGCGTGGATGCGGACGATGCGGAGTCGATGGAAGACGGTGATCTGCTGCGCCACACCGACACGCCCGAGCGTCTGATGATGACCAAACAGATCGGGCAGACGGTTAATGCGGCGATGGACGCGTTGCCCGAAGAGCTGCGCACGGCCATCCTGCTGCGCGAGATTGAAGGTTTGAGTTACGAAGAGATCGCAACCGTGATGGATTGCCCGATCGGCACCGTACGGTCGCGTATTTTCAGGGCACGCGAGGCAATATCCGAGCGTCTTAAGCCAATGTTGGACGTCGCTCCGGACAAGAGGTGGTGAAATGATGGATGAACAGATTTCAGCATGGATTGATGGCGAGCTTGCCGACGAGGAAGCGCGCCGGGTGCGTGAGGCCGTGGCGCGACAGGCTGCAATGCAGGCCCGGTGCGGCACCTTGTGGCTCATTGGCGATGTTATGCGCGATGAGAGCCCGCTGTCAGCGAATTTCACTGAACGCGTGATGGCGGTGCTCGAGACCGAGCCGACAATTCTGGCGCCGATGTCCGCTCCACCGCGTGCGGCAAGTCCGGCGCCGCGCTGGCTACACTGGGCCGCTGCGGCAGCGGGTGTGGCAGTCGTCGCGTGGTCGGCATTGAGTGGTGGTACTACGCATCAGGCGGACGTTGTGCCTGTGGTGGCTGCAACGCAATCGTTGGCACAGCAATTCGCGCTGCAAACCAGCACGCGTCAAGGCGAAGATGACCGGCCTTATCTGATGGCACATCAAGCGTACGGGCCAGGCGTGCAGATGGCGGGCGTGTCGGGTTATATGCGGCCGGTGTCGCTCGATCAACCGATTGCTTCTCGATGAGCTGCTGCGCTCTTGCCGGTGAGATATTTTGGCAGCCACTTTGAAAATCATCGTGAGGACTGAGGCGGCACGAATCCTTGCGGCACTGGTGTTGATGACGTTGGCCGGCATAGCGGCGGGCCAGGGTAGTTCGCCGGATGCGACCATGTGGCTGCATCGTATGAGCCAAGCCTCACGCACGCTGAATTACTCCGGTCTGTTCGTATATCAAAGCGGCGGACGTACCGAGAGCTCGCGTATTACGCACGTGGTGGACGGCTCGGGCCAGCAGGAGCGGCTGGAAACGGTTGATGGTGCCTCGCGTGAAGTCATCCGCAACAATGATGAAGTCCAGACTTTTTTCCCCAAGGAACGCCTGCTGGTCATCGACCGTGCGGTGGCCGGGAGTTTTCCCGGGCGTGCAGTGTCGGTCGTCAGTGGCCTGGGCGATTTCTATGTCGTGCGCCTGGGAGATGTCGAACGCATAGCGGGCCGCGACGCGCAGGCGATCCGTCTCGAGCCGCGCGATGATATGCGCTATGGCCACGAGTTGTGGGCGGATGTGGCAACCGGTTTGCTGATCAAGGCACGCATGCTCAGAGCGCCCGGCGATGTCGTCGAGGAGTTTGCTTTTTCCGATCTGCTGGTCGGGCCACAGGTGGATCGCGAACGCGTCAAGCCGCGCTACAGCCGCACCTCCGACTGGACGATCCTGAATGCGCGCGGCACGGACCTGCGGCCGGACGAGTTCGGCTGGGTGTTTCGTGGGCTGCCACCAGGGTTCAAGCAAGTGTCGCTGGCGCGGCGGCCAATCCGCAAAGATGGCCCGGAAGCCTTGCACGCGGTGTTCTCCGACGGGCTTGCCACCATCTCCGTTTTCATTGAACCGAACAGCGGTCGCAACATGAGCGTCGCACCGGTGCAAAGCCATTCCGGCCCGATCGGCATTTACAAAAGCAGCAAGGGCGAGGTGATGGTCACTGCTATCGGCGAGGTGCCACCGACCGCCTTGCGTCGTGTCGCAGAAAGCGTCGAGAAGCAGACGCTCAAGCCCTAAGACACCTTTTTCCTGTGTCGTTCCGCGTCTCGTGATTGTGGCGAGAGCATCTGGTCTGGTATGTTCAAGCCTTCGGCTTCGGTTCTGATGCCATGTCCGCGACTGCGCGACAGGCGTTTCCCGAGCGACATACTGGAATAAAGATGACATTGTCCTTACGGGCGCCGTGCCAGACGCAGTATCGCTTCTTTCGTATCTCCATTCGTTATCTTGTCGCGCTGCTGTGCGGGCTGCTCTGGGCGAGCGCGTCCAGCAGCGCTGTCCAGGGCCGCGACCTGCCAGACTTCGCTCCGCTTGTTGCCAAGCAGGCGCCCGTCGTGGTCAACATCACTGCGACGCAGTCTTCGCGTCTCGTCTCGCCCCTGCAACACCTCGGCGAAGATGCGCCCCTGCCGGACTGGTTGCGGCGCTTCGCGCCGAAGGGCGAACAATCGCCCGCGCCGGACGACGACGATCAGGCCACGGGTTCGGGCTTCATCATCGGCGCGGACGGCTACATCCTCACCAATTCGCATGTTGTGGAAGGCGCCGACGAAATTCTGGTGCGGCTTTCCGACCGTCGCGAATTCGCAGCACGCGTGATCGGGCGCGACAAGCGCAGCGATATCGCTCTGCTCAAGGTCGATGCGACGGGCTTGCCGGTAGCACGTTTCGGCAACCCGGCCAACCTGCGTGTCGGCGACTGGGTATTGGCGATCGGTTCGCCATTTGGCTTCGAAAGCACGGTGACGGCCGGCATCGTCAGTGCCAAGGGCCGTTCCCTGCCCGACGAGACCCTGGTGCCTTTCATCCAGACCGATGTGGCCATCAACCCAGGCAATTCCGGTGGACCCTTGTTCAATCTCAAAGGCGAGGTCGTCGGTATCAATTCGCAGATCTATTCGCGCTCCGGCGGCTTCATGGGAATTTCCTTTTCCATTCCCATCGATGTCGCGCTCGACGTACAGCAGCAACTGCGCCAGTACGGGCGCGTGCGGCGCGGGCGCATCGGCGTGGTGATCCAGGATGTGTCGCGCGACGTGGCCGACAGCTTCGGTTTGAAAGAGCCGGCCGGTGCGCTGGTCAGCGCTGTCGATCCCGATGGGCCGGCGGTGCCGGCAGGCATCAAGATGGGCGACGTGATCCTGCGTTTCGATGGCAAACCGGTTGCCGATTCCGTGCAGTTGCCGCGCATCGTCGGCGTGACGCGCCCAGGCTCCCGCGCTGTGTTGCAGGTGTTTCGCGCCGGTGCCGTGCGTGATCTGACGATCGTCGTGGGAGAGTTTGCGGCCGAGGAGGAAGATGCCGCGCCGGTCGCCGTGAACGTGCCGCCACCGCGCGGCACCAATCGTCTGGGACTCATGACGCAGGATCTCACTGCCTCGCAGAAACGCGAATTCAAGACCACAGGGGGCGCCGTGATCAAGCAATCTTCCGGTGTCGCGGCGCGTGCCGAGCTGCGCACTGGCGATGTGGTGACCGCTGTAGTGGCACGCGGCAAAACCGAGGAGGTTCGTTCATCCGAGCACTTCAACTCGCTGGTCAATGCGCTGGACGCGAGCATGTCCGTGACCTTGCGCGTGCAGCGCGGCGATGCCGTCAATTTCGTGGGCATGAAGGTGCCATCGACGCTGCCCGGCGGCAAGCGCTGATGAAGCAGGCGGCATTGCTGGCAAATGCCCGCGGGTTGCCGTCACCGACTCGGCTATAATCGCCGGTCGCGCAATTACAGGTTATCCATAGGGTGCTGCGGCACCCTTATTCATGCATGCAGCACATACGCAATTTCTCCATCATCGCCCACATTGATCACGGCAAATCCACGCTGGCCGATCGCATCATCCATCTGTGCGGCGGCTTGTCTGATCGCGAGATGGAAGCACAGGTGCTCGATTCGATGGACATCGAGCGCGAGCGCGGCATCACCATCAAGGCACAGACGGCCGCGCTCACCTACGTCGCACGCAATGGGCAGCGCTACAACTTCAACCTGATCGATACACCGGGGCACGTCGATTTTTCCTACGAGGTGAGTCGTTCGCTGGCGGCCTGCGAAGGTGCGCTGCTGGTAGTGGATGCCTCGCAAGGCGTGGAGGCTCAGACCGTTGCCAACTGCTATACCGCGCTGGAACTGGGTGTCGAAGTGGTGCCGGTGCTCAACAAAATGGATCTGCCCTCGGCCGATCCGGACACGGCGCGGCAGGAAATCGAAGATGTCATCGGCATAGACGCGACCGATGCCATTCCGTGCAGCGCGAAAACCGGCATGGGTATCGACGATATTCTCGAAGCGGTCATTGCACGCATGCCGCCGCCGCAGGGCAAAGTGGATGCGCCGCTCAAGGCGTTGATCATCGATTCGTGGTTCGATAATTATGTCGGCGTCGTAATGCTGGTGCGCGTGGTCGACGGCGTGCTGCGGCCCAAGGACAAGATCATGTTCATGAGCACCGGCACGCCTTATCTGTGCGAAGAGGTCGGTGTGTTTTCGCCGAAGTCCCTGCCGCGCGAGCTGTTGTCGGCGGGCGAAGTGGGCTTCGTCATTGCCGGCATCAAGGAACTCGAAGCGGCCAAGGTCGGTGACACCCTGACGCTCCAAAACAAGCCTGCCGCAGCGCCGCTGGAAGGTTTCAAGGAGATCAAGCCGCAAGTGTTTGCCGGGCTGTATCCGGTCGAATCGAGCGAGTACGATCAACTGCGCGATTCGCTGGAAAAGCTGCGCCTCAATGATGCCTCGTTGCAATATGAGCCGGAAGTTTCACAGGCGCTGGGTTTCGGTTTCCGCTGCGGTTTCCTCGGTCTGCTGCACATGGAAATCGTGCAGGAACGGCTTGAGCGCGAGTTCGACATGAATCTCATCACCACCGCGCCAACGGTGGTGTACCAGGTCCTGATGAACAATGGCGATCTACTGCAGATCGAGAACCCAGCCAAATTGCCGGATCTCTCGAAGATCGACGAAATACGTGAGCCCATCATTACGGCGACGATCTTCGTGCCGCAGGACTATGTCGGTGCCGTCATCATGCTGTGCAACCAAAAGCGCGGTAATCAGGTCGACATGCTTTATCACGGACGTCAGGTGAAACTGATTTACGAAATGCCGATGGCCGAAGTGGTGATGGATTTCTTCGACAAGCTCAAATCCGTGTCGCGCGGTTATGCGTCGCTGGATTACGAGTTCAAGGAATATCGGGTTGCCGATGTGATCAAGCTCGATTTGCTCGTCAACAGCGAGAAAGTCGATGCGCTGTCTGTCATCGTGCATCGCGAGAATGCCGTTTATCGTGGCCGCGAGTTGGCTGCGAAACTGCGCGAATTGATCCCGCGTCAGATGTTCGACGTGGCGATCCAGGCCGCGATTGGCTCCACCATCATCTCGCGCGAGTCGATCAAGGCGATGCGCAAGAACGTACTTGCCAAGTGTTATGGCGGTGACATATCGCGCAAAAAGAAGCTGCTGGAAAAGCAGAAGGAAGGCAAGAAGCGGATGAAGCAGGTCGGCAATGTCGAGATTCCGCAGGAAGCTTTTCTCGCCGTGCTGCGAGTGACTGATGGAAAATGAGAAAGTAAGTGAGACAGCAAATAAGACGGCCGATGGTTGCCGGCAAGACAAGCCCTGAAAACTTTTAAACGAGGTCCTCGTGGATTTTGCCCTGATTCTGTTTCTGCTCTCCGTCGTAACCGGCATTCTGTGGTGCTACGACGTATTCAAGGCGCGCAAGCAACGCGTCAAAGGCACGCCCGATCCGTGGTGGGTGGAATACGGCGCCAGTTTCTTTCCCGTCATCCTGCCGATCTTCATGCTGCGCTCGTTCTGGGTTGAACCGTTCCGCATTCCATCCGGTTCGATGATCCCGACGTTATTGGTCGGCGATTTCATCCTGGTCAACAAATACGCGTATGGCATACGCGTGCCGGTGATCAACAAGAAGGTCATCGACATCGGCAGCCCGCAGCGTGGCGACGTATTCGTCTTCCGCTACCCGCAGGACTCGACACAGGATTACATCAAGCGCGTCATCGGTCTGCCGGGCGACAAGGTCGAATATCTCAACAAGACATTGACGATCAACGGTCAGCCGGTGCCGGTGACGTCGGCCGGCGACTACGTGCAGGGACTCGACAGCCTGAATCGCTTCAGCGAGACCATCGACGGCAAGCAGCATTTCATGCTCAATGACCCGACCAAGCTGCAGGAGCCCGGCAGTATTCCGCATGCATTCAGCGAAAACTGCCAGCACTCATCGACCGGTTTCATCTGCCTGGTGCCGCCCGGCAACTATTTCGCGATGGGCGACAATCGGGACAACAGCGCCGACTCGCGCGTATGGGGCTTCGTGCCGGAAGAGAATATAGTGGGCAAGGCGTTTTTCGTGTGGTTCCACGTAGATAGCATTCTGCCGCCCAAGGGCTTACGCTTCGACCGGATCGGCAGCTTCAAATAGGAGGCTTGCATGCACGCGTTGCAAATGACGAAAATGAAGCAAACAGGCAGAAACCATCAGCGCGGGCTGAGTATCATTTCGACAATGATCGTCGGAGTATTTATCGCCGCCACGCTGATTCTCGGTCTCAAGCTCGTACCTGTCTTCACGGAATATTATGCAGTGAAGAAGGCTTTCAATGAAGTGGTTCAGAATACCGATCCGCAATCACCTGCTACTGTATTCCGCAAGAATTTCCAGAAGCACGCCGATATCGATGACATCTCTTCGGTCGACGCGCAAACCATCGTCGTCACTAAGGATTCCGGCATGGCCTACCTGTCGGCCGATTATCAGCGCACGGTGCCGCTGTTTGCCAACGTGAGCTTGATATTCGATTTTTCTGTTACTAGCGGCGCTCCGGCAACAAAGTGAGTCTTGAAACACTTCAGCGCGGGCTGGCGTATCGGTTCGTGCAATCCCGCTTGCTGGAGCAGGCTGTTACGCATCGCAGCTATAGCGCCGATCACAACGAACGCCTGGAATTTCTCGGCGACTCCATCCTGAACATGGTGGTCGCCATGATGTTGTTCGAGCGCTTCGCTCAATTGCGCGAAGGCGAGCTTTCGCGCCTGCGTGCGCAGTTCGTGCGTCAGGATAGCTTGCAGGGTATTGCCGAGACACTCGGCATTGGCGGTGTCCTGCATCTCGGCGAAGGTGAGTTGAAGAGCGGTGGCGATCGCAGGCCCTCGATTCTCGCCGATGCGACCGAAGCGATTTTCGGCGCAGTGTTTCTCGATGGCGGCTTTGATGCGGCTCGGCGCGTCATTGAAGGCTTGTATGCATCGCTGTTGGCGGATTTTGATCCCGGTCGTAATCTGAAGGATCCCAAGACCGCCTTGCAGGAACTGCTGCAGGCGCGACGCCTGACCTTGCCGCGCTATGATCTTGTGGAAATTCGCGGCGAGGCGCATGCCCAGGAGTTCGAAATTGCCTGTGTCATCGAGCCGCTAAAACTACGTACCCTGGGGGTCGGCAATAGCCGCCGCGCCGCCGAACAAACCGCCGCGCAAGTCGCACTCGAACAAATTGGTACCGCATGACCATGACAGATTCACCGAGCACTTCCGATTCGACCGATAGCGCTGTAGGACCACAGCGCACCGGCTATATCGCCATCGTTGGCCGTCCCAACGTCGGCAAGTCCACCTTACTCAACCGCCTGGTCGGGCAGAAGGTCAGTATCGTCTCGCGCAAGCCGCAGACTACACGCCACCGCGTGACAGGCATTCTTACCGAAGGCGTCGATCAATTCATTTTCGTCGACACGCCGGGTTTTCAGACCGAGCACCGCAATGCGCTCAATCGCAACATGAACCGCACGGTCACCCAAGCGCTCGTGGATGTCGATGTCATTGCGCTGGTGATCGAGGCGGAGCGTTTCGGTCCGGCCGACAAGCAAGTGCTGGAACTCATGCCGCAAGGCGCTAAGGTGGTGCTGGTCATCAACAAGATCGATTTGCTTGAGAACAAGCGCGAAGTCCTGCCTTTCCTGGCGCAGATGGCCGAGGTCTACCCGTTTGCCGACATGGTGCCGATCAGCGCCCAGCGCGGCAAGAACGCGCCGGAACTGATGCGCACGCTTGCCAAGTTCCTGCCCGAAGCGCCACACGTCTTCGGCGACGACGACATCACTGATCGTTCCGAGCGTTTTCTCGCGGCGGAATTCGTGCGCGAGAAACTCTTCAGGCTATTGGGCGAAGAACTGCCCTACGGTATGGCCGTCGAGATCGAGAAATTCGAGGTCGAAGGGAATCTGCGCAAGATATATGCTGCCGTCATCGTCGACAAGGCCGGCCACAAGGCCATGGTCATCGGCAAGGGCGGCGAACATCTCAAGCGCATTTCCACCGAAGCGCGCATCGACATGGAAAAGCTCTTCGACAGCAAGGTCTACCTGGAGATCTGGGTCAAGGTGAAGAGCGGCTGGGCAGACGACGAACACGCACTCAAATCGTTGGGGTACGAGTAGGAAGGGCGAGAGCGCTTCATGGTTACCAACCAACGTATCCACGAAGTTCATGCATTTGTCCTGCACACCTACGCGTGGCGCGAGACCAGCCTGATCGTCGAGACCTTCACGCGCGATCATGGCCGCCTGCCCTTGATGGCCAAGGGCGCACGCCGTCCCGGCTCGGCGGTGCGTGGTGTGTTGATGGCGTTTCAACCACTGGCCGTTTCGTGGAGTGGCAAGAACGAACTCAAAACCCTCACCGGTGCATATTGGCTGGGCGGACAAGCTTTGCTGAGTGGCATCGGTCTGTTGTGCGGCTACTATCTAAATGAATTATTGCTGCGCCTGCTGCCGCGCGAAGACCCGCATGCCGCCTTGTTCGAGCGCTATGCACGGACTATCCACGACTTGGCCGCGGGAGGCCAGACCGCGCCACTGTTGCGCAGCTTCGAGCTCGCACTCTTGCAGGAGCTCGGTTACGGACTCACGCTGGATGTCGTGGCAGGTTCCGGCGAACCCGTGCGCGAGGCGGGGCAGTACTATTTCGTTGTTGAGCGTGGTGTGCTTGAAGCCGAGGACGAGATGGGTGATAGTGCGGCGCTGAGTCCAGTATTCTCCGGCCGCGCCTTGCTTGCCATGACACGCGACGATTTCTCGGACGCCGACACGTTGGCACAGGCCAAGAGCCTGATGCGTCGTCTGCTGCAGCACTACCTCGGCGGCCAGCAACTGGAATCGCGCCGCATCCTCATCGAATTGCAGGAGCTTTGATCAATGATTGAACTGGGCGTCAACATCGACCACGTCGCCACGCTGCGCCAGGCGCGTCGCACCTATGAGCCCGATCCAGTTTGGGCGGCCGTGGAAGCGCACCTGGGCGGCGCCGACGGCATCACGGTGCATCTGCGCGAAGACCGCCGTCATATCCAGGACGACGACGTGCGCCGTCTGCGTCAGTTGACCCACATCAAGCTCAATCTCGAAATGGCAGCGACCAGCGAAATGGTGGCAGTTGCCTGCGAGATCAAACCGGAAATGGCCATGCTGGTGCCGGAAGGGCGCCAGGAGGTGACCACGGAAGGCGGTCTCAATATTCTCGGCGATGAGGCGCGTCTCAAGGATGTGATCGCGCGTCTGCGCGATGCCGGCATCATGACCAGCGTGTTCATCGATGCCGATCCCGCGCAGGTGGAAGCGGCGGCACGCATCGGCGCACGTGTCTGCGAGATTCATACCGGTCCATATGCGCACGCTTTCTTTTCGCGGGGTCGCGATATGCGCAGTCCGGCGGTGCTCGAGGAACTCAACCGCATCCGCGTGGCGGGTCGCGCCATCGTCGATCACGGCATGCGTTTCAATGCCGGTCATGCGCTCAACTACTTTAACGTACAGCCGGTGGCAGCCCTGCCGGAAATACGTGAATTGCATATCGGCCATGCCATCGTCAGCCGCTCCGTTTTCGTCGGTCTGCGTGAGGCAGTGGCCGAAATGAAGCGGCTGATGCGCGAATCGGCCAACCGTCTGCAGGCCTGAACATGATCTTCGGCATCGGTACCGACATCGTCTCGGTCGCGCGCATTCGCGAGGGCCTGGAGCGGCACGGCGAGCGTTATGCCGAGCACATGCTGATGCCGGCTGAACGCGAAGAACTGGCGCGCGCCCACGACGCTGCGCGTTTCCTGGCTAAGCGTTTCGCGGCGAAGGAGGCTTTCGCCAAGGCGTTCGGCACGGGTCTGCGTGCACCGGTGACCTTGCATGCCATCGGCGTAGGCCATGACGAGCTTGGCAAGCCGCATTTCGAATTCGACGAAGCGGTTGCCGCCCTGCTGCGCGAATCCAAATTGAATGCCTTTCTATCGATCAGCGACGAGAAGGATTACGTCGTCGCTTTCGCCGTCATCGAACAGAATACAAGGTAGATTTCATGGCTTCGAGCCACACGCTGCAACTTCCGCTCGGCCCCGTGATGTGCGACGTCGCGGGCTTCATCATGACCGACGCCGAGCGCGAGAGCTTGCGTCATCCACTGGTCGGCGGCGTCATCCTGTTTTCGCGCAACTATGACAACCCCGATCAACTCAGTGCCCTGTGCGCCGACATTCATGCGCTGCGCAGCCCAGCCTTGATCATCGCGGTCGATCACGAGGGTGGCCGCGTGCAACGTTTTCGCAGCGGCTTTACGCGCTTGCCGGCGATGCGCAAGCTCGGTGAGCTGTGGCAAGGGCAGGGGGCCGCGCTGGCGAAGGACGCGGCACAGGATGTCGGCTTCATACTCGCCGCCGAATTGCTGGCGCATGGTGTGGACCTGAGCTTCACACCGGTCCTCGATCTCGATTTCGGCCACAGCACGGTGATCGGCGATCGCGCTTTCCATCGCGACCCGGCGATTGCCGCTGAACTCGCGTACGGCCTGATGCGCGGCATGCGCGAAGCGGGCATGGGCGCGGTCGGCAAGCATTTCCCCGGACACGGTTTTGCCGCGGCCGATTCGCACGTTGCCATGCCGGTCGACGCGCGCGATTTTGAGACGATCTGGGCCGACGACATCGTGCCTTACCGTCACGAGCTCAGGCACATCCTGAGCGGGGTGATGCCGGCCCATGTCGTCTATGACAAGATCGATCCGAACCCGGCAGGCTTCTCCCGCTTCTGGCTGCAGGAGGTGTTGCGTGGGCGGCTCGAGTTCGATGGCGTGATCTTCAGCGACGATCTCACCATGGAAGGCGCGACGCTTGTCGGCGATATCGTGGCGCGCGCCGAGGCGGCCTTGAATGCCGGTTGCGACATGGTCCTCGTGTGCAATCGCCCGGATATGACAAAAGATTTGTTGAGCCGCTGGCGACCAGCGTCTTCAACGCGCTCGTCGGAGCGCATTCTCGCCTTGACGCCGGGCGGTCGGCCGGGTGCGGAAGCGCTGTCCCTCGACAACCGCTTTCGCCAAGCCTGGAACACCGTACAACAACTTACTGCAGCGTGAAGCTGTAGGTGTACTGACGCGTCACCCCGTTCACGATCACGTTGCTGATCTGCACCGTGTAAGCGACGTTCGATTGCAACCCGGAGACCTTCCATTGCAGCGAATTGGGCAGACCTTCGCCCGAATAGTCCGCCGCTGCATTCGTCGCCGATAGGAAGGTGCCGCCGGTGCTGACCGTGATCGTGGCGGCGGAAAAGCTCACTTGTGCGGCGCCGTTGGCCGACGCATCCGTCTTGTTGGCGATGGCCGAGAACGACAGATAGCCGGTCTTCGAGAATTCGGCATTAGGGTAAATGCCATATGGGTAAGCAACAAAGTCGTTGGTCATGGCACTGACGTCCGCGACATCGTTGCCGATCACCTTCAACACGCCAGCCACCAAGGGCGTGCTGCTGTCGATGGACAGGCCGTCCACGCGGCCGAACGTCGTACTGCCGAGGAAAGGGTTCAACAACAGGCGTCGTTGACCGAGCGTCCCCGGACCTGCATTGATGAGGAAGCTCACGATCATCTGCGTGCTGGGAATGTCTTGGGTGTTTCCGCCGAGGCTGAGAGGCGCGCCCAGTACCAGATCGCTGCTGCCTGCCAAGCGCGCCGCGTCGGACGTATAGCAATGACCGCCGACGCTGGGCGTAGTGGTAAGCGTGGCGTTTGCCACCATGTACAAAGCTGCCTGGGCTGCTGCGCTGTTGTCGGTTGCATTGTAAGTGACTGCGGGCAAGCCATGACGTGCGCGTATTTCATTGAGCTTGTCGAGCACGGCTGTGCGCTCGCTGTCCTTGAGCTGGCCGGTATCGCAATTGGCAACGACGGGGTCGGTGACATATAGCGAGATTCTGCTGCTTGAGGCACTGGACGTGCTCGAACTCGACGAACTGGCGGGTGTCGACGCGCTTGAAGAAGACGCTGCAGAAGAACTGGTGGAAGAGGCACTGCTTGTGGAGGATGAGCCGAAGCCGCTAGGGCTGCTCGTGGATGCACCACTTCCGCCACCGCCTCCACACGCGCCAAGCAGCAATGCTGCGACAATGCCGAGAGCTGCCAGCCTAAAGCGCCGGATCAAGTTGATATTGTTCTTGTGCATGACAGCACCCCCGGTTTGATTGCGTCGTGATGACTGCCAGGCCTGCGCAAGCGGCGTGCCGCCAAGCTGGGCGTTGGTTGCCACCGCATCGGGAATGCTAATGTTGCAAACTTGAGTAAGTTCCTTGTCACATCCTTTACACATTTACACGCTTTACGCATGAGCTTCGACTTCAAGACGCTGCTGCCGACCCTGCCCGAGAGCCCGGGCGTCTATCGCATGATTGGCGCGGACGAGGAGGTGCTCTACGTCGGCAAGGCGAAGAACCTCAAGCGTCGCGTATCGAGCTATTTCCAGAAGAACCATCCGAGCCCGCGCACCACGATGATGGTGGCGCGCATTGAGCGCGTTGATGTCACTGTCGTGCGTTCCGAGGCCGAGGCGCTGATCCTCGAAAACAATCTCATCAAATCGTTGCGGCCGCGCTTCAACATTCTGTTTCGCGACGACAAGAGCTATCCGTACATCGCCATCACCGCCGACGAATTCCCGCGCATTGCGTACTACCGTGGTGCTTTCGAGAAAGGTGTGCGCTACTTCGGCCCGTACCCGTCGGGTTGGGCGGCGCGCGAGAGTCTGCAATTGCTGCAGCGCCTGTTCATGCTGCGCACTTGCGAGGATTCCGTTTTCCGGAATCGTTCGCGCCCTTGCCTGCTGCACCAGATCAAGCGCTGCACCGCACCCTGCGTAGGCCTCATCGACAAGCAGGCATACGCTGCCGATGTGAAACTCGCGACACTGTTCCTTGATGGCCGACATTCCGATGTCATCGACAATCTGGGCGTCCGCATGCAGGAGGCCGTCGGACGTTTCGCCTTCGAAGAGGCGGCCGTGTTTCGCGACCAGATCCGTTCGTTGCAAACAGTGCTGCACAAACAGCACGTCGATTCGGGCAGGGACGAAGATGTCGATGTCATCATAGCGATGGCGCAGGATGGTTGTGTCTGCGTGAATCTGGCGATGGTGCGCGGCGGACGTCATCTCGGCGATCGGCCGCAGTTTCCGCAGGCCGCAGGCGAGGCACTGATTCCGGCCGATGCCTTGCTGGCCTTCATCGAGCAGCACTACCTCGATCACCCTGCGCCCGCCAAACTGGTCATTGAGGGCACCGAAATAGAGGCCGCCAAGGCAGTACTCGACGAAGTGCTCGACAAGCGTCCCATCGTCATCAACGCGCGCTTCCAGAACGAGAAAGCCTGGATCGAGATGGCGCTGCTCAATGCCAAGCTCGCCATCGAAACGCGGCAGCGCGAAACGGGCCGTGCGCGGCATCAGCTCGAAGCGTTGAAGACGGTGCTCGACATGGCCGAGACACCCAGGCGCATCGAGTGCTTCGACATCAGCCATACGCAAGGCGAAGCGACGGTGGCCTCCTGCGTGATCTGGGAAGGCGAGGGCATGAAGAAGGCTGAATATCGGCGCTTCAATATCGCCGGCATCGAACCAGGCGACGACTACGCCGCGATGCGTCAGGCGCTGACGCGGCGCTACGAAAAAGTGGCGGCGGGCGAGGGCGTGCGGCCCGACCTGATCCTCATCGACGGTGGCAAGGGCCAGGTTGGCGTGGCTTGGGAAGTGCTCACCGAACTGGGCCTGCAAAGCATCGCCATGCTGGGCGTGGCCAAGGGCGAGGAACGCAAGGCAGGGCTGGAGCAACTGGTCTTTCCCGATGGTCGACCGCCGCTGTTGCTTGGCGGCGAGCATCCGGCCCTGCATCTGATCCAGACGATCCGCGACGAAGCACATCGCTTTGCCATCACCGGCATGCGCGCGCGGCGCAGCAAGACGCGCCTGACCTCGAAGCTCGAAGAGATCCCTGGCATCGGGCCGACGCGGCGCAAGAAACTCATCGAGACCTTCGGCGGTCTGGCCGGCGTGCGTAACGCCACTATCGAGGATTTATGCCGCGTCGAAGGGATCAATCGTAGAATCGCGGAACAGATCTATAACGCGTTGCGCTAGCGGCGGGTTGCAACCACACTCAAACCATGTTCAACAACATTCCCATCCTGCTCACCTGGGCGCGCATTCTCCTGATCCCCGTCGTTATTGGCGTGTTCTACGTGCCCGCCAATATGCTGGGCATTCACCACAAGGACGTGATCGCTTGCGCCGTATTCGTCGTCGCAGCATTGACGGACTGGTTCGACGGCTACCTCGCCCGTTCATGGGGTCAGACCTCGAATTTCGGCGCCTTTCTCGATCCGGTGGCCGACAAGCTCATGGTGTCCGCCGCGCTGGTCGTATTGCTACAACTCGATCGCTGCGATGCCATGATTGCGTTTGTCATAATCGGTCGCGAGATCACCATCTCTGCACTGCGCGAATGGATGGCCAAGATCGGCGCAGGCAGGAGCGTGGCGGTGTCGTTTGTCGGCAAGCTCAAGACCACCGCACAGATGGTGGCAATCCCCATGCTGCTCTACAACGACGATCTGTTTGGCCTGCCAATCCATGTTATGGGCACCGTGCTGATCATTGTCGCGGCAGTGCTTACGGTGTGGTCGATGATCTATTACCTGCGCAAGGCGGCGCCGGATTTGCGGCGCGAGAGCTGATGTCAAGGCTTGACATATCTCTCGGGTAGATTAAAATTCGCCCTCTCTTGCGGGAGTAGCTCAGTTGGTAGAGCGCAACCTTGCCAAGGTTGAGGTCGAGAGTTCGAGACTCTTCTCCCGCTCCAGGTTAAAAAAAGGGAAAGCGCGGCTTTCCCTTTTTAGTTGGTGCTTCTGCAGCAACCAACTCCAGGCAGCTCGCGAGGCGCGGTAGCAAAGCGGTTATGCACCGGATTGCAAATCCGTGTAGGTCGGTTCGACTCCGGCCCGCGCCTCCAGATAAATCAATAAGTTACAGAAAATAAAAGCCCGCCAACGCGGGCTTTTTTGCGCTTATCGCCCCGCAAAACCCCGCTCATCCACCGGCGGATTCAGATTCAAGTATGAAGTGCAACGGCATTATGACGACAGGGTAGTTGTTTCATGAAGACCTCGTGCGAGGTAGGCACTTTCTGAGTCGATGATTGAGCCGATTCACGGCGTAAGCGACGTCCTCTGGGGCAATCGATTCGAAGCTCATTTTCTTTAGGAAGAACTGGCAGATCAAGCCGTTCATGTTCTCGTTAGCGCCGCGCTCCGACGAGGCATACGGGTGAGCGAAGTAGTCATCCGCATTGAGCGCTTTAGCGATTAGCTCAGGCGCAATGTCCTGCTGTGAAGTGCCGACCTTCAGATGCGCAGCAATTTGGTATCGTTTGTCTTGGGTGAGGTGTGTATAGGACATGTCGGGCAACTTTGACCTGGGGGTCGAGGGGTTCGAATGCCAAAGCATCTCGTCCACTCCTCCTATTTTTCAAAATTGCACTTCGTCACTTCGTCTTTGAATCCGCTGGGGATTTGCAAGAGTCCCTAAAAGGTAACGAGAATTTCATCACTAATCTCGAACTGCGTGGCTTGAATCGCCTGACGGATGAGAGAAGAATGCACTTCAGGTAAAAAATTTGACGAGACGGTTCAGTCGCGTTTAACATGCATAACAAATAAGTCAGCAGTAATAAATCGGGGAGGTCGGGGTTTAGTCCGCTGCACGCTGCCGCGTGCGCTTCTGTTTGAGTCAATTGTTGTGCATCCGGGATTGCGCTTTTGTTTGCGCTGTGATCTCGCGCTGAAATGTTCCATCCGAAGTGTGATTTCCAAGGCAAATGTCTTGGTTTTTGGGGGATTTTTCGGCCGAAGTATCTGAAAAGCCTGCAGCATGACCACTCGGCATAAGACGGCATGGCCCGGTCCGACATCCATATGCGAAGTACCTACGGAAACCACATGCATGTTGGCGCGCGCAGGATCAATTCTGGAGTTTGAACCGTTGCGGCTGGGCTCTGGCGCCATGTTTTCATTCATGGCTCGGTGTTGCCTGCTTGCAAGCCTGGTATTTGGCTTCTGCTTTTCGCCCCCCGCGTGTGCTGATACGGCGGTTTCCGGCGTCATATCGGCCGACACGCACTGGACACTGGCGGGCAGCCCCTTTGTCATCAATGGGGACGTCGTCATTCAAAGTGGCGCGGTGGTGACGATCGATGCTGGTGTCATTGTCTACATGGGCGCGAACGCTAATGTTTCTGTCATATCTGGCGGTGTAAAAGCCACGGGCACACAGGCAAGTCCGGTGCGCGTTCTCTCCGACAAAATCAGAATCGGTTCCTTGGGGGCTCCCGGCGACTGGGGGCACTGGCTGTTTGCTTCAGGTACGGTGAATACGCGGCTGGACTACGTGATTTTCGAGAACGGGCAGGGCTTGACCGTCAATGGCTCCGCGCCCATTTTCAACTATCTGAATCTACGCAATCATCAAGGTCCGGCCATTGCTGTTGACCTTTCCGCTTCGCCTACAGGTATCGGCAACCAGGCGAGCGGCAACACACTGAACGGCATCGCCGTGCCCGCCGGCGACATTGCCAGCAACGTGACCTGGGGTTTGCGCGGCATACCTTACGTGGTCCAGTCTGGCGTCGTATCCGTTGGCGCCTCGCCTGCTGTAACGTCGATGGCGCCGAGCACGATCGAGCGGGGTCAGACAATAACCCTGTCAATCGATGGTAGTCGCCTCGGCGGCTTCGGCTCTGCCGTCTTCGATCACAGTGGTTTGACCGTCATACCCTTCTCGGGCGGTACATCATCTCACCTCAATCTGCAGGTGACGGCTGCACCCACCGCCACATTGGGAGCAACTGCACTGCGGCTGCAAGTCGATGCAGGAGAAATGTTCCTGCCCAATACGCTCACTGTCACCCAACCTTTGCCTGCGTTGAGCACCATAGCCCCGACATCGATACTGGCTGGCAGTGGGGCGCAAGCAATTGTCATAACCGGGCACAACTTCAATACGCAGTCGGAAGTCCTTTTCAATTCGGCGAGCGTCACCACGACTTATGTGAGCGATACCGAGCTGCATGCGAGCTTGCCGAACCAGTCGGGCACGGGCAGTTTGACGGTTCAAGTGCGTAACCCTGATCCTTCGAATCCTGGTCAGTATCTGCTGTCCGGCACAACTTCTTTGTCGGTGACCGCTCCGGTGCCGCCGACGATGGGATTCGATCTGGCATTGATTGCCATGCCGCCGGATGGCAATGCGCACAATCTCACTCTGCGCCTTTCAAAGGCCGACTCTGTCGATCATACGATCAGCCTGTCTATGTCAGATACATCGAAGGCTACGGTCAGTCCAGCCAGCCTCACAATTTCTGCGGGCCAGACCAGCGCCGTCTTCTCGATAAGACCATTAAGTACGGGTTCAACGACGCTAACGGTCAGCGCTTCAGGCTTGTCCAGCGCGTCCGTTCCGATCTTCGTCACTTCAGACTTCCTGGGAGTGAACACAAGCTATGCGGCGCCCGTTGGTGTGGTCGTAGAAATTCCACCAGCGGCACCGCAGACCGCACCGGTAACGCTGACGCATGCCACGGTCGGCGTGAATGTAGGTGCTGCACTCACCGGAATTTCGCCTCCAGGCTGGGCCGTCGGCACGACCCAGACATTTACGGTGAGCGGCAATGGCATTCCGGCAGGTGTGCAGGTCTCGATTGTGCCCGCTACCGGCTTGACGATCGGAGCGGCCACGGTCGCTGCGGATGGCAAGAGTATGTCCTTCGCAGCCACGGCGGCAGTGGACGCCTCTCCAGGTCCTCGCCAGGTTATTGTGCGCGATGTCGCTGGCATGCCGCTCAGTTTTGCAAATGCTGCGCAAGCCATTGTTACTTTGGGAACTGCCCGCATCGACTCGGTCTCGCCGCTCTTCGCGACGCAAGGCTCTAGCGTTCAACTCATTGTCAGCGGCAGCAATCTGCAAGGCGCGCGCGTTCAATTCTTGCCGGGCTCGGGTATCGAAGTCGATTCGCGGCCGATCATCAATGCTTCAGGCACTCAGCTCACGGCAATGCTGCGCATCGATTCCTCTACGGTGCTGGGCCCCAAGGTCGTACAGGTCGTCACACCGGCAGGTAGTACCGGCGCGGACTCCTCTGTTTACAACACCTTCCAGGTCGTCAGCGCAATCAAGGATACATACAGCGCGATCACGGCACCGATGGTGGGCATACTCGTTGGCGAGGCAGCACCTCCGCCGGTCCAAGTCGCTGCGCCAGTGCTTTCCACGCAGATTGGCGTCGCCGTTGGCGCCTCGGTGTCTCAGGTATTGCCGGGAGCGGGCGTGATCGGTACAGATCTGGTCGTGACCGTCAAGGGCCAAGGCTTGCAAGCGGTGACCAGTGTGTCGATCAAGCCGGCAACAGATTTGACTATCGGCGCGCCCACTGCCAATGCTGATGGCACCGAGGTTACTTTCTCGTTGCACGTGAATGCCACCGCTGTACTTGGTCTGCGCCAATTGAATCTCAATACGCCTACGGGCCTGCTGATTTTTGCGCGTGCAACGGATGGCGCTTTCCTGATAACCGCACCGGTTCCGGAAGTTCAATACGCATCGCCGCGCCCTGTCATGCTCGGCAGCAACTCCATGACCATTGCATTGGGCGGGCGCAACTTCATTAACGTTAGTGGAGTACGCCTCAGTCCCGCCGACGGCGTTACGGTTGCGGGGCCTTATGTAGCCAGCGCTGACGGTAGCAACCTCACCTTTACCCTTTCGGTAGCCGCTGGCGCGACCACAGGTGAGCGTACTGTCATCGTTACTTCGGTAGCAGGTGATTCCAGCACAGTCGCCGTGCCGGGCAATACGCTGCTTCTGGCAAGCTCTGTCGGGCCGACATATTCAGCGATCTCTTCCAGCATGGTCGGTGTAGTGGTGGGTACGGATGTAGCTACGCCGGTTAATTATGACGGCGCACTTACTTCACAAGTGGTCGGTGTGATGGTCGGAGATGTAGTAGCCGAGAGCGTCCAGACGAATGCCGTGGCTCCGCCTGTTGGCGTGCTTGTCGGCAGTTCTGCGCTCACCATGTCACCCGTTGGCTGGCTGCAAGGCGCATCGGGCAGCATCATCGTTACCGGAACAGCCCTCGATCAGATTGTTTCCGTGTCCGTGCTGCCGAACACAGGCGTCTTGCCTGGTAGTCCTGTCGCAAATGGTGCGGGGTCACAACTCACTATTCCGTTGGCATTGGCACCCGATGCGCCCTTGATCAACCGGCGCCTGCGTCTGTTCACGTCTTCGGGAGAAGTCGTGTGGCCAAGCCCCGCGAGCGCGATTTTTGGCATAGGCGCCTTGCCGACCATGACGTCCATATCGCCCATCGTGCTCGAACGTGCCAAGAACTACACCCTCGCTATTCGAGGCACGAAGCTCCAGGGCGTGACGGGTGTTTCTTTCGAACCTGCCGGTGGCGTCATGACAGGCGGAGCACCAGTCTGGACGACCGATGGCCTGGGTGAATTGCTGAGCGTCTCGCTACGCATTGATGCCGACGCAGTGTTGGGAGACCGCGTGTTGCGCCTCAATGTGCCAGGGGGAGCCACCTCTTCGGCGCCGACAGAAGCCAACACTGTCAAGTTCGTGGTGCAGCCATGAGTATGCTGATCGGTTGTTTAAGGACTTCATTGAAGCAGCGCAGCTTTCGCGATATTTCAGCATGTATATGCGAAAGGCATGAATTGAATTTGCATCAAGTTGGGAAAAACATTCCCTGCTTTGTACTTGTCTGGAGGGCCGCGTTTTGAATCAAACAACACACCATTTCAATCGATCACAGGGTCAGCGTGGCCCGCAGGACCTGCAATTATTTCCAAGGAGTTTTGTCATGAAACATTTCACACACATACCTTTGTCCATCCTGGCGACGCTGCTTGCGGTGTTTGCGGCGCCCGTTGCCCAAGCTTTTACCAGCGGCAGTACGGGTGCCGATGGCGCGTTCAGTCCTGCGGTGAACACGGAGGTCGTGTTGCCGCCGTCAGGCATCCTTAACTACACCACGGTCAACATTCCGGCGGGGGTGACGGTCACCTTCAAGAAGAACGCCGCAAATACGCCGGTGTACATCCTTGCAAGCGGCAATGTGACGATCGCCGGTGCGATTGGCATCGTTGGCGGCGATGGCGCGCCGACGGGGACTTTCGGAGATGGCGTGTTAGGCGATGATGGAATTCCTGGAGTAGGTGGCCCTGGGGGGTTCGATGGTGGACGCGGTGGACGGGATGATCCAGCTGCAGCTACCTCAGCGGTTTCTCGCGGTGGGGCGGGGCTTGGACCCGGCGGAGGCAAAGGCGGGGTGGAAGGTTGGGATGGCCAATGTACGCCCGATGGATATGGGTACTACCGGCGCCTTGGTACAGGAGGCGCCTATGCGTCCAACACTTATCAGCCTTGGCTGACCAGCTGTGGTTTTTCACCGGCAATTTCGATCAATCTTGGGGGTAGAGCTTATGGTTCGGCACTCTTGCAGCCGCTCATTGGAGGGTCGGGCGGTGGCGGTGGCCGTGGCGGAAGCACGTATCCAGGTTCTGGCGGAGGCGGCGGAGGCGGCGCTATCCTGATAGCGACGTCCGGCACGTTACAACTGACCGGGGTAATCGACGCTGCGGGTGGTGATGGCGCTGGCACCAGCGGGACAGGACTGGGCGAACAAGGGGCTGGTGGTTCTGGAGGAGCTATTCGCCTGATGGCTACTACCTTTACCGGCAGTGGCCGTCTCCAGGCGTGGGGTGGTGGTATGACCAACACTAATGGACGCCGTCAGAACTGGGGATGTTGCGACGGTGGTGGTAACGAATACGGCGGTTCTCCGGGGCGCATCCGCGTGGAAGCCTCCGCCGTGACTTTCTCGGGTTCGTCCGATCCAGCTTATTCCGTCGATGTGCCGGGACCAGTTTTCATTACAGGTTCTCCATCACTTCGCATTGCGACAGTCGCCGGCGTGACGGTGCCCGACGCACCTACTGGCGTGGCGGACGTCTCCCTGCCCGCCACCACGACAGGGCCGATCGTCGTAACTTTCCAGACAACGAACGTTCCCACGGGCAACACTGTGTTGCTGCGTCTCGTACCGGCCTATGGCGCACCAACTGAGGCACTGAGCCCAGCCATCACGGGCAGTACCGCTGCAGGGACCACGCAGGTAAGCGTCACGCTGCCGCAAGGCCCAAGCACGCTGCAGGCAACCACGACCTATACCATTGTCATTGCGTCGAATGATGGCGATAGCTTGTCGCGCTTTGCGCAAAACGAGCGCGTGGAAAAGGTCGAAGTCACCGTTGCACTCCAGGGCCCTGCACAAGCGAAGCTGATCACTGCGTCGGGCAAGAGCTACGAGGTGCCTTATGCCGCCTTGCAGGCTATTGGTTTCCGGGGTTAAGCGTCTTACGAGCGTGAAGGTCTCTCGCCCTTAGGGCGTTCGGAGTTTGGTCAAGGGTTAGTTGTCACCATGAGCAATAGAAAAAGAATCGCTTGCAGTCTTATGAAGCGGCTATCCCTCGGCGGGATGAGCGTGGGGCTATCTTGCCTCGCGCTTTTCTTGCCGATCATGGTTTCGGCGGCCCAATTGACCATTGCCGATGGCGTGGTCGTGAAATTCGGACCAGATACGCAATTGCTCGTGCGCGACCAGTTGGTCAATGGCAAGGGAACAACGCTCACCAGCCAGAAGGACGATACGGTTGGCGGGCAAACGAATGCACTGCCCCAGTCGCCGGTTGCCGGCGACTGGCGTGGCGTGCGCATCGAGAAGTCCACATTGTCGTTCGGCGCCGCGACGCTAAGTGATATGACATTGCGTTATGCGGGTGGTTTGGACAATGGCAATCCTGGCGCTGCGCTAACTATTCTTGGGCTGAGTCCAACGCTCAAGTATTTGCAAATTACGGATAGCACGACAGGTTTGCGCCTGCTCCAAAACGCATCGCCCGCCATAACGGGATCGAGTTTCCAGCGCAATGCCACAGGTCTTGAGACGGATGGCAATAGTGCCCCGTCCATCGGCGGCAGCCAGTTTGTGCAGAACACCGCCTACGGTATTTTCAACAAAACCCCTACGACAGTCATCCAGGCCACGAGCAACTGGTGGGGGCATCCCAGCGGTCCTAAAGACGCGGTTGGCAATCCAGGCGGCCTGGGTAACGCGGTGTCCACTGGCGTTAACTACGGCAGCTTCACCAACGCAGCACCGCTCATCAATCCCTGGGTGCGTCTCTCCAACCCATTGGCATATTTCGACCAGCACACCGTTACGCTGGATTTGTCTTGTATCAATGCAGTTGAATACCGTATTGCCGAAGGCAGCAGTTTCGTAGGCATTCCTTTCCAAACCCTGCCGAGCGGTGCCGCAACGATCGATTACGTGACTTCGGCCGGCGATGGCACCAAGGCGATTACAGTGCAGTTCCGCGACGCGGTCGGCACGGTTGCTACGGCGACACTACCTGGCGGGGTACTCATTGATACGCAAGCGCCTGCATTGACTATTGACAATCCAATTGATGGCAGTGTCATTAGTTCTTCCATCTCAATCGATGCTACGGCAAACGATAGCGCAGGTATTGCACGCGTCGAATTCTGGATTGACGGGGCATTGGTCGCGCAGAAGACATCCGCGCCCTACAGTTACCTGTGGGATGCCACTGTGGTTACCGATGGCACTCATACCATCAAAGTAAGCGGATTTGATGCGATCGGTCGTCGAACAGACGTGACGCGTACAGTGTCCGTGCAGAAACTGTTGCACGATGTTTCTGGCACTGTTCAATCTGCAATGAATATCTATGGTGCCGGTCATGCAACAGCACCTGGCGGCGGAGCCTTGCCGTTCAAATATATCTTCCCGGCAGCGAGCGGACAACAATTCCGATTCACCAGTGTTGCAGGGACAGTTACTGGAGGCGGCATTTCTGTTGACGCCGATGGCGGCGGCGCTGCAAGTAAATGGAGCACAAGCGAACTCAGCGGACTTTCCGGTATCGCAACTACGACGAAGTCGATTTACCTTGCAGGCGTGTTCCTCGACGATACAGAGCCTTCAGGCACCGCGCCGGTTGGGCTGGACTTTAGCGGGAATATCAATTTCACGACACTTGCGCCACAACTACGCCAAGTCTTCTTCATCGGTGATGGATTGACGGGTACTGGCGCTGGCGATGTTCAAGTATTTGCGGCTCCGCCTACAGCGACGCGCCTCTATCTAGGCTTCGTGGACGCCTGCAGTTCGGGGGGCGCCGCGGGTTGTTATAACGACAATTCAGGTCAGGTGGATGTGTCCTTCACGCGTCAAACCCCTGTCGCCTCCGACACGTCGGGTCCGGACATCACAAATGTCATGCTGGCCGAGGCGGCACTAACGAACGGCACGATCGTGTCGCGCACCAGTTCAATCAGCCTGCTTGCATCAGACCGCAGCGGCGTCGCACGAGTGGAAATCCTGTTGGATGGCAGTGTCATAGCCACCCCAAGCGGTATCGGTACTTACACAAGCAATTTTGATCTGACGAGCATCTCCAATGGCTCGCACACCCTGGCTGTCCGCGCAACGGACTCGCTCAACAATGCAAACACGGCGAGTTTCACGATCACGGTAGCGCACGCCGCGCCGGATGCTCCCGTCATATCGACACTTAGTGCAGGAACAACCACGCGCGTCGCCGCCACGGCCGTCAGTGGCACAGCCAAAGCCGGCAGTTCCGTCCAGGTGTACGTGAACGCCACTGCAGCAGGTGCCGCTGTCATTGCTGGTGCGGATGGACGCTTCTCCACCAGCGTCACACTGAGCGCTGGCAGCAATCAGATTCAGGCAACCGTTACCGACACATACGGCACCAGCGCATTGTCGGTGGCGCAGTCGATCACCCTCGATCTGACTGTGCCATCCAGCCCGACCGGCTTGACCGCTACGGCACAGACCCAAGGCAAGGTGCGCTTGGCGTGGACGCGCTCGTCCGACTCGAATGCAATCGGCTACGACGTCTACCGCTCGGCTAGCGCATTCAACGCGATTACCGAAGCCAGCAAGATCACCGGCAGTCCCACTAATGCCGCGATTTACGATGACCTGCCGCCGATTGACGGAACCTGGTACTACCGTGTTGTCGCGGTCAACAGCGTGAATACGCCGTCCGTGCCCACTGCGCAGGCACAGGCCGTATCCGACGCGACGCTACCAAGAGCGGTCTCGATTATCTATACGTCATTGGGCAAGGTAGATGCGACGAGTGGGGCGCTGGGCCAGGGGATTGTGAACTTGGCATTGACGGTCAGCGAACCGTTGCAAGCCACGCCGTACCTCTCGATCGTGCCGCAGGGCGGCGCACCCCTGCCGCTGGAGTTGAACAAGGTCACGGACACCACCTACAACGGTAGCTTCCTCATCGACAGCAGCACTCCCTCAGGCATCGCCAACGCCCTGTTCTCGGCGCGCGACCTGGTGGGCAATCGTGGCACCGACATCGACGTCGGCGCCACGCTTAAGATCGACACTGATGGGCCAGCCCTCTCTGGCATCGTCCTGACCCCGGCCTCGCCGATCAAGAACGACGCTACCCCGATCATCCAGGCCACCTTCAGCTACAGCAAGGCCCCCAAGTCTGGCGCCACGCCTGTACTGACCTACCTACTCTCCGGCCCCGTGCGTTCGCGCATTACCCTGAGCGGCCTCACACAACTCAACGCCACCACCTGGCAAGCGAACTTCACTCTGCCTAGCGACGCGGGCGGCTCCGCGCCTGAAACCCTCAGCTTCGGCTCCAGTGCCATCGACAGCCTGGACAACCAATCCACCAAGATCACGGCGCCTAATCGCTTCCAGGTCTACCAAGGCAGCCTGCCGCCGCTCGACGTTCCGTTGAGCTTCACTGCCAAGGCCCAGCCCGGTGGCAAGGTCAAACTTGCCTGGCAAACTGTCACGGACGCCTTCAGCTACCAGATCTACCGTCAAGCACCGGGCCAGACCGAACTCACCCCCCTCATCCGGGTGAGCGGCGCAAGCTATATCGACCAAACCAGCGCTGACGGCGCCTACAAATACGCCGTTGCCACCGTGCGCCAATCCAATGGGCAAGAGTCTCTGTCCACCCAGAGCGCCGCCGTAGACGTCAACGCCAGCGCCAGCGCGCCCGGCGCACCGCAGAACTTCACCCTGCAACTCACCGGCCAAGGCATCGTCGCCCGCTGGCAAGCACCGGTTGCCAGCGTCGTCGACAGCTACAACCTCTACCGCAGCAATGGCACCAGCATCAACAGCATCGAAGGCCTCACGCCGCTTAGAACCGGTATCAAGCAACTCCTCGCGCTCGACCCCACGCCTTCGCCCACGCAGGGCGCCTACGTGGTCACGGCACTGGACGCAGCCGGCAACGAATCGGCGCTGTCCAATTCCACCTATCTCAATGCCAGCCTGCTGCCAGTTACCAACGTCCAGCTCATGCAGATCGGCAGCGATCTACCTGTCATAACCTGGGGCGCGCCTAACGGCAGCGTTGCCGGCTACAACATCTACGTCGGCCCCGACGCCAGCAAGGTCAAACTCACGCCTAGCCCCATCACCAGCCTGAGCTTTACCGACAGCGGCTACACCAGTGGCGAGCGCCGCTACACCATCGCCACGGTCGACGCCAGCAGCGTCGAAATGCCGCGCAGCGTCCTGCTGCCCAACGTGGCCTCCGCCATCGTTGCCGGTTTGCCGGTCAAGCGCGGCATCATGAACAAGCTGCAGGTGCAAGTGAGCAACACCTCCAGCAGCGCCCTGGACAACGTGCGCGTTGTCGTGCGCCTACCCATCAATCATGAAGCCACGGCATTCCAGGATCATAAGTCCGATGTCATTACCCTGGGCGCCAACGAAACCAAACTTGTCACCGTCATCGTCGGCGGCTATGCCGACATGCCCAGCAGCGCCCAGGCACAGGTCGGTGTTGAAATCACCCCGAACGAAGGTGAGTTCATCAAGCTTGCCCATAACGAAAACATCAGCGTCGGCGACAGCGCCCTGGTCGTCGGCATGGCCACCGACGAGTTCACCCGAGGCGCCACCGGCAAACTCAAACTCACCATCGAGAACACCAGCGACGTCGACATTGAACTGCTGACTGCCACCGGCAACGGCAACGGCGACTCCACCGAGTTGCGCTTCAAGATCCTCGACAACGACGGCAACGTCCTCGCCACTCAGGCCTACAAGCAAGTCTTCGGCGCCAACGTCGTCACCCTCGTCAATGGCCTGACCGTGGCCCGCATTCCGGCCGGCACCAGCTACGTCTCCGACACCTTCAACCTGAACGTGCCGGCCTCCAGCCCCAACAGCATCCGCGTCAGGCTGGAAGTGGACAAGCTGCGCTACCACAGCGGCCAGGATGACCAGGTCATCATTGACGGACATGGCTCCGAGAAGACCGTCTCGCTCATCGACACCGCCTACTACGGCGAAGTCACCGACGTTAGCCCGATCAGCTCCTTCGGCGATAAGAACATTGTCATTACCGGTCGCGCGCTCGATCGCAAGACCAGCGCCACGCTGCCTAACACGCGTCTCAAACTCATCCTCAACCAGCAAGGATTCGAGCGCAACTTCAGCGTCCTCACCGACGCCAGCGGCAGCTTCACCTACACCTTCACGCCGACCATTACCGATGCCGGCCTGTACAAAGTCAGCGCGGTGCACCCGGACATCACCGACCGTCCCGAGCAGAAGGCCTTCACCATCAATCGCGTTACGGTCGGCCCGACGCCGTACAAGCTCGACATTCCGCGCAACTATCCATTCAGCATACCGTTTACGGCCAAGGCGGGCGCGGGCACCTCCGCGACCAACCTGCGTCTCGTCATGGACGCGGCGAGCCAGCCGACCGGCATGCTGCCCACCGGCGTGAACGTACAGCTCTCCGCGCCGATATCGATTGCCGAGAAGCAAACGCTCAACGTGCCTGTCGTCTTCACAGCCAACAACGACGCCCAGCCCTCCGGCGGCCTGATCCTCAACGTCTTCAGCGATGAACACCCAGAGGGTCCGATCGGCCAGGTCATCGTCAACTACACCCTGTCCGAAGCTAAGCCCTTCCTGATCACCACGCCAAGCTTCGTGGAGACCGGCCTTGCTCAGGGCGGTAGCCAAGTCGAATCCGTCGTCGTCGCCAATCAAGGCCTGCAAGACGCACTGAACCTGCAATTCACGCTGACCAAGCCTGATGGCGGGGTTGCGCCGAGCTGGGTCAGTATCGCCAGCGCGGCCAATGGCGCTTTGGCCATCGGCGCCAAGCGTTCGATCGACCTCTCCTTCACGCCGCCTGCCGGCACGGCAGAGGGCGTCTATGAATTCAGGCTCAAAGTCCAAGGCGACAACGTGCCCGAGCAATCGCTCAACGTCTATGCCAGTGTCACGCAGAGCGGGCAAGGCAACGTCCTCTTCAAGACCTCCGACATCTTTACCGCCACGGTCGACAAGAACGGCAAACTGATCCCGGGCCTGGCCAACGCTACCATCACCTTGCAGAACGAAGACGTCATAACCGTCACTCAGGAACTCGTCACCGATAGTCTGGGCGAAGCCCTATTCCAGAACGTCCCGGCAGGCCGTTACAAGTTCCGTGCTCGCGCAAGCAACCACCAGGAAATCGGCGGCCGCCTACAAATCAAGCCTGGCATTACGCTTAATCAGCCTGTGTTCCTTGATTACAACGTCATCACGGTCGAATGGAGCGTGCGTGAAATCACCATCCAGGATCGCTACGAAGTCACCCTCAACGCCACCTTCGAAACCGACGTCCCGACTGCTGTGGTCGTGTTGCAACCAGCCAGTATTAACCTGCCCAAGATGAACGCCGGCGAGGTGTACTACGGCGAGCTCACGCTCACCAACTACGGCCTCGTGCGCGCTGATCACGTCGCGCAAAGCCTGCCGCAGAACGATGCCAACTTCCGCTACGAATTCCTGGTGGATGTTCCTTCATCGCTCGATGCCAAACAGCGCGTCACCATTCCATACCGCGTGATCGCCGTGCAATCGCTCGAAGCTGCATCCAGCAGCGGCACCGCTTCGGGCGGCGGCTGCTACAGCTACAGCAAGCAGATGAGCGTCGCCTACGACTCCAAGTGTGCAAACGGCGTCGTCACTCCTGGCGGCACCAGCGCTTCTTGGTTCAGTGTCAGCAACAGTAGCTGCGTCACGGGAGGTGGCACGAGTAGCGGTGGTAGTAGCGGTGGCTGGAGCGGGCCGGTTGGCTCTTGGTTGCCCGGTGGGGGCAAATCCACTCCGCTTCCAGGGACTAAGCAGAAATGTGTTGCGCTTCCGATAGGGGTTGGCGGAGCGACTCCGCCTTCCGGAAGTGGCTATGGCAATTCAAGTAGCCAAGGTTCGTTGGGTCCGAATTTGAATGGTTCAGACGGTCAGAGTTGCCCTGCGAATTGATATATAAGAATATGACGAAGTTGTTTTCCTTGCGTAAATTGATAGCGCTGAGC
>JAQGMF010000028.1 GCA_028292505.1 Rhodocyclales bacterium
TGAGCCGATGTTGGGCCTCTTCAATGGCCAACATCGGCTCACTCCAACCTACGGGATGATTGCTCTTAGTTTCTGTGCTGCGATCTCATCCAGCAGCCGTGGCAATACATCCAGGATGACCGCTTGACCAGCTGCACGCGCGGCATGACCATCATGCAATAGAAGAACGTCGCCACCGGCGAGGTTTATCGTCAAGCGTTGCAATACGACATCGGCATTTGACTCCCGTGTGTCGAAACCCCGCCGTGTCCAGCTCGCTAGCTGGAGTCCCTGTTTGTGCAATACGTAGTCGAGGAAGGGATTGCGCAAGCCAGCGGGCGCACGAAAATAGCGTGGCCGTCGTCCGGTCACGTTTTCGATGCTTTCCTGAGCACGCGCAATTTCGTCGCGCATGGCTTTGGGGCCGAGCAGCGAGAAGTTCAGCAAATGCCGTTCCGAGTGGTTCTCTATCGCGTGACCTGCGGCGACGATTTCGCGCGCCAGGCCGGTGTGTTGCGTGACGCGTTGGCCGATGCAGAAGAAGCTGGCACGTGCGCCGTGCGCTTCCAGAATTTTCAGCACTTGGGGTGTGACGTTCGGCTCGGGGCCGTCGTCGATGGTGATCCAGATTTCGCCACGTTGCGCGGCGTCGTCGGCGAGATGCGTCATGTTATTGCCAAGCCACGTGGAGCGTGGCCATAAGCCTGTTGCGGCGACGAAGGCGTGGTTGACGACAACAGTACCGAGGGCCCAGGGCCACAGCGTCGGCACGGCTGTAGCGACAGCAAGGGCGCCACCATGCACGGCGAGCGAGGCTTGCAGCAGACGGGGAGGGTGCCAGGAGTCAGCGCTCGGTGTCGGGTTTTTCATCGTGATGCAGGTGGCCTGAAACTGTGCGCGATATCTGCGAAATCGTAGCCGAAATTGGCCCACGTGTCGCATTGGTGACCGTTGGACGAGGCGTGGGTGGACTGCGCTCGGCGTCTATCCGCCGCAAGTTACAATGCAGCCATGACCACCATCCTGTCCATTGAGACTTCCTGCGAGCATGGTTCGATTGCCCTCTTGCACGCAGGCGAAATGCTGAGCCATGTTTTGCCGGTTGGCGGCAATATGCATTCCGGCTCCTTGTTGCCGGCCATCAAGACATTGTTGGCCGAGGCGTCGCTGACCGTCGGTGCGCTCGATGTTGTCGCTTTTGGGCGCGGCCCTGGCGCTTTCACGGGCGTGCGTCTGGCCTGTGGCGTGGCCCAGGGATTAGCGTTGGGCGCCGATTTGCCGGTTGCCGCGATCAGCTCGCTTGCGGCGCTGGCGTTGCCCTATCTGCAGCAGGCGGACCGGCTGTACTGCGCGATGGACGCGCGCATGAGCGAAATTTACGTGGCACTGTTTCGTCGACAGGGCTTGGGCTTCAGTCCGTTTGCCGACGTGGCATGTCTGCCTCCCGAAGATGCGCCCTTGCCCGAGAGCGACGAATGGCTAGGGGTGGGCACGGCGTTCGCGGCGTACCGGGACCGACTTGCTGCACGGCTGGCCGAGCGTGTCAGGGTACTGGATGCGAATGCAGTGCCGCAGGCGGCCAGTGTTGCGCTCCTGACGGCGGCCGATCGGACTTCCTGGCAGGATGCTGCGCTGGCTGCGCCGGACTATGTGCGCAACCGCGTGGCGCTGACCACAGCAGAGCGACTGGCGCAAGGTGGCCGGGCGTGAGCGTAACTTTCCGGCCAATGCTGACAGAAGATCTGGACTGGGTCAGCGAGGCTGAGCAGGGCATTTATCCGTTTCCCTGGAGCCGTACGAATTTCGCCGATTCCTTGTCGGCGGGTTATAGCAGCTGGGTCGTGCAGCGCGATGGCGAGGCGGTCGCCTACGCTGTGCTGATGCTGGTCATGGACGAAGCGCATCTGCTCAATATCAGTGTCAAGGCTGCCTTGCAGCGGCGTGGCCTCGGTTCGCTGTTGCTGGATCATCTGTGCATCGTTGCGCTGGGCTTTGGTGCCACGCAGATGTATCTCGAAGTGCGCAGCTCGAACGAGGCCGGCTTGCGGCTTTATGACAAATGGGGATTCTCGCGTATCGGCCGGCGCAAGGATTACTATCCTGCTGCACAAGGTCGCGAAGATGCTATTGTCATGAGGCGTGCATTATGATGGAGAACGCTTGAGCATGGACAAATCACGTATGTTGGCCGAAATGGGCATCAAACCTGCATGGCGTTTGCGCGAAGCAGCAGCGTTGCCGGTATCAGGCGACGCGACTGTTGCTGCGCCTGAGCTCATGGTCGAGGCGGTAAAAAATGCTGAAGACATCGTGCGTGAGCCTGCGTCCGTGCCGGCAATGACGGCCGATGCGCAACGACGTTCAAACATTGCCGCGCTGGATTGGGACGGTCTGGCGAGCACCGTGTCCGATTGTCGAGCTTGCGGTTTATGCGAGCGGCGCAAGCAGGCCGTGCTGGGTGTCGGCGATAGGCAGGCGGACTGGATGTTCGTCGGCGAAGGTCCAGGAGCAGAGGAGGATGAGCGCGGCGAACCTTTCGTGGGTCAGGCCGGCAAATTGCTGGACGCCATGCTGGAGTCCATCTCCCTCAAGCGTGGCGAGAACGTCTACATCGCCAACGCCGTAAAGTGCCGGCCGCCGGGCAATCGCACGCCGGAGGCCATCGAGATCGCTACTTGCCGTCCTTACCTGGAACGGCAAATCGAACTCGTGCAGCCGAAACTTTTGATCGCGCTCGGTCGCCCCGCAGCGCAGATTCTGCTCGGGCAGGAACTCAGCATCGCGTCTGCTCGCCGCAAGGTACATCGTTATGCCATTGGCAACATACCTGTGGTGGTGACGTATCATCCAGCCTATTTGCTGCGCACGCTACCGGACAAGGCCAAGGCTTGGGAAGACCTATGCTTCGCCCTGGACCTGGTTGCGCAGCCGTAGATGACAGTTCAGTGCGGATGATCCACCAGTAGCGCCAGATCATCATGCTCGGACTGGTTGCGCAGGTGGCGCAGCTTGATCAGGTACATGATGCCGGCGACGAACAGGCCGAATACCACGATGATGACGTTTACCGAGACGTCCAGCCAGCCGAGCACAAAATACAGGAAAGTCATGATGAGAATGCTCAAGTTCTCATTGAAGTTCTGCACCGCAATTGAATGCCCCGCGCCCATCAGCACGTGACCGCGATGTTGCAGGAGCGCGTTCATCGGTACGACGAAGAAACCCGACAGAGCGCCGAGCAAAACCATCATCAGCATCACCGCAACCGTGCGCAAGTGAATGTCATATTGCAGTTGGGTGCCGAACAGATTGAACGCCGGCACATGCAGATTGAATTCGGGCATGTAGGGCAGGATCACCATCAAGGGCACGACCAATCCCATTGTGATGCCGATGGAAATCACTTTCATCGACTGACGCAAAGTCAGTAGGCGTGCTGCCAGGATGGCGCCGATCGCCACGCCGACTGCAACCACGCCTTGCAATTGCGTCGATTCGGAAAGATTGAGATCAAGCATTTCGCCGGCCCAGTCAATCACGATGAATTGCAGCGTGGCGCCGGCCCCCCAGAACAGCGTCGTGACCGCCAGCGAAATCTGACCGAGTTTGTCGCGCCACAGCAGGCGACTGCAATGACCGAATTCGCGCAGCAGGTACAAGGGGTCGTGCTTCAGTGTGGTGTGCACTACGCCGGTGTCGGGCACATAACGATTGAGGATCGCCGCCACAACGTAGAGCGAGCCAACTATCAGCAGACTGATCTGGTTCGCGTCGGTCATGATCGGCAGGTGCAGGCTCATCGCCCAATCCTGGAAGCCGGGCATGATCAACAAGCCACCCATGAGCGAGCCGATGATGATGGCGCCGACCGTCAAACCCTCGATCCATCCATTTGCCGCGACGAGTTTCGCCGGTGGCAGCATCTCGGTGAGGATGCCGTACTTGGCCGGCGAATACGCCGCAGCGCCAAGGCCGACCACGGCATAGGCGTAAAGCGGATGCGCACCGAACAACATCATCGCGCAACCGGCAATCTTGATGGCGTTGCTGATGTACATCACGCGCCATTTCGGCATCGAATCCGCAAATGCACCGACGAATGCCGCGAGTACGACATATGACAGCGTGAAGGATGTCTTGAGGAGGGGCGCGTACTCGGAGGGGGCCTGCAGGTCGGCGAGTATCTGAATGGAACAGATGAGCAATGCGTTGTCTGCCAGCGCGGAGAAGAACTGCGCCGCCATAACGATGTAAAACCCTGCGCCCATCCGGAACCTTTTGTCTCTCTGTTCGACTGCGTGAGTCTGTAGCTGCGTGTCGGCGACACATGCGGCAAGGCGTTGAGCGCTTGTCGTGCCTGCTTGTTGGCTCGTTCGCCGCCCCGATAAATGTTTTTTTGGACGATGTGGCGCGCAGCAGGGCTGTTTATACCACACCGACTTTGTGGCGTGCTTGGTGGGCGGTAAATGCAACCTCGGACTACGAAAGGCTTTTCATGTGTCCCGCTTTGTGATGCAATCTACGATAAGTGTTACTTATGTTGCGGGGCAGCATTATGGCAGATCGCAGATTGCAGGTTTTTCATGCCGTAGCGCGCCACGGTTCTTTCACGCGTGCCGCCGAGACGCTATTCATGACACAGCCGGCAGTGACTTTTCAAGTCAAGCAGCTCGAAGAGCAATTCAATACGCGCTTGCTCGATCGCGGGCACGGCAAGGTATCGCTGACGCCAGCGGGCGAGATTGTCTTTGCCTATGCCGATCGCATATTGGGCTTGTCCGACGAGATGGAAACGCGCATCAATGAGCTCACTGACGAGCTCACCGGCGTGCTCGTCGTCGGCGCCAGCCCGACCATCGCGGCGTACTGGCTGCCGCAGGTGTTATCGACCTTCAAGCACAAATATCCGCGCGTCGTGCCTCGGGTATTCGTCGGCAATTCCGAAAGTATCCAGAACCGCGTGGCGGCGCACGATATCGACGTGGGTCTGGTCGAGCGCGACACGACGGAATCCGATCTCGAATGCACCCTGGCTTATCGCGACGAACTATTGGCTGTGGTGCCACCGGGGCATCCACTGAGCGGCGCGAAATCCTTGAGTGCCGAACAGCTGCAAAGTGTGCCGTTCGTGGATCGCGATCCTGGTGCGGCCATCCGCGCCCTTGCCGAAGATTTTTTCCGCGCTGGCGGCGTGCCACCAGATACGCTCGAACGTACCGCAGAACTTGGCAGTCTGGCGGTCATCAAGCAACTGGTGCGCGAAGGCATGGGCTTCGCAATCATCTCGCGCGCTTCGCTCAGTCGCGACCTGCGCGACGGCACCCTGGTGGCCATTTCGCTCGCGCCGCGGCTGTTCTCATCGCTCAACGTATTGGTGCCCAAGGACCGCTTTCGTGCGCGCCTGCATTCGACCTTCGCCGAATTCGTGGTGCAACACTTGAGCGATTACGCTAGAACCAACGAATCGCCGCTGGCCAATCTGCTGGCCGCCAACAATCCTCAGCCTTGATCCGCAACCGAGCTTAGAGCTTCATGGTTCATCCCGCGCGACCTATCCGTGCTCGTATCGACACTCGCGCTTTTCGCGACAACTACTTGCTGGCCAAGCGTAGCGCGCCGCAGTCGCGTGCTTTATGCGTCGTCAAGGCCAATGCATATGGGCACGGACTGGTGCAGTGCGCCCAAGCCGTGCGCGATGTGGTCGACGGCTTTGCGCTGCTCGATCTGGCGGATGCCGCCTGTTTGCGCGCAGCGCAATTCGCGCAGCCCATCGTGTTGCTCGAAGGCTTTTTCGACAGCAGCGAATTGCATGAAGTCGCGCGACTGAATCTATCCATCGTGCTGCATTCATGGCCGCAGCTTCAGGCACTCGAAAGCGCCACGCTGACACGCCCGCTCGAAGTGTTCCTGAAGATCAACACCGGCATGAACCGTCTCGGCTTCAGTGTTGACGAGGTACCGGAAATACTCGGCCGCCTGAGGGCCTGCGGTAATGCCAATGTCATCGTTGCTATGACGCATTTCGCGACGGCCGACGGTGAAGGCGTTGCGGCGCAGTGGGAGCGCTTTGTCGCGGCGACGGCCAATACCGGCCTGCCGTTCAGCACCAGTAACTCGGCGGCTTTGCTGCGTTTTCCGCAAACGCATGGCGACTGGGTGCGGCCGGGCATCATGCTTTATGGCAGTTCGCCAATGCCTGGACTGCAGTCCGCCGCCGATATCGGGCTCAAACCCGTTATGACGTTGGAAAGTGCGCTGATCGCTATGCAGACACTACGCGCTGGCGAGCGCGTCGGTTATGGCGGTACCTTCGTGGCGGATCGGCAAATGCGCATCGGTGTCGTGGCCTGTGGTTATGCCGATGGCTATCCGCGCCATGCCGCGACCGATACGCCGATTCTTGTCGACGGTGTGCGGACGCGCACTCTCGGGCGCGTGTCGATGGATATGCTGGCATGCGATCTGACGAATATTCCCGACGCGCAGATCGGCTCGCAGGTGACACTGTGGGGCGAGGGTTTGCCGGCCGACGATGTCGCGACAGCAGCAGGGACCATCAGCTATGAACTCTTCTGTGCGCTGGCGCAGCGTGTGCCGGTAAGCTTCGTGTAGAAATAGCTTGCATGTCTTAACTCGTGGCCAAATCCGTGGCAAAACAGAAATCGATTTATTCCTGCACCGAGTGCGGCGCGCAAAGTCCCAAATGGCAAGGCCAGTGTCCCGGCTGTGCCGCATGGAACACGCTGGTCGAGTCCGTCGCCGAGACTGCGGCCACGGGGCGTTTCGCCTCGCTCGTGGCGAGCACCGGCAAATTGCAGAAGCTCGGCGAGATCGATCCGCGCGAATCGCCGCGTCAGCCGACCGGCGTCGATGAGCTCGATCGCGTGCTTGGCGGCGGTCTCGTGCCGGGCATGGTGGTGCTGATCGGTGGCGATCCCGGCATCGGCAAATCGACCTTGTTACTGCAAGCGCTGGCCAGCATCGTGCCGAAACAGTCGGTGCTCTACGTCACCGGCGAAGAGTCGGCCGAACAGGTGGCCATGCGTGCGCGGCGCCTGCAGCTCGATTGCGATCAGCTGCCTCTCTTGCCCGAAATTTCGCTGGAAAAAATCCTCGGCGTTCTGCGCGAAGAGAAGCCTGCAGTGGCAGTGATCGACTCCATCCAGACCATGTATTCCGAGGTATTGCAATCGGCGCCGGGCTCCGTCGCACAGGTGCGCGAATGCGCCGCGCAATTGACGCGCCATGCCAAATCAATGGGCACCAGCATCATCCTGGTCGGTCATGTCACCAAGGATGGCGCGCTTGCCGGACCACGCGTGCTGGAGCACATCGTCGACACGGTCCTGTATTTCGAAGGCGATACGCATTCGAGCTTTCGTCTGGTGCGGGCGATCAAGAATCGCTTCGGCGCGGTCAATGAGTTGGGCGTTTTCGCGATGACTGAAAAGGGCTTGCGCGGCGTCAGCAACCCCTCCGCGCTGTTCCTGTCGCAGCATCCACAACCGGTTCCCGGCAGTTGTGTGATGGTCACGCAGGAAGGCACGCGGCCGCTGCTGGTCGAAATCCAGGCCTTGGTAGATAGCGCGCACAGCCCAAGTCCGCGACGCCTGTCCGTCGGCCTGGAGCAGAATCGCCTGGCATTGTTGCTGGCAGTATTACATCGTCATGCAGGTATCGTCTGCTCCGACCAGGACGTGTTCATCAACGCGGTCGGCGGCGTAAAAATCTCCGAGCCGGCCGCCGATCTGGCCGTATGCCTGGCCATCGTTTCATCGCTGACCAGTCGTGCATTGCCCAAAAAATTGGTGATATTCGGCGAGGTTGGATTAGCAGGCGAAATCCGTCCTGCGCCACGCGGTCAGGAACGTTTGCGCGAGGCGGCCAAGTTGGGCTTCGATCTTGCGTTGATCCCGACAGCCAACGCACCCAAGCAACCCATTCCCGGTATCACCGTGCATGCGGTCGATCGCATCGAACAAGCGCTGGCATGCTTGCGCGAATGGCGCGACCGTTAAAGAGATCAAGGCAATTTGCAAACGGAGTCTGTAAACTCCGTATCGAGGAATTCTGAAACCTGCAGGAACGCATATGAAAAAAGCACATTGGCTCGTAGGCAACTGGAAGATGCACGGCAATCTCGCCGCCAACAAAGCCTTGGTGGATGGCTTGCGCCAACGCCTGCCAACCTTGTCGGACGCGGTGCAGATGGTGCTGTGCCCGGCCTTGCCCTACGTCGCGCAAATGGAAGGCCTGGTAGCCGGCACCGGCATCATGCTGGGTGCACAGAATGCGTCCGATCATCTGAAGGGCGCCTACACCGGCGAGACATCGCCAATGATGCTCAAGGAACTCGGTTGCGGCTTCGTCATCATCGGCCACTCCGAGCGTCGCTCCTACCAGGGCGAGACCGACGGCCTGATGGGGCGCAAGGCGCTGGCAGCCATCGACTCGGGACTGGTGCCTATCATCTGCGTTGGCGAAACAGCCGAGGAGCGCGATTCGGGGCGCACGCACGAAGTGCTTGGACGCCAACTCGATGCGGCATTCGGCTACATCCGCACCGCGCATGACAACATCATTGTAGCCTACGAGCCGCGTTGGGCCATTGGCACCGGCATTGCCGCCACGCCGGAAATCGTGCAGGCCGAGCATTCCTTCCTGCGCAGTCGCGTCGCACAACGCGACGCCGACTTTGCGGCGCGCCTGCCGATTCTCTATGGCGGCAGTCTCAAGGCGAGCAACGCCAAGAGTGTGTTCGACATGCCCGACGTGGACGGTGGCCTGATCGGTTCTGCCGCCTTGAATCCGGATGAATTTGTGGCGATTTACAAGGCGCTCGACATCATCGCGCGCAAGGCCGCGAAAGGTAACGCCTGATGCGTCAGGTCATGCTCGACACGGAAACGACAGGACTGGATTGGCGCACCGGTGACCGTGTCGTCGAAATCGGTTGCGTCGAGCTGGCTAACCGCAAGTTGTCGGGCCGTAATTTCCACGTGTACCTCAATCCCGAACGCGAGGTCGGAGATTCCGAACGCATACATGGCCTGTCAAACGAATTCCTGTCTGACAAGCCCCTGTTCTCGAAGATCGCCGCCGAGTTCATCGACTACGTCAGCGGCGCCGAACTGATCATTCACAACGCCAACTTTGACGTCGGCTTCCTGAACATGGAACTGGAGCGTCTGGGGCTGACGCGATTGAACGTGCTCTGTCCGAGCGTGATCGACACGGTACGCGTCGCCAAGGAAATGTTCCCCGGCAAGAAGGCATCGCTCAACGCCTTGTGCGAGCGTTATGCCATCAACAATGCGCATCGCACCTTGCACGGCGCTTTGCTCGACGCCGAGTTGCTGGCCGAGGTTTATCTGTCCATGACGCGTGGCCAGGAAACCCTCACTATCGGTCTCGAAGAGATCGTCACGGCAGATCAGCAACGGGAGCGCACAGCACTGGCCGCCGAGCGCCCGCGCCTGCGTATCTTATGTGCGAGCGAAGCAGAGCTGGCCGAGCATGACAAGGTTTTGCTGGATATTGCGAAGAAGGCCACGTGCCTGTGGTTGACGCCGCCGGAGCCGGTGGTTTCCTGAGCGTTCGACTATCTACTTGTCATTCCCGCGAAAGCGGGAATCCACCTCACTGCACACGGCCTCTTCTCACGTAGCAGTAGGTAGGTTAGGCTGACCAAAGAAGCCCAACATTCCACAAAATGACAAATGGATTGTCGTGTGCGGCCCGGACTGCGAGCGTTGAATCGTTGGGCTTTATTGCATTCAGCGCCAACCTACTGTAGTGCTTTTGAATTGACAAAGCTACGCCAAAAGTTCCGTCATTCCGGCGAAGGCCGGCACAGTTCGGAGACACGCGAAGCACAGAATTCAGCCGTTCGCCCCGAGTGCCCGCGCAGCGGGTGTATCGAGGGGTGGGTGAGTAACCGTCTTTGCCGAATTATTGCCGCACACAGACAGCGCAAAAATCGCAGCCCATTACCAACGCGTTTTGTCTGAACCCTTCGTCAAGCCCACTATGAATTCTATGTGACGAAATCGAAAGGCCACGCATTGCAAGCAAGACGGCCAAAAAATCATCATATTCATCAGCAACGATATTTAAAGCACATAGGCCCCTGCCCAAATGGGCAGTTGCATTGCCAGAGCTTTGATGCCGAAACCAAGTCCCCCATAATCCCTCAAGAGAATCGCTCGCCGAAGCGAAGATCAATAAACCGTCTGACCAAATGACGGCACATGAGAGATTATGCAAGTGCAATACGGGGAAATCGTGTTCAAGGTCTTCACGCAAGCACACTGCCTATGGCGTATGTTGTGCGCAGTCTTCGCCTGGCTGTCATGCCGGTGGCGGCCTCCGATTCCAAAGCGCTCGCACCCCGGCTGGCGCACCCAACCCGCATCGATCCTCCGTCGTCGTCGCCCCAAACCGGCCTGGGTCGAGCCGGAAGTCATTCGCCTCAAAGCGCACATGCCGCAGGCGGGCTGCCGACGCATCGCTCACACCTTCAACCGCCTGCACGCGCAGCGCGGCACCCGCATCGGCAAGTCTCATGTCGCCACGCTCGTATGCCGAAACCGCTATGCCATTGACGTGATGCGACGGCGCATCAAACATCGTGTGCCTGCACCCATGCCGTGCAATCGGGCGTGGGCCATGGACTTCACCGGCAAGGGCGATAAAGCTCACCACGCCCACCAGATACTCGGCCTCATCGATCATGGCAGCCGGTTGCTGCTTGATCTGGCACGCGTGCCCAACAAGCGCAGCTACACCTTGCTCGGACACCTGTTCCTGGCGATGGGAAAGTACGGCAAACCACTCGCTTTGCGCACGGACAACGAAGCGGTGTTCCGCTGTCGCCGCTTCCGACTCATTCTCAAACTGATCGGTATCCGGCAGCAATTTACCGAGCTGGGCTGTTCGTGGCAGAACGGACGCATCGAACGCATCTTCGGCACCCTCAAACAATCGCTCGATCAAATTCAAATCGATACGGGCGAAGCACTCGACGGACTCCTCGATCAATTCCGTTTCCACTACAACCACGTTCGGCCCCATCAGCATTTGCATGGCGACGCCGGCGGAGGCCTGGGCGGGCGTGGACTGGCAGAGGCAAGCGTCCAAATCCGTGCACTTCGTAAGCCTATGGGAAGGCATGCTGACGGGATACTACTTGCGCAGGTGAAGATCAAGCGGTAACCCCGAGACGAAAACAAGCACTGTCCATGAAGTGGAAGAAAGTGCTTCGCCCCGAATAGGGCAAAGGCGTTACAAAAGGGAATTCGGACTGCCCCGAATGCGAAAAAGGAAGCGATTGGAAGCTCAAAAAGCAAGAATTGCGATGAAGAATTTATGAAAAACAGGTACGAGGTGCTACGAAATGACTTGTTGGACAGCTGGACGGGGCATCATAAACGGCACTATGAAACGCATTCTAGTATTAGCATTTATGTTCTTATTTGGAGTAGCCATTGGCTACGTGGGCTGTTGGTGCCATTTTCAAAGAACTATAAAAAGTATGGTTGCGATTGGGCAGGATATGTTTGCCTCTTCACTATACAACTACGAAATAATAGAAGCACAAGATCAATTAAATAATTCCCATAGAGATGTGGCTATATATGCCCTAAGCCGGGCAGTTAGGAATTTGTCCTCATTTCAGGCCCCGAAAATTACCACTTGCCGCAAGACTGCATATGATCTTGGTAGATTTAACGTAAGGCTTGCGCTCTTGTATGAAGAGGCAGGAAATCAGAACGCACGTACTAAGCACTTAGAGAAAGCAATGGCTTCATATGAATCGATGGGCTGGATATTGAAGGATGCTTCAGAATTAATAAAGGCGATTCCACTCATAGATTCTGGGAAAACGGCGGAGGCGGTTAAAAAATACGGCCGCCTTACCACGCCTTGTGACGATAAATAATTGGCAAAACAGTTTCCGAGCCACTCCAGTTTTTGCACGAGATTCACCTGATTGACAACCTAATTGTATTTACTATGTCAGTGGAAATGATGGCGTCGAACGGCATGAACGGTGCCGAAATCGCGATGATGAATTTATGAAAAACAGGTACGAGATGTTGCGAAATAACTTATTGGACAGTTGGACGGGGTACTAAAGTGCTATAGGTATTTCATGCACTCGCAGATAGACATACTCCCATAACATATTTTTAGGTCTTATGAAAATAGAATCCTCCTCCCGCTGGCTTCGCTTTGTGGCGATATTTGTTTTTATTGCTGTCGCTGCCTTTTTTTGCAATTGGCGTTGAATTTAATAATTCTCAGGCGTCAGAAATAGAAATAAATAAAGCAAAAGAAATTTCGGTGTCTATAAATAAATACCTTGAGCAAGGTCAAGTGGCTTTTTTTGAGGCAAAAAGGAGTGAAATAAATTTAAATATTTATGCGGATGTTGAGGTGATAAAAATAAATGAAATGATCGCTACTTTGCGTAAAGATTTTTACATTAACGAAGCAGAGAGTATTCAGATAAATTTGCATTTCTTCCATCCTCGAAAGTACGAAGAAGAAACACGATCTGACGGTGTAAAAATAAAAAAATTGATAAAAGAAAACTCATATTACAACTTTGAACTAGAGAGGGGTTGAAATGCCATCTGTTGAAGTAAGGGTTGATTCGGGTGGGGCTGATGGCGTACCTCATGCCTTTATAGTAACAACAGATAAATTTGGAAATGAACATGGATTTGAATTCGCACCGGCAGAGCATCTGAATTTATGGGGGCCGGGAAAGGTATATGATGATACGAATCATGAATATGACAATAGCTGGTCGTATGAAATAACACAGCAGCAATTCGATGATCTCCAAGGATTCATTTATCAGAGAGAGCATAACCCAGGAGTATATGAAGGATGGGATCGAAACTGTGTGAAGTTCGTAGCGGACGCTCTTCGTAGTGCAGGTATTGACGATTTGCACAGTGCTCCTCTTACGCATCCTGTAGAGCTATGGTGGAAGCAAAAACTTACGCCATATTGGGAGAATGTGCGCAATTTCTTTAATAATGCCCAGAAATGGCTCTTACCCCGCCGCGACCCCCTAACCCTCGACCTCAACAACAACGGTCTCGAAACCACCGCCCCGAACCCCACCCACCCCGTCCTCTTCGACATGGATGGCGATGGCGTCAAGAACGGCACCGGCTGGGTAGCACCAACAGACGGCTTTCTCGTCTGGGACAAAAATGGCA
>JAQGMF010000024.1 GCA_028292505.1 Rhodocyclales bacterium
TGAACAAGCTGATCGATCAGTACGCGCCCAACATCAAGGCCTTCCTCAAGTCGCACCCTGACGTCGACCGCTCGATCCGTGCTCCGGACGGCAGCATCTACTACATCCCCTACGTGCCGGACGGCACCGTGGCGCGTGGCTGGTTCATTCGCCAAGACTGGCTGGACAAGCTTAAGCTGAAACAACCGCAGACGGTCGAAGAGCTCCACACGGTGCTCAAGGCGTTCAAGGAAAGGGATCCGAACGGCAACGGCAAGGCCGATGAAGTCCCTTTCTTTGCGCGTGATTTCCAAGAGGCCTATCGACTGGTCAATCTCTGGGGCGCGCGCTCGTCCGGCTCTGATTTCTACATGGATTTCATGCTCGATGCGAACGGCAAGGTCAAGCATCCCTTTGCTGAGCCAGCATTTCGCGACGGCATTCGCAATGTGGCCAAATGGTATGCCGAAGGCCTGATCGATGCCGAAATCTTTACCCGCCGGGCACGCGCACGCGAGCAATTGCTGGGCACCAACGTGGGCGGCGTAACGCATGACTGGTTTGGCACGACGGCAAGCTTCAACGAAGCATTGGCACCCACCATTCCCGGCTTCAAGTTTGTGCCAATGGCGCCACCCGCTGACTCCAACGGCAAGCGTTGGGAAGAAGATGCCCGCCTGCCAGTGCGTCCTGACGGTTGGGCCATTACGCTCAATAACAAAAACCCCGTGGAGACCATTAAGTACTTCGACTTCTATTTTGGCCGCAAAGGCCGCAATCTGGCCAACTTCGGCGTTGAAGGCGTGAATTACGACATCAAGGGTGGCAAACCCGTCTTCCGTGAATCTGTCCTCAAGGCCAAGCAGTCAGTCCTGAATCAAATGAAGGACATCGGTGCGCAGATTCCAATCGGCTTCTGGCAAGATTTCGATTACGAGCGTCAATGGACCACACCCATTGCACTAGCTGGCATCGACATGTACCAGAAGAACAAGTACCTTGCGCCACAGTTTCCTGGTGTTGTGATGAACAAGGAAGAACGCGCCATCTATGACCAGTATGCGACTGACGTGCAAACCTACATGCTGGAAATGGCGCAGAATTGGGTCTTGGGCGCCAAGAATGTGGATAAGACATGGGATGAGTACCAGGCAAAACTACAGAACCTGGGCTATTTCCAGATGCTTACGGTAATGCAGGCCGCATACAACCGCCAGACAGGCAAGCACTAGTCGTCATTTTCCTCATCTGACGATCGATTCAAGAATATCTGGCTTCCAGTTGGGCGTCCGTTGACACGGCGCAACAGCTGGAGGCTAGATAGCCGTTCCGCTTCTGCGAGCTTCGAATCGCGCTCAATTTTCAGCCAAATCTGACGATAAAATCTGTTCTGATCTACCTATCGCGCAGATGGGGCTCCATCCATTCCGGATGCAAATGTTCACTTGGATTGCATGCATGAAGAAGCTAGACCAGCCTATGCCAGGAAATCTAACGGTTCAATATTGCCCCGATAGCATCGAGATAACGGAAAATCCTCCACGTTTCATCTGGTTACCGGATCTCGACGACGAGGCACGTTACGCCTTGCGAATGAAACGCGCGGATGCTGCCAAGGGCAAGGAACTCCTGTTCAGTAACATCAAACAGAATTTCTACACACCGGACCTCTGCCTGGAGCCGGGCCGCTATGTCTGGTCCTACGCCCTCTGGGACGCCCCCAGCGGCAAGACCAGCTCCGAATGGAGTACCGAGCGAGAATTTACCGTCATCGACGGTCTGCCGCAGACACCTGCCCTGAAGCATGAACGCCGCTATGCGGATTGCGACATGCAACGCCCGCGCCTTTGGCTGCGCCCTGGCGAGTTGCCAGGCATGCGCGAAAAGGTTCTGGCCGATCCCCAATATTGCCAATGGTCGAATTTCGTCGAGAAATCCGTCGACCCATGGCGCAATCGCGAGCTGATTCCCGAGCCCTCGCCCTACCCCAATAACACGCGCGTGCCCAAGTTGTGGCGCCAGATGTACATCGACTGCCAGGAAGTGTTCTATGCGGTCCGTCATCTATCGGTGGCCGGTCGCATTCTGGACGATGCCGATATCATTGCCGATGCGCGTCGCTGGTTGCTGCATGTCGCGTCCTGGAATCCCGCAGGCACGACCTCGCGCGAATACAACGACGAGGCTTCGTTCCGGGTCGCTTCCGCCCTGGCGTGGGGCTACGACTGGCTTTACGATTACCTGAGCGTGGAAGAGCGCGCGCACGTTCGCGACACGCTCGCCACGCGCATGCGCGAAATCGTCACGCACGTCATCGTGCGCGCCAAGATTCACCTCTTCCCCTACGACAGCCACGCAGTGCGCGCCTTGTCTGCCATCATCGTGCCGTGTGCGATTGCGCTGATCGGCGATATCCCAGAAGCGCAGGACTGGCTCGATTACGCCATCAATTATTACGAAGGCCCGTTCCCTCCGTGGGGCGGTGCCGAAGGGGGTTGGGCCGAAGGCCCCGGCTACTGGATGACGGCCATGGCGTATTACACCGAGGCCGCCAATCTGCTGCGCAAATTCGTAGGCCACGATTTTTACCAGCGCCCGTTTTTCAAGAACACCGGCTTCTTCCCCCTCTACACGCGCTCACCGAATGCCGTGCGCACGTTCTTCTGCGACGACTCGACACTAGGTGCGAAGCCCGGCCTCAAGGTCGCCTATAACATGCGTCAGTTTGCGGGCGTCGCGCAGAACCCCTATTTCCAGTGGTATTTCGAACAGGTAAAAGTTTCCAGCGCTGGCACTGAGATGGAGTTCTACAACTGGGGCTGGTGGAATTTCCCGTTCGACGATTTGCAGTATCTGCACGACTACCCGCATATCGAAGCCAAGGAACCTGTCGACCTGCCAGTCGTACGTCATTTCAAGGACATCGGCTGGGTCGCGATCCAGAAGAACATGCACCTGCCCGAGGAACATATCCAGTTCGTGACCAAGTGCAGCGAGTACGGCACGATCAGCCACAGTCATGGCGACCAGAGTGCCTTCGTGATGTTTGGTTATGGCGAAGATCTGGCCATCCACAGCGGCCACTACATTGCGCACGGCACACCGATGCATATGGACTGGCGGCGGCAGACTTTGTCGAAAAATGCCATTCTCATGGACGGCAAAGGCCAGTACGCCGGCTCGAACAAGGTCGAATGCCGGAAGTCATCCGGTCGCGTGCTCGAAGTTTCGCAACGCGAAGGCGCGCATTTCATCAGCATGGACCCGACCGACGCATATCGCATCGAGATTCCCTATCTCAAGCACTATCGTCGCGACATCCACTTCGTACACGACAGCTACTTCATCATCGTCGATCAAGTCGAGTTTGAGCAGGAAGCCAGCATACAATGGCGTTTGCATACGCTAGGCGCATGCGATATCAGCAACCGCGTGTTCCGCTATGAAGGCGAAAAGGCGGGACTGACGGGCGAGGTCGTATTCAATTCATCCGGCCCGATCAGCCTGCGCAATATCGAAGGCTTCGAAACCCTGCAGCCTGCAGATTACGAAGGTTTGCCGCGTCATTGGTGCATCGAAGCAAGCACGCCTAAAGCGCTCAAGCAAACATTGGTGACACTGGTCACACCGTATGCGAAGGGACGCGGCAAGCGCGTGTTCCATTTCAACGACGACCAGGGCTTCGCCACCAACCTGTATTTCCAGGACGATATGAATCGCTTCTACACCATCTCGCTGCCCAAGAATTTCTAGGCACAAGAGATGAGAAAAAGGCCGCAGCATGCTGCGGCTTTTTTATGCAAATTACCTGCCTGACTTGCTGACCAGTGCTACCTAGTAAATATTCGCCTTCACGTAATAACTGTACGTCATAACTGTGGCGGCTCGCGGAAGTTGCATGGCGCAGAAAAACTCTCACCTCGTCATTCCCGCGAAAGCGGGAGTCCACTTTGTGGCACGGACGAGCATCGCGTAGAAGCGGATTCCCGCTTTCGCGGGAATGACGAATTTGGGCGTGAGTCGCCTTATGGCACTCGCCGTAAGATGTCGAGTACCCCCACAATGGCTGGGAACGCGTGCGCCATACGGGTTCTAGCTTGCAGCCCCAAAGCGTTACGGACAACCGATGTGCGAAAGCGGCTTCCTCGCGCGATCTGCCCTCGATATCCCGAGAACGTGTAATGTCACAAGCGATGCTGTCAGGAGTCGACAGGAGCCATCCATGAAAATCCCCATCGCTGAAGCCCTCTCCCTATTGCATCGCGTAGCCCACGGCACGCTTGCCACGCAATCCATACAGATGCCGGGCTACCCCTATGCCAGCGTCGTACCCTGCGTGATGGACGAAGCGCATCAGCCCGTCTTTCTCATCAGCATGCTGGCCGAACACACCAAGAACCTGCTCGCCGACGCGCGTACCAGCCTGTCCGCTACCGTAGCGCACGACGACGCGCAAACCGCAGCGCGTCTGAGTCTAATCGGCGATACCGAACGATTCGAACCTACGGCGGACATGATCGCCCGCTACCTGCGCTACCAGCCCGGGGCAGAGCGATACCTGACGCTCGACTTCACGTTCTTCCGCATGCAGCCCCGACGCGCGCGCTTCATTGGCGGATTCGGCAAGATGGGTTGGCTGGAAAGCGAGGATTGGCACGCCTCTCCGAGCATATCGCTGGCGAGCGAAGCGCTGCTGCTGCAATCACTTGCAAAGAATCTTGCTGGCGACATTCGCCTGCTCGGCGTGGACTGCCATGGTGTCGATTACGTGATCGACGGACAACGCACGCGGGCTAACTTCGAGATTCCGGCGTCTTCGGCAGACGAAATCGAGGCACGCGCAACAAAGTGCCTGGCGAACCCGCTTCGATAGGAAAGTCGAAGGCAAGATCGACACCCCCTGGACGGTGTTGCCACACCCAACCGTGAAAGTGGCAACAAGTACCAGCTCAAGACGACCCTCTCTCGCAAGAAGGTGCCGCGCAATGTACCGTTGCATGACATTCGACAGCAATCGTGTCGAATTTCTTCATGCGGCGGCGCCACTGTGACTAGAATCACTCTCACATATGACAATCGAGAGTTAGTCAGATGGCTACACTTATTCCGGCTTACAGTACCTGCGCGGGTCGTATGTGGGCCGGCGAGAAGCGCTTTGCCCTGCAGCTCGAGACCAAACTCGAAGAAGACTACCTGTGCTGGTACGACGTACCTCTCGGCACGAAGAACTCGCACCCCGACTTCATCATCCTGCATCCTCGTCGTGGTCTGCTGGTCCTCGAAGTCAAGGACTGGAAGCCCGACACGCTGCAGTCCATCACGCGCAGCGACGCCACCATCCTCACACCGCAAGGCATCAAGCACGTACTCAATCCGCTCGAACAGGCGCGGCAATACGCGCATGCCGTTACCCATATCCTTGAGACCGACCCGCAACTGACTTTCTCCAGCGGTCGCGAACAGGGGCGGCTGATGTTTCCCTGGGCGTACGGCGTTGTCCTGGCCAACATCACGCGCGCGGTGTTCGAGTCCTCCGGCATCGCCGAAGTCATGGCGCCGCGTCACGTCATCTGCAAGGACGAGATGACCGACGCCGTAGACGCCGAAGCCTTCCAGCAACGCCTCTGGCAAATGTTCCGCCTGCGCTTCCCTGGAGCGCTATCGCTACCGCAGCTCGACCGCATCCGCTGGCACCTCTTCCCCGAAGTGCGCATCCCGGCACACCAGGGGCAGCTCTTCGAAGACGCAGAAGCCGATCCGGGCCAGATCCCCGACCTCGTGCGTGTCATGGATCTGCAGCAGGAGCAGCTTGCGCGCAGCCTCGGCGAAGGGCACCGCGTCATCCACGGTGTCGCCGGCTCGGGCAAGACGCTGATCCTCGGCTACCGCGCCGAACAACTCGCCAAAGCCTCCACCAAGCCCATCCTCGTACTCTGCTACAACAAGACCCTCGCCGCGCGGCTGGAGCAATGGATGCATGCCAAGGGCGTCGGCGACAAGGTCCACGTGCGCAGCTTCCACAGCTGGTGCCACAGCCAGCTGCGCGCCTACCACGTGGACCAGCCCAGCGATCAACTCGGCATCGACACCATGATGGCCGAAATGGTCCAGCGCGTGATCGACGCCACCGAACGCGGCCAGATCCCTTCCGGCCAATATGACGCCGTACTGATCGACGAAGGCCACGACTTCCGCGCCGAATGGCTCAAGCTCATCGTGCAGATGGTCGACCCACGCAGCAACTCCCTGCTCGTGCTCTACGACGACGCCCAGTCCATCTACGACGCCGGCCGCAAACGCAACTTCAGCTTCAAGAGCGTCGGCATCCAGGCGCAGGGGCGCACCACCATCCTGCGCGTGAACTACCGCAACACGCAGGAAATCCTCGCCTTCGCCGCGCAGTTCGCGCAGGCCTGCCTCAAGCCCAGCGAAGCCGACGAAGACGGCATCCCGCGCCTCACACCCGTCTCCGCCGGCCGCCACGGCAACAAACCATTCGTCATACAGCTACCGACACTCGCCGCAGAAGGCGCCTGGATCGCCGAACGCCTCAAGGAAGAAAACGAACGCGGCACACCCTGGCACGACATGGCCGTGCTCTACCGCCACTACGACCCCGTCTGCAAAACCATCCGCACGCAACTGAAGAAAGCCGGCATACCCGTGACATGGAAAGACGACATCCGTTTCAATGACAAACAGGATACGGTGCGCCTCCTGCCCTTCCACAGCAGCAAGGGACTGGAGTTTCCTGTCGTGATGATTCCGGGTGCGGGCTTGATCGCGTCGGGCGCGGAGGCGAGCGAGGAAGAAGCGCGCTTGCTGTATGTCGCGATGACGCGGGCTACGGAGAGACTAGTCTTGGTCAGGAGCGACATATAACTCTCTGACATTGCAGGGCGTCACAAGTTTAGAAGACAGAATAAGAGCTACGAATTTTCATGGATTTTTCAGGGGAGACAAAAATGGCAAGAGGGCGGTACTACATGGCTAGGGTTATAAAAATTGGGGAACTCAATCAAGAGAGATTGCAGAACGCGATCCTAGAGGCTCCGATTGTTCCTATCGGAAAATTCGAATGGACTATCACAGATGTTGAAGATGGTCGCTCTTCAAGCCACCCCTTCATATTTGGGAATCTGTCAAAATATTCTAGAGACGGCCATGTAACGGTTATCGATGAGCCAGCAAAGCAACAGCAACAAGCTCTCGCGCCCAACCTGCTTGAGGCGAGTGCCCCATTTGTCTATCTGCCAGAGTTTTCTGGTTTGGCCTATATGCACGTTTGGAATGGAATTCAAGAAGAGGTTTTCCCACGTAGGTTTAAGTCAATTATTGAGTCCGCGTACGATAATTTCTTTGTGGACTGCACTGTAGAGCCTATTGCTGACTATCGTATGTTCTACCAACGCTTGCATTCCTTGGATCGAATAGTAGAACTATCGGCACGAGTCTTTCCACCAAATCCACTATTTGGCCGGCTCTGGAGTAGCCTCGATCAGTACATCAAAAAACGGGGGGCGGAAGAGGTGTCGGTAAAGGAAGCTACTGAGAAGAAGGATGGCTTAAATACCAAGCTTGTCGAGCTAATTGAACGCATATTGGAAAATCCAAGATACCAGCCCGAAGAGGAACCAGACATTGCTGATGCCGCTATGTTGATGGCAGCGGACGGGTACGGCTCCGGAAAAGCCATCGGGATGGAACACGGCGAAGAAGTGATTGTTCGCACATCGGAATCACAGAAAAGTTTTCTCTATGCCAAACAACCAGATCCAGTCGGCCTTGCCAACGCAGCAAGACTTATCTTTGAGAATGTCAGCGCCGAGAGAAATATGAGGCATTGATAATGAAGTTTTTGTATCAACTGCGTGTGCTCTTGATTAGCTTTGAGTCGCTAATAATAATTGGCTCGTTGTATCTAGCAGTGGAGCAAAAGGAAATACTACAGAGAGCCGCTGCGAGCCTGAGTATTGATGGCGAAGTACTTAAGTACATGATGCTTCTGCCTATCGCACTGCTAGCGTGGATCGCCAAAGAATTGAGGGATCTAGTCTTTGAGAATGCACGGGTTGCCCGTCTGCTTGTCTCTTGGCCGGACTACTGGAAACTCAAAGCGCATGTCAGTGCCGCCTTGGTCTTCGCGATAACATTTGCAGTGACGTCCGTTACTCCTTGGCTCTTTCAAGCAGGCATCTCTTCCGGCTTTAATTTATTGCTCTTTGCTCTCAGTTTGTTGGGGCAACTTAGCGTAGCTGCAAGCGTGTACTCTGCAAGGTTCCAAATTCAAGAATTCGTCATGCAAGAACTCTGAATAAACGTTCAGCATAGCTAGTAACTAATTCATCAATCAAATGACCAGTCCCGCCTCGGTAGGCTTGCGACGAATCGAAGCCTGCACCCAAGCCTCGCTCGATCTCCTGCAGCGCAACCTCACCCCGCACGGCATTCTCGCCGCGAGTCGCACCGAGGCCGCGGTGGCGCGGCGTTACACGCGCATCTTCGGGCGCGATGCGGCGATCTGTGTGATGGCGATGTGCGGCAGTGGTGTGGCCGAGCTTGAGCAAGGCGCCATCGCCAGCCTCGATGCATTGGCGGCGCAGCAAGCGGGCAACGGGCAGATTCCGAAGTATGTGGACCCCGAGGGTCAGGATGCGGATTTCTGGTATCTGGGATGCATAGACGCGACCTTGTGGTGGCTGATCGCGGTGAACCATGTGTGCCGCCATGGCCCGGTAGGCGCGGAGCGCTGGCGTAGCCAGATTGCGCTGGCGATCAATTGGCTGCAGGCGCAGGAGCATCAACACTTTCGCCTGCTGCAGCAGAACGAGGCCAGCGACTGGGCGGACATTATGCCGCGCTCGGGTTATGTGCTCTACACGAACGCGCTGTGGTATGAGGTGAAGCGGCGCTATGTGCTGGCGGATGCTGAGGCGACGCGTTTCCACTTCAACCACCTGTTCAACCCGTTTCAGCGCGATCTGCCGGAGTATCACCGTGCACGCTTGCTGACGCACTATGCGCGCCGCGGACGACGCGATCCGGGCCTGTACCTGAGCTTCGTGAACCTGGCGATGACCGGCAACGAGGGCGATGTGTTCGGTAATGCGCTGGCGATGCTGTGCGGGCTGGCTGATGAATCGATGAGTCATCGCATCGTCAACACGATCACGGCTGCGCATGCCAGCGAACCATGGCCGATTCGCGTGGTGCTGCACCCGCTATCGCCGCAGCATGAACTGTGGCGGCTTTACATGGGACGCCATCAGCAGAACAAGATGCATCAGTATCACAACGGCGGCATCTGGCCCTTCGTGGGCGGCTTCTGGATCATGGCACTGGCGCGATTGGGCATGGAAGAGCTGGCCTGGGCCGAGCTCGACCGCTTCGCGCAGGTGTGCGAGCTTGATGACTGGCGATTCACGGAGTGGTTCCACGGCAAGACGCTGGCGCCGATGGGCATGGCCGGGCAGAGCTGGAACGCGGCGACGTTTCTGCTCGCCGCGCGTACGTTGCAAGGAGATACGGCCTGGTGATTTTGGCGGGTAGCTGTTCACTCTGCCATCAGGGTCAGGGTATTCTTTGAGGCAATCAGGGGCCTCACCAGATGTTGCCGCGCGCACGATCAGCGGGGGCTGCTGTTCTATCGCGGGGCGGTGTGCCCTGCTCGACTTCATGCATGAACCGGGGAGAGATCATGGCCAAGACGTGGGAAAACATCGAATGCGAGTTCTTCACTGGCAATACGGAGAACTCGATGGGCGATTCGAAGTATCTGATCCTGAGCGACAAGATGACGCGCACGGCGCTGATCAATTTCAAGCGCGCGCCGAGTCAGGTGCTGTCGGAGAATCCCGCGATCTGTTATCTCGACCAGACCAGTCACTTGCACCGGGTAATCATGGAGACGCCAAATGACGAAGACATACGCATCGCTGATGTGAGCGGCGACCGTATCGTGGTGGGCGTGACGCGTGGTCCGATGGAGCCTTTCTACGGCGAGTGCAGCCGCAAGCCGGCCAACGGTTTGTGCACCTTCGACTTCAAAAATGACAACGGCTTACTCAGTCACATCCACGTGGGCCACGTTGTGAAGCTGCTGAGCCTCGGCCGCCCGCGTCGCAATTCCGTCTGATGGATACAGGCAGTTGATTCGTATCTTCGATCTGCGTTAGCGCAAGGCAAAGGCAAGCACGATCGGCAGCACCCCCACCGAGATGAGATTGCCGAGCAGGACGATGGAAGCCACTTTGTGTGGCTCCTGTCCGTAGCGCTCAGAAAAGAGGAAATTCATCACAGCGGGTGGCAGCGCGCCGTAGATGATCAGCAGCGCCGCCTCGAATCCATGCAAATGGAATAACCACACCATAAGTGCCGAGAGCGCGGCACCGATGAGTGGCCGGGCCAGTCCGCCAATGACACCGAGACGCCAGCCGTCCAGGCTGACATCGGTCATGCGCACGCCCAATGCAAACAGCATGAGCGGTATGGTGATATCACCGAGCAACTTCAAAGCGATGACCAGCGGTTGCCACACGACGATGCCGCTAAGCGACACGGCAAGACCGAGCAGTGTGGCAATGACAGACGGAACCTTCCAGAGATTGCCGAGGTGCACCTTGTTGTCGAGCAACCAGCCTCCATAACCGAAATGCAGCACGCTCGACACCATGAAGAGTATGACAGCGGGTTGCAATGCACTGTCGCCAAAGGCCAGCACAGCGAGCGGGATGCCGAGATTGGCCGAGTTGCCGAACATCATCGGCGGCACGATGGTGCGGAAGTCTTCGCGTAGCGCACGCGCCAGCAAATAGCCTGCGACGCCACAGCCAGCCGTGATGAGCAGCATGGCCAGCCCAAGGCGCCAGAACTGCGCGACGTGAAAGTCGCGGCTGACCAGCGCAGCGAACACCAGGGCGGGCGTGAACACGTCCATGGTGAGCTTGTTGGCGATGGTCATGTCCGGCTTGTCGCGCCGCGCGACAAAGTAGCCGACGGCAATAATGAAAAAGACGGGGAACAGAATCGAAATGATTCGCTCAAGCATGGAGGAGGCAAGGGTGACGGGAGAGCGTCGATTCTATGAGAGCAAGGGGCTTTCCCGTACATCCTTATAGAAAATGCCCTCGCGTCCGTTACTACCATTTAGCTTGCATCAAGCGCGGCTATTTGCCGGATCAGTCAAACTGCTCACAACTGGGGATATTGCGATAGTTATGGAACAAACGAACAACGGAACTTCAAGCACGGGGCCGGCCGTCATCACCATGGATGGGAGCTACCTTGCCTTGGCGAAGGCACGCCTTGCCGAGCGCCCGCCTGCCCTCATGCCTTCTTATGAAAAGCTGCTGCAGGACGCAGAAGCCCTGCTTGCGCTCGAACCTGAGGCGGTAACGCGCAAGAAGATTGTTCCACCCAGCGGTGACAAACACGATTACATGAGCCTGGCCCCCTATTGGTGGCCAAACCCCGACACGCCTGATGGCCTACCTTACGTGCAACGTGACGGCGAATTCAACCCATCGTCGAAGAATGGCGATACGGATTCGGTACGTATGCAGACAATGTGCATGGGCATTCAATGCACCTCGCTGGCCTATTACTTCAGTGGCCAGGCGAAGTTTGCTGCCAAGGCGGCCGAGTTCATTCGCACCTGGTTCGTCACGCCTGAAACTCGCATGAATCCGAACCTGCGCTACGGCCAGGCCATCATGGGAAAAATCGATGGGCGCGGTACCGGACTGATCGACACCCGTAATCTATGGATGGTGATCGATGCAGTGCTACTGCTGGAAGGCTCGGGCACGTTGTCCGTGGCGGAAGTCGCCAGTGTCAGGACGTGGATGAAGTCATTCGCCGATTGGATGCTTGAAAGCGACATCGGTATCGAAGAGTTCAACTCACCCAATAATCACGGCATGTTCTATGACATGCAGATTGCCAACTATGCATTGTTCGCTGGCGATACTACAACGGCCAAACGCGCCGTCGAGCGTGCGCTGGAGTTGCGCATCGCCGGACAGGTCGCCATTGATGGCAAGCAACACGGCGAACTTGAGCGCACGACGCCGTTTCACTACAGCGCATTCAATCTCGACGCGATGATGAATATCGCGCGCTATGGCGAACAAGTGGGCGTAGAGGTATGGACGAAGCGCGATAACGCGCGCGGTCTGCGCAATGCGCTCAACTATCTCGTTCCATTTGCCGTGGCGCCTGCAAGCTGGCCTTACAAGGAACTGCGCGGTCACGCCGAGACGGAGTTGGCCTTGCCACTGCTGCTCAAGGCCACGCGCGCTTATGGCAACGACAACTACAGTCATGCCGTCACGCAGCTCGAAGAGAGGCCGCTCGTGGTGCAGGAATATATCGCACTCTACAAGGCGATCAATTTGCCACACCCGACGACCAGCAATTCCGTGGATCGCTTGATATGGCCGATAAAGTAGGAATTTGCGCCCATCCCTGAGGCCTCGGGCTCGTCACTGATCTCAATACCTGCTTCTAAAATGACGTTCGCATTTTGCGGCCGTTATGCCGTCATACTTTCTGCCGTAAAAATATATTCACCATCGCACCGTGCGACGTCTTTTGAGCGCCTAATCTGTCCTGGGTTCGCCACAACCGCTGGCTGACCAGAACGGGGATTACCGTGAAAAAGATAGATAGCGACGCGGCAGGTGGGCGACCCCGCAAGAGCCGGCAGGCCACGGTTGCTGCGAAATCGGGGCCGGGCATCATCATTACCTGCGAGCACGGCGGCAATCGCATCCCGGCGCCGTATCAAGGGCTATTCATCTTGCATCAAGCACTGCTACAGACGCACCGAGGCTACGACGCCGGGGCGTTGCTGATGGCAAGAGAGCTCGCCAAAGCCTTCGATGCGCCGCTAGTGTCTTCAAGCGTCAGCCGCTTGCTAGTTGACCTGAATCGCTCTGTCGGCAACGCGTCCCAGTTCTTCGCGGCAACGGCCAGAGGGCCTGTCGAGCTGCGCCAGCAAATATTACAAACGCATTATTTGCCATATCGCACCGAGGCCGAGCAATTGGCAAGGCAGGCCGTGGCACGTCACGGCCGCGTGATTCACATTTCATCGCACAGCTTCACCCCCGAACTCGATGGCGATGTGCGCCGAGCCGATATCGGGCTACTGTACGACCCGGCCCGGCCAAGCGAGGTGGCACTGTGCGCGCGCTGGAAAGCAGCACTCAGGACGCATGCATGCGAGCTGGTGGTGCGCCGCAACTACCCGTACCAGGGAAAAGGCGATGGCTTCGCATCCTGGTTTCGACGGCAACTGGCGCCGGAGGCCTACATCGGCGTCGAGCTGGAGATCAATCAGAAGCATGTATTCGCTGGCGGCCCACGCTGGACGGCACTGCGCAAGCTGATTGTGTCCTCCCTGCGCGAGGCGCTGCGAGGGTAGTTCGGTTCCTTCATAACGATACGGCACGATTACTGCGAGGGTAATGGCACCTGGCCACATACCTCCTATCAAGCCCTTCGAACGAACCAGATATCGGCGCCCCGCAGAGAACGGAGCGCCTGATATCCAGCAGGAGCACTCGCATGAAGATCCACATTGGCTACGAAATTGTTTACGACTGCCCGCAGCCGACCCCGATGATCCTGACGCTCAATGTGCATTACTCGCGCGCGCAGGACATCCTTATCCCCGACACCATGGTCACGGACCCGCCCGTTCTCACCACGGCGTATCGCGACAGCTTCGGCAACTGGTGCAGCCGCATCGTCGCGCCACAGGGGCGACTGAAACTGACAACGAATGCGCTCGTCAGGGACAGCGGACAACCCGACATCGCCAACTGGCAGGCGCGGCAAACCCCTGTCGAGATGCTGCCCGACGACAGCTTGTTATTCCTTCTGGGTAGTCGCTATTGCGAGACGGACCGACTCTCGGAGACCGCATGGCAGCTGTTCGGTAACGGGCCGACAGGCTGGGCGCGCGTGCAGGCAATCTGCGATTACGTACACAATCACATCACCTTCGGCTATCAGCATGCGCGAGCCACGAAGACGGCGTATGAAGCCTTCAACGAGCGCGTTGGCGTGTGCCGCGACTATGCACATCTGGCCATCGCTTTCTGCCGCTGCATAAATATCCCGGCGCGCTATTGCACCGGCTACCTCGGCGACATCGGCATGCCACCGCCATATGGGCCGATGGATTTCGCGGGCTGGTTCGAGGCCTGGCTCGACGGCAAGTGGTACACCTTCGATGCGCGCAACAACATCCCGCGCATTGGTCGCGTATTGATCGCACGCGGCCGCGATGCGGCGGACGTGGCCATCAGCAGCACTTTCGGCCCGAATATTCTGCACAGTTTCAAGGTAATCACGGACGAGGTGAGCGAAGTTCAGCCGGCCTGACGAATTGTTGCCATCTTCGATTCAATAAAAAGGCCGACATCATGTCGGCCTTTTTCGATGAAAACCCTTCGATCATGAAATCACGGGCTCTGGGTAGGTAGGAAGGCGCTACGCTTTTCCGACCTACAAACTTCAGATCAATCAATCTTCGATGCTGCACCCGGTCAGGCGTTCATACGCCTCGATGTACTTGGCACTGGTCTTCGCCACCACCTCATCCGGCAGCACGGGGCCCGGTGCCGTCTTGTTCCAGGTCAGCGTTTCGAGGTAATCGCGAACGAACTGTTTGTCATACGACGGCGGAGATATGCCTTCGACATAACTGTCGGCTGGCCAGAAACGCGATGAATCGGGTGTAAGGGCTTCGTCGATGATGTGCAGCGTGCCGGCCGCATCCAGGCCAAATTCGAACTTGGTATCAGCGATGATGATGCCGCGCGTGGCGGCGTAATCGCGCGCTTCGGAGTAGAGGCGGATGGCCACATCGCGCACTTCGGCGGCACGCTCGGCGCCCAGCAGCTTTTCACACTGCGCGAAATCTATGTTTTCGTCATGCGTGCCCATCTCGGCCTTGGTCGATGGCGTGAATAGTGGCTGCTCCAGCTTGGCGGCCTGCTTGAGGCCGATGGGCAATGTGATCCCGCAGACCTTGCCGGTGGCCAGGTAGTCCTTCCAGCCGCCACCGATGATATAGCCGCGTACCACCGCTTCGACCGGCAGCGGTTTAAGGCGCTTGACGACGAGGGCACGACCGATGACCTGATCGTGCTCGTTGGCGGCAACCACGTCTTGCGGTGCGATGCCGGTGAGCTGGTTGGGCAGGATGTGGCTGAGCTTGTCGAACCAGAACAGCGCCGTCTTGGTGAGCACTTCGCCCTTGCGCGGGATCGGATTGGGCAGGATCACGTCGAAGGCCGAGAGGCGATCGCTGGTGACGATGAGCAGTTTGTCTTCATCCACCGCGTAGATATCGCGCACCTTGCCGCGGGCAAGCAGGGGCAGGCTCTTGATGGATGATTCGAATAGGGGATGACTCATGGTTAAGACCTGGTGATGAGTAATGAGGGAGGAGTGAGGAGCAAAAAAACCGGGCGCGGTTGAGCGAGGGCGGGATTCTACTCCTCACTCCTATCTCCTCACTGCGCAGGCGGGACGTAACCCGCCGCGGCATCCGCACCGCTGCCGAAGAAATGCCGATCCATCTGCTCGGCAAGGTACTTACGCGCCTTGGAATCCATCATGTTGAGGCGGTTCTCGTTGATGAGCATGGTCTGGTGCTTGAGCCAGCCTTGCCAGGCCTCTTTCGAGACGTTTTCCCAAAGTTTCTTGCCGAGTTCGCCGGGCATGGGCGGGACATCGAGACCTTCGGCTTCGACGCCGAGTTTGATGCATTTGACCATTCGAGCCATGAGCGTAGTCCTTCCAAAAAATAGGGTGTCGACCATTCTACTGCTTAGGGTCTGTTGCCATACACCGACTTGCAGGTCGCCATGCGGTGAGGGAAGATGCCCTTGGGCACGGTTTTCAGGTGCCGGTCTCCCAATATGGCATTCATATTTTCGTCGCTCCCATGGCACGAGTCGTCTTCACCGCCCAACTGTTGCGCTTCACCGAAACGCCCGAAGTGGAGACTGCGGCGGCAACCCTGCGCGAGGCGCTGGAAGCGAGCTTCGCAGCCAACCCGCAACTGCGCGGCTATGTGCTCGACGAGCAGGGACATCTACGCAAGCACGTGGCAGTATTCATCGACGGCCAGAAGATCCGCGACCGGCAGGATCTCTCCAATCCGCTGACACCCACCAGCGAAGTCTACGTACTGCAAGCTCTTTCCGGAGGTTAGTCGATGTCGCAACGCGCCTGGATCGCCACCCGCAAGGGACTCTTTCAATTGCTGCTCGACACCCATGCAGGCGGGCCGGCGAACTGGCGCGTCGCCAGCCATAGTTTTATCGGCGAACCGGTGAGCATGGTGCTGCCGGGCAGCTCGACGCACCCGATGATCGCGGCGCTCAATCTCGGCCACTTCGGCGTCAAGTGCCACGCTTCCGATGACTGGGGCGATAGCTGGCACGAAGTCGCTACGCCAGCCTATCCCCCACAGCCTGAAGACGCGCAGGACGAAGTCGCGTGGAAGCTGGTGCAGATCTGGTCGCTGGCCGCCGCTGACGGCGTCATCTGGGCCGGCACGCTGCCGGGCGGACTGTTCAGTTCGAAGGACTGCGGCGCGACCTGGCACCTCAACGAATCACTGTGGGATCGCGCCGAGCGCCTCGGCTGGTTCGGCGGTGGTTACGATACTCCCGGCATACATTCCATATGCATAGACCCGCGTGACACTAAACGCATGCTGCTGGGCATCAGTTGCGGCGGTGCGTGGCTGACGCGCGATGGCGGCATGAGCTGGGAGTTGCGCGCGAAAGGCATGAATGCCGCCTACATGCCGCCGGATCGCGCCGACGAACAGAATATCCAGGACCCGCACGCCATTGCGCAATGCGCGGCGGCGCCGGATACACTCTGGTGCCAACATCACAATGGCATATGGCGCTCCACCGACGCTGGTGCATCATGGCATGAAGTCAAGGCGCCGTTGTCGAGCTTCGGTTTCGCTGTGGCGGCACACCCGACTGATCCAGACACGGCCTGGTTCGTTCCGGCCTGCGCGGATCAACAGCGTGTGCCGGTCGATGCAGCGCTGTGCGTCAATCGCACACGCGACGGCGGCAAGAGCTTTGAGACCCTACGCACGGGACTGCCGCAAAAGGATTGCTACGACCTCGTCTATCGCCACGGGCTGGCGGTCTCCGCCGATGGACAGCACCTGATGATGGGCAGCACCACGGGCAATCTGTGGGCCAGCGCGGATGCAGGTGAGAGCTGGCAAAACATCTCCAGCAATCTGCCGCCAATCTACGCCGTGCGCTTCGAGGCCACTACCTGAACACAACTCATCAACCGGTCTGAAAAGCGCTCGCAATCTGTTCAAGGCGTGACTTGAGGAACGGCCCCCTCGCTTGACTGCTGGCCTCTGGCGGGATGTGCCCTGGCAGTGCCGCCATGCATTCATTTCGCATAAAGCAGTTGTGCGACTTCTTCGGCGACGCGTGAATATCATCACGCCCTAACGGCACACATTGGGAATTACCCGCATTGAGGGTTCACCTGATCACGCGCATTCTCCGGTAGTCGTTCTGAAGTTCGAACGGCTGTATTGCAGAGGGTTTTGCTTCGGTAGCTGGGCGACGTAATTTACCAAGCCATGAGACCGTTGCAGCGCCAGTACGTGTGGTTAAACCAAATCAAATCAAGCACTTACAAGGACATAGAGATGTCAAGAATAAATCAAGAGACAAACAACAAGCGTTTCGTCAAAACAGCGTTGGTTGCTGCCATTGCGCTGGCGTCAGCTTCCGCCTTCGCCCTCAGCACCACCCTGCCGCCTGGAAAGAATTTCAGCCTTGGTGGCTTTAGTCTCCAGTTGCCGACAGGCTCTTCGGGGAATATCGACACCGAGACGGGTGCCCAGCTTACAGCCGGTTTCACCAAGTCACCCTGGTACTACACAGACACCACTGACGGCGCGATGGTCATGGGCGATCCATCAACCGGTTGGACCACCTCGGGCTCGCTGCACCCCCGCACAGAGCTTCGTGAAAATGCCGAATGGGCCACC
>JAQGMF010000025.1 GCA_028292505.1 Rhodocyclales bacterium
CCGAAAATGGCTGTGGATACTTGCGGGCGTTGTGACCATCATCTACTTCAGCTACTCCAACCAAAGACATTACCTCAGCACACAGCCTGCGGAGGCTGTGGCCACGGTCAATGAGTCCTTAGCCCCAGCGGCTTCCGCTGATCATCCTGTTCCAGCGGATGAGACAAAAGTTTCAACAACAGGGAGGCCTGCCGGACAAACTCCCGCCGACGCATGCAGCCGCTTTGTGCAGCACCTGCCAACGACCTATGAAGTCCATGCTGCAGGTGAGTATGCGGGCCGTGCACTTGGTTATCAATCAAGCGCGACAGGTCACGAGATGACTGGAATCGATGTGTACGTCAACAAGCCTGGGGTGAACGTAGTGTTGGCGCTTGGTGCATACGAGCCAACCATCTGGAATATTCAGAGTGCAAGTGACACACACCTCGTTGGCGTGATTGTGTCGGGATATCACGCGGGGCAGGTGCGTGGTCTTGCTAGCAGTATTCCTGTTCTTCAAACCTCGTATGAGGAAGGCACGCCCTGTGGCTATTTCTACATCAGCACAGACAAGAATCAGGCGGCATACCCCTTCATCAGCAAACTGCTAACCCGTGCGGTAGATAGCGTGCAGGTTCCTGCTAACCATCGCGTCGAAATAGGAGAAGGGATCGCTCAGAAGGACAGTGTCATGCAGGCCACTCCCCGATCTTATGGTTCCAGAGTCAGTTGCAAAGTACCCACGTGGAATGAACCGACAACAAGCTGTACCGGCAAAATTCTCGCCTCCGGGAGTATGAGCAACTCCGACAGTTCGGACGACGCGGCCCGAAACTGTGAGCGCGCAGGGGTCGGCGGAAGCTGTTGCATGTACCACCTATATGGCGTCGGGTCGTGGTACGTGACGGATGGTGCTCCTCAACAGAGCGGAAGAGCTTGCGAAATCGAACCTGGGGGCAGGGTAAATTCATGTAATGCGGGTGGATCGTGTACGTCGATCCGATGAAAGGGCAGGGAAAACTATGGCGTAGCCAAGTGCGTGTGCTCCATAAATCGGACTCAAAGCTTCTTGGCGAGACCGTTGCTTATTACCGATCAGGTGAAAATGGTTTTCCTTTAGAGCATTTTTCCTCAAACTCTTGTCCCGCAACAGGGGTCCCATCGAAAAATTTGTTTTTGTAAAACAATCTTCGGGAGTGAATTGAGTATGAACATCAAGACCGCATTGATTATAGGTATGTTGTGCGCAGCGCTGACGAGTTGTGAAAAATATGAACTGGATCGTAGGATGAATGAAGTATGCCAAAAGGATGGCGGCGTCAAGGTTTATGAAACGGTAAAACTGCCATCAGAGATGTTTGATCCAGCAGGCAGCGTCAAAGCAACGTTGGTTCAAAATGATGGCAAGAGCTATATGCTGATTGCGGGGGCTTACGCTGTAAAAGAAGACTCGTTGGACTTGAAATCTGGCGATCCGCTGAAAGGCGAAGCGTCGCTTACTCGTATTACTTTGAAAGTTTCACGTGTTGCAGACGGTAAGGTGTTGGCCGAAGGGGTTCAGTATTTGCGCGCCGGCGGAGACTTAATTGTCATAGGACATCACACACAAGCCGTATGTCCGAATGGGCCTCTGGACATTAATAAGAAAGTATTTTTGCAAGAGCTGGGGAATAAGTAATGGCAACAATTCAACAGTATTCTGATTACAGTTTGCTAGCTCTCGCTTCATATGCAGAAGCGTTGCAGGCGGCCACTACAAACACTACACAGCTTTTAAAGGCTGGGTTTGCTCAGGCTGAACTTGATGCATTCCAAGCCGAAGGCTGGCAAGTCGTGAATCAGTCGAGTGATGCGCTATACGGCAATAGCGGGTTTTCGGCGACGCTTTTTCAGAATGTTAATACAGGCGAATATGTTCTTGCGAACCGAGGTACCGCGGGAGGTAGAGATCTTTTTGAAGATGGCTGGGGCATTGCGCTAAAAGGCGTTGCGGGCTACCAAATTCTCGATATGTATCGCTATTACAAGCAACTGATTACGCCAGCGAATACAGGGGTGATTTACAGTGCGGATGAGATAGCAAAGTTGAGCGCTATCGTGGCGCAGTATCAGCCATTCGGCCCTCTGCCTACCTCGGCCTACACTTCCATTGTGTCGGCTTATCTGGCTCATGACATTGGCTTAGGTGAGCTTTCGGCCACTCAAGCCCTGACAGTAACCGGGCATAGCTTGGGAGGGCATCTGGCCATCTGGCTGAACAAGCTTGCGCCTGCGCAAGTTGCCCAGGTCATCACCTTTAACGGTGCCGGTGAAGGTGGTTTGTTGAGTAGTGCTATCACGGCTGCCGCTGGGCTGTTCGGCGGTATTAGCAGTTCCACAAATGACCCGAAAGTAACCAATGTTTATGGGGATGGCGGCGTCAATATCATCTCAGGCGTTGGCGGAAATATTGGCAAGAACGTCCCGCTTGTCATCGAAGCGCAGTCTTCGGTGGACAGTACGCTTGATGGTTTGTACAACCACAGTATCGTCACCTTGTCTGATGCTGTTGGCATGGCGGCATTGCTATCCAAACTTGCCCCTTCGCTAACCACTTCGAGCAGTAACGCGATTTTCAAAGCGGCCAGCAATGGCAATCCAACGATGCTCGAATCTGTGCTGGATGCCGTGCGCAAATCCCTGCTCGGCGCCTCGGTTACAACGACGCCAACAGACAATCGCGAAGCGCTTTACAACAACATTAAAGCGCTTACGGATAGCGCCGCATTTAACACGCTCTACGGCAAACTCAAGCTCACGCTTTCTAGTGCCGAACTTGCGAACAAAGCCAAAACCGAATTCTCAGCGCTTGTTGCTTTGAGCACGCTCAGTCCTATCGTGCTTGAAGGCAGCGACGCTGCAAACCAATCCCTGCTCGATACGACACTGGGTGGCGTACAGGGCAACCTCTACACCCAGTGGCAGGCCGACCAGGCACTCTCCGACGCAGACCGCGCAGCAGGCAAGGCCAACTTCAGCGACAAGTATCTGGCCGACCGTGCTGCGATGCTTGTGCTGGTAGTCGAGCGCAATACGTTCGATGGTGGCATTGGCGTAGGTCCGGCATCCGGCGTCGGCGCGCACTACGAAGACAAAGCCAGCAGCATACAAGTCGAAACGGGCGTCGCAGGCGGTGGCACGCTCAAGCAGCAAATTCTCTTTGGCGGCGCTACGGCAGACACCCTCACCGGCGCCAACTTGGGTGACCACCTCTATGGCGGCGCAGGCAACGACACACTTGATGGCGGCCTGGGCAACGACTACCTCGAAGGCGACAGCGGCGATGACAGGCTCGTAGGTGGCAGCGGCCGCGACACATTGATCGGCGGTGCCGGTAATGACACCTACGTATTCGCCTCGACCGACAGCGGCTACGACACGTTCGAGGACCAACTCGGCAACAACAAGATTGAAGTGGACGGCCAGATTCTGTCGGTCGACGTAAGCACCAAGGCCTCGGCGGCGAACACCTGGGACAAAGCCGGCGTGCGTTACGTGCTGGAGTCGGGGAGCTTTCTCGACAAAACAGTCGGTGGCACGCTGCTCGTCGAAACCCTCAGCGGCAAGAAGACTGCCGAGGTACAGCATTTCCACCAGGGGGACTATGGACTGACGTTTTCTACGCAGGCGACCCTCGCGGCAGCGGGTGAGAGCGCGCCGTTCGGGACCGACAGCCCCACGGGCGACCCGCTCAAACTCGTCGAAGGCGGCGCACTGGCCTTCAGCCTGTTCCTCAGCGCCGCGCTGGTGCCGGCAGGCGCCAAGCTCCTCCTCTCCCTCACCGGCGCCGATGGCGCGCTCTTCAGCTTGGTCGATGGCGATACGCAAACATCATTTGCCGATGGCGAGATATCGCTGGACATCAATGACGATCGCCTACACCAATCCCTGGCGCTGCTCAGCACGGGAGACGCCACAGCGGACGCCTCGCTGACACTCACCGCCAAGCTCGTGGACGCCGATGGCGCAGACATTGCTGGCAGCACACCGACGAACCTGGCGGTCCAATTCAATGCCCAGGCCCAGCCGGACCTGCAATTTACCTATGGCATGGTTCAACCGATCTCGGACTACGTCTCCGCCTGGGACATCCCATACGAAACCCAGTCTTTGGACCCACAGTGGAACTTCATCGGCGCCCGCCTTACCTCAGAGGCCACGCTCTCGGGCGACAACGATTTCTGGCAAGGTGTGCACCAGATATACACCGGACCGGGCGAAGGCACGGTATACGGCTGGACTCAATCCGTGACCGAAACAGTTACCGCCGGCGCAGGCAACGACTGGCTCATTGGCGGCGATGACTTCATCCATGGATTCGACGCAGACGCCCAGGCAGCCGCCAGCAAAGCCCCCCTGCTCGCAACCGGAGGCGACGACCTGCACGGCGGCAGTGGCAATGACATCCTCATCGGCGGCGCCAGCAGCGACGTGCTCAATGGCGACGAAGGCGACGACCTCCTATGGGGCTACCGTGCAAACGGCCCGGTGCCTGTGGCCATCAATCTGCCCACGAGTGGCACTTACAAGGACTCCAGTTTCGATCCCCAGTCATTCTGGGAGAACGTCGGCCGCAATTTTACATGGCAGACCCCCGTACTCTACACGGACGCCAGCACAGGCGAGTTGGGCCTGCATATGCAAGCCTCATTTGGCGCCAGCACCTATTCTGGCAAGCTGCTGCGCGTGCGGGACATAGTCTATGCCTATGACGAATTCGTGGACTTCACCTACACGCCCCCGGCACCCGGAGAAGACGATGCAGGCAGCCTGCATGCCACCACGTATGACGGCCACGTCATCGACAGCAAACTCTACGTATCGCAGATGGGTGCGGACCTCAGCTCCACAAGCAGCGCCTACGACACGCCGGATGCGCATGGCGATGTCATCAACGGCGGCGCGGGCAACGACGGCTTGTTCGGCAGCAACGGCAACGACTCGCTCGATGGAGGTGCCGACAACGATACCTTGATGGGTAACGATGGCGACGATTTGCTGCGTGGCGGCAGCGGGGCGGATTTGCTGGCGGGAGGGCAGGGGAATGACACCCTCGATGGGGGCACGCAAAACGACACGCTGTACGGCGAGACGGGAGCGGATTACCTGGATGGCGGGGATGGTAACGACCATTTGATAGGCGGTAGCGACTCGGATGAGCTGTATGGGGGGGATGGTAATGACACGCTGTATGGCGATGTACTGACCAAACCGACGGACCAGTACGGAGACGACTACCTGGATGGCGGGGCCGGGGATGACGTACTCAACGGCGACGGCGGTAGCGACACGCTATTTGGCGGCGAGGGCAATGACAGTTTGTTTGGCGACGCATCGGATACGCCTGTAAGCAAGCTCGGCAATGATTACCTGGATGGCGAGGCAGGCAATGACCTAGTGGACGGCGGCGGTGGCGATGACACGTTGTACGGGGGTGATGGTAACGACAGTTTGTATGGTGATGACTCGGGTACACCGCAAAGCGCGCTCGGCAACGACTACCTCGATGGTGAAGCCGGAGATGACTCGCTTGTGGGGGGTGGGGGTGCGGATACGCTCTACGGGGGCGATGGCAACGACACCTTGTTCGGCGACGGCGATGACACACCCGCTGACAAGATGGGCGACGACTACCTCGATGGCGAAGCCGGTAATGATGCGATCCTGGGTGGGGGCGGCCAGGACACTTTGTACGGTGGTACGGGCAATGATTCCTTGTGGGGCGACGACGGAGATCCTGCCGCCAGCGCGGACAATGACTATCTCGACGGTGAAGAGGGCAATGACTACCTTGCAGGTGGGGGTGGCGATGACACGCTGTTGGGTGGCCAGGGCAAGGACACGCTCTGGGGCGACTATGAAAGCCCCTCCAGTGGCGGCAATGATTATCTCGATGGCGGCGATGATGACGACGAGCTATCGGGCGGCAGCGGCAATGACACCCTGCTAGGCGGCGCGGGCAACGACTTCTTGGATGGCGGCGACGGCGACGACGTGTTGGTGGGTGGCAGTGGAACGGACTATCTGTCAGGTGGAGCAGGGAATGATTCGTATGTCATCGGCGCTGGCGAAGCGGCAATCAATGGCAGCACTGCCGAGACGATAGACGACAGCGGCGGTCAGGACACGCTGTCTCTGGCGTGCACTGTTGACGATCTCACGCTCAGGCAAGTGGGGAATGATCTAAAACTGAACTGGGCGGGCAATACGCAAGCGCTCTTCATCAAGGAGGGATTCGGCGGCGCCATCGACACCTTCAACTTCGCCGATGGTCAGACGCTGACGCTGGCCCAGTTGATGAACAAGTACATGCATGACAGCGTCAATACGAGCGTCTCGGCATCGGGGGCCAATGTCGCGGGCGGCACGGCGAGCGACTACTTCGAAATTACGGGTACGCAAGCGCACATTCAAACGGGTCAGGGCGATGACACCATCATTGCGGCGGGTGGTGACACCGTCCTGGTCGGCGCGGGCGACGGCAACGATTTCATCAAGGAGGCGGGGCATACCGGCCGAGTCGTGTTTGGGCCCGGCGTGCATGCCGAGGATCTGAGCGCATCGATGTACAACGCCGATGGGCACACCTATCTCTCCATCGCATACGGCACGGGCGATAGCCTCCTGATTGAGGATGCCGGCACAGGCGGCATCGCCGAATATCAGTTTGACGATGGCACGGTGCTGACACATGCCCAGCTGATCCATGCGCTCGGACCCCAATCGATTACGGGCAGCGATGACGCTGACGTATTGTGGGGTACGGACTCGGGCGACTCGATCTCGGGCGCGCAGGGCGACGATGCGATCTACGGTGGCGCAGGTGATGACGTGCTCGCTGGCGGAGAGGGCGTGGACACGCTGGAAGGCGGAGATGGCAGCGATACTTTGTCGGGTGGAGCGGGTGACGATCTGTTGCGTGGGGGGGCGGGGAATGATGGCTATCAGCTAAGTGATGCGATGGGCCATGACGTCATCGAGGATGTGGATGGTGGCACGCTCATGCTGTCCGGCGCCTGGACGACGGGGCGTGTGACGTCGTCACGCGTGGGGGACGACTTGCTCTTGCAAACGGGTGCGACAGAGAGTGCATTGACAATCACGGGCTATTACACGGGCACTGCCTCCTGGCAGGTGCAGAGCCTTGGTCAGGCGGCCGTGTCCGTGGACGATTGGCTTGCCGCGCAGGCGGTGGTGCATGGCACGACCGATTGGCTTGCGGCCTATAAGCAAATGGAATATGAATGGTCATTGCCGGCTTCGTATACTTACGACGCGGCGGGGCGACCTGTCGTAGTCGAAGTTACACCGAATCCATCCGCCGCGTTGGGGACGCTCACCTCGCGTACGACTTACGATCGGATGTATAGCGATGAGAGTCTGGATGAGCAGGACCATTACCATTTAGCGGGGTTCGTAAACGGCAAGGACGTAAGCGATGGTTCCAGTGCGGCCCGGATTTACGGCGCCGAGGGGGTCGATCCCATTGTGCTCAGTGACACTTCGACGGACCGAGGCGCTGTGCAACGTTACCAGGTAGTGAGCTCCGAATATGTACAAGTGTATTACCCGCTGCCGCCTGATTTCTGGGCTGACTTTGCCGGGCAGCCGCTGCCGCCTGGCTTCGGGTTTGACCCTGACGGGCACGGGTACATCCAGTGGGAATGGAAAGAGATCGATCACTACGGCTGGGTAAGCTATCCGGTGATTGACCGGGAGGTCGACACGCTTCAAACACGCTCTTTCACCGAGGTGCACGGCGACGATCATGACAATCAGTTCTATATGATGCGTCCGGGCATCGTCGACGGCGGCGCGGGCAATGATCTGGTCGTCACGGATTGGTGGGGTTTCGGGGCGCAGGGCGATAGGACGTTGGGCATATTCGCCGATGGCGGCGCGGGAGATGACGTCATCATCGGCTCTGCCGCGCAGGACACTCTGATCGGTGGCACAGGCAATGACTTCATAGGCAATGACTTCACGGTTGGCGGCGGCGGCGGGGATACCTTCGTGTTCAATGCTGCCGATGGAGAAGATACGCTACAGGGATCTAGCAGCAACGACACAATCGTGTTGCAAGATGGCCTGTCGGCGGGGCAACTGTCGTTCTCGCTGAACTATGCCATTGGACTGCAGAATGATCCTGATCCGACGTATGCCGCGTATGAGTATATTTATTCGGTGTTCGTCCGGACGCAGTGGGTTGTGTTGCCGTCACTGGATATTTCCTGGGGAGGACAAACGCATATTCACGTGCTGATCCCCGACAGCACTGGCAACAATCTGGCACAGGTACGCTTTGATGATGGGACGAGCCTGTCGCTGAAAAGTGTGCTGGATGGTTTGCTGGCAAGCGGTGGCGTGCTCGGCGTGCCAAGTGCGCTCGACCTCGTGACGCCAATCTTCGATGCAACTCTGGGGCTTGCAGGCAACGGCGAAGTTGGCTTCAATTCCGTTGCGATTAGTGGTTTCGTTGGAGGCCCAGGCAACGATACCCTACAGGCCGGCGGTGTTGGAGCCGTTGCGGGTGGTGCAGGCAATGATGAATTGCATGCGTCCACGTCGGGTAATGCGCTCAACGGCGATGCGGGCGACGATGTGCTCATCGGCGGGGCGGGCGATGACTCACTCGATGGGGGTCTCGGCAACGATTCGATGTCCGGTGGTATGGGCGACGATACCTACGTGGTAGATAGCGTGGGGGATGCATTGAGTGAAAGCGTGGGGAGTGGGATCGATACGATTCTGTCCAGCATCAGCTACACGCTGGGCGATGACAACATTGAAAACCTCACACTAACCGGCCCGAGCGCGATTGATGGTGAGGGTAATTCGTTAGATAACGTCCTCACCGGCAACGATAGCGCCAATGTGCTGATTGCCGGTGCAGGCAACGATACCTTGTACGGCAATGCCGGTGCTGATTTGTTGGAGGGTGGCAGTGGCGATGACGTGTTGTATGGCGGCGGTGAGGACAATGACACCCTGGTGGGTGGCGACGGCAATGATAGTTTATATGCGATGAGTGGTGGTGCCAATTCACTAGATGGTGGTAATGGCAATGATCTCTTATACGGTAACTACAACAATGACGTTGTAATGGGAGGCGATGGCGACGACAGTTTGTATGGTGGACAGGGTGACGATCTGCTGATGGGCGGAAATGGCAACGACGTCTATCTTTGGAGTGCTTGGCAGGGCAACGACACCATCGTCGAATCGGGAGGCGGTTCTGATTTATTGAGTATTGGACTCACGAGTCAATATTTCGCGGGTCAATATCTTCCGGGGCAGGTTGTGCTGAATCGCAGCGGCACCGATCTACTGGTGAATGTGCTACCGACGGACGAAGTCATTACGATCAAGGATTGGTATCTCGACGATGCGCACAGGGTCGAGAGCATCCAGGTGAACGGTGTAAGAGGTTCCAGCGGTGAGAAAGGCATAAGCTTGGTGTGGAATGCAGACCAGGTTTTATCGGGCGCCCCGGCCGGCATTATTTATTATGATTATTTCCTGGCCGGTTATGGCGACCAGACTTTTACCCGCACAGGTGGCGTAGCTGAAGAGTTGCAAATCTTCGGTCCATTGCCCGACGACGTGACGCTGCAGCGCAGTGGTATGGATCTGCTGGTTGCCGTGGGATATACACAGGAAACAATCACGCTGAAGGACTGGTATCTCGACGATGCGCACAAGATAGGAATCAAGCTATTTGATGAATACTATTCCGACAGCGTGAGTGCAACGTGGGATGTGGGGCAAATTCTCGCATTGACCAATACGACGCCAACAGCCAATGCCGACAGCGCTAATGTTACGGAAGATGTGCCGTGGATCATGACGGCCGATGCCGGTGTGCTCGCCAACGACACCGACGCGGATACGGGCGACGCCCTGACCGTCTCGGCCGTGAGCTTCGGTACCACAGCGGGCACGGTCGGCACGGCGCTCGTAGGCACCTACGGCGCACTCACGCTCACCGCCGATGGCTCGTACAGTTACCTCGCAAATCAGGCAGCGGCCGAGGCGCTGGGTGCAGGGCAAACAGCCACCGAAATATTCAATTACACCGTGCAGGATTCGGCCGGGGCCACCAGCGCTACGACACTGACATTTACCGTCACGGGAACCAACGACGCTCCCGTTGCCGTTGGCACGGTGGCCGACCAGAGCGGCAAAGCAGACGCGGCGTTCAGCTACGTCGTGCCGGATGGTCTGTTTAATGACGATGACATGGTTGATACGTTGAGTCTGTCTGCCACGCTTCTGGACGGGGCCGCTTTACCCAAGTGGCTCAGCTTCGATGCAGCGACGCGCACCTTCAGCGGCACCCCGACCGCTACCGAGCTTGGCGTTGTCGGAATTCAGCTCAATGCCACCGATTCAGTCGGTGCAATGGCGTCGACAACATTTCAGATCCAGATCGATTCCGTGCTCGATCCCACGATAGTCGGTTCCGCTGACAGCGAAGTACTGATGGGGACGACGGGCGATGACATCATCGATGGTGTGGGCGGCGGCGACACCATGCTTGGCGGTGTTGGCGACGATCTGTATTACGCCCGCACTGCGGATGATGTGATTACCGAAGGGGTTGCCGAAGGCCACGACACAGTGATTGCCGTGACTGACGATTTCGTGTTGCCGGACAATGTCGAAGACCTCACGCTGGTTTCGACAACTTCGGACTATCGCACTGGAACCGGCAATGCGCTCGACAACGTCATCCGGGGCAGCAGCACGGCGACGAATTCCCTGTATGGTCTGGACGGGAACGACCTGCTGGTCGGCAGCGATTATGGCAATTACCTCGACGGCGGTGCTGGCGCCGACACCATGATCGGCGGCGGCGGGGATTATCTGACCCACAACACCTTCATTGTGGACAATGCTGATGACGTTGTCATTGCTTCGGCCACGAATCACAATGATCTTGTAGAAGCAAGCGTCAGCTATGTGTTGTCGGACAACGTCGATCAACTATCGCTGCAAGGCAGCGCGGATATCGACGGCACGGGCAACGACATCTCGAACTGGATATGGGGCAATGACGGCAATAACCATCTGTATGGCGGTGGTGGCGACGACGTGCTATGGGGTAGTGGCGGACACGACACCCTGTACGGCGGACAGGGGAACGACGTTTACGACCTGTCGGATATTCAATACGCAGGTGGGTCGATTTACTACGACACCTTTATTGAAGCGCCAAATGAGGGAACTGACTCGATCGTGGCTGACTGCCCTGTGACGAGCTTTGTCCTGCCCGACAATATTGAAAATATTTCCGCTAGTGGTGGGCAAATCTTCGGCAATGCTCTGGACAATTATATCGATACGCGGGATGGGGCAGATACGCTCTCTGGCGGGCAGGGCAACGACACGTTGGAAGGACGTGCGGGTGCGGATGTCTATCTGTTCGGCCGCGGGGATGGCAATGATGTTGTCATTGACGACGACGGCCGTGACCGCTATTTCTACTACGATCCTTCGGCGCAGGACACAATCTCTTTCGGACCGGACATTTCGTACGAGCAACTGTGGTTCGCCCGCTCGGGCGACGATTTGAGCGTCCAATTGATCGGCACGCAGGATTCGATCACGGTGCGTAACTGGTACGAGGAGGACGGCAAATACCATATTGAAAATTTCAACAGTAGCGATGGCAAGACCCTGCTCGATAGCCAAGTCGACAATCTGGTCAGCGCCATGGCAGCGTTTGCGCCCCCCAGCGCGGGCCAGACTACGTTGCCGGCGAGCTACCAGACAGCGCTCAATCCGGTGATTGCCGCGAACTGGCACTAGCCGCGCCACCGCCCCAGTGTCAGCCCGGCCGGGTGGCGTGAGCGTAGCGGGGTGCGCTGCCGGGTTTGGCAGTCTGAACGGGTCGGCGAAATCGTCGTTCGTTTGCATGCTGCCTAAAGGCTCGGCGTCACCGTCCGTTGACAGTCAATGCCCCGTCGACAACGGGCAGGAATGATCTCAATGGGAGTGAGCGCCGGTGGCGGGACGACTGGGACTGCAAGGCTGGGTGGAGCGCATACGCGACCGGGATATGCCGGCTTTCGGCAATACGGTCAATTCGGTGCGCAATATCACGGCGGACGAGAATGCTTCGATCGGCATGCTGTCGCGCGTGATTCTGCAGGACGCTGCCCTCACTACCAAGGTTCTCAAACTTTCCAATAGCGTCATCTTCAATCCGGCGCGGCAGCCTGTCAGCACGATCAGCCGCGCGGTTACGGTGCTCGGTTTCAACGTGCTCGGCCAGGTCGTGCTGTCGATTTGCCTCATCGACGCGTTTCTCGTGGGTGGTCTGCGCGGGCGTGTCGCCAGCGAGATGGCGCGCTGCTTTCATGCGGCCGTACAGGCACGCACGGCGGCTGCCGCTTGCGGCGTGATGCAGGCCGAGGAGGTTTTCATCGCGGCGCTGCTCGGGCGGGTCGGCGAGATGGCTTTCTGGTGCTTTGGCGGAGATACCGCGAATCAGCTGGACCAGGCGCTCATCGAGCAACCCGACGAGCGCCCCGAAGATATGCAAATGGATTTGCTCGGCTTCCGGTTGCGCAATCTCACTGCATCGTTGGCACGCGAATGGCATCTCGGTGCGATGGTCGTGTCAGCCGCCGAACCCGTCTCGCATCCGAGCGTGTCGGAGAAGGCTATCGCGCTTGGACATAGGCTCGCCGCCGCGTCGGAATACGGCTGGGAATCGGCCGTGGCGATCAAGGCGCTGGAGAGTTATGCGGAAATGTTGCATCGCCCCTTCGAGGAAGTGAAGACGCTGGTGCTGAACAATGCAGCCGAGGCAACGCGTGTGGCGGCGCAGTTTGGCGCAACCGAGGCGGCGCGTTTGATTCCCGCGCCGAGCGCCGACATCGCCGATATTCCCGAAGAAATGGTGGTGGATATTGCGCGCGAAGCAGCCGATCCCGCGGCCGACCCGATGTTGCAACTGCGCATCCTGCGCGATCTGGCGATGATGCTGACCGGCAAGCCCAGCCTCAACGAAGTGCTCAATCTGGTGCTCGAAGGCATCTATCGTGGGCTGGGCATGCACCGCGCGGTGTTCGCTTTGTTGACGGCAGATCGCACGACCTTGCAGGCCAAGGCTGCCCTGGGTCACGACGCTGAAGCGCTGTTGAAGCGCTTCGTGTTCAAGCTCGATGGCAGCAGGGGCGATTTGATCAATGAAATATTTATGCGAAATGAATCTTTCTGGTTGCGCGATCCAATGCCGCGCGGTATCAGTGCGGTGCGCTTCGAAAAAGTGACCGGCACGCAGGAGGCATTCATCGCGCCAATCACCACGCACGGCCGCGCCATCGGCGTCTTCTATGCGGATTGCGGCGTCAACACGCCGGATCAGGAAGCCTGGCAGGGTTTCTTACATTTCGTGCAACAGGCCAGTCTGTCGTTCGAACACGTGGCTACGCGCGGAGCGGCAGGCGCAAAGCGCTGATCTCGGAGGTTGCGTCTTTGACGGCGCGTCCGTCTGCGTGGCGGCAAATCCCTTAGAATTGCGGGCTGTCTTCGCATCTCAAGGATCGTCATGCCCGTCAATCTCCAAGCGCCCATCGCCGACCAACTCAAAGCCGTCAAGGGTGTGCGCCTGGGCACGGCCGAAGCGGGCATTCGCAAGCTCAATCGCCGCGACATTACCCTCATCGAACTCGCAGAAGGTAGCCGCGCGGCCGGGGTCTTCACGCAGAATCGTTTCTGCGCAGCGCCTGTGCAAGTATGCAAATCGCATTTGTCGCTGACTTCGCCGCGCGCCCTCGTGATCAACACGGGTATTGCCAATGCGGGCACCGGCGAGCAGGGCGTGAGCAATGCGCTGGCCACCTGCCGCGCTGTCGGCGAGTTACTCGGCGTGGCGCGTGAAGCCGTGCTGCCTTTTTCCACCGGCGTAATTCTCGAACATCTGCCGATGGATCGACTTGTGGCCGGTTTGCCCGCCGCGCAGGCGGCGCTCAAGGACGATGGTTGGTTCGATGCCTGCCACGCCATCATGACCACCGATACCCTGCCCAAGTGCATTTCGCGCCAGGTAGATATCGATGGACAGATCGTGACTTTCACCGGCATGAGCAAGGGCGCTGGCATGATCCGGCCGAACATGGCGACGATGCTCGGCTACCTTGCCACCGATGCCAAGCTCGCCCAGCCGCTGCTCGATCAACTGGTGCGCGAGGCCGCTGAGCTGTCCTTCAACAGCATCACCGTGGATGGCGATACCTCGACCAACGACTCTTTCATCCTGATTGCGACCGGGCAAGTCGGCGAGGAAATCGTCGACGAGGCGTCGAGCGAATTTCAGATATTGCGTGCCGAAGTCATCGACATTGCGCAATGGTTGGCGCAAGCCATTGTTCGCGATGGCGAAGGCGCAACGAAATTCATGAGCATCGTTGTCGAAGGCGGCAAGGATCGCGACGAGTGCCGCAAGGTGGCGTATTCGGTCGCGCATTCGCCGCTCGTCAAAACCGCTTTCTTTGCGTCAGACCCCAATCTTGGGCGCATTCTCGCCGCCATCGGATATGCCAGTGTCAATGATCTGGATGTTGATGCACTGCGCGTCTGGCTCGGCACGGATGGCGAAGAAGTTCTGGTTGCAGAAAAAGGGGGGCGTGCCACGAGTTATGTCGAAGAAGCCGGAGCGCGCATCATGAAGAACGCCGAGATCACCGTACGGGTGGACCTCGCACGCGGCGACGCGGCGGCAACGGTGTGGACCTGCGATTTTTCGTATGACTATGTAAAGATCAACGCCGACTACCGCTCTTGATTCCTCGCCACAACCGCCACTGCCTTTGTCGACTTCGGCTTGCCGTGCCTTAGCACTGTTTGCGCCTTGTCTTCGCGGCAGTAACGGTTGTGGCGAGGAAGGTATGTGCTTGGGCGAGCGTCTGTTTCTTCTCTTCCCGTAATTACCAATGCTTCACGACATATTCTCGGTTCCCCAGCTCTTCGGCTATCTCGCATTCTTCTTTGGCGTCGGTTGCTTCCTGCAAAAGAGCGATGTGCGCTTCAAAGTCTTCATGTCCATCGAGTGCATCAGCTACGTCATTCACTTCTGGTTGCTCGGCAACTTGACGGCCTGTGCCAGTTCAGCCGTTTCGGTTGGGCGTTCGCTGGCGGCGATACGTAGTCGCTCGCGCTGGGTCGCGCTGATCTTCGTGTTGCTGAGTCTTGGCATGGGCGTCTGGCTGGCAAAGACCTGGCTGTCGCTGTTGCCCATCGTCGCGTCCTGCATCGGAACGACAGCCTTGTTTCTGCTTTCGGGCGTGCGCATGCGCGCCCTGATGTTGGTGGGCACGACGCTGTGGCTGATCAATAACATCGCCTCCGGCTCGATCGGCGGCACGATGCTGGAGGCGGTCATCCTGACGACCAATACCTGGACGATCTTTCGCCTGATGCGCGATGGGCGCCGCGATACACCGGTGGCGCCGATTCCCGAGCCATAGCCGCTCAAGCCTGGCTGCGGAATGCCGATGTTGTCAGAAGGGCACGACTACCTTTGTCGACAATAGGGAATCCCGCGATATGGCCAGACCCGAAAAATTCCGCCTCGGCGATCTGCTGGTGCAGAAGAGCTGCATCACGCTGGAACAGCTCGAATACGTGCTCAGCGAGCAAAAACGCTCGGGGCGCAAGTTCGGGCGTCTCGTCGTCGAACTCGGCTACACGACCGATGAGGCGGTGGCGCGCGCCATCGCCAGCCAGATCGGCGGCGAGTTTGTCGATCTGCACAAGGTGCGTGTCGGCGCGGCCATGCAGAGTCTCATCCCCGAAACCCTGGCACGGCGTCTGCGCCTGATCGCCGTCGAGGATCGCGGCGCCTCCGTGCTGGTCGGTTTTGCCGACCCCGGCAATCTGCTCGCTTATGACGAAGCGGTACGCGTGCTCAACCGGCCGGTCGATATCGCCGTGGTGGTCGAGAGCGCATTGCGCGATGCGCTCGACGCGGTGTATCGCGACAGCGGCAAGGTCAATAGCATCGTCGATGAGCTCAATACCGAGCTCGGCACAGGCGAACTCGATCTTGGCGAACTCGGTGCGTTGACTGGCTCGGAAGACGCGCCGGTGGTGCGTCTCATCGAAAGCATTTTCGAGGAAGCACGCAAGCTGCGTGCTTCGGACATCCACATCGAGCCACAGGAGCGCACCGTCGTCGTACGCTTTCGCATCGACGGTGTATTGCATCGGCATATGGAGGCCTCGTCGCGCGTTGCCAGCGCGGTGGTGCTGCGTCTCAAGCTTGTCGCCGGTCTCGACATTTCGGAGAAGCGTTTGCCACAGGATGGCCGCTTCGGCGTGAAGATCGGCGGCCATCCGGTCGACATGCGCATGTCGACCTTGCCCACGCAATATGGCGAATGCGTTGTGCTACGCGTGCTCAACCAGTCCTCGGCCGTCGTGACGCTCAATCGCCTGGCGATGCCGAAGCACATCCTGGATGGCTTCCGCGCTGCCATCGCACGACCTAACGGTATCGTGTTAGTGACTGGGCCCACCGGCAGCGGCAAGACGACGACGCTTTATTCCGCGCTGGCCGAACTCAACACGCCGGACACCAAGATCATCACCGTCGAAGACCCGGTCGAATATCGCTTGCCGGGCATCAACCAGGTGCAGGTGAACGAGAAGATCGATCTTACCTTCGGACGCATATTGCGCACCTGCCTGCGGCAAGATCCGGATGTCATATTGGTCGGTGAAATGCGCGACAAGGAGACGGCCGAGATCGGCATGCGCGCCGCCATGACAGGGCATCTGGTGTTATCCACATTGCATACTAACGATGCGATCAGCACGCCCGCGCGGCTCATCGACATGGGTGTGGCGCGTTTCATGGTAGCCATGTCGGTGCACATGATATTGGCGCAGCGTCTGCTGCGGCTAATGTGCGAGCACTGTCGCGAACCGGCTGAGCTGGAGCCCGATCAACTGACCTGGCTGCGCTTGGAGGCAGGGTCGCGCGCCGACGAACTGGTCTATCGCAAGGCGCGCGGTTGCTCACGTTGCAACGGCTCGGGATATACCGGCCGACGCGGTGTGTATGAGATGCTGGAGATGACGCGGCCACTCATTGAGGCTGCGAACAATGAAGACCCCGGTGTTTTCGTGCGTGCAGCGCGCGAGCAGATGGCGGGCAAGACCCTGCGTGCCGACGCGGCGCGATTGGTGATGGAAGGGCTCACGACGGCGGAAGAAGCTATGCGTGTGACATTTCAGATTGATGACTGATATGGATAGCTCACGCGATGTATCGAGTGTCATGATCGCTATGAAATCGTCATTCCCGCGAAGGCGGGAATCCAGTGGCGTTAACAGTCCTCTTTCAACTCCACTGGATTCCCGCCGTTGCCCTCTCCCCCAACCCCTCTCCCGCAAGCGGGCGAGGGGAGCTTCGTGCGGCTGCGCCGGCTGCAAAGCTGGCGGGAATGACGGCGCTTGCGTGCTGGTGGACGAGTTCTAGGCCATGCCTAACTTCGCTTACGTTGCGCGCGATCGCGCCGGCACACGCCTGACTGGCACACTCGACGGACCGAGCAGTTCCATCGTGGCTGAACGCTTGGCGCAGCAGGGCTCGATACCGATCAGCATCGAACTCGTTGGCGGGCAGGTCGAGGTCGACCCGGTCGAGGCCACATCGGGCTTCTTTACCGCCAAAGTGCCGGAAGTCGATGTGCTGATGTTCTGCCGTCAGATGAACACCTTGCTCAAGGCGGGTGTGCCGATGTTGCGGGCACTTGGCGGGCTCACCGAATCCATTGTCAATAAGCGTTTCAAGGCGGTGGTGGCGAATCTGAAAGAGTCGCTCGAAGGCGGACGCGAGTTGTCGCAGGCGATGGAGTCACATGCAGGGGTGTTTTCGCCTTTCATGACGGCGATGGTGAGAGTGGGGGAGAGCACCGGCCGACTGGAGGGCGTTTTCCTGAGATTGTTTCATCACCTCACTTTCCAGAAGTTCATGCGCGAGCAGGTCAAGGCCGCGCTGCGCTATCCAAGCTTTGTGGTGCTGGCGATGCTCATCGCCATTTCTGTCATAAATGTCTTTGTCATTCCGGCTTTCGCCAAGACTTTCAAGGGGCTCGGCGCCGAGTTGCCCTTGATGACGCGCATCCTGATTGCGGGTTCGGACTTTACGATTACCTGGTGGCCGGCCTTGCTGGCGATGCTGATCGGCGCCGTGCTGGTGTTTCGCAGCGTCACGCGCAGCGAGAAGGGCGGTTTTGCGTGGGACCGCATGAAGCTGCGTATCCCTGTCGCCGGCAAGATCCTGCGCATGGCGTCCTACTCGCGTTTCTGCCGCAGCATGGGCATGGCACTACAGAGCGGCGTGTCCATCGTGCAGGCATTGAGCCTGGTGCAAGAGGTTGTGGAGAATCGCTTCATCGCCGACAAGATCGAGCAGATGCGCCTGGGTGTAGCGCGCGGCGAAAGCGTGCTGCGCGTCGCGACACAATCCGGCATTTTCAATCCCACCGTACTGCAGATGATCATGGTGGGCGAAGAGTCCGGCCTGATCGACGAGATGTTCATGGAGGTCGCCGATCTCTACCAGGGTGACGTCGAATACGAACTCAAGACGCTGTCGGCGCAGATCGAGCCGATCCTCATCGTGATTCTCGGTGTGATCGTGTTGATACTTGCCCTTGGCATATTCTTGCCAATGTGGGAGCTGGGCCAGGCAATGGGACATCCAAAGCAATAGTTCGACGGTGTGACAAATTTGACGTTGTTGGCCGCCTGCGTGCCTAAAGCCTCCCGTTTTACGACCGTTAAAACAACAGTAGGTGCGCTTTCCGCGCTCGCTGGTGACGCAATCGGCACCAGGCAATCAGGAGAAGACTATGAAACGCAGCAAGGGTTTTACGCTTATTGAACTCGTGGTGGTGATCACCATCCTCGGCATTCTGGCGGCGGTTGCTTTGCCGCGCTTCGTGGGTCTGCAGACCGACGCGCGTATCGCGAAACTCAATGCGGCACGCGGCGCCGTGCAGGCCGCCGCAGCGATGGTACTGGGCGCTGCACTGGCGCGCACAGCCCAAGTACTGCCTGCCTGTCCTGCTGGCGGTGGTGTGCCTCTCGTGACGGCAGCGGGTGGCGGTACGATTTGTACGCAGAACGGCCTGGTCAACGTGATCAACTGGAACGCCACGGCTGATACGGTGGGCGGTGCGCCGCACGGCATCGTCGATGCTGCGGGCCTGACGTCCGCATTTCCGGCCACGATTGCAGGGCTCAATGCCGACGGTTATGCCGTAGTAGGCGGCGGCGCCGTGATCGGCAGCACGCTGACGATCGAGGTGACTGGCGGGCCTACTCCTGCCAATTGTTCCTTTACCTATACGCCTTCCACGGGTGCGGGTATTGGATCGTCGGCGACGATTACGGCGAATATCATCACCGGTTGCTAAGAGCGCGAACGTGAGGCGCCTGCTCAGCCAGGCGCCCGCCGTGCTTCCCATGCGCAGTGCGGGCTTCACCATGATCGAGCTGATCACGGTCATGGTGCTCATGGGCGTGCTCGCAGCGGTCGCCGTTCCGCGCTTGATGGACAATGATCCGCAGTACCGGTCCACGGCCGAGCAATTGCGCAGCAATCTTCGTTATGCACAACGCATGGCGGCGACGCGCAATCGCGATGTCTGCATCACCGTCACGGCCAGCATGGTTCTGTTCAGAATCGCGCCTTCTTCGGGGACCGGTGTGGCTTGTGGTGCCACAGTGCTCACGCCGCTCGACGATTCTGCGGGCACGCTGGACATGGTGTTTCCCGCTGGTTCGCCGATGAGCTTTTCGCCCGCCGGAAATTTCCGCTTTACGCCGGCAGGGTCGCTTGCCAATAATGCCGGCGCGGCATTGCCAACAAGCACGATTTCTCTGCTGCGAGGTGCCAGTACCTTCGCCACGTTCAGCATTGAGCGGGACAATGGCTATGTACTCGCCACCAATTTCTGATCGCGTGGCGCAGCGTGGCGTTGCCCTGATCGAGGTGATCGTTTTCATCGTCGTTATCGGTACCGCGACAGGCGCTATTTTGTCGCTATTTGCCAATAGCAGTCGCGGCAGTGCGGAGTTGATGATGACCCGGCAGGCGTCGAGCTTTGCCGAAGCGATGCTCAACGAGGTGCTCGCCGCGCCTTTTACGAACTGCGATCCGCAGGATGGCAATTTTTCCGGACCTGGCCCTTGCACCAGCATGCCGGAAGTTCTCCCAGGTGGGCCGGAGCCCGGCGAGTCACGTCTTGGGCCGACCTACTTCGACAACGTCAATGACTACAACAACTTCAATATGGGGCCCGGACTCGTCGATCGCAGCGGCAATGCCGTCGCCGGTTCATCCCTGTATTCGTTGAACGTCGTCGTAGCGCCCGTCGTGGCAGTTGGCAACTGGAACGGCATACCGGGCACCGACATGGCGTTCGTGACCGTTACGGTGACAGCACCGACATTGACGGCGCCGGTGGTCGTACAAGGTATGGCGGCCAGGATCGCGCCGACCACGTTAGCGCCATGAATATGCATATAGAATATTCGCGCCAGCACGGCTTCTCCCTGATCGAGATGATCGTGTCCCTGGTCCTGGTCGGTATTCTCTCGGGCATCATGTCGGTGTTCCTGCAGGTGCCGATGCAAAGCTATTTCGTCAGTAGACAGCGTCTCGATCTGAGCGACAGCATCGAGCCCGCCATGCGTCATATGGATCAGGATCTGCGCCAGGCCTTGCCCAACAGCGTGCGCCCGTTCACCGTGGCGGGCGTGCAGTACATCGAGTTCCTGGCGACGCGCGCGAATGGGCGCTATCGCCTCAACAATGTCGGTGGGCCTGCGGGCGCGTGCGCCGGCGGCGACCAATTGGCCGCTCCGGCGTTGGATAACTGCTTCACCACGATAGGGCAGATCGTTGCGCGTTCAAACATCGCGCCGGGGGCCGATTACGTTGTCATAGACAACCAGGGAGCTACTTGCCCAAGCCTAACCAGTGCCTATTGTAATGGCGCGGTCGATGGCCCCAACAAATCTCGCATCACCGCTTACACGCCATCGCTCGGCGCGCCATTGGAGTCGCGTTTGAATTTCAACAATTTTGCTTTGCCGTCATCGCCTGCCAACTTGTTCTACATCGTGTCCGGCCCGGTGAGCTATGCGTGCGATCTCGCGACGGGCCAATTGCTGCGATACAGCGGCTACCCGATCACTGCCGTGCCGGGCACGCCTCCTGTGGCCGCGACGCAGAGTGTTATCGTTGCGCATTTGTCCGCATGTAGCATCAGTTATGTTCCTGCATCGACCGTGCTGAATCAGGGGCTCGTGACGGTGGCTTTGGCATTGTCGAACAACGTGCCAGGGCAGGGTCCGGAGACGGTCAACCTGCTCGTGCAGATTCCGGTGAGCAAGACGCAATGAGTACGAAACATCAGCGCGGGATTTCCTCCATCACGGCCATCTTTCTGGTTACCGTGCTGGCAGTGCTGGCCGCCGCCGGCATCCGAATGTGGCGCAGCGCGCAGGACGATCAGACGCTGGACATGCAGTTGATGCGTGCCCGCAATGCGGCCGCAGCCGGGCTGCAAACAGGTTTTTACCGGTCGGCGCGCGTGGGTAGCTGTGTTGCAGCGACCACGAACATCAATAATTTGCCGGGTACGCTGGCGCCTTACACGGTCACGCTGACCTGTGTGGCCGATGGGCCTTATACCGACGGCGGCCCAGTCACGCGCTATCGCCTGCAATCGGTGGCCTGCAATATGCCGGCGGCGGCTTTGGCGGCTTGCCCGAACAATGTCGCTTCCTCAGGTAGCGGTTACGTCGAGGTCGTTGCCAATGGCGAGTGCATTGTCACAGGCACATCGTCGCAGTGCAGATGACTCGGGTTGTTCCGGCAGCGTAAGGGTGTAGGGACCAATCCGCATCGCGGCAATCGAGCTGACAGCAACGCCCAGCTTCAAGAAATCTCGCGAAGTGCCGTAGAAGACTTCGGCTCCCGTTTTCCCTTGAATCTATCGCCACTGGTTGAATTTCATGGGTTTTCCCTACATACCTTTCGTCTCGAAGCGAGCAAGAACGCCGTCGTTCAAGCCCGGCTGGCTGGCGTTCGCCCACGACGACCAGGGTTTGCGCTGGCTGCACATGCTTCAAGTGCCGGGCGAGAAGCCGCGCGTGCTGGCCTGGCAGAGCCTGCCTGCGGGCGACATTCTGCCGCAGATGCGTGCCGTCTCGCTGGCAGGCAAGCTCAAGCGCTACCGTTGCATGGCGGTGCTCAAATCCGACGAATACCAGATCGTGCAGGCCGAGTTGCCCGCTGTGCCGCCCGAGGAGCTGCGTCAGGCTTTGCGCTGGGGCATTCGCGAGCTGGTCGATTACCCGGTCGAGGATGTTGGCGTCGACTATCTCGAAGTACCCTTCGACAAGAGCCGCGGCGGCGTTAGTCGCGCGGCATATATCGTGTGCGCCAAGCGTGCCGTGTTGGGCCGCTATGTGGCGGCATTCACAGCCGTGAAAGCACGACTGCATGTCAGCGATGTGCCGGAGACAGCGCACCGCAATCTTGCCGCGTTATGCGCCGTCGAAGGCAAGGGGGTTGCCTTGCTCGGCGTAACGCCCGGCTATTGCCTCCTGACCTTCACGCTCGATGGCGACCTGTGCCTGGCACGTCGCATCGAGATCGGCCTGGATGCCATGCTCGGTGCGGATGCCACGCAGCGCGCGCAGCAGTTCGATCGCATCCTGTTGGAAGTGCAGCGCTCGCTGGATGCCTTCGAGCGCCAGTTTCATTTTGCCTCTCTGTCGCGTCTGTTGGTTTCGCCTTTGCCCGACAAGGTCGACCTCATGCCCTTCCTGGTCGACAACCTCGAGCAGAAAGTCGAGTCGCTCGACTTGAACGAGATCATCGATTTTTCGGCAGTGCCGGATCTTGCACAGCCCGGTCAGCTTGCCGCCTGCCTGGCCTTGCTGGGCGCCGGGCTGCGCAGCGAAGATGCCATCGAGGTGCTGTGATGACGCGGCACATCAACCTGCTCGACCCGCCACAGAAAAAGGCATCGCCCTACAGGACGGCCTTGCAGATGGGGGTGCCAATCGTGCTCGTGTTACTGGTGATGGGCACCTGGGGCGCGGTTGTGCGTATTCAATTGGCATCGGTCAAGCAACGCCTGAGCGAGGCGGAAGCGAAGACGCGTCCGCTGAACGAGCAACTGGCGCAGACGCAGGCTGGCATGGGCGTGGAGCAGGTGAACGCGGGTTTGCGCGAGCGACTGGAGCGTGCCCAGGCCCAGCTCAAGGCACGCAAGGATATTCAGACGGCATTACGGCGTGGCGACCTCGGGTCGAGCCAGGGGTTCTCGGAATTCATGCGCGCCTTTGCGCGCCAGACCGTTTCCGGCTTGTGGCTAACCGGCCTCAAACTCGAAAACGGCGGCCATGACATCACGCTGACGGGTCGTGCCCTCAATGCCGAAGCAGTGGCGACACTGGTTGCGCAATTGCGTGCCGAGCCAGCGCTCAGGGGGCGCTCGATAGCGACAATGCACTTGGCGCCGGTGCGTGATAAAAAAGAAGAGGCGTCAGTGGACAAGACCGCTATAACGCCGCCGGTGCCGCAAACCACATCGTCTCTGCCGCATGTCTATGAATTTGAAATATCCAGCGTGGCGCCAGTCAGCACTGCGCCCGTGGCCGAAGCACCGACCACAGGCGGCACGGTCATCGAGCAGTTTGCGCAAAAGGCTTTCAAATGAGCCCGAAGCTCGCAGCCCAACTGGCGCGGCTGGACCGCATGTCGCCGCGCGAGCGGGTTGTTGTCACGCTATGCGTCTGCGCCGTCACATGGTTCATCATAAATGCATTTGTCATCACACCGGGCCAGCGCGATGTTGCCACTTACGGACAACTCGCCGCCGCGCAACAGGACACCCTGAACGCCGCCAACCAGCAGCTGGAGGGTATCCGTAGCGGCAGCGTACCGCCGGGCGACCCGGCGTTGCGCGAACAACTGGCACAGGTCGACAAGGAGAATCTCTCGGTCGATGCGAGCCTGCGCGCGAGTCAGCAATACCTCGTACCGGCGGAAACGATGGGTGCCTTGCTGCAGGATCTACTGCGACGTGACAAGCGGCTCGAACTGGTGAGCATGCAGACCTTGTCTGTCGCGCCTATTCTCGACACGAGCAAGGAGGAAGCTTCCGCGCCCGCTGTGCAGCCAACGACCCTGGCACCGGTGGTGGTCGCGCAGAGCGCGCCAGCGACAGTCGAGACGACCATGTTCCGCCATGGTGTGCAGATTGTCTTGCGGGGTAACTTCCTCAACGTGCTCGACTATCTGCACGAGGTCGAAAAACTGCCCTGGCAGATGTACTGGGGTAGTTTCACCATGGATGTAGCGGATGGCGCGCTGCCGACCTATAGCCTCTCGATCTACACGCTGAGCCTGGACAAATCATGGTTGAAACTGTGAGCGTCCGGGATGTACTGCGCGGGAATGACGGATTTGCAGCGCATTTCCCAGGCAGGCTATGGGTATTTGTAGTGCACTGTGGCGTGATGGTTGTGTTGAGCTTGGCTGCGCAATCCGCGTCAGCCGAAACGCTCGCTGACCCGACCAGACCGGCCATGCCAAGTGAGCAGGCGGTGCCCGCAGAAGGCGTCACGAAGCCTCAAGTCGGCGTCGGGATGGTCGTTACTGCCAAAGAGGGGGTGATGGCCCTTTACGACGGCCGCATCCTGCGGCTAGGGAGTCGGATCGACAGCGGCGTGGTGGTGCGGATCGCACCCGACGCCGTATTCGTGCGCGCTGCCGATGGCAAGATGACGCGCCTGCCGCTGTATCCCGATGTGGGTGTGCAGCCGGTCGTGCAAAAAGAGGGCGAAGAAAAGAGCAAGGACAAGGACAAGGGCGCGGGCAAGGTGCAAGCAAAGGCAGAACGAACGCGCAACCGGAGCGTCAAGAAATGAGACAGTTTGCCAATATTGATGCGCGCGTCATTTTCCGGATTGCTCTCGGCGCGGTGGCATTGGTGCTGCTCGCCGCCTGCCAAAGCGCACCCAAGCCGAACGTCACCCAGAATCTCATCAATGAGGAAATGCGTCGCGCGCAAGAACGCCGCGACAATGTCCCTGCGGCCGTGAGTCAGGCACTCCTCTCGCCGCAGGCCGCGGAAGCCCCAGCCAAGCCGCCGGAGAAACGCTTCAATCTCGCCGTCAATAACGCTCCCGCCAGTCAGGTGTTCGCGGCGCTGGCGGCGGACTCGCGTTACAGCATCGTTGTTCATCCGGACGTTGCCGGCAATATCACCGTCAACCTCAAAGACGTGACCTTGCCCGAAGCACTCGAATCGATCCGTGAAGTTTACGGTTATGACTATCGCATCAGTGGCGATCGTGTCACCGTGCAGCCACTGACGCTGCAGACGCGCATGTTCCAACTCAACTACCTGAGCGCCAATCGCGTCGGTCATAGTGGTACGCGCGTGATTTCGGGCTCCATCACGTCGAACGTCACCGGGGGCTCGGGTGCTGCATCGGCAGGTACCTCCACCACCGGCGCGGAAGGCGCTTCGGTGCAAACCGACAGCAAGTCCGACTTCTGGGCCGAGCTGGGCGAAGCGATCAAGATGATCGTAGGCACTGGCGAAGGCCGCAACGTGGTTACTTCGCCGCAGTCCGGCGTCATCGTCGTCAAGGCTATGCCACGTGAATTGCGTGCGGTGGAGAACTATCTGCGCTTATCGCAGCTGAGCATCGAACGCGAAGTCATGCTCGAAGCCAAGATCGTCGAAGTGGTGCTCAACGATTCCTACCAGAGCGGCATCAACTGGATGGCGATGGCGCACCCGAATACTGCGCGACTCAGCACCGGCACCGATCCGAATCAGCTTCTTGCCGGGCCTTTCGCCAAACCCGGCACTATCGCAGCTCCCTTCGACGCGAACTCCGGCCAGTTCGTTAACAATACATTGGGCAATGTCATTGCTACGCCCATCGTCGGTTCCCTCAGTGGCCTCATACAGAATTCGCCTTTGTCTGGTGTGCTCGGTCTGAATTTCACGACCAATAGCTTCAGCGCCATCCTTTCATACCTGGAAACGCAGGGCACCATCCACGTGATTTCCAGTCCGCGCATCGCCACTCTCAACAATCAGAAAGCGGTACTGAAAGTCGGAACTGACGATTATTTCGTTACCAATATCACGACGACGACGACCAGTTCTTCGGGGGGCAACACGACGTCACCGACCATCAATCTGCAGGCCTTCTTCTCCGGTATCTCACTCGATGTGATGCCGCAGATTGATGATGAGGACAATGTCATGCTGCACATCAGGCCTTCGGTCAGTACCGTGACCGAGCGCAACAAGCAGATCAATCTCGGCACGGCAGGCGTCTTCAACTTGCCATTGGCATCGAGTCGCACCAACGAGACGGACAGCATCGTGCGTGTGCGTGAAGGGAATATCGTCGCCATCGGCGGGCTGATGGAACAGGCACAAACCAATGACAGCGCCAAGGTGCCTGGCGCCGGCGACATCCCCCTGGTCGGCGAGTTGTTCTCGCAAGGAAAGAAGGCCCTGCAGAAGCGCGAGCTGGTGGTACTGCTCAAAGCCACCATCATTCGCGGCGACAAGGATTGGAACCAGGACGTGCGCGACACGTCCGAACGGCTGTCCGGACTCCGACCCGAGTCGCTCGGACCCAATATGAGCCGGTGAGCTGACAGCATGTATCTCGACCACTTCCGCATGCGCGAAATGCCCTTTGCAATTACACCGGGCACAGCATTCACTTTCGCCAGCCGCGCACATCAAGAAGCGCTCAACACCTTGCTCGTCGCTGTGCAGGGCGGGGAGGGCTTCGTCAAGATTACGGGCGAGGTCGGCACCGGCAAGACCATCCTGTGTCGGCGTTTTCTCGACATCCTGCATCGACGCGGCATCGTCACGGCCTACATTCCCAACCCGGCAATGCAGCCGCGCTCGCTGCTGCAGGCGCTGGCTGAAGAGCTGGGCATGCGCGCTGGCGCCGAGATCGACGAATACACCTTGCTGGATAACATCAACAAGACCTTGATGAGCGTTGCCCAGCGCGATTGCTCGGTCGTCGTCTGCCTCGACGAGGCGCAAGCCATGCCGCGCGAAACGCTCGAAGCAGTGCGTCTGCTCTCCAATCTCGAAACAGGCCGCTCCAAGCTGCTGCAGCTGGTGTTGTTCGGCCAGCCCGAACTCGATCACAAGCTTGCCGATCATTCTCTGCGCCAGTTGCAACAACGTATTACGTTTGAATACGAGATGTCCGGCATGTCGGTGCGCGAGCTGGATCGTTACGTCGCGCATCGGCTCAATATCGCCGGCTACGTGGGCGCCGACCTGTTCAGTACGGCGGCGATCCATCGCCTGTACCAAGCCACGGGCGGTGTGCCGCGCCTGGTCAATATCTTGTGCCACAAGGCGCTGCTGAGCGTTTTCGGTGAAGGTGGCAGGCGTGTATTACCTCGTCATATTCATGCAGCGGCTGCCGACACCACCGCTGCCTGCTCGCCGGGTCTCTTGCCGCTGTGGCTGACGCGGCCGTCGGTGTGGGCTTCGGGCATGGACTGGGGGCGCTGATGAGCGTCATCAACACCATGCTACGCAACCTCGACGAGCGTCGCGGCACCGCGAGCGACCTGACCTTGATGGGCGACGTCATCGCGTCGCCGCAAGTCAGGGTGCCGCCGGTGCGCGCAACCATTGTGATCCTGCCCCTGATGTTGGCGGCGCTTGTGTTCGGCACGCTGTATTTCTGGCCGCGCAACCAGGGGGGGTTCCTGCCCAAACCGATTCTGATCGACACTGGCACGACGCCGACATTGCCCGTGACGGAGAGCGTGAGCAAGACTGCAGCACGACCGGCGCAAGCAGACGCCCAGTTACCCGCCGTTTCGCTGGCAGCCGACACGCAGGCGGCGCTGCGCGAAACCCCGACCGCCGAACCGCTCGACCTGCTTGCACTGGCGACGCGCCTGGAGCATGCCGATAGCATCTCTCCGGCGCGACCCACAGGCAAGCCAGCGCGCCGCCCGGCAACTGAAAACGCGCCTGTCGCTTCGGCTGCACCCGTGCAGCAATCCCTGCCCGCGGTGCCCGTCGTCGCGGCTGTGACACCCTCGGCGACGCCAACCATCCGCGTCGAACAAAGCACCCAGACCGCTTCCGAACGCAATCTGGCGGAAATGCAGCATGCGGCTGATTTGCAACGGCGCGGCGCGCTTCCCGAGGCGGAAGCCAGTTTGCGCGGCGTACTCGATAATGACAAAAGCATGATTGCGGCACGCCTTGCGTTGTTCTCGTTGCTGTCGCGTCAGCAACGCAACGACGAGGCGCGCAAGTTGCTCAAGGACGGTGTCGATATCGCGCCGACGCAGCCGCAATTGCTATTGCCCTATACGCGTCTCCTGGCAGCGCGCAGTGATTGGAGTGCTGCGCTCGATGCGCTCATGCCCGCAACCGACGCCTTGGCACAGAACGCCGAATACCGCGCTCTTAACGCTGCGGTGCTGCAGCGCCTTGGGCGTTTTTCGCAATCCTCTGCCGAGTACCGTGCCGCATTGCGCCTCACGCCTGCCGCCGGAGCATGGTGGGTCGGCCTGGGCTTATCGTTGGAAGGCGAGGGCAAGCAAGTGGAAGCACGTAGCGCCTACCTGCAGGCGCGTGCCAACACGCTAGGTCCCGACCTGGCACAGTTCGTCGACAACAAGCTGGCGCGGCTGGGCACGTCGGATTGAGAGAGTGCACGAAGGTAGGGTGTCAGTGAGCGCAGGGTGATCGGTGCAGTTCGCTGCGCTCACTGACACCCTACGCAGAATCCACTTCAGTGCAAAACGCGCGGCCCCGGCAGCATGAATTCCGGGATGTCGGCGTCGAAATCCGTACCATCCTCCGCCGTCATCTGATATGCCCCGCGCATGGTGCCAACCGGCGTCGCAATCGAGCAGCCGCTGGTATATTCGAAGGACTCGCCGGGCGCAATCAGCGGCTGTTCGCCGATCACGCCGACGCCGCGCACTTCCTGTACTCTGCCTTCGGCATCAGTGATCAGCCAGTGGCGGCTGATCAGCTTGGCCGGCAGGGCGCCTTGGTTTTCGATGCGGATCTGATAGGCGAAAACGAAACGGCCTTCTTCGGGCGAGGACTGCTCGGCGATGAATTCCGCCGAGCTTTCGACGTGGATGAGATACTTGGTCTTGTCCATTGTTGCTCTGGTTTCGTTGGCTTTACGGTCTGCCGCTATTGAAACGCAAGCCGTCTGCCGATGCCCGGCAACATGTCACGCTTGTGTAACTTAGTTGGGGCCTTTGCATAAAATTACAACGACAGGCTTTGCCGTGATGCATTGATGCAGTCTGTCATTGCCGGTTAAATGCCTTTCGTCTCCATACAAGCCATGTTCGAGGAAACGTTTGATGTCTGATCCCCGTTACCGCATTGCCCCGAGCCTGCTCTCCGCCGACTTCGCACGGCTGGGCGAGGAAGTGCATGACGTCATTGCCGCCGGCGCCGACTGGCTGCACTTCGACGTGATGGACAACCACTACGTTCCTAACCTCACCATCGGGCCCATGGTCTGCCAGGCGATCCGCCCGTTGACGGCCGCAACCATCGACGTTCACCTGATGGTCGAGCCCGTGGACGCGCTGGTGCCGATGTTCGCCAAGGCGGGGGCCAACATCATCAGCTTCCACCCCGAGGCATCGCGTCACGTGGACCGCACGCTGCAACTGATCCGCGAGCAGGGCTGTCAGGCCGGTCTCGTCTTCAATCCTGCAACGCCGCTCGATTGGCTCGATCACGTCATGGACAAGCTCGACCTCGTCATGCTGATGTCGGTCAATCCGGGCTTTGGTGGCCAGAGCTTCATCCCGTCGACCTTGCCGAAGCTGCGCCAGGCGCGCGCCAGGCTCGACGCCTACGAGCGCGACAGCGGGCGACGCATCCTGCTGGAGATCGACGGCGGCGTGAAAGTCGACAATATTGCCGAGATCGCCCGTGCTGGCGCGGATACCTTCGTGGCCGGCTCGGCCATCTTCGGTGCGGCCAATACTGCGGATGCCAATCGCTATGATTCTGTCATAAAAGCAATGCGCGAGGCACTCCTCTGATCGCTGCCGACTGCGCTGTGCCCATGTTGCAAAATCTGCGGGCCATTCTCTTCGATCTCGACGGCACGCTGGCCGATGCCTTGCCCGATCTGGCGGAAGCCGCGCGGCGTATGCTGATCGAATTGAACGAACCCACGCGTAGCGACGAAGAAGTGGCGCGCTTCATCGGCAAGGGCGTTGGCGTGCTTGTCGAGCGCACGCTCAATGAAGGACGCCGTCCGCACGACGCAGCCGAATGCGCACACGCGCTGGAAATCTTCAAGCGTCACTACGCCGTCGTGAATGGCTTGCGGGCCACGCTTTACCCGGACGTACTCACCACGCTCGCAGCTTTGCACCAGCGCGGTGTCCCCTGCGCCTGCGTGACTAACAAATCCCGCGAATTCACCCTCCCCTTGCTGAGCAGTCTGGGCATTGCGCAATTTCTCGACGCGGTGGTGTGTGGCGACACCCTGCCGCAGCAGAAACCCGCGCCCGAGCCGCTGTGGCATGCCTGCGAACTACTGAACGTGGCGCCCACCGAAGCGCTGATGGTCGGTGACTCGGCCAACGATGCGCTTGCTGCACGCCGCGCCGGCATCGCGGTCGTCCTGATGCGCTACGGATACAGCGAGGGAGTGGCCGTGGACAGCATCGATTGCGACGGGTTACTATCTTCGTTCGCTGAGTTGCCACACCTGCTGGCAAGCAGCCGATTCAGAGTGCCGACATGAAGACCCAGAGCCGCATCCTCGAGAAAGGGAATTGCCCGCACTGTGCCGCCAAGCAAGACTGGCTGCGCAACGGGAGTTCGTGGCGTGTGCGCTAGGTAGTGCACAGCCGGGTCGCCCCAGTTTTCATGAGGCGCGGCCTGAAATATCGAAGAACACGCTGCATCCCGGAGTCATCATGACCGAAGCCGTCTCCAGAGCCGAATTTCTGGCTCTTGCCGCGCAGGGCTACAACCGCATTCCCCTGACGCTGGAAACCTTTGCCGACCTCGACACACCGCTGTCGATCTATCTCAAGCTCGCCAACGAAGCCAACACCTACCTGCTCGAATCCGTGCAGGGCGGCGAGCGTTTCGGCCGTTATTCCATCATCGGCCTGCCGTCGAAAACGCTGTTGCGCGCGACAGATTTCAAGACCGAAGTCGTCACCGATGGCCGTGTCGTCGAACATGACAATGGCAACCCCCTCGATTTCATCGCCGCCTACCAGAAGCGCTTCAAGGTCGCGCTGCATCCTGGGCTGCCGCGCTTCTGCGGCGGCCTGGCCGGTTATTTCGGCTATGACGCCGTGCGTTATATCGAACCCAAGCTGGAGGCCACGCAGATGCCCGGCGGCATCGACACGCCCGACATCCTGCTGCTGCAGACCGAAGAGCTGGTCGTCATCGACAATCTCAAGGGGCGTCTGAGCTTCATCGTCTATGCCGATCCGACGCAGCCGGAAGCCTATGACAAGGCCCGGCACCGTCTGCACGTTTTGCGCGAAGCCCTCAAGGCCAGCGTCACCGCGCCCATCGTTCATCGCAGCGAATCGCACCCCATCGAACGCAAGTTTGCCAAGGACGACTACATCGCGGCAGTCCTCAAGGCCAAGGAATACATCGCGGCGGGCGACATGATGCAGGTGCAGATTGGCCAGCGTCTGTCCAAGCGCTTCACCGAATCGCCGCTGAGCCTGTACCGCGCGCTGCGCACGCTCAACCCTTCGCCCTATATGTACTTCTACAACCTCGGCGATTTTCACATCGTCGGCGCTTCACCTGAAATTCTGGTGCGCCAGGAGACGACGCCCGAAGGGCAGAAGATCACCATCCGCCCACTGGCCGGCACGCGTCCGCGCGGCGCCACGCTCGAACTCGACAAGGCTGCCGAAGTCGAATTGCTTGGCGACCCGAAGGAGCGCGCCGAGCACCTGATGCTGATTGATCTGGCGCGCAATGACATCGGTCGCATTGCCAAGACCGGCAGCGTCAAGGTGACCGACGCGTTCGTGGTCGAGCGTTATTCGCATGTCATGCATATCGTCAGCAATGTCGAAGGCCTGCTGCAAGACGGCATGACCAGCCTCGACGTGCTGCGGGCCACCTTCCCGGCGGGCACGCTGACCGGCGCGCCGAAAGTGCGCGCCATGGAAATCATCGACGAACTGGAACCGGTGAAACGCGGCATCTACGGTGGCGCCTGCGGCTATCTCAGTTATGGCGGTGACATGGACGTGGCCATCGCCATCCGTACCGGCATCATCAAGGATCAGACGCTCTACGTGCAGGCCGCAGCAGGCGTCGTCGCCGACTCCGTGCCGGAGCTGGAATGGAAGGAAACCGAAGCCAAAGCCCGTGCCATGCTGCGTGCCGCCGAACTGGTGGAAGAAGGGTTCGAGGGCTGAGGGGGAAAATGAGCATGCGCATATTGATGATCGACAATTACGACAGCTTCACCTATAACCTCGTGCAATATTTCGGCGAACTCGGTGCCGACGTGCACGTCCATCGCAACGACCAGATCACGCTTGAAGAGATCGAAAAACTCGCGCCGGAGAAAATCGTGATTTCACCCGGCCCATGCTCGCCGAACGAGGCAGGCATCTCCGTGCCGACGATCAAGCATTTCGCCGGCAAGCTGCCGATTCTCGGCGTATGCCTTGGGCATCAAAGTATCGGCGCAGCTTTCGGCGGCAAGATCGTGCGTGCGCAACAGCTCATGCATGGCAAGACCTCGCCGATCCAGCACTCGAACGTCGGCGTCTTCCACGGCTTGCCGCAGCCTTTTACCGCGACGCGCTATCACTCGTTGGCGATCGAACGTGAATCCTGCCCGAACTGCCTGGAGATCACGGCGTGGACCGCAGACGGCGAGATCATGGGCGTGCGCCACAAGACGCTGGCCATCGAAGGGGTGCAATTTCATCCCGAGTCCATCCTCACCGAGGGCGGGCATCACATGCTGAAGAATTTCCTGGAGGACTGACATGACTCCCCATGCCGCTTTGCAACGCGTCATCGAGCATCGCGAAATCTTCCACGACGAGATGGTGTCGCTGATGCGACAGATCATGTCGGGCGAGGTGTCACCGGTATTGATCGCGGCAATCCTCACCGGCCTGCGCGTGAAGAAGGAAACGATTGGTGAGATCGCCGCTGCCGCTTCCGTGATGCGCGAGTTGTCGACCAAGGTGCCGGTCACCGATGCGCTCACATTGGTCGATACCTGTGGCACCGGCGGCGATGGTTCGCATACCTTCAATATTTCCACGGCATCGATGTTCGTTGCGGCAGCGGCGGGCGCGAAAGTAGCCAAGCATGGCGGTCGCGCATCGTCGTCCTTGTCGGGTTCCGCCGACGTGCTCGAAGCGCTCGGTGCGAAGATCGTTTTGCCGCCCGAGCAGGTCGGCAAATGCGTTGATGACGTTGGCATTGGTTTCATGTTCGCGCCGAATCATCACAGTTCGATGAAGTACGCGGCGCCTGTGCGTAAGGAACTCGGCGTGCGCACGATGTTCAATATCCTCGGGCCGCTGACCAACCCGGCGGGTGCGGCGAATCAGTTGATGGGCGTTTTTCACGCCGATCTCGTCGGCATCCAGGTGCGCGTATTGCAGCGCCTCGGCTCGCGCAACGTCATGATCGTGCATGGCATGGATGGGCTCGATGAGCTATCCATTTCCGCACCGACGCTGGTCGGCGAATTACGCGATGGCGAGGTGCATGAATATCGCATCAGCCCGGAAGATGTCGGCCTGCCCATGCATGGCGCATCGACGCTGAAGGTCGCGAGTATCGAAGAGTCTCGCGGCATGCTGCTTGCGGCGCTCGACGGCAGCAATGCCGCAGCGCGCGACATCGTGGCCTTCAATGCGGGCGCCACCCTGTATGTGAGCGGCGTCGCCAGCAACTTGAAGGCAGGCGTGGCGCGCGCACTGACGGCGATTGCTGACGGTACAGCGCGTGCGAAGCTCGATGCATTCGTGGCGCGCACGCAGGCTGTGAGTTGAGCACGCCTTCGAAGAATGGAGTTGTAATGTCGGACATCCTGCAGAAAATTCTCGCCACCAAGCGTGAAGAAATCGAAGTCGCCGAGCGCGAGTTGTCGCGCGAGGACATTGTTGAAGAAGCGCGCGATGCAGCCGAGCCGCGCGATTTCATCGGCGCCATTCGCAGGAAGATTGCCGCTGGCGCGCCAGCGGTGATTGCCGAGGTGAAGAAGGCCAGCCCGTCGAAAGGCGTGCTGCGCGAAAATTTCAACCCGGCCGAAATTGCATTGTCATACGAGCGCGGCGGTGCGGCCTGCCTGTCGGTACTTACCGATCGGTTGTACTTTCAGGGTGCCACCGAATATCTGCAGGAAGCGCGCGAGGCCTGCAATCTGCCGGTGCTGCGCAAGGACTTCATCATCGATCCATACCAGGTGTTCGAAGCGCGGGCGATGGGTGCCGATTGCATCTTGCTCATCGTCGCTGCCTTCCTGCCGCCGGATGGCGCCGTCAACAATTCGACCGCGCGTGCCGCCTTGTCGCACCTGTTGGAGCTGGAACAGCTGGCACATGACCTTGGCATGGCGGTGCTGGTGGAGGTGCACAGCGCCGACGAACTCGACATCGCCTTGCAGATGCATACGCCGCTGCTGGGCATCAACAACCGCAATCTGCGTACCTTCGAAGTATCGCTGGATGTGACCCTGTCGCAACTCGCGCGCATTCCCGAAGGGCGCATCGTCGTCACCGAAAGCGGCATCCTCGGAACTGCAGATGTCGAACGCATGCGCAGTCACCAAGTGAACGCCTTCCTCGTCGGCGAAGCTTTCATGCGTGCGCCCGACCCTGGTGCGCAACTGGCTGCGTTGTTCAATTAGCGTCACAAACTCATGACCGGCGCTGCTTCCCAGCCGGCGAAGAAACCTCTCAGACAGCGTGTTGCGCGCGCTTTGCTGTGGACTTCCCTGAGTTTTCTGGTGGTGGTGTGCGCCCTGTTCGGCGGCATCTACTGGTCGGTCACCAGCGATTCGGGCAGCCGCGCCCTGATCGACGCGTTATCGCGCTGGTCGGGCGGCGTGCTGCAGGTTGAAGGCTGGCAAGGCCGCATCTACGGTCACTTCGAAGCGAAGCGCCTGCGCCTGCATCTGGCGGCGATGGATATCGACGCCGAACGCGTGATACTCGATTGGCATCCTGCGCTGCTGAGACTGCGTGAGCTGAGTATCGACGCGCTGCAGGTCGGGCGCCTGGAAATCCGCCGACCCGTTTCCGACAAGCCTGCGCCGGCGCGCATGCCGACAAGCCTGCGCCTGCCATTCCGTTTGCATATTGCATCCTTCAATATCGGCATGCTGGCAATCGGCGATCGCCCAATTGCAAGGGCTGCCCCAGCCGCACCTTCAGTGCTGCTCAGCGACATGGCCGGCAGCGTGGACAGCGATAGCGCTTCGCTTCGTATCCACCGCCTGGCATTTGCCTCGGCCGCCGGACACATCACGGGCAATGGCGAGATCAAACTGGCTGCGCCCTATGCGCTGACAGTACAGGCTTCGTTCTCAGGCAATATAGCTGAACGTCATATATCCATCGATGGTCACGCCGACGGTTCGCTGGAGAAACTCGCACTGAGCCTGCGTGCTAGCGGCGAAGGCGTGTCGGGCGATGCGGACGTGGGCGTGCGCCCATTCGCGGCGCTACCCATCGAGCACGCGCGTGTGAGCCTGCACGGCATCGATCCCTCGCTGTTCAGTGCCGCTGCGCCGCATGCCATGCTGGACGTGCTCGCCGATCTGACGCCGCATTTGCCTGACGGTAGCAGCGCTGGCGCGACGGATCCTTTGCGTTGGCAAATCAGCGGCCCCATTGAAGCGCTCAATCGCAAACCGGCGACCATCGACAACGGTGGTCTGCCCGTCGAGCGTCTGTCGGCGCAGCTGTCATGGGCTGCTGGCGTCTTGCAGCTCGATGAGCTTCAGGTGTCGCTGCCGGGGCAGGGGCGCGTAAAGGGAAAAGTACATTGGCATAACATTGCGGGCGAGCCAATCGGGCGCATCGAGGCGGCGCTGGCGGTGCAGGGTGTGGACCCGGCACGCCTGCATACGAAGCTGCGGCCCATGCAGATTGCCGGCACGATTGAGGGCAAAAGTGCGGGCTCAGGGACGTCGCAGGAACAGGTGTTTCGCGTCGATCTGGCCTCGGGCATTTATCGGCTGGTGGCGAAAGGTGCGCAGCGCGGCGGCGCACTGGCGTTGGAACAGGCGGCGCTGACGGCGGGCAATGCCCGTCTCGAAGCGAACGCACGTTGGCAATGGCGAGCCGCATCGGGCAGCCCGGACGAGCAGGCCTTCAAGGCGACGGGGCGCCTGCAGCACTTCGATCCACGCGCTTTCATGCAGACGGCACCCGCTGGCAATCTCAACGCAGACTTCACGCTAGAAGGTGTGCTGCATCCGGCGTGGCGTGCGAACCTGAAGCTCGACATCGCCGCCAGTACGCTGGCCACGTATCCGCTGCAGGGACATGTTGCACTGGTCGCCAGCGATAGTCGTTTGCATGACGTTGACATTGCATTGGACTTGCTCGGTAACCGCCTCAAGCTGAGCGGTGCGCTGGGGCTGCCCGCTGACCGCGTGCAGGTGCAGATCGATGCGCCACAGCTGGCACGTCTGCAGGCTGGTCTGCATGGAAAGCTCGCTGCGCAGGGCACGCTGGGTGGCAGTCTGCAGGAACCGTTCGCCGCCATCAGTGCGCAGGGCGAGGCGTTGGGGCGGGACGGCGCGGTGAATATCGAGTCAGTGCGTGCCAGCTTGCAGCTCGAACCGGGCGCGACTGGCCACGTCGATGCCAGTGTCGATCTGAAGGGCTTGAGCGTGGGCGGCGACACTGCCGCGCCGCTGGTGCGTAGCGCGACCGTGTCCCTGTCGGGCCGTCGCGATGAACATGCTATTCGCATCACAGCGGCCTTGCTCAAGGACGAGACGCTCAGCGCTACGGCGGAAGGGGGTTGGCGCGGGGGGATAGATGAGCGCGCAAAAGACGGCGGCAGCGGCGCATGGGCTGGCCGTCTGACGCAACTGGTAGCGCAAGGTCCGCTGGCGCTGCGCCTGAAAAATGCCGCCAGCATAAGCGTATCGCCACAGCGCGTGGTGCTCGGCGAGGCATCGCTGCTCGCCGACAACGGCAGCGTGCAATTAACGACGACTGAATGGACGCCGCAGCGCACCGTGGCGCGCGGACGCATGACCGGCTTGCAGATCGGTTTCGCGGTCGACGAATATCAGCGCACGGTGATGCGCGGTAAGAGCCTGCAGCTGGGCGCCGAGTGGGACGTGACCTTGGCTGAGCACGCCAACGGTCTCGTGCGCGTGTTCCGTGAGGGCGGCGACTTCATCCTGCAAGGCGACGCGCCACTGGCCCTGGGACTGGAGACGCTGGAGTTGAATCTGGCCGCGCAGGAGGATCGGCTGGCCTTGTCGGCGCTAATCAGCGGCAAGCGTGTGGGTTCGATGAACTTCGCCGGCACGGCCATGGCGCAACGCCAGGGCAACAACATTGCGCTGGACCCGACGGCCGTGCTGACGGGCGTTGGTCATCTCGAAGTGCCCGCCATCGACTGGCTGGGACCGGTGATCGACCAGAACCTGCGCACTGCGGGCAGCGTCGTCGGTGACTTCAATATATTGGGCACTGCCGCGAAGCCACAAAGTAGTGGCCGCATCGTTGGCAGCGATTTGATGGTGGCGTTGGCAGATCAGGGTTTGCGCTTGCGCAGCGGCCAGGTTGAATTGAGCTTCGACGCTGCGCGGGTGGCTTTGAGCAAGCTCGATTTCCGCGCCGAGCGCAGCCTGCCGCCGCCCGATCCGCGTCTGCGTGTATTGCATCTGCCGGGTGCCGAAGGCGAGACGGATAATGCCGGGCGCATAATCGGAACGGGCGGCATCGATCTCAAGGACGGGGCTGGCCAGTTCAATCTGAAACTCGAGCATGTGCCGATCCTGCAACGTGCCGACCAGTGGGCACTGGTGACGGGCACGGCCGCCATCGTCAGCGGTTGGGACCATATGGATCTGAGCGCCAGGCTGCGCGCCGATGCGGGCTTCGTGGGTGTGCCAAAATCCGGTGCGCCCACGCTGGGCGACGATGTGCTTGTGCGCGGCCGTCAGGGCAAGCCGCCGCAGCGCATGCGTGTGAATGCCGACATCGATTTTGATTTCGGCAATGACTTCATCGTCAAAGCCTGGGGCATCGATACCTATCTCGATGGACAACTGCGCGTGACGCTCGCGCAGGGGCAGCAACCGCGCGCGACGGGCGCCTTGCGCACGCGCGGTGGCGTGTTCGATGCCTATGGGCAGAAGCTCGCCATCGATCGTGGCCTGATCAATTTTTCGGGGCCGCTGGATAATCCCGCGCTTAATGTCGTGGCCATGCGCAAGGGATTGGCGGTCGAAGCGGGGGTCGAGGTGACCGGCCTGGTGCAGCGTCCGCGCGTGCGCCTGGTGTCCGATCCCGAGGTGCCGGAAAGCGAGAAGTTATCGTGGATATTGCTGGGCCGGCCGAGCGACGCCGGCACAGGCGACGCGGGCCTGTTGATTTCGGCCGCTAGTGCCGCTTTCGGCGGCGACGGACCTGGCATCGCGCAGCGTGTGGCCAATAGCTTCGGTTTCGACGATGTCTCGGTCGGGCAGGGCGATACGGCGAGCCGCCCGGTGCAGAGCCGCGTTGCTGGCAGTCTATCTGGATCGAGCAGTATCGCGGCCGGCGGCACGGCCAATGAGCAGGTGCTCACCCTCGGTAAGCGATTGTCATCAAAAGCCTATCTGGCGCTGGAGCAGAATCTGGTGGGCACGGAGAATGTCGTCAAACTCAGCTACGAGCTGACGCGCTATGTATCTGTCATCGCGCGTGGCGGTACGGACAATGCGCTGGATCTGCACTACGAAATTTCGTTCAAATGATCGTTGGGTGCAGTGAGCGCAGCGAACTGCACCATATGATTGCGCCCAACTCCGCAAGAAAGAACGCCTGCATACCGTGGAAGACATGCAGTCCCCTCTCCCCGGGGAGAGGGTGGCTCGTCAGAGCCGGGAGCGGGGGAAGCGTTCGCGCATTGATCTCTTCATTTTGAGGCAACCGTGCAAGCACGCTTTCGCCTCTCCCGGCTCTGACGAGCCACCCTCCCCGCACGGGGAGGGAACAGCAAGCAACGCGAATTGCACCGCATGTGCCGGTCGGTGGTGCAGTTTTACTGCACCCTACAACGGCCTACTTCAGGAACTGCAGTTCATCCGACTGTTTCGGTAACTGCACGCGCCGCGATATGCGCTTGGTCTTGTCCGCCTGCCACACCACATCGTCATCGATGGCATACAGCCAGCAAGGCTCGCCGAGGCGTTCGCAGTAGCTCAATGCGTCGTCCATCGCCGCGGGGCCGAGCCAGTAGCGCCCGAAGCCTTCCTGCGTTATGACAAATGCACGTGGTGCGGGTTTTTCGAGAAAGGCGCGATAGCTCATCAGTTGTTCTTGCGGCAAGGGTATCGCACTCAGGTCGTGTATATCGGCGAAGCCGCTGGCGGGCGGCCGACTCACGCTGCCACCGTTGTCGCTGCCGACGCGTGGGGCTTGAGGCGATATCGGTGCGTTGGGCAGATCCCAGACGACGCGATCATCTACCGCGTATACAAAGCATGGGCGTCCACGGGTGAGCACGGCACAGTAGGTCAGCGCATCCGCCGAGGCGTTGGGCCCGCTCCTGTATGCCCATGCGGCACCGCCATTGCCGTTGGGGCCGATGACGAAGGCGCGCGGGCGCATCGTAATGTTGAGAAAGTGCTCGTAGCCACTGCGGCCTTCGCTGTTTAGAAAGGGGACCTCGGCGATGCGGTTGAGACGCTGATCGACATCATTGGTGGAAGGTTCGGGCATGCGTTCTGCTGTTTCCGGGTTCCATACAACACGTTCGTCGACGGCGTAGAGATAGCATGGCGACCCTGTGCTGGCGCAACTCTTCAGTGCTTCGACGGCCGCGTTGCTGCCACCTCTATACGCCCAAACGCCCACGCCAGCCTTGCCGCGTCCGATGGCGAAAGCGCGCGGTCGCAGCGGTGTATTGAGGAAGCGCTGATAGCCGCTGCGGCCATCGCTGTTGATGAAAGGCACATCGGCAACGCGATTCAGACGCGAGTCCTCATCGCTACGTGGGGGCTGCGCGTCAGCAACGAACGGGTCGTCGGTGACGGCGAATTCGGCATGCAAATTGGGTGGCAACGATTTGCGATCGGGCATCAATGGCAAACCGGTCATGTTCTTGCGATGTATCTCTGCCATCACGACGCGTTGCCATACGGCGCGCTCGGCACTGGGGGGATGAAGATACGCGATGCCGCCCTTGACTCTGCTCGGTGGATTGGCGGCGACGCGCGACCATATGTTTTTGGCATTTTCTACATCGAACTCGCCGAGAGCGGCGATATAGGTGCCCAGATAATCGGCGTAGCGTTCTTCCGCTGGCGAGTACGGCACGGCATGCTTGGCGGCGGACGGGGTCGTTGTTTTGACGGTATGCGGCAGGATGCTGTGCGCCAGCTCGTTGGCCAGCAGCAGGGCCAGTTCGTCGTCGTTGGCAAAGCGCAGCAGGCCGGTGCTGACGGTCATCGTGCTGCCGGTAAGGCGTGCCACTAGTTCATCGTGGCGAACCAGATGCGGCAGCACTTCGCAGATCAGCTGCGGTTTGGTTTCAAGCGTGTGTGTGCCGGCCGCATTGCTGATCTCGATCTTGAACGTGGCATTGGTTGCCAGGGTGTTGGCCGGGCGCTCGAAAACCCATCCAGAAGCTACTTTACTGCCTGTTGCACTGTCCGTGATGGACAGCAACTGATCGCCCTCCCGAATGCCGGCAAGCCACGCCGGACTTACGTGGGCAACGTACAAGAAGCGTGGCAGGCTTGCATCGCTTTCCGGGGTGTCGATGAAACCAGCGCGCAAGTCCGCCGGCAGGTCCGTCGCGGCGACGGGTGGGACACCGAGGGTGTACTTGCGATTCTGGATGCAATACGGCCCCGCCGCTTTCAGCAAGGCATAGACGATGCGTTCGAGACGCACCTTGTCGTTAAGGTATGCACGTGTTTCGAACATGCGTTGCGCGCGTGCTTCCGCAGCAAGCTGCTCGGCGCTTGCACCTGGCGCGCCGTAGGCGGGCGTCAGCAAGGCCGATGTCAGCAAGGCGAGAATAAGCGCGCACGCCCAAGCACCATGTCGACGGCATGGTGTGTTATGCATTTTGCATTGCCCCGTAAATCCTTTGCATGTGCAGCAGTGTTTTAGCCAGGTGTGTCGTTCGTGCGCTGCACGATCAATTGCTGACGACATCACCTTTGGCGTGTAGAACGCTTTGCACGAGTTCCGCCAGCGAATCCGCTTCCATTTTTTCCATGACGCGGGCGCGATGCACTTCGACTGTTTTGATGGATATGCCAAGTTCATCGGCGATCTGCTTGTTGAGTCGGCCGGCGACGATCAGCTCCAGTACCTCGCGCTCGCGCGGTGTGAGTTGTTCGATATGACGTTGCGCGTCGGCGCCCTGGCGGCGGTGCTGATGTTGTGCGCGGTCGCGCGCCAGGCATTGCTCAATGAGGTTGAGCATGTCCTGGTCATGAAATGGTTTTTCGATGAAATCGAAGGCGCCTTTCTTCAGCGCCGTGACGGCCATCGGCACGTCGCCGTGACCGGTGATGAAAATCACGGGCAGGGTCGAGTGCTGGCTATTGAGTCTTTCGTGCAACTCCAGGCCGCTCATGCCGGGCATGCGGATATCGAGGATCAGGCATCCGCGCATTGCCGTCGACCACACCTGCAGAAAGGCTTCGGCGGAAGGATAGGAGGCGACTTTGAGGCCGGTGGATTCGAGCAGCCAGACCAGCGAATCGCGCAGCGCATCGTCGTCGTCGATGATGTGTACGAGCTGATCGGATGACTGACACTCAGGGGACGGCGACGGATTGAGGCTCAAGACTGTTCTCCAGGGGCAACGTAAACTTGAAGATACTCCCGCCCATGGGATTTGGGTCTACCCACAGGCGGCCATTGTGAAATTCGATGATGGAACGGCAGATGTTCAACCCCATGCCCATGCCTTCGGCCTTGGTACTGAAGAAGGCGGAAAAAAGCCGCTCGCGGTCCGCTTCGCCGATGCCGTGGCCCAGGTCGGTGACGGATACCTCGATCAGATCGTCGACCTGGCGTGCTGCCACGACGACCACACAGCGCTCGCGCGGTTGGCCGAGCTCGGCTTCAGCAGCATTCTTGACCAGATTGAGCAACACCTGTTCGATCATGATGCGGTCAGCATAGACGCTGGGCAGGCCTTCTTCGAGGTGTAATTCGATCTTGATGCCGAGTCGTTGCGCTTCGATTTCGGCGATGCCCAAGGCATCTTCGGCGATCTCGGTAAGTTCGACATCGGCGCGTTTGGGTTCGCTCTTACGCACGAAGTCGCGCACCCGGCGCACGATGTGACCCGCTCTGGCCGCTTGTGCGTTGGCCTTTTCCATTGCTGCGAGAATGTCATCAAAGCGGTAGTCGCCGCTCTTGAGGCGATTGACGCAGCCTTTGGCATAGTTGGCAATCGCCGATAATGGCTGGTTCAGTTCGTGCGCCAGCGTGGAGGCCATTTCGCCCATCGTGATCAGGCGTGAGGTGCGCGCCAGCCGCGCTTCCTGCTCGCGATTGAGTTCTTCCACATGTTTGAGGTCGGAGATGTCGGTCGCCACGGCGAGACGCACCACGCGGCCGTCCACCCACAGGGTGGCACGCTCGCGTACATGGAACCAGTGGCCGGTGACAGGATGCTGCAATTCGCCATCGAACAATTCGCGCGGCAGTTGTCCGGGATCGAGATTGCGCGGATCGAGCAGGTAGTCGCCCATTTCGGGGCGCGGGATCGCCAGACCGTCGTGGCCAGCCAGCGCGTTGCTATCGTCGCGGCGCAGGAAAGCGCGATTGGCGTAGAGCACTTCGCCATTGGCAGCATCGACCACGTAGACGGCTGCATCGAGGCCGTCCAGCACGGCCGTGAAACGTTCGTAAGCCGCTTCGAGATCGCCACGCACGCGCCGCGATTCGGTGATGTCGGTGAGGGCCGACATCCAGCCGGTCTGTATGCCGTTGGCATCAACCAGTGGTGACTCGTGCAAGCGCACATCGAGCGTGCTGCCATTGGCGCGCTGGATGCGTACTTCAAAACCTTCTTTCGGTGCCTTGCCCGACAGGCACAGCGCAAGGTTTTGCCAATTGGTGGTGAACTCGTTTTCGGGCCAATACACGAAAGGGGGTTCGGAGCCGACAAGCTCTTCGGCGGTGCGTCCGGTCATTTCGCAAAAAGCGTGATTGACGTAGATGGTGCGTCCGCGCAAATCGATGGCGCGCAGGCCGGTCGATACGGATTCCTCCATGGCTTTGCGAAAGGCCGTCTCGACGCGCAGCGCATCTTCGGTTGCGCGCCGGTTCGACACATCGTGCGCGACGGCAAAGATCAGGTTGTCTTCACGTACCGGGTTGGCGCTCCACGACAGCCATTTATAGCTGCCATCGCCGCAACGACAACGCACTTCGAAATTGCTCGGCTTGCCCTCGATCAGTGTATCCAGCGCGAACGATACGACGTGGACATCGTCGGGATGGATCAAGTCGAGAATGCTCTTATCCGGCAGATGATCGGGACGCTGACCGAGCACGTTGAGGAAGGCCGGATTGGCGCGCTTGACGGTTCCTCCCATGCTGAGTACGCAGAGCAAGTCCAGCGAAAGCGCAAAAATCCGATCGCGTTCGCCGGCGATGACGGCGATACGATGATGCTGTTCGCGGGCGGTGAGCAAGCTCCAGCCAGCGACGGCCAGCAGCGAAATGATGAGCAGCGTCGACAGCGCGTTGATGCTCGACGCCGTCGGGTTGCCGATGGAACGATTTGCAATCCAGATCAGACCAATCAACGTTGCCACGCCGATGATGATCAGCGCAAACGACGGTGCGCGGGACTCACGTGATGAGGGTGTCGTATGCGGATCCATGGGGGGAAAGACTTTCTACGGAGGAAGTCGATTGTCTGTGCGGTATCTGTGCTGGGGGCATCGGGTCAAACCCTCAGTTTTGGACACATGAGAAACCGATTCTATGTCCGCACACGAACATGGCGCGCGCTTTTTGATTCTGTATGCTGCGTGCCGGACGCTCACGGTCGTCAGCGAGGCTCTTGTTGCGTTGCAACATATTGTTTTGTAAGAGAAAAGATCAAAATTGCTAATCGATCCATTAGTGTATTTTTGTTGCATACCGTGATGCGGTGTTTTATATTGTGAAATCCGAGCGTTCCGGGCGTTTCGGATTCGTCTCGTTGTGCGTTTTTTTGGCCCCAATTGCAGGAACCCGCTTTGTGGCCGCCTTCGCACATCTACCGACAACTTGGCCGAAGTTCTTTGCAGTTCCAGCGGGCGGATTCGGCATAAGCGAATCGGCGCGCAATAGTAGTCATGTCTGGCCGCACGCTATGCAGCCGACGACAACACAGCAAATCGCTCACGATGCCCCCGTCGGAACGGTTTGATCAAATGCCCATTAGAGGAGAAGTAACATGGCAGAGATGCCCCACGTGCTCCTGCAGTCCGATCCGGACGCGCGAGAGACACAGGAATGGTTGGAAGCACTGGAGGCAGTCATCGCGCAGGAAGGCCCCGAACGGGCGCATTACCTGATTCAGCGTCTCATCGAGTCGGCACGCGAAGAAGGGATCGACATCCCTTACAGCGCCAATACAGCCTATATCAATACCATCCCGACCGAGCAGCAGCCGAATTACCCCGGCGATGTGGCGATGGAAGAGCGCATCCAGGCTTACCTGCGCTGGAATGCCATTGCCATGGTGGTGCGTGCCAATCGCAACACCAACGTGGGCGGCCACATTGCATCGTATGCATCGTCCACGACTCTGTATGACGTTGGCTTCAACTGGTTCTGGCATGCACCGAGCGAAGAAAATGGCGGCGACCTGGTGTTCTTCCAGGGCCACTCGGTGCCCGGCGTGTATGCGCGCGCTTTCATGCTCGGTCGTCTGTCCGAAGAACAACTCGACAACTTCCGCCAGGAAGTTGGCGGCAAGGGTCTGTCGTCCTATCCGCATCCGTGGTTGATGCCGGACTTCTGGCAGTTCCCGACCGTGTCGATGGGCCTCGGCCCATTGCAAGCAATTTATCAAGCGCGCTTCATGAAGTACCTCGATTCGCGCGGCCTCGCCAAGACCTCCAACCGCAAGGTATGGGCCTTCATGGGCGATGGCGAAATGGAAGAAGTCGAGTCGATGGGCGCCATCGGCGTCGGCGGTCGCGAGAAGCTCGACAACCTCGTGTTCGTCATCAACTGTAATCTGCAGCGCCTGGATGGACCGGTGCGCGGCAACGGCAAGATCATCCAGGAACTCGAAGCGGAATTCCGCGGCGCCGGCTGGAACGTCATCAAACTGATCTGGGGTACGCATTGGGACGCGCTGTTTGCGCGCGATGCCAAGGGCATACTCAAGAAACGCATGATGGAAGTGGTCGACGGTGAGTACCAGACCTACAAGTCGAAGAACGGCGCTTACGTGCGCGAATACTTCTTCAACACGCCCGAGCTGAAAGAGCTGGTGATCGACTGGACCGACGACGATATCTGGCGCCTGAACCGCGGCGGCCATGACATGTTCAAGGTGTTTACAGCCTACAAGGCAGCCGTCGAGCACACTGGCCAGCCGACCCTGATTCTTGCCAAGACCATCAAGGGTTACGGCATGGGCGAGTCGGGCGAAGCGCAGAACATCAGCCACCAGAAAAAGGAATTGTCACTGAAGGCGCTGAAGGATTTCCGTGCACGCTTCACAATTCCGGTTACCGACGACAAGCTCGAAGAAATGCCGTACATCAAGTTCGAGGAGAACTCTCCCGAACTCAACTACATGCGCAAACAGCGCATGGACCTTGGCGGTTATCTGCCATCGCGTCGCCGCACCTCGGCTACGTTACAGATCCCTGAACTGTCTGCCTTCGAAGCCTTATTGAAAGCCACCGGCGAAGGTCGTGAGATTTCGACCACGCAAGTCATCGGCCGCATTTTCAACACGCTGCTCAAAGACAAGAACGTCGGCCGCAACGTCGTGCCGATCGTGGTGGACGAGAGCCGCACCTTCGGTATCGAAGGCATGTTCCGCCAGTACGGCATCTGGAATCAGCAAGGCCAGCAGTACGTGCCGCAGGATCATGACCAGCTCATGTTCTACAAGGAAACGAAGGACGGCCAGATCATGCAGGACGGCATCAACGAAGCCGGTGCGATGGCCGACTGGTTGGCCGCTGCGACGAGCTACTCGGTGCACGGTGTGCCGATGATTCCGTTCTACATCTTCTACTCGATGTTCGGCCTGCAACGTACGATGGATCTGTGCTGGGCGGCAGGCGACTCGCGCGCACGTGGCTTCCTGGTTGGCGGCACGGCAGGGCGTACCACGCTCAATGGCGAAGGCCTGCAACACGAAGATGGTCACTCGCATGTGCTCGCACATACGATTCCTAATTGCGTGTCATATGACCCAACCTTCTCGTACGAACTGGCAGTGATCTTCCAGGACGGCCTGCGCCGCATGTTCAAGGAGCAGGAAGACGTTTATTACTACATCACGGTAATGAACGAGAACTACGAGCATCCCGAAATGCCGGTCGGCGCCGAAAATGACATCGTCAAGGGGCTGTACAAGTTCCGTGACGGCGCCACGACCAAGGGCGGCAAGGCACCACGCGTGCAACTGATGGGCTCGGGCACGATCTTCCGCGAAGTCATCGCTGCTGCCGATCTGCTCAAGAGCGACTGGGGCATCGACTCCGACATCTGGGGCGCACCGAGCTTCAACGAACTGGCTCGCGACGGACAAGCCACCGCGCGCTGGAACATGCTGCATCCGCTCGAAGAGAAGCGCGTCTCGCATGTCGAGAAGAAACTCAAGGGCATGCAAGGGCCGATGATCGTCGCTACCGACTACATCCATCTTTATGCCGAACAGATACGTCCGTATGTGCCCGGCAAGTATGTCGTGCTGGGTACGGATGGTTTCGGTCGCTCCGACACGCGCGAGCAACTGCGTCACCACTTCGAAGTCGACCGCCGCTGGGTTGTCGTTGCAGCGCTGTCTGCACTCGCCGAAGAGGGTAAGGTTGATCGCGAGAAAGTGGCTGCCGCGCTCGTCAAGTACGAGCTCGATCCAAACAAGCCGAACCCGATGACTGTTTGATCCAGGCCGCACCAAAGGAAAACAAATGAGCCAACTCATCGAAGTC
>JAQGMF010000006.1 GCA_028292505.1 Rhodocyclales bacterium
CGGCTTGATTACCGAATTTGGTGCCCAGGAGAGGACTCGAACCTCCACACCTTGCGGCACTAGTACCTGAAACTAGCGCGTCTACCAATTTCGCCACCTGGGCAAGAGGCGTGCACTATAAAGCATCGAATCAATGAGTCAAGAAAAAAAGAACATTACAAACAAGACAACAACCCGCAAAACCCGGCCATCGCGTGTGCGATTGGCGGACCCTTTCTTCGAGCGCGAGAAGGAAAAATACGAGAATCCGTTGCCCTCGCGCGAATACATTTTGCAGATACTCGGCGACATGGCGCGCCCCATGTCGAGCGATGAGTTGATCGCTGAACTCGATATCAAATCCGAAGAAGTCGACCACTTTGCGCGGCGCATTTTCGCAATGGAGCGCGAAGGGCAGCTCATGCGCAATCGCGCCGGTGACTACATCATTCCGGACAAAGCCGATCTGATCCGTGGCCGCGTTGAGGGTCATGCCGATGGCTTCGGCTTTCTCGTTCCCGACGACGGTTCCGACGACATGTTCCTCGGCCCGCGCGCCATGCGCGAAGTCATGCACGGCGACAAGATTCTGGTGCGTGCCACTGGCATCGATCAGCGCGGGCGTCGCGAAGCGAAAGTGATCGAAGTGCTGGAGCGCGCCAACACGCAGGTCATCGGCCGCGTCGTGGTCGAGCAGGGCGTGGCTTTCGTGCAACCGGAAAATCGTCGCCTCAATCAGCAGATATTGCTCGCGCCGGACACGACACGCACGCCGCCCACGGCGGGCCAGATCGTGACCGTCGAGATCACGCAACAGCCTTCGGCACATACGCAGGCCATCGGGCGCATTGTGCAGACGCTGGGCAACTATGCCGATCCCGGCATGGAGATCGAGATTGCATTGCGCAAGCACGATCTGCCCTTCGAGTTTTCCGAAGCAGCGCAGGCCGAAGCGAAGAAGTTGCCCGACGTGGTGCGCAAGAAAGACTGGACCCCCGGCCGTGAAGACGTTCGTCACTTGCCGCTGGTGACCATTGATGGCGAGACCGCGCGCGATTTCGACGACGCGGTGTATTGCGAGAAGCAGGGCAAGGGTTATCGCCTGCTGGTGGCGATTGCCGACGTGAGTCACTACGTGACGCCGGGCTCCGCGCTGGATGCCGATGCATTGGCGCGCGGCACCTCGGTGTATTTTCCGCGTCGCGTGATTCCGATGCTGCCGGAGAAAATTTCCAACGGCCTGTGCTCGCTCAATCCACAGGTCGAGCGTCTGTGCATGGTGTGCGACATGAGCATCAATCCGATGGGGGTGATCAAGCAATATCGCTTCTATCCCGCTGTCATGTATTCGAACGCGCGCCTGACCTACAACAAGGTCGCTGCAACTTTGTATGAGAAAGACCCTGTCTTACGTCAAGAGCTGGTGGACCTGCTGCCGCATCTGGAAAATCTCGACGAACTGTTTCGCATATTGCTGAAAGCACGCGCCAAGCGCGGTGCGATCGATTTCGAGACGGTCGAAACGAAGATGGTCTTCGACGAGAACGGCAAGATCGAACGCATCGTGCAAGAGCATCGCAATGACGCGCATCGTCTCATCGAGGAATGCATGCTGGCGGCCAATGTATGCGCTTCGAATTTTCTGCAGGAGAGCGGCCAGCCTTCGCTGTACCGCATCCACGAAGGGCCGACGATCGAGAAGCTCGAACGCCTGCGCGAGTTCCTCGGCGAGTTCGGCATCAATCTCGCCGGTGGCGACACGCCGCGCGCCGGCGATTTTGCCAAGGTGGTGGCGCAGATCAAGGAGCGGCCCGACTTCCAGCTCATCCAGACAGTGATGCTGCGCTCCTTGCAGCAAGCGGTGTACAGCCCGGACAACGTCGGCCACTTCGGCCTGGCCTACGAGGCCTACACGCACTTCACCTCGCCGATCCGCCGCTATCCCGATCTACTGGTGCACCGTGCGATCAAGGCGGTGTTGAGCAAGAAACCGTATCAGCCGAGTGCTGGCCCCGTCGAGCTGTTGATGGACACGCGGCGCAAGCGCGCGAAAGGCAACAAGGCCGGCCGTGATGGCAAACCGGCACGCGGCAAAAGCCAGCGTGACGCTGCACCGGTTGCGCCACCAGTGCCTGAAAAGGCGCGCCAGACGGGCATCTGGGAAGATATCGGCGTGCATTGCTCGCAGACCGAACGACGTGCCGATGAAGCCAGCCGTGATGTCGAGACCTGGCTCAAGTGCTTCTACATGCAGGACCGCATCGGCGAGAATTATGTCGGTAGCATTACGGCGGTGACCTCGTTCGGCATCTTCGTGACGCTCGACGATCTCTTCGTCGAAGGCTTGGTGCACATCTCCGAACTCGGCAAGGATTACTTCCATCACGACGAGGCGCGTCACGAATTGCTCGGCGAGCGCACCGGCCAGCGTTATCGCCTGTCCGACCGCGTCAGCGTGCAACTCGTGCGTGTCGACCTGGAGTCGCGCAAAATCGATTTCAAACTTCTCGAAGGCGTCGAGCGTGCTACGACGCGCACGGGCAAGACCGAGCGTGATCGCACGCGCGCAGCGCCCGTCGAAGTGATCCAAGCCGTACAAAAACCGGTCAGGGAACACGCCAAACTGAAGCGCCTGATCGCCGCACCCGCAGCCCCCGAAGGAACACGTGGTGGACGCAGCGCGCCTCCCGCCAAAGCGCAGCCCGTCGCCCATAACGATGATGACGATGTCGTAAGCTGGCGCAAACTTGCCGGTCTGCCGGACCGCAAAGGCCCACTTGCCATCGCGGCCGAAGTATTGCCAGTGCGTGGTGCACGGCCCGGCGTGCCCGGCAAGGCGAGCGCAGCGGTCCCGTCCAAATCACGAGGCCCCGGCAAGAGCAAGCCGACCACACCCAAGCAAAAACCCAAGACGGCGCCCAAGCCCAAACCGAAGTCCGCGGCACACAAGCCGGCAGCACCGAAAGGCGGTCGTCATGGCTGAGGATATCAAAGGCGCACGTTTCATCCACGGTTTTCATGCGGTGGCGGCCAAGCTGCGTCAGGACGCCGAAAGCGTGCTCGAAATCTTCATTGCTGCCGGCCGCCACGATGCGCGCGCGCGCGACCTCGTCGAGCGTGCCGAGAGCACAAATGTCCGTGTCATACCGACCGACGCGCAGCGTCTCGATGGCATGGCCGGCACGCATCGCCATCAAGGTGTGGTGGCGCGCGTGGATGCCAAACGCAAGGAGATGCATCTGGACGATGTGCTCGACACGCTCACCGAAAACGCGCTGTTGCTGGTACTCGACGGCGTGCAGGACCCGCACAATCTCGGCGCCTGTCTGCGCGTGGCCGATGCGGCTGGCGCACACGCCGTGATTGCGCCGAAGGATCGGGCCGTCGGCCTGAATGCCACTGCCATCAAGGTGGCCAGCGGCGCGGCGGACACCGTACCGTACGTGACCGTTACCAATCTTGCGCGCAGTTTGCGTGAAATGCAGGAGGCCGGCGTGTGGTGCGTGGGCGCGGCAGGCGAGGCCGGGAAGTCGCTCTACGAGGTTGACCAGAAAATTCCGTTGGCATGGGTGCTGGGCGCGGAGGGCGACGGCTTGCGCCGTCTCACGCGTGAGACCTGCGATGAGCTGGTGCAGATTCCGATGCTCGGTTCGGTGGAAAGCCTCAACGTTTCCGTTGCATCCGGCATTTGCCTGTTTGAAGCGCGGCGTCAGCGCGGGCTGTAAGGGTTTGCAGGCATGGCCTGCCAGCGCGCGAGGGTTCGTCGCACGTCACCCGCTGGACGGGATGTCAGAGCAGGTGCATGCCATTCTGACCGATGATGGTTACCTCGACAAAACTGGAGCCCGTGCGCTGCTTCGGTCCGAAGGCGACCTTGTAGCCGCCGACATCGACCTTGACGGTCTCGAGTGCCTTGAGGACGGCGCCGGACGATGGCGATGGTCCGGCCTTGCGCAAACCCTCGATCAGTATCCGCGCGCCGACATATTCCTCGAAGCTGGCGTATGAAAAAGGTTGGCCCGGCGCGTGCTGTTTCATCGCCTCCTGGTAGTCGCGCACTATTTTTACGGTGCCGGAGAAGGGCGAAGGCATGACTTGCGTGATGCCGACACCGCGACCGAATTCGTCGCCGGCGATACGGTAGATATCCTCGCCATTGACCACCGAGATGCTGAAGACCTGCAAGCCGGGCGAGCGGTCGAGGGCAGCCTTGACGAACAACGCGGCCGGGCGCGTGATGGCGATCATGATGACGGCCTGCGGGTTGCTCTTCAGGATGATGTTGACCGCGGCATCGATATCCTCGGTGTTCTTTTCGTAGCTGGCCTTGACGACGACCTTCAGCTTGTGCTGATCGAGAGCCTTCTCCACGCCAGATACACCGGACTGGCCGAAGGCATCGTTCTGGTAGAACACGGCAATGCGTTTCAGTCCGGTGGCGACGAACTGGTCGACCATGGTGCGTGTTTCGTCGTCGTACCCCGCCCGGATGTGGAAAATGTAAGGGTTGAATGGATCGCGCAGTACCGAGCCGCCGGTATAGGGCGCGATCAGCGGGATATTGGCTTCGGCAAGCACATTGCGTCGGAGCAGCTCGGCAATATTGCCCGTGCCGGCATAGCCGATCAGCGCCACGGCTTTTTCCTTGCGGATCATGTCCTGTGTGCAACTCACTGTGCGCTCGGAGTCGTAGCCGTCGTCTTTCTGCACCAGCTTGATTTTCTGCCCATGAATGCCGCCCGCCGCATTGGCCGCTTCGATGGCCACACGCACGCCTTGCACCATGGCATCGCCGGTGTGGGCAAGCGAGCCAGATAGGGGCGCGCATTGGCCGACGACAATTTCCTGAGCACTGAGTTGCGGGCTGATGCAGCAGGCAATCACACTCAGCAAGGCAGGCAGACGAGAGCAAATGTTCATGGGGACCCCTGAGCAATTGTTATTAGTATGCAGTTTAACGGAGAAGACGCGGCATTCCTGAGGCGACTTTTGTGCAAAGCGGGGTAAGGCGACGCAAGGCATGCAGGCGCAATGCCGCGACGATCGCGGCTCCGTTGGCATGTTAGAATTCGCCGTGGCGGGTCTCCCCGCATTGAGGCGTGGGAATCTGGTCAGGTCCGGAAGGAAGCAGCCATAACCGCTCACCGCAAGTGCCGGGGGTCAGGCTCGCCACCCTGAATATGTCAAAAGGCGCATCGTTTTGCCGGCGATGTGCCGTTTCTTTGTGCTGCATCGGTTTGAGTGGCGCGGTTCTGTATGTCTTTACAGAAATCACCCCCGAGTACGGGTTAGCGCACGAACTAAGTCTGGAGCAATCATGCTGTCTAAAATGAAATTACTGGTGGTTCTGTCGGTGATGTTGTGCGTGTCCGCCTGTGGAGGCGGCGGCGGTTCTTCGGGAGGTGCTGCATTCGCCAGCGCCGCTTCATCATCGAGCGCCGCTTCGTCAAGCGCCGCTTCCTCCCTCAGCACCAGCGCGCCACCCGGAAGCAATTTCAACCTTAGCGGATTTACGCTCCAGTTGCCGACAGGCGCTTCGGGAAGTGTAGACACCAAGACGGGTGCCCAGCTTGCAGCCGGTTTCACCAGCCCGCCCTATTTCTATACGGACAGTAGTGACGGCGCGATGGTCATGGGGGATCCGGCTCACGGTTGGACCACCTCCGGCTCGCTGCACCCACGCACAGAGTTTCGCGAAACTTTTGAATGGCCCACCAGCGGCATAAATGTGCTGAATGCCACGGTGGCGGTGACGCAAGTCCCTAGCAATACGGCCATCGCCCAGATTTTCCAAGCTCCTCCCGCACCCAGTAAGCCGCTCTGTGAATTGCAAGTCACCTCCGGCGGCGTTGTAAAGCTTTTCCTTGAAAGCACCAATCTGGGTGGGACCTCAACCACGACTACGATCACCACGGTGCCATTGGGAACAAAGTTCACCTACGCGCTGCAACTGTCTGGTTCGACGATTACCGTCACGATCAACAGCACTTCGCAGACCTTCACGATGGACTCGAGCTTTGTGGGAGAGAACTTCTACTTCAAGGCTGGCGACTATGATCAATCCGCAGTCTCAGGCACGCCAGATGCAACCGACGCCACGATCGTTAAATTTTATGCTTTAAGCATCAGTCACTAATCAGGCTCGGTGATTGTTTTGTACTAAGCCCTTGCATGAAAATGCAGGGGCTTTTTGTTGCCTGTGACGGTCAGGCATCCGGGCTACAATTGCGGTCTATGAGTTATCAAGTTCTAGCCCGTAAGTGGCGCCCCCGCAGTTTTGAAACCCTGGTCGGCCAGGAGCATGTGGTGCGGGCACTAGGCCACGCACTGCAGACCGGGCGCTTGCATCACGCCTATCTCTTTACTGGCACACGCGGCGTCGGCAAGACCACGATCTCGCGCATCCTCGCCAAGAGCCTCAACTGCGAAACCGGCGTGACGGCAACGCCGTGCGGTGTGTGTTCGGCGTGCACGGAAATCGATGCCGGTCGCTTCGTCGATTACATCGAGATGGATGCAGCCTCCAATCGCGGCGTCGACGACATGGCCGCTCTGCTCGAAAAGGCCGCTTACGCGCCGGCGCGAGGCCGCTACAAGGTGTACATGATCGACGAAGTGCACATGCTCACCGGCCATGCCTTCAACGCCATGCTCAAGACGCTGGAAGAACCGCCGGCGCACATGAAATTCATTCTCGCCACGACTGATCCGCAGAAAATTCCGGTCACTGTGCTCAGTCGTTGCCTGCAGTTCAACCTCAAGCAGATGCCGCTGACGCATATCGTCGATCACCTCGCACGCGTGCTCGGCGATGAGGGCGTGAGCTTCGAGCCGGGTGCTTTGCGTCATCTGGCAAAAGGCGCGAACGGTTCGATGCGCGATGCATTGTCCTTGCTCGATCAGGCCATCGCGCACGGCGCGGGGCGTGTCGAGGAGGAGCAGGTCATCGACATGCTCGGCACGGTCGGAGAAGACCATCTGTACGCCTTGCTGGACGCACTCGCCGCGCAGGATATCGATGCCATGCTGGCCGCAGCCGACACCATGGAGGCGCGCGCACTGTCCTTCGACGACGCGCTCCAGACTTTCGCCAGCCTGTTGCATCGCATTGCGCTATTGCAATTCGCGCCGCAGGCCTTTGGCGATGCGATCGAGCGCGAACGCCTGGCGGTTTATGCCAAACAGTTTTCACCGGAATTCCTGCAACTGGCCTACCAGATTGTCGTGCACGGCCGAGACGAGTTGCCGCTGGCGCCGGATGAACACACCGGTTTCTCGATGACGCTGTTGCGCCTGCATGCATTCCGGCCCGATGCGTCGGGTGCTTCCAGCGCGCCAGTCGGCGGTAGTGCGGGCGGTGGTCTGGCACGGCCACCGGTGCCGGCCGTTGCGCGGCCCAGCCCCAAACCAGAAATGCCGACAGCATCGTCACGTCCTGCGGGCGGCGCGCCGCAAGCGCTGGCTGGCGAGGTCTCAGCGGCTATTTTGCGTGTCGTACAACCGCCTGCGACACAATATTCGGCAACGGCCGAGTCGCCCACTCAGTTGCCCGCTCAGTCGCCACCTCCGGTACCGGCAGTATTGCCGAGCGACATACCCGATTGGCATGAATTGATCGGCATCATGCAGCTTGGCGGCCTGGTGCGCGAGTTGGCGCAGAATTGTTCTTTGGTCGACATCGGCGATGGTGGCGTCAAGCTGCGCCTGGCGCCGACGCACAAACACTTGCTGGCCATGCCAGGCACGCAGGCAAAATTGCAGGAAGCCTTGGCGGGGCATTTCGGCGTCACGCTGCGTCTCAATGTAGAAGTCGGCGAGCCCGGCACGCAGACGCCGGCGCAGCGCAACGCCGAGGCGCAGCGACAAAGGCATTCCGATGCCGTTGCCGCATTGGAATCGGACCCCTTCGTACAGGAAATGATCGAGCGCTTCGACGCCACGCTGGTAGAGACTTCGGTCAGACCGCTTTGACGTAGCGGCCATGACCGCTGTTTTATTGTATTTTCATATTTTTCGAGGAGCATTGCGATGATGAAAGGTGGACTGGGAGGCCTCATGAAGCAGGCCCAGCAGATGCAGGAAAACATGAAGAAGGCGCAGGACGCGCTGGCGACCATCGATGTGGAAGGTCAGGCAGGTTCAGGCGTCGTCAAGGTCGTGATGAGCTGCAAGTACGAGGCCAAGCGCGTCAGCATCGATCCATCGGTCATGGATGACAGGGAGATGCTCGAAGATCTCATCGTCGCCGCGCTCAACGACGCGGCGCGCAAGGTCGAAACCACCTCGCAGGAGAAGATGTCCGGTTTTACTTCGGGCCTCAACTTGCCGCCTGGCTTCAAGATGCCGTTTTGACATGGATGCGAGATGCTACGGGCATAGCTCCGAAGCTCTGCTTTCACGACATAAATAATTGAACCCCCTCGACCAACTCATCGAAGCCCTGCGCATTCTTCCGGGCATTGGCCCGAAGTCCGCGCAGCGCATGGCTTATCACCTGCTGCAGCGTGACAGGGCGGGCGCGGCGCGGCTGGGGCAGTCGCTCGGACTGGCACTGGAACGCCTGCAACATTGCGCGCGTTGCAATACCTTCACCGAAGCGGAAATCTGCGAGCGCTGCGCGAATCCGCAGCGCGATGCGAGTTTGCTATGTGTGGTGGAAATGCCGGCCGATCTGGCCGTCATGGAGCAGACGCACAGCTATCGCGGCATGTATTACGTATTGATGGGCCGCATCTCGCCGCTCGATGGCGTGGGGCCGCGCGAACTCAATCTCGAAAAACTCATTGCACGTGCTGCGGACGAGGCCGTGCAGGAGGTGATTCTGGCGACGAACTTTACCAACGAAGGCGAAGCGACCGCCCACTACGTCGGCGAGGTGCTGCGCACGCGTGGCGTGAAGGTCAGCCGCATTGCGCGCGGCGTGCCGGTGGGCGGTGAGCTGGAGCATACGGACATTGGAACGCTGGCGCAGGCGATGGTGGAACGACGTTCGCTGTAGCGGTCAAGAATCACGCCTCATCTAAACGTCATATTAGGAAATACACATCGCTTCCGTCATTCCCGCGAGCGGGAATCCACTTCTGCGGAACCAAGTTGTATCGAGGTGCGCGTGGATTCCCGCTTTCGCGGGAATGACGGCACGTTGCCGGGTTTCAGATATCACCGCTTAAAGCGTAGTCGGATCGATCAACCCGACATGATCGAACACGTGATCCGGCTTGTAGGGGAAGTGCGTCATGATTTCCGGCGTGGTGACACCCGATAGCACCAGCGCCGTCCGCATGCCCGCTTCCATGCCGCCGACGATATCGGTATCCATGCGGTCGCCGATCATCAGCGCGTTGTCCGGATGCACGCCCAGCTTGCGTGTTGCCAACGTCATCATCAACGCATTGGGCTTGCCAACGATGTAGGGCTTCTTGCCGGTCGCGGCCGAGATGGCGGCGAGGAAGGTGCCCGCTGCCGGTTCGTTGCCGCCCTCGACCGGATCGATCATGTCGGGATTGGTGCCGATGAACTTCGCGCCGCCATCGATGAGTCGCACCGCTTTCTTCAACTGTTCGAAGTTGAACGAAGTGCTCTTGGCAACGACCACGTAGTCCGGGTTGGTCTCGGACAGCGAGAAGCCGACTTTGTACAACTCGCTGATGATGCCGCCGCCACCGACGACGTATACGGTGGCGTGCTCCTTCTGTGCTTTGAGGAACATGGCGGTCGCCATTGCCGCGGTGATGAAGTTGTCTTCGTGGATGCCGTGGATGCCCAGACCTTCGAGCTTGAGTTTGAGATCGAGCGAGGTCTGTTCGGCGTTGTTGGTCAGAAACAGGAAAGGTGTTTTCGCGGTCAGCAGGCGTTGCACAAAATCGAGCGCGCCGGGGATGACTTTCTTGCCGCGATAGATGACGCCATCCATGTCGCAAATGACACCCTGGATCATGACCGTTCGCTTTTTCGTTGTGTCGGAAGCGTCCAGTGTAACGCCGACATCGATTTTTCGGCTGCGAATGTTGCCCCGCGCAAAATATCTGCATCCCGCAAACCCAATGCCAGAGCGGTTCTACACGATTTGATAGGGAGCAAGGCTTTAATTCGTGCTGTGCTTTTCGCTATACTCGCGCAGTTTTCAAGATTCTTTACCTCTGGGGTTTTCAATGAGCGATGACAAGAACGCTGAGACGGGCTGCAAAGATTGCAGCCGTCGCAGTCTGATCACGGCGACGGCCGTGGTCGGCGGCGCTGCCGGCATCGGTGCCGCCGTGCCGTTCGCGATGAGCTTTGCACCTTCGGAACGTGCCAAGGCAGCCGGTGCGCCGGTCGAAGCGGATATTTCCGGTCTCAAACCGGGTGAGAAGATGATTGTGGAGTGGCGCGGCAAGCCGGTGTGGATCCTGCGTCGCACGCCGGAAATGCTGGCTTCGCTGAAAGAGACCGACCCGCAGTTGGCGGACCCCGAGTCCAAGCGCGCCGAACAGCCCGAATACATCAAGGGCGAGGCGCGTGCGATCAAAGCCGAGTACCTCGTTTGCATTGGCATCTGTACGCACCTGGGGTGCTCGCCGGGCGACAAGCTCGTTGCTGGCAGCGAAAGCGGCATGGGCCCGAGCTGGCATGGCGGCTTCCTGTGCCCATGTCACGGTTCGCAGTTCGATCTGTCCGGCCGTGTGCTCAAGAGCATGCCGGCACCGGACAATCTGCCGATTCCGCCGTACAAATATTTGTCGGATTCCAGAATCATGATCGGCGACGACGGCAAGGGAGCCTAAGAGGATGAACAAGCTGGCGCAACAATTCATGGGCTGGGTCGACGAGCGTTTTCCGGCGACCAAGCTGTACAAGGAGCACCTCTCCGAGTACTACGCTCCGAAGAATTTCAACTTCTGGTATTTTTTCGGCTCGTTCGCTCTGCTGGTGCTCGTGATCCAGATCGTCACCGGCATCTTCCTGGTGATGCACTACAAGCCGGATGCCTCGCTCAATGCATCTGGCATACCGGTGGCGTTTGCCAGCGTCGAGTACATCATGCGCGACGTGCCCGGCGGCTGGATCATCCGCTACATGCACTCGACGGGCGCTTCGGCGTTCTTCATCGTCGTCTATCTGCACATGTTCCGCGGCATGCTCTACGGCTCGTACCGCAAGCCGCGCGAGCTGATCTGGCTGTTCGGCGTGGCGATTTTCCTGTGTCTGATGGGCGAAGCCTTCTTCGGCTATCTGCTCCCCTGGGGGCAGATGTCGGGCTGGGGCGCGCAGGTGATCGTCAACCTGTTCGACGCGATTCCGCTGATCGGCAAGGAGCTGTCGCTGCTCATTCGCGGCGACTATGTCGTCGGCGACGCGACGCTCAACCGTTTCTTCAGCTTTCACGTCATCGCTATTCCCTTGGTGCTGATCGGGCTGGTCGCCGCGCACATCATCGCGCTGCACGAAGTCGGCTCGAACAATCCGGATGGTGTCGAGATCAAGAAGCTCAAGGATGACAATGGCATTCCACTCGACGGCATACCTTTCCACCCGTACTACACGGTCAAGGACATCTTCGGCGCGGCGATCTTCCTGCTGATCTTCTCGGCGATCATCTTCTTCATGCCCGAAGGCGGCGGTTATTTCCTCGAGTACAACAACTTCGTGCCCTACGACCAGTTGAAGACGCCACCGCACATTGCGCCGGTGTGGTACTTCACGCCGTACTACTCGATCTTGCGCGCCACGACCTCCGATTTCATGATCTGGCTGGCGCTGCTCGTCGCTTCCGTAGGCACGCTGACTTTCCTGACGGCGCGCAACAACATCGTGCGCATCGCCGCTGCCGTGGTTGCGCTGGTGCTGATCGTCGGCTTCTTCGCTCTCGATGCCAAAGTGTGGGGCGTGGTCATGATGGGCGGCTCGGTAATGCTGTTTGCATTGCTGCCATGGCTCGATCAGAGTCCGGTCAAGTCAATCCGCTACAAGGGCACCCTCTTCAAGACCATTCTGGCGATCTGGGTGGTGTGCTTCCTGATCCTCGGCTATCTCGGCGTGCAACCGCCGTCGCCGGTTGGCAAGGTCGTGTCGCAGATATGCTCGCTGCTGTATCTCGCCTTCTTCGCCTTCATGCCCTGGTACACGCGCATGGACAAGACACTACCCGTGCCGGAAAGGGTGACCTTCGAATGAGCGCCATGACAATCATGTTTCCGAAGACCTTCTCGCGGACGTTCCGTTTCCTGGCCGCTGCCGTGCTGAGCCTGGCATTGCCGCTGGCAGCGCATGCGGAAAACGAATTGCACCTGGACAAGGCGCCGTTGCAGTTCGACGACGCCACCCTGCAGCATGGCGCCAAGCTGTTCATCAACTATTGTGTGAATTGCCATAGCGCCAGCTTCATGCGCTACAACCGTCTGCATGACATTGGCTTGACGGATCAAGAGATCAAGGACAACCTCCTGTTCACCGGCGACAAAGTAGGCGACCTCATGAGGGTTGCGCTGCGTCGCGAAGATGCCAAGCAGTGGTTCGGTGCCGCACCGCCCGATCTGTCGGTCATCGCCCGCGCGCGTAGCGGCGAGTACGGCACCGGCGCGGATTGGCTCTATACCTACTTGCGTCAGTTCTACCGTGACGACTCGCGTCCGACCGGCTGGAACAATATGGTCTTCCCGAACGTGGGCATGCCCAATGTTCTATGGACCTTGCAGGGCCAGCAGGCCGCCCGTTTCGTCGAGAAGACCGGCGAGAATGGCGCCACGGAGAAGCATCTCGAAAAGCTGGAACTTATCCAGCCAGGCAAGCTGTCGAAGGAAGAGTTCGACGAGGAAGTCGCCGACCTCGTCTCCTTCATCACCTGGATGGGCGAGCCCGCACAAGAGACGCGCCAGCAGATCGGTGTGTTCGTACTTGCAGTTCTCGCAGTATTGGGCGTGCTTACTTATCTGCTCAAGCGAGCTTTCTGGAAAGATGTTCACTAAAATCGTCACCAAACCCGTAACTAATCAGGTCGCAGCCGAAATGATGCTGTTATCCAGTCGTGAGCATGATGTGACGCCTTCGCGCCGCATCGTGCGCGACATTGAGTATTCCTGGAGTAATTCCGCAATGATGAATCTCTATTCCGGAACAACGGACCCGTTCTCGCACCGTTGCCGGATCGTGCTCT